>NZ_JAQTHX010000001.1:0-1200000 GCF_029433335.1 Bifidobacterium sp. ESL0745
GATCCTTCCGATCCTTCCGATCCTTCCGATCCTTCCGATCCTTCCGATCCTTCCGATCCTTCCGATCCTTCCGATCCGGCTAATCCTGCAGATCCGGCCGCCCCAGACAATCCCGCCGATCCAGATCCCGCCGATCCGACCGATCCTTCCGATCCCGACCCGACTGGCCCCACGAATCCCTCCAATCCATCTCAGCCAGTCGACCCCGGCACCCCGTCAATGCCCGGAACTCCGTCTGAACCGTCCAATCCGAGTACGCCTGAGAGTCCTTCCACTCCCGGTACCCCGAGCACTCCGTCAACACCTGGAAATACCGGCACGCCTACCGCTCCTGGAACATCTGGAACATCTGCCGGCTCCGGCACCGAAACCACATCCAATGCCACAGGCACAACAAATGCTTCAGTCGGATCCCATGGCCACAAGAAGCCCAGCCTTGCAGGGACATCAGCAGCTTCTAGCGAACACGGTGATTCCGATGCCTCCACGGCATCCGGCACACAGTCTGCGTCTTCTGCCGCACGTTCAGCTACAGCGCTTGCCGACGCAGCCGGCACGAACGCCGCACAACCCGGCATGACCGTTCCCGCGGCACGGCACACAAGCAACGGACGCCCGGCCGTAACCGCGGCTCCACGCTTGCCCGGAGGCGCCGACCGCGTCCTCGGCATGGTTCCTGCGCCACAGCCCAAGACCAAGCGCACGCCGAACTGTGAACCGATCAACTTCACCATCGGCAGCGCCAGCCCGGCAGCTTACTCTTGCAGTGGGTTCGAATCACAAGCCTCCGCAGCCGCGCCCAACGCCAGCAAGCAAATGCCCACATGGATAGTCCTGACCCTGTTCATGATCACCATGTTCTTCCTTGTCGCCGTCAAACGCAGCAAGAAGGAACTGCTCATCTCCCACCACCGCGGAGAAGACAACAGGAACTAGCAACAGGCCAGAGTGAGGGCCGGATCGCAACAATTTGATTGCGGTCCGGTCCTCACTCATATTCAGCCACTTCACAAAGAAACCCCTAGGCAGCTAAAGCCTGAAACCGAAGAACAAACAACCCGAACTTCACCCGTGCCTTTACTGAGTTTTGTCGTGAGAATAACCATGCTCGGCTTCGACAGCTTCATCAACATTGCGACAAATGATGAATCTGATTAAATAAATTTGTCGAAATCATATAAAGATTGAATATTTTTATGATAATTATTATTATAATTTATTAACAACTAACTTTAATCGATACTCATCTAAATAGCTAAATTTTTAATACTTTATGATGATAAATTACATTACAATTTGCCATACATATGCAATTTGCAAGCGATCTTTCGCAGGGGGACATGGCAAATTGCATTGAAAAACACGCTTATAGACTCTGATATTTGGCGCTTTGAGGCACCGACGCCTACGCTGACACTCACGCCGAATCCGTCGCCCTCAAACCCACCAAGCACTCTTCCGTCGCCCTTGAAGCCACTGGGCACGTCTCCGACCGTCCCGTCGGCTACGCTGTCGAGCACGAACCCGGCAGCCGATCAGTCGGTCAAAACTCCAGAAACGACTGCGGCGGCACCTGGCACGCCAGAGCCGGCGACAACAGCAACGGCAACACCGAACGCAACGTGCACAACGCCCGGTTCACCGAAACCAGTAGCTGAACAACAATCGCAAACTCAGGCTTCTGCGCTGGCGCAGCTGGCCACGACCGGCAGCAGTGTCGCAGGCATCGCTCTGGCAGTCATCGCGCCGATCCTGCTGGCCGGCGCCACCGTCGGTCTGAGAAACGCCAATAGACAAAAGACCTAGCAATAAAGCATGATGCCGTTTTCGGCACATGAAACGTCGGAAGCCATATCATCCGCTTCACTACGAGAGGGCGGGCCACAACAATTCAATTGCGGCCCGTCCTCTTTACATTCATAAATCGGCAATCAGCAACCGCAGTTCCATCAACCAAGCCTTCGGCCATCGCCCCCGTACGCAAATCGTTCGAGTCGCAATCATTCGTCCAACCGTCGATGACAACGAGGAAAACGCTGCTAAAAATTTAACTTTTCTATGGGCAATCGTGTATTGCCCGCAATCTACGGCTCTTGACCAAACAATCACAACAGCCAGGTCACCACGATCTGTCTAATTAATCTCCAGTCGCCAGGATGGTGCGTAACCCGTACCCTAACCTGCATCTTCACTGAGTTTATGCTGTGAGAAATAACAGTCCATTTCGCCAAATTAATCGTCATTGCAGAAAATGAATATCACAATTATGCAATTTCATTTAATGTATTTAAATAAATATGGATATTTTACATTAATTTCTAACGTAATTAATTAATAAATGATATAGCTCGATAATCTTTTAAATGACAAGTTTTTTTAACCTTTTATGTGAAAAATTTAAGTTACGATTTATTAGACAGACGAAATTTTGCACGCAATCTTTTACAAAGGGAATATAGCAAAGTTACGTTTGCGGAACGTACCCGTAGAACTGGTATTCAGTGCTTTGAGATATTTGTCAGAAGGCCAGCAGTCAGGTATAAAGAAAGGACAAAAATGCACTTACTGCCCATTTCTCCCGGCAAAGCGTTCAAGCGTTTGGCAACCGTGGGAGTCACCATCACCGCTGCCGCGGCACTGCTGTTGCCGCTGTCCAGCGCCACCGCCGACGAGCCGAGCGCGCAAGACGGCTGCACCGTCGGCACCTCTACAATCGCCGAATGCTTCCCGGACCAGCACCTTGCAGCAGTCGTCGCAACCGCGGCGGGCGGCGGCGCCACGACTGCCTCACCATTCACGCAGCACATGGTCGACACCATAACAACGATTAGCCACTATAATGCAGGGGTTACCAGCCTTGAAGGAATCAACCTTCTCACCCATCTGACAGATCTAGAACTTGCAGATAGTAAAATCCACGATCTCTCACCGATCAGGACAATGACGCAACTCCAGAAGATTGATTTCTCAGGCTACGATCCCGGCACTAACCAATTTACCGACATTTCTGCGTTGACTAACCTCACTAACCTTACCTATATCGATCTGTCGCCAATTAGTCCCAGCTACACCCGAACCTCGGAGACCAACGCCATCATGGACTTGTCGCCGCTGAGAGGCCATACACAACTTGAGAACCTTTATCTACAAAATAACAGCATCAGGGATATCTCACCGCTTCACGGCATCATCGACAAACCCGGTCATCCAATCTACCTCCACTTGGACGGCAATGTAACGGTACTGCCCAAATCCAGATCATCAACCTCCACCAGCATCGAAACCGCAAAGGACTTAAACGGAGAATATATCACGCCCCTTGTGTTCTACCCAACTGATAAGGGCCACTATGATCCAAGCACGGGGCGAGTGACATGGACAGGGCTCGCTCCTGAGTCTACAGTCTCTCTGTACTACAAATCAGCTGATATAGCATGCGCCTGTACTCAGCCAAAAAATTTGGAAGGAAGAATCGAACAAACTCTTCCTAGAGTCGACGCCCCAACTCCTCCGGTGACAACGCCTCCGGTGACAACCCCTCCAAGCACTAATCCTCCGGTGACAACCCCTCCAAGCACGACGCCACCAAGCACGACGCCACCAAGCACGACTCCGCCGGTGACAACCCCTCCAAGCACAATCCCGCCGGTGACAACCCCTCCAAGCACTAATCCTCCGACCACGACACCGTCTGAGAACCCGCCGAGCACCAACCCGCCGGCCACACCTCCGAGCTGCAATCCGCCGAGCGCTAACCCACCAAACTCGTCGACTACCACGCCGACATCCACGCTTCCGGAATGCAACCCGCCGAGCACTCAGTCAGACAAGGCCCCCGGCACACCTACGGCAACACCAAACGCAACGACCGCAACGACTGACTCGCCAAAGCAAGCAGCCGATCAACAGCCGCAAGCCCAGGCATCCGCACCGACGCAGCTGGCCACAACCGGCAGCAATGTCGAAGGCATCGCTCTGGCGGTTATCGCATTGATTCTGTTGGCCTGCGCCGCCATCGGTTTGAAAAGCCTGAAACGGCACCAAGCCGAGCGATAGGCACGATGCGGCTTCCAGCGCATGAAACGTGTTGGGAGCCGCATTCCCGCTTCACAGTTAGGAGCCGTCTTTCGCTTTACAAGCTAAGAGCGATCGTTCCTAACGATTAAGCAACGCCCCGATTATCAAGCAACGAAAGTTGCATTCGATAATCGGGGCGTTGTCATATCTAAACCCACACCAGCCGCTTTTACATCTAAGCCGTCGGAGTAACCAAGAGGCAAACTCCCCCCTGTTGGTTTGCTCACAAACCCAAAAAATAAAAATCTATTGATTATCTATTGTTTGTTTACTTTTCCAGATAAAGAACCTAAATACATCCAAGATAACAATATCAAGTATTTATAATCATTATCTATCGATAATTTTTGCGGTAGTTTCCTTTTGCAGACATCTGTCAAAAAACGATAACTCAAGTTACACTGTAATCCAACAACGTAACTTCTACACGCTGCTTCTTTATGATTTGCGCGTTTGATTTTGCACATACAAACATAAAAACGTATTGCTCTCTACTGCACGGGTATCCAGCAGGAACAAACCGTAAGAGGCACAAAAGACCGAAAACGACCTAGAGGAAGGCCCAACTATGCCAAAAGTGCACAAAAGCACCTTCAAACACCTGGCGGCCATGGGAATTGCCGCCATCTCCGCAATGGTACTGCTTCTTCCGCTATCCAACGCCAACGCCGAAGAGCCCAGTGCACAAAGCACCTGTACCATCGGCACTTCGACTATCACCGACTGCTTCCCGGACGAAGGACTGCGCTTCGAAGTGATGAGCGCCATAGGTCATGCATCACCAACAGACACGCTGACGCAGGCAAAGGCAAACAGGGTAGTACAGATCAATATGCACAGCCCCAGCCTTGTCACGGACATCAGCGCGCTGCAATATTTCACCAATCTCACCTTTCTGAGGCTTAAAAGCGACGGATCCGCCAGTTCGTTCAGCGACATCACGCCGAACGGCTCCAGTCCCGAACTCATCCCAAACACCACACCGACGTTGGGAACAATCCCGACGCTGGGCACCACGCCTACGTTGACGTCTGACCCCCCGCGACCCTACATCCACTCCGACGTCGGGCGCGCAAACTCCGGCAACAGAATCGCAAAAGCAGCCGGCAACGCAACAAACACAGGACAAGGAACTGAGCCAGACGCAAGTCACGGTGCAAGGACAGCAGAAGCAGACACAAACGACCGAGCAGGCTCAAGCATCCGCGCAACAGCGAGCGCAAGTGGCCAAGCAGTCGCCAGAACAGACACAGGCGCAAGCGACCGAGCAGGCTCAGGAGCAGGCTTCAGGGCAAGCGAAGCTCGCAACGACCGGCAGCAGTATCACCGTCATCGTCGGCGTGCTTGCGATGACGCTGGTGTCCGGTCTGGCACTCGTAATCATCAACAAGCGCAGGGCCTCGGCTCAACACTAGTTCCAATGAGCACGTAGTACGTTCGAATAAAAGCGGCATCCCTGGATGAGCAAATCGCCCACAGGTACCGCTTTTCGCATTCCCAGCGCGCATTCTCGCCGACACCGCACGTTCGCCTCTTCGAACATATGATCACATATTGAAGTCGAAAATGCACATTCACAATTACCAAACGGATTTCGTCGTATCGATCCCGCCATACCTTCCAATTCGACGCCAGAGTCTTTCGCTATCGGAAAAATCAAAGCAAAAATGCCAAAATTTTTTAATCACCGTTCTTTTTACCTATCAGTAAATGGAATTGTTATACTACTCAGCAACTCAACTGAACATCAAACGTTCTAATAATCATTAAAATCATGTTGACCGTTTGTAGCGAGATAGACAAGAATACCGGTATATCAACAATTTCCTTACTAAAAATAATCAAAATCCGATAAACTCTCTCCGCAAACGTCAAATTCTTTTATTTTTTACTTTCCGGCATCAAAATCGACGAAAAAATACGCTAGAATCATAATTCATCTGCATCTTCACGACGGTTCACATACGACACGTCGCAAAGAATACGAATGAAAGTGTTGAATCATGAAAGAGATTCGTCAGGGGCTTTCCCATGTCAACCATGGAATCAAGCACGCCGTATATGTCATTATGTCTATTGTCCTGGCCATCTCGATGTTCATCGCGATGTCGGTCACTGACAGTCAAGCCTTTGCAGTGACCGTCACCTCGCAAAGTGGGAGTGGGAGCGGAAGTGCGCCCGCAAGTGGAAGCGGGAGCGGGAGTGCGTCTGCGAACGGAAGCGGGAGCGGAAGTGGATCCGCGAGCGCCAGTCCCTCAACAGGCAACGCAAATCCCCCTACTGATGCAAATCCCCCTACTGATGCAAATCACCCCACCAACGCAAATCCTCCTACGGACGCAAATCCACCTACGGACGCAAATCCACCTACGGACGCAAATCCACCCGCTGATACAAATCACCCCACCGATTCTCCCTCGAACCCGAATCCTCCCTCGAACCCGAATCCTCCCTCGAACGCGAAGCCCCCAATCGACGTCAATCCCCCAACCAACGACACCAAGCCTTCCGATAGTGCATGCATCGTCGGCAGCTCAACCATCGCCCAATGTTTCCCCGACCATAACCTCGCGGCCATGGTGGCAGAAATCACGACCGGCAGCGCCTCCAACACAGATCAAACATTCAGCAAATACAAAATCGAACAGGCCAGGATGATTCGATATGGCTCCGGCAAATCCATTACCAATCTCTCCGGCCTGCAATATCTCACCGATCTGACGTATCTCGACGTAAGCGGCAATCAGATCAGCGACATCACACCGATAAGCAACCTTACAAAGCTGACAACGCTGAACCTCAGCAACAACCGTATTAGCAACATAGCAGCCGTCAGCAACCTCACCAAACTCGAGACAATCGATTTGGACAACAACCAGATCAGCGACCTCACCCCGCTCGACAGGCTCGTCAATTTGGCCAGTTCTCGATTCGGCGGTGGCGAGATAAATCTCAAAACGCTGAATCTCAGTCATAACGAAATCAATAACCTAAGCCCGCTGAAACTTGATCCGGAAACCCGCAGCAACCTTACCGACCTTGATCTGAGCCAAAATAACATCACCGACGTAACACCATTGGCCAGTCTTTATGCTCTGGTAAACCTCAACCTCTCCAAAAACCACATCGTCAGTCTCCAACCATTCACAAGTACCGTCGACGATATCCCGCTCAGCAATGCCCAATCCTTGGATCTCAGCAACAACGACATCACCGATCCGCAGCCGCTGAAAGATCTCCATCACGCCGGCATCAACCTTGCGAACAACAACATCAGCGATTGCAGTGCCTTTAAAGACAAAGGAGACGGAGACCTCAATCTGCAAAACAACCGCATCAGCGACATCACGCCGCTTTACAGCCTGATCTATAATTCAACGAACTATATAAGCGCGACGATAACGCTGGACGGCAATCAGATTCTCGATGTCTCGCCGCTCAAAAATATCCCAGACGTCCATACCGTAAGTCTTAAGAACCAACACATCACATTGCCGGAACAAACCGTATCCGCAAAGCCCAAGACGCCAACGACGACAACGGTTCCTGCTGCACAATCCGAATCTGAACCTTCGCCGCAATCCGCAGCACCCACATTTGACCCTTCCTCCCTTTTGCGATCCGCGACTTCCAACGTCAGTCTGCCCACGGCCAAGACGAAGTGCGGCACGTACGTGGCCCCGAAGAACATCACCCCGGCCTCGGGAGTCTACAATCCAGACACCGGAACCGTGACCTGGAGCGATTTGGATAGTTCCGTACACGACGTTTCCCTCACTTTTGACACCACGATACCGTGCCCCTGCAGTGCCCCAGTCCAATACAATGGCAATGTCTCGCAGTTGTTGCGTTTCATAGTGCCGACGCCGACGCCGAATCCGAATCCGAATCCGAACCCGGAGCCCGGTCCCAGCCCTACGCCTACTCCAAGCCCAACGCCGACGCCAACGCCCGGTCCGACGCCGCCGAATCCGAGTCCGACGCCAACGAACCCGAATCCGTCACCAAATCCAGCGCCTGGCCCTTCTAACCCGAAACCCACGCCAATCACGCCACCCTCAACCCCAGGAAACGGCACAACCGTTCCCCCCACTTCGACGCAAAATCCAAGTGTGCCTACAAGCGCAGCTCCGAATCAGCCCACACCTCATCCGGTCCATGTCTCGGCACCTCCTTCAACACACCCAACGCCTATGGCTGCAAAGGCGCCTGAGCCAATACTGGCTGCCACCGGCGCCATCATCGACTATGCGGCCTGTGTCGGATTGGTTTTCCTTGCGGCCGGCATCATGATCGGCGTGAGCAAAAAGTCCCGGAAATCCGACCCATCGCCAACAAAAACCCTTTGAGCATAGGGCAGCGTCCGTTCTTCTCTGCCTGAAGAACCCTCGCAGCAACGTTCCATGCTCATTGATGTAACAAGAAGGTGCGGCAGCTATCTGTATAGCTGCCGCACCTTCAATTCACACAAGCAATGACAATGCTATTGTTCACTGAGATTACTGATCACTGCTCAATGCTTCTTCTCGCCTCTTCTTGGCCAGCACGAGATAAAGTCCCCAGAACAAGCAACGTGAACACCACCAACTCAGCCACCATTCCTGTCGGGCACGGCTTCCCATCTCGTGGAATTATCATGGTCGAACAGGACCCATCCCGACGCCAACAAATTGTACAGATCCGCATTGAGGCTGAAACCACGGGTTGGCGGTTTCTAGTGGTGGTTGCAACACCGTTGTCTAGTTGTCGGGTTCAGGGTATCGGATGCCTTGGAGGAGCGGTGTGATTTTTTCTGAGGGTGTCATCCATCCGAGGGTCTTTCTGGGCCTGTCGTTGAGTTCGCGGGCGACGGCGTCGAGGTAGTCCTCCGGGTATATGGAGAGGTCGGTGCCTTTGGGGAAGTACTGGCGCAGCAGGCCGTTGGTGTTCTCGTTGGTGCCGCGCTGCCAGGGCGAGTGCGGGTCGCAGAAGTAGACGTCCATGTCCAGGGCGGTCCTGATGCCGGCGTGGCGGGCCATCTCGCTGCCTTGGTCCCAGGTCAGGCTTTGGCGCAGGGGCCCGGGCAGGCCGGCCATCTTTTCGATGATGGCCTGCTGGACCTGGCCGGCGTCGTGGCCGTCGGGCAGGTGCAGGAGCACTGTGAACCGGGTGGTGCGCTCGACGAGGGTGCCGATGGCGCTCCTGTTGTATGCGCCGGTGATGAGGTCGCCCTCCCAGTGGCCGGGCACGGCGCGGTCGTCGGCCTCGGGCGGCCGTTCGGCGATCATGGCCATGGGGTCGCGGAAGCGTTTCGTCCGCCCGTCGGGCGTTCCCTGCGGCCTGCGTCCGGTGCGGCCCTGGCGCAGGGCCTGTTTCAGCCCGGCCCTGAGTTCGCCCTTGGCCTGGACGTAGATGGCCTGGTAGATGGTCTCGTGGCTTGCGCGCATGGTCCCATCATCCGGGTACGCCGTGACCAGCCGGCGGCTGATCTGCTCGGGGCTCCAGTGCCGCGAGAGGCCGTAGGAGACGGCCGCACGGAGCCTCGGGTCGGCGAGTATCCTGCGGGGTTTCGGCCGTCTGAGCCGTGCGGCGGCCTGCTGCTGGGCGCGGTAGGGCTCGTACAGGCCGCTGGCGGGGTTGGTGTTGCGGCGCATCTCGCGGCTCACCGTCGACGGCGGCCGGCCGATCGCGCGCGCTATGGCGCGCACGCCGTGGCCGAGGCGGCGCAGGTCGGCCATCCGGAGGCGCTCCTCCTGGCTCAAATACCGTCCGTTGATGGTCCTGGGCTGTTCCATGCCTTTACGGTAGCAGTCGACGCTCGGTCTCTCGTTGCGCCCGGTGCTCCTGGTGCGCCCGTTGCGCCAGACCTTGCCGGTGCGCTTGCTCACCCCGACCGTGCGGGCCGCCTGCGTGTAGTTCATGCCGTTGTTGACCAGCCGGATGTAATGGCCGCGCCTGGCCGCCAGCATCGTCTTGCGGTCCGGATAGCGTTTCCCGCCGTACTCGTATGCCGCCATGCGACACCCCGATTCACCTCAGGGCGTTGCAACGATCGCTAGAACCCGCCCTTATGAAGTAGCGGGGGGGGGCAAGATGCTAGCCAGCAGGCTGTTCAGCAGACGCAGCTGCAGCAGAGCACTCAGACAACAGTAACTCAGGCGCAGCCAGACACGTTGCAACAGCCGTCCGCGGTTGCTGCTGGTAAGGATGATGCGGCGGCTGGTTCGTCGTCGACGTCTGCGGGCAAGTCTGTTGAAGCTTCGCAGGCTCAGTCTGATTCATCTTCGTCAAAGCAGGATGCTTCCACGTCGCAGAAAGCAGGGGCTGCCGCCGGTTCCTCTACCACTGCTACCGGTAAGGTAAGTTCGACTGCTGGTTCCTCTGCTTCTGCCACTGGTAAGGATGGTGCGGCGGCTGGTTCGTCGTCGACGTCTGCGGGCAAGTCTTCTGAAGCTTCGCAGGCTCAGTCTGGTTCTTCTGCGTCAAAGCAGGCTACACCCGCGCCGCAGGCCGAGGAGCTTACTCCGCAGGTCGGTCCTCAGAGCGAGCCGGAAGAAATGCTTGACCAGCAGGCCGCCAAGATCAGTGAGTTCCGCTTGGATCCCTCGAAGAAATGGGAGACGGGTACTGCGCCTTGGGATTCTGACAATGACCCGGGCAACGACAAGGACGCCAACAACGATGTGGTGCGTTCGTTCGACAAGATCAGCTACAACTATAATTTCGCGGTTCAGCCTGACCTACCGGGCACGCAGTTCAAGAAGGCCCGTGTGGGCTTCCGCTTTGAACTCCCATACTCCGCGACGAAGGTCACGTTCAACCAGGCTGATATGGGCTGGATGGATAAGACCGCAGGTTTCGAACCCAAGGTGACACAGGAAACTATTGACGGTGTGCCGACTCAGGTGCTGACCGCCTACCGCCTGCTCGAGGGAACCAAGAGCCAGCCGATCGTGGTGCCGGGTCAGTCGGGCGTGACGCTGGTGCTGGATGTGAAGCTGATGAACAACGGCGAGACGGTGCAGCCGAAGGCGAAGTCGTGGGTGGCTCAGGCGGTTTCCACGAGCCATGCACCGAATGATACAGTCGATCGAAGCATGACGAACACGCCTGATAAAGTAACGGTTTCCGCGAAGGCCAGTCTAAACATCAGAGCTGATTTAACCGAAGTTTCGCAGGAGCGGACGGTTAATTTTGACGGTGCCGGTGCCTCGACGCAACTCAATTACGGCTTAGGCGAGCGCAAGGGCATGTTTGGTAAGGTTCTTTGGTCAGTTGACATGCGGCAGAAGAATGTCGACAAGGGTATGCGAGGCTTGCAAAAGCCCAATGGTGATATCTCTTTCAAGATTTCCCTGAACTCTATATTTGCGAAGGGCGAGGATAATAAGAAGCAGCCTGCCGAAGCCGCTTTACAGCCGTACTTTTGGGACAGTGCTTGGGTGAAAAGGAGTTCATATTCTCAAGGGCGTGACCCGGGAACATACGGATGGTATCCGACGTTTGATGAGTGGTCTGCCGCTGGATCAGAGTCTGTGTCCGCGAACCCTTCGCTCAGTCAGGCTGATCATGTATATAAGAACGGCAATGTGACAGTTGACCAGAATCGAGAATCTGACAGGACTGTTTTCAACGTAACGGTCAAGGATTATGACACCAACGGTGTCTTTCCCCGTCTGGCAATATCGCATACGCTAACTGACCAGTGTAATACGCTTTTTATGGCCGCCGGTTGCACACAGCAGACTGCAGGCGAGCTGTCGACCGGGTATCTGTATGTGGTTTTCCCGACCACGGCGCCGAAGAGTCCCGGAAGCTCCGAGATGCAAGGTATATTCGACCATTATAGTGCCACTCGTTTGTCTTTGATGGCTGACATGGAAGAGGGAGGCCTTTCCAACGAATTCGTCGCCGCCGCAACTGGTGATAAGGATCGTTCCAATCAGGCTGCAGAGAATGATGATGCGAAAAACAAAACGATAGCAGTAGGTCTCACGACTCCCATTGTTAATGGAATTAATTATTCGTGTACGTATGACGGTGTGAACAGAAACGGTAAGAATGTAAGTAAAGGCGATATAGAAAACGGGACTGATTGTGCTACGTGGCGTGGGTCAGACTGGAAGTATGGTACTGATTCGGCTCCTCAGGGGGCAGGTACCAGGCTGTATGTGAGCTCAATTGTGACTATCGGACAAACAAGACAGTTGCCTGTGGCTGAGCTCAATCTGGTGAAGATCGACCCGACCGTGTTTGACGTGCCAGAAAAGAACCAACTCGATTTGCGGCTGTACCAGCAAACTAATGGGAAGCCTCTGTGGAGTGGGTGGAACCTCAACCCGAATAAGTATGGCAAGACTGCTGTCGAGGTGAAGTATGCAGTCAAACCAGATGGGACGTCTTGGATCGATGACACCGAACAGAACAAGACACAGCTGAAAGACCTTGTTTTATATGATTCTAAGGCCGAAGCGGAGCAAGGTGGGCGTACCGTTGTTGGGCTGGTGTTTGTGGGTAGGACTGCCGAAGAGGCTCACAGAGTTGGAATTGTGAGTAGATACACCGTGGGGACGATTGCATTGCCCATTAAGCCTGATGCCAAGATTGGTAGCGTGGCACAGGTTACAGGGGCGTCGTACATGTATACACGCGAGCAGGTGAAAAACTTCGGCCTGACAAGCTTGAATATTGATGATGACAGCAAGGCGGGCGATGTCAATTGGGAAAATGCATCTGCAAGTTTTGATGCACTGGCTCTCTACCAGAAGTATGCCCAAGAAAATAACAGTGATTATATGCCGTTCCACCATACTTCTGCAGACCCGATTTATTACTACAAGAAGGCACAATACGATTCGGAGAAGGGTTATCTTGGTGGCGATTCTGGTGGCCGAGACCTTGGCGACTCAATGTATGTTACCGGTGAGACGCCTTCCGTTGGCATTGGGGTTGAGCAACAGAACGCAGATGCCAGCGTTAAATCCGTTTTCGACTTGGACAAACAGCAGCGTCGGGTCGATTGGAAGCTGACCGGTTATGTTAAACCAGGCAAGCCTGGTGGTGCTTCAGGCACGACCACGGCGTATGTCAGCGTGACGCTGCCCAAGGGGCTTGAGTACGAACCTGGTAGTGCTGTGTTGGATGGCACGTACCAGTCGCCGACTAGTGTAGAGGCTTCCGATGGCAAGGTGAACGGCGGCACGATGCTGCCTGATCCGACCAGTACCCCCGGTTCTCGGGTGCTGACGTGGACGTTGGACAGGCCGGTGAACGACAGCCTGTTCGTGATTCATTTCTCCACGAAGGTGGGAAGTCCTTCGGATCCTGCGCATGATGTGAAGTCGAATGATGCTTTCCCCGTACAGGCTACGATCATGTCCAAGCGCGCGATGGCTCAGCCGTCGGATGTTCTGGGTACCTCTTCGACGGCGTCGATGAGTGTGTGGGGTGCGCGTCATACCACTATCGGTGTGGATGCGCAGGACCCGGTCGTCGAGTTGAAGGGCGATATGACGTTCGACATGATGCGCTATTACCGCAAGGACGATGATCAGGGTGGCGCGTTCGCGGTGAACATTTTGCCGTCGAACACGAAGCTCGACGGGACACCAGGTCTGTCGTCCTACTCTGGCAACTACACCCTGAAGGGTGTGAAGCTCAAGAAGGCCGACAGCCATGGTGCCGAGCAAGTGCATGTCTATTTCGCCAAGGCCAGTGATTTGGCAGACAAGACGGAAAACAATATCAGCCGGGATGATGTGACCGGATGGGAGGAAGGCGCCATCGATGCTGACGGTAATGTGACAATCCCTGCCGGGTATGAACATGCGCCGGCGTGGGGTGTGGTGTGGACGCCGGCTTCCGGTGCCACCGAAAGCAATGTCAACATGTCGATGACACTCACGACGGGTGGGGCCAACAAGATCGACAGCAAGTATGTCGACCAGTGGTACTCCGGTCCGATCCATGATCAGACGTCGGTCGGTGTGGCCAACCGCGTGGTCAGCGGCAAGGTGTGGCTGGACAAGAACGCCAATGGCATTATGGATTCCGGTGAAGATGATCTGCCGGCCGGTGGTGTGAAGATCTCCATGGTCGATCAGACGGGTCTTGGCTTCACACGTGGTGTGAGCGATACTGAGCCGCTGTCCAGCGCGTATCCGTTGACGACGGATGTGGCCTCTGATGGCACGTTCAGCTTCAAGGGTGTGCCTGCCGGAACGCACGAGCTGCAGTTCACTTCCAAGAATGGTACTTATTGGACGAACCTTGCCGTCACCAAGTCCGATCAGGGCGGGGACAGGGCGTTGAGCTCGCGCCCGGCCTCTGAGACGCAGAGCGACAAGGTCGATAACGAGATTCGCCTGCATTATGCATTGGTCGATCTCCCCGAGTTGCCGACGATTCAGGATATGCCGAATGGCACGTACGCGCTCGAGCATGAGAATCTCGGGTTCATCAGGATGGCTACGTCGACTATTTCACAGGCTCCGCGTCCGGAGCGTCCGGCGGATCCTATTACTATTACGGTGCCTGTGACTCCGAAGCCTAAGCCTGCGCCGCCTACCCCGTCTCCGAAGCCGACTCCTGATCCTGAGCCTGCTCCGTCTCCGACGCCGAACCCCGATCCGGCTCCCGATCCTGCACCATCACCGACTCCGATGCCGAATCCATCACCGAGCCCGAAGCCGAACCCATCACCGACTCCGATGCCGAACCCATCACCGAGCCCGGCCCCGTCGCCGTCTCCTGCACCGAAGCCCGGAACCGAACCCACGCCGTCTCAGTCTCCTGAGCCGACGCAAGGGTCTGAGCCGGCTCCGTCTCCAGCTCCCAGCTCGGATAAGAATTCGAATTCCATTGGAAATCCGAATCCCGGGTCTTCCCAGTCTCCGACTCCGGCTGTTCCAACGTCGGCTCCGACTACTCCGACAGCCCTGACTGGTGGGAATCCAGGAATGCCGCAGGTTGGTCTTCCGCCTCGTATGCTGCCGCAGGTTCCCGTGATCGGGCAGCGTGACCATATCGGTTCCACCGTACGTCCTCAGCAAAGGAATGGGCAAGGCCAATCGCCGAAGCGGCAATATGAGTGCATAACTTCCGGATATGTCGTAGGTACTGTTGCATACACGTCTAATAGCCCGCTGTGCGGTAACGATGCGCCCGCTGAGGCGATTCAGATTACGCAGCCGAAGTTGTTCATGTTGTGGTGGTTGTTGCCTCTGATTCTGCTGTTGGCATTGGCCCTGTGCAGGCGCAACGTGCCGATAGTCTGCCAGCACCGTTCTGCCGGTGAACGTTTGGTCAATGTGCTCGGCTAGATGCTACTGAATATGGTGTGATGCTTCGCCTGAATTCTTGTCAGGTGTCGCCTCACACCATATTGCATATATGGATCGCATACTGTCTTGATGGTATGGATGTGTGGTTCAGTTGCTTTTGAAATTGCGAGTCGCCTATAAGCGAGGTCAGGAATCAATATGATGGAAAACGGTCCACAGAACGTAAGCATCGGCTTGGAAAATGTGGCTGATGTCCCGTCCGAGGGCATGGGCGGATCACGAGGTCGCCGCGGTGGCCCTGTGCAGGATATTGGTTCGATTGAAAAGAAAAGGCATCTGGATATTTCCAGCCCCCGTTTCCGTAGCCGTTTGACAGCGGTGGTCTTGGCGGTGGTCTTCATCTTGCTGGCATTCCTTATTCATTGGTTTTTGGGACGGCCGGTCAAGGGACATCTGCTGGATCATACGGTCTCGGTGAATCTTAAAGGCGCCACACCGCAATGGTTTTCTTCGTTTGCCTCTGCTTCTCTGTTTGCAGCCCAGGGCATATACATCACCTTGATCGTGCTGATGGCTGTGGCGGCGTTTGCGATCGCTGCTGTTCGTCGTCGTTGGTGGTTGGTCCTGCAGGCGGCGATCTTCTTCGTTGTGTCCTTGATTGCCATACCGATAGCAAAGTGGCTTCTTGGCAGCAAGTCTTTTCCCATAACCCTCTGGTTGTTGCTGGTGGCCTGCATGCTGCTGCTGATCACTGTCCCCAGGCCATGGAGGGCGTTGGTGACTTTGGTGGAGGGGCTGTACGTCATTATGACGATGTTCTCGATGATGTTGGGCAATGCCTATAGCCTTTCGGCAATGCTGTCGGTTGTTCTGGTGGTGTGCGCGCTGGCGATGGCCGTACTTGCCCTGACAAGGACATCGGGTATGGATCCCCTCGCCGAGCGGATGCACGTGATGAGCGTGCAGATCGGCTCGACGCTCATGATCTCCTTCGGTATCGTATGCTGGATCAACGTGTTCTATCTGCGTTGGCAGTGGGGGCGCTACCGGGTGTCGTCGCAGTGGGTCGCCAGTGCCTCGTCCCTGACGTCCTACCTGTCCATCGCCGGGTTGGTCTGCATTGCCTTCGGCACCGTCGTGGCGGTGCGGCAGCTCACCGCTGCGCCGCTGATGCATTTCGATCAGATTGGCGAGCGCTCCGACGACGACCAAAACCAGGATGAAGACCAGCAGGCCGACGAGCGCGGAGCCGGTGCTCCGTACGCCGCAGCCCGCCGCTGATTAGCCCCTTAATCTGATCCTCGGTTGCCTCCGCTCGTGCCTGGTTTATAGCTGTTGCCCGCCAAGACATGTCTATTATTGTCATTTTTCACTATGGGGTGAATGGTGGCAGAAAACTCTCAACAATCGAGAAAAACACCGAAGTATAAGACTTTTTGGTACGTTTTGTACGATTAATTTTGTTGTGTATAGGGGTTTGTGCAAACCTACAAAAGCGGTCGGGCGATTTTGTCGATTCCTTTGATTTCATCGGTGGGGGATAGGCGATAGGTTGGAACCTATGGTCAAAAATGTCAATAAACTGCTGGTGGCGAACCGCGGCGAAATCGCATTGCGCGTCATCCGCACGGCCCACGAAATGGGGATACCGACCGTAGCGATTTACGCCGAGCAGGACAGAGATGCACAATATGTACAGATGGCCGACGAAGCCTATCTGCTGCATGGGGATTCCTACCGGGCCTATATGGATGAGGATCTGATTATCGACGTGCTGCACCGCAGCGGCGCCGACGCCGTCCACCCCGGATACGGCTACCTTTCCGAAATCGCCTCGTTTGCCGACAAGGTCATCAAGGCCGGCGCCACCTGGATCGGCCCGAGCCCGACGGCGCTGACGGACCTCGGCGACAAGATCACCGCCCGCCGCGTGGCCAAACGTGCGCACGTGCCACCGGTGCCCGGCCTTTCCGAGCCCGTGAGCAACATGCGCGAGCTGCTGACGTTCGCCCAGATCAACGGATATCCGGTAATGATGAAGCGCACTGATGGTGGTGGCGGCAAGGGCATCACCCTGGTGCACAACGACGACGAGCTGCGTAGTTTCTATATGAACCATGACGCGCTGGAAGGCGGAGACCTCAACGAATATTTCGTCGAGCTCTTCATCGACAAGGCTCGTCACGTCGAAACCCAGTCCGGACGCGATTCGCACGGCAACTTCACCGTCTACTCCACGCGTGATTGCACGGTGCAGCGCCGCAACCAGAAGCTCATCGAGGAGGCTCCGGCCCCCTACCTCACCGACGACGAGAAGGAACAGCTCGAGCGCTACTCCCGCAGCCTCTTCAGCGCCGTTGATTACGTCGGCCTGGGGACCTGCGAGTTCATGGTCACCGGGCAGCACAAGGTCTACTTCCTTGAGGTCAACCCGCGCCTGCAGGTGGAGCACACGGTTTCCGAACAGGTCTGTGGCCTTGATTTGGTTCGTGAGCAGATCAACATCGCCAACGGCGAGGAACTCACCAAGGCCCCGCAAAGCCGCGGCCACGCTTTCGAACTGCGCATCACCAGCGAGGACCCGGACAAGAACCTCACCCCGTCCGGTGGCACGCTCACCCGTCTCGATTGGCCCAGCGGCCCCGGCATTCGCATCGATTCGGGCGTGAAGGTCGGCGACGTGGTCTCCCCGAAGTTCGATTCGATGATGGGCAAGCTCGTCGTCACCGCACAGGACCGGCCCACCGCCGTCGCCCGCGTGCGTCGTGCGCTGAAGGAATTCAAGCTGGAAGGCGTGCCCACGCCGAAAACGCTTTTCGAGACGATCTTCAACGATCCCGAATTCACCGCCGAAGACGACCACTCCTTCTCCGTATATACCAAGTGGCTTGAGCGCAAGTACCTGAACCGCAAGCCCAACACGGCCGGCACTGGCCAGCCCGCCTCGCTTTCCGGCGGCGAGGAGAAGCCGAAGAAACAGGAGACCGATTCCTTCGTCATCGAGGTCGACAACAAACGCGTCAAACTGACCGTTCCGCGCGACATCGTCGACAATCTCACCGGTTCGGCCCGCGCCCGCGGTTCACGTCGACCGACCCAGCCGCTGCGCGGTTCGTCGACGGGTGCCGTCGAGGAACGCGCGAAAGCCAACGACGGCAAGTCCGGCGTCATCGACTCGCCGATGCAGGCCATCGTCACCCGCGTCAACGTCGCGGAAGGCCAGGTGGTCAACAAGGGCGACCTGTTGGCCGTGCTCGAAAGCATGAAGATGGAGAACTACGTCTACGCGCCCGTCAACGGCACCGTGCAGAAGATCTTCGTCGGCCCGTCCGATTCCGTGGACGCCGGCACGACATTGATGAAGATCGATGTGGACGGCGCCGCCAACCGCGAGAAGTCCGGAGCCAGCGACAAGGCGGCTGATAACGCCGATGCTGCTTCCGCCCCCGATAGCGCCGCAAACGTTTCGTCTGCCTCGCCTGCCGACGGCACGAACAAGGAGAGCGATCGCTGATGACCGACATCATGACCACCACGGCCGTCGAAAAAGCCATGTCCAGCGATAAGCCCCTCGACCAGCAGCCCATACGCGCTTCCGTTGCCCGCGCCGCCGAACTCGCTCGTGACGCCGAAAACCACGCCCACGCCCGTCAGAGCGCCAAAGGCAAGTTCACGGCCCGCGAGCGCCTCGACCTGCTCTTCGACACCGGCACCTTCCAGGAGATCGGCCGCTTCACTGGCGGCAACATCAACAAGGGCATCGCCGGTTCCGCCGTCATCACCGGTTTCGGTGAGGTCTACGGCCGCAAGGTCGCCGTCTACGCGCAGGACTTCTCCGTGCGCGGCGGCACGCTTGGCCACGCCGAAGGCGAGAAGATCTGCCACCTGATGGATATGGCGCTTGATTTGAAGATTCCGGTCGTCGCGCTGATCGATTCGGGTGGTGCGCGCATTCAGGAAGGCGTGGAAGCGTTGACCCAGTACGGCCATATCTTCCAGAAAACCTGCGAGGCCTCCGGCTTCATCCCGCAGCTTTCGCTGATTCTCGGACCCTGCGCAGGCGGCGCGGTCTATTGCCCGGCGCTCACCGACCTGATCATCATGACCCGCCAGAATTCCAATATGTTTGTCACCGGCCCCGACGTGGTCAAATCCGTGACCGGCGAGACGATTTCCATGGAGGACCTCGGCGGCGGCAAGGTGCACAACGCGGTTTCCGGCGTCGCGCACTACTTGGGCGAGGATGAGGCCGACGCCATCGATTACGCGCGTACGGTGCTCGCCTACCTGCCTTCCAGCTCGGATGCGCAGCCTCCGGTCTACGCCTACGCGGCCACCCGCGCCGACCTCTCCACGGCCGAGCGTTTGGGCACCATCGTGCCCGACAATGACCGCCAACCTTACGACATCAACGAGGTCATCCGCTGCATCGTCGACTACGGCGAATTCGTGCAGGTACAGGAGCTCTACGCGCGTTGCGCAGTGGTCGGTTTCGCCTGCATCGAAGGTCATCCGGTCGGCATTGTGGCGAACCAGCCCAACGAGCAGGCCGGCATTTTGGACGTCGATTCGAGCGAGAAGATCGCCCGGTTCGTCCGGCTTTGCGATTCGTTCAACCTGCCGGTGGTCACCTTGGTGGACACCCCCGGCTACAAGCCCGGCAGTGACCAGGAGCACGCAGGCATCATCCGCCGCGGCGCCAAGGTGATCTACGCCTATGCCAACGCGCAGGTGCCGATGGTTTCGGTCGTGCTGCGCAAGGCCTTTGGCGGCGCCTACATCGTCATGGGTTCCAAGGCGATCGGTGCCGATGTCAACTACGCCTGGCCTTCCAGCCAGATCGCGGTGCTCGGCGCCGCGGGCGCGGTCAACATCATCCACCGCAAGGACCTGCACAAGGCCAAGGAGCGCGGGCAGGACGTCGAGGCGCTGCGCCAGCAGTATGTTGACCAGTACGAAAGCGAGACGTTGAACGCGAACCTTTCGCTGGAGACGGGCCAGATCGACGCGATGATCGACCCCGAGCAGACGCGCGAGGCCATCGCCGAATCCCTGCGGTTGCTGCGTGGCAAGAAGCGCGTGCGCCGTACCAGCAAGCACCATGGCAACCAGCCGATGTGAGTTTGGACACAAAGCGCAATCCGGCGCGGGGCAGGTAAGATAATTGCCAGCGGCCCTGCGTCGGGTTGACTTGAAAGTAATAGTTTTTATTTTTATTTAATAACCGTAGAATTTCAACCAAATATAAGGAAGACAATGACTGAAAACACCTTCTTTTTGAATCGCCTCAGTACCGAGCCGCATGCGCTCGTCTTCGGCGGTCAATCCACGCCGTGGGTCAGCTCTCTGGCCGACGAATGCACCGACCCGACGCTGGCGGAGAAGCTCAAGGCGCACGCCGATGCTTCGGATCGCCTGCTTTCGGCGGTAAGGCCGGATCTCTTGGCCACGATGGGTGGCACGGTCGATCTCTTTGGTTTCACGGCCAACCCCGCCAGGCTCGGCGTTGCCGCCGACGCAGCCGCCAGCGTTCCGGGCATCGCCTTGGCGCAATTGGGTGCGCTGATTGACGCGGAAGGCCTCGGCTATAGCGTTGCAGCGGCCAGGCCGATTGCGGTTCTTGGCCATTCCCAGGGCATCATCGCCGAGCACATGGTGGATGCCATCGAAGAAGCTGGCTCCATCGATGCCGCCGCTGACGCCATTGACGAGATCCTCGCCATCGCGCGCCTGATCGGTGCCGCTGGTACCCGCCAGTCCCGTCTGCTGCCGGTCTCCACGAAGTTCGGCGACGCCACCCCGATGCTTTCGGTGCGCGGTGCCACCAAGCGCCAGATCGAGGTCTTGGTAGACCGCGTAGTCAAGCCCCGCGGACCGATTGCGTTCGCCGTGACCAACGCCACCGATAATTACGTGCTTTCCGGCCATCCCGAGGATCTCGCGGCTTTTGCCGTCGAGGTCGGCAAGGAGCACCGTCGTCAGGCCAAGCTTCGCGCCGATAAGGTGCGCGGCGGCGAGGTCTTCGACCCGATCTTGGAATATCTCGAGGTCACCGTTCCCTTCCATTCCCCGCTGATGGCCGAGGCCGTCGAATCCACCGTCAACTGGGCGAAGGAATGCGGCCTTGACGCCGATCGCGCCCGCACACTGGCCAGCGAAGTGCTGGTCAACCACGTCGATTGGGCCGCACGCACCGACGCGCTTTTGAAGAGCACCGACCCCACCAAGCTGTGGATCGTGGATATGGGCCCGGGCAATACCGTTGGCAAGCTTGTGAGCGCTTTGGTGCAGGGCACCGGCGTCGGCGTGGTCGAAGCCGAAAGCGAAGAGTCTCGCGCCGCGCTTTCCACCATGGAAGACGACCCGGTCCGTACGCAGGACTGGCGCAAGTTCGCTCCCAAGGTCATCTCCACGCCCGCAGGCGAGAAGATCCGCACCAAGTTCAGCGATTTGACCGGCAAGCCGCCGGTGCTGCTGGCCGGCATGACCCCGACCACCGTCAACGCGGACATCGTCTCCGCCGCCGCGAACGCCGGTTACTGGACCGAAATGGCCGGTGGCGGGCAGGTCACTTCGGATGTCTTCGACCGCAACATCGCCGACCTCGACAAGGAACTTGAAGAGGGCCGCACCATCGAGTTCAACGCCATGTTCATGGACCGTTACCTCTGGAACCTGCAGTTCGGCCCCGCCGGCATCGTCGCCAAGAAGCGCGCCTCCGGCACCCCGATCGACGGCGTCGTGATCTCCGCCGGCATCCCCGAGCTCGACGAGGCCAAGCAGCTTGTCGCCCAACTCAACGAGCAGGGCTTCCCGTACGTCGCGTTCAAGCCCGGTACCGTCGACCAGATTCGTCAGGTCGTGCGCATCGCCAAGGCCGTCGCCCCCGTCTCCATCATCATGGAGGTCGAAGGCGGAGCCGCAGGTGGTCACCATTCCTGGGAATCTCTCGATGTGCTGCTGATGGACACCTACGCCGACGTGCGCGCCTGCGACAACCTCGTGCTGGTCGCCGGCGGCGGTATCGGCACCCCCGACCGCGCTGCCGACTACATTTCCGGCCAGTGGTCCCGTATCTATGGCAAGCCCGATATGCCGGTGGACGGCGTCCTGATCGGCACCGCCGCGATGACGGCCAAGGAAGCCCATACCAACCCCGACGTCAAGCGCATGCTTGTCGCCACACCCGGCATCTGCGCCAAGCCCGATGATTCCGACCCGTTCGCGCCCCTGGGTGAGAACTGGGTTCCCGCCGGCGTGGTCGCCAAGGGCGGCGTCGCCAGCGGCCTGAGCCACCTGCACGCCGACATCTATGAACTGGAGAACGCCTCCGCCCGTTGCGGCCGCTTGCTCGTTCGTGTCATGAAGCACCCGGAAGAGCTGGAAAGCCGCCGCAACGAGATCATCGAGGCCCTGAACAAGACCTCGCGTCCGTACTTCGGCGACCTCGACAAGATGACCTACGTCCAGTGGGCGCAGCGTTTCGCCGAACTCACCTACCCGTGGGCCGACCCGACCTACGCCGACCGCTTCCTGCACTTGCTGCAGCGCGCCGAAGCCCGTGTCTGCGATCAGGAATCCGGCGAATTCGCCTCCCTGTTCACCTCGCGTGCCGACGTTGAAAACGACCCGCAGGCCGCCATCGACAAGTTGCAGCGTGCCTATCCGCGTGCCGCCGAGGTCACCGTGACCCCGACCGACGTGGCCTGGTTCCCGACGCTGATTCACGAATATCACAAGCCGGTGCCCTTCGTGCCGCAGATCGACAACGATTTGTTGCGTTGGTGGGGCCAGGACCAGCTTTGGCAGTCCGAGGATCCGCGCTATTCCGCCGATTCTGTGCGTGCCATCCCTGGCCCGATTTCCGTGGCTGGTATCACCACCGTCGACGAACCCGTCGGTTCCATCCTCGGCCGCTTCGAAGCCGCCGCGTTGGAACGCACCCGTGAGATCAACGGGGGAGTAGAGCCAGAGGCCGCTTACGCCGAACTTGATGCCGCTAAGACCGCCGAGGACTTCATCCGCAAGTCCCCGAACATCTCCTGGGTCGGCCACCTGATGGCCAATCCCGCCTTCGGCACCCCGAACGGCGATAAGTATTACGAAATTCGGGAAGTGGGCGACGAGGACGGCACCCAGATGTTCGACCTCGACATCCACCTCGACACTTTCTGGGACAACGATCCCGACGGCGGACTTTCCAAGCACGCCGTACGTGACATCGTCATCCCGCTCAACGTCAAGCCGACCGAATCCGGGCTCTTCCCGGTGGTCGACCGCGAGCGCCTGCCAAAGCACGTCTACGCGATGCTGGCCGACACCGCCGGCATCGGCAACACCGCCATCACCGGCGATGAGCTCACGGCCATGCCACAAATCGAGGAGATGAGCGATAAGGTTGCCTTCCCCTACGGCCAGGCCCACACCAGCTACACGCTTTCCGCCAACCTCGGTTACGACCACGAAGCCGCCACGGCCGGCAATATGCCTGGTTCCCTGAACGCCTCGCGTATCGCCCCCGACGCCTTGGTCGGCCCCGCCTGGCCTGCGATCTACACGGCGCTTGGCTCGGTTTACGTCCATGGCTACCCGGTTATCGAAGGCCTCTTAAACGCGGTGCACCTCGACCATCAGATGGAACTTGAGGTCACCGAGGACGAGCTGCTCGCCCACACCGGCGAGAAGATCGACCTGACGAGCTGGGCCGACGCCTACGCCGAGTCCGCTTCCGGCCGCATCGTCACCATCCATGTCACCCACACCGCCATTGACGGCA
The DNA here is from genome assembly GCF_029433335.1 of Bifidobacterium sp. ESL0745. NCBI lineage: Bacteria > Bacillati > Actinomycetota > Actinomycetes > Bifidobacteriales > Bifidobacteriaceae > Bifidobacterium > Bifidobacterium sp. ESL0745. The sequence continues at coordinate 24,115 of NZ_JAQTHX010000001.1, forward strand.
CCGTTCTGGCCCACGAGGTCGAGCGTTTCGCCGTGCGCGGCCGTTCCTATTCCGACGAGTTGCCGGTGGACGTGCCCGATTACGGCGACTATCTGAGCTATCGCAAAGCCCATACCGGTGCAGGCACGCCGTTCAGTGAGGAAGACGATAAGGGACTTGACCCCGTGGTGGCCACCCCGCGTCGCATGTTGCGTCGCGTCACGCTGACCGCTCCCAGCGAGATGACCGCGTTCGCCCGCACTTCCGGCGATTTCAACCCGATCCACACCTCGCATCGTGGTGCCGCGGTTTCCGGCCTCAAAGCCCCGCTGGTGCACGGCATGTGGCTTTCCGCCGCTGCCCAGCACGTCGTGCAGGCGCGTGACGACAAGGGCGCGCATTACGAAATTGTCGGCTGGACCTACAACATGTACGGCATGGTGCAGCTCAATGACAAGGTCGAGATTTCGGTCGAGCGCATCGGCAAACTGCGTCACGGCGGCATGACCCTCGAGGTCACCTGCCGCATCGATGGCAACATCGTCTCCCGTGGCACCGCCGCGGTTCGCCCTCCGCGTTCCGCCTACGTCTATCCGGGCCAGGGCATCCAGCAGCAGGGCATGGTCCTGGACGAGCGTGCCAAGTCCGCCGCTGCCCGGCAGACCTGGGAGCGGGCCGACAAGCTCACCCGCGAAAAGCTCGGCTTCTCGATCCTCGCCATCGTGCGTGACAACCCGAAGACGCTCACGGCCAACGGCGTGACCTATCATCACCCCGATGGCCTCCTGAACCTGACGCAGTTCACTCAGGTGGCGCTCGCCACCGTCGCCTACGCCCAGACCTCCCGTCTGCGCGAGGCCGGCAGCGACATCTGGCCCGCCTACTTCGCCGGCCATTCGCTGGGCGAATACAACGCCCTGAGTTCCTTCGCCGGTATCATCCCGTTCGAGACGGTGCTCGAGCTGGTCTTCCAGCGTGGGTCGGCGATGAACAGCCTCATCGACCGGGACGAGCAGGGCCGTTCCAACTATCGTATGGCCGCCTTGCGCCCGAACCAGTTCGGCGTGGGCGACGACGGCGTGGACGATTACGTCAAGTCCGTCTCCGAAGCCAGCGGCGAGTTCCTGCAGATCGTCAACTACAACCTCTCCGGCCAGCAGTACGTCATCGCCGGAACGCTCAAGGGCCTCAAGGCCCTGCAGGCCGATTCCGCGCGTCGCGTCAAGGAATACGGCGGCAAGCCCGCACTCATGTATGTGCCCGGCATCGACGTGCCGTTCCACTCCATGCTGCTGCGCAAGGGCGTGCCCGACTTCCGCAACAAGCTCGACACCCTGCTTCCGGCGCATATCGACTACTCGCGCCTGGTCGGCCGTTACATTCCGAACCTCGTGGCGACCCCGTTCGAAATGACGAAGGAATTCGCTCGTAAGATCGTTGACGTCGTGCCATCCACCCGTATTCAGGAAGCGCTTGACAACCCGGCGATCTGGGATTCCTACGCCGCCGACGAGCAGAAGCTCGGCCGTTTGCTCTTCACTGAGCTCCTGGCCTGGCAGTTCGCCTCCCCGGTGCGTTGGATCGAGACGCAGGCCATCATGTTCGGCGATCCGGCACAGGGTGGCCTCGGCGTGGAGAACTACGTCGAAGTCGGCCTTGGCAACCAGCCCACGCTCGCGAACCTGGCCACCAAGACCCTGCGTCTGCCTGATTTCTCGGGCAGTGAAGTTGCGGTCTACAACTTGGGCCGCGACGAGCAGCGCGTCTATATGACCGATTCGGATAGCCTGGTTCCTGATACCGATAATGATGACGCTGACGACGTATCGGCATCGGCTTCGGCTCAGCCAGCAGCCGCCGCTTCCGCTCCGGCCGCACAAGCCGCTTCCGCTCCGGCCGCACAAGCCGCTGTCGCACCTGCCGTAGCCGCTTCGGCGCCTGCGGCACCAGCTGCCGCCGCGCCGGCCGCTCCCGTCGCAACTTCCGGCGAACGCCCTGCGGACCTGCCGTTCAAGGCCTCTGATGGCATCGCCATGCTCCTGGCCTACGCGGCTAAGGTGCGCCCCGACCAGATCGGCGACAGCGACACCACCGACACCCTGACCAACGGCGTTTCTTCGCGCCGCAACCAGCTCTTGATGGACATCAGCTCCGAACTCGGCGTGGCATCGGTCGACGGTGCCGCCGAGGCGTCGATCACCGATCTCTATGCTTTGGTCAACAAGGTGGCCCCGAACTACAAGCCGTTCGGCCCGGTGCTTTCCGACATCGTGCGCGACCGTATTCGCGGTCTCTTCGGCGCTTCCGGCATCAAGCTTTCCCAGATCGAAAAGCGCGTCACCGATACTTGGCAGCTCGGCCAGGGCTGGGTGGACTACGTGCTCGGCACGTTGGTGCTCGAAACCCGCGAAGGCACGTCCTCGCGCGGTGACGACCTCGCCAGCCTCAACACTGCCCAGGTCTCCAACGCCAACGACGCCAACGCGCTGATCGACGCGGCCGTGCAGAAGGTCGCCGCCGATCATGGCATAACCGTGGCCCTACCGAGTGCTGGCGGTGCCGGCGGTTCGGTGGTCGATTCCGCAGCGCTCGATGCCTTTGCCGAGAAGGTCACCGGTGCCGACGGTGTGCTTGCCAAGACCGCCCGCTTCGTGCTTGATGAGCTCGATATCAAGGCTCCCGTCGTCGCCGAAGACGAGGACGAGGATGCCGCCGTGGTCGAAGCCGTCGAGGCCGAGCTCGGCAGCGATTGGGGCGATCAGGTCGCCCCGCGCTTCGATGAGCGCAAGGCCCTGTTGCTCGATGACCGTTGGGCCACCGCGCGTGAGGATCTCGCTCGTCTCTACTACAACCACGACCAGAAAGTCGCCTCACTGAGCTTCATCGGCGCAGGCCACGAGGTCGCCGATCAGGCCACTTGGTTCGCTTCCAAAGCCGAAACCGACGGGAACACGATTCTGTCCTCCACCTTCAACCGCATCGCGGTCGAGGCACGCAGCAATGCTAAGAACGATCCGAAGGCGTCCCGCTTTGCCGGTGACGTCGCCGTGGTCACCGGCGTGGCCCCGAATTCCATCGCAGGCCAGGTCGTCGAAGGCCTGTTGGCCGGCGGTGCGACGGTGATCGCCACCTCCCACAGCTTCAAGCAGTCGGTGAAGGCTTGGGCCGAGCAGATCTACCGCGAACATGCGGTCGGCGATGCCGAGCTCTGGCTGGTTCCGGCCAACCTTTCCAGCTACCGCGACGTAGATGCCCTCGTCAAGTGGGTCGGCGGCGTGAGCAAGAAGACCACCGGCGCCACCACCACGATCCTGAAGCCGGCCTACGAGCCGAGCCTCTTCTTCCCGTTCGCGGCACCTCCGGTGCACGGCACCATGGCCGACTCCGGCCAGCTCTTCGAATCGCAGGCACGCCTGATGCTCTGGGGCGTCGAGCGCGCGATCACCGGCTTCGCGGCCATCGGCGGCGACACCGACGTGCAGCATAAGCTCCACGTCGTCCTGCCCGGTTCCCCGAACCGCGGCGTCTTCGGCGGCGACGGTGCGTACGGCGAAGTCAAGGCCTCGTTCGATGCCATCGTCACCCGCGCACGTGCCGAGAAGGATTGGTCCGGCAGGGTCACCTTCGCTCACCCGCTGATTGGCTGGGTGCGTGGCACCGGCCTGATGGGTGGCAACGATCCACTGGTCGACGTGGTCGAACGCCATGGCATCCGTACCTATTCCACCGAAGAGATCGCGCAGCAACTGCTCGACCTGGCCGATGCCAGTGCCCGCAAGGAGGCTGAAAAGGCCCCGCTTCGCGCCGATCTGACCGGTGGCTTGGGCAGCGAGCCCATTGACATCACCGCGCTTCGCGCCGAAGCCGAGGCCGACAAGGCCAATTCCGCCGCGGCAAGCGCCGACGAGAACGCCGAGACCGGCGATGTCAGCGCCAAGAACAAGGACGGCAAGGCGACGCTCATCAAGGCGCTGCCCACCCCGAACCCGCCGCGTCAGGCCGAGGTCGACTTGGCTGATTGGCGCAACGTGACCGTCAAGCCCGAAGACCAGATCGTCATCGTCTCCATCGGCGAGCTGGGTCCGTGGGGCTCCGGCCGCACCCGCAGCGAGGCCGAGCTTGGCATCCACCCAGACGGCAGCGTTGATCTCTCCGCAGGAGCGGTGCTCGAGCTGGCCTGGAACATGGGCCTGGTCACTTGGCAGGACAGCCCGAAGGCCGGCTGGTACGATGCCGACGGCAATCTCGTGCCTGAAGAGGACATCGCCGAGCGTTATCACGACGAGGTCGTGGCCCGCTCCGGCCTGCGTCCATTCGACAACGGCATGGGCAGCGGCGACTATCAGAACGACACCGCCAGCGGCGAAGTGGAGATCTACCTCGACCACGAGGTCACCTTCAATGTGCCGAGCGAAGAAGTCGCGCAGCAGTACGTCGTCATGGACGCCGAGCACACCACGGTCGCCCAGGATGAGGAATCCGGCGAGTGGAGCGTCACCCGCGAGCCTGGTTCGATGATTCGCGTGCCCAAGCGCTTCGCGATGACCCGCACCGTCGGCGGCCAGTTCCCGAAGGGCTTCGATCCGGTCAAGTGGGGCATTCCGGCCTCCATGGTCGGCGAGGTTGACGAGATTGCTCTGTGGAACATCGTCACCACGGTCGACGCCTACCTTTCCGCGGGCTTCAGCCCCTCTGAGGTTCTGCAGACGATTCATCCTTCGATGGTCGCCTCCACGCAAGGCACCGGTTTCGGCGGCATGGCCAGCATGCGCAAGCTCTATCTCGACCGCTTCCTGGGTCACGAGATCCCGACCGACATTTTGCAGGAAGCCCTGCCGAACGTCGTCGCCGCGCATGTCATGCAGTCCTACATCGGCGGCTACGGCAACATGGTCCAGCCGGTTTCGGCCTGCGCCACCGCCGCGGTCTCGCTGGAAGAGGGCGTCGACAAGATCGCCTTGCACAAGGCTGACTTCGTGGTCACCGGCGCGATCGACGATATCGGCGTGGATTCGGTGATCGGCTTCGGCAACATGGGTGCCACCGCCGACGCGAACGTGATGTATGGCAAGGGCATCTCCGACCGCTTCTTCTCCCGTTCCAACGACCGTCGCCGTGACGGCTTCGTGGAGTCCGAGGGCGGCGGCACGATGCTCGTCACCCGTGGCGATATCGCGCTGAAGATGGGTCTGCCGGTGGCGGCCGTGGTCGGTTACGTCCACAGCTTCGCCGACGGCGCGCACACCTCGATCCCGGCTCCGGGCCTTGGCGCTCTGGCCGCGGCTCAGGGTGGTAAGAGCTCCCAGCTGGTCCGCCAGTTGGCACCTCTCGGCGTCACCCCCGACGACATCGCCGTGGTATCCAAGCACGATACGTCCACCAACGCCAACGATTCCAACGAATCCGAGCTGCACAACTCCATCCAGCACGCCATCGGCCGCAACGACGGCAACCCGCTGTTCGTCATCTCGCAGAAGAGCCTCACCGGCCACGCGATGGGCGGCGCCGCGATCTTCCAGATCGACGGCCTGACCCAGCTGTTCAAGTCTGGTGTCATCCCGGCCAACGCGTCGCTCGACTGCGTTGACCCGAAGATGCGCAAGGACGACCACATGGTCTGGCTTCGCAAGCCGCTCAATATCGGCTCCATCAAGGCCGGCCTGGTCACCTCCCTCGGCTTCGGCCACGTCTCAGGCTTCGTCGCCCTTGTGCACCCGGGTGCCTTCGAGGCGGCCGTTGCCAATGAGTACGGCCAGGATGCGCTCGACGAGTGGCGCAAGCGCGCCAACGAGCGTCTGGCCCGTGGCGAGCGTCGTCGCCTGATGGGCATGATGGGCGAGGCCCCGCTTTATGAGGAGATCGACAACCGTCGCTTCCGCGAGGATTCGAAGGCCTACAACGCTCATGAGGTCGAAAAGGCGATGCTTCTCAACCCGGACGCCCGCCTCGGTGCCGACGGTTACTTCGAGTGAACCCCTGGGTGTTGGCGCTGTAGTATAAACACCGAATGCTGAAACGTAGGCCCTTGGCTGTTGGCGATATCACCAACAGCCAAGGGCCTACGTTTCGTTGTCGAGTGGATAGGAGTGGATAGAAAACCCGTTCGGCTTTGTGCACAAACAATTTGTTTGTGCGATGAAGCCAGACGGGTCTTTCATATTTAAAGGAGGACCGGTTTTAATCCTGTGTATCCGTAGCGTCTTTTCCGTTCGCGTCACGTTCCGGGTTGCCGCCTGCGTTGTCGTTGTCGGCAATCGTATCGTCGTCGTTGAGCGTGATGCCATTCAAAGCGTCCATGAAATTTCTGTTTTTGAACGCGGTGAGAGCGGCGTCCAGGCGTTTGTTCATCCCTTCGGTAAGGGAACGCGAGTATGCCGAAATAACCAGCCAGGCGCATATATACAGCACGATGAACAGGATGACGAAAACAAGCATCTCTTTGCTGATCAGACATTTCTTGCCGCCGCTGATGAAGACCCAGAGCGCTGTCAGCAAAAGCGTGGAGATGCCATGGAGCGGAATGATGATCATCCAGGGAAGGTCCGTGCAGAACAGGGCCAGAGCCAGTTCGCCGAGGATGACATCGATGATCAGCATCGCAGCCATGCTGGTGCGTCCGATAGGTATCCATCCAGGAATGAACAGCTCGACGACGGCCAATGTCAACGCCCCTAACATCGGTCCCTTGACGGCGTATTCCAAAATCATACGAAGCAATGAGTCATTGTCGGAAGGACGCAGCAACGCGCTGACGCTGCCTGCGGGACTATGCAAGTTCTTCACGATTATGCTCCTATCATTTCGCGCAGGCCGGGGACGTAACGACGGCCGACTATCTCTTCCAGACCACCGTCAAGATTTGCGCTCATATTCCCTGCGTAGCTGAGTTTCAGCGAGCGAAGATGACGGATATTGATGATCGCCTGACGTGATATGCGAATGAATTCCGGGGGCAGTCGGGTCATGAAATGGACGAGCGTGTCGTGGACGGAAAGAATGGTGATCGCCGGTTTGCTTCTTTTGGCGCCGTTGGCATTGACAAGGATTTGAACACTCAGCGATTCGTCGTTGACTTCGACGGCAACGATTGCCGCTGTCGGCACCATCTCGAAACCGCCATTGGTGTCGATGGCGATCGTGGACGTGTTGTGCCATTTGAGTCCTTTGATCGACTGCATCAGCTGTATGGTTTCGTCGTTGGCCTCGTTGGCCTCTACAATGACATTCACTTCGCCCTGTGGCAATTCAGGATTCGCGCGGAACGTAATACTCATAGGCCCCACCTTATCCTTTCTTTTTTGGTAATCGTCCTGCCTATACAACGTTTTGCATCGCCATTCATCGCGGATCTTTCATAAGCAGCAACGCTACAATAATACATTTTATGCATGAAATTGTATACTTTCCGCTATTTGAATTTACGTTCAGCCCCATTTCAGCACCGTTTAACCCGCCCTGTGGATTACTGACTGGTTCGCTTGCTCGATGCTTCGTTGTGGTGTGTTATATTAATTATTGATGGGTTTAGAGAGGGTTCATTGGCTCATGCCTATGTGAGTCGATGAAACGTGGAACGCACTAGGTAGACGGGAGCAGTGATGAAGTTGTTGAAAAAGATTGTAATCGCCCTGTTTGTCGCAGTGACGGTGTGCGTTGCCCCAGTTGCGGCGAATGCGGCTGAGCGCGTCGACATGGCTTCCGATCAAGTAGTCGCCTCCCAGAATTCCGTGATCGAGTCGGCTCCTCAAAGTGCCAGAGTCCCCATTACCCCGGTTGAGGGTGATACGTTGAACTGCAACGAAGTGGGTCAGGCCCATGTGCAGCAGTGCCTGGCCAATCAGCCCCGTAGCGCCATCAGTGCCGGCACGTCGGTCAGGTTCAATTGGTGGGTGATCGCGATGTTTACCGCTTTCGATGTCACCGTTTTGGCTGTGGTCTATGTCTATGAAGCGAACAAGGATGCGGGCAATGTTCTTGCCCAGCATTGCAGCGGTCGTTATTTGAACGGATAAACGATATTCGAATTGGTCCGGATTAATCTAGATCAATAGTTCGGCGGTTCAACAGATACCAGAATGGTTGTTGAACCGCCGACCTTTTTCGGTTTTTACGGTTCATTCGTGCCCGGACGTCAAGGCGCTCGTTGATGTTGTTGGTGAAACCGTAGTAGGCGAGTATGCCGGTCCCAATGACCGCGTACACCAGAATGAATCCGATAATGAACAGGACGGGCTCCTCGTGGAACACGTGCCACTGCCATCCGTTGATGCGGATTCAGGCAATGCAGATCACCAATATCACACCAGGTGTGCGGGAGTAATGACGAACAGGGGCAGGTCGGAACGTTGGAAGGCAAGGGTGATGATGCCTATGATTGCGTCGATGAGCAGCATCGTGCCCATTCCGAATCGGGTGATCGGCACGATGCGAGAATGAGTATCTCGATGAGTATTGCGGTGCACGAGCCGAAGAGGATGCCTCTGATGGCATAGTTGATGACATCATATACCAAGGTTTTGCGTTCGGCCGGCGCTTGGCATTCCCCGACGGAGTCGGAATCGGTGGGGATTCCTGTCCGATTCCGTCGTCACGGCGATATGGTTTTGGTCTGAATTCTTCATATACTGCCAAACCTTATGCTCCTATGGTTTTCCGAAGATTTGCGACATATCGCCGCCCCACGGTCTCCTCTATACCGGCGTCAAGGCTGGCCGTCATGTTGCCGGAATAGCTCAATTTCAATGACCGCAAATGATTGATGTTGATGACTGTCTGACGCGATATTCTTGTGAACTCGTTGGGCAACCGTGTAAGAAAATGGGCGAGGGTGTCGCGGGTGGCGATTGTTCTGTTCGGCATCCGCGAATTTTGTAGCGTCGTCTTGCCTGCCGGCAGGCGCAGGAGGAGCATTTCGTTGTGGACCTCGACGGCGATGATCGAGGCTACTGGTATGAGCTCCAGGCTTTCATCGGTGCTGACCACGATCGTAGTGGTGTTTAGCTGGCTCATTTTTTTGATGCCCTGCAAGAGCTGCATCACTTCGTCGCTCGCATTCGATGCCTCGACGATGACATCCACTTTGTCGTCTGGGAGATCGGGATTTGCACGGAATATGATGCTCATAAATGCTCTGCCTGCTCTTTCTATCGAATCCGTACGAGCGTCTTTTTCGTATGTCAATAAGTATTAATCTGATGTAATAATAGTTCGATAATGTCAATTATGTATAATAGCAGTTCAAATCGATTAACTTGTCCGATGTAACTTAAAAATAGATACATGTTATCTGTATATGTTTATCAGCTACGACGTCGTCGACGATGACGATGGGAAACTGCATGCCCGGCCTTGGCCGTCCTGTAATTTCATATCGGGCAGGTAGCATGAAACCGTGATTGACTTGCAGCAGGGCACCGGCCCGACTTCGTGCGGTTCGCGCGTGCTCGGGGTTGGACACGACGTCGTGGACGTCTCAGCGTTCGCCGAACAATTGAGCGAGCCCGGAGCTCATGGCAGGTTGCTGTTTTCGACGCGTGAATCAAGGCAGGCTGCCAGCCGTGCCAAGGCAAAACATGACGGTGAAGCGGTGCACTTGGCCGCTCGGTGGGCAGGCAAGGAGGCCGTACTTAAAGCGTGGTGCGAGGCGTTGGGCGATCACCCGAACCCTTATACGCTGGATGATTTCCCGTGGACGCAGGTCGAGATTCTCGACGATTCGCGCTCGCGCCCCCATGTGGTGTTGAGCGCGGCTTGCGAGGCAATGTTGCGCAAATCGCTGGCTGGGCAGGATTTGCTGCGTTGGCATATTTCGTTGAGTCATGACGGGCCGGTGGCCTCGGCCGTCGTGCTGCTGGTTTGTGATGTTGGTATGGATTGATTGGCTGGGCTGTCGGGATAGCATCAACAATGATGATAGTTATCTTATATAGTGATATGTCAAACGTTATATGTTCGCCTTGAGGCAGATTTGAAGATTCTTGTTTGATTTTCCAAAACGAATCGTCTTGAAAATGAATATCGTATATTTGATTCAATTTTATTTGAATACGTTGTAATATAACGATTTTCATGTATAAAAATAAGAAATATATAATAATTATTGAATATAAAATTCCTGATAGATAGATATATCAATATTATCCGTTAATCTGTGATGCAAGTTATGGTACTATGTCGTTGTCATTAAGTTTATCGTTCGACGTTTTGGTTTTTGGGTTCATATTGAGAACGATACGATTTTGCCAGTGCTGAATGCGGACATGCAATTGGGGTGATTGCGGTCTGATTGTTGAGGGAAAGGACAGGCAGGAGTGAAAAGGACAACGAAGATCGTCGGTTTGCTGCTTGGCGTGGCCATGCTTGTCGGCCCTGTGGCCGCCAACGCGAGTCAAAGTGCGGCAGACGCTGCGGGCTCGGCCACGATGTCGCAGAATTCATCCGTGGCGAGTGCCAATGGTGACGATGCCGCAAAAGTGCCGCGGGATTCATCGTCGGCTGCCGGGGACTCGCAATCCGGGTCTGATGCCGACAAGGCTGATACGCAGGCCAAGGGCAGCAACGTACAAAGCGAAGGCGCGTCCGTGCAGAAGTCTTCAAGCCAAGGAACGTCTAAGTCTTTGCCGACTCTTGCGCAATCACCTTCCGCGCAGGGCGAGTGCGGTGCCGGCGACGCGGCAAGCGGTATGTGGGGCGACGCCCCATGGGAGCTGTGCGACGGCACCCTGACCGTCAGCCGTGGGGTCATCACCGGATGGGGGAGTGGCGCCATCGGCAACTCCGGAGGTGGCAGTGTAGCTAATCATCCTTGGGACAACAACGCCGTCAAGAGCATCGTCCTTCAGCCGGGCGTCCTGCTCAATTCGGACTCGGGCTGGGCATTCGCATCGATGCCGAACCTTGAGCATATTTCTGGTCTGGACTCTGTCGATGTGCGCTATGCCCGCAGTCTTTGGGGGCTGTTCCGAGACGATCCGAAACTGCAAAGCGTCGATTTCGGCTCCGCGAACCTGATTCTAAACGCGCAACAACTTTCCTACATGTTTGCCGGTGACACTTCGCTGACCGGCCTCGATCTGTCGGCGTTAAAGGTTTCGCAGAATTATGGTGCGACTGTCAGTGCCGACAACATGTTCCTCGACTGCTCGAATCTGCACGGCGTCACCGGCCTGAACACGATGGCCCCTGCCGGTTATGGAAAGATCAACAATCTTGATTCCATGTTCAAGGGCGCGAGCAGTCTGCAAAGTCTCAACCTTTCCGGGTTTGACGCTTCGGCCGTTTCAAGCACCGCCGACATGTTCAATGGTGACGTTGCCTTGACAACGCTCAATCTCGACGGCTTCGACACCTCTAATGTGAACTGGATGGGCCGTATGTTCCTGAATTGTCAGAACCTTGCTTCCATTCCGATTGGGCATTTCAACACTCGTAACGTACGGGATATGACCAGCATGTTCGATGGCTGCCATAAGGTCGAAAATCTTGACATATCGAGTTTCGATACCACGAACGTGACCTCGATGGGCTATATGTTCAACGAGTGTAACAGCCTCAAGAAAATCACCGGACTCAACCATTTCAACACGTCCGCAGTGAATGACATGCGCATGATGTTCAACGATTGCTTCCACCTCGATCGTCTTGACGTTTCCGGCTTTGATACCGCCAACGTCACCACTATGCAATACATGTTCCGTTTTAACAGCGACGCGACGAATCCCAACGCCATCACCGTGCTGGATGTTTCGAACTTCAATATGGCTCGTGTGGCGAATGCAAGCGCGATGTTCGCACAGGATCGCACCCTTATAACGCTTACCATGCCGGCTTCCGCAAGCCCTGCGCTCACCGATGCCAGCGTCATGTTCTTTGAGGACGGGAAAATCGAGGCCCTCGATCTGAGGAACCTCAACACCGCCGGCGCCAATACCGGCTCTATGTTCGCCGGCGCCACAGCGCTCGCAAGGCTTGATCTGGGGCCCAGCACGCTGATCAAGCCGGGGTCGTTCAACGGCACGAATCCTCCGCTCGGCGATGCCACGAGCGGCGAATGGGTGAAGGTCTCGGCCAACGCCGGGGACAAGGTTCATTGCGCCGACGCCGATGACAATCTTTATCAGGTCAAAAACGCGGCGTGGAGCAGCTGCGTCACCAATCCCACTCCTGGTCAGCAGGCGTCGCACGTGCTTGAGGCCTATGCGTCAGCTTCCCATCCCGGCACCTACATCTGGGGCCAGCGGGCCACGGTGAGGATGAAGAATGTCGACCCGACCCAACCTGCAGGCGATGCCAACATGGCCGTTGACCATGTGTACGGCATGAAGATCGATAATGCGTTTGTCTACAACGCTTCCGGCAATGCCAGCACAGTGAACGTCAGCAATTTCGTCGATTACACCGTTCCTGGTGCTCCCGATCATGATGAAAACAGTTACATATTCAATGGCTGGAACACGCTCGCCGACGGCAGCGGCACCACCTATCAGCCAGGGGACACCATTACGCTGAACGCGGGGACCACCAAGCTCTACGCGCATTGGCAAAAGATCGCAATCCCCGTCAGCGGCGGGAATGGCAGTGGTTCCGGAACCAGCGGCACGACGCCTGCTCAGGGCGGCGGTTCAGGTTCCGGTAATGGCGGAAGCGGCACCAGCGGTTCGAACGGCTTCGGCTCCAATTCCGGTTCAGATAATGGTTCCAATGGGTCTAATGGTTCCAATGGCAGCACAGGCAATGGAAGCAATTTCAGCGGTTCGGGTTCCGGCAATGGCAATAATGCCGATGCCTCTAATACCGCTGCCAATTCCAACAACCCGAATGGTTCCACAATTACGAACGGGTCAGGCACCACGGCTGTCGGAAACAGCCAGACGGTGGGCATGCAGGCCCCGGCGTTGACTCCGGCGGCTGCCCCGGTCGCGTCATCTGTCGCCCCGCTGGCTTTGCCGGTATCCTTTGTGGTTGCGGCTGCCCCGGTTGTCGGCGCCCCGGCGGCTACGGTGGGCACGCCGACGCCAGCGGTTACCGCCGCGTTGGCTGCTCGCGCTGCAACCCCGCTTCGGGCCACTCCTACAGCTCCCACTGTTCCTGCCGATCCAATGCCCAATCAGGACAACGGCATTCCCGCACCGACCGCGCCGCACAACCGCACCAAGCAATGTGTCAATGCTGCCGAGCAATCGGCGTACACCGTCAGCTGGCTTGAGCCCGCGGCCTCGGCTGCCCCGCTTTGCGGCGAACCGAGCTCTGCGCCTGCACATGCGCAGTTGTCGATGGCGGATTTGTGGTGGGTTCTCCTGATCATGGCCGTCGCCGTGCTCACCATGATCGTTTATCGTCGTTATGCGGCTCAGAGCGAAACCGTGGCACATCACCGTAATCAAACCGAGTGATTTGGTACGGTTTTGACCCCTGAAAATGGGAGCCAACCGATAGCTAAACGCTCAAATATATGCGATGCCGTCGCCTATGCAGATATGTTTTTCTCTGCAGGTGGCGGCATTCGTCATCGCTGGGCATTTTTGCTTTGATTATGTGTTATCGATGTTGATGTTTTATGTTATTATGTAGCTACCTACCGGTCGGTAACTAAGTGGTTATCCTGAAACACAGGAATGGCCGGGCCGGCAATAACTGAATCAACATAGGTGTAGCGCAACGCTCAGAGATGAGCCTTGTGGGAATACAGAAAGGTTGCACAATGACCAATCAGACAACACCGGTAACGAGCGCCAAAGATCTCAGTGTAGAAGAGCAGGCAGCTCTGACCAGCGGCACCAATCCGTGGAGCATCGGCACGGTGCCCGAAAAGGGACTGCCGAACTATACGATCACCGACGGCCCTCACGGACTGCGCAAGGCGCAGAATCTCGAAGGCATGGATGTCGAACAGGCCGTCCCCGCCACCTGCTTCCCCCCGGCTGCAGGCATGTCGTCGAGCTGGAACCCGGATCTGGTCAAGGAGACCGGCGAAGCCATGGGTGAGGAGTGCGTCCAGGAGCAGGTCGCCGTCATTCTCGGCCCCGGCATCAACATCAAGCGCAACCCGCTGGGCGGTCGCTGCTTCGAATTTTGGAGCGAGGATCCGTATCTGGCCGGGCATGAGGCCTGCGGCGAGGTCGAAGGCATCCAGTCCAAGGGCGTCGGTACGTCACTGAAGCATTTTGCGGCCAACAACCAGGAGACCGATCGTATGCGCGTGAGCGCCAATATGTCGCAGCGCACCCTGCGTGAGATTTATCTTCCCGGCTTCGAACACATCGTCAAGACCGCCCAGCCTTGGACGATCATGTGCTCCTACAACAAGATCAATGACGTCTATTCTTCACAGAACAAGTGGCTGCTGACCGATTTGCTGCGTGGTGAGTGGGGCTTCAAGGGCATCGTCATGTCCGATTGGGGTGCTGTGCACGACCGCGCCGCCGCCCTCAACGCCGGCCTCAACCTTGAGATGCCGCCGACCAGCACCGATGACAAGATCATCCACGCCGTTCGCGACGGTGAGATCAAGCCCGAGCAGCTTGAGAAGATGGCCCAAGGCATGATCGATCTGGTCAACAAGACCCGTCCGGCCATGGAAAAGGGCAAGGCCGGCTATCGTTACGACGTCGACGCGCATGATGATGTCGCGCGTCGCGCCGCCCGTGAGGCCATAGTTCTGTTGAAGAACGAGGATGGCCTGCTGCCGGTGAAGTCCGGCACCAAGCTAGCCGTCATCGGCGAATTCGCCCGCACCCCGCGTTATCAGGGCGCTGGTTCTTCGCTCATTAATCCGAACAAGCTCACCAGCTTCCTCGATGCGTTGAACGATCGTGGCGTTAAGGCGGACTTCGCTCCCGGCTTCACGCTCGATGACGACGCGCAGGATCCTGCACTGACCAGCGAGGCCGTCAACACCGCCAAGGGCGCCGATACCGTGCTGCTCTTCCTCGGCCTGCCTGCCGAATACGAATCCGAAGGCTTCGACCGCACCTCGCTTGACATCCCTGCCAAGCAGGTTGAGCTCTTGAAGGCCGTTTCCGCGGCGAACAAGAACGTCGTGGTCATTCTCTCCAATGGCTCCGCGGTCTCCATGCCGTGGGCTGGCGATGCCAAGTCCATCCTCGAAGCATGGCTGCTGGGCCAGGCCGGTGGCGCCGCAACCGCCGATGTTGTCTTCGGTGATGCGAACCCGTCCGGCAAGCTCGCGCAGACCATCATCAACGATTTGGACGACGATCCGACCATGATGAACTGGCCAGGCGCGGAAGGCCAGGTCGACTATGGTGAGGGCGTCTATGTCGGCTATCGCTACTACGACACCTTCCATAAGCCGGTCATGTATCCGTTCGGCTATGGTCTTTCGTACACCACCTTTGAAGTAACCGGAGCCAAGGCCGAGAAAACCGGCCCGCAGTCCGCTCGCGTCACCGCGACCGTGAAGAACACGGGCAATGTGGCCGGCGCGGAGGTCGTGCAGTTCTATGTCGCCCCGCCGAAGGAATCCGTCGCGCGTCCTGTCCACGAGCTCAAGGGCTTCAAGAAGGTCTATCTGGAGCCTGGCGAGTCCGCCGAGGTTTCCGTTGATCTTGATTCCCGTGCGTTCGCCTATTGGTCTGAGCGTTTCGAAGGCTGGAAGGTCGAGGAGGGCGAATACAAGGTTGAGGTCGCCACATCGTCCCGCGATATTGCCGACACCGTTTCCGTCGATATTGACGACGACGGCAAGACCGCCAAGCTCAACGAGTGGTCCACCCTCAGAGAATGGAAGGACGACCCGATCGGTGGCCCGATTGTCACCAGGGCCGTGGCTAAGCTCGACAAGCAGTTCGGACACAACATCATGCCCGACAGCTCGCTGAACGTGATGTTCCTCGACAGCTGTCCCGTCGGCGGTATGGCGATGATGCTCGGCGCCGATGTGGCCGAGGCGCTCTCTACTGAACTGCGGACCCAATATGCCGAAGTCACCAAGTGACTTTCCGGTCCCCGCAATTCAACGGTTTACTGATTCACTGAATCGCTGAATGTGCAAACAGGGCGTGCCGTCCGTTATCTCTCGCGGGCGGCACGCCCTGTTTGTAGGCTTTGTTGCTGGTTTTGTTTCGTCTTGTGGTCTTGTGTTCTTGCGTGTTTGTGTCTTGTGTGTCGGTGTTGTAGGTCAGCCTATTCCGATGGTTTCCGGCGGCTTGTGCAAATCGGATTTTGGGATTTGATGTGGGGCATGGTGCGTTTTGTGGATTTCGTGTTCTTTCGAAGCAGGGATACCTGCGCAACCGCAATTGCGCGTAACCCTAAAATAGGGGCTTCTCACAATCGCGCACAACCTTAAAATAGGGACGCCCGTACTCGTAATCGCTCATAGCCTTGAAATGGAGACACCCCGTAATTTCAATTGATCACTACCTTGAGACGTGACCCAAACCGGCAGGTGTCGCCAATTCCATGCTTCGTGTATACTGAAAATCGTTGTTTTGTGCGTCTTTCAAGTCGCATTAAACGGCACGCGGATGTAGCTCAATGGTAGAGCCTCAGTCTTCCAAACTGATTACGCGGGTTCGATTCCCGTCATCCGCTCCCATCGCGACGATGGACAGGTTCCAAACCTATTCTCGGTTATAGGTCTTCTTCTATTGTCGTTCGGTGTCATACGCGAAATGTAACGCGTCGTCTCGCTGGAAGCCCTGATGGAGGATGCGAAAGGTTCGTGGAATCAATGAGGTGTGGCCATGACGGTTGAATCGAAGGATGCGAATCCTGAGTTCGCGGACGGCACATCGAATGATGCCCTTCTTCCCGACAAAACCAACGAGGCCGTCGAAATCGTCGAAGGCAAAGTCGAAAAGGTCAGTGTTTCCAAGCACCCTGAGGCTTCCATCCCGCAGACCGATCTTTCTTTGGCCGACATCAAACGCAGCCAATCGCGCCCATTGCGCTGGGTGGTTTACCTGATTATTCTGCTGATCGCCATCATCGCCCCGTACTGGTTCGGACGCGTGCTCGCGGTGCAGCACACATCGCAGGTGATCAAGCTGCTGAGTCCCTTCGCACCGCAGGGAGTGTCGCTTGTCGCTTGGACGGTGACGGTGTTCGTACTGGCCACGTTCGCGCTTTCGTTTGTCGAAGCTCATGCTTGGCTATGGCGTATCCTTTTCCTGCTGCTGCTTGGCTTTGATCAGCTGATCGCGGGTATATGCCTCCTCAAATTCCAGTTCTGGTATTCCACTTATGTCGTGTACGGGTCGGCGTCGACGCTGCCAAACGCCGTCAACGTCGGCATCATCGCGGCACTGCTGGCGGCGGGCGTCTACGCGATTGTGTTTGTGGGCCTGCTCATCGGCATCAAGAAGGATTCCCCGCTGAACGTCCTGACGCGCAGCTGGGCCTCGTTCCTCATGTACTTCATCATCGAGGGCATCGCGCTGCTTATCGTCCTTTTCAGCGGTATCCTCGCCGCCGTGTGACCAGCGGCTATCCTGTCAGCCGCGATGATACGACGAAAAGCATGTAAATCCGTGCTTTTGGTCGCGCCTCATTCATAAACGCGACGAAAAGCACAAAAATGGGCCTAAAACCGTGCTTTTGGTCGCATGTTCAATTCAAGTGGCATTGGCGCGGGGTACTGGCGACTGTCTAACGGCAGTCCGTCGATAGCCGGCTCATGGTTTGATGGTGGTTCTGCGACAACGGAATTGCGTTCATCCGTACCTATTCGTATACTTGAAACTTGGCGTGTATTCGCCCGCGGATAGAGAGCGCTTCGGCATAATGCCGGCGGCACCGCGCAGCAACTATAAGGAGGATGCCGTGGCACTTACGGCTGAAGAAAAGCACGAGATCGTAACCAAGTATGCGACGCACGAAGGCGACACGGGGTCTCCTGAGGTTCAGGTTGCGCTGCTGAGCAAGCGTATCTCCGATCTGACCGAGCACCTGAAGACCCATCAGCACGATCACCACTCTCGTCGTGGTTTGCTGCTGATGGTCGGCGATCGTCGTCGTCTTCTCGATTATCTGAAGAAGGTCGACATCAACCGTTACCGCTCCTTGGTCGAGCGTCTTGGTCTTCGTCGATAGCTGTTTTATGCCCGGGCTTCGTGCTCGGGCTTTTTCAGAGGTTTGATTGGACATAGGCGGTAGCAAACGTCTAATAATGTTCGCGCGTGAAGAAAAACCGACGGCCCTAAGGTGAGGGTCGATAATTGAAATATCTGGATATGTGTTCCGGCTCGATAGCCGCCAATGCTGCTTCAGACTGAGAAGTGAAAGTCAACGTGCCGTCCACCAGCGTTGGTGAGGCCAGGTAAGCCTTACAAAAAATACAGAGGTCGGACGTTGACAAAGCATTTTGCAGTATGTTGGAAAATAGGAAATTAAACAAAGGAGGAACCCTTGGAGGGTCCCGAAATCAAGGCCGTAGAGGCCGTTATTGACAATGGTTCATTTGGTAAACGTACGTTGCGATTCGAAACGGGTCGCCTTGCGCAGCAGGCCGACGGCGCTGTAGCCGCCTACCTCGATGACGATTCGATGGTCCTTTCAACCACCACCGCTGGCAGCAGCCCGAAGGAAAACTATGATTTCTTCCCGCTCACCGTCGACGTGGAAGAGAAGATGTACGCCGCGGGCAAGATCCCGGGCTCGTTCTTCCGTCGTGAAGGCCGTCCTTCGAACGACGCCATTCTGGCCTGCCGCATCATCGACCGTCCGCTGCGCCCGCTCTTCCCACACACGCTGCGCAACGAGGTCCAGGTCGTCGAGACCGTCCTCGCCTGCAACCCGGACGATGCCTACGACATGATCGCTTTGAACGCCGCATCCGCGTCCACCATGATCTCCGGTCTGCCTTTCGAAGGTCCGGTCTCCGGTGTGCGTCTGGCGTTGGTCGACGGCCAGTGGGTCGCCTTCCCGCGTTGGAGCGAGCGTGACCGCGCGGTCTTCGAGATCGTTGTGGCCGGCCGCGTCGTCGAAAACGGTGACGTCGCCATCGCCATGATCGAGGCCGGTGCCGGCAAGAACGCCTGGAATTTGATCTACGACGAGGGCCAGCAGAAGCCGGACGAGGAAGTCGTCGCCGGTGGCCTCGAGGCTGCCAAGCCGTTCATCAAGGTCATCTGCGAGGCTCAGAACGAGCTCAAGGAGAAGGCCGGCAAGACCAACGACAAGGAATTCCAGCTCTTCCCGGAGTATACCGACAACC
This sequence comes from Bifidobacterium sp. ESL0745, assembly GCF_029433335.1. Classification (NCBI taxonomy): domain Bacteria; kingdom Bacillati; phylum Actinomycetota; class Actinomycetes; order Bifidobacteriales; family Bifidobacteriaceae; genus Bifidobacterium; species Bifidobacterium sp. ESL0745. The sequence goes on from NZ_JAQTHX010000001.1 coordinate 43,271, forward strand.
TGTACAAGCGCATTGACGAGATCGCCCACAACGACCTCAACGATGCCCTGTCCATCGCCGCCAAGCTGCCGCGCCAGGAGCGCATCCACGAGATCAAGGAAGACGTCCGCGCCAAGCTCGCCGACGAATTCACCGACATGGATGACGCCGAGAAGGAAAAGGAACTCGGCAACGCCTTCAAGGAACTGCAGCGCCAGATCGTGCGTCGCCGCGTCCTGACGGAGGACTTCCGTATCGACGGCCGCGGCCTGCGCGACATCCGCACGCTTTCCGCCGAGGTCGGCATCGTACCGCGCGTGCACGGCTCTGCGCTCTTCCAGCGCGGCGAAACCCAGATCCTGGGTGTCACCACGCTCAACATGTTGAAGATGGAGCAGACGCTCGATTCCATCTCCGGCCCGCAAACCAAGCGCTACATGCACAATTACGAGATGCCGCCGTATTCCACCGGTGAGACCGGCCGCGTCGGTTCCCCGAAGCGCCGCGAGGTCGGCCATGGTGCGCTCGCCGAAAAGGCGCTCGTGCCGGTGCTCCCCAGCAAGGAAGACTTCCCGTACGCCATCCGTCAGGTCTCCGAGGCCATCGGTTCCAACGGCTCGACTTCCATGGGCTCCGTCTGCGCCTCCACGCTTTCGCTGCTCGACGCGGGCGTTCCGCTGAAGGCTCCGGTCGCGGGCATCGCGATGGGCCTCATCTCCGGTGACGTCGACGGCAAGCACATCTACAAGACCCTGACCGACATCCTGGGCGCTGAAGACGCGTTCGGCGACATGGACTTCAAGGTCGCCGGCACTTCCGAATTTATCACCGCGCTCCAGCTCGACACCAAGCTCGACGGCATCCCCGCCGACGTTCTGGCCGCCGCCCTGCAGCAGGCGAAGGAAGCCCGCACCACGATCCTCGAGGTCATCAACGAGTGCATCGACGCCCCGGCCGAGATGAGCCCGTATGCCCCGCGCATCATCACCACTTCCGTTCCTGTCGACAAGATCGGCGAGATCATCGGGCCCAAGGGCAAGATGATCAACCAGATCCAGGAGGAGACCGGCGCCGACGTCAGCGTCGAGGATGACGGCACCATCTACATCGCTTCCGAAGGCGGCGACGGCGCGGAAAAGGCCAAGGCCACCATCGACGCCATCGCGCACCCGCACGTTCCCGCTGTCGGCGAGAACTTCAACGGCAAGGTCGTCAAGACCACGAGCTTCGGCGCGTTCGTCAACCTCACCCCAGGCACCGACGGCTTGCTGCACATCTCGCAGATCCGCAACCTGACCAACGGTGAACGTATCGACGCCGTCGAAGACGTCCTCAAGGAAGGCGACACTGTCGAGGTGACCGTCCAGGGCGTCGATGACCGTGGCAAGATTTCGCTGGCCATCCCCGGCTTCGAGGATCAGGAATCCGGCCCGCGTGGCGGTGGGCGTGGCCCGCGTCGCGACCGTGACGATCGCGGTGGGCGCGGCTATCGCGGTCACGGGCGTGACCGTGAGGACCATGACGATCGTCGCCGTTCTGATCGTGATGATCGTGATGACCGTCGCCCCAGCCGCGGCCGTGAGGACCGTGAAGATCGCGTTGAAGATGATTTTGAGGATCGTCCGCGTCGCCGTCGTGAGGATCGCGACGACGATCGTCGCCGTTCCGATCGTGATGACCGTGATGACCGTCGTTCCGGCCGTAGCCGTGAGGACCATGACGATGCCGATGATCGCGTTGAGGATGATTTTGAGGATCGTCCGCGTCGCCGTCGTGAGGATCGCGACGATTACCGTCGCTCCGACCGTCACGAGGGACGCCGTGGTGGCGGCTACCGTGGTGGCCGTCGCAACGACCGCAACCCGCGCTACGCGACCGACGATCACTATGACGAATATCGTGAGGGCCGCGAAGAGCGCAGCGAGCGTCCGCGCCGCCGTGTCCGCCGCGACTTCGATCCGTTCGAGGACTGATTGACTAACTGGCTGATGGCTGACGGCTGACCGGTCGTTTCGATCGACTAATCAGCCAATCGACTGATCGCTAGATAACTGATAACTGGTCTGCAACCCGCTTCGTTTGGTTGCAGGCCAGTTTTGTTCATCCGGTGTTGTTTATTGTTGGTTTACAGATTTCATTGACTGGCTTTGCATCTTGGTGGTTTGGTGTGAGAGAAGGTTTGTTTAGGGATTCGTATTGGCCGGTTTGTCTTTTGATTGCTTTGGTGCGAGGAACCGCTTATTTCGAGGTTCGTATTGACTATTTTTGGTTTTCTGTCGGTTTCGTATCGGGAATGATCCATTGAGAGTGTCATATCAATCGGTTTTCGACATTCTGTTGGTTTTGTGTCAAAGACTGTTTATTTGGAGGTTTTGCTTACCGATTTTGGCTTTTGCTTGGTTTGACACCTGGAGCCGTTCATTTTATTTATCGAAGCTTATTAGTACTTATTCATTGCTCTTTACCGACGTTTTTTATTGATTGTTGGTTTTAGCCGTTATTCGTCGACATTGATGATAGATTGTTCTTCTTCACATATTTTTAGTAATTTGAGTTAACGTAATTCGCGTTTTTGTGGATGAATGTGCATGGCCCGACGATTCAACCCGCGACACGCCTCAAATGTGGATAACCCCTATCATCCGACCACAGTACCCGTTTCAGCTTGCGCTTGAGGTCTGCAAGCAGATTGAATGGATACATGGAACATGCATTGTCGATTTTGGAACGTTATGGTGGCGATATCTCTTCCGCGCGCCACAAAACGGTATTGCCGCCGGCCAAGGTTCGAGACAGACCGCCTGATAGGATTCGTGTCGGTCCACATAGCCGGATGGCACTGATTCCGCGAACTTTGGCAACGATGCCGGTATCAGCGTCGAAGCCGATATCGGAGGCTGTGACGGCAACCGCTTTGATGAAACCTCGACCGTATCGCCCACCGCACCCATCGGCTGTGTGCGAATTGCCATGCTCGCCGCAAGCGGTGAATGCTCCGGATATGCCAAGGAGTACCGGTTCCCGCCCGTTGAACTCGTCGACGCCGTCATATTCTTTGCAAAGACCGGACGTTTTAAGTCCACCTTCGAATGTTCAAATGCCTCCTACGTCTCAGCCGTTTCATACGCCTCGTGCACCAGACCAGTCAGGGTCGCAGACAATAGCGGTTTGTCATCCTCATGCCAAGGCGTCCGGCATGCTGGCTCTTGTACAACCGCCGATGCCGCAGACGGCGCAGGAAGAGGGAATAGGGGCTTGCTTCAGATCGCCTCAACCGTCGTCGAAAAGCTCGCCAAGTGTCAAGAAGCTCACAAGCCACTCATTCGGCAGACATACGGTCATCTTTCTTTCGGCCAGCGGCGGGGTGGGCTTGAGCGCTCTGTGCTCGCTGACCGCGTTGGAACTCAAAACCCAAAGCATTAAAACTTCATTGGTCGATGCGGATTTTGATGCTGGCGGGCTTGATGTGCTTCTTGGCCTTGAAAATGACAAAGGCCTGCGGTTTGGCATGCTGGACGTGCCTCTGGGCAAGATCGACGGCGAGGTGTTGCGTCAACGGCTTCCGCAATGGGAAGGCGTGCCCGTTCTCGCCTTCGATTCTTGGAACGGCGAGATTCCCGAATGGTGGGAGGTGAAGGCGGTGTTGGAGGCACTGGAACGAGCAAGCGACATGGTGCTCGTCGACGGTGCGCGTGGACGGCTGATAAAGATGATTCCCGACTTGTGTTCGGCTCCGATCGTGATTGCCGTAGAGCTTTCGGTACTCGGCCTGGCGCGTGCCAAAGCCTTGTTGGGCAGGCTCGTGTCGTTTTTTGCTGATGGAAGTGGGATGCTGCAGAAGGACCATTTTGGTGATTTTTTCGGTCCGGGGCCAAACCCGCCTTCATATTCATCACGGTGCCGGCCATCGCATACGCCATCGCGATCTTACAACGGCAATTTTGCTGTCGACGAGGGTGCTGAGCGGCGAACGAGTCCCCGATCACCGCAACTTGCCGCAATCGTCGGCATTGAGACACGAGGCACATCCAGGCGGCGTGGGGTTGTAAATGTTGACGAAGCCAGTGAATATTTGGGCCATGAGGTTCTTGGACCAATATGCCCCAACAGCGCCAGAACCAGCGACGCATTGGAAGGGCTGGGACTTAAGGCCGCCAAATCCGATCGGACAGTGATGGGTAAGTTGGCACGAGCCATCAGCGAATCGGTCGAAGGAGACGATGGGCATTGATGTTCGGACCGCTTGAAGAGCTGATTGGCGACAGTCGTGTGACTGATGTGGCCGTGACTTGTGAGGGTCGGGTATGGGTCGATCGTGGAAGTGGGATGCTGGAGTATCATCCTGCGGTGCCGTTCCGTTCCCCGCAGGTCGTGCGCGAATACGCCACCCAGCTGTGTGCACAATTGGGGCGTAGGCTCGACGATGCCTGCCCGATTGCGGATGCCTCAAGTGTGGAAGGTGTCCGTGTCCATGCGGTGATCGCCCCAATCGTGCCGTTCGGTGCCAGCATTTCCATTCGTTTGCCGAGTCTGATGGTTCCTCGGTTGAGCGGACTGGGGGAGCAGGGTCTGTTCCCTGCCTCGTGGTTCCCGCTGTTGTGTGGATTGGTCAACAACCGTGCGACGATCCTGATCACCGGTGGCACCGGGGTTGGCAAGACGACGCTGCTCAAGGCATTGCTTGGCCAGGCGGACCCTGCACAGCGGATTGTCAGTGTCGAGGAGGTGCGTGAATTGGGTGATCTCGGGCGCGGCAACCATGTCTCCTTGGTTGCCCGTGAAGCCAACGTGGAAGGTGCAGGTGCGATCGGTCTGCCGGAATTGGTGAAGGCCACGCTGCGTATGCGTCCGGATCGCATCATCTTGGGCGAATGCCGTGGCGAGGAGATTGCCGATCTGTTGCGTGCATTCAATTCCGGGCACCACGGAGGCATGGTGACATTGCACGCCGACAGCGTCGATCGTGTACCGTCGAGGCTGGTGTCATTGGGTTTGTTGGCTGGCCTCAACCAAGCGGCACTGACAATGTTGGCCGCCGGGGCCTTTGACGTGGTGTTGCATCTGGAACGTCGTAACGGCAAACGCAGAATCGTACAGATAGGCAGGCTTTTAGTAGATCGCGAGCACTTCGTCGGTGAATCGGTGGCGGCTTGGAACGGCTTGGGTATACCGGTTCCTGGGCCGGAGTGGGACACGTTCGTCAGCCGTTGGTCTGGGTGATTGTATGGATTTTTACGCATTGATGACTGGGCTCTTGGTGGTTGTTGCGATTGTATGTATATGCTGGCCCAATGAAGCCGGTAAGCCGAGGGCGCGGGATTCGGCGGGTGAACCCACTTCGAATCCTCGCCAGATCGGTATCCTTTCATGCATTGAGACGTTGAAGGCGTATGTGAAGGCAGGCGGTTCGCTTGAACAGGCATTCGCCGAACAAATGAGCGATGAGCCTCTTTACTCAGCCGCGACTATGCCCGGTCGCGCTCAGCTGCAGGATATGCTGCGTGCTCGTTTGGGTCCAAAGGAAACTATTGAACAGGCGGATTGTGCCGCTGTCGAGCTTGATCTCGCCTGCAGATTGAGCAAAACACTGGGTTGTGAAGCTTCGCATTGTCTGGACGCGGTGGCTTCGTCCTATCGTCGCAATCGGATGATGAAGACCTTGAAGGACAATGCGTTCACCGTGCCGAAATCGACGGTGAAACTTCTTTCTTTGTTGCCATTGGCCACGCTTGTTTTGGGCGAACTAATGGGTGCCTCGCCAATTGCGTTTCTTTTCGGCAATGCGGCTGGACGTGTATGTCTGTTGCTGGGTGCGGGGACATACGCGCTTGGAATGCTGTGGATGCATGCGTTGATGGATGGCATCGGCTCAGGGGAGTACCAATTGAATGGTGGAGGGGAATTGTCCTGAATCAGGAGGGTAAATCGTTGTTGCCTTGGCAGTGATGACGGGAGTAACGATTGGAGTTATGGGTCCACGAAACAGAATTTTAGGTGTGGGCCCTAGAAGGAGCAAGTCGTCTAGGTGCTGGTTCGGGGAAGCGGACATTTCATCCTCAACTCGTCCAACCACCCGCCCTTCTAGGCACTGGTTCTGGGAAGCGGGTCTTTAGGCGTGGGGCTGGAGCGCAGGGTGCGAGGTGCGAGGCGTGAGGTGTGGGGCGTGAGGCAGACAACGAACAGAAATAGAGCCCATTGTGCAGAACGGGCCGTCTTCCTTTACCGGCATCGGGTATGTTGCCAAATCTAAGTCGGCGAGGTCCGAATCGGTAAGGGACAAAGTCGGGAAACAAACGATAATGGCAGGAACAATGGATATGGATTCGCTGATTTCAGGGTGTTTGATGGGTGTCGCATGGCTACTGTGGCGCTGGCCTGCAGGACGGGTCAGCGAGCAATTGCGTTCGTTTGATCAAACACCTGCAGTGCAGCCTTCTCTGGGTGTCATATTGGAAATGATGGCGGTGGCGATGCGGGAAGGGACGTCTATCCCGCGTGCGCTCGAGGTGATCGGTTCTATTGTTGCAGGAAGACTTGGGGCAGGAATGCGCAAGGCCTCAAGCTCATTGATGTTCGGATACAGCTGGGAGGATGCATGGCTTGCTGCCTCGTTGGCATGTCGAAGCGGCAGTGAAGATGATAAGCAAGCATCCGTATCGTCGGGCACAAGAGGCAAACACCGGAAGAGCGTCGGAGACGAGACTCCATCGGGTGATGTTGCCTTTGCACTCGACGCATTGAAAGTTCTTGATGACGCGCTCAAAGACAGTTGGACTCGCGGTGTCTCGCCCGTTGGGCCTTTGGAAAGTGCGGTCGAACAGCTGGATGCGCGGGCTCGTGCCTCGATTGAGCAATCGGCGCAGAGGCTTTCAGTAAGGCTCTTATTGCCAACGGGTCTTTGCTTTTTGCCTGCTTTCATGCTCATTGGCATCATTCCGGCGATTGGTTCCTTCGTCGGTCATTGATCAGGTGCTGCTTTTTGGTGTGGATAACTTTTGGGCATTCCACATTGCTGTCAACAATTGTTGTTGACAGAAAACGCGACACGCCCGGAATGTGTATAACCCATAGCATCCGACCACAGTGCCCGGAATCGCCACGGTATCCAGCGCGTTTCTGCCAGACTATGGGTATCGCAATGCAAAGGCTGCGATGCAGATAAAGACCAAAAGCGTCAAAGGAGTAATCATGAGTAAGGAATTGACAACAATCGATCAAAGCAACAGCCGCACTGTCACCCGTTTCAGGGGACGCTTGGCCGAACGGTCCAGGCAGGTCAAGGGGCGGCTGTGTCTGCTGGATGCCAGGATGCGTACCGTCATGGCGCAACCGGATGAAGGTGCGGCTACGGCCGAGTATGCCGTCGTACTGGTGGCGGCCACAGGGTTTGCTGCAGTGTTGGTCGCTTTGCTTAAATCCGGTGCCGTGCGAACGCTGCTGATGGCATTGGTCCAAAAGGCGCTCAAGATGGCCTGATTCGTTGAGATTTACCAATGTGGGAACAGTGAAGATGAACGACATGGGTTGCGGAGAGGATGCAGTGCAGGATGTCACTTCAAAGGATGCAATCGCAAGGATCGGCTGCCCACTATCCATGTAGGCGCCTGTATCCGATGGCTGTCAGCTCCTTGGACAGCACGGTTTGTTCGCTGGTTACGTGGATACGCTGCCTGCGTAAGCGGTTTCGTGTCCACGTGACCGGTAATCGGCATCGAATTTTTGGTTCTTTTGGTCCTCGTCGTCGGGCCCGTAGCGATGAGGGTGCCGTTACCGCCGAATTTGCGGTGGTTCTTCCCGCCGTGATGGCGATGGCGGTGCTGCTGATGATGCTGGCGCGGGCCGTGACGGTCGAGATGAACTGTCAGGATGCCGCCTCGGCTGCTGCGCGGGTGGCGGTTGTATCCCACAGCGACGCTGAGGCTCGGCTTGCCGCACACAAGGCCGCTGGCGGTGATGCCAATGTCTCCATATCGAGGGGATTGAAGCAGGTCAAGGTCACTGTCAGCTGCCGGGTGGTGCCTGATCCCATGCATGTGTTGCCCATGGCAGTGATGGGTAAGGCTACGGGGGTGGTGCAATGAGGAGTCAGAAGAAACCTCACAAAGCCAAAGAAGAGCCTGGGTGCGTAGGATCGAACGATCCGACGCAGGGCTGCAGCAAACGTAGGAATCGCCTTCTGTCTCTTAGTGCGCAATTCCTGTTACAGGGCAGGCAAAAACATCTGTCCACTTTATTTCGGTTGGCCAAACCTGTGTCCGGTTCATCGACTGGTCGTCAGCGGTTTTGGGCGTATCGTGCCTGTGACGAGGCGTCCGGAACCGTGAGCGGGGTTATGCTGATCGCCGTTGCGGCGGTGCTGATGTCGGCTATCGCCTTGGGCGGCAACCTGCTGGTTTGTATTTCACAGGCCAGATCGGCTGCCGATCAGTCGGCTATCGCCGGGGCGCAATCCGCACGAGACGGGGACTACGATCCGTGCCTCAAATCTCGACTCGCTTCCTCGCTCAACAAGGCTTCGTTGACCACCTGCAAAGTTGACCAGGAGGATGTCACGGTGAAAGTCGCGGTCAGAACGTCGGTTCCGTTCGTGCCACTCGTTTCCCGCATGGCTCGGGCTGGGCCGGTAGAATGTTCGTGAAGTCCTGTTCGTTTTCTGCGCAAGGTATCGGATATCGTTGTCTTTTGGTTTCGGATGAAAATTCACATGAACCAAGAGGCTCAGAAAAGGTCGACAAAAGGCAAAGAGTCGCGAATAATTGACTCGCAGGGTTTATTGCACAAACAAAGCGATTCCGCTCGTGAAACGTCGCCAAGATAGTCGGGTGAAGGTAGGTTAGAAGTATGGCACTTGCATTGTATCGACGGTATCGGCCAGACACATTTGACGGCATCATAGGGCAGGATCAGGTCACTGTCCCGCTTTCACGAGCCTTGGATGAAGGCAAGCTGACTCACGCCTACCTATTCAGTGGTCCGCGTGGTTGCGGCAAGACGAGTTCTGCCAGGATTTTGGCCCGATGCATCAATTGTGCCAAGGGGCCCACCTCTCATCCGTGTGGTGAGTGCGAAAGCTGCAAGGATCTGGCCACCGGTGGTCCAGGGTCGATTGACGTGGTCGAAATCGACGCTGCCAGCCATAACGGAGTCGAGGATGCCCGTGAACTGCGTGAGCGTGCCGCGTTCGCGCCGGCTCGTGACCGCTATAAGATCTTCATTCTCGATGAGGCCCACATGGTCACCCAGCAGGGATTCAATGCCTTGCTCAAGATCGTGGAGGAACCGCCGGAACACGTCATGTTCATCTTCGCCACCACCGAGCCGGACAAGGTCATCTCGACCATTCGCTCGCGTACGCATCATTATCCTTTCCGTTTGGTTCCGCCTGAAGTCATGGGACCCTATCTGGAAGAGGTGTGCGACAAGGAGCACATTGATTTGGAGCCGGGTGTTTTAAGGCTTACCATGCGTGCCGGTGGCGGTTCGGTGCGTGACACGCTTTCCGTGCTTGACCAGCTGATGGCCGGAGCCGTGGATAATGAAGTGTCATACGATTCCACAGTCGCGCTGCTTGGCTTCACCCCTGATGAACTGATTGGAGAGGCGATTGACGCGGTCATCAACAAGGATGGTGGAAAGCTTTACGCGGTCATCGAGAAAGTCGTTGTGGGAGGTTTTGAACCCAGACGATTTGTTGAGGATCTGCTTTCGCGTGTCCGTGATCTGCTGGTGCTGACGCTCGGCGGAGAAAAGGCCGAAAAAGTGCTGAGCGACGATTCCGCGGTAGAGGATATGGGCGACCTGCATCGTCAGTCTTCGGCGTTGGGGCTTTCCGCACTCACCGCAATGGCCGAGATTATCAACGACACGTTGGGCAATATGACCGGCGCGATTTCGCCTCGTATGCGTTTGGAATTGTTGGCCGCGAAGTTGTTGGCAGGTCGTGAGAGTGGCTTTGCGCAGGCATCGTCAGCGGCTTCAGCTTCTGGTGCGGATAGTTCGGCAGGCCAAGCTTCTGTTGGCAGCACCGGCGCGACTGGGAATCAGACCGCGCATGGGCACAGTGGTTTCATCGGTTCCAGCAGGAATGCTTCAAACCCCCAGCAAGGCAATCCAAAGGTTCCTGCTCAAGGTAATTCCTCGGCCCAGGGTTTTGCACGCAATGGTTCCGTACAAACAGGGCAATCGCAGGGCAACACCAGTGTGCGTAATTCTGGTCCACGGCGTGCATCCGGAAACTCGATCATGAATAGTGAGCCGAACGGGTGGCAGAGCCATGGGCAAAATGAGAATCCACAGAACAGCAATCCACGCAATGGCAACGAACAGCAGGTGCTGCGCACGAATGCCGAATCCGGCAGTGCTGAGGTAAACGTCGGCACCAGTGGCGGTCAATCCACTGCGGCGGCAACGGTCGGTGTCGACCCGAATGCGACCGTGGAGGAAAAGTGGGATGCGGTACTTACAAGATTGCCTGAAAACGTTCGCGACTATGTGAATCATGATAAAGTTACTACGGTTTCGTTGGCGACCAACGGTTCAGGGAAATCGCGTCTTTCGATGACTTTCGATTGCGCGTTAAGCCAGCATGCGTTCGCATTGGCTCTTGCTTCTGATGCTAAGCACAATGGGCAGAAGGCCTCCAACGTGGTATGGGAGGGTGTCCGCTCGGTTTTCGGGCCCCACACCATGATCGCCCCCACCGCCGTGGCAGCAAATGGCGAAAAGGTCATATCGACCAAGCGCATGAAACCGGAAGAACTTGCCAAAGTCAAGCGTGACATCGCGATTGCCAAAGTCTCGGCAGCCGGTGGGCTGGGTATGAGTTCCGGGCAGGGGGGTCATGCTGCTTCTGAACCCAAAGAACACAAGAAGTCCGATACCAATGCGGCGGGGGAACCGGATGATTCCTCTCACCGACGGGGTAAAGCCGAGTCTGATGGGTTTGAAAGCAATTCCGTTCTGAACGGGCCTGATGGCGCTGGCCCGAGTGCCAGAGATGTTGCTTCTCAGAATGGAGAGGTTACTTCGCAGAGGGTCGGGAATAAGGGGATTGCTCCTGATGCCGGAGCGCAGCCCGTTGACGATCCTGCTCCGATGATGGCGAAACCGCCGTCACAAGATTCGACGGATGTCGATTATGACCCGTGGTTTTCGCCTTTGCCGGCACCTAGCCCAGCGGGAGGCAAAGACTTTAGACAAGAGGACAGACAGGCGGTCCCTGTATCTGGGCATCCAGAAACGGGCGACGCTACCCAGATAGGTTCTGCTGGTATATCCGATAATTCCGTTTCGCCGCATTACAAGAAACATGTGGCGGTACCCGACATCAGCGACGGCGTGGATCCATGGGCCACCCCCGCAACTGAAATGCAACCCGACGAGCCTGGTACTTATCCCAACGGTCGCGACAGTGCCACGGTCGAGTGTCAGCCGGAAACCGGCAACAGATTCAACGGTTTGGCATCGTCAGAGGGCGTATTCAATCGTGAACAGGAATCGCCGCACCCTCAAGCCGATAATTCCGCCATTACGCCAAACCAAACCGGTAACCCTGCCGATCATGGTTTTGCGTCGCCAAACGACCGGCAACCGCAATCGCGGGCCACGCAAGATGTCCCTGCCTCTAATGCGGATGACAGGGGAGACGTGGCTGCGCGTTTTAAGGATGTCGATCCGGTCGGCAACAGCGAACAACATCCACAAGTGGCGGCCGAAGATGACGATTATTCGTTAAGTGACCAATCGTTGGGCGATGCCGTATCCATAGACTTCAATGAGCTCAAGAAACTGTTCGAAGTCAAAAAGGTCGAGACCTTCAAGGCGGACGATCCCAAGAATCCCAAGAACATCAAACCGGTGGAAAAGCACCCCGAAGAAGAAAGGCGATAGCAGATGGCATTGGCTTATGACGGCGCAATCCAGCGCCTTATCGATGGGTTCGCCCGGTTGCCGGGCATCGGTCCCAAAGGCGCCCAGCGCATTGCGTTCTACCTGCTCTCGGCTAGTGACGAAGAGGCTCAGGACCTGGCGGACGCCATCCGCGAGGTCAAGGAAAAGGTGCGGTTCTGCGAAATCTGCGGCAACGTATGCGAAACGAGCCCATGCCCGATCTGTTCGGATCCACGGCGCGACCATTCTATTATCTGCGTGGTCGAGGAGCCGAAAGACGTCATGAGCATCGAGCGTACCCGCGAATTCCATGGCGTCTACCATGTCCTCGGCGGCGCCATCAACCCGATGGCCAACGTCGGCCCCGGTGACCTGGCCATTCCCAAGCTTCTGGACAGGCTTAAAACCGATGAGGTCAAGGAAATCATTCTGGCGCTTGATCCCAATATCGAAGGCGAGGCGACGGTCACCTATCTGAGCCGCCTGCTTTCGCCGCTCGGCATCAAGATCACGCGTCTGGCCAGCGGTCTGCCGGTGGGCAGCGATTTGGAATATGCCGACGAAATCACCTTGGGCCGTGCCTTGCAGGGGCGTCAGGAAGCCTGATTTTTTCGGTTCCACTGTGCTTGAACGGTGAGGTGGTTCGGGGTGAATATGCCCGCATGGTGGTAGGCGGCACGGATGGGCGTGACACTGGCATATAATTCAATCATTACTGTCGAAACCGACCGCAGTGCCCGTTATATTGCGCGACTTTGCACCGTACTGTGCTGTGGTCGGTGATGAGATTTGGCGGCATGCGTCGAGTTGCGCATCTGCCGGGGAAGAGCAAGGAACATCGTGGCGCTTATCGTGCAAAAGTACGGCGGGTCCTCTGTGGCCGACGCCGAGTCCATCAAGCGCGTCGCCAAACGCATTGTGGAGACGAAACGCAAGGGCAACAATGTGGCCGTCGTGGTTTCGGCGATGGGGGATACCACCGATGACCTGATTGACCAAGCCATGAGCATCGATTCCAACCCTCCGGCCCGAGAGATGGATATGCTGATGACCGCAGGCGAGCGTATCTCGATGAGTCTTCTGGCGATGGCCATCCACGCCGCCGGCGAACGCGCTTATTCTTTCACCGGTTCGCAGGCCGGTTTTATGACCGATGCCCAATTTGGCGCGGCGCACATCAAGTCGGTGAAGCCCGAACGTGTCGCCCATGTTGTCGGTGACGGCAAAATCGCCATTGTGGCCGGTTTCCAAGGCATCAACGCCGACGGCGATTACACCACTCTTGGCCGCGGCGGTTCAGACACATCAGCGGTGGCGCTCGCGGTGGCGCTCGGTGCCGATATCTGCGAGATCTACACCGACGTTGACGGCATTTTTACCGCCGATCCCCGCATCGTTCCCAGTGCCCGGCGCATTCCATCCATCAGCTATGATGCCATCCTCGAAATGGCTTCCTGTGGTTCGAAGGTCCTTGCCCTGCGCTGTGTGGAATACGCCCAGCGATTCAATATGCCGTTGCACGTGCGCAGCTCATTTTCGCACCGGATGGGCACTTTGGTGGTTCCGGAAGGTGTCGACGCGAGGAAGCTGCCGAACCTGCAATAAGCGGCGACGACGGAAACACAAGTTCATCCAACGGCATGAACGGCAATAAAGTCTTAAGACAATAAAGCCTCAATGGGCACGAAACGAACAAGACAACGAAGGAAAACGACAATGAGCAGTGAGCGCAGAACAGACAATGGCGTGAATCCGGCTGGCCAGTCGGAATCTCAATCCAACAAGGGCAAGTCTGCCGAGACCCAAAACAAGTCGATGGGCGACATTTTTCCTGATCTCGGGCCTGAAACCCCGGTTATTTCCGGAGTGGCACACGATCGCACCGAGTCCCTCGTCACGGTGCGCGGAGTGCCGGACGAGCCCGGAATGGCGGCGCGTGTATTCACCGAACTCGCCAAAAGCGGCATCAATATCGATATGATCGTACAGGCCGGCGCGTCCACCGGCAAGGCCGATATCTCCTTCACTGTACCCGACGCCACAGTGAAAACGGTCAAGAATGCACTTGACAGCAAGAAAGCCAAGCTCGGCTACGAATCGTATTTCGTCAACAGCAATGTCGGCAAGGTCGCCGTGGTCGGTGTGGGAATGAAAACCCATTCCGGTCTCGCCGCGAAGTTCTTCGAGGCCCTGAGCGCCAAACATATCAACGTCATGATGATTTCGACTTCCGAGATCCGCATCGCCGCCCTCGTCCCGCTCGATCAGCTTGATGACGCGGTGCGCGCGCTGCATACGGCTTACGGACTTGATTCCGATCAGGTTGAAGCGGTGGTCTACGGCGGCACCGGTCGCTGAGGCGCTGCCTTGCGGTGGTCCTGTCTAGCCGGTCTGTAAAGTGAACGTTCCCGGAATCGTCGCCTTATCGGGAACCAAGCAAAACAGGAATTGTCGAATCGTTATTACATCGCTATAATGATAGATATTTTGTAGTATTTTATAGGGTTCTACTTTTTCGTAGTCCTTGGAAACAGAGCCTTTTCAAATGCGGTCTTTGGACGTGCCATGACGCTGATGTCTCACATACTCGTCACGGCCCTGTTGCCGTGTGGCACCTCGCGCTATGATGTGCCACATATGTAGCCTGCCGCTTTTGCGCGTGGGTGGCAAAGAAATGCAAGGGATTACCGCGATACCGGCCAGAAGCAGGCAATCGCAAAGCGGAAGGGAAACACCAATGGCTGAGTCCAACGAAACGCAGCAGCGTAAGGTCAACGTCGCAGTGCTGGGGGCCACGGGCCAGGTCGGTATGGTGATGCGCCGGGTGCTTGACGAACGCAATTTCCCTATCAATAACCTGCGTTTTCTCGCTTCTTCGCACTCGGCAGGTACCGTGCTCAAGTGGCGCGGCCGCGACATCGTTGTCGAGGACGTGGCCAAGGCCGACCTGAGCGACATTGACATCGCCATCTTCTCCGCCGGTGGCGGCACTTCCAAGGTCTGGGCGCCGAAGTTCGCCGAGGCCGGGGCTTATGTCATCGACAATTCCTCGCAGTGGCGCATGCATGATGACGTGCCGCTGGTAGTGGCTGAGGCCAATCCTGACGACCTCGATGATATTCCGCGCCGTATCGTCGCCAACCCCAACTGCACCACGATGGCCTGCATTCCGGTGCTCAAGGCGCTGGATACCCACTTCGGCTTGAAGCGTTTGATTGTCAGCTCCTATCAGGCGGTTTCCGGAGCCGGCCGCGCCGGTGTCGAGCAGCTGATGAACGAGGCCAAGGCCGCTGTCGACCAAGGCGCGGACAAGCTCGTTTTCGACGGTTCCGCCATCGATTTCCCCAAACCCACCAAGGTTGTACGCACCATCGCGTTCAACGCCGTGCCTTTCATCGGTGCCATCGTCGACGATGGTAGCGAGGAGACTGACGAGGAACAAAAGCTTCGCAATGAAAGCCGCAAGATTCTGCACCTGCCGAACCTCGCCGCCTCCTGCACCTGCGTGCGTGTCGGCGTCTTCACCGCTCACGGCATGTCGGTCAACGCCGAGTTCGAGCGCGATGTCACTCCCGATATGGCCCGCGAGGTGCTGAAGGACGCGCCGGGCGTCGAGCTCAACGACATCCCGACCCCGCAGCTGGCTGCGGGTAAGGACCCGAGTTTCGTCGGCCGCATTCGCCAGGACCAGGCCGTCGACGGCAAGAAGGGCCTTGCCTTCTTCATCGCCAACGACAACCTGCGCAAGGGCGCTGCGCTCAATGCCGTCGAACTTGCCGAAATCGTCGCCCGCAAGCACTTTGGTGCGTAACTTTTTATAGTGTTGGCGCGCCCCACGTGCCTCAGCTGCAACGCGACCAAAAGCATGGAAAATGGTGCTTTTGGTCGCATTATTCGTTTTGTTGCGAAAAGCATAGAAATGGTCTGGAATTGTGCTTTGCCTCGTGATGCTGGTTCTTTGGGGTAGTAATCGTGGGGGAACAGCTCGGAGCCGTGATTTTCATCTCCTGTTTAGAAGTATGCGATCAAAAAGCACGAAAAGCTGAAAGTCGTGCTTTTGGTCGCGTTTCTATAATCTCCAGACAATGGGTAGGAGCCACGATCCCATCTCGGTGAAGCGGATTGCATGCGGTGAGCGTTGAAATGGTTTGCTTCACGCTTCATCATGAGCAGGTGACATACTGGAACTATGTCGAAGGCATCTGAAGAAGCGAAAAAACAATTGGACCGCATCGTGGCGTTGGGGTATCCCGACGTGGCCGACATGAGCGCGGCGGCGTTCCGTGCGCTCGCGCGTCCGCTTATCGATGCCCTGAAAGACAGCGACTTGGGCGAGAATATCCTTCTGGTACCTACCCACGAGCTCGTGAGCCCGGAATCGCTGATCGCCCGAACCAGCATCAACCGCATGGCCGGTTTCACCACCATGCCTCCGCGCGATGTCGCGAGTTTCCTTCCGCAGGACGGCTTCGAGCCGCCGGAGGGCCCGTTCTATCTGGTCGTCGATCCGCACACTGGTACCGCTTACGTCAATCGAGAGCCGGACGTGGCCCGAAAGCTCATCGATTCCGACGAGCGCATGCCACTGACCCTTGAGGAAGGCCTTGCCATCGCCACCCAGCACCCGGATTGGCTGGTCAAAAAGAACGGCTTCAACCTGCTTGGCTCCCGCAGTGCCGATGGCCGCGTGCCGAGCATCTGGATGAGCCAGACCGCCCCCCGTCTTGGTTCGGTGTGGCCGACATCCCGACACACGTGGCTTGGCAACGCGTATTGCCAAGCCCGTCGAGGCGTCTCGCTTTTCCGCTGATTTCCGCGTTTTCGCGCCACTTCATTCGCTGTCGATTTCTTCGGTAACTCTTTCGTGGCGCGGCAATGTCATCGTGTTTTTGCTTTTATCAGTTCAGCCTCTCTTACATTTTTTTGGGGTCTCTTGGCGCGCCAAGAGCTTCGATTTTGCAAGATTGTTGACCAATTCTTCATTTTTCGAGGTGCTTGGCGCGCCAAGAACCCCTTTTTACGAGGAATATGGTGGCAAAGTTGCGATTTTGGGGTGCTTGGTGCGCCAAGAACCCCTAAATATGGCGAATATCGACGTTGGACGCAATCGAATCTTGGAATAAGGGCGATTTGAACGCTTTGAACCGTCTATCATAGTCA
Organism: Bifidobacterium sp. ESL0745; assembly: GCF_029433335.1. Classification (NCBI taxonomy): domain Bacteria; kingdom Bacillati; phylum Actinomycetota; class Actinomycetes; order Bifidobacteriales; family Bifidobacteriaceae; genus Bifidobacterium; species Bifidobacterium sp. ESL0745. Next base: position 60,299 of record NZ_JAQTHX010000001.1, read on the forward strand.
TTTATATGTTTCCGCTTGGTAATCACACCGAGCGAAAGCATATGATAGCTGTTGATATCGCGCCGCAACCTGCAGCACGTAAAACCAAGAAAAGGAGGAGTGATGGGTCAGGATCAAGAATCATCGGTATTTGATCTCGCGGCGGTCGCCGCACAATCCAATGGAGGTAACAATGACCTGCTGCTGCCTCCCCGGCGTTTCGTAGGAGAACCCCAAAAGCCGAGCTCGATGCCGTATACCAAGTATGTGGCCTACGACAAGCAGATTCCATTCGATTACCCGGAACGCACCTGGCCGTCCAGGAAACTGCGCCGGGCCCCGCGTTGGTGCTCGGTCGATCTGCGCGACGGCAACCAGGCGCTGGTCAACCCCATGGATTCCGAACGCAAGCTGCGTTTCTGGAACCTCCTGATTTCCATGGGCTTCAAGGAAATCGAGGTCGGCTTCCCGTCGGCATCCGACACGGATTACGATTTCGTGCGCCTGCTTATCGAGCGCGAGCTCATTCCCGACGACGTCACCATCGTTGTGCTGACGCAGGCCCGCGAGCATTTGATTCGCAAGACCTACGAATGCCTGCGCGGAGCCAAGCGCGCCGTCGTGCATTTCTACAATTCCGTCTCCGTCCTGCAGCGCGAGGTCGTCTTCCGCAAGGACAAGGAAGGCATCAAGAAGCTCGCGACCGACGCGGCAGAGCTATGTAAAGATCTTGAAAGCGCGGCCGGCGGCACCGACCTCTACTACGAGTATTCGCCGGAATCCTTCACCGGAACCGAGCCGGATTACGCCGTTGAGGTGTGCAACGCCGTCATCGACGTCATCAAGCCGACGCCGGATCACAAGATGATCATCAACCTGCCGGCTACCGTCGAAATGACCACGCCGAACGTCTTCGCCGACGAGGTCGAGTACGTCTCCAACAACCTCAAAGACCGCGATTCCGTAGTACTTTCGCTCCACCCGCACAACGACGAGGGCATGGGCGTGGCCGCGGCGGAACTGGCCGTGCTGGCCGGTGCCGACCGCGTCGAAGGCTGCCTGTTGGGCAACGGCGAACGCACCGGCAACGTCGATCTGGTCACGCTGGGCCTCAATATGCTTACCCAGGGCGTCGATCCGCAGATCGATTATTCCGACGTGCCGAAGATCCGCAAGACCGTCGAATACTGTAACCAGCTCGCCATTTCCGAGCGCCACCCCTACGCCGGCAACTTCGTGTTCACCGCCTTCTCCGGCTCCCACCAGGACGCCATCAAGAAGGGCCTGGAAGCCCGTCAGGCCGCGGCACAACGCGCCGGAGCCAACCTGGACGATTTCGTCTGGCTCGTGCCCTACCTGCCCATCGACCCGAAGGACATCGGCCGCAGTTACAAGGCCATCATCCGCGTCAATTCGCAATCCGGCAAGGGCGGCATGGCCTATTTGCTCAAGACCAACCACAACCTCGATCTGCCCAAGCGCCTGCAGATCGAGTTCGAGAAGGTCGTGCAGGACTACGCCGACAAGACCGACAAAGAGGTCAGCGACGACGAGATCTGGCGCCTCTTCAAGGACGAGTACCTCCCGGTCGAGGAGGACGGTGCGTTTGCGGCCGGCGAGGCTGTGGGCGATGAGGGCGACGACGATCTCGAGTCGTGGGGCCGCCTGAAGCTTTTGAATGTTTCGGTCTCTTCGGGCGCGGACGGTTCCGATACCGTCCTGAAGGCCAAGCTTTTGGACCGTGGTGCCGAATACGGGGCCGATCCGATCGAACGCGAGGTCTCGGGAGCCGGCAATGGCCCGCTTGACGCCTTCCTCAATGCGCTTTCCTCGATTGGCATTACCGTCAGTGTGATGGATTACGCTGAGCACGCGATGACCGCCGGTACCGACGCGATGGCCGCCTCGTATATCGAGTGCCAGATCGGCGGCGAGGCCAACGCGAAGATCATTTGGGGCGTCGGCATCGATTCGTCGATCACCACCAGCTCGCTGAAGGCGATCATCTCTGCGATCAACCGTTCGATGCGCTGATATTCTTAGGCCCTTCGTTAGGCGTCGAGTCGCACATATCGGCTGATACCGTATAGCGGTAATCGACATTGAAATATCAATGGCGGTGCCGACGACATACAATCGTCGGCACCGCCATTTTGATTGAACGGTCTTTTTATTGTGCTTATTGTGCTTCCGTCTTTACGGAATCAAGCCATGACCGGCCGCGCGACCTTCGTCGATTTTACGGTTGATGTCGTTGTATGCTGCCTGTGTGCGGGGGTCATCGGAATCTTTGACTTTCTTGTCAATGCGATGACTCGGGCTCAGCAATGTCGCCGCGACGATACAGGCGATAAGGACTCCGATGATGATAATGATCTTCAGCATATTTTTCACTCTTTTCGGTGGTACGCAAGTAGGGAACCTAGCTAACTTTTCCAGGTCGAGCGATGCGTTCATCTGCAAAATCGGGCGGTTTTGTGGGTAGCGCCTAGTTTCCGGTATCAATCTCCTTTGATTATCGCTGTTCCTTAATGAATAGGAACAATAATTAATTGTATCATCTGTCCCATCAGTTTTTGCAATAAGCCAGGGGGATGAATCATTACAATTCATCCCCTAAGCGACATCGTTTTGCCATACGAGTTTGAGTTTGATTCGGTTATTGCCCGGTCTGTGTCTGAGGTTGGGACTGACCGTTGTTGCCCTGGCTTGGAGTCTGATTGGCCGGTGGGGTAGTGGTGGCGTTTCCACTTGTCGTATTTCCTTCGGTCGTGGTGCCAGTGCCACCAGAGGTCCCGTTCGAGGAATTTCCGTTTGAGGAAGTGCCTCCAGTCTCATTGGACCTGCTGGTCCCGTTCGAGCTATCGGTACCGGTGCTGCCTGTGCTGCCGGAACCGCTCGAAGAATTGCTGTTCGAGTCATTGCCTTCTGTGCTCCTGCGGCTGTAATTGCCGTTTGAGGAGCTTGAGTACCTCGCGCCGGTGCCCCAGCTGCCGTCGGGCCCGCCGACCTTGCCTTCGTCGTGGGCGACGGGGAACGATTCGGAGTCCGTGTCCGCAAGCGTCTGCTTCATATACTCGGTGAACAGATGGGCAGGGTAGAGGCCACCGGATCCGTAGCGTCCCAGCGCCTTGATTTCCTGCGGTTTGCCGTCGGCCCCCGGTTTCCACATCGCGATTACGGTCACTACGCTTGGTGTAAAGCCGATGAAGCTGCCCGCCGTGGAATCGTTGGCGGTGCCGGTCTTGCCGGCGATGGGCTTGCCAACGCGACGCACTTCGGTGGCGGTGCCGTATTGCACCGTTCCGGTCATGGCCTTGGCCACCAGAGCTGTGTCGTTGGCGCTGAAGATGCGCTCGCTGCCCGTGGGCGCGCGGTACATGTCCTTGCCGGCCGAATCCTTGACGCTCGCCACGATATGCAGCGTCGGCTTGTTGCCCTGGTTGGCGATGGTGGAGTAGGCCTGTGCGATGTCGGAGACGTGCACGCCGTCGTTGCCCAGCACCGTGAAGGGGTTGTCGCCGGTCATCAGCTTCGGGTTCATGCCGGCGGCCTGTGCGGTCTGCGCCACCTTCTTGGCGCCCAGATGCTCCTGCAGATCCATGTAGACCGTGTTGACGGAATTTGCCGTTGCGTTGTACAAGTTCGTATAGCCGTACTGTTCGTTGCCGAAGTTACGAACCGGCTGGGTGATGCCGGCGTAGGTGCGCGGCGAATTGCCGTTGAACGTCGTGTTAAGGCTCACACCGGCCTGTATAGTGGCCAAAAGCGCGAACGGTTTCATGGTGGAACCGGGTTCGTAGGTGGCCTGGGTGGCGTTGTTGAGCTGTTTGGTGAGGTAATCGTCGCCGGCGTAGAACGAGATGATCGAGCCGTCCTTGGGATTGACGCTCATTCCACCGGTCTGCATGCCGTCGTTGAGGATTTTCTTGTTCTCGTCGGTCGAAGGGCTCACGGTGTTAAACATCAGGTCCTGTTTGTCTTTATCGATGGTGGTGACGATGGTATAGCCGCCGGTGTCAAGGTCGTCGGGGGTGAAATTCCCGCTGCCGGTCAGTTCATCACGGACCATCTGCAGAATATAGCCGTTGGTGCCCTTATAGGAGCTCTGTTGCGTTTGGGGCGGTACGGTAGGCGGCATCTGTTGGGTGGCGGCCGCGTCCTGGGCGCTGATATAGCCCTGGTTCTTCATAATGTTGATGACGCGGGTGAAACGCTGTTGTGCGCGTTTGGGATTCACGGCCGGGTCCCAGGTCGAGGGAGCGGGGATGATGCCGGCGAGCAGCGCCGACTCCGGCATGGTCATGTCTTTGGCATCCTTGTTGAAATAGGCCTTCGACGCCGCTTCGATACCGTATGCCCCTCGTCCCAGATAGATGGTGTTCATGTAGTTGCACAGCACCTTGTCCTTGTCTTGGGATTTTGTGATTTTCATCGCAAGAATCGCTTCGCGCACCTTGCCTGAATACGTGTGGGTGTCGCCCATATAATAGCGTTCCGCGTACTGCTGGGTGATGGTGGAGGCACCTTGCCGCGCCCCGCCGCTGACGTTGTTGAGCAACGCGCGTGCGATGCCCTTGAAATCGACGCCGGTATCCTTATAAAAGCTTTGGTTTTCCGAGGCAACCATGGACTGGCCGATGTATTTGGGCAGCGCGTCGCAGCTGATGATCTCGCGGTTCTGCGTGGCGAAATTGCCGACCGGTGTGGTCCCGTCGGCGTAATAGACCTTCGTTTTTTCCGCCATCGCGATTTTTTCGGGAAGAGGAATTTCGGTGGTGGCGTAAAGATAGGCGAACATGCCGATGCCGGCCAGAATGATGGCTGCAATGATGCCCAATGTCCATTTGAGAATGCGGTGCCTGTGTCGCTTCGGCCCCCTGCGTTGCGGGGCACGCGGGGCGGAGCCTCTGCCTGTATTGCTACCGCGTCGTGGCTGTTCAGCGCGGCTTGGCTTGGCGCTTTTATAGGCGCGTCGCGGTTTGGCTCTGCCTGAGCCAATCGAACGTGCCGAAACTCTGCGGGACTCTTTTTCCATGCAAACTACCGTAACTGTTACCCCTGAAAAACTGCTGGAACGAAGGGTTAAAAGCTGTTGAAATGTGCATTTTTTGTGTCAAAAGGCAAAAAATGGTATAGCTCATAGTTATGTCCACAAGGGGTGTAATCTAATTATCCGTGGGCTGTATCACATGGAAGATTTATAGGTATCTATAGAGTTGTCTTCGCGTTGTTGAATATGTGCAGTATCTGGCGGTGTCCTTTTCTTTATGGGGGGCTAAGCTGGTAAATGGAATTTTGCACGTGAAATAAAGGAGTCGATATGAGTATTCGCGTGGCAGTGGCAGGCATAGGCAACTGTGCCTCGTCCCTAATTCAAGGTGTCGAGTATTACAAAGACGCAAAGGATGATGAAAAGATCCCAGGCCTGATGCACAACAACTTCGGCGGCTACCGGGTGCGTGATATCGAATTTGTAACGGCATTTGACGTCGATGCCCTTAAAGTGGGCAAGGACATCTCCGAGGCCATCGGGGCTTCGCAGAACAATACCTACAAGTTCTGCGACGTACCGAACAAGGGTGTCGAAGTGCTGCGCGGACCGACCTATGACGGTCTGGGCGAGTACTACCGCAAGATGATTACCGAGTCCGACGCCGAGCCGGTTGACGTGGCCCAGGTTTTGAGGGATAAGAAGGTTGACGTTCTGGTCAGCTACATGCCCGTTGGCTCGGAGCAGGCCGACAAGGCCTATGCTCAGGCCGCAATGGATGCCGGTTGCGCTTTTGTCAACTGCCTGCCCGTCTTCATCGCTTCCGATCCTGAGTGGGCCCAGAAGTTCCGCGATGCCGGCGTGCCGATCATCGGCGACGACATCAAGAGCCAGGTCGGTGCCACCATCACCCACCGCGTGATGGCCCGCCTCTTCGAGGACCGCGGCGTGCGTCTTGATCGCACCTATCAGCTGAATGTCGGGGGCAACATGGACTTCATGAACATGTTGCAGCGCACGCGCCTGGAATCCAAGAAGGTTTCCAAGACCCGCGCCGTCACCTCGATTGTTCCGCATGAGATGGACCCGCACAACGTGCATATCGGCCCGTCCGATTACGTGGCGTGGCTTGATGACCGCAAGCTCGCGTTCGTGCGCTTGGAGGGTACCACTTTCGGCGATGTGCCGATCAGCCTTGAGTACAAGCTTGAGGATTGGGATTCGCCGAACTCCGCCGGCATCGTCATCGATGCCGTTCGTGCCGCCAAGATCGCGCTTGATCGCCACCTCTCCGGGCCGATTCTTGCGCCGAGCTCCTACTTCATGAAGTCCCCGGCTGTCCAGCATGAGGACTCCGAGGCTCGTCAGTTGGTGGAGAAGTTCATCAAGGGCGAAGTCGAGGGCGACGAAGCTGAGCTCGATGCCGACGTGAAGTCCGCTAAGGATAACGGTAAGGACGTCTGGCACGCCTGAGTAGCCAATCGGCGTGTTGTCGCGTTGGAATCGTAATGATGGCCGTCATCTGCATGGTGCAGGTGGCGGCCATCATCGTATTCCGGAATATCGGCGCATTGGCTGAGTACGTCCGTCTGCTGTTTCGTTACTGCTGGTAAATGGACTCTGACGTTGCGTTACGGTCCGTCTTCCAGCACCAATCTTTGCGGGCATTGATAAAATGCGTGTTTTCCAGCATTCTACACAGATTTATGCTGGAAAAGTCCTATTCTGTACGGCTAAATGGGACTTTTCCAGCATAGGTAGTGCACTTACTGCTGGGAAAGTTGTCTTTGCTCCGCCGATCTGTCGGTCACTTGCCCAGCAGCGGTCCGACCTGCTTTTCATAGGCGACGAGCGCGGAATTGATGACCTGGTGCATGTCGTAGTAGGCATAGGTGCCGAGACGGCCGCCGAAAACGACCTCCGGCTCCTTGGCCGCCAAATCCTTGTACTGCTGATAGAGCTTCTGATCGTCCGCGGTGTTGATGGGGTAGTAGGGCTCGTCGTCGCGTCCGGCCGAACGGCTGTATTCCTCCCAGACCACGGTCTTGTTCGGGTTCTGCTGGTCCTTGCGTTCGGGGTTGAAGTTCTTGAACTCGATGGCGCGGGTGTACGGTACATCGGCATCCACGAAGTTCATCACCGGGCAACCGAAGTGGTCGCCCTCGTCGTAGCGCTGCTCCTTGAAGTCGACGGTGCGCCATTTGAGGTCGCCGAGCGCGTAGTCGAAGTACTTGTCGACCGGACCGGTGTAGACGATCGGCACGCGACCGAGTAGCGCCTTCTTGTTCAGGGGCTGGTTTTCGTCGAAGAAGTCGGTGCTCAACGTCACGTGAATCTTCGGGTCGTCGATCATGCGCTGCATCCAGGCGGTGTAGCCATCCTTGGGCAGGCCCTCCCAAGTGTCCTTGAAATAGTGGTTGTCGTAGGTGAAACGCACCGGCAGGCGCTTGATGATCGAAGCGGGGAGCTGCGCCGGGTCGGTCTGCCACTGCTTGCCCGTGTAGTTCTTGATGAACGCTTCGTAAAGCGGCCGTCCGATGAGCTGGATACCCTTGTCGTTCAAATTGCTGGGGTCGGTGCCGGCCAGCTCGCCCGCCTGCTCCTTGATGAGCTCCTGGGCCTGAGCCGGCGTGTAATGCGCGTGGAAGAACTGGTTGATGGTCCCCAAGTTGATTGGCATGGGGTAGACCTCGCCGTCGTGGGTGGCGTAGACGCGGTGCTGATAGTCGGTGAATTCGGTGAAGCGGTTGACATAATCCCACACGCGCTTGTTGGAGGTGTGGAAGAGGTGCGCGCCGTACTGATGGATTTCCGCGCCGGTCTCCTTGTCCATATAGGAGTAAGCGTTACCACCGATATGCGGGCGGATGTCGATGATCTCGACGGTGTGCCCGTTCTCTGCCGCCTGCTGCGCGACGGTCAACCCGAAGAGCCCGGCTCCCACCACCACCAGATCCGGCAGTGCGGTGTCCTTTTCGTTATTGGTCATTGCAGTTTCCCTTTCCGCCCCATAATTGGCTTTTGCGAAAATCGCATGGCTTGCCCGAACGCGTTTCTCGGCGTTTCGGTCGTGGATAAACAGGATCGTTGCGATTGCCGCAATCCCTACCTGCCATATGTGTGGCCGCGTGATTTCCGACGATTAATGACCCATAATACTCGTGGGCTTGTTTTTGCTTCTTCTGCGCCGTTCCAGCTGGTACTGGCAAGTAATCGTTCGGCTTGCATCTTGGGCGCAAGCCAAGTGTATTGACTTCTAACCGGCAACCCAACCACCTTTGACATGGCGTTATCCGGGCATGGGGTATACTGGTTAAGCCTTCACGTGGCGTTATGTCACCCAATCCCCCCAGGGCAGGAATGCAGCAAGGGTAAGTGGCCTCTGTCGGGTGCGTGAAGGTTTTCTCGTCTTTTCAGGCAACGGAATCGGTGTCGATTCCGGCGTCATCGTTTGTTTTAGCGGCTGTAATGATAAGTCAGAACGTGTGTCATTATTCGTTCGGGGACGGTGCGGGACATATGGAACTGGCGACCACACCGGCCTCTAGACTGGAACAATGGCTATGAGTGGGAATGATACATTGGATTTGCGCGATAATGCCGCAATGGACGCGGTGAAAACGATGCTGGACGGGCAGCCCGACACCCACACGCTTTTGATTGCGGGTGCGCCATGCTCGGGCAAGACCGAGTTCGCGCTGGCGGCGACGCTTGAAGGCATTTCAAGATTCGGAGATGCCCACGTTTCGATGGTGGTTTCGGGGCGGCAGACCGCCGACAAGCTTTCGGACAGGATCATTCGTGCCGTCGGCTCCACTTCCAGCGCCCGCCCGGTAACCACCCTTTCGGCGCTCGCATTCCGTTTGCTTTCCTCAGTGCGTGAAAGCGAACGTGAGCCATTGCCGAAGTTGCTGAACGGCGCGGAGCAGGACGCTTTGTTGCGTCAGGTGGTGGCGGTGCATGTCCGACATGCCCAGACCGGTGAATTGTGCGACACCTGTGAACTGATGCGGCAGTATTTCGCCACCGACGATTGGGTTGACACCGTTTACGGTGACGACGGAAGTGAAGTGAGCGGCGGGACTCGCAGTACTGTGACCGATCAACGGGTGTCAGGCACTTCGGCTTCCAAGGGGCAACCCCGTTCGACTTCGAAAGGCATCGGTTCCAGCGATGTCCTGTTCGCTCGCGGCGTCAACGACGCTTTTGTCATGCAATTACGCGACATGCTGGCGCGTATGGATGAGCTCGGCTTGGGTGCCGAGCGTGAGGACGAGGTCCTTGCGATGCTTGCGGATTCGCAGGATTCCGGCGAGGGGTACAGCCTGCGGGTGGAACGGCTTGGCATTCAGTGGCGGTTGGCGTTCGCGCTGCGACATGAGTATTCACAGGCGGTGACGGATGGTTATCCGGGGGAGTTTCGGCTGGATTCCTCGCGTCTGCTGGTCGAGGGTGCGCAGGCCGCAGCAAAGGTCGCCGATGCTGTGCTTCCGAAACTTGTGGTGGTCGATGACTTTCAGGATCTGACGCTGGCCGGTCTCACGTTCCTTGAGATTTTGGCGCATCGCGGCGTGAAGCTGGTGTTGGTCGGCAATCCCGACGAGGCGGTGCAGACCTTCCGCGGCTCTTATCCTGAGTATCTGTTCAGTCGTGCTCAGCAACCCCCGCTTTCGGCCGAGTCGATGACATTGCCGGCTTGCCGGATTCGCAAGGTTGTCGGCATTTTGCATGGTTCCGACGATGTCGGGAAATCTGGCGATTCTCGCAATCTGGCGGATAAGGGCAGCGTCGTTGGACCCAAAATTTCCCAGTCGGTCGACGATGAGGATAATAGCGGAACAGCCTGCGAAAACGGTTCTGCAGCAGCGGTTTCGTATCTTGATTTACTGGCTTCACGCGTCTCGCTTTCCATAGCCGCGAATGAGGACACGTCGGTGGCGTTGCCTGACCGGCCCGGAAAACTGCCGCGTCTTGCTGGTAGCCTTCCCATCACATCACTTGATCCCAATGATCCCAAGCTCCAGGACGGCAGTGTCAGAACCGCACTCTATCGGACCTCGCGAGAGGAACTGGACGATGTGGTCTGGCGCATCAAGGAAGCGCATCTTGCTTCTGGTCGTCAATGGAACGACATTGCCGTCATCGCCCACGACAACGATACGGTACGCGCGTTCGGTGAACGGTTGCGGCGTGATGGGGTGCCGGTGCGCTATTCCGCGGTCACCGAGCCATTGAAAGATGATCCGAGCGTGCAAGGGCTGTTTGCGCTCTTGGAACTGGCCAAGCTGCGACACGATGGCATCGAACAGACGAGTATGTCGTTGACGCAAACCGCACGATATGTGCGCGGTCGCGTGCAGACTCTGTTGGAAAGTCCGTTGGTCAGCCTTCGCGCGTCTTCATCGGGTTCTCTTTCGTCTTCTCCGGCACGTCTGGCACCGGTGGAGTCGGTGATGAAAGCCATCGCTTCGCTGGCACACGTTATCGATGTGGACGATTCCGCGTCGGTGCAGGCTTCACGGGATGTGACAGTCGGAGATGGTTTATCGAATCAGAGCGAATCTTCATTGGCCGATGATACCGATGTTAGTGGTGCTTCCGCATCTGCTGATTCGTCGTCTCACGCGACGTCCCCTGATTCGCAGGTCTTGGACGAAACCAAAGATGAGGTCGGTCGTGCGGATGTCGTCGACGTTACCGCTGCGTTGCCTCGTTTGCAGCAGGAGTGGCGCGAGCTGCGTGACCGTGTATTGGCCGCACGAAAACAAAGCGGTGTGCAGGTTGACGACAGCCTTGTCAATGCAAGTGCCGATGGTGGCGAGGACGAGGCGGATATGCCGTTGGGCGTGGATGCGCTCTATATCATGCTTGGTTTTGATATTGCGCAACAACCGTCTGAAGCCTCCGTTTCCCAGAAACACGTGAAAACCGGCAAAAGGCGTTCTTCCGATTGCGATGAGGCCAGCGGTGTTGCCGATGAGGTATTGGAATTGATCGGTAACGTGGGCGGTGACCTGTACTCCCGCGCCTTTGCCCATGTCTGGAGCCTGGTGGGCAAGGTCGAGCATGGCTTATCGGCGTTGCCGAGCCGTGAACCGCAATATGCGCTGGGACTGGCATGGGACGCTTGCCGTGTGGCCAATTCCTGGCAATGCCAGGCGTTGGTGAACAATGACGAAGGCCGTGCCGCCAACGACCGGCTTGACGTGATGATGCGGCTTTTCGCCTACGCTTCCGGTTCAGGGGCGAAACAAAGTGTTGAGGATTTCATCGCCGGTGTGCGTTCCATGCGCATTGAGGCGGATTCACTGGCGAAGGTCGCGCCCATCGATCAGGCCGTCACCCTCAGCACACCGGCCGGTGCTGCAGACGGGCATTGGCCTCTGGTCTTTGTCCCTCAAATCCAGCAGGACGTTTGGCCCAACCTCGCCGAGCGCAACACCATGTTCGGCGGTGAAAACCTTGCCGAAATCGTTTTACATGGCCGGATGGGCAATGAGCGGAAGCAACAGGCCGGCTGCGTCGACCCCGAGCTTGCGCAGGTGCTTTCCGCCGAGCAGAAGAGCTTTTTGGTGGCGTTGACCAGAGCCGGCGAGCAGGTGATGTTGAGTGCCGTCTTAAGCGATGACACGGTGCCCTCTGATTTCCTCTATACGTACATGCCTGAGCGGTTTGATCGCGTGCGCGATGCCGATCCGGAAATGCGGGATTATGCGCAGCTCGCCGATTCGGACCGGTTCGCCGGTCTAGACACCGATCCGCGCGGTCTGGTGGCGGCGGCCCGCATCGAGCTGATGCGACAGTCGGATACGAACACAGTTCAGACCGACGGCGCTGACGGTGTTAACGGTGGCAGCAATAGTGGTAGTGCTGGTGATTCCACAGGTGGGAACGCCGCCGGTGTGGGCGATTCTACTGGCGGCGACTTTAGCGATGCTCGTAGCTACTCTAGCGATGCCGGTAGCGAATCGAATGATTCTTGTAACAATAAAGATTGTTCTTCCATGTTCATTGGAACCGATGCGCAGTCATCAGCCCGTGTGCGCGATGCCGCGGTATCACTGGTTCTTCTTGACGATGTGGGTCTGCAGGCTGCCGACCCCGATAGCTGGCCATATACATATGGCGTGGTCGATCAGAATAATAATGGCAACACCGATCAAAATGGTATCGATACTGGAAGTGCGAACACACTTAGCCCGGCTGTTAAGAGCGGTGGCGTCAATACCGTTGAGAACGCTAGCGGCGATACCGCTTATCAGGGCGGCGGCGGTTCTTCTTCGGCGTCTGGTGATTCCATGGCCGGCGGCCCGGCCCGGACCTCTGTGAAAAATTCGGCATCGAACAAATACGATGTCGTGGCGCAAGAGGCGTTGAAGACTGATTCTCCGGTTGCCGCATCGCTTCCGCGGGCTTCGCAAAACGAATCTCAATCCAATCAACAAACGGTTTTGCCGTCGGCGCCGACGGTGACGCTTTCGCCCTCGCAAGTCGACCGCATCTGGGCGTGCCCGGTCTGTTGGATGCTCGAAAGCCAATTCGCCGGACCCCGTCCTTCCAACGCGGCCACCAATTACGGTTCGGTCATCCATAAAGTCGCCCAGATGGCCAGTGCCAAAGGGCTTGACAATCCTGATTTCATGGCGGAGCGTTCCAGCCACGAACGTATTGCCAGCATCACTTCGCAGATGATGGACATGTACCGTCAGCTCACCGATGATGCTGACACGATCGACGACCCGGAACAACGCTACAACGCGGAAGGCAAGGACGAAGGCGCCGAACAGACGCTTACCGATATCGCCACGTATTTTGTCAATTCCAACGACAGCGATTATCCCCATGGCAACCTCAAGAACTTCAGTGTCGGTCGGCTGCGTCGCGCGGAATGTGAGTACGAGTTCGCTTCGAAATTCGATGTCGAGGACATTCGCGCCGCCTATAACGCGATTGACGGCATTGAGCCGGTCACCAATGCTGAACTCGTCGCCATCATGGGTGTGCTCAACGGCGGCTGGCCGTCAGGGATGCAGCCTGATTTGCAGATACGGCTCACCGGCCGGATCGATCGCATGGAATGGAGGGATTCGGGTGACGGCAACGAGCACGTCCGTCTCATCGATTGGAAAACCGGCCATAAGCACGACGGCAAGCAGATGTTCAACGATCTGCAGCTGGTTTGTTACCAGCTCGGTCTTGCATTCCCCGAATCGAATCAGCCGACGGACACCGAGGGCGCGGCTTCAACGTATTTGCCCAATGCCGGACTGCATGGCGTGGACGCGATCAAAGCCATGCCCGACATCACCCAATCGGCGCTGTTCGACGTCGATTTGGCTTCGTCTCCGGGGCAGGGGTACGGTGCCGACGAGACGTTGTTCCAGCCGCCGCTGTTCCACGCGGGGACGCTGAACGCTACCGGATTCACACGCCGCAGCCATTACGCGGAACTGCAAAAACTGGCCGACCTGCCCGACCCGCCTACCGAAGCGCCGGAAGGCGTAAGCGCGCAAGCCTGGCAGCAGCTCCTTTCCCTGCGCGGCACGCAAGCCGTGTGGGCGTTGACCATGATCTCGCGCATCTTCTACGCTGCAGCGGCCTCTCGCTCGAAGACCTTGGTTGCGCGCCCGCAATCCAGTCACGTTCAATTCTGCAGAATGAAAACGGTATGCCCGGCCTGCGCCGGCGAAGTCGATACGGTTTACGAAGTCAGGAGGGGCTGAAATGGATAAGAACGATAAACTGTCCCAATTCAACGGCATCAACGGGGTGCGTGTCGGTATGGGTGTATCCGATAGCGATAGCGGCCACAATATGCAGGATGACGCTGATCGCGCCGCCGACAATCCTATGAACGTTTCGTCACCAGAGCAGGCGGCAACAGGCGAATCGGCGCATGGCCCAGTTTCCGGCCGTCAACCCCCCACCGACAGCCCCGAACAGGAGGCGGTCATCAACGCGCCTAAGGACGCGGACGTGCTGGTGGTGGCCGGTGCCGGATCGGGCAAAACCTACACCATGACCCGCCGCATCATCAACCTCATCAGGGTCGGTGTGCCGCCCGAAAAGATTCTCGGCCTGACTTTCACGCGCAAGGCTGCCTCCGAACTTTTGGGGCGTGTGTCGAGCGCCGTGGTCGAAAACGCGCGAATCGAGGAGCGCAGTGCCAGCGTGACCGGAACCTCGCGTCGCGTCAACGTTTTCCTGAAGCCGCAGGTATCGACCTACGATGCGTTCTTCCAATCCATCGTCCGCCAGTATGGCCTTCTGGTCGGCTTCGACCAGAACACCCAGCCCCTGAGCGAGGCCGGTGCCCACCAGCTTGCCGTCACCGTGATCGACGAGAACATGGACATTCTCAAAGGACAGGGATTCGGCAGTTTTTCGGACATCGTCACCAAAGTGCTCGATCTTTCCAATGCCATCAGCGGTTCGATGATCGGCGAGGGGTGTGCGAGCGTGCCCGAAGCCATCGCGCGCATCCGGCAATGGGATCAGGCGTTCATCGCGCAGATGGATGGGGCGATTGGCGACGAAACGGTTCCCGATGATGAGCCGAAAACGGGCAAGCCTCCGAAGCGCAGGAAAAAGGAGAGCGAGGAGCAATTCGCCGACCGTCAGGCACAATACCGTGCCACATACCACCAATTGGCCATCTACCGCACTGCCGGCCTGCGGGACGTTGCCGGCAAACGGGAAATATTGCTGACGTTGGTCGAGCGTTACCACGAGCGCAAACAGCAGCTGAATATGGCGGAATTCAATGATTTCACCGTAGCCGCCTACGCGCTGGTCACTCGTTTCCCCTCAATCGGCGAGCGGCTTCGCCACCGGTACTCGCACGTTCTTTTGGACGAATACCAGGACACGTCCACCACCCAAGCCGCGTTGATCGCAAAATTATTCCATCCTGATAATTCTCGGAATCGCAATGATCTCGACGGTTTCAGTAATACAAATAATCTGAATCCAGCGTCCGTGTCGGCGGATGGCGTTTCATCTGGCAACCCTCAAAACCGTCTTCAAACCGGCAACCGGCAATCGGGCAGCTCCGCAGTCAACGCCGTGGGTGATCCCTTCCAATCCATCTATGCATGGCGTGGCGCGAGCCCCGGCGCGTTCCGCATGTTCGAACGTGACTTCGGCATGGACGAAACGGCCAAACCGTACTCGTTGAGCGTCACGCGCCGCAACGCGCGGGTTGTGCTCGAGGCCGCCAACGACTTGACGCAGCCGTTGCGTACCCCCGACCGCATTCCCTCAAGCTCGCCCATGCGCGAGGTGCCGGTTCCGGCGCTTACGACCATCGACAGTGCCAAAGAAGGGACGCTGGGCGTACTCGGTTTCGACACGCTCGGCCAGGAAATCGATGCCGTGGCGCGTTTCGCCAAAGCCTCCATCGCCCGTCACACTCCTAAAGACCCAAGTCAAAAAGACGTTCGTCCGCATGTCGCCGTGCTCTTCCGCGGCAAAAACCACATGCCGGAATTTGCCGAAGGATTGCGTAAAGCGGGGCTGACAACGTTGACCGTCGGATACTCGGCGTTGCTCGACCGCCCCGAAATTCGGGACGTGCTCGCCCTGTTGCATGTCGTGGCCGACCATGCCGATTCCAATGCCTTGATGCGTCTTCTGGCCACACCGCGGTTTGGCCTCGGCAGCAAGGATCTGACCGCTTTGTCCAAGCTCGCCAGCCGCCGCAACGACAAATACCGTCTTCGCGCGTTGGCTGAAGCCGGTCTGGTGCCGGCGAACGCCACGCAGGAGGAGAAGGCGAAACTTCTCGCCAAGCATCGTGACAAGGTGCCCAACATGGTGTTCCTCGCCGACGTGCTGATGGATGACAAGCTTGAAACCCTCTTGGATTCGCCGCACGTCGCCGGTGCCTTCAGTTCCGCGGGACTTGTGACGATTCGCCGCGCCGCTAAGGTTTTCAGGCAGGTCGGAGCCGTCATCAACCATCCGCTTGCGCAGATTGTGCAGACGGCCATTGAAGCGCTCGATCTTGATATCGATTCTGTGGTGGCGCAGGCGATTGCGCAATCGGGCAAGCCGGTTCAGCCGGTTTTGGCACACTCGCCGATGAATGCGTTGATCGATCTGGTCGATACCTATACGCACGAGATTACGGAAGGCGCGACGCCGACGTTGCGTGGGTTCGTTTCCTGGGTGGATTCGTTGAACAGCATTCCCGACGAAATGGCGGCGGTTCCCAGCGATCCGGTCGATGTCGTGCTGATGACCATTCATCAGTCCAAGGGCCTCGAATGGGATTCGGTGGCCATTGTCGGCATGAAAAAGGGCAGTTTCCCCTCCAACCAGGGCGACGGGCTCAAGGTCGACATCGATGACGATTACATCGGCGGATTGCGCGAGGGAAGCTGGCAGTCGCCGCAGTACCACGAAACGGCCAAGACCTGGCTCGACAACCCTGCCGCTGTGCCCGTTCCGGTGCGTGCCGACGCTGATATCCTCCCGCGATTCCCGCACGACGTGGGTGTCGGTGACGATCCGCTTGAGGCGTTGTCTGCGCTGGCCGACGTGGAAACGGTAGCGAATGAGTCCGAAGGATTGATGCGTCTGTTTGATGCAATCGACGGCGACGATGGTGATCTATCTACGATTGGTGGGATTGCGGGGCCGGCCAGCGGTAGCGCGAACTATCTGTCACAGCAGGAAGAATACGGCCGCAGATTGCACGCCGACGAACGCAGGCTCGCTTACGTGGCGCTGACACGCGCCCGTGAGGAAGTGCTGATGACCTATAGCCGCCACGCCGATCTTTCCCGCGATTCGCGGGACGCCGGTACGCGCAATAGCGCAAATCCATCGAATTTCTTCTCCGAAGTGCATGACGCCCTGTCCTATCGTGACGGTGTTGTGGCCGTCGGGTCGGGGACTGATCAGACCGACGCCGATACTCAAAAAGCCGTCGATACCCGCGAAACCGCCGATACCGATCGCCGGGACGTTCCGACCACCTTGTCGTCTTTGGGCGTCGCCAAACCCGACGGGCTTTTCGTGGGGGCACAGGCGAAGGAATACGAGCAGGCCATCGTCGAACAAGCGTGGCAGGCCCCTCTTGAACTGGATGGGCAGGAAAGTGAACCATTGCCTTGGCCCGCTTCGATGAGCGAGGGGATGGCCGGTCGGCTGCAGCGTTCGGCCGATGTTGTGCGTCAGGTGCGTCGCGGTCTTGTCAGTGAAGTTTCGGCCGGGCGTGTTGCCAATGCCGGTGTGCCTTCTGCAAAAGCCGAGGGAGAGGATGACAACGAAGCTGGGAATGGTGCCGGAATCGGAGGCAACGGTACCGAAACCAGACAAGGCGATGCAAAGAGAAGCAGCGTTGAAACCGAAAACGGTGCTGAAGTTGGACGTAACGTAAAAACCGGAAGCGGTACCATCGCCGGCAACGACGTCGTGACCGAAACCGTGAACAACCTGACTGCCGAACTTCCGGCAGGTCAATCGCTGGCCGAACGCACACGCATGCTTCTGGCGGATGACGATCTGATGCCTTCCGTCCAAGTCAGTGTGCGCGACAGCGACACGGTCCAAGGGGCAGCGGATAGAAGCGATTCCAACGCCGAAAGCACCAATGCGCTTGATGTCGAGGTACGTAGGCGCGGCAAACGCATCCTTGCCGGCAGACGGCAGAATGTCACCTCGTTGCAGGCCGGTGCCGGCAGGATGAGTGAGCGTGAAAGTCGGGAATACTGGCGTGGGCTCGTGCGCCCGGTTCCCCGCGTGGCCACTCCCGCAGCGCAGGCCGGCACTCGTTTCCATGCCTGGGCGCAGCGTTTCATGGACGCATACGACGTTGAGGTGTCGGCGACCAATGCGAATGGCGGCGTTTCGGCGGTGGTTACCGGTGAAACGCCGGAAACCCGCGCTTCGATGGTTGCCGGGCTTGAACGCGCCGAGCGGCATCCTGATCCCGATCAGAGTGCGACGGATCGCAAGATAGTGACGTGGCAGCATCGCCTGGTTGACAGCCGTTGGGCGTCTCGCCGTCCGTATTCCGCCGAGCAGCAGATCGTCGTTGCGATTGACGAGCTTGGCGGCCGTATCGTCAACGGCAAGCTTGACGCCGTTTTCTACGGTGGACTTGACGAAAACGACAGGACGAAGCGCTTCACCATAGTCGATTGGAAAACCGGCAAGAAACCGACCGCGCAGCAGGACATCGAACACAAACTGGTTCAGCTCGATATGTACCGGCTTATGTTTTCGGCTATGAAGGGAATCCCGTTGGACAGCATTGACGCTACGCTATATTACTTGGATGTCGCACGCGAAGAGCAACGTGAGATTCATGCCTTGAACAAATCGAAAGCCGAGATCTTGAAGGAATTGAACGTCGAGATTCCTGTCTGGAGCGATGAGGACTAGGTATTTGTGCCATTAATGTATACGGTATGATGCTATATTGAGTGATGTTTTGTATCTTAGATTGATGATGCGTGAGCGTCGTTTTCTAGGATGCGGCTGTAGGCGTTATGGCCTGTTCATGTTAGGTGAATGGCTTTGCGCGTCGAGGTAACGAAACCGAATGGGTTTTTGCTGCGTCGATTGGGGATTGACGTAGGAGACAACGGGGGGATAGTAGATGCAGGACGTTGCAAAAGGCGATGCCGGAATCGGAATCGTATATTCGCCGATGATTTGGAGCGACGTCGAGGCCATCACGCGCTCGTTTGACGAGACCTGGGGCCATTATGCGCCGATCGGTGACGATAAGAAGCTTTCGATGCTGCTTTCGTACCATTTTGTCCTGCATTATATCGAGCCGGCCACCCGTGGCGAGATCGCCCATAAGAACGGTGAATTCATGGGGGTCACGCTTTCGCGCGTCGTCGGCCAACCGGTGATGTTCGCTGATGTGGCCAAGAGAATGGCGAAAATCGATGACCGCCTCAACGCCACGTCTGCCGGGCACAAGGCGCTCGCTGATCTCGAGCGCGGTTTTGAGATCGAGCGGCGTATGGAACGCCAGACCGGCATCAATGACAAGGCACCCGCCGAAGTTGAGCTTTTCTTGGTTTCTCGTGCAGCTCGGGGTCACGGCGTCGGTGGTGAGTTGTGGCGCCGCGCCATGGATTCCTTCAGACGCTTTGAAGTGCCGATGTTCTACCTGCACACCGATTCGGATTGTGATGTGAGTTTCTATGATCGTCACGGCATGACGCGCATCGCCGAGCGGCAGGAGCAGCGTCATCCTGATGATGGCCGCGATCAGCAGATGGCCCCGGCTGAGATGTACATCTATGCCGGCGTCCCGCAAAAGGTCGCGCGCACCGTGGCTAAGTAGCGGCAATCGCTGGTATGAGGTGGTCAGACGGCAGCCGAGACGACAGGCAGTGTCAGGGTGAAGTCGAAAGTATTGCGGTTGCGATGTCAAGGCGACATGAAGTAATACAATCGTAATATTGCTATTGTGCTGGAACGTTGGTATACGCTCAACAATCCACTCCGACAGCAGTGACGTATATGTATTGATTTTTTTAAAGCGGCTTCGTGCCGCTTTTACTGTATTCAGACCATTTCTTTGTTGCGGTATTCACGCTGGAATCATTGCGCGATTCTCTGCAAAACTCTTCTATTTACGCTGCAGGCTTTTCGTCCGAGCCGGTTGGATAGACTGGATATATACATTAAAAATATCGAATTATGTGAGTAAAAATGTGCCATAATCAGGCGATTTGCAGAGGCGAAAATGTTTCCTCTCAATTCCGCCGTGATTGTGGTTGTCTTGTCTGAAAGGATTGATGGGTAGTGAATAATGCAGGTCGTAGTGTGCCGAAGCAGCGTCATAAGTCACCGTATGGGCGACTTTTCGCCATCTCTGGCGCCAAGGCGTTCTGTATTTCCGGGGCGGTGGCCAGGCTCCCGATTTCGATGATGAGCCTTGGAATCGTGCTCGCACTGAACCACATGTACAACAATTGGACGGTCGCCGGCACGATGAGCGCCGTGTATATTCTCGCCGTCGCCGCTGTCACGCCGTTGTACGCCCGTCTGTTCGATCGGTTCGGCCAGCACAAGGTCGGTTGGATGGCGCTTGTGCTTTCCGTGGTTTTCATGCTGGTATTCGCACTGGCCGCTTGGGCCCGCGTTTCGATTCCAATCCTCTTCGTGTTGGCGATTCTGATGGGATGCACGCAGTTCTCGTTCGGGTCTTTGGTGCGTACCCGTTGGGCGTACGCACTGCGCGACCCGAAGGACAGTGATCTGCTTGATACGGCCTACGCGCTTGAGGCTGGCATCGACGAAATGGTGTTCATCCTGGGACCGATTCTCGCCGCGTTCCTAGCCACTTCGGTGAGTCCCGTTTCTCAGCTTTTCGTGCCGACCATTGCCTGCGCCGTTGGCGGATCGGTGTTCTTTTCACTGAAAGATACCCAGCCGCCGGTCATCGAACCCGTATCTGTTGTCGCTGCCTCGCCTAATGACGAGGACGTGAAGGCCGCTTCCGCCAATCTTGGCGGGACCCAGGGCGCTCGGCTGGACGAGGACGGCGTGAGCCTGCGCCAATTGCACACCCACGTGCCCAAACCCAAGAGCGTGCTGCTTTACGCCGGCATCATTCCGCTGCTGGTGGTCTTCGTGGTCTTCAACATGAGCTTCAACGAGTTCGACGTTTCTGTTACAGCGATGATGAAGGCCATCGATCGCGAGCAGTTGCTGGGCCTGCAGTTGGCCATGTTCGCCGTTGGCTCCTGCATCGGTGCGTTCATCTTCGGTTCCAAGAAACCGAAAGGTTCCAATTGGCAGCACATGGTCGTTTTCCTTACGCTGCTGACCTTCGGCTACGTCTTCTGCCGGTTGGCAATGGACAATCTCATTTTGCTTGGTGTTTTTTCGATTCTCTCCGGTTTGTTCGTCTCACCGCTTTTTGCGACTGGCAATCTCATCGTCAAGGATATCGTTCCGCCCAGTTCGCTTACCGAAGGCCTTTCCTGGGTCACCACGGCCGGTTCGGTCGGCACATCCTTCGGCTCGTCTTTGGCCGGCATGGTACTTGATGTCTCCAGCCCGCACGTCGGCTTGATATTGCCGATCGTCACCACGTTCGCCGCCGTCCCGTTGGCCGTCTTGGGCTGGTTCCTCGCCCGCAAGCACAATGCGTAATCAATCCTGATGATTTCGCTCCCCGATTTCCGTTTTTTGGCATTGTTGGCGCGCCAAGTGCCCCAAAAATGAAAGATTCATGCCCATATCTTCTGTTTTCGCCCCTCTCGGCGCGCCAAGAGGGCTGTTTTTTAAAGAATTACCCTTAATTCTTCATATAATCAGTCTCTTGGCGCGCCAAGAGGGTTAAAAAAACAAGAATGAATGCTCATTCTTTTAAAAATTAAAAACTTGGCGCGCCAAGAATGCCGGAAAGAGAATGTTGGTCTCTTTCTGAGTATTAGCTGGCACGACTAAAAATCTCGCATGGCTCCAATGCCATTTATCATCCAATTTCGAAAAGAGCGGACATACTTCTACGGAGTGATAAAGGGTATACCTCCTGCTTTATGGAAGAGTTTTGAGATTTGAAAGTATGGAGATGTTCCCGTGGCGTTCTGATTGAGACTGATCTTTTCTTGTAGGCGGACAAGAACGTTTTATGATTGTGCTGTTGCCATTATTCTTTTGATATTTTCGTTTCAGCAAGAGAATATCGCCATATTTAAGTAATTGCCGATCGGAGAAGGTTTCATGCGCCATCACGCGTTTTCCTGAACTGCGTTCCAAAGCGGCAATGATGGTTTTGGCGATTTCCGAGCAAGGACCTACCTCGGAAAGTTCGCTTAAATCCTTTGCGTATACCGTAATAATTTGCCATCCCGATTTGCGTAGACGTTGACGTTTGTGAGTATCGGCTATTACCTGTTGTTCTGAGAAATGATAGTGTCCGTCATATTCAAGACCTACTTGATATTCGCTCCATGCTAAGTCTATTGACCACTTATGCTGTTCCTCAGCGTCGAAGACTTGTGCGTTGATTTCCATACCTCCCAGACCGATGCGTTCAAGTTGTATTCGTAGTCTGCTTTCCATCGAGGAGTCCGTGTTTGGACGCATAAAACGTAAAGCTGACTTGCATTTTGCCAGTCGTGGGGTGTTGGGCTGAAAACTATTAATCGATTTACGGAAGACTTCAGCAGTTATGCGCTTCAAAGATGAATTTTTGCGCATCATGCTATCTCCCAGCACTACAAGTTCCTCCCAATTGAGGTATGCGGACATTTGCCACCAGGCCAGAACGGGAGGTACTGAGCGAATATGGTCTTCAATGTCTAACGGTTCGTAGTGGATTCTGGTGCTATGGCAAGTAATCAAAGTGGAATCAGGCAGGCGCTGGGAATGTTGCCGATCGCTGAGAATATGAAGTCTGTCGTTTTGGTTGTTGAACGACAAGGGCAATTCAATACGTAATAATTTAAGTGCCGTTGTGCGGCTGACGATGACTTCTTCGCCGAATATGGGTACTAACTCGTGCAGTACTTGCACTGTCTGATCGTATACAGCCTTAAGCTGTTGTTGAGCGAGGCTTTCAGTTTGATATGCCGTTGTCATAGTGGCAGTCTAAATGAAAATCGACTTTTACCGTGTCGAAAACGACCACTGTGGTCGAATGATAGGAGTTATCCACATTTTCGGGCGTGTCGTCATTTTATATGAAATTATGTGTGGGCTGTTGTCAATTTTGCTTATTTTTGGCTCTCTTGGCGCGCCAAGTACCACTTTTTTTAATGAATTACCCTCAATTCTTCATATAATCGGTCTCTTGGCGCGCCAAGAGGGTCGAAAAATGAAGAATGAGCACTCATTCTTTTAAAAAATGGCTTCTTGGTGCGCCAAGAGGACAAAAATATGAACATTGAAGATGTTTGGCGATGAATGGCTGTTGTACCATGAAAGAAAAACAGATTTCTATATTTTATTTTGTGCCAATGTGTGAATTGGAGGAAACATGATCAGGGTTTCGGTAGTAGGCGCATCCGGGCGTATGGGCGGCAGCGTTGTTGAGGCCGTCAAGGCCGCGGACGATATGCAGATTGCGCAGCGGATCGACGAGCACGACGATATCGCAACGGTTACGCCGGACAATACGGATGTGGCGGTGGAATTCACCGTGCCGACCTCGTCGCTGGGCAACGTGTTGAAGCTCGTGGCTCAGGGCGTCAACGTGGTGGTCGGCACCACCGGTTGGACCGACGAGAAACTCGATCAGGTCAAGGCCGCGCTCGCCATTGCCCCTCGCCGTGACCAGGCCGTCTTCATTGCCCCGAACTTCGCCATCTCCGCGGTACTTGCCGACAAGTTCGCCGCCGAGGCCGCCAAATACTTCACTTCCGCCGAAGTCATCGAGCTACATCACCCCGACAAGGTCGATGCACCTTCTGGCACTGCCATCCACACTGCGCAGGCGATTTCCGTGGCCCGCAAAAAGGCCGGTTGCGCCCCGATGCCCGACGGCACGCAGGGGGAAGCGGCCTCCCGCGGCCAGGTCGTCGACGGTGTCCATGTCCACGCGGTGCGCTTGCAAGGCCTTAACGCCCACGAGGAAGTGCTGTTGGGCAACACCGGCGAGCAGCTCACGATTCGTGCCGACAGCTTCGATCGCGCTTCCTTCATGCCCGGCGTGCTGCTGGCCGTGCGCAACATCGCTTCGGGGTCCCACCCAGGATTGACCGTTGGCCTCGATGCATTCCTTGACCTTTGAGGTCAGTCGCGAATCTGTCTGATACGCAGATGCTTGCAAAAAGTTGACTCATTCCTTGAGATCTCTAGGCACAGGTACCAATCTGTCTGATACGCGGGGCTTGCACGAACCAATCATTCCTTACGGTTCCCGAGATTAGCCGCGAATCTGTTCAGCATGTCAGCAGGTGCAAGGCAAGCCTGTATTCGGCGGTTTCGCATGAACAGGAACCGCAATATGTATTGCAATATTGTTGTTTATCGCGAGCCGACAACCGTCCCACCCGAGAAGTAGCGTTGAAGTATGAGTGAGTCTTCTATGCATCTTCTTGATCCAGCGCCATTTGGTCGGGTTATCCCCGCAATGGTGACGCCGATGCACAATGATGGTTCCGTTGATTTTGAAGCATCCGTGGCATTGGCCAAGCGCTTGGTCGCCTCCGGTGCCGATGGCCTGTTGGTCAACGGCACGACCGGTGAATCGCCGGTCACGCATATGGACGAGAAGGTCAAGCTCGTCCAGGTCGTCAAAGCTGCCGTCGACGTTCCGGTGATTTCCGGCGCAGGTTCCAATGACACCGCCCACACGGTACGTATGGTCGAGCAGACCCAGGAGGCCGGCGCCGACGCGGTGCTGGTGGTCGCGCCTTACTACTCCCGTCCTTCGCAGGAAGGCATTTTCCGCCATTATCAGGCGGTCAACGAGTCGGCGGACAAGCCGATCATCGTCTACGATGTCCCGGGGCGTACCGGCGTGCATCTGACGCTTGACACGTATCGTCGCCTTGCCGGCCTCGACCACATCAAGGCCGTCAAGGATGCGACGGGTGACATCGCGGGGGCTGTGCGCAAGCGTATGGAAACCGGCCTGACCTGGTATTCCGGCGACGACGCGCTCTTCCTGCCGTTCCTTTCCATTGGCGCGGTCGGCGTCATTTCGGTGATTGCGCACGTCGCGTCCAACCCGATGCGCCAGCTTGCCGATGCTTTCGATCGTGGCGATATCCACGAGGCCCAGCGTCTCGCGGTACGCCTCGCCCCGTTGGTCGATGCCCTCAACGGCACCGGGTTCCAAGGGGTTTTGGCCAAGGCCGCGTTGCACGAGCGCGGATGGCTCGACGAAACGACGATGCGCCTGCCGAACGTCGGTCCGGGAGAGCCAGAATACCGGCGTGCCCACCAGGGCATGGTCGATGTCGGAATCCTGGACGCCTAGGTTTAGGGAAGGCTTTTTGACGACAAAGCAGGGTATGGCATAACCATTACAGCGGGGAAGTCGGTGGCGAGGAATGGCCACGGGCTTTTTCCGCTATTTTTATTCCTCGTCCACACACAGGTGCGGACACTAAGAAAACAGAAAAACAGTTAGATAGATATGACAGATACAGAAGAAAAAACCACAGCGGCAACCACGCATCGGCGTGGCAGCGCCAGCAAGTCACGGGCTCGCAAAAGCGAAGCGACCGCTGAAAAAACCGAAAAGCGCACCAGCGTCAAACGCGGCACCGGCGCTAAAACCAGTACCAAGAGCGGCGAAAAACGCACCAGCACGAGCACGAGCAGCAAGCGCAGCGAATCCCGCGGTTCCTCCCGTTCCGGTTCACGTCGTTCCGGCGGCTCCGGTTCATCGCGTAATACACGCAGCGGCAGCCATTCCAACAGCCGTCGTTCCAGCTCGCGCACCGTCTCCCGCACCCCGGGCACTTCGCCCAACCAGGACGCCGTGTTGATCGCGCCGCCGAAGTACCGTAAGGGCTCCATGCGCATCGTGCCGCTCGGCGGCCTCGGCGAAATCGGCCGCAACATGAACGTGATCGAATACAACGGCCACCTGCTGCTGGTCGATTGCGGCGTGCTCTTCCCCGACGAGGAACAGCCCGGTGTCGATCTCATCCTCCCCGATTTCAGCTATATCAAGGATCGTCTCGATGACGTTGAGGCACTTGTCCTGACCCACGGCCACGAAGACCATATCGGCGGTGTGCCGTATCTGCTGAACCTGCGCCCGGACATCCCGCTGATCGGCTCGAAGCTCACGCTCGCCTTCGTCAAGGCCAAGTGCGAGGAACATCACCAGAACCCGCGCTGCATCGAGGTCACCGGCCGCGACAAGATCAAGGTAGGCCCGTTCAATCTTGAGTTCATCGCCGTCACCCACTCGATTCCTGACGCGCTGGCCGTGTGCATCAACACGCCTGCCGGCACCGTCATCGACACCGGCGATTTCAAGCTCGACCAGCTGCCCATCGACCATCGCATCACCGATTTGGTCGAATTCGGCAAGCTCGGCGAGAAGGGCGTCGACTTGGTGATGGTCGATTCCACCAACGCCGAAGTCCCCGGCTTCGTCCGTCCCGAAAGCACCATCGGCCCCGAGCTCGAGCGCGCCTTCAGCGAGGCCACCCGCAAGATCATCGTCGCCTCTTTCTCCAGCCACGTCCACCGCGTCCAGCAGGTCGTCGACGCCGCGCACAAGGTCGGCCGCAAGGTCGTCTTCGTCGGCCGTTCGATGGTGCGCAACATGTCCATCGCCGCCGACCTCGGCTATCTGCATATCCCGGAAGGCACCGTCGTTGACCTGAAGAAGGCCAAGGACATCCAGGACAACAAACTGGTCTACATGTGCACCGGTTCTCAGGGTGAGCCGATGGCCGCGCTTGGCCGCATCGCCGACGGCACCCACCGCGACATCACCATCAACGAGTTCGACACCGTCGTGATGGCCAGCTCGCTGATCCCCGGCAACGAGAACGAGGTCTACGGCATGATCAACAAACTCGTGCAGAAGGGTGCCCGCGTGGTTAACCGCGACAACGCGAAGATCCACGTCTCCGGCCACTCCAATGAGGGCGAGCTCACTTACTTCTACAACATCCTGAAGCCCAAGTGCGTCATGCCGATCCACGGCGAGAACCGTCATCTGGTCGCCAACGGCCTCGTGGCCGTCAAGACCGGCGTTGACCCGAAGAACGTCGTGCTCGCCGAGGACGGCGACGTGGTCGATCTCTATCATGGTCAGGCTGCGGTCGTTGGCTCAGTGCCGTGTGGTTACGTCTACGTCGACGGCGATACCGTCGGCGAGCTCACCGACGAAGAGCTCGAGAAGCGCAAGGTGCTCGGCACTGAAGGCTTTGTCTCCGCTTTCGCCGTGGTCGACACCGACGCCAAGAACGTCATCTCCGGCCCGAAGGTCTACTTGAACGCGATGCCCGAAGACGAAAGCGAATTCGAGAACGTGCGTCACCAGATCGTTCAGCAGCTCGAGGACGCGATGATGGACGGCACCCACGACACCCACAAGCTCCAGCAGATCATGCGCCGCACCATCGGTAGCTGGGTCTCCCGTCAGCTCCATCGCAAGCCGATGATCATCCCGGTCGTCGCCGACGTCGCCCACGACGTGATCGACGGCACTTCGTACGGCAACTGAGGCTGAGACAAAACTAGAAGAATGCTGACTGTCAGGCACATTACGTACAGTCGTTTGTGCTTGGCATTCAGCATTTTCTGTTTTATGCCTTGGGAAAGTAAAATAACCGTCGACAGCGTTTGAACAATAAAACACGGTTGACGGCTATTCTTTACCTGTTTGAAGTTTTAATTTCTGTGATGCTAGTTGGTATCTAACAATTAGATTTGCCCATTGACTGATACTGTTTTGGCGCAATCTTCGGCCTTGGTTTGTCTTTGCCTACCTGTTTGCCCTATCAGGGTATCCTTTTGGATTAAAAATTCTGCGGCGGCGCAAAACCTCAATGCCAACGACGGCTAACGCGGTGAAAGCGGCGCCTGTCAACGGCAGGAAATAGTGGAGTGCCTGAGAACTCATGCTTGCTCCTGTCATAGGCAGCGATGAGACAGTCGGCATCGTCAGTGGCAACGAAACCTGCTGTGAGACGTTCGGTGCAGTAGTACCGGTACCGGTCAACGTCACTGTGTCAGCGGTTGCCGGGAGGTCCTGTACGCTGATTTGTGCGGAACCGCCAAACGCAGTACCGGGCGGTGCAACTACCGAGAAAGCGCCGTTGCCGTTGGTGGTTGTTGTTGATAATGTGGTCGGTGAGGATCCGGTGGGCCAAATTATCGTTACTTTGTCGCCTGATTCTTTATCGCGGTTCGATTGGGCAACGGCATCACCCGAACTATAGACGGTGCCTGAAACGGTGCGGGTGGATGGGTTGAAGGTGAGACCGTCAACGGCGGGCGCCACCAAATCGGCTTTGAATGTGAAGAACGCAAACCCTGAATTGCCGTGCCCGCCGGTGCGCAGACGTACACGGAATGTCGGTGTGGTGCCTTTGCCGGTTTGGTCGTAAGCATTGAGAGCAGAGACGGGGAACTGTGCACTCCACTTATTTGTTGAAATGATGAGCGTTGAAGAACTGGCCTGAGTTCCGACTGATTCGGATGTAGAAGTAGAAGTTGTGCCGGGCGGCATCAGCCAAACATCTTCGACATCGCCGCTTGCTAGCGGGAAGTAGTTGGAACCGGAAGTGAGTAGTCCGGTTACTGTCACGGAATCGGGCGTATCGTTGGTAGGTGGCAGCAACTTTACATCGGTCGATGTAGGCAGTGTTTTCGGGGGTGCATATTGCCACACGACATAAAACGTGGTATTTTGTTGAAGTGTTCGCAGGGTATCTCCCGGACTGTACTGTTTGTTCGTAGCGGAAGGATTGGTACTCCATCCCAGAGCCTGGTAATTTGTTCGGTACATCGTATTGAGCGGCGGAAATCTTATAGTGAAGTACTGCCAGCTACCGCCTGAAGCTGAATCAAACCAACCGCAAATACCTGATTGTCTAGGAGGAGCACTGCCTGACCCGTTATTGGCGTTGAAAACAGCATAGCAAGTCGTGTAGAGTGGAGTCGGTGTAGGCATCATTGCATCATTTTTGAACCAGGTGTCCTCGCTGCCAGCCGTCAGCCCATCCACAAACGGTACACCGTCCCATTCCGGTGTGGTGCCAGATTTCCATTGAACGTTTTGCCAGCTTTCGTCGTTCACCACGGTCGCATTGTCGTTGTCATATTGTTTGTGGAACGCAGCAGCTGGTAACGATTGCCCGGATCCAAGCTTGATTTTGGTAAGCGTCTGCCCGAGTCCACCAAAGATGCAGTCGAAGTCGGTGACCTGCGCCATTTTCCAGCTGCCGAGATCCAACGAAGCGAACGACGTGTCGCCATTGAATATTCCTGCAAGACTCGTTGCTTTTGATGTATCCCAGTGTTCTATTCCGTTGACGGTAGAAAGTGCGGTGTCGAAAGCAAAGGCATCCGCCATGTTCCCGTCTTGAAGATCAGAAAAGTCCAGATTGCCCACGTCGGCAGAAGCCACCATGCTGAGCCCTGCGAAGAGGGCGTGCGCGCTCAAAACCTTGACGTGCCCGCTGACCCGAATCTGTGAGATGTCGTCGCGTGGATGCCATGCCCCGTCAGTGTAGCCGGACCATGGCGGAGCATAGTAGGCTTTGGAACTGCTGTAGTTCGGCACGGTGCCGCTTTCCAGCTCCAGTACGCAGCTGCCACCCTCCAAGTGAATGTTCCAGTGAAGGGGATCAACGGTACTGGGGGTGTCGGGCCAAAGGTGTTCGCCGGCCATTGCGCACGCTGGTCCCGAATCATCTGCACTTGCCTTGGCTTCGCCCGCTGATGTTTCAGCATGGTTGGTGTTGCTGTCCGCTATTTTTCCGTTATTTTGCGAATTCTGCGTGGGGGGGGGGCGTTTGCTGGCTATGAGCAGTTGTGTTCGAAGATGCATGTGCATCCGCTGAAACCGGCACATTGGAGGGAGCCGTAGCGCCAGTTGAAGTTGAGGTGCTTGCAGGAGTTGAGTCGTTTGCGGGAGTTGGAGCAGAGGCACTTGTTGGAGTTGAGGTACTTGTCCCTGATATGACCGGGTGGCTTGCGTTGGTTGTTTCCTGTGTAACCGAGTTGTTTACGTTCGTTGTTCCCGTGGTTGATGCGACGGATTCATGTTCGGGCGATTGCTGCGCCGGTGTGGTTCCGGAAGTGGCCGAGGCTGGAGAAGCCGTGTTATTGGTGGTCGCAGCATTGGCCGCTGGCGCGCCGATAACGAGCAATGAAAGAACGGAAATGGAAACCGCGATTCTACCTAAGAATTTGCCGTGCCTCATCTTATCCCCACGTTATCTCATAAAATTATTGCATGTTATACACTCTCTAATTGCGACAATACCATTTTATAAGTACAAAAGTATTGCGTGACAATGTGAATTGTCGTATTGACAATACTAAAAGAAGATTTTTGTTGCAACGCTCCACGGGTATTGAGTGCCTTATGGTTTTGTTTTACTAACTGTTTTAAACAGTGTCATTGAATGTAAATGTATGTTGCCTTACCGGTTTCGCACCTGCCGGGGAAATTGTTATGGGGCTATGTGAACTTTTCCCGAACCTCTACTATACGGTCAGGGTTTGGAACTTGGACGGGAATAGACTGTTGAACTTGGTATGAGGTTTGAAGTTCGGTATCATATCGTCGAAATTGAAATTGTCGTGAAGCGCAAATGGTGAGATGCATGCGGCAGCCGTCTGGAATCACCGAAACCACGAGGAATGAACGTATGAAAAAGATTTTTCCTGCCACTGCGATCGGTGCATTGGTGCTGCTGATCATCGGTACATTTGCCGATTTGCGCATTGATCAGGCGTTGTATATGCCTGGCAACGGCTTCTCGGCCTTCTTTGAGCGTTTGGCTCCGATCGTCGGCGCGACCGTCCTGATGATCGGTGCGGCGCTTGTCTTTTGGACCTACAAATTCGTCAGGGAAAACCTTGCCAAACTGGTGCTTTCAGGGCTTGTCTACCTTGGCTCGACGCTTGTAGGGCTTGCGCTTTGCTATAAATATTGCCACTTGTTCGGCGTGGCCTATGGCGTCATCGTTGCTGTTCTCATCGCCTGCATCGTCTACAAGATTCCTGACGAATTGAAGCGGCAGTACCGCTGGGCCGGCATCGCCATCGTAGTGGTGTTCCTTTGCTCGATGGGCTTGCTGGAAGTACTCAAGGTCTTCTGGGGCCGTGTCCGTTTCCGCTCGATGCAAGGTCATTTCGACCTCTTTACGCCTTGGTACCATCCCAACGGCAAGCACTATCTCGCCGCCGTCGGGGGCGTGGCCGAGGAGATCAAATCCTTCCCCTCCGGACATTCTCAGTGGGCCGGCACCGCCCTGTCGCTCTGCCTGCTCGCGTTGGTGAACCCTCGTTGGAAAAACAAGGAAAGCATGGTCTATGGCGTCGCACTGGTCTATGCGCTGGTGGTCATGTTCAGTCGCATGATGCAGGGTGCCCATTTCCTCTCCGACGTCACCGTCGGTTTCGCTCTTCCGTTCCTTGGGCTTTGGTTGGCGCGTTACCTGTTACTCAAGCAATTGTCTCAGCACTATCCGCAGCAATACGAACTCGCGTGATTTCGTATCAGAAACCTTAATATTATTTCACCGCAGAAACGTAGACCTTGTGGCTGCGGGGAAATTCACGCTTGAACGCCTGCTTGACGGCGTGCTTGCATTCGCGGGTGGCCTCAGAATCGATGGCAACATCGAAGGTGGCTCTTTCATCTCGATAGCCCTGTTCGTGCAACATGACAGTGCCATTTTCATGTTCGAGGCTAAGCGAGCGGTCCTTTTTCGCCGTCAAAAACGTGAGCTTTCTATACTCAGATTTCGCCGTCGCTGCGTTCTCCATCATGTTCAGCGCCTGTTTGACGGGAATCAGTCGCATAGTCCGGCCTCTTTCAGATTATGCTCCAGCAGATGCGTGAACTCGTCCTTCTGCAATGTCGAAGAGATGAAGAGCACGGTGATGTTCGCATGGTTTTCTTCATTGGCTGTATCGCTGCTTTTGCAGGAGTTGTCCGCGTTATCAACAACAAACGCGACGCGCGCCGAGCCGGTACGTTTGAGGTTGATCCGGCATTCGTAGACGCATTGCCCGTCGACCCTCGCCGACACCGCACGTTTGACTTTCGACATCCCGGTTTCCAGCTGCAGATTCAGCGCGTTTTCGATGCAGGTTTTGATAGTTTTCTCGTCGTCGCAATGCTTCTTGAAAAACTGCTTGCATCCGGAACGCTCATACTTCACGTCCATCACATCACGACCCAATGCTTTACTCGATACCTGTTTTCAGCATAAGGAATTGGCTGACATTTCATTCAATTGTATGCTCGCGTTGGTTGTTGCCAATTGTCTTCGCTGGCATCAATTGTGTGCTTGCTAAGTTGGCCGCTGAAAATTTGTATGGGCCGCCAGCCGAAACCAACGACCCATACAAATCAATCCAATAATTAGGACGAAATGAAAGACGCCCTGCCGTTGAAGCCCAACGAGACGAAGCTTTGAAGACCCGGGCAAGTGCCCCGAAGTGAACCGGCTTCAATCGACATTTCGAGCGTATCACGGTCCTTTTGAATCCACAACTTTTCTCAAGGTTTCTCGATTTTGATATCAAGAAATCTTGATTTTTCCTTGATATTGCCGTTTTAATTTGCAATTCATTTCTCGATGTGTCACGTTGGTTATGCCGCGCGTATGCGGCGGGCAATCCCTGAACCGGAGAACCAGAAACGTACGTGCGACCGGCTTGGACCAAAAGGTCGGCTGAAATCTAATAAAGAAGGGAGCCAGAAATGGCACCTGATGATGAAAACAAGCCCGGGGACTCCGGGCTCTGCTGGCTCGTGACAACGGTGTTGCTCGCGATCGTGCGCAAGGTTGGTTCACTTGTGGCTGCGGCAATTCTGCTGATCTGTCTGTTGTACGCAATCAGCAGGATGGGGTAGTGCCAGCACCTCGCTGCCTCTAACGGGGTAGCGGGGCCGGATGATCCGGCAGTCGAGCAATCTGCTGCCGGATTTTTGTACCGTTGCTGTTCGGTCTTGTGTCTATTGTTTTGTATTTTTCTAATGGAATCCGAGCGATACCTATATATGCGCATGGCCTACTGGCAGGCCGTCCGAACCCCTGTGTGTGCTGTCGGCGTGGAGCTGACGTGCCCCGTTGACATAATGGAATCAATCTCTTGATCCTGCGGTGCAAGCTATTGCCGCCGCATGCACGAAATATAAAAGGAGCGAAATGCCAGGAGCGAATCTCACACGTGTCGAAGCCGAAGAGCGCAAGTCCGTTATCACCGGGCCGGTCAGCTATCAGGTCGATCTCGATTTGACGAAAGGGCCGAAGAATTTCCCGTCGGTTTCCGTTATCACGTTTGACGCGAAGGCGGGTGCTTCAAGCTTTGCTGATCTCATCGCCGACGAGGTCGGCGACATCGAGTTGAACGGTGAAACGCTTGACCCGAAAAAGTATTACGTTGATAATCGTATCGAACTGCAGAATCTAAAGGAACACAACACCCTCAAGGTCGTATCCTCCTGCCAGTATTCGACCACCGGCGAAGGCCTGCACCGCTCTGTCGACCCCGCCGACGGCAACGTTTACCTCTACTCCCAG
The DNA here is from genome assembly GCF_029433335.1 of Bifidobacterium sp. ESL0745. Classification (NCBI taxonomy): domain Bacteria; kingdom Bacillati; phylum Actinomycetota; class Actinomycetes; order Bifidobacteriales; family Bifidobacteriaceae; genus Bifidobacterium; species Bifidobacterium sp. ESL0745. The sequence goes on from NZ_JAQTHX010000001.1 coordinate 93,440, forward strand.
TTCGAGGTGCCGGACGCCCGTCGCGTCTACGCCGTTTTCGATCAGCCCGACATCAAGGCGACGTTCGATTTCGAGGTCACTGCGCCGCAATCGTGGTTGGTCACTTCCAATATGCCGGTCAAGTCCACCGAGGATCTCGACGCAATGACCGCCGAAGGAACGCTGGGCACGCACCCCGCCGAAACCACCAAGCGCTGGGTTTTTGAAACCACGCCGAAGATGAGCTCCTACCTCACCGCCATTTGCGCCGGTCCGTACGCGCAGTGGCACACCACATACGCCAACGAAGACGGCCGCACCATTCCGATGGCACAATATTGCCGCCAGTCGCTCAAGGACGATTTCGACAAAGATGCCGAGTACCTCTTCGACATCACCAAGAAGGGCTTCGCCTTCTACGCCAAGACCTGGGGCGTGCCCTACCCGTACGCCAAGTTCGACCAGATCTACGTGCCGGAATACAACGCCGGCGCGATGGAGAACATCGGTATGGTCACCATCCGCGACTCCTACGTCTTCGGCTCCAAGGTCACCGACGCGCTGGCCGAGCGCCGCGTGGTCACCGTGCTCCACGAGCTTGCGCACATGTGGTTCGGCGACTTGGTGACGATGAAGTGGTGGAATGATTTGTGGCTGAACGAATCCTTCGCCGAGTTCATGTCGACCCTCTCGACCGCCGAAGCTACGGAATGGAAGGATTCCTGGGCCACGTTCACTTCCGGCGAGAAGAGCTGGGCCTTGACGCAGGACCAGCTGCCGACCACCCACCCCATCACCGCGCCGATCAACGACCTGCACGATACCGAAGTCAACTTCGACGGCATCACTTATGCCAAGGGCGGCTCCGTATTGAAGCAGCTCGTGGCCTACGTCGGGCGCGACAAGTTCTTCAAGGGCATCAACAGCTACCTCAACAAGCACGCGTATTCCAACGCCACCCTGAACGACCTGCTGGTCGAGCTCGAAGCAGCGAGCGGCCGCGACCTGAAGGCGTGGAGCAAGCAGTGGCTTGAGGAGGCTGGAATCAATACGATTGCCGCTTTGGTTGAAGAAGCTGGCGGCGGCACTATCAAGTCGCTGACTTTGACGCAAACCGCGCCGGCCGAGCACCCTGTGCTGCGCGTCCATCGCATGGCCATCGGCTTCTACAACCGCGACGCCGCAACCGGCAAGGTGGTACGCACCGACCAGATCGAGCTCGACGTCGACGGCGAAACCACCATTGCCACCGAAGCCGCCGGCAAGAAGCGTCCCGACTTCATCCTCCTGAACGATGACGACCTGACCTATACCAAGCTGCGCTTCGACGACAAGTCGCGCGAGTTCGCCGCCGACCACCTCTTCGAGTTCGACGACGCTTTGGCGCGCGCCGTGGTCTGGCTGGCGTTCTGGGACATGACCCGCGACGCCGAATTCCCGGCCGAGCGCTTCATCGACCTGAGCCTGAAGATGCTTTCGACCGAGCACGAGTCCACCACGTTCCGCTACGCGTTGAGCTGCCTCAAGACCACGGCCAAGCACTACGTCGCGCCCGCACGCCGCGAGGCCGTCGACAAGCACGTCGCCGAAGGTCTGTGGAACCTGGCCAATGAGGCCAAGGCCGGCAGCGACGAGCAGTTCCAGCTGGTCACCGCTTATTTGGGTTACGGCGAAATCGGCGATGCTCCGTTCATTTCGAACGTCAAAGGCTTGCTTTCCGGATCACTCAAACTCAAAGGTCTCGAAATCGACAACAACATGCGCTGGGCGCTGGTCAAGGCACTCGCTGCCGTCGGCGAGATGGACGACGAGGCGATTGACTCGGAATTGAAGCTCCGCGACACCACCGACAACCGCGAGTTCGCCTACGGCGCGCGTGCCTCTGTGCCGACCGCCGAGGCCAAGGCATGGGCTTGGGATGCTTCCATTCACGACCTGAACCTTACCAATTCGCAGCTCACCGCAGCGGCGCTCGGCTTCTCGACGAACCTCACCGACAAGTTGGCCGAACCGTATACCACAAAGTATTACGACACCGTCGACTGGATCTGGGAAAACCGCACCTTCCATATGGCCGAAACGCTTCTGGACGACCTCTATCCTGCTTATGCCGACCCAGCCGAGCTGGTGAATTTGGGCGACGAATGGTTGGATTCCCACAAGGACGCCGCCCGCGCTCTGCGCAACATCGTCATCGCCAACGTCGAATCTTCCCGCCGCGCCCTAAAGGTCAGCGCCTACAACGCCAGCCTGTAAAGCCTAGTTGCCAGAAGGTTCTTAAAGCGATAAAGGGGGTTGACGATCGTCGTCAACCCCCTTTGCGAACCCTGGCGAATCATCGCATTGTGATTTTTTATCACCGAAAGCAATGAAATCTTGCAACGCCAGATTGCAAGAAATGCCAAAATCTTGCCGCGCGAGATTGCAAGGAATAGCGAATCTTCACACGACAGGTTGCAAGGAATAACTAAAAACTTGTATATCTACGTTGCAAGAAATAGGTATTTTTTTGTATAGCTACTATACAAGTGCAACGTTTTCCTTAATTTATCTCGGTTTAACTGACGGTTTGCCGAGTATATTTGAGCGTTAATCCAGAATCGCCAAATGCGACGAAATCGGGCAGTGTTGTGGTGGGCGCGGCATCTGCAAAATCCGTTGAGTAAGATTGAACACAGTAATATTCACGCAGACGGAGGATATAATATCATGCCCAATATGTTTGGAACCGATGGCGTTCGCGGATTGGCGAACAGGGATTTGACCGCAAGGCTGGCGCTTGACCTGGGTGATGCAGCCGTACGCGTATTGGGTGATTCCTCAGGCACTGAAGAAGAACACAAGGAAGGTCGTCGTCGCGCGCTGATTGGACGTGACACCCGCGTTTCCGGCGATTTCTTGGCATCGGCGCTTGCGGCAGGCATGAGCGCAGGCGGTTTTGACGTCATCGATGCCGGCATCATCCCGACACCGGGCATTGCATATCTGACCGATCAGCTCAATGTGGAGATGGGCGCGGTCATTTCCGCCTCGCATAACCCGATGCCCGACAATGGCATTAAATTCTTCGCCCGTGGCGGTTTCAAACTTCCCGATACGAAGGAAGACGAGATTGAAGCGGTGCTCGGCAAGGACTGGGAACGCCCGATCGGTGCCGGCGTCGGTCGCGTGAGTCACGATCCCACCACGGCAACGAACATGTATATTGACCATCTGGTTTCCACAATTGCTCCCGTCGCGCCCGACAAGACCCAGCCCAAGCCGCTTAAGGGGCTCAAGATCGTGATGGATTGCGCCAATGGCGCGACTTCGGTGGTTGCCCCTGAGGCCTTGCGCCGTGTGGGTGCCGAGGTGCTGGTCATCAACGCTTCGCCGGATGGCTATAACATCAATAAGAAGGCCGGTTCCACTCATCCTGAGCAGCTGCAGGCCATGGTCAAGGCCACCGACGCGGTCATGGGCGTGGCGTTCGACGGTGACGCCGACCGCTGCCTCGCTGTGGACGAGGACGGCAACATGGTCAACGGCGATCAAGTGATGGGCATTCTTGCGCGTGCCAAGAAGCGTGAGGGCAAGCTCAACCACGATACGTTGGTGGTCACCGTGATGAGCAATCTCGGCCTCAAGTTGGCGCTGAAAGACATGGGCATTTCGACGGTGCAGACCAACGTCGGCGATCGTTACGTTCTCGAGGAAATGCTGAAGGGCGACTATTCGCTTGGTGGCGAGCAGTCCGGCCACGTCATCAACCGCGAATTCGCCACCACCGGCGACGGCACGCTGACCGCGCTGACGCTGTGCAATGAGGTCGTCAAGTCCGGCAAGTCGCTGAAAGAGCTGGCCGCCGACTTCCCGCAACTGCCGCAGCAGCTCATCAACGTTCCCGACGTCGACAAGAAGGCCGCCCCCACCAACGCCAAGGTGCAGGATGCGGTGGCCCGCGAGGAGAAGCTGCTCGGCGACACCGGCCGCGTGCTGCTTCGCCCCAGCGGCACTGAACCGCTGGTCCGCGTGATGGTCGAGGCCGAAACGCAGCAGCAGGCCGACGAGGTCTGCCAGCGTCTGGCCGAAGTGGTCGCGCAGGAGCTTGCCATCTGATGTTCTCGCGCAATTCCAAAGTCGATACAGAACTGAACCATGCCGTCGAACAGCTGATCAAAACCGGCGGTAAGGAAAAGATCCTTCCCATCGTGCAGATGGGGGAACCCGTGTTGCGCCAAAATGCCGCCGAATATGACGGCCAGCTGAGCAAACGGACGCTGTCCAAGCTCATCGAGGCCATGCATGTGACGATGCTCGAGGCACCGGGCGTCGGTTTGGCCGCCCCGCAAATCGGCTTGGGATTGCGCATCGCCGTGGTCGAGGACCATGTGCGTGTCGGTGGCAGAGGGGTCGACGACAATCCGGAAGGTCACGTCGGCAACAAAAACGATCAGGATTCGTCGGATCAAGATAACGGCTCCGGTGACGGCGGCGAAAATGAAGGCATGATCGACGACACGAACGACCCGCGCGAAATCGCCGAATTCCCGTTCCGTGCCATCATCAACCCGACCTACGAACCCATCGGTACCGAGCAGCGCAGCTTCTACGAAGGTTGTTTGAGCTTTGCCGGTTACCAGGCCGTTCGCCATCGTTGGCTTGACATCACCGCCCGTTGGCAGGACGAGGACGGCAACAGGCATGAGGAATATCTGCATGGCTGGCCCGCGCGTATTTTCCAGCATGAGACGGATCATCTGAGCGGCGAGGTCTACATTGACCAGGCCGAAATCCGCTCCCTTGCCACCGACGAAAACCTCGAGGATTACTGGTGCAAGGATCCGGTTCCCACCGATGCCGCCAAAGAACTTGGTTTCAAGCTCGCCTGAGGTTGGTTGAGTTGTCGGTTAATCGACTCGTATTTTTAGGAACGCGGCAAAACCTGGAATTAGGTTTTGCCGCGTTCCTATGCCCTATGCGGTCCCGTTGTGTTTTCGTTCCCCATAAATGGTAAGTGCTTCATGCCATGAATGCGTATGATATTTGCCCATGATATGGCTGCGATGGGAATATACGGTATTGGTTGAAATGCTGAGACATTCGGCGACTTCATCGGTTTCCATTCCCTGTGAACATAAATTGATGACGCGGAGCTCACTCGGTGAAAGAGGGATTTCTTTTAGATTCAGAGATGAGTGAGCGACCATGGTGCCTTGTGCTTTTGCGAGGTCGTGTTTCATAAGACATTGATTTTTAAGACCCGTCGGATCGGGTTTCTCTTCCGCTGCGAATCGTTCGCTGTTGCGCCCGTTCTCGTCTCTATTCGACCTTTGAACTGCTGTGTTCGGATTTAAAGAATAACGTACTTGATGGAATTTGTTGTTGTTTGTGGCTTCATCATGCTTTTGTCCATTGATTCCCTGCGGACTGCCGGCGCTCCCGCCTTCGGCCGATGCGTGATGGGGGCTGTGCGATTTCCGATTTCGTTGCCTGCGTTGTCTGCCGGTTTCCTGACTTGCCCGATACGTTGCAGGAGTTCCCCTTACTGACACCGTTCGATTCACCTGATGGGCTGCTGAAGTTCTTCTCATCGGTTCCGCCTGACCGGTCCGATGCCGAGGTGTCTTTTCGCTGTAAATCGCATTGACGATTGAAGGCAACTCGTGGTTGAGGGTGGCTTTGTCGATGATGCAATGAAGGTGTTGCAAATAAACCAGCGTGTGGACGTATCGATCGATGTGTGCGGTTATGCCGATGATAATGATATCCGGTTGAGCGTTTTTAATTTCCTCCAACACCGTTTCCTTGGCGTTTTCGACCAGGGAAATGTCTATGATGACCACGTCGGTTCGCTGAAGACTATAGACGCATTGATGAATGCCCACATCCAATTTCGTTGTGTTCCAGATGTTGACGTGGCAGCCGTTCCGATTTTGGACACGACTGACGATGCCGACTTCGTGTTCTAGGGCACAAGGATCATCATCGATGATGCCGATGCGCAGCTCGCGTCTTTGCGGGTATGATTTCTCTTTCATGGATTCATTTTATACAACACATATTTAAATACCTAATTATTTTAATAAAATTCAAGATTTCTTGATTTCTTTTCCGCAATCGAATTTAAATTTGACTTTTAAGAATAAAGTGCAAATCAAGATTTGCTTTTTGGTCGGATTCGGTTTTGTCAGCATCTCGCGAGTCAGGGGAGGGAAGTGTTTGGTGGCGCACTGTTCGGTTCTCATGTCTCCCGTATTCTCTCAGGAGGCTGGAGCTCCATATCTCTTAGCGTTTGGGCTTCGTTTCGCTGGTTGGTGGGTTTGCCGAAATCCTGTACTTGGTGTTTTCGAATCTGGTTGACGCAGATATCTTGCCGATTTGTACAGATGCTGTAAGAGTGTCGATTTTGCAATATTGCCGGTTGCCTTGAGTCTGTCGTTGCTTGATTGCCTTAAAACCGCATGTTTTATTGGGTGTTCGGTTTTGTTTACCGAAATTAACTTTTATGTTCATATAATTAGACCAGTAATTACAGATTGACAAACAAATGCAACTCTGTACCATGGTAAACGTAACTGATACACGGTTGTACCAAGCGATTGAGTATCCAAAAAAACAAAGCTTCGTGAGAGCCAATCGACTGATAGCGAACTCAAACAAAGCTGACAGACGTAATACAAAGGTACGATGCAAAGGAGTCGAAAAATGAGTAACGTGAAGAAGGCCGTTGCGGTTGCAGCCGCCGCAGCGACGATGATTGGTCTGGCCGGCTGCGGCTCTTCCAATTCGAGCAGCAGCGGAAGCAAGGGCTCGGACGACAAGGGCGAACTGGTCTTTTGGGGTTGGGACACCGGAGACTCGATGAAGAAGATCATCGAGAACTTTGAAAAAGACAACCCTGGAATCACCGTGAAGTTCAACAACACCGGCACCGCCGAGAAAACCTCGACGGCATTGAGCAATGCGGTCGCGGCAAAGAAGGGCATCCCCGACGTGGTGATGCTCGAGGACCCGACGGTCACCCAATTCGCGGTAACCGGCGATCTGGCGGACCTGAGCCAGTTCGGCGCGGACAAGCTGGCCGACGATTTCACCGAAGGCCCGTGGAACAAACTGCAATATAACAACAAGGCCTACGCGTTGCCCGTCGATGCGGGCCCGGAAATGTTCTTCTACAACAAGGCCATTTTTGACAAGGCCGGTGTCGACGGCGAGTCGATCAAGACCTGGGACGATTACTATGAGGCGGCCAAAAAAGTCAAGGCTGCCGGTTCCTATATCACCAACAGCTCAGGAAGCTCAGGCGATTACCAGCCCTTCACCGCACAGGTATGGCAGGCTGGTGCAAAGCCTTGGAAGGTCGATGGCGAGAAGATCACCATCGATATGACCAAGGATTCGGGAATGAAGAGGTACATCGAATTCCGCCAGAAGTTGATCGATGAGGACCTTATTGACCTGAAGACCGCGAACTGGTCGGACGAATGGAACCGTGAGTTGAACGACGGCACCATCGCCTCACTGACCATCGGCGCCTGGATGCCGGTCAACCTCATCAGCGGTGCGCCCGATCAGAAGGGCAACTGGCGTGTGGGTGCGCTTCCCCAGTGGGAAGCCGGCAAACAGGTCTCCGCAGAAGACGGCGGTTCGGCGCTCGCCGTGCCCAAGGCCGGCAAGTCGCAGGCTGCGGCCTACAAGTTCGTGAAGTATATGACCCACGGTGCCGGTGCCCAACAGATGGCCGACACGGGCACGTTCAGCAGCTTGAAGAAGATCCTCAATTCCAGCTCCTTCACCGACCCGAACACCGAGGCCAACAAGAAGGTCAATGAATACTTCGGCGGACAGAACGTCAACAAGATTCTGGCCGAAGGTGCGCAGCGTCCCGTCGAGAAGTTCCAGTACCTGCCGTACAACCCGTTTGCCCAGACCGCTTTTGGCGATGAGATCTCCAAGGCATATAGCAAGAACATCACGCTGGAGAAGGCCATGCAGAACTATGCGCACAAGCTTGCCGACCATGGCAAGGAAGAAGGCTATAGCGTAACCCTGAAATGATGCGCCTGACGGCACAACAAAATGAGCGGAGAAGATCGTGGCACGGCTAACGTTCTTCTCCGCTATTACGAAGGAGTGTATTTTTGTCAACGAAAATAGCTAAGGATGGCGCCGGAGGGGTTCCCGCTGACGTCGACCTGGGCGATGGTGCCGCGACCTCGACGGTTTCGGTGTCGAAAAAGCCTGAGGTGCAGGCCAACAGACATCGTGTGGATTGGCGGGGATGGAAGTTCCTCTGGCCGTTTGTGCTGGTGTTCATGTTCGTGTTCGTGATTCCGGTGCTGTACGCGATCTATCTGTCGTTCTTCCAGTCGAAGATGATCGGCGGCACCGTATTCGTCGGTTTCCAGAACTATGTGCGTCTTTTCCATGATGGCCAATTCTGGAGTTCGGTGTGGCGCGTGACGCTTTTCACCATCGTGCAGGTGCCGATCATGCTGTGCCTGGCGGCCTTGCTGGCGCTGGCTTTGGATTCGATGAAGCTGCATGGCACCAAGTTCTTCCGCATCTCGACCTTCCTTCCCTACGCGGTGCCGGCGGTGGTCTCCACGCTGGTGTGGGGGTTCATGTACGGAGCGAAATACGGCCTTGTCGGTTCGCTCAACGGTTGGTTGGGAACGCACTTGGACGTGTTGCAGCCCAGCGTGCTTCTGGCGGCGATCGGGAACATCAACACCTGGGAATTCACCGGTTACAACATGCTGATCTTCTATTCCTCGCTTTCCACGATTCCGCATTCGCTTTATGAGGCGGCGTCGATTGACGGGGCGAGCGAGTGGCAGACCATCCGCAAGATCAAGATGCCGGAGCTCAAAGGCAGCCTGGCCATCACGGTGATCTTCAGCATCATCGGCAGCTTCCAGCTGTTCAACGAACCGAGCATCATGCAGAATATGGTGCCGGGCAACGCCATCACCACCTATTACACCCCCAACATGTACGCCTACAATCTGAGCTTTACCGGCGGTCAAAGCAATTACGCCGCGGCGCTGGCCATTGTGATGGCCGTGATCACCATGGTGATCGCCTACGCGGTGCAGCTCAAAAGCATGAAGGAGCAGATGAAATGAGCGACGCCACCACCATTCAGCCACAGGTCGGCCGTCTGAGCTCCTCCGAACTGAAAGCGCAGGAACGCGCGGCCAAAAGGGCCGAGAAGGCGCGGCAGCATCAAATCGCAAAAGACGAGGCGGCTGAGCGCAAACGAAGCGCGAAGAACGGGTTCAGCAACCCCGACAACCCGCGTCGTAGCTGGACGTTGACGTTTGTCGTCGGTATTTTCGCGATCTACTGCCTTTTCCCGTTCGTCTATCTGCTGATCAATTCCACGAAGACGCAGTCTGATTTCACTTCGACATTCGGCTTGGGATTCGGCCATTCCTTCGCGCTTTGGGACAATCTCAAAGAGGTTTTCACCTATCAGGATGGAATATTCGGCCGCTGGCTTTTGAACACCCTGTTTTACGTGTTGGTGGGCGCGGGTGGTGCCACATTGCTGGCGATCATGGGCGGTTACGCGTTGGCCAAGTTCCGCTTTCCGGGGCGTAAGGCCGTTTTCGCCGTGGTCATCGGCGCAATCTCGGTGCCGGGCATCGCGTTGGCGGTCCCGCAGTTTCTCCTTTTCGCCAAGCTGGGACTTACCAACACGCCTTGGGCGATGATATTGCCGAGTCTCATATCGCCGTTCGGTCTCTACCTGATGTGGATTTTCAGCGAACAGGCCGTGCCGACCGAGCTCATCGAGGCGGCGCGTGTGGATGGGGCGGGCGAGTTCCGTACCTTCTTCACCATCGCATTGCCGCTGCTTGCGCCGGGAATCGTGACGACCGCGCTCTTCACGATTGTGGCGACATGGAACAACTACTTCCTGCCGCTGATCATGCTGAAGGATTCGGACTGGTACCCGCTGACGATTGGTCTGAACCTGTGGAAGGACCAGGCATCCACCGCCGGCGGCAAAGCCATCCAGAACCTGGTGATCACCGGTTCGCTGGTCACGATTATCCCGCTGGTCATCGCGTTTCTCCTTTTGCAGAAGTACTGGCAGTCCGGTCTCGCCGCAGGTGCCGTCAAAGAATAAATCGCGGTGTCAAAAAATCGTGATGTATGTGTTTGCGGGTGTCTTCTTCGTTTACGGTTTCGTCCATTCCGTGCAGACATTTTGGATTGATGAGATAATGAAAAATATCGGTCGAGGGTACCGATGAAGCGTTGATCACTGACCCCGGTGAAGATATCCGCTTGCAATACAACTTCGTATCTATAGTCGATTTTAATAAGGAATAATCAAATATGCCTGTCCCAGACGAATCAACATTGAGCCGCGACGGCAAAGGTCACCGCCGTATGTTCCGATGGCCGAAATTGCTGACGCCTGACGGACGGGACATCGCTTACGGCGGCGACTACAATCCCGACCAATGGCCGGAAGATGTTTGGGATGACGACATTCGCCTGATGAAAGAAGCCGGCGTCAACGTCGTGGCGTTGGGTATTTTCAGCTGGGGCCGTATCCAGCAGGACCCGCAGACTTGGGATTTTGATTGGCTCGACCGCATCGTCGACAAGCTCGGCAAAGCCGGAATCGCCGTGAACATGTCATCTGCCACGGCGACAGCCCCGATGTGGCTGTATGAAAAGCACCCCGAGGTGCTTCCCGTCGAGTCCGATGGAACCGTTATCCGCCCCGGTTCCCGGCAGTCGTGGAGTCCGTCAAGCCCGGTTTTCCGCAAGTACGCATTGGCGATGTGCCGCAAAATGGCCGAACGGTATGGCGATAACCCTTACGTCGTCTCATGGCATGTGGGCAACGAGTATGGCTGGAACAACCGCAACGACTACAGCAAAGACTCCCTTAATGCTTTCCGCGAGTGGTGCAAAAAGCGTTATGGCACTATCGAGGCCGTCAACGAGGCTTGGGGCACGGCGTTCTGGTCCCAGCAGGTGCGTTCCTTCGACCAGATCGAGCTGCCGATGCATCCCGGCGATGATGCCATGGTCAATCCGAGCCTCCAACTCGATTTCGAACGGTTCGGCAGTGATGCCTTGAAGGATTTCTATATCGCCGAGCGCGATGCCATTGCCGGAATCTGCCCCGACAAGCCATTGACCACGAATTTTATGGTGTCGGTCGATCAGTGCGTTATGGATTATGCCGATTGGAGCGACGAAGTGGATTTCATCGCCAACGACCAGTATTTCGAGGCCGGCGGCAGACATCTCGATACGTTGCTGTGCGGCGACGCGTTGGTGGATTCCCTTTCGCTTCGCAAACCGTGGTATCTGATGGAACATTCGACGTCGGCGGTGCAGTGGAAGCCGGTCAACGCACGCAAGCGAGGCGGTGAATTGGTACGCGACGCCATGGCGCATGTGGCCATGGGCGCCGATGCCGTCAATTTCTTCCAATGGAGGCAGTCGCAGGCCGGTTCCGAGGCATTCCATTCCGCGATGGTTCCACACGCCGGGGAACAGACCAAGGTATTCCGTGAGGTGTGCGAGCTGGGCGGCATATTGGGAAAGCTCTCGAAAGCCGGCGTGCAGGGCACCGAGCTCGAGCAGTGCGGAACGGCCATCGTTTTCGACGCCGAATCCGAGTGGGCGACGAAATGCAAAACATTACCCACTACCAAACTTGATCATTGGGGCCTTGTCGGCGCGTGGTATAGCGCTTTTCTGGATATCGGCCTGCGAGCGGATGTAATACCGTTACGTGCTGATTCCAGTGGTTACTCCACGATTATCCTGCCGGGTGTCTTGGCACTTTCGGCCCAACAGACGAAGCGCATCGAGCAATTTGTGGCGGAAGGCGGCACGCTGGTCGTCGATTATTCCACGGGTCTTGTCGATGAACGTTTCCATGTCGGGCTTGGCGGTTATCCGGGTGCCGGTGACGGTCTGTTGCGCCAAGTGCTGGGCGTGACCGGCGAGGAGTTCAATATTCTTGGCCCCATCGACGGCGAACCGGATGAAGTTCGGCTTTCCAACGGTGCCGTTTCAAAGCTGTGGCAGACGGTCGTCGGTTCCCATGTCGGGTCGGCGGAAGTGCTCGCCACCTATCAGGGCAGTGAAGCCAAGGACTGGGAGCTTGAGGGTATGCCCGCCATCACCCGCAATACGTACGGAAAAGGCAGGGCCTACTATATCGGCTGTGATCTCGACGGCGCTGCGCTGGTTTCGTTGCTGCGACAATATGGGGATCTGGCCAGTGCACATGAGGATTGTGGACGCGGCTTTGACGGATTCAACGGACAGGACCAAGCCGGCAACGGCGTCCGTGATCAGGCGCCGGGTTACAGCGACAATGGGCAGTCCGCACTGGGCAATTTGGTCCATATCCGCCGTCGAGGCGACAGGCATGTTTTCGATTTCTATTTCACCCGTGGTGCCGGACCGGCCGAAGTCGAGCATATCAATGGGGAGGTGCTGTTCGTATACCGCGGACATTCCCGGGATGCCGAAGGCGGGGTACGCACGTCCTTGCAAAACACAAGTGCGGAGCGGGGCGTGAGCGAAGCACATTATATTCTTGAGCGGAACGGAATATTGGTAACCAGACAAACGTATTGATGCTACATTAAAAATAAGGCAAGGAGGCTTTATATGGCATCTGACGAAGAACGCAATGACGCGAATGCCGATCACAGGCACGTCACGCTGAGAAATGTCGCCCAGGCCGCCGGGGTGTCGCTCAAAACGGCGTCGAATGTCATCAATGGGACAGGGCGCATGACCGATGCCACGCGCGAGCGAGTCAAATCCGTCATCGCGCAAACCGGCTACCGGGTCAACGTCGCCGCCCGCAATCTCAACCGCGGGCTTACCGGATTCATCACGCTCGCGGTGCCCTCCCTGACCCCGCCTTATCTTGCGGAATTGGCGAACCGCGTAATCGACGAGGCGCGCAAGCGTGATTATTCGGTCTATGTCACCACGTACGCCGAAGGTTCGGGCAAGGGGGTGCGGGACGTGTTGCACTCGTTCAACCCTTCGGTCTCCGATGGCATCATTCTGTCCATGAGCGAGGTTGAGGACATCTCGCCGGGGGATTTCGATGTTGACTATCCGCTTGTGGTCGTCGGCTCGCGCACGACATGGGGTCGCGTGGACCATATCACCCCGGATGACGTCGAGGCGGCGGCCATGGCAACGCGTTACCTTTTGGATCACGGCAGTTCACGACTTGCGGTGGTAGGCGCTCGTGAGGCTTTGGATGAGCGGAAACTGCGCAATGCCACGGAAGGCAATGCCCAGCTGCGGCTCAAAGGGATCATCGAGGAATGTCGCCGGCATCACAAGCGGCTCGATCCAGCGCTTATCGGCATCACCCCAAAGGACTGGACCATCGGTGCCGGAGTGCAGACGACCCGTCAGATCATCGAAGGCAAGGTTCCATTTGACGGGTTGATTGCCTTGAATGATCAGCTGGCGCTGGGATCGCTGTCGGCGTTGGCGGCAATGGGTGTCAGGGTCCCCGGTCAGGTGCAGGTCATCGGTTTCGACAACATCGAGGAGTCTGCATATCTTCAGACCCCGTTGACCACGATGGATTCGCGTCTGGATTGGACGGCGCCCACAGCGGTGGAACGTCTCATCGGCAGGATTCATGGAACCGTAACGACCCCACAGCTGCTCAAGGTGAAATCAAGAATCGTCGTGCGGCAGACGACACGGCCATGAACGTGGCGCTTTCGGTCTGACGGACGATAATTCGGAAACTTGACGATTCGCCGCGCGAACGTTTCGTGACCGTTATTGGGCATTCAAAATGATAATGATGAGGCACAGGGCCGCTCATAACGGCGTAAAACCCATAAATTTAGCACTTTTGTGATGAATTCTGTTTGAGGGTGATGTCGTATTCGGCCTACAGTATTGTGTAATAGGCGTTCTGTGGAAGGCATCGTATCGTGACGTTGATGCGTGCGCTAGGATTGCCGCGGGAAAGGTTTTTTCTATGTTCGATCGTCGGCTGTTCACCCTCGTTCCGCGCAGTGGCGCGTTCGTCGCCGCGAAAGTGCTGAGCCTTTGGGTCTCGTTGCTGGCGGATATCGGATTTGCCTTCATCGCCGTCGGTCTTCTCGGCAATCTTTTTCCTGTACTTACCGGCGTCAATTCCGTTGCCAAAGCCTCCATCGTCAAAAAACTCTTGAAAGACTTCCAAGCGGTTCCGCAAGGTTATTCGGCCTTTGTCTTTGCGCTCGTGGTTGTGGCGATCATCAAATATCTGGCCATACGAGCCTCGCACTTCTTTGGTACCGAAGCCTCTGAACGCGTCAAGATAGCGTTGCGGGAGCGGCTTTACAACAAGATGCTCGACCTCGGCCCCACATATTCGGAGCATGTGAAAACGGCCGATGTGGTGCAATCTCTGGGCGAGGGCGTTGACCATATACAAAGTTTCTTTGAGTCCTTCCTTCCGCAACTGGCTTTCGGCATCGTAGGTCCGTTGACGTTGTTTGTCGCGGTTTTGCCCTTGAATGCCCCGACGGCCGGCTTGCTTCTGGTCTGTGTGCCGATCATCGTCGGCATCATCTGGTGGGTGTCGGTGGCGACCTCACGTGCATTCGGGCAATATTGGGACAAATACACGGATATGGGTGCCACGTTCCTCGATAATGTTCAGGGTTTGGAAACGTTGAAGACGTTCGATGCCGACGAGGCCGCCGCGCAGCGTATGGATCGCAAATCCGAAAATTTCCGCAAGGCTTCGATGAAGGTGCTCCAGATTGAGCTCCGTTCGCATCTGGTGCTGGATCTGGTCTCATACGGGGGAACCGCCGGCGGCATCGGCATTATTGTCTGGCAAGTGCTTTCCGGTCATCTCAAGCTTCCCGCGGCTTTGGTGGCGATACTGCTTTCGGTGAGTTTTTTCGTTCCGCTGCGCAAGCTGGCTTCATATTCGGATACCGCCATGAATGGTGTGGCTGCGATCAAGCGAATCTATGCGATGCTGGATGTTCCGGTTTCCGGCGATGGTCAGTCTGCATTGCCGCAGGGTATCGAGGATTGCTCGATCAGCTTCCGCAACGTCGATTACACCTACAACAATGTTGAACAGGGCGAAAAGAAAGCTACGACCGCGAACGCTGCCAATGATTCAAAAGAGCAGGCGAACGCCGATCGTCATGCTCAGCATACGCTGAATATACATAAGGCTTTGGATGGGGTCAGCTTCACCGCCCGCGCAAACGGGTTCACCGCCATCGTCGGTGTCAGCGGCTCAGGCAAGTCCACTGTCGGCGCTCTTATCGCCGGTACCCGCAACGAATACGAGGGTTCAATCCGTTTGGGATACCGTGTGTTGGGCAGTGTTGGCAGTTGTGAATTGCATACCCTCAAGAACCGTTCGCTGTGCGACGCGGTCACTTTGGTCGATTCACGCAGCCATCTTTTTGCCGGAACGCTTCGTGAAAACCTGCTGATGGCCAAGCCTGACGCTACGGCCAATGAGATGTGGCTTGCCCTTGAAGGCGCCCATATCGATGATTTTGTCTATTCCCAGCCGCAGCGCCTCGATATGCGCATCGAGCCGGAAGCCGCCAATCTCTCCGGCGGACAGCGGCAGCGTCTTGCCATTGCGCGGGCACTGCTTCGTGACAGTCCGATTTATGTCTTCGATGAGGCCACAAGCAGCGTCGATGCCGAAAGCGAGAGCCTGATTGACGTGGCAGTCCGCGATCTGGCGCACGCCCATACGGTCATTGTCATCACCCACCGCCTTTCGCAGGCCAGGGACGCCAGCAACATTGTGGTGCTCGACGCCGGTCATGTGGTCGAAAGCGGCACCCATGCGCAGCTGATGGCTCAGCAAGGCCGTTACGCGACGATGTTCCACACCCAGGAATCGATTGAGCATGTCTCGCATCGCAATAGCTGGGGGACCGCTTACGCGAAGCCGCAATCGGCCAAGTCCGAGGTTCGCAGGCCGTTCGATTTCGCGTTGCTTGATTATCAGGGCAACGATGATTTTGACGTTGACGATGACCGGTCTGGCTCCAGCTCCGGTCGTTCTGCCGAATCGAAAACGGTGGATAGGCCGGCAAACCATTCGTCCGCCTCGACGGGTCGTTCGGCGAAAACGGAAGCGGCCCGAGCCCATGTTTCGGCAGTAAAAGCCGGAACGCAAAAGCCGGGAGCCGATGGTGCCGATAGGCGAGAATCGTCATCTGCTTCCGTGGTGCGTGCCGGTGGTGGCAATGGCTTCGGCGCGACGGCAAAAGCGGGAAGCCGGCATTCCAATGGAATGCATTCTGACGAATCGGCAAAGCGGGCCGACGAAGCCGATGCGATATTGGATGTCGCCAACCGTCCGCAAAGCGAAAACAAGTCGATGGGAACCTTCCATCTGACGATGAGACTGCTCGGTTGCGTCGGCCGTTTGAGCCCCTTCATTGTGGGCGCCTGTGTCTTTGGTACTCTTGCACGGCTTGCCGAGACTTTCCTGCCTGTTTTCGGCGTGCTGGCCTTGATGGCAGTATTCGGTCATCCCGTTTGGAATGTGAACGTGACTGTTGCGCTCATCGCCTTGGTCGGGTGCGCAGCGGGCAAGAGCTTGATGCATTACGCCGAGGAATACATGAACCACGAGATGAGTTTCCGCGTGGTCTCGCTGTTCCGCTCCAAGGCGTTCCAGGCGCTTCGCCGGCTTGCGCCCGCCAAGCTCGCGCGGCATGGCAAGGGAGACCTGACCACGTTGGTGACTTCCGATGTCGAGCTGCTTGAAACGTTCTTTGCCCATGCGATTTCCCCGGTGGTCATCGCGATCACCACTTCGGTCGTCTTTGCGCTGGCCCTGTTCACACTCAATCCATGGTTCTCGCTCTTGCTGATTGGCGCCCACCTGTTCGTGGGATTGGTGCTGCCGCGGCTGTATGCCGGCAACGTGCGTGGAATAGGGGCAAGGATCCGCAACGATTCCGCCAAACTCGGCGACCGACTCATTGACGATATGCACGGTCTCGATGAGATCATCAGATTCAATCAAGGGCGCCGTCGTTTGACCGACATCATCGCGGAAGACAAGAATCTGTGGCTTTTCGAAAGCAGACTCAGCCGCAAGAACGGCGTATTCGGCGGTCTTGGCTCAGTTTGTGTCATTGTATTTACGTTTGTGGCCGTAAGAATCATGTTCGGCATCGTCGAAGCCAACCCTGTTTCGATGGCCAAGTGCGTGGTCGCCGTCATGCTTGTTTTCAGCTCATTCGGCCCCACCCTTGCCTTGAGCGCCTTGCCTGGCAGCCTCAACCAGCCGTTGGCGGCCGCCAGACGCATGTTCGCCCTGTTCGACGAGCAGCCTGCCGTTGAGGAAACGGGAACGGACAAGCCGAAATTCGAAACCGTCGCGTTGAAAGATGTGACCTTCGGCTATCCGCTCGCGTATTCGGGTTCGACTTCCGCCTCCGCGCTGGTACTCAAAGATTTCAACTTGGCGACGCTGCATTCGGGAATACTCGGTGTCCAAGGACCTTCGGGCCACGGCAAGTCCACGATTCTGAAGCTCATGATGCGCTATTGGGATCCTCAGCAGGGCTCGGTCGATTTCTCGGGGGAACCCTTGCCGCACGTCGAGGCGCATTATCGCCGTCGGGTCGAGACGATGATGGATCAGGACACGTATCTTTTTGACGGCACGATTCGTGACAACCTGTTGGTCGCCGATCCGGGCGCCAAAGACGCCGACATGCATCAGGCGTTGCAGCGTGCCTCGATCGCCGAGGCCATCGACGCGTTGCCCGATGGGTTGGATACACAGGTCGGCGAGCTCGGTTCGCGGCTTTCGGAGGGAGAGCGCCAGCGCATCAGCCTTGCCAGGATTTTCCTCACGGGTGCTTCTTTGGTGCTTTTCGATGAGCCCACGAGCCGTGTGGACGCATTGAACGAATCGGTGATTCTTCACTCGATCAACACCTTGGCCAACGAACGTCCGGTTTCGATTGTGCTTGTATCCCATCGTGCTTCCACGATGCAGATCGCCGATCGCGTCATCACGCTGTAAATCTGAGGATTCGATTTTATTCCTTTCTGACTCATCAGATGTAGAAGCTCGCTCATTCGCTGGTTGTAAGTGACCGTTTTTCGGCTTGTATGTCTGGGTATGCCGAATACCGTTCATTTAGCATTTGTGGATGAACGCTTTTCTACACGAGCATCTTCAGATGCTAGAAAGTGTTCACTGAGCAGGTCTTAGTGATCGTTTTTCTACATAAGCGTTTGCAAATGCAAGAAACCGTTTGTTTTGATAGGTTGGCGCGGACGGAGTCGGCTAGTAATGTTGGTTATCTGTTGACAGCAAAAGGAGTGATAACAATGAGCAATAAAAAAACCGTTGAAACGGGTGCAAAAGTTGCGAATATCACGCTGAGCGACGGTAATGAAATTCCGCAGATTGGCTTGGGCGTGCTGCGTATCAGCGACGACGATGTGACCAGCGTTGTCAAGTCCGGCTTTGAAATAGGGTATCGGCATATCGACGCAGCAGCAGGCTATAACAATGAACCGGGTGTTGGCCGTGCGCTCGTGGAAACCGGTTTCAATACCGGTGAGGCACGCAAATCGTTGTGGGTGACCACGAAACTCAAGGATTCCGAGCAAGGTTATGACAATGCACTCAAGGCCTTCGACCGTCAGTTGGGCGATTTGCGACTTGATTATGTCGACATGTACATGTTGCATTGGCCGACCCCGTTCAACTGGCGTTCCGGCGAAACATGGAAAGCGTTCGTCAAGCTGCGCGACGAGGGGCGCGTACACACGCTCGGCGTCTGCAACTTCATGCCGGAGCATTTGGAACGTCTGCACCGTGAGACAGGCGAGTGGCCGACGGTCGATCAGATCGAGCTGCACCCCACCTGGCAGCAGCGCGAAGTGGTGGCTTTTTGCAAGGCTCACGGCATCGCCGTCGAGGCGTATTCTCCCATGGCCCGCGGAGCCGACCTGAACGCCGGCGACGGTACCATCGCCCGCATCGCAGCCGCCCATAATGTCTCACCCGCACAGGTCATCCTGCGCTGGCACATCGAAAACGGCACCATCATCATCCCGAAGTCCGTCCATCCCGCTCGCCAGCGCGAAAACCTAGATCTCTTCGGTTTCGCCCTAACTCCAGCCGAGCATGCCGAAATCGATGCTCTAGATGGCCCGACTCGTGCCGGCCACGACCCGATGACCTTTACGTATGCGTGAAAGTTGAATTAGCTTGACTTCTTATAATGTCTTTTCTGATGTAGAAATGATATTAAATTAATGGTCAATATGATATCGTATTAGGTATGGAGGTGATGGTGAGTGGATTTTGAATATGATCCGAATAAGAGTCTGAGCAATCTGAATAAGCACAGTATTGATTTTGAGCAGGCTCAAGCCTTGTGGGACGATCCAGACCTTATTGAAGTCCGTCTTGCCTATGCCGATGAACCGCGTTGGGCGGTTATTGGCATGATGAGTGGCAAACATTGGACAGCTATCATCACTTATCGTGGAGAGTCCACAAGGATTATCAGTGTCAGACGCTCTCATCCCAAGGAGGAGCAGGTATATGAAAACGAGAAAAGCAGCTGAGCTTGACCGCATTTTTGACGATGGCAACGAAAGCATCCTTGACTATGCCGATATGAGCACTTTGCGCAAGCCCAATAAAGAGAAGGATGAACAGCGATCCTTAAGTCTTCAAGTCCCTGAGTGGCTGGTCGAGGTTTTAGACAGGGAGGCTGCACGCGTAGGTATTAGTCGTCAAGCCGTAATCAAAGTATGGTTGACCGAGCGTGCTGATCGTATGCGTGCGGTGTGAGAGTGCGCTTAACGTATTCCAATAGCTGGGGCATCCTGAGTCAGGAAGACAAAAATTGAGATATCTTGTGTTCGTAAACTCTTAGGCTTAGTTTGATGTTTTACGGTTCTAATAAGACTGGGATGTATTCGAAAGGCCGTGATGGCTATAGTGCAGATTTGCCTGTGAGGTGTCTGAACAATTCTGGATCGACGGGCTTGCTCAGACGCAGCGTGGAAATGACGACGTTCAGCTCTTTTCCGTTATCGTCAAGATTGTGATCGGGATGAATCTCGCTGATAGCGGCAACATTGCCGACATAATAGTAGTTTTTCTCCTTTTCTTCCTGTTTGCGACGAATGAAGATGGGGACGAAATGGGAACGCTGCCAATTCCCGCTTCCAATACCATCTTTAAGCCAAATGAATTTTTTTGAATGCAGTGTGCGGTTGTTCTTGCTGAACCATTTGATTTCACTGGTGTTATTGAAACGATCGCCATATTGGCTGGCTTCATATTTGATGAAAATAGGCAATGAACTTGTATCAAGATCAAGCTTGTAACCGCCTACATTTTGTGGAACTTGTTCGCTTTTCCATCCACATAGCCTCATAACATCGAAAATGCTATATTTTTCTCCGTAAATAAAGCCGCGTGTTTGGTTGAGGGACGTATCTGGAATCTTCCCATAGCGCATATTGCAATTGATCAGGCCAGCTTGTACCGTGTCTGCGAAAAATGTCGCGAAAGTTGAATTGGAACACAAGGAATCATACAACCAGTCAACAAGAGCAAAAACATTTTTTTCGGATTTGTTTGACCAATGGACTGCCACCGAAGCGTTCCTTGTTTTTCGTGGTGAAATATGACAAATCCAGCACGTGGAATGCCTGTGCGCATTGTTCTGCGCTGTTATCTGCTTTCGGAAAATGAGTCGATAGTATGGTTCCCAATTCTTTGATCGAAAGTGCGTGCTTATCGTTTGGTTCTTGATGCTGATCAAACTTATGCTCGATTGATGTGTTTTCTGCGTCCGGCAAGGCGATGTCACAGAGGTTCGCCAGAATTAGCAGCTCATGAGGTCTCAGTCCTCTCAGCAAAGTCGAGGTTAGCATTTTGAGCGCGCCGTTCTCATCAGCATTCGTTGACTGCAACATCTCCAAGTATGAATTCTGTGAGTTCTTTCCACGAGAAAGACTTTGTTCTCTTGATCGCACAAATCGCAGATAACTATCCTCTTTGTCTGCCAAGGTATAGATCAACGATGGATCAGTTTTGGCGAAATCAGTAAGCATGGGAATGCGATTGAGTTGATTTCGCAGTTGACGGTATTGACTCGAAAGCAATTGCATTTGGGAAAGATCCGCCTTGTCGATAGAGGCAAGAACCTTCTTTTCGGCTATGGGGTCGAAGCTTACCGACGAGAGACCAATGGATTTCCGTTGCAAGTTTTTACGTGCGATGTCACGATCGCCGGTGTTGCCGTAAAGAGCGATGGGGATAAGGTAATTGTTGGCGTAATTGCCAATGAAATCGATAATGGTGACCGATTCCTTGCCGGGATATTTGCGCAATCCGCGGCCTAGCTGTTGGGTGAAGACGATGCTGGATTTGGTCTGGCGCAACATCACGATTTGGTTCAATGCCGGAATATCGACACCTTCATTAAACAAATCAACGGTGAAGATATAGTCCAGTTCTCCATTCTCAAGTTGCTTTACGGCTGAATCTCGGTCAACTGCATTGTCTCCGGTTACGGTCACCGTGTGGTATTTGCGTTCCGTTTGTTGATTCCATCGAGCGTTGAACAGCGCTGATAGTTCTTTCGCTTCTTTTTGCAAACTGCAGAAGACCAAGCCCTTTACTGGAACTCCCGGGTCTTCATAAGTTTGCAACTTGTCAATGATGTAGTGGACACGATCGGCTGATACCAGTTTTTGAATCCATTCATTAAGCGCACCACGTTCGCCACTTTGTGTTACGTTGACGCGTTTATTCAACATACCTATCGTATTTGGATCGGGTTCGTCCTTAATATATTCATGGACGCCGTAATAATGGAACGGACATAGCATATTCTCTTCGAGTGCTCGCTGAAGTCGAATGTTATAGGCAATATTGTTGCCAAAAAGGCCGAAGATATCGGCATCATCGGTTCGTTCTGGTGTTGCTGTCATTCCTAACAGGAAACCTGGAGTAAAATGGCGGAGTACCTTTCGGTAGGAATCCGCTGCAGAATGATGTGCTTCGTCAACGAGAATGTAGTCAAAAGAATCCGGAGCGAAAGAATCCAGATTATTGACAAGTGTCTGAACCGTTGCGAAGACGTATTTGCGGTCGCCTTGCTTGCTTGTTCCGGAGAGCAATCCGAGATCTTTGTCTTCGCAGCCAAGCACTTTCTGATATGACTCCATTGACTTCTTGAGTATTTGCTGTTGCTGAGCGACGTATAGCATACGTTTTGGTTTGGATTGGCACACATCAAATGCGGAAAGATATGTTTTGCCAGTTCCTGTCGCCGAAACAATGATGGCTTGGCTCTCGCCAGCCTTTCTGAGCTGAGCCAGGTTCGTTAATGCCTCTTGTTGCATGGCATTGGGTTTAATCGTTCCGTTTTCAGGTTGCGGCAAAATGCGTTGTGGAGGAGCGTAATGTTCGAACTCTTCTTCGTACTTCTTAAGCCACTTGTCGGTAAGTTGAACTGATTCACTCAGCTGATCGTTGAGTTCGCTGTTGATTTGGCGAGTGAGTCCACTGTTGGTCTTCGAAGAGACTCGGAGGTTCCATTCCTTATTGAGTTTGAGTGCACTGGATGTAAGATTCGAGCTGCCTATGTAAGTCGAATCCAATTCTTCGCCGTTTTCGGCGCGGTGCCGGAATACGTAACCTTTTGGATGATATCGATAGTTCGATATCGCCGTCGAACTGTGATTTTCAGAATCTGCCTGCCATATGAACACTTTGATATTGGTACAGTCCTGAATTTGCAGAAGGGTTTTGAAAGCCTCGGGTTGGTTGAAATAGTTATAGGTCGAGGTAATGATACGACCAGACCGTTCGCTTTCTTTCTTGTCGAAATTAAGCAGGTACTGTTTGAGACTTTTGAGCTCCTCGTTATTGACAAAAGCAACGGACATATCAAAATCGTGGCATTGGTCCAGTTCCGATTCGATGGCCTCTTCCATGGTCAATCCATTGCGGTTTGCAATGAGGGTAGGTGTGAGGGTGTTGTCAGCATCGAGATTTTGGTGGATGAAGCCTGATGTGATCGCTTCCACTAATGAATCATTCGAAGAAGTTGCTTCGAAATTTATCTCTTTCTTCCCAGTTTCCTGCTCAGTCATTGTATTTTTCGCCTGGCTGGTTCAACGTTGCTAAATATTGAGCTGTTTTTCGGTCAGCTGGAGCCCAATTCAAAGTTGCAAGTTTGTTTTGGGGAGTCCAACGAAGCTGGGTGTGCTCGGTTAATTCAGGTTCACCGCTGGTGAGAGAACATAAGAATGTAGTGAGTTCGATGGTCCCAAAATCATATCGCTGTTGCGTTGAGCATATTTTTTGACCGACTTCGATATCGCAGAGCAATTCTTCTTTGATTTCGCGTTGTAACGCTTGCTCCGGTGTCTCGCCACGCTCGATTTTTCCCCCAGGAAATTCCCAATATCCTGCCAAGGATTTCGACGGACCTCTTTGCGCACAAAGAATAGCGTCGTCCTTTCTTATCGCGGCTCCGACGACTTGCACTGGCGCGTTACCCATATTGTTGACATCCTTTACGTAAAAGATACTATGTCCAGGATAGCGCAGGAATACTCGTTGCTATTTATAGATCCCCTTGTTTGGTGAGCTTGCTGTCAGATCTGTTTATATGATTCTATTATTAGAATTGAGTAAAAATTTGACGCTACAGACTTGAGTCTCTTATAGCTGCATCAACCAATCAAGTGCATAAATCTGTTGAATACCATTGTGGTTAGTAGGGCGTTCGTCATCGAGAGTGATGAGGGTTTTGGGGTAGTTGTCGTCTAGGTTGCGCAATGAGGAGAGCTCGCGTTCCAACGTCTTGGGATCGCGTACTGATTCAGCGACCTGATAGTAGGCCGGGCCATTGGCGCCGTTGGTGACGAAATCGATTTCGCCTCCTGTGCTTTGTCCGACGTAAACCGTCCCCGCGCGTCGTTTGAGATCGAGGAACACGATGTTTTCCAAGATCCTGCCGGTGTCACGTACGTTTCCTGAAACGAGTATGCGACGCAGCCCCATATCCACGGCGTAATATTTGCGTTCCTGTTTGAGGATGTCTTTGCAGATGATTCTGATGCATAAGTTAAAAATACTTTTCAACTTTATCTAAAAATGCGGCAAGTTTAAAATGATTTTAAACTTGCCGCATCGTTAAAACCAATTTCGACTTACTCGAACGGATACTTGAGACCCCAGATGTCGCGGATCTGATCCATGAGGCGCATGATGCGCAGGGTGTCGGCGTGGGTGATTTCGAGGCATTCGGTTTTGCCGTCGAGAATGGCATCGGCGGCGGCGGCAACCTCGTATTCGTAACCGGTGAGCTGGGCGGGGATGTCGATGTGGCGAGTCAGCTTATGGTCGAGATTGTAAAGGTCGATGCCTTGGATGTCGTTGATGTTCTGGCAGACCATGTAGCCCTTGGTGCCCCAGATCGCACCGGAACGGTCCGAACAACACATCATCGACGAGGTGGCCGTCGCCATCACGCCGTCGTCATATTGCAAAGTGATGGAATCGGTAGCGTCTACGCCGGTTTTGTATGGAACCATGAAAGTCGAAACCGACGAAATCTTGCGCTCGCTGGTATCGGCTCCCAACGCCATATCGAAGAAATTCAGCGGGTAGACGCCTACATCAAGCAGTGCACCTCCGGCCATCGCGGGGTCGGTCATACGCGCCTTGCGTGTGGTGGGGTAGCAGAGGTTGGCCGTAGCCGCCTGCACTTCGCCGATTTCGCCGAAATTGATGAGGTCGCTGATGATGGCGCGTGAAGGCATGTAGCGCGTCCAGATGGCTTCGGTGCACAGCAAGCCGGTCTGATCGGCGACATCGAGCAGTTGCCTGGCTTGTGCGGCGTTTGCGGTGAATGATTTCTCAACCAGAATGTTCTTGCCAGCCTTGAGGCAGGCGATACCTTGCTCAGCGTGCAGGGCGTGTGGCGTAGCGATGTAGACGAGGTCCACGTTCGGGTCCGCCAATAGTTCGTCATAAGAGCCATACGAAACGTCGAATCCGTACTTTTGCGCAAAGTCGGAGGCGCGGTCGGCATCACGTGCTGCTACTGCATAAGGCTCGACTAGGCTGCTGTAGCGCGAATCGCCAGCCATTTGAACCAGTGTATTCGCCATGGTGCGCGCGATGCCGCCAGCGCCCAGAATTGCAACATTGATCTTAAGCCCCTGTTCTTGTGCTTCAGCCCGTTTGCCGTTCAGCCTGCTCATGAAAACCTCCCTGTGAATCATGGTCGAAAACGTTCACATAACCATGATTCACAGGGAGGTGTACATCCGGTGATTAATCGGAGTTGTTTGCTATTTCAGTCCTTCTTATCAGCTTTTGTGGGGGCATTGGCAGACTTGGTACTGTTGTCGCTCCCTTTGCTGGTTTCGGTATCATCGGCAGCAACCAAGCCCTTCTTCTCGTCGTGGCGACGCCACCAGGAGGAGAGCACCGAACCGGAAATGTTGTGCCAGACGCTGAAGAACGTCGACGGAATAGCGGTAATCGGCGCGGCGGCGAACGAGGTCAGCGCCAGTGTTGCGCCAAGGCCGGAATCCTGCATGCCGACTTCGAAGGTGATGGCCTTCTGTTGCGCATAGCCGAAGCCCTTCGGATAGATCTTGTACATGAGCTTGGAGAAGCCGAAGCCCAGTCCGTAGCCGCACAGGTTGTGCAGGATGACCACAGGGATGGCCAGCGCGGTGGCCTTGCTGAACAGGCCCGCGTGGTTGGCGGCGACGACGATGCCGATGATCAACAGAATCGCGGTCTGCGAGATGATGGGCAGCACGTCGGTTACCTTGGAGATTTTGTCCTTGAAAATCGTGTGGCAGATCACGCCGAGGGCGACGGGGATGAGCACTACCTTGACAGCGGTCAGGAACAGCGATTGCCACGGAATCGTCACGTACTGCGAGGCAAGCAGCTGCATTAAGAGCGGGATCATGAACGGCGCGAGCAAGGTGGAAAGCAGGCCGATCGAAACGTCGAGCGCCACGTCGCCGCGTGCGAGGAAGCTCATCACATTCGAAGAAGTTCCGGACGGGCAGCAGCCCACGAGGATGACGCCCACGGCGAGCGGCCCGTCGAGATGGAAGATCCAGCAAAGCGAGACGGCGACCAGCGGCATGATGACGTAATGGGCCACCGTGCCGACGATGACCATAAGAGGTTGCTTCAGAATTCGGGCGAAATCGTCAAGCGAGAGTGTCAAGCCCATGCCGAACAGCACAATGCCCAGAAGCCAGCTCGTATCGTGCTTGGCCCATTCGCTGGTCTGCGGTACGAAATAATTGAATACCGCCCAGATAATGACGATAAGCGTGAACCATTTGGTGATCCAATCCGCTACCGCTTTTACCTTTTTCATTTCCTTCAGCCTCTTTCTTTATTCGGGAGTAAAAGTTATCGTAGATTGATGTTCCGGAAGCAGGTCTCCTCGTCTCAAAAACAGAAACTTTCATTTCATATCGTGGACATTTACTATTTGTCGCCTAGTGAAAGTGAAATGGAAATATGGTGCGAAAATCAGGGGTAAGTCAGGTTCATGGGGGCAAAGGTGTTGGTAAGTCCAAAACCAAATCCGCAAAAGTGCCCGAAAAATACGAACGCGGCACCCGTAGCTACACAATGTCGCATATCCGCGGCAAGAACACGAAAATCGAAGTCCTGGTACGTTCCTATCTGTTTCGCCGGGGCCTACGATTCCGCAAAAATGACAAGCGATATCCCGGCCATCCCGACATCGTGCTGCCGAAATGGCACACCATGGTTTTCGTCAACGGTTGCTTCTGGCATATGCACGAGGGTTGCACGAAGTTCTCAATGCCCAAATCCAACGTCGAATTCTGGACGGCGAAATTGGTGCGCAACCACGACCGTGATATCGCGCAGCATGCCGAACTTGAAGCTGCCGGATGGAAAGTGCTTGTCGTCTGGGAATGTGAGCTGGCCAAAGACCGTCGTGAGGAAACGTTGGAACGGCTTTATCGGCAGATTGTCGGTGACGAGAACGTCGGCGACAAGGTCGACGGAGACGTAAAAGTCAAACAAATATATCTAACGGAAATGAATAAGTAGCAGTGTGTGGTTTCGTAGTTATCAGGATACGAAACCGTTTGCGAGCACGGTGTTTGATGTAGGTAGCAATGTCATTGCTGGTGCTTATTGCTGTAACGCTTCCAGTTGTTTTTTCGCCTTGTGCAGTTTGACGAAGATCTCGTTGCGTTTCACACCGTCCTTTGCCCGGGCGTGGTCACCTTCCAGCTTGGCGATCTGTGCGGTGAGTTCGGCGATAGCCTCACGCTTCGCGATTCGTGCGTCAAGGTCGCTGCCGTCGGCATCCCCGAAAATGACTTGGGCGCAAAGGTTTTGCCAGACGTCGTCAAGGCTTTCGCCATCTAAGGAAAGCTGAGCCGACTTGGGCTCTTGCCATTGACTGACGTAGGTCCGCATCTGCGCCTCGCCTTGATGGCCTGCGCGTACGGACGAAATCCGCTGCACCGCAAACGCGCATTGTGTCTCGCCGCTTTTGGCCGGGGACGTGTTGCCATTTGCGTTTGCCTTGCCGCCGGCATTGCTGTTTTCGTCGGCGAACGCCGCGTCGCGTACGCATACGAACAGAATGTTTGACCCCGAACGCAACTTTGCGATGTGTTCCATCACCTCTACTGGCGCGTCCTTGCAATTCTGCTCGATGCCCATCACCAGAACCTCGCGGACTTTCGTGCCAGCGGCCACACCGATGGTATTCGGCCGCAGCAACGCAAGCATGGTGATGGATTCGACATCGCCGACGAACCGTTGTTTGAGCCGTGCAGAAACCGGCGGTTTGACATAGAACATCTGCTTGGGCAGGGCGCTTTTCGCCTCAGGAATCGCGCAGGAAGCGGGCAGACCCAGTGTAAGGGCGGATACGCTTGCGCAGTGTGCAACAGTCATTGTTGGTCTTCCTTTGCCTTAGTGGCGTTTGCCATGTTGTGTTGGCGATCTAGGTTCAAGACTAATAGCAATCACCGATTATCGGGTACGACGTACCGTTTGCAGTCCGAAGAAAACATTGATTTGTGATGGCTTGTATCCCTTCGGAAACTGGAAAACGGAAGTGTGGCGCGCGGCCAGGTTCACGTGTACAATACGATATGTTGCCCGGGTAGCTCAGGGGATAGAGCACCGCTCTCCTAAAGCGGGTGTCGTCAGTTCGAATCTGATTCCGGGCACGAGTTTTTTGTAGGCTCTGATTTTATCCGGTTTCGTAATGTTTATTTACACAGCCATGTGATATGGTTCCTGACATAACAACCCCTTATCGTGCCGGTTCCGTTGCTGGGCGGACGAGGCTGTTGCTGCCTTGGTTCAAAGAAAGAAGGAGAAATGAGATTCAGATCTTGGGGTGTCCGTATAGCCGCGGTTCTGGCGGCTTGCGCGACATTGGTTTCTGTGGCCGCCTGCGGATCCAATTCCGGGAGCACCGCGAAGAAAGCCGATTCCAACGCCATTATTTCGGTGAACAACACCGAGCCGGAAAGCCCGCTGGTGCCGGCCGATACCAACGAAATGGGCGGAAGCCGCATCATCCGCTACCTGTTCGAAGGGCTCGTCAGTTTCGATGCCAAGGGCAAGCAGCACATGGAAGTGGCCAAGTCGATCACCTCCAATCCCGAAGCCACCCAGTACACCATCAAGCTGAACGACGGTTGGAAATTCACCAACGGCGAGCCGGTAACCGCCCAGTCCTTCGCCAAGGCGTGGAGCTATGCCGCCAATGTGAAACACGCCGAGAAGCAGTCCAGCCGCATGTCGGTCATCAAAGGCTATGACGCGCTGCAGAAGCCCGACGCCCCTGACGACGCACAGCTTTCCGGCCTTCAGGTTCCCGACGACCATACGCTTGTCGTCACCCTGAACAGCCCCGATTCGGTGTTCCCGACCCAGGTCTCCCACCAGTCGTTCTTTCCGCTGCCCAGCGTGGCCTATAAGGATATGAAGGCGTTCGGCAAGCACCCGATCGGCAATGGCCCGTATAAGTTCAAGTCCTGGACGGTCAACAAGAACATCATCATCGTGAAGAATCCGGATTACAAGGGCTATCGGAAGGTCAAAAACGGCGGTATCGAATACCGCGTCTATTCCAGCCCCGACGCCGCATATTCCGACGTGGAGGCCGGCAGCCTCGACCTGCTGATGGATGTGCCCCAGTCGGAGGTCAAGAGCTTCCGCTCGGATTCGTCCATTCACGCCTACAGCAAGCCCGGCAGCTATTATCAGGGTTTCATCATCCCCGAATGGGCGCCGCATTTCGGTTTCAACAAGGAAGGCATCCTGCGTCGTCAGGCGATATCCATGGCCATCGACCGCAACCAGATCGTCGACAAGGTTTTCTCGAACACCAAGTCCGTTGCCACCGATTTCACCTCTCCGGGAGTGCCCGAGCATCAGACGAACCTCAAGGGTACCGCCAATCTTCGCCACAATGCCGAAAAGGCCCGCGATCTTTGGAAACAGGCCGATGCCATCTCGCCGTATAACGAGAAATTCAGCCTTGCCTATCCTTCCGACGGCGGCCACAAGCCCTGGGTGGATGCGGTTTGCAACCAGCTGAAGAACACGCTGGGCATCCAGGCCGTGGGCGACGCCTATCCGACCTTCAGTGACCTGCTCAACCGCGTGACCGACCGCACCATCCAGACGCCGTTCTTCTCGGGCTGGTCGCTGGATTATCCTTCGGCCGAGGATTACATGACGCCGCTTTATGCTTCCGAATCGGCCAACGGGCACGGTTCCAACGACGGCGACTACAAGAATCCCGAATTCGACCAGGCACTGCTCAAGGCGAAGTCGGAACTCGATCCCGCCAAGCGTACCGAAGATTTCAACGCGGCCCAGGAGATCCTTCTGAACGATCTGCCGGCGATCCCGCTGTGGTGCAACAACGTTTCCGCGGTTTCCTCGCCGAAGCTCAGCAACGTGAACTTCGACTACACGAATCTGCCTACCTACAACACCATCACCAAGTAGGGTTCGGCAGGCAAACGTTTGCCAAGTTACCAGTAGCGTTCGGTGGGGTATCGGTGGTGTGTTTGCGTAAGTAAATACCGATAGCTCGAAATAACGCAGGATATACGCAGGGGCGTTCCTCCAAGAATATTGTGGAGGGACGCCCCTGTTTTGCCTATGTAACGGTTTCCATCGTTTCATAAGCCTCGTTATTTGTTCAGCTTTGCACTTTGCTTTCGCTTTCTGAGCGGAAGCCGAATTTCATCGTCTCGCTGTTGTAAGCGACGACACCGCGTCCCTTGGCCGGCAGAATGATGACACCGCCGTCGCCGTGATAGCCGTCGATTTCGTCAAGGGTCGCCTTGGCCGCATCCTCTACGGATTGGCCGGCGAAACGCACCCTGGACGCGATCTGGTTGGCCGCGACGGCCTTGATGAACGCCTCGCCGATGCCGGTGCAGGAGACGGCCACGCTGCGCTGGTCGGCAAAGGTGCCGCAGCCGGGAAGCGGGGAATCGCCGACGCGACCGTGCATCTGGTTGGTGATGCCGCCGGTCGAGGTACCGGCCGCAATATGGCCTTGCGCGTCGCGGGCCACAGCTCCGATGGTGCCGTGCTTCTGCCAGTCGTCGCCGTTGTTTTGCGCGTTCACCAGTTGTCTGCGCCGCTCGTCGGTGATGAAATATTCGTTGTCTTCGGTTTCGATGCCCCAATCGGCGAGTTCCTGCGCGGTCGGCTCCGCGAAAAGGACGTGCTTGGTCTTGTCTTTGACGGCCTGCGCCACGTCGATCGGGTTGCGCGCCGTGCCGAGGCCGGTGGCCGCCCCCACGCTGCCGTCTCCGTCCATCAGGCAGGCATCCATCTGCACGATGCCGTCGCTGGTCAACGCCGCGCCGCGTCCGGCATTGAACTCAGGGGCGTCCTCCATCACATGGATGGCCGCGATGACGGCTTCCTCGGCGCTTGCTCCCGCCTTGAGCCTGGCGTATCCGGCGTCGAGCGCCCGGTTGAGGTCGCGGTCTACCTCCTCGGCATTGTGATTGCCGCGTGATCCGGCCCCTCCGTGGATCAACAACATTGG
The DNA here is from genome assembly GCF_029433335.1 of Bifidobacterium sp. ESL0745. Lineage (NCBI taxonomy): Bacteria > Bacillati > Actinomycetota > Actinomycetes > Bifidobacteriales > Bifidobacteriaceae > Bifidobacterium > Bifidobacterium sp. ESL0745. The sequence goes on from NZ_JAQTHX010000001.1 coordinate 124,546, forward strand.
GCCGTCTTCTGCCTCGGTTGTGATGGTTATTACGCGTGCATGGTTACCCGGTTCGGGCATGGTTTCCTCATTTCTGTATTACAAATTTCAGAGATTAAGCTGATGAAATCATCGTAGGTGCAGGCTGGCATAATCCAATTATATTGAAGTAATAAAGTGTCTAGGGTAATAAATAATCGTATTTGTCTTCAATATATTGTGGTGGATTTTCGTTTTTCATCCGGCGACGGTAGGTATTCTGCTAGCATGAATGGCTCGGTGGATATGTTTGAAGGCGCGAATATTGGGCGTATTGTGAACCTGTCGTTTTAGGCGGGGCAAAGGATAAAAGAATGGCAAGAACCCGGCAGGGCGAAGTCCGTACGAAATCTGTGAAGAAAGGCAACGCTAAGACGAAATCCAGATCAAAGGCCGCGGTCAGGGCAAAATCCACGGCTAAAGCAAAAGGCGGGACCGCTTCGAAGGCGCGACCAGTACCAAAAGCCAAGAAGCGCGGAAGATTCTTGCGTAAGGTCTTTGCGTTGCTGGCTTGGCTGTGTCTGCTCGCTGCGTTGTTGGGAACGGCAAGTCGGGAACTTCCAGAAGAGCTGCAGTCGCTGCCGTATGTGCCGGCGGTGGTTTCATTGGCCCCTTGGTTTGCGTTGCTGGCATTGCTGGCGTTGATACTGTCACTCGCTTCGCGCAGGTGGTTTGCGGCGCTTTTGGCGTTGGCGTGCCTTGGGCTGCAAGGATGGCGGCAATATCCTTATTTCGCCCCGTCAATGCATCTTGACACTGCCGCTGTCTCGGCGGTTTCAGGCAACCATGCTGATACGCACGATTCCTATGCCCGCGTGATGACAGCCAATGTCTACAAGGGCAGGGCCGATGCCAAGGCGATAGTGGAAGCGGTACGCGACCAGCGTGTGGAAGTGTTGGCGTTGCAGGAGACCACCAAGCCTTTTGTTCGTGCGCTTAAGGACGCAGGAATCAACGATTACCTGCCGTACTCACAGATTTCATCTTCCGATGGCAAATACGGCAATGCACTGTTTTCGGCTACCGCTTTGGATTCACCGGCCGATGACGATGTCGATTCCAGCGCCTCCTTCATGCCGGGCGGCACCGTTTCGTTTGCCGATGGCAAGACGCCGATCCGTTTCGTTTCGGTGCACACCACGTCTCCCAAGCCTGGGTATTGGACCAAGTGGCGCACCTCGCTTGACGAAGTGGCGGCGATGCGGTCGCACAAAGACGCCAGATACATCTTCATGGGAGATTTCAACGCGACCACCGACCACACGCCATTCCGCAATATTCTGGGGTCTAGGTTCCGCGACGCCGCACAAAGTTCGGGAAGCGGCTTCGTTTTCACTTGGCCGGCAGACAGGGTAGGAATCCCCAAGTTTGCGGGAATTGATCATATCGTTCTTGACCAAGGGATTACGGCAGGGCAGGTTAGTACGTTGTCGATACCCGGCTCGGATCACGCTGCGCTGTTGGCCACTATCGCCGTGCAATGAACGACTGTGGATTTGTGGCCGATGCCTACTTACTTAAGGGAAAACCTTGCGTTTGGCCTGATTTTTATCATATCTCGATATAAATTGTGACACGGTAGACATTCATCTACATGGGTGGCTAGAATAATGGCAGGCAGTGAATGCCGGACGTATAAGTGAGATTACAACGAGGAGTGCTCATGGACGAGAAAACACTGGTAGATAAGCTCTCGAAGGTTACTACCATCACTGATTTGCAAGAAGTCGCCAAAGAAGTCGGAAAGCCTATGACCGTAGAACAGGCCGACAAGGCGCTGAACCGCCTGTTTGGTGCGGAGAACGACACGGGTGAGCTGATGGGTGATTCCGTGGCCAAGGCCGCCAAGGATATCTTCGGCTGAGTTTTCGCTCTGGTTTTTAAACGATTCGGGCTTATCCACTTGCAGTTTTGTGGATAAGCCCGAATCGTTGGTATATAACCCAAATTTTTTAAAAGATTGGGGCCTGTCCACTTCTGCCTGTACTGATAACAACGGATAGACCCCAACTTTATTCAACTATTTATTCACTTTCACTTTCGTGTTCACACGGCGTTGGAGATGGCTTCCACACTGGCTTTCGCGTCGCCGAAAAGCATCGACGTGTTGTCGTTGAAGAAGAGCGGGTTCTGTACACCGGCGTAACCGGTGCCCATCGAGCGCTTCAAAACGACGACCTGCTTGGCCTCCCAGACGTGCAGCACCGGCATGCCGGCGATAGGGGAGTTCGGGTCCTCGGCCGCGGCGGGGTTCACGGTGTCGTTGGCGCCGATGACGAGGACGACGTCGGTATCGGCGAAGTCGTCGTTGATCTCATCCATTTCCATGACGATATCGTAGGGAACCTTGGCCTCGGCCAGCAGCACGTTCATGTGGCCGGGCAGACGTCCTGCCACCGGGTGAACGGCGAAGCGGACCTCGACGCCCTGTGCACGCAGCTTCTCGACCAAGGCCGCCACGGCCTGCTGGGCCTTGGCGACGGCCATGCCGTAACCGGGGGCGATGATCACCGAGTTCGCGTTCTTGAGCATTTCCGCCACGTCGGCGGCGGTGGTCTCGTGCACTTCACCGGTGATTTCCTTGGCATCGCTTGCCTTGGCCGGTTTCTCGCCGAACCCGCCCAAAATCACGGACATGAACTTGCGGTTCATGGCCTTGCACATCAGGTAGGAGAGGATGGCGCCGGAAGCGCCAACCAGCGAGCCGGTGATAATCAGCAGGTTGTTGTCGAGCATGAAGCCCGAAGCAGCCGCAGCCCAGCCCGAATAGGAATTGAGCATGGAGATGACCACGGGCATGTCGCCGCCGCCGATGGCCGCGACCATATGCAGTCCTAGCAGCAGCGCGAGCACCGTCATGATGGCCAGTGGCCAGATCGATTGCGTCGGGATGAACCAGGCGATCATGGCGAGCATAACAATCAGCACAATCAGATTGATGATGTTGTGGCCAGGGATGATCAGCGGCTTCGACTTCATCTTGCCCGCCAACTTCAGGTAGGCGATGATGGAACCGGTGAACGTCACGGCGCCGATCAGGACGCCGATGTAGATCTCAGCCAGATGCGCGCCATTCGGGTTCGTTTCGGTGAGCCACGAATTATAGCCGATCAGAACCGCGGAAATACCCACGAAGCTGTGGAGCATGGCGATCAGTTCCGGCATCTGCGTCATCTCGACCGTGCGGGCCTTCCAGATGCCGAAGGAAGCGCCGACGATGAAGACCAGTGCGATCAGGAGGGCGGTGACCCAGATCGGGCGTTGCGAATCGACCAGCGCCAGCGCGATGGTGGCGACGATGGCGATGAACATGCCGATCATGCCAAGGATGTTGCCGCGACGGGCGGTCTCCTGCTTGGAAAGTCCGGCGAGGGAGAGGATGAAGAGGACTGCCGCCAGCAAGTAGGCGGATTGGGCAATGGATTCGAGTGTCATGATCTCACGCATCCTTCCTGAACATGCTGAGCATTCGGTAGGTCACCAGGAACCCGCCGAACACGTTGATCGAGGCGATGGCCGCCGAAATCACGGCGAGCACCGTCACCAGCGTGTTGTTCGAGCCGATCTGCAGCAACGAGCCGATGAGGATGATGCCCGAAATGGCGTTGGTCTGGCTCATCAGCGGCGTGTGCAGCGAGTGGGTGACGTTCGAAACGACGTAATACCCCACGAAAATCGCCAAGATGAAGATCGAGAACGTCATCAAGAGCTTCGAGTCGGCGAATGCCAGCGCGATGGCGAGCAGGATGGCCGCAATGGCCATCAGTGCGGTGTTGCGCTTGCTCTTCTGCGCTTTGATGGCCGCTTCCTTCGCTTTCTTGGCATCCTCCTGGGCTTTCTGCTCCTCAGGTGTCAGCTTCGGTTTGTCGTCGGTTTTCGCCGCAGCGGACACCGCGACTTTTGGCGGCGGCCAAAGAATCTTGTCTTCCTTGGTTACCGTCATGCCGCGCTGCACCTCGTCGTCGAGGTCGAGCGTGACGTTGCCGTCTTTCTTGGGCGTCAGCAGCTTCATCAGGTTGACCACATTGGTGCCGTAGAGCTGCGAGGTCTGCTGGGGCATGCGGCTGGCGAGGTCGGTATAGCCGATGATGGTCACGCCGTTGTCAGTGGTGATCTTCTTGCCGGGCTGTGTCAGCTCGCAATCGCCGCCACCGCTTGCCGCGAGGTCGACGATCACCGAACCGGGCTTCATTCCAGCCACAGCGTCCTTGGTAATGGTCAGCACGCCCGCGCCACGCACCAAAGCGGTGGTGATGACGATGTCGGCGTTGGCGGCTTCCTTGGTGTACAAGGTCAGCGTCGCCTTCTCCTGATCCTCGCTCAGCGCCTTGGCATATCCGGTGTCGGATTTCTCCTGCTGGGCACCTTCGGCGCGCACGAACGTGGCGCCAAGCGATTCAATCTGTTCCGCGGCTTCCGGGCGGACGTCGAAGGCGCGAACCTCGGCACCCATCGAAGCGGCCGCACCGATGGCGGCCAGACCCGCCACGCCGCCGCCGATGACGAAGACCTTGGCGGGGGCCGTCTTGCCGGCTGCAGTGACCTGCCCGGCGAACATGCCGCCGTAAGATTCCGCGGCCTCGATGACGGCTCGGTAACCGGAGACGTTCGACATGGTCGAAAGCACGTCCAGCGACTGCGCTCGCGAAATGCGCGGCACGGCATCAAGCGCGAGGGCGGTGATGTTGCGATGAGCCAGGATGTCCAGCAGCTTGCCGTTGCTATGCGGCGCGAGACGGGAAACCAACATTGCGCCTGACTTCATCGTGGCGATTTGCTCGGGGGTAGGGGTGTCGACGGTGACGACGATGTCGGCTTTCCAGACGTCCGGCGATTGGCCGATCGTCGCGCCTGCCTCTTCAAAATCCTTGTCGGAGAAACTCGCCTCTTCTCCGGCTGAAGTCTCGACGGAGACGCCATAACCGAGCTTTTTGAGTTGGCCGACGGTTTTGGGTGTCGCCGCAACCAGCCTCTCGCCAGGCGATGTCTCCTTGGGTATTCCGATAATCACAGTTGCTCCTTTCTTGGGGCAGTGACGGCAATGCTTCATATCTGCAATACAACTTCTCTGTTGTCGTTTTGTGCTCCTTCGTTGGGCACTTACAAGTAACAGTATAGTCGTTTATCGCACGATTATATTGGAAATCAATACTTTGAAACGAATCGATTTCGGTTTTGGTTTCATGAATATTGGCCACTTCGCTTGGAAGACGGTGCTTCACGATTTGTATGTCGATGTGATCTGAATGTTTGCCCGTTTCTCGCAGTAAACGATTCAAGTATTCGTCTTGTTGTGTGGTACTTGTAGTTCAAGAGCTATTAGCATCATCCAACAAGACGCAAAATGTAAACTAATCTTGTTTTTTACTCCAGATTGGATTGCTGAGGCGTTAAGCGTAGAGCCCTGTGGGCTCTATTGTAGCCGAGGTGAGCGCGCCTAAGCGTGCGAAGACGGAATCTAATCTTGCGTTACTCAAGATTAGATTGCGTCCCAGCGGTCGCCGCCGTTGACTGTTGCTCGGCCTCGGCGTTCTCGAGCTTGGCGCGCACATCGTTCAGCAGGCTCTGGGCGCGTTTGGCCAGTGCTTCGCCGATTTCCCACTGATGCATCGATTGGTCGAGGTTGAGCCCTCCCGCCTCCAACGCCTGCACGGCCTTGATGAGGTTGTCACGGGCTTCTTCATACGGCATTTTGGCGATTTGGTCGCGTTCCTTGTCGGTGAGGCTTGAAGCAGGGGTGTTCGCCTGCTTTGTCTTGGTGCCTTTGGTCTTGTCGTCAGTCGAATCGTTGGTTGTTGCTGCCATGATCTGTCCTTTATAATCTCTCGTTTTGTCGATTACTATTAAATTTTCGTTCTATCCAGGAATCGCATGTTGCCGCCGTTATCCCAAGTGTCTCAAGTCAAATGGGGACAATCCTGCTGTTGTCTTCAGGCTATTTCGAGTTGACCGATTTGGCCTCGGTGACCACCTCACCCTTCTTCAAGGTCAAGGTCAGCACGTCGCCGGGGGATACCGCCGAGGCGTCATCGAGCACATGCCCGTTGGCCGCCTGCACCACCGCATACCCGCGATCAAGCGTGGATTGTGGGCTCAATGCGTTGAGGCTGGCATGCAGCTTTTCAACGGTCAGGCTGGCATCGTCCACAAGCCTCGTCAGCCCCAATTGCATGCGCTGCACCGATTCGTCGAGGAATCGCTGATGTGGATCGAGCATCGTCTGCGGGTGGGTGAGGCTGGGGCGGCTGGCATAGCCTTCGATGACGCGGATTTCGTTGTCGACACGGGCACGGACACGCATGTTCATCTGCGCACGGGCGTTGGCGATGAGCTGCCATTGTTCGCGCACGTCCGGCACCACTTTCTTTGCTGCGTCGGTTGGGGTGGAAGCGCGCAGGTCTGACGCAAGGTCGATCAGCGTCCAATCGTCCTCGTGGCCGACGGCCGAGATGATGGGGGTCTGGCATGCCGCGGTGGTGCGTACCACCCCTTCGTCGGAGAATCCGATAAGGTCTTCGAAGCTGCCGCCACCGCGGGCGACGATGATGACATCGACTTCAGGGTCGGCATCAAGCTTCTGGATGGCGGCGATGACGTCGGATGGGCATTGCACGCCTTGGACATGGGCGTGAACGACCTTGAACTTCACGGCTGGCCAGCGCAGATTGACGTTGGTAATGACGTCACCTTCCGCGCGCGCCTGCGGGGCACAGATCAGTCCGATACATTTCGGGAATTCGGGCAGTTCGATCTTGTTTTCCTGATCGAACAGGCCTTCACCTTTGAGTTTCTTGCGCAACTCGTCGATCTGGGCCTTGAGGTCGCCGGCGCCGATGCGCCGGATGTCATCGGCTACGAAGCTCAGGCGGGTGGCCTTGATCCAGATATCCGGCCTGCCATGGATGACCACGCGGTCGCCTTGGTGGAAATTCGACGCCATCGCCACGAAATTGCGGAAGCCCATCACCGAAATGGAAATGTCCTCGAAATTGTCGCGCAAGGTGATATAGCCGGAGCTCGCGCGGCGCATGTTGATCTCGACGATCTGCCCTTCGACCCACGAGCCGGGCCAGCGTTTGACGGCATCGTGATACTTTTGGCTGACCACACTGACCGGCCAAGGGTTCTCCGGCGTGGTGTCCCGTGCCAGACGTGGTAGCTGGTCTAGCGGCTTTGGACCGGCGGTGCCTTGCATTCCGCCAGTGAACATCTGTTGTCCATAACTCATACCATCAGGATACATGTTATGGCGATATTCAAGCAGCAATGAGTTTGTAATACTCAAGGTTTCTTGAAAATAGGTGTCATCGCATTCTTTCGATGTTATATAAAACAGGATTGTATTATGAAACATCAAGCGATTGCCGTTTTGACATTGCTATCCGGATGCGTTGATTCAGGGGTGGACAAATACTCAAGATATTTTGTGCAACATTCCGATGAAAAAACAAATGTGAATTTTTTGTACTATGAGTTTCCGCACCATTCCGCCATTGTTACTAAATCTGGGGGCAAAACGCCGTCACAATCCCTAGATATAGTATTTAGGGCGTCGTATAGTGAGTGAAGACACAGAAAGTTACATGCATGTGATTTCATCCATGTGATTTGTAGGATTCTGTATCGGTTCTTTTTAACAGCAGAGGAAGGTATGTGATGCAGGCTCAGGTTCTGGATGCGCCCACCAAGCCAACGACGGCGACAAAAACCGTGTTGGTGGAAAAGCGTGACGGGCGGGTTGTTGACTTCGACCCGGTGAACATCATTGCGGCGGTGAAATCGGCCTTTAAGGATCTCGACAAAGAGGTTGGTCCTGAAGAAGAGCAGATGATCCGTGATCTTGCCAATGGCATTGAAGGCGAAGTCAAGGAACGTTACAGCGGTCCCGCGAAGATCGAGGACATTCAGAATCTCGTCGAGCATGGTTTGGTTGAAAACCATTTGTATGACGTTGCCCGTAACTATACCAATTATCGTTTGAACAAGGATATTGACCGCGCCAAGGCCACTGATATCAATGCTGCCGTCGATCGCTTGGTCAACAAGGACGAAACGCTGGTGCGTGAGAACGCGAACAAGGATTCCAACGTCTACGCCACCCAGCGCGATCTGCTCGCCGGCGCCGTCTCCAAGGCCTCAGCGTTCTCGATGCTTCCCAAGCGCGTCGCCAACGCCCACATGAAGGGCGACATCCACTTCCACGACGCCGATTATTCGCCGTTCACCGCCGAGACCAACTGCAGCCTGCCGAATTTCGCCGACATGCTCCACAATGGTTTCGAGCTGGGCAACGCGATGATGGACACCCCGAAGTCCATCGGCACCGCCGCAACCCAGATCACCCAGATCATCAAGGATATCGCGGGCGACCAGTACGGCGGCCAGACCGTCAACCGCGCCGACGAGATGCTTGACGAATATGCCCGCAAGGATTACCAGAAGTTCCTCGACCAGGCCCACACCATGATTCCGGACTCCATGCCCGAGAATGTGGCGCAGGAGATCGTCGACGGACTCAAGGCCAACGAGCCCAAGACCCTGCACTTCGACGCCGACCGCAAGCCGATTCCGCAGGATACCCCGTTCCACGCCGATGCGCCGCGTATGGAGCAGATTCGCGAGATCTACGCCAAGATCATGACCCGCAAGGCCATCTACGACGCCATGCAGACCATGGAATACCAGATCAACTCCAACCGTGTCTCCAATGGTCAGACTCCGTTCGTCACTGTCGGCTTCGGCCTTGGAACTTCGTGGTTCTCCCGCGAAATCACCCGTTGCATCTTCCTGGTTCGCATCTTGGGACTCGGCCGCGACCACCACACCGCGATCTTCCCGAAGCTCACCTATGCCATCAAGCATGGCATCAATTCCGAGCCTGGCGACCCGAACTATGACTTGAAGCAGCTCGCGCTCGAGTGCTCCACCAAGCGTATGTACCCCGACATCCTCTTCTATGAGAACCTCGTCAAGATCACCGGCTCCTTCAAGGCGCCGATGGGCTGCCGTTCGTTCCTGCCCAACTGGACCAACCCGGATACCGGCAAGGACGAAGAGGAAGGCCGCCTGAACCTCGGCGTCGTCACCGTCAACATTCCACGTATCGCGCTGGAATCCCGTGGCGACAGGGATCGCTTCTGGAAGATCTTCGACGAACGCATGGATGTCGCCCACGAAGCGCTGCAGTTCCGTATCATGCGCTGCAAGCAGGCCAAGCCGATCAACGCACCCACGCTGTATCGCTACGGTGCCTTCGGCCGTTTGGCTGCCAACGACAACGTCGACCAGCTCTTCAACCGCGACCGCGCCACCGTTTCGCTCGGCTATATCGGCCTGTACGAAGCGACCAGCGTCTTCTACGGCAAGGATTGGATGACCGATCACAGCTGGGACCCGGAAGGCAAGGAATTCGCGCTTTCCATCGTCAAGAAGATGCACGATCTGTGCGCCAAGTGGGCCAAGGAAGAGGGTTATCACTATTCGCTTTATTCCACTCCTGCCGAGTCGCTGACCGACCGCTTCAACCGCATGGACCGCGAGAAGTTCGGCCGCGTGCCGGGAGTCACCGACCATGACTTCTACACCAACTCCTTCCACTATCCGGTCTGGCTCTCGCCGACCCCGATGGAGAAGCTCGACTACGAGAAGGACTTCCCGTATTACGCTTCCGGCGGGTTCATCAACTACTGCGAGTTCCCGACCCTGCAGACCAATCCGAAGGCGCTCGAGGCCGTGTGGGATTACGCCCACAACATCGGCATCGGTTACCTTGGCACCAACACCCCGATCGACCACTGCTATGTCTGCGGCTTCGAAGGCGACTTCGAGCCGACCGAAGAGGGCTTCAAGTGCCCCGAGTGCGGCAATTCCGACCCCGACAAGTGCAACGTCACCAAGCGCACCTGCGGCTACCTCGGCAACCCGGTGCAGCGCCCGATGGTGCACGGCCGTCACGAGGAGATCACCCATCGTGCCAAGCACATGAGCGGCGAGACCGGCCATGTCGTCCTTAAAGACGGCACCGAGCGTGAATGGTACGAAGAGGCCAAGTAGTTCGGTAGTTTTATAAGCATAAAAGTAAAGGCGGTTCATCGTTTGGTGTGCCGCCTTTGCTTTTGCCAAGTTTATCGTTTGTGGCAATATTCCAAAACGGTATTGTCATAATCCGCGTAAGTAATGAATGTTTTTCATGCGAGAGAGAAAACCATACCCTGGGTTTGGGGTGGATTGTTCTATTTGAAAGAGGAAAAGACAATGGGAAAGCTGGCAGGCGGCAAACTGCATGATTTCGCGGCGGACGAGCAGAACCGTGGTCCTTGGATCCCGACGGCTTATGCCAATAATCCCAAGGCGGGGCAGTGGACCAGCGGCAAGCTCAGCCACGATATGATCGCCGACTACAAGCCTCTGGTGATGACCGACGGCGAGGGGATCCGGTGTTCCCTCTACGTTGCCGGTTGCCCGTTCCACTGTGTCGAGTGCTTCAACGAATCGATTTGGGACTTTCAGGCCGGCCATCCCTATACACGGGGCCTTGAGGACAAGATTATCGATGATTTGTCGCAGGATGTTGTACAAGGCATTACATTTCTTGGTGGCGAACCGCTGCTTAATACCGGTATGCTGCTCAAACTTTCCAAACGTATCCGTGAGGAATTCGGCCATGATAAGGACATCTGGTGCTGGACTGGCTATACATGGGAAGAGTTGATGCGTCCAGGCGAAAGCGATGACAAACTGGAGCTGCTGCACTATGTCGACGTGCTCGTGGATGGCCGCTATATGAAGGACCATCACGATTCCCTGCTCCAGTTCCGTGGCTCCAGCAACCAGCGTATCCTGGACGTGCCAGCCTCGCTGCGTGTCCATGACGAGACCGGAACGGCGACTCCCGTCATCTGGCCGAAATTGCACGACCAGCACCGTTTCATCCCGGAGGTCTACGGCAAGGATCGCTCAGAGGGCGAAGGCGCCGCCAGTTGAGACGGTTTGGTTACTTCGTTTTCTTTGTGATGGCTCAGATTCCATGGCAGGTTTGATGACGTATCGGGTGAGATTGTGATGGTGTCCTTATAAGAAAATGCGACACTACGAAGCAGCATGATTCGTTCTATTTGTCAAGAGATGTAGGTCACACTGCTTGTCTCTTTCAGCTGAATCATTGAGTTGTATCTGCCCACTGGGAAGTGTCGCGACTAACCTTACTAAATATATGTGTGTAAACTCACAGCGTCAGATTACGCAAAACGCGGTGGGTTTACGGAAACGGTAAGGATTCAGGCATGGCTGACGTGATGGAAACCAAGACAACGGAGCATGAGGTTGCGCCCCTGCGGGTCGGGCTCGATATCGGTTCAACTACGGTCAAGGCCGTTGTGCTGGACAAAAGCAACGACTTGAACGATGTGTTGTTCGCGGATTACCGGCGTCACAATGCCAACGTGCGCGCCACGGTGGCAGGCTTGCTGCGCGACATCAAGAAACAGCTTGATCAAGAGGGTCGCGGCGCTCAGCCGATCAACCTTGCCATCACCGGTTCCGGCGGTCTGGGCCTGGCCGACGATATGAACGTTCCGTTCGTTCAGGAGGTCATCGCCGAGACCAAGGCGATCGACCAGGTCTATCCTGAAGCCGACGTCATCATCGAGCTCGGTGGCGAGGACGCGAAGATCACGTACCTGAAGCCGACGCCCGAACAGCGTATGAACGGCTCCTGCGCGGGCGGCACCGGCGCATTCATCGACCAGATGGCGACGCTGCTGGATACGGATGCCAGTGGCCTCAACGATATGGCCAAGGATTACAAGCTTCTTTACCCGATCGCCTCGCGTTGTGGTGTGTTCGCCAAATCCGATCTGCAGCCGCTGATCAACGACGGTGCCGACAAGCCTGATCTGGCCGCTTCCATCTTCTCGGCCGTCGCCACGCAGACCATCGCCGGCCTCGCTTCCGGTCGCCCGATTCATGGCAACGTCGTCTTCCTTGGCGGGCCGCTCTTCTTCCTTTCCGAGCTGCGTGAGGCCTTTGCCCGTGCGCTTGAGGGCAAGGTCGACAAGTTCATTATTCCCGAGAACGCCCACCTTTACGTGGCGTATGGTGCCGCGCTGATGTGCGGCGACGACAACGAGCTTGACGCCGGCCAGCATTTCGAATCCCGCACTTGTCAGGAGATCATCGACGACCTTGAAGCCCTCAAGAACAAGCCGGTCGACACCGCCACGATGCCGCCGCTTTTCCCGACGGAAGAGGACCGCCGCAAGTTCAACGAACGCCACGGCAAGGAACAGGTCAAGGTCGGCACGCTGAAAGGCGCGAAAGGACCACATTTCCTGGGTATCGACGCCGGCTCCACCACCATCAAGGCGACGCTGATCAACGACGACCGCGAGATCGTATGGTCGTCATACGGCACCAACGATGGCAGCCCGCTTGACGCGGCCGTCGAGATTGTACGCAAGATCGAAAACGCGCTTCCGGCCGAGGCTTGGATCGCCCGCAGCTGCGCCACTGGGTACGGCGAAGGCCTGATCACCACCGGCCTGCACCTGGACGAAGGTGTGGTGGAGACCATGGCGCACTATCGCGGTGCCGAAATGGTGAGCCCCGGCGTCACCGCCGTCATCGACATCGGCGGGCAGGACATGAAGTACCTGGCCATCGCCGACGGCGTCATCGATTCGATTTCCGTCAACGAGGCCTGCTCGTCGGGCTGCGGTTCGTTCCTGCAGACCTTCGCGTATTCCATGGGTCTGACCATCGAGGAATTCACGCAGGCCGCCCTCAATTCCGACCATCCGGTCGACCTGGGCTCGCGCTGCACCGTGTTCATGAACTCGTCGGTCAAGCAGGCGCAGAAGGAAGGCGCGAGCGTTGAGAACATCGCGGCCGGCCTCTGCTATTCCGTGGTGCGCAACGCGCTTTACAAGGTCATCAAGCTGCGCGATTCCGGCCAGCTTGGCGATACCATCGAGGTGCAGGGTGGCACGTTCCTCAACGATGCTGTATTACGTGCTTTCGAGCTCTTGACCGGCAAAGAGGTCACCCGGCCGAATATCGCCGGCCTGATGGGTGCGTTCGGTGCGGCGCTGACCGCACGTATGCACTATGAGGACGCCCACGATACCGATGAGACGGCCGAGCATACCAAATCCGCTATCGTCGAAGGTGATGAACTTGACCATCTTTCGATGACCTCCGAGCGCGACGTCTGCAAGCGGTGCCAGAACCGTTGCAAGCTCACCATCACGACGTTCCAGGACGGCTCGCGCTACGTCACCGGCAACCGCTGCGAACGCGGCGCCGACGCCAAGGCGGAACGCAGCGACCGCCCGAACCTTTACGATTACAAGTACAAGCGCGTCTTTGCCTACCGTCGCCTGACCGACAAGAAGGCCTACCGCGGCGAAATCGGCATTCCGCGCGTGCTCAACATGTACGAGAACTATCCGTTCTGGTTCACCCTGCTTACCAACCTCGGCTTCAAGGTGCGGCTTTCCGGCCGATCCAGCCATGAACTTTTCCAATCCGGCATCGAATCCATCGCCTCGGAAAACATCTGCTACCCGGCGAAGATGGTGCATGGCCACATCAAGTGGCTGCTCGACCGCGGCGTCAAGACCATCTTCTATCCCTGCGTTTCCTATGAGGAAAACCTGGTCGAAGGCAACACCGACAACCATTACAATTGCCCGATCGTCGCGAATTATCCGGTCGTGATCGAAGCCAATATGGCCGAGCTGCGTGAACCCGGCATCCACTACATGCGTCCCTACTTCAACCTTGCCAACCATGAGCTGATGGTCGACCGCATCGTCGAGGAATTCGCCTGGACCAACGTCACGCGCGAAGAGGCCGAGAAGGCGGTCAAGGCCGCGTACGCCGAAGACAAGATCTTCAAGCATGACGTGCAGCAGGAAGGCCTGCGCGCGCTCGCCTATATGAAGGAACACAATTGCCGCGGCATCGTGCTCGCCGGCCGTCCCTACCATATCGACCCCGAAATCAACCACGGCATTCCCGAGACCATCTGCTCGCTCGGGATGGCGGTGCTTTCCGAGGATTCCATCTGCGAGCTGCAGCCGGGCGAAAACCTGCACTTAAGCGAATACCTCAGCAAGGGCGAGAAGGATCCGAAGGCGAAAAACGAAGGCGGGTTCCGCGAGGTGGGCGACCGCAAGGTCACCAAGATGCCTCTGCGCGTGGCCAATCAGTGGGCTTACCATTCCAGACTTTATGCGGCGGCGAATTTCGTTGCGTCCTACCCGGGGCTCGAGCTCGTGCAGCTCAATTCCTTCGGATGCGGCATCGACGCCATCACCACCGACCAGGTCAGCGAAATTCTCGCCGACAAGGCCGACGTCTACACATTGCTCAAGATCGATGAGGTCAGCAACCTCGGTGCGGCGAAGATTCGTCTGCGCTCGCTCAAGGCGGCCGTCGAGGAGCGCGAGGCCAACAAGGCGAAGCTGAAGAAGGCTGCGGATAAGGCCGAGATTGAAACGAAGCCCGCTGGCGGTGCTACCAATGCTTCCAATGAAGAAGGTGTTATGGAATCTGCGCAAACTACCGCCGAAGAAGCGGCCAGGAAGGTGGCCGAAGCAAAGGCTCGTGAGGAAGCCGAGGCCAAGCGCCAAACCGAATTGAAGGATGCCGAAAGCAAGCTCGAAGAGGCCAAGGCGCAATTGGCTGCGGCTCAGGCCGCTGTCGACGCCGCCGAAAACAAGGCTAAAACCGCCAAACAGCATGTTGAAGCTGTAGCAGCTGTAGATTCTGCCGACACGACCGAGACCTCTGAGGTCCCTGCCGACAAGCAGGGCGAGTTCCGCAAAACAGGCTCCGAGGCACCGACCCCGGGTCGTCAAGTGCTGCTCGACAGTGTGATGAAGTCGAATCCGAAGCTCACCGAGTCGATGAAGGAAGCTTCGCGCCGTGCCAACGGCGAGGCTCGGGGAGAAGCCGGCAAGAGCAAGGCCGGTGCCGCAACCGGCGGTACGGCGTCTGTGAAACCGGCCGCAGGCAGGAAGACCAAGAAGCGCAGCAAAGGTACCCTTTCCGCCTACGCCCACAAAGTGCGTTTCCAGAAGGACATGCGCCGAGACTACACCATCGTCGCCCCGCAGATGAGCCCGGTGCACATGAGCCTGGTCGAGGCCGTGATCCGTTCCGGCGGCTACAAGTTCGACGTGCTGAAGATGGCCGACCAGCAGGACGTGGAGACCGGCCTCAAATACGTCAACAACGACGCCTGCTACCCGGCCATCATGGTGGTGGGCCAGCTGGTCGATTCGATCATCAAGGGCAAGTACGACCCCGACAAGGTCTGCCTTGCCATCACGCAGACCGGCGGCATGTGCCGTGCGACCAACTACTACGGCCTGATTCGCAAGGCGCTGGTCGACGCGGGTTATCCGCAGGTGCCGGTCATCGCGCTTTCCACGCAAGGCATCGAGGACAACCCCGGTTTCACCGCGACCCCGACCCTGCTCTGGCGCGCAATCAAGGCGTTGGTCATCGGCGATCTCTTGATGAAATGCCATTACCGCGTGCGTCCGTACGAAAAGGTCAAGGGCAGCGCCAACGGGCTCTATCAGATGTGGGACAAGATCGTGCGCGAGACCATCGAGCACCATGGCCATTCCGCGACCGCCAAGAAGAAGATTGGCAAGGGCTATCTGCCGTATCAGACGCTTTTGAAGGAGATCGTCAAGAGCTTTGACGCCCTGCCGCTGCGCAACATTCCGCGCAAGCCGCGCGTTGGCGTGGTCGGCGAGATTTTGGTGAAGTATCATCCCGACGCCAACAACCATTTGGTCGACGTCATCGAATCGCAGGATTGCGAGGCCGTGGTGCCCGGCATCATGGAGTTCATGACCACCGGTCCGTACATCACGGATTGGAAGGAAAGGAACCTCGGCATGGGCGGCAACCAGAAGGCGTATGCCGTGATGCGTTGGGGGCTTGATCGGATCATGAACCCGGTGCGTCGCGCCATCGATACCGCGCACGGCAAGTTCAGCCAGGACACCCCGATGCCGGAACTGGTTCAGCTCGCCTCCACCGTCACCTCCATCGGCGTGCAGGCCGGCGAAGGCTGGCTCTTGACCGGTGAAATTCTGGAGCTCATCAAGTCCGGCTGCCCGAACGTCGTGTGCGCCCAGCCGTTCGCCTGCCTGCCCAACCACGTCACCGGACGTGGTATGTTCGGCAAGATCCGCAGGCTGCACCCCGAGGCCAACATCGTTTCCATCGACTACGATCCCGGCGCTTCCGCCGCCAACCAGCTGAACCGCATCAAGCTGATGATCGCTGCCGCCAAGAAGGCCGATCAGAAGCTGGCCAAGGCTGACTGAGCCTGAGAGCCGCAGCTGATTTCAATCACATGGCAGGATAAAAGTCGGGCGATACCTCATTTCCAAGGTATCGCCCGACTTTGTTTTATCGCAAGTTTTGTTACTGCGTTTACCACTCGGCACGCCAATACTGCGGGGCGCAGGGAATGTCCTCGCGTGGCACGCCGAGACGGGCGGCGGCCATCGCTGGCCAGTGCGGGTTACGCATGGCGGCGCGGCCGATCGAAACGGCATCGACCTGATGGGTGCGCAGCATCGTTTCGGCCTGTTCCGGGCTGGAAATTCCACCCACCACGCTGACAATCGCGTCGGTATCGGCCAAAGCTTCTTTCATTTGGGCACCGAGAATGGCGTGGAAGCCGGGGCCGGAAGGTTGCAGCGGGGTATTGACCAGCCCGCCGGAAGAGACGTCGACCCAGTTCACTCCGTGGTTCACGACCAGATCGTGCATCAAACGTGAGGTGATATCGATATCAAGCCCGCCTTTGACCCAATCGGTGGCGGAGATGCGGATGCCGAGCGGCTTGGAATCCGGCCAAACAGCACGAACGGCGTCGACGACCTCGCGGGTCAGCCGAAAACGGTTTTCTTCACTGCCGCCGTATTCGTCGGTGCGCGTGTTGGTCAGCGGGGAGAGCGATTGGTGAAGCAGATAGCCATGTGCGCCATGAAGCTGGATGGCATCGTAACCTGCGGCATCGGCCCGTCGCGCAGCGGCAGCAAAGTTCGAAACGATCTGTTCGATGCCGGCTTTGTCGAGTTTCGTCGTCGGCCGGTAGCCTTTGGCGATGGATTGGTCGGTCATCCCGACCGTCTGCCACCCGCCGTCTTCGAGAGGTGCCGAGCCGCCATGGTAACCAGGCAGCCAAGGCTTGCCCGAAGCGCGACCGCCCGCGTGATTGAGCTGCACCGCCGCTGCGGCACCTTGCGAATGAATGAACGAAACCAGATGCCGGTGCGCCGCTTCCTGTTCGTCGCGATACATGCCCAAATCGCGTGGCGAAATCCGCCCGACCGGTGATACCCCGGTCGACTCGACGGTAAGCATCCCGAACCCGCCGGCCGCGATGGCCCCGTAATGTTGCAAGTGCCAGTCTGTGGCCACCCCGTCCTGCCGGTCGACGGCATACTGGCACATGGGGGAGAGAATGGTGCGGTTACGCAGCGTGAGTCCAGTCCCGTCGGGTGTGGGAACGGTCAACGGCGAAAACAACGTGCTGCGATTGTCCGTGGTCATGGTTGGCTCCTTTGGTCAACGATTCAGATATTCCCATTCTAAGCGGTCGAGATCTTACGGCAATTTCGCTTTCGCGCCGTTTGTGTCATCGTCATCGGGTTATTGCAATTGGTTCGCTGTCATCGAATCACTATAATCGGCTTGTTTCCATCAGGTTGATGCCATCCGTTTGTGGTTATCGTGTCGCTGGGATCTTAAGCGCGCCACATTTACGGTTGAGTGATTGCTTGCGTTGATTATTCGGAAGATGTAAGCGACAATGCGAGGCTCGTCCAATACCTAATGGCGGGCCTCGCACATTGTCGATTCGTCAGTCGTCTGCAAACGGAACAACACAAGCTGAGCCGCGTGCGAAAAACAATGTGCAACCCGCGTAATTACTCGATAAACCGGTTGCAAACGAATACGATGATAGTCATGAACACTACTCCACGGGTGAGTTACGCGCATGTCGGCGCGAAAGTGAACAGCAAGCATGTGGACAGTCTGCTGCGCTTCTTTGAATCCGGCGCCAAGCCGGAACGTGACGATGGCTACGGCGTCGAGATTGAGCATCTTCCCGTACGAAACGGCAGCGATCGGGCGGTCAGTTACGCCGAAACCGACGGTATCGAAACGCTTTTACAACGGCTTCGGCCATACTATGACCCCGATAAGGAGTTCGTGGAGGATGGCCATTTGCTCGGCCTTGCCCGCAAAGGCATCAGCCTGTCCCTGGAGCCGGGCGGCCAGCTCGAGACATCCATCGGCGTGCTGCACGCCCCGCAGGAATTGCTTGACATCTATGCAACGTTTCGCAGCGAAGTCAATCCCATCCTCGACGACTTGGGATTCCGCCTGATCAATTACGGTTACCAGCCGATCACCGGTTTTGTGGATGTTCCGCTCAATCCCAAGCGTCGGTATGCCGCGATGAACGAGTATCTTGGCCACGTCGGTTCCTACGGCCTGTGCATGATGCGCTGTTCCGCTTCTACGCAGGTGAGCATCGATTACAGCGACGAGGCGGATGCCGTCGCCAAAATGCGCATAGGCACCGCTCTGGGGCCGATCATTTCCATGTTCTTCCGTAATTCCCCGTATTTCGAAGGCGCGCCGAATCCATTCCCGCTGCTGCGGCAGCGTATGTGGGACAAGGCCGACCCGCAGCGCACCGGCATCACGCCAGGGCTTTTCGATCCCCGGTTCGGCTGGGAGGATTACGCCCGCGACGTGCTGGCCACACCGATGATGTTCGCCGACCTGACGCATACGCCCGAGGCCGCCGGATTAAGCGAAGATGAGCAGGAATTCGTCGCATTCCGTCGCAACGCAGCCGATATCTACCCGGATCGTGAGCTCAATACCTACGAAATCAGCCATATCCTTTCGACGCATTTCAACGATGTGCGCTTGAAGAATTTTGTGGAGCTGCGTCACTGGGATTCGTTGCCCATCGAACGTGCGGAATTACTGACGCAAACCGTGAAGAACGTCTTTTACGATGATGCCAATTTCGCGCAGTGGAAGACGTTTGTCGAGGGAATTTCGATTGTCGATGTTGAGCTGGCGAAGGATGATCTGCAGACTCGCGGTATAGAAGCACAACCATTCGGGAAGCCTATGGATAAATGGCGGGACGCGCTCGGCTTGGAGGATACGCAGGCCGATATTCCTGGTGATCCGGTACATCCGGAAGTGTTTCAAAAGTAAGGCTCACATTTTTTCGGCGGTTATAAAAAATGTGAGCCCGGCCTTTCTACCGATACCCCTGCCACAATGGCATCGGCATCAATTCTGCCTCGCACTCGGCCCACATCTCATTGAGATCGCGTTCCGGTGCGCGCAGCCAGCGCAGCTGAATGCCGTCCATCATGCTGTATCCGGCTTGCACCAGGTTCTTGATATTGATGCCTTGTGGCACAACCCATTTGGTCTGAAGCGTGACATCGATGACGTGCTGGTCCCGATTTTTGAAATAATTGTGTGCAGGGTGCTTGGGGTCTATTGATTCGGCGTCGAGCGTCGAGAACATGTGCACCTGTTCCGGTCGTTTGGCATTGACGGCAACCACCCCACGCCACATGTCGGCGATGAGCGGGCGTTCGTCATTAACGAAACCTTCGACAATGGTGTCGGTCGCATCGTCGTAGACCTCGTTGAGCACAATGTCAAGCAGTCCCTCTTTGCTGCCGACGTGGTGCAGTACCCCGGCCTTGGTTAGCCCCACGCTATTGGCGATCTTCTGCAATGACGTTCCGTAGTACCCGAGTTCCCCAAAAGAAATAACCGCGGCGTTAAGTATGGCAGCGCGACTGTCGACACTTTTGTCATGCTTTTTTGCATGGGGAAGATGCAACATAATGGTAAGGACCTCTTTTGTTATATAACACCATTAATTATTCTATATATGCTCGACTGTTGACACTGTCAGGTGCCGTACGTAGTGATATCGAATTTGGGTAACGGGCCTTATAAAAAATGCCGTGTCCGACGCGAAGTGGGACACGGCATTTTTATGGATTGTCGACTTTTACTTGACCTTGCGGATCATCATGATGAAGATCGTGCCCACAAGCAGGAAGACGATGGCGACAGGGAACACGCCTTGATAGCCACCGGTGATGCCGATGAACAAGGTGGTGAACGCCGGGGCGAGAGCCTGGCCGATGGTGTTGGCGAGGTTCAGGATGCCGAGGTCCTTGCCGGCCTCCTGCGGGTTGGGCAGGACGTCAACATTCAGGGCCTGGTCGACGGACATGTAGCAGCCATTGCCGAGACCAGCAAACGTTGCGTAGATGTAGATACCGGTGGTGGTGGGCATGAGCCATGCGACCAACATGCCGAGCGCGATAATCACGCAGGCGATGGCCACGATGAACTTACGGCGATGCAGATAGTCGGAAAGCGGGCCGGAAACCATGGAAGCAAGAATTGTGGAGACCAGCGTAATGATCGACATGACCTGCATGGCGGTGCCTGCGGCCTTTACGTCAAGGTGAATGTAGCGCTCGAGGATCAGGAGCTGATAGCCGGAGATCATCCAAGTGCCGATCACGAAGGTGAGACGGCCGAACAGTGCCAGATAGAAGTCGCGGCAGTTCTTGGTCGGAGGAATGAAGGAACGCAGGATATCTCCGACGGAGGTCGCCTTGGTGTTGTTCTCTGCGGACTTCTCACGAGGCCAGATGATGACGGTGAGCAGACCGGAGAAGAGGAAGACGCAGGTGCCGATGGTCAGACCGGTGTTGAGCTTCGTCAGGAAGAAGCTTCCGACGAAGTTGCCCAGCTGCATGCCGGCGATCTGGCCGGCTCCGTACAGAGCGGAGAAAGTGCCGCGCACGTCCTCAGGAATACGGTCGGAAAGAACGGCGACCGCCGGGGCGATCAGGCAGTTGATGCCGATCTGGACGATGCACCAGCCGACGACCATCCAGACCAGTGAAGTGGAGTGAGCGGTCAGGAAGTAACCTGCAGCGCCGATGACGCCGCCGGCGACGATCCAAGGGGTGCGCTTGCCGATTTTGAATTTGGAGATATCAGAGAAGGTACCGAAAACGATGTTCGCAACCAACGCGAAAATCGCGCTGACGGCGTTCATGGTGCCGAGCGCACCTTCAGCGGAAATACCCTTGATACCTGAGAAAACCTGCGGCAGCAGCACGCCGGAACCCATGCTGAAGGGAATGCCCCACATCAGTGAGACTACGAGGAAACCGAGAGCGAAGCGGAACTTGTGCTCCAGCGGTTTTTGAGTGTCGGGCGCCAGATTAGGTGGTGTCACAAATATTGCTGATTGTGTTTCTGCAGCCATGCATTTCCTCCTTGATTTCACGGTAACAACAGAGTTACCGTCCGGTCGGAAGTATTGTATCAGACTGGTATTCGACAGGAAATAATTTTTTGGGACGATGACATGGCTTAATGCCCGCATAACTTGAAAATCAATAAAAATTGATATTTGAGATTGGCAAAAATATTCTCGGAGCTGAAAATACGCATCCGACAATGAAATCGGAAATGGCGAATTACGAACCGTGAACAGGAGTTTCAGGCGGGTATATATTGTAGCCGGTTCGTAATAGCGTTAAATATAGTCTGTCGGCTTCAGCAGTCCCTCGTTTTGCGGTTGTGCACTGTCTTCCACGTGCGGAAAACCTGAACGTAAAACGGGACGAAAGTCATGGGGGAGAAGCGGCGGTTCGAGGCAAAGCAAGAAAAGAGGGATGGATGAGCAAGGCACTTGATGCTCCCCAAAGTACACAGGTGATCGCAACGGATCGGGAACACCCCAAGCACCTGATACGCACGCTGCTGCACAGCCTGCGTGAATACAAGCGTGAGAGTCTGCTGGCTCCGGCGTTCGTGATGGTCGAGAGCGTCCTTGAGATTTTGATTCCCACCGTCATGGCCCAACTGATCGACCAAGGCGTCTCCGGCGGCTCGATGCCGGCCATCTGGAAATTCGGCCTCATCCTTCTGGGTTGTGCCATCGTTTCGCTGTTCGCTGGATTCATGTCCGGACGGTACGCGGCCATCGGTTCGTCCGGTTTCGCCAAGAACCTGCGTCACGATCTGTTCGAGAAGGTGCAGTCCTTCAGCTTCACCAACATCGATCGCTTCTCGACCGGTTCGATCATCACCCGACTGACCACCGATGTGACCAACATCCAGTTCGCCTTCCAGATGATCATCCGTGTGGCCGTCCGCGCCCCGATGATGGTCATCGTCGCTTGGATCTTCTCGTTCAGGATCAGCCATTCGATTTCAATGGTCTTCCTTGTCATCATTCCGATTCTGGGCTTGGCGCTTACAGGTCTGGCGCTTTCGGTGCACCCGATTTTCGAGAAGGTGTTCCATACATACGACCACTTGAACAACATTGTCGACGAAAATCTGCAGGGTATCCGCGTAGTCAAGTCCTACGACCGCGAGGAGCATGAGGATCACAAGTTCGGCCGCGTCTCCAAGCGTATCTACGAACTTTACTGCAAGGCCGAGCACGTCATGGCCTTCAACTGGCCGATTCTGAACACCTGCATCTACGGCGCGATGCTCATCATCTCTTGGATGGGTACCAAGCAGATCGTCGCCGCGCACAACAACCCCATGCTGGGCCTCACGACCGGAGATTTGACGGCTCTGGTCACCTACGCCATGCAGATATTGATGTCGCTGAATATGGTCTCGATGATCGTTGTCATGGTCGTCATCTCCCGTGCGGACGCCGAACGTATCTGCCAGGTCTTGAATGAAGTGAGCACCGTGCGCGACAACAGCCACCCGATTACCAAGGTGCCCAACGGCTCCATCAAATTCAACGACGTTACCTTCCGTTACTCCGAAGGCTCGGAACGACCGGTGCTTGAAGACATCAACCTAGATATCACGGCCGGCAAGACCGTCGGCATCGTCGGCGGCACCGGTTCATCCAAATCCAGTCTGGTGCAACTCATTCCGCGGCTGTACGACGTGTCGTCCGGTTCGCTCGAAGTCGGCGGGCACGACGTACGCGACTACGACCTGGTCACGTTGCGCGACGCCGTCGCCATGGTGCTGCAGAAGAACGTGCTTTTCACCGGCACCATCGCCGAAAACATCCGTTGGGGCAATCCCGATGCCACCGATGAGGACGTGGTGCGTGTCTGCAAGCTCGCCCAGGCCGATGGATTCATCCGCGAATTCCCCAAGGGCTACGACACGTATATCGAAGAAGGCGGTTCCAACGTTTCCGGCGGGCAGCGACAGCGCTTGTGCATCGCCCGTGCGCTGTTGAAGAAACCGCAGATTCTCATCCTTGACGATTCCACCAGCGCCGTCGATACCAAGACGGACAAGTTGATTCGCAATGCCTTCGCCACCGAAATTCCCGACACCACGAAGATCATCATCGCCCAACGTCTCGCTTCGGTGCAGGAATCCGACGAGATCATCGTGATGGAAGAAGGTCGTATTTTGGACCATGGCACGCATGACGAGTTACTGAAAACGTGCGAGGAATACCGTTCGATTTACGAGTCCCAGACGAAGAACCAGGGTAAGGGGGATGATGACGATGAGTGAAACGACTATGACTACGAAAAACAGCAGCGAGCAGGACATAACGGGTAACGACGGCAAGAGCCAGTCCAAGGGTGCGATGAGAAAAAACAAGGCTGGCAAGTCCGGCATGCCAGCGGTGCAGAAGGCTCCGAAAGGCACCACCAAGCGGCTGCTCGGCTATATTTTCCACTACCGTTGGCAATGTGTGGTCGTTATCATCGGCATTCTGATATGCGCCTGCACCCAGTCGCTGCCCTCGTTCGTGCTGCAGCCGCTGATCGACAACTGCATCATGCCCTTCATCCACGCGCAAACCCCGGATTGGGGACCGCTGATTCATATGACCATCATCGTCGGCTCGATTTACGCGCTGGGTATGGTCTGCTCCTTCATCTGGAACTATATGGTCGTCGGGATCGAGCAAGGCGTCCTGAAAACGGTTCGTGACCAGATGTTCGAACACCAGCAGAAGCTGCCGATCCGCTACTTCGACACCCATGAGCATGGCGACATGATGAGCCGCTACACCAACGACACCGATACTTTGCGTCAGATGGTCTCGCAGGCCATGCCGCAGCTGCTGATTTCCGGGGCGTCCGTTCTTGCCGCGTTGCTCGCGATGCTCTGGCTTTCCGTGCCGTTCACGATTTTCACCGTCGTTTTCATCGTCCTGATGATGCTTCTGGTGCGGGTGATCGTCAGCCGTTCCGGACGCTACTTCATGCGCCAGCAGGAGAACATCGGCGACGTCAACGCGTTCGTCGAGGAAGCCGTCAACGGCCAGAAGGTCATCAAGGTCTTCAACCACGAGAACGCCACGCAGAGCGTTTTCGATCAGAAGAACGAGCAGCTTTTCGAAGCCTCCTCCAAGGCCAACATCTACGCGAACATCACCATGCCGGTGATCGGCAACATGGGCAACGTGCTGTATGTGTTGTTGGCCATCGTCGGCGGCGTCGCGGGCATCAACGGCTGGTTCAACTTCGGCATCTCCGGTTCCGGCACGCTGACGTTGGGTATGATCGTTTCGTTCCTCACGCTTTCCAAGGCCCTGATCAACCCGATCAGCCAGATCTCCTCGCAGATCAACATGATCATGATGGCGCTCGCCGGTGCCGCGCGTATCTTCAATCTGATCGACGAACCGGTGGAATCCGACAACGGCACCGTGCGTCTGGTCAGCGTCAAGCTCGGCTCAGACGGCCGCACGATGACCGAGACTGACCACGAGACCGATCACTGGGCTTGGAAGCGCGCCGCGGACGATGACGGTACACGTTCCCTGGAAGCCGCCAAGAAACTCAAGGGTTCGGCCCGTGAAGTGGCAATGAAGGCGCACGAAAAGGCGATTACCTCGCCGGACGGACGTTTGACGCTGCTGCGTGGCGATGTGCGATTTACCAACGTTTCCTTCGGGTACAATCCTGACAAGACGGTATTGCATGACATTACGTGGTTCGCCAAGCCGGGGCAGAAGATGGCCCTTGTTGGCGCTACGGGCGCGGGCAAGACCACTATCACCAACCTCATCAACCGGTTCTACGACGTGCAGGAAGGCCAGATCCTCTACGACGGCATCGATGTGAAGAACATCAAGAAGGCCGATTTGCGCCGTTCGCTCGGTATCGTTTTGCAGGACGTCAACCTCTTTACCGGTACAGTGCTCGACAACATTCGTTACGGCAAGCTCGACGCCACTGATGCCGAATGCATCGACGCCGCCAAGCGCACCAACGCCGACGGCTTCATCCGCATGCTTCCGCAAGGCTACAATACCGTGCTGCAGGGCGACGGTTCCGGGCTTTCGCAGGGCCAGCGACAGCTGATTTCCATCGCGCGCGCCGCCGTGGCCGATCCGCCTGCCATGATTCTGGACGAAGCGACCAGCTCCATCGACACCCGCACCGAGGAAGTCGTGGAACAGGGAATGGACGCGCTGATGAATGGCCGCACCGTTTTCGTCATCGCCCACAGGCTCTCAACCGTGCGCAACTCTGACATCATCATGGTGCTCGATCATGGCCGCATCATCGAACGCGGCACCCATGACGAACTTATTGCCCAGCACGGCGAGTACTACCAGCTCTACACCGGCAAGCTTGAGCTGGAGTAAAGCGGTTTTACGATTTCACCAGCCGGCTAATTTCG
Organism: Bifidobacterium sp. ESL0745; assembly: GCF_029433335.1. Classification (NCBI taxonomy): domain Bacteria; kingdom Bacillati; phylum Actinomycetota; class Actinomycetes; order Bifidobacteriales; family Bifidobacteriaceae; genus Bifidobacterium; species Bifidobacterium sp. ESL0745. Next base: position 150,319 of record NZ_JAQTHX010000001.1, read on the forward strand.
GTTGTTTCGCAGATGGATGTTGTTACTGTAGAAAGACAATTTCGGAAGCGGAATGTGAGGGGATATGGTCGGCAATATCGCGGTGATTCTGGTGGCGCTTGTGGTGAGCGTTGCCATCATCTGGTACTTTTTCGCACCCAGAAAAGCCGCGCAAGCCAGCCGAGACGGTGCCTTGCAAACTGCGCATATCGTCGTCAAAGGCGGCTATACGCCTGCCGAAATCGATGTGGAAGCCGGTTCGCCCGTGCGGTTGCAGTTCGACAGGCAAGAGGATGGCGAGTGCTCGTCCCACGTCGTTTTCAGCGACCTCGGCATCGACCAGACCCTGCCTCCTTTCAAGACCACAAACGTTGAATTCACGCCGCAAAAGCCCGGTGATCTGCCGTATGCCTGCGGCATGAACATGCTGCATGGTGTCGTGCATGTGCTGCCGAAGGGCGGGAAGAACAGGTCATGAGTCAAATCAGCAAGCCAGCGGCAACACGACCTTCTGCAAACAATGGTCTGGCTCAGGAAGGTGATCCGGACGCCGTGCGCAAGGCCGAGATCAAAGCGCTCAATCGCCGGCTTATCGTCGCCGCGGTCCTGACGATTCCCGTGTTCGTTTTCGCCATGTTCGGCATGTGGTTGAAGGCGTTCATCCCCATGGGTATCGTCGATTTCTTCACCAATCCGTGGGTCGAATTCGTCTTCATCACGCCTGTCATGTTTTATTCGGGCTGGCCGATCCACCGCACCGGCTGGCTGGCGCTGATCCATCGCGCCCCGGAAATGAACTCGCTGGTGGCGCTGGGAACCGCCGCATCTTATACGTATAGCGTCGTGGTCACTGTTATGCCGGGGATTTTGCCGCCGAGCGCACGTGATCCGTATTACGAATCCGTTGGCACCATCATCACGCTGATGCTTCTGGGCCAGCTGCTCGAAGCCCATGCACGTCTCGGCACCGGTGAATCGATCCGTGCGCTGGTCAACTTGACGCCGAAAACCGCGCACGTCATCCGTGATGGCAAGGAACTCGACATCAACGCCGACCAGGTAGAAGTGGGTGATATCGTCGTCATCAAGCCGGGGGAGCAGCTTCCGGTCGACGGCAAGGTCATTTCCGGCCAGACCTCCATCGACGAATCCATGATCACCGGCGAATCCATTCCGGTTTCCAAAGGAGTTGGCGATACAGTGACCGGCGCGACCATCAATGGCAACGGGACTTTGAGCTACCGCGCCACCAAGGTCGGGCGAGACACGGTGCTGGCTCAGATCATCAAGCTCGTGCGCACTGCCCAGACCTCGAAGGCCCCGATCCAGAAGCTTGCCGACAAGATTTCCGGCTATTTCGTGCCTGGTGTTATCTTGATCGCCATCTGGACGTTCGTCATTTGGTGGGTGTTCGGACCTGCGCCGCAAGGACTTTACGGGCTGGTGTCGGCCGTGGCCGTGCTGGTCATTGCCTGCCCGTGCGCGCTTGGCATCGCCACCCCGCTTTCGGTCACCATTTCCACCGGCAAGGCCGCGCGCTACGGCGTGCTCATCTGGTCCGCCGAGGCCCTGCAGACCGCACGTGACGTCGATACCGTCGTGCTCGACAAAACCGGTACCATTACCCGCGGCAATCCCGAGCTCACCGACATAGGCTGGGTTGGTGAAGCTGTGGACGGGAATAGGCAAAATGGGAGGATCGGGCAGACGCAAACGCAAAGCGAAAACAGGCGAGAAAAGGTGGAGGACCAGACGCAGACGCGACGCTCAGACCTTCTTTCCCTGATTGCCGGAGCCGAACAGGTCTCCGAGCATCCGCTTGCGCAGGCCATCGTCAAAGGCGTTCAACAGCGCAAACTGGAAGTGCCGAAGGCCGATTCGTTCGAAGCTGTGCCGGGCAGTGGGGTAGTGGCGAAAGTCAATGGCCGCGATGTCATCGTCGGCAATGCTGAATTGATGACAAGCCGCCATATTGTTGTGTCTGGTTCGCAAAACCAGCAGCAAGGCGAGGCTGGTTCGTCGGCGTTGAACGATATTGATGCTGTGAAGCCTGTCTCTGCTGAAACGAACCAAGGCAATGCAGCTGCGTCGATTGCCGGCCATGATATTGCCAAGGCAGATTCGACCGACGGCCAGACCATACAATCTCGTTCCGATTCGGATATTGATGATGAACATTCGGCATCACAACCATCCAATGCAAAAGAACTGTTCGCAGACTATGCCCAAAAAGGCAAGACCCCGATTCTGGCGGCTGTGGACGACAAATTGGTCGCGGTACTTGCGGTGGCGGACACCGTCAAGCCGGACTCGGCCAAAGCCATTGCTGCGCTGCGGGAACGCGGGCTGCAGGTGGTCATGCTTACCGGTGACAACAAGACGACCGCCTCGGCCATGGCCAACGAAGTGGGCGTGGACCGCGTCATCGCGGGTGTCCGACCGGAACGCAAGGCCGAGGAAATCGTGCGATTGCAAAACGAAGGCCACATGGTCGGCATGGTCGGTGACGGCATCAACGATGCCCCGGCACTCGCGGCCGCCGACGTCGGCTTCGCCATCGGCACCGGCACCGACGTGGCCATCGAGTCCTCGGACATCACGTTGGTGTCCGGCAGCCTCACCGGCCTGGTGACGGCCATCGACCTGTCGCGTGCGGCCATGCGCAACATCAAGCAGAATCTCGGCTTCGCCTTCGGCTACAACGGCATTGGTATCCCAATCGCTGCCGGGATCCTCTACCCGTTCTGGCACATCATGCTGAACCCGATGATCGCCGGCGCCGCGATGGCGTTTTCCTCGCTTTCCGTGGTGTTGAACGCGAACCGTCTGCGTTCGTTCAATCCCGAGACCATCAAACCGCGTCACTTCACGTTCAAGCTCCGCGAGCGTCACGTCGAGCTCAGAGACACTTCGAAAGATGGCGAAGTCTCGAGAGCGGAATCTGCGCAAAAAACTGTTGACGCGTCTTCGGATGCGTCGCGCAACAAGAACAATCAACCCGCGAAAGCGAAAGAAGGAACCACTATGGATATGAACATGAACGGCAAAGCCACCACCGTCAAGGACCCGGTCTGCGGCATGACGATCGACCCGAAGTCGGCCGCCGGCAGCCAGGAATACAACGGCAAGACCTACTACTTCTGCAGCAGCAACTGCGCCAAGAGTTTCGCTGCCGATCCTGCCAAGTACGCCGACTGACGACGAGATAATCTTTAGGAAATTTCAAGAATGTGGTCATTTTTGATAATGGACCATATGGCCGCACTCGCACTAACCCACAGTTACCAAAAGAAACCATGGGAATACGTACGGTATCTTTTGGTAATCGTGGGTTAATGTGAGCCGACTTCTCAATACCAGCCGGAAAATTGATAAACCTGGACTCGTAATCCCTGTAAATTTAAAGTGAGACAAAACTTTATTAAAGTGTCGCAAAAGACGATAGAAGCGTGTACACTGTAAACCGTGATTCGATGAAGGCCGTGTCTTTTGTCTTTCGTAGGTCATGATGGATGTCCGGTTTTACTGGAGAATCGGATATCCGCTTGTTGTGTGGTGAAGCGTCGTCGCTTGTTCTTTCTTCCCAATTCTTTTGGCCCGCTTCACCATGCCCGCATATACTCGCTCCATGTTTTGGTGGTTCTGTGCCGTTTGTAGCTTAGCGGCGTAAAAAATTGGTGAATCTCGGCAATCCCCGTTCGACGAGGCTGACACATTCGCCGGTGAGTAAAGCTGAGAAAATAGTGCCTTCACGTACGCCAATGAGCCGGTGTGTGCAAACGAGCGCAAGCAGGGCCGCTGCCAGTACCATCGTGCTATCGGCGATGATTTTCATGGTTCCGAATTTTTTGTGGAAACGTTGCGCCATTGCAAAAGCGATTCCTTCGCCCGGCATCATCAACAGGTTCGAATTGACCTCGCAGTAAACGCCGATGGCGAGGATTGGTATGCTTACCAGGCTCAGCCCGAGCTGCGAGATGTAGGAATGCAGATGGATGAAGCCAAGGAGGGAAACGAAGACATCGATGATGGCTCCGAACAATAGTGATGGTAAAGGTTGAATGATGTTACGCCAGCCAAATCCATGACGAAGTACAATCCACTCGAGAAAGACGATAACGAGCATGAAAAGGACGGTCGCCTCGCCAATGGTCAAGGGTGAAATAATGCTGACCACATTGGGGACGCTTGAAATGGGCGAGGTCCCGATGAGGGCTGTTTTTGCCAAGGCGACGGCAAGTCCCATCACTGCGATACCGAACGACAACGTGATGACACGTTTGATCAGATTTCCTGCGGAAATGTGCGGATGACCGATAATGTTTTCGTTTCTCGAAGCGTTGTGCTCTGTAATTTGGCTTCGCGTGTTTGCGTGGCCTGTTTCACGGCTTGTATGGATCCGCTTTTCTTCCTTATGTTGATGTTTGTTGTCTTTTCCCGTTAAATTGAACGTATACAGCCCCTTCTATTGCTGGTTTGGTTCTCTGAAAATCGTCAGGCCGGCATTGACTATTGATAGCCGACCCGTAAATTTATAAGAATTTTGAAGATTCGCTATTTGGCGGTGATGATGTGTAGGTCTGGCCGAATTGCAGCGGTTTCAAAATTGCTTGTTTTCTGTCCTATTTGTTCGGTTTCAGCAAAGCCTGATAGATGTCGTACAGGGCGTCTGCAAATCGCTCGGCGTTAAAGTCCGGCATGGTGGCAAATAGGTCCTGCCATTCTTTGTCCATGATGGTGGTGAGGCGTTCGGCCATTTGCTCGCCGGAGCGCGTGAGTGATATGGTTTTTGTCCGTTTGTCGGTTTGCGACGTCTCTCTGACTACTAGGTTTTGAGCTGCCAAGACGGTAAGGTCTTTGGCAAGTAAGCTCGGATCGATGCCCATTTGTATGGCGATGGTCGATTGCTGGAGGTGTGGGTTTTCGTGAATGAACATCAACAGGTCACTTTGCGTGGCGCGCAGGTTCAGGGAATCCAGCTGGTGGTTGATATTGCTTTTGGTCTTGCGGTAAATGCCGGCGATGTATTTGCTGAGGTAATGGTAATGCTTCAATATTTTTCCTCGTGAAATTTAGTGGACAAGTCCAGAGTAACCACATTCATGGACTTGTCCACTAAATTTGGTCACAAGCCCAGACCGTGCGGTAATCTTCGTGTGCTGATGTGGATGTAGGGAGGAGTGCGGGTATGAGACGAGCGGTGGTGGGGATCGCAGCACATGTGGACGCGGGGAAGACCACGCTGTGCGAGGCGTTGCTGTATCGCGCCGGCGAGATCCGCAGGCTTGGGCGTGTGGATCATGGCGATGCGTTCCTTGACACCGACGCTATGGAGAAGCGGCGCGGCATCACTATTTTCTCGAAACAGGCCATTCTCGATGTTCGTGGTGCTTCTGATGCCGGTGCTTCCGATAATGGCAAGTCTGCAAGTAGCGTTAGCGGCCATAGAGCCGATATGGGAAAAGTCGGCAAAAGTGCGGGTAATTACGGAATGAACGGTGATGGCGGGCACAGCCAAAACAATATTCGAGAAGATGGCTTTGAGTTTACGCTTCTCGATACACCTGGTCATGTCGACTTTTCGGCCGAGATGGAGCGGACACTCACGGTGTTGGATTATGCGATTCTTGTGGTGAGTGCCAACGATGGTCTGCAGGGCTATACCGAGACGTTGTGGCGGCTTTTGGCGCGTTACCGGGTGCCGACGTTTATTTTCATCAACAAAATGGACACCGCTGGAGCGCATAAGGCCGGATGGATTGAGCAGATGCGGCAGCGCTTTTCCGAAGGGTGTGTCGATTTTGAAACCGACACCGAGCCCGGTGAACAGGAGGAAGTCGCGTTGCTCGACGAAAGTGGCGCGGCGATGGACGAGTTGCTTGAAGTCGGCAGGATTTCCGATGACACCTTGCGTTCGATGGTCGTCTCGCGTCAGCTTTTTCCTTGTTATTCAGGCTCTGCGCTGAAACTCGAAGGTGTCGATGAATTTCTCGTCGGTCTGGAACGGTTCACGAGACAGCGGGATTATCCCGGCGCATTCGGCGCTCGCGTCTACAAGATTTCACATGACGATCAGGGCAATCGACTCACCTGGCTCAAGGTCACCGGCGGTTCGCTCAAGGTCAAGGCGATGTTGACGAATGCACGAGGAGAAGATGATTCATCCGATTCCGACACTCAAATTTGGCAGGAGAAAGTCGACCAGATTCGGCGGTATTCCGGGTCGAAATTCGATTTGGTCGACGAGGTCGCGGCCGGTGACGTATGCGCGATGACGGGATTGACGAAAACGTTTCCCGGCGAGGGGCTGGGCTTTGAAGCTGACGCAGGAGAATCGATATTACGGCCGGTGCTGACATATACGGTATTGCCCGGAGTCGAAGATTCTGGCAAAGTATCCGTGATGAAGGTTGAAAATGCGGGTAAAAGCGGAAAACCGGAACCGTCGTCAGGGGCGGATGGTTTCAGCAACGCTGGAAGTGACGGAAGTTCGTCAGGTTCTGACAGGCGCTCGGGAAGCGCCAAGTCGTCGACAGTGGAAAATACTGCCAATGGTCCTCAATCATTGCGCAATCCCGTCAAACCAGCCGAAGTCACGCCTGAGCTGCACAAGATTCTGGTGGCGCTGCGCACGCTCGAGGACGAGGACCCGGCGCTCAACGTGCGCTGGGTGGCGCGGCTCGGCGAGATCCATGTGCAGCTGATGGGCGCGGTGCAGGTCGAAATCATCACGCAGATGTTGCACGACCGCTTTGGCATCGATGTCCATTTCGGCACTGGTGGGATTCTCTATCGCGAGACCATCGCCGCTCCGATGGAGGGCATCGGCCATTTCGAGCCGTTGCGTCACTATGCCGAAGTCCACTTGCTGCTGGAACCAGGGGAGCCCGGCAGCGGTTTGCATTTCGAGTCGCGGTGCAGTTTGGACGATCTTGACCGCAACTGGCAGCGGGCGATTCTGACCCACTTGCGCGAGAAGGAACATCTGGGCGTTCTCACCGGTTCGCCGATCACGGATATGAGGATTTCCCTCGTCGCTGGCCGCGGCCACGAAAAACATACGGAAGGCGGCGACTTCCGCGAGGCCACCTATCGCGCGGTACGGCAAGGGCTGATGGAACTTAAGGCGAAAGGGGAGTGCCGGCTTCTGGAGCCGTTCTACAGCTTCCGTCTTCAGGTCCCGCAGGACATGCTTGGTCGCGCGATGGCCGATATCCAGCGGATGAGCGGTACCTTCGATGCCCCGAAACCCGACGGCGATTACGCCGAACTCGAAGGCAGCGCACCGGTTTCCGAGATGCGCGACTACTCGATGGATGTCAATGCCTATACCCACGGCCGTGGCTCGCTGGCCTGCGTTTTCGCGGGCTATAAGACTTGTCATAACGCTGATGAAGTCATCAAACAAACCGCCTACGACCCGGAAACCGACCTTGAGAATACGCCCGATTCCGTCTTCTGCGCCCACGGTGCCGGCTATGCCGTCAAATGGAACAAGGTTCCCGATTTCGCCCATGTCGACAGCGGATTATCATTTGATAATTAGGCAAACAGACGTATATATTTAATTTTTTGCGGCGGGACGCATAATTTTCGCACGACATCAATATCATGGATTGAGTGCGGTTTTTGCCGTGCGACAAGATTTGGGCTACGGGAGGTATCCGGCGATGGCATATATTGACGTCAAAGGCGAGACGAAGCAATACAAAACCGGCGATACGACGATCTACGCGAACCGCGACGTCACCTTTTCCATCAACCGCGGCGAACTCGTGGTCATCCTCGGCGCTTCCGGTGCCGGAAAATCGACGCTTCTGAACATCCTCGGCGGCATGGACACCTGCGATGCCGGCCAGGTCGTCATTGACGGCAACGACATCGCGCAATACGACGCCAAACAACTCATGACCTACCGTCGTTACGACGTCGGGTTCGTCTTCCAGTTCTATAACCTTGTTTCTAACCTGACCGCCCGTGAAAACGTCGAACTTTCCGCCGAAATCGTGCCGCATGCAGCCGACCCGACGCAGACGCTGATCGACGTGGGTCTCAAAAACCGTCTCGACAACTTCCCGGCCCAGCTTTCCGGCGGCGAGCAGCAACGCGTCGCCATCGCTCGTGCCGTGGCCAAGAAACCGAAGATTCTGTTGTGTGACGAACCTACCGGCGCGCTTGACTACAACACCGGCAAACAGGTGCTCCACATCCTGCAGGACCAGTCGCGCAAGTTCGGTTCCACCGTCATCATCGTCACCCACAACGCAGCCATTGCACCCATCGGCGACCGTGTCATCCACATGCACGACGCCCGTGTGCAGTCCATTGAGGAGCACGCCGCGCCCGCCGACATCAACGATATCGAATGGTGATGGGTATGGCCGACGATACTACTATGGGTTCGGATTTCCGCCCGGACGACACCGTCCGTCTGCCCGGCGACATGCTTCAGAGCGATGAAGCCGATTCCGGCAATGCATATGGCAACACGGACTTCGCCGGTTCGTCGGTTCCCGATCCCGCCGGCGATGCCGGTCAAGCTTCGGGGTCTTCGCACTCGCGTACCTCGAAACGCATGTTGTGGCGCGATATCCGGCAGGCGTTCTCGAAATCCAAAGGCCGGTTCTTCTCCATCGTCTGCCTCGTGGCGCTGGGTTCCTTTGCGTTGGTTGGCCTCACCGTATCCGGGCCGGATATGCGCGACACCGGCAACGCCTATTTCGCCGAACACCATCTGGCCGATTTGAGCGTCATCTCCGACTATGGGCTCGACAAATCCGACCGGCAGCAGATAGACAAGGCTCCCGGAGCCTCGCGTATCGAATACGGATATCTGAAGGACGTCGTCGTACGGGGCAGTGACGAAAGCGTCCGCGTGCTTTCTGCGCCAAAAGACATCTCGACCTATCATCTGGTGAACGGAAGGATGCCGAAAACCGCTGGCGAAACGGCCATTGATTCGTCTCACCAGAGTAAATATCCGCTCGGGTCCACGTTGAAGGTTAGTGAGAAAGCGGATGCGCTGGGACGCAAGGTCTTGAGCCACGACAGCTTCAAGGTCGTCGGCGTCGTCGATTCCACCGAGATTCTGAGTTCGGTGAATATGGGTCCCTCGACCTCCGGTTCCGGTTCGCTTGACGGTTACGCGGTGGTGACACCGGGTGCGTTCAAGTCCGACGATTACATGATTGCGAGGCTGACCTATACCGATCTCGACCACATGCGTGACCATTATTCATCGAAATATAATGATGCACTGCAAACCCACAAAAAGGCACTTGACAAGATTCTTGCCAACCGACCGAAGGAACGGCGCGAGGGGATCGTCAAACAGGTCAACTCCCAGATCGATTCCGGGCGAAAACAAGTCTCTGATGCCCGGCAGCAGCTCGATAGTGCGCGAGGGCAATTGGCCGATGCGAAAACCCAGCTTGACAACGGTAACCGGCAACTGGCTGACTCCAAGCAGCAGCTGGCGACTCAGGTGGCCTCCGCGCAAAAGCAGATTGCGGCGGCGCAGACCAAGATTACCCAAGGCCAGAACGAGTACAACGTAAACAAGCAGCAGTATGATGCCGCCGTTCCACAAGTCACTGCTGCCTCTCAGCAGGTCAACGATGCTTACGCACAGCTGAAAACCGGCCAAGCGCAGATCGATGACAACTCGGCCAAGCTCGAAACCGGCAAGAAACAAGCCGACGATGCGGTTGCTCAGGCTACGACCGCGCAGCAGAACGTCAATCAAGGGATCACTAAGGTCCAAGGGCAAATCAATGCCATCAATGCCCAGCTTCCTTCGGTTTCCGGCTCCGACCATGACAAACTAGCCGGCGAACTTGCGCAGCTCAATACGCAACTGGCCCAGCTCAAAACGCAGGCTGCGGCGGTTGGGCAAAAGTCTACAGAGGCGACGCAAGGCCGCGACACATTCCTCAACACGACCTACAATCCGGGCATCGCGCAAATCCAGGCGGCGCAGGGGCAATTGAACGCCAAACGTGCGCAGGCTGATGCCGGCAATGCCCAGCTGGCCCAGAAGCAGCAACAGCTTGCCGCCGCCAAAACCCAGCTCGATCAGGCTGCGGCGCAGCTTGCCCAGGCCCGTGCCAAAGTACAGCAATCGCAGCAGCAGCTTGCCGCCAAGCAGAAGCAGGCCCAGACACAGATCGATGCCACACAGACGCAGCTGACCGATAAGACCAACGAATACAACAGCAAAAAAGCCGAGTTCGACCAGGCCGAGCCGGATGCGCAAAAGAAGATCAAGGACGCCGAAGGCAAGCTCGACGACGCCACCGCCATGCTGAACGCTGTGGAGGATCCGGTCTATTCCGTGGATTCCAAACGCGAGACCCCTGGCTCAGACGGCTATAAGATCTACGATTCGATTTCCGTGATCGTCGACTCGCTCTCGCATATTTTCCCCTACTTCATGTATTTGGTCGCGGCGCTGGTCACCTTCACCACCATGACCCGTTTCGTCGACGAGGAGCGCATCAATGCCGGCACGCTCAAAGCGCTTGGCTATTCCGACCGGGACGTGATGAAGAAGTTCGTGGTCTATGGCTTCGCCGCTTCGATCTTGGGCGCGGTGATCGGCATCTTCACCGGCCATACGCTCCTGCCGATCATCGTCTACAACGCCTACAAGGTCGGCTTCAACGTGCCGGTGATCCATCTCGGCTTCCACTGGCAGGTCACGTTGCTCGCCGTGGTTCTGGCCATGCTGAGCGCCGTGGTGCCGGCGGTCTGGAGCGCCGCGCGCGAGCTCAAGGAACGGCCTGCCGCGCTCATGCTCCCGAAGCCGCCGAGCGCCGGTTCCAAGATCCTGCTGGAGCGCATACCCTTCATCTGGAACCATCTGAACTTCACCCACAAGGTGACCGCACGCAATATCTTCCGCTACAAGCAGCGCATGTTCATGACCATTTTCGGTGTGTGTGGCTCGGTGGCGCTGTTGACCGCCGGGTTTGCGGTGCAAGGTTCGATTTCGGGCATCAACGAGCACCAGTTCGGCGGCGTGATGCATTACAATCTCATCGCCGCACAGAACGCCCACGTCACCGATTCCCAGAACAAGGCCATCGATGCACGGCTTCAAAAGTCCGATATCAAGCGTTCGTTGCCGGTTCATTACGAATCGATAACCAAGGTCGCCGGCCGCAACGGCGACAAGCAGTCCGTCACGATGCTCGTGCCGCGCGATACCGCAGCCTTCAACGATTACATCAAGCTCAACACCCGTCAAGGCCACCACCCGCTTTCGCTTGATTCGAACGGGGCCGTGGTCTCCGAACGGTTCGCGAACCTCGTGCACGCCAAGAAGGGCGACACCATCGATTTCCAGGACGGTGCCGGCAAGACCTATCACGTCAAGATCTCCGGTGTCTGCGAGATGTATCTTGGCCACTTCATGGTGATGAGTCCGTCCGCCTACCGCTCGGTCTTCGGACAACGTTACCAGACCAACGCCTATATGGTCACGCTCAAAGACGGCAGCGTGGCCAATACCAAGCGGCAGGCGGCCTCGTTCATGCGTTTGGGCGGCATCCAGGGCGTGGTGCAGAACACGACGTTGATGCATCAGATCGACGTGGTCGTCAAGGCCCTGAACCAGATCATGTGGGTGCTGATCATCGTGGCGACCATGCTCGGCGTGGTCATCCTCTACAACCTCACGAACCTCAACGTTTCCGAGCGCGTCCGCGAGCTCTCCACCATCAAGGTGCTGGGCTTCTACAACGGCGAGACCACGATGTACATCTACCGCGAAACGATTCTGCTCTCCGTCCTCGGCATCATCGTCGGCTACGGTTTCGGTGCGTGGCTGCACCGCTACATCATCACCGCCGTTCCGCCGGACGACGTCATGTTCGACCCGTCGGTTTCCTGGCTCGCCTTCGTGGTTCCGCTGGTCGTGGTCGGCCTCATCACCGCCGCCCTTGGCTGGTTCGTCAACTCCAAGCTCAAGCACCTCGACATGCTCGAGGCTCTGAAGTCCGTGGACTAAAGACGCGTCAATATCGGCCTAATATGAAGCGTATGTTTCGAGCTGACGTGGGGCGTATATGTCGCTGCTAGAACCGTGAATCTTATATCCCTCCCCCTGATACTGGCGGAACGTGCGTTTTTGATTGCGTTGAGGAAGTTTGCAATTTTCCTGTCGTGTCCCAATCAGAGGCTGTATTTCTTGCTTGGTTGGAGGCGGTTTCCGATGTTTCTGTCGCTAAGGTAACTCGGCCATGAGGTGATAACAATCATTTGTGACGGGCAAGTGCCTGGTCGAAGAAGCGATATTCGTGCTCGGTGGAGCCTAGAGCGGCTTCCATCATTTCGTTGTAATCATACATGTTCGCAGATGCCGCGAGCTTGTCGCAAATGTGTAGCTCCTCGAGGGTGCGTGAAGCGAAACCGGGGTCGGCATACATCCGGATCCACAGGCCGTATGGGTGATGGTCGAGGTCGAGATTGCGCTCGCGAACCTGCTCTTCCATCTCCTGCCCGATGACCGAATAGACCCAGTAGCAGGGCATGACCACGGCAACCAGCGCAGCGTAAGAACCATTGTCGGTGAAGCGGTGTTCGTGGCCGAGATAGGCGGCGGTCGTTTCGCTCATTGGCGCACGTTCGGTGCTGAAACCATGCTCTCTGTACCACTGCTTATGGAACGTCAGTCCCTCCTCCAGCCCATACGAGGCCGCGTCGGCGAAGAACGCGCGTTCGTGCGGATCGGCGGCGCGACTGCTCGCCAGTGCCAACAACGAGGTGTAATCCGTCAGGTAAATATCGTCCTGGTGCAGATAGAACGCAAAATCGTCCAGCGGCAGCGTCCCGTCAAGCATGCGTTTGATAAACGGCATTTTGGCGATGCGTCTGCGGATTCCGGCGGTACGACGCCAATAATCCTCCGTGAAACTCATTCCGGTGGGGGAGTGCTGCCAGGTAAAGTCGACGGGGCCGTGGCCGTGACCCACATGCAGGTTGTCCGCGGCGGTGATGGCCCCGGTCATCCACGCTTTGGCGCGTTTTGCTGTTTCGACCCAATCTTCGGACTGTGGTCGCAAGGCCGCGAGCGTGCTTGACAGGGTGTCGCCGGTCCCGTGCACATTTTGCGTTGGTACGGCCGTGCCTTCGATACGGGTAATGGTTATCGGTTTCTCGTATCCTGAAACAGTTTTGGACGGGAATTGAAGCGTTCGGGCAGATGCGGTTGCTACGGGTGGTGCCGGTTCTGCGACATTCGGGTTCGTCCCCGATGCTGTTTTCTTCTGTGTGTTATCCATCGGCGCTGAAGGGTTGCTTTCAGAATCAGCTACATCAATGGGTTCGATCGAGCTTTTCGTGGCAATGCTGTCTGATTTATTGGCTCCAGCAGTGGTGTCGCTCAAGTTCGGTACTGCAAGAATATCGGTGCATTCCTTGTTGCCGTTCAGCGCCAGAGCGCCACCTTTTGCGTAGACGGCGACGCCGAAGCGAGTGGCCACGGATTTTGCCAGCCGTTCCATTTCCTCGTAGGAACGCGGGGCTTGGGGAATGGTGTGACCAGTTTTGACTGATTGAGGTGCGGTTATGTTATTGCCTAACGGCTTGTTTTCCGCATTTTTGCCGTCAAAAGCATCGCTATCTAATTCTGCTTCGTCGTCCATCGCACCAAGCGCAGCCAATTCCATGGCATTTGGCGTGATGATGTCGGCCAACGGTATCAGCGTGGTCAGTGCCTGTTCCGCTTCGGCGGTAAGCAGCCGGTCGCCGGACTTGGCGTACATTACCGGGTCAAGCACGACGGTCGGCTTGGACTTGCCGTTGACTTCATAATCGTTCAGCAGATCAACCAGCCATTTTCGCACCGTGTCGACCAATTCCGGCGTACCAAGCATGCCGATTTTCATAGCGTCGATATCCGCGTCGTTGCTGATCGCCTTGAGCTGGGCCAGTAAAAACGGCGGTTCGACGTTGACGATGTCGGTGACACCCTGCGTGTTCTGCGCAAGCACACTGGTCATTGCCGCATAGCCAAACACACCTTGGGCGGTAAACGCCTTCATATCGGCCATGGTGCCGGCCCCGCCGATGGGGTCGGAACCTTCGATGGAAAGCACTCGTAGGCGTGACGGCTTAATTCGGTTGAGGTCATTGTCGTAGCGCTGCTGCATATCGAGCAGTTTGGTAATAGCCTGTGCCGAACCGTCGTTCAGGGCTTCTGTCGTATTTTTCCCTTCTTGGGCTTCAGAAATACCCGAATTCTGAATGGAATCGAAGGAATCGACTGTATCGGTCATTCTCGGAATCTTTCCTTGTCTAGTTTTCTCTATTCCGCCATTGCCAAGCATGGTCCATTGGGCCCGAACCCGCTCCGAGGTCTAGGCCTGCAGCAATGCAGCCTGTGAGATAGTCTTTGCCGTTTTGCACGGCTTGGGCCAACGGTTGCCCTTTGGCAAGTCCTGCGGCGATGGCGCTTGAAAGTGTGCAACCGGTACCGTGGGTATTGGGATTTGCGATACGTTCGTGGCGAAACCACGCGATTTGTCCATTGTCTAATAACAGGTCGTTGGCACCATTTTGCCCGTGTCCGCCTTTGATAAGCACTGCACAGCCACCGCAACGTTTGGCGATACGGCGCGCGGCTTCGACGGTGCTCGCCTCGTCGCAGATGGTTCCGGAATCGGTTTCGCTGAGCGTCTCGGCTTCCGGGATGTTCGGCGTCACCAAAGTGACCAGTGGAAGCAGCTTCGTGCACAGCACGTCCACGGAATTTTTGCTGCTGAGCCTGTCGCCGCTGGAAGCGATCATCACCGAATCGACCACGATATTGGTGGCTTGAAAATGCTCAAGTCGGTTCGCGATGACTTCGATGAGTTTGGCGTTTGGCACCATGCCGATTTTGATGGCGTCCGGTCGGATATCTTCGAATACGGCATCGATCTGTGCGGCCAGCATATCCGGAGAGGTGGTCGCAGTGGCGCGCACTCCCGTAGTGTTCTGCGCGGTCAGCGAGGTGACGGCGCTCATTCCGTACACTCCACAGGCCATGAGCGTCTTGAGGTCGGCTTGGATGCCAGCCCCGCCCGACGAGTCGCTGCCCGCGATGGACAGCACCGTCGGTAGCCGGTATGGGCGGACGGAGTTGGATTCAGACGTACTGGTCGTTGATTCCGTGTTTGTCATTGTTCTTAATGCCGATTTCCTGCGATTTTGCTTTTCCGTTAATGGGATGCTTAACCCGCGCGCGTTCCCAGATGAAGCATCTGTCGTTTCATAGCGTTTCCAAGGGTTATCTTCTGATGATTCTCATCAAACTAAGAGAAAGTTGGTGAGCGGGTCATGCATTTACGTCTCACCCACGCTTCGCGCGTGCGGCGTTCCACGAATCCACCATGGCTTTGGTGGTGGCCTGCGGATCGTCGGCCCCGGCGATGGCCGAGACCACGAACCAGCCGGCGGCTTGCGTTTGCGCCAAATCAGGCAGGTCTTCGAGCTTCACGCCGCCGCCCACGACGATGGGATAGTAGGACTCACGGCACAGCGCATTGATGGATGCGGTGTCTTGTGTGTGGTGCTTGTGGTCGGCACCGATGACGATGCAGTCGGGCTTGGTGGTGCTGGGGTGCAGCGGGCCTGCGCCGATATAGTCGATGGTGCCGGCAGGCAGGGAATTGGCGGCTTTCACCTCATCAAGCACTTTGCAGCTCAGTCCGATGATGGCGTCCGGTCCGAGTAGCTTGCGTGCCTCGGCCGGGTTCATGTCATCCTGTCCGATGTGCACGCCGTCGACCTTGATGCCCATATCGCGGCACTGCCAGGCCACATCCGCGCGGTCGTCGATGACCAGCGGAACGGAGCCGGATGCGCTGGCCTGTGTGATGACGTCGGCGGTCTGCTGCGCGATCTCGGTGATATCCCTTGCATCGCCCGGTTTGACTCGAATCTGTACGAAAGTGATGCCTCCGGCCAGCGCCTGCCGCACGATGTCAGGGACAGGCCGTGATTTGGTGTCCGCAGGTCCGAGCACGAGGTACGAGCTCAGGTCGAAGCAATCGCGCATCGAAGCGAATGGAGTTTTATACGTATTGGTCATTATTGACTCGATTCATTCAATTGAAATACTTGTCATAGGTGGCATTGTCCTGATTCCGGCCGGTGCAACGGGCGAGATCAATTTGCAAGGCCGCAAAAGGAGGTATCAACGTTGTTCTTCTGCGTCCAACACAACGTGAGCACGCATTTGCTGTTGTGTTGGAGACAGATCGTTGATATTCCTGCCTCCAACGCTGCTTGGATTTACTTTTCAGCTAGATTGAAGACGCCCCTGGTTTAAGCCAGAATCGGCGATGCGGCGATTTGCTCAGGCGTGGTCGACCAGAGTCCATCAAGGAAAGCGACCTGGAAGGAACCAGGTCCATGCGAATTGGCCTCGCCGGTTTCGCTTGCGCGGTTGTAGAGCGCGCTCGCGGCCAGGGCTGCGGTAAGCGGGTCGGCGACGGCCAGATACGTTGCTGTCACGCCGCCAAGCGAGCAGCCGGCACCGGTGATCTTGGTCATCATCGCGCTGCCGCCGGGCAGACGATACGTGTGTTCGCCATCGGTCACAAGGTCGGTTTCGCCGGAAACGGCTACCGCGCCTTGACCACTCACGTCGCCCTTGGCGATGAACCGTGCCAGAACACGTGCGGAGTCTTCCGCGGCTTCGACGTCATCGGCCGATTCCACGCCTACCGGACCGCTTGATTGCTTTGACGTATCGTCATTGCTGTCTCCGTCCAACGGTAGCTCCCACATTTCGCGCAGTTTGATGATTTCGGAAGCGTTGCCACGGATGATGGTAGGTGGGGCGACCTTGAACGACTTCAAAATATCGGTACGCGTGGTGCCTAGCCCTGCGGCCACGGGGTCAAGCACCCAGCGATGGTGATCGGCTTGGAAGTGCCTGGAGATTTCCTCAAGCGCATCCTCGTAGAACGGCAGCAGCGTGCCGACGTTGATGTAGCTGGCGCCACTGGCCGCCTCGCCGTCGGCGATGTCGTCGGGCAGGAAGCTCATCGCCGCTGCGCCGCCTGCTGCCAGCTGGGCGTTGGCCACCAGGTTGATGGTGACGAAATTGGTGAAGGATTGCGCCAAAGGCGTGGTGTCCCGTACGGTCTTTGCGGCCTTCTGGATGTTCGTACGCAGCGGATCGTCCGTCGCCAGATTGCTGAGATTGTTGTTTGCTGATGAGTATGCGTCATTGACCATATTCGCGTCTCCCTACGATGGTATTAACCAACAGGTTCCAAGGGTCGAGCGTTGTGCTCGTCTCAACTTGCGCACCCGCCGAAGCCGGTCCGCAGGTTCCCCTGCACTTACAATCATGACGCTATGCGCCTCATTGGACAAGGCAGATTCATAAAGGAGAAACTCGCAATCTATCGGATGATATCCGTAGATTGCGAGCTGGGGAATATTGCGTGTTAAGTCGGGAAATTTGACACGGTATAAACTACCAACGCACAGAAATGCGCTCGCGGTCATGTGGCTTGTCAGTGGCGATCTCATCGACCATAGCCACCGCATAGTCGGCGTAGCTGATCGCGCTCTTGCCGTCCTTGTCGGTGGTGTACTCCTCGCCGGCCAGAACATATTTGCCGGTACGCGGGCCGTCGGCTTTAAAATCGCCAGCAGGGCTCACGTAGGTCCAATGGACGTCGTTGCGGCGGCGCAGCGCGTCAAGCGCCTTACCCATGGCCAGCGGAACGCCCTTGATGTTGTCCGGGAACGAATCGGAAAGCTGCTTGGTGTGCGCTTTGTCGGTGTAAAGGCTGCCAGCGCCGCCAACCACGAGCAGACGGGTGTCGCTGCCGGACAGGGCGTCGGCTAGGTGTTTCAACGAGGTGCTGTGCTCGTCGAGCTTGGCCGGATCAAAGATGCCGAAGGCGTCCACCACGGCGTCGAAACCGGTGAGGTCGGCGGCCGTCAGGTCAAAGAGATCCTTGACGATGGCGTGCGGCGCCTTGGTTTTGTTTTCGCCGCGCACGATGGCGGTGACATCCATGCCGCGATTGACGGCCGCCTCGACGATCAGACGTCCGGACTTGCCGTTGGCTGCGACCACTGCGATTTTCTTGCTCATAATAAGTACTCTTTCTGTTGGAATCGTATATAAATGCGGTTTCACGGCATCAAATGAGCGTAATGGCTTGGATTTTTGTTCATTTTCCGCCACGAACCTGATGCGTCTACTTGACGACCTTGAAGCCGCTGGTCCATTGGGTGGCGCCGTTCATGGCCAGCACCATCTGCAGTGCGCCGAAGCCTTCCATGTAGGATGCACGCTTCAAAGGGCCGGCATCAGCAAAGCGCAGGCCCGCGCCTTCGACAACGGCCTGCAATGCCTTCTTGGCGTCCTCGCTGTCCGAGGCGGCCATCACCGTGGTCGGCGCCCCGTCGTTGGTACCGCTGGCCAGCGTTGCGGCAAAGTCGGTGTTGAACGCCTTGATGACTTCGGATTGAGGAAGTTTGGCTGCCAGTTCTTCTGCGGCGGAATGTGCTCCTTGCGGCAGCGCCAGATCCATCGTGCTGAAATCGAGCGGATTACTCGGGTCCACAACCACCCTGCCCGCAAGTTGTGCGCCATATTCCTCAACGACATTGGCCTCCGCGGGATAGGGCAGGGCCAGAACAACGATGTCGCCGGTGATTTCCTCACTCCACGCCGAGGCGGTGACGCCTGGGATGGCTGCAGCCTTGGTTTTGTCGCGGTCGATGACCTGCACGTCGGCCCCTGCTGCGACGCCGATGCCCGCGACTGCCGCGCCGATATGTCCTGATCCGAAAACGGTGATGCTTGTCATGATGTGCTCTTTTCTTTTGAAAGTTATATGGTGCAATGCAATGGTCCCGTGCAAACTGGAATCGCGGCATACGCTGTGGTTGTCACTCTATCCAAGAACTATGCTGAAAGTCAGCAGTTACTTTAAACGCTTATAGATCCGGGCAATCTAGCGCAAAAGTGGGTTAGATAGCGAAAAATAATTCGTAATTCGTGCCGATGAAATAAGTGTGGCCGATGGGGATAGCGCGGCGGATGGCGTAAGTACGGCTGACGGGCTGTGCGTTGGGGTAGAGTGGCAAGACGAAGTTGTGACATGGCGACAACGCGGTAACTCGACGATTAGTCAGGCAGGGAATTCGTGCTACAGATTAAAGACATCAGCAAGCAGTACAAGACGGGTGATTTCGTTCAGCAGGCGCTCGACGATGTGAGTCTGACTTTGCGCGACAACGAGTTTGTCGCGATTTTGGGTCCGTCCGGTTCCGGCAAGACGACATTGCTCAATATCATCGGCGGGCTTGACCGCTATGATTCCGGCGACTTGGTGATCAACGGCACGTCGACCAAAAAATACAAGGACCGCGACTGGGACTCCTACCGCAACCATACGGTCGGTTTCGTCTTCCAAAGCTACAATCTGATCCCGCACCAGACCATTCTTTCCAACGTCGAACTGGCACTGACCATCTCCGGTGTCTCGCGTGTCAACCGCCGTCGGCGGGCCAAGGAAGCCTTGAAAAAGGTCGGCTTGGGCGACCATATCAACAAAAAGCCGAACCAGCTTTCCGGTGGGCAAATGCAGCGTGTGGCCATCGCCCGCGCGCTGGTCAACGATCCCAGCATCGTCCTGGCCGACGAGCCGACAGGCGCGCTTGATTCCGAGACTTCCGTGCAGATCATGGATTTGCTCAAGGAAGTGGCGCAGGACCGTCTGGTCGTCATGGTCACCCACAACCCCGACCTCGCCCACCAATACGCCAACCGTATCGTCGAGCTCAAAGACGGTGTGATTCGCGGCGATTCAAGGCCAGTGAAACCTGAAGAAATGGCCGACGAAAAACCTGCCGTGCACCGCACGATGGGCAAGGCTTCGATGTCGTTTGCCACTTCCGTCGCGTTGAGCTTCAATAACCTGAAAAGCAAGAAGGCGCGCACCATCCTCACGTCGTTCGCCGGCTCCATCGGCATCATCGGCATCGCGCTGATCCTTTCCGTCTCTACTGGCGTCAACCGCTACATCGCGGATATCCAGAAGGAGACGCTGACCTCGTACCCCATTGAGATCAACGAGCAGACCTTCGACATGAACAAGATCATGGACACCGCCCAGGCCGCGGCCGATTCCAAGGAGAAAGCCAAGCCGCGCAACGGCATCTACCCCGACGATTCCAGCGTCAAGGGAGCGGCGTCCGTCACCAATGGCATCACCAGCAATAATCTGAGTCCGTTCAAGGAATACCTTGACAAACCTGGCAACGACGTGCGCAAGTATGTCGGTGACGTCGGCATCCAATATTCCTATTCTTCCAAATTCTCCGTGTTCACCCACGATTCCAAAGACACGCTTGTGGACGTGGATGGTGTGAAAGTCGGCGGAAGCTCCGCCGCAACCCAGTCCGCGGCCAGTACATTCGCCGGGCTCAATTCGTCTTCCAACGACCTTGGCAGCCTGCAATCCCTGCAGATTTCCAAGCTCACCGGCAAAAGTGACAACAACAAGGCGCCGTCAGCATTCGCCGAAATCATGCCTGGCGAGCACGCCGACAAACAACCGGTCAGTTCGGTGATCACCGACAACTACGAAATGGTCAAAGGGCATTGGCCGAAAGCAAAGGACCAGGTGGTCTTGGTTCTCGACAAGAACAACCAGATTCCGCTGACCCAGGTCTACGAGCTCGGCCTGCTTCCCAGCGCCGATTACAACGACATGATGAACCGGCTCAACAGCGGCGAGAAGGTCAAGACCGCCACCTCCCGTATCGACTATTCCAAGGCGATGGACCAGTCGCTGACGCTTCTGCCCGCCGCCGACCAGTATGTCAAGGGTGCGGACGGGCATTACAAATACGTGGGCAACGACGCGGATCAGGTCGGCAAGTTGATGGATTCGCAAGCGGCGGTCAAGTTGCATATCGTCGGTGTCATCCGTGCTCATGCCAATGCGAAGACCACACCGCTGGCACCGGGCATCGGCTATACGCGAATGCTCACCAATTCGCTGATCGATTACGCGGAATCCAGCGAAATCGTCAACGCGCAGAAGGCCGATCCAGCCCACAACATTTTGAACGGCATGACCTTTGCGCCTTCGGACGATGCGACCAAGGCGGCCAACGCCAAGGCCTACGTGGCCTCGCTGCCGGTCTCGGAGCAGGCTAACATGGCCAAAAGCCTTATGACCCAGGCTCCAGGTGGTATGGGTGCGGCAAGCTCCAACCAGTCCGCCGACGTCACCAAGCAACGCAACGCCGCCGCGACCGCCGCCGGCAATTCCGCAGTGGCCAGTAACCCGCAGGAAGCGGTCTCTGGCATGGGTGAACAGCAAGTGGCCCAGTCCTTCGAAAAGTATCTTGCTACGGCTCCGGAAAACGTGTTGGTATCGATCTACAACCAGTACGTCTCAACCGGCACCTATAACGGCAATCTCGCTGATTTCGGCGTCATCGGCCGCGATGCGCCGAGTTCCATCAAAATCTATGCCGACAGTTTCGATGCCAAGAACAACATCGAGGACGCAATCAAACGCTATAACGACGGCGTCAAAAAGAAGGACCGCATCGTCTACACCGATTACGCGGGCCTCATGATGAATTCGGTGACCACTATCATCAATGTCATCACCTACGTGCTGATTGCCTTTGTCGGGGTTTCGTTGGTGGTCTCTTCGATCATGATCGGCATCATCACCTACATTTCGGTGCTTGAACGCACCAAGGAGATTGGCATCCTGCGTGCTATGGGCGCTTCGAAGCACAACGTCTCCACGGTCTTCAACGCCGAGACGGGGATCATCGGCCTATGCGCCGGTGTCATCGGTATCGTGGTCACGTTGATCCTGATCGTGCCTGGCAATGCCTTGATGCACCACTTCATGGGCACGAATCGGGTCAATGCCGCGCTGCCGCTTTCCGGTGCGATAATCCTCATCATCCTGTCGGTAGTGTTGACGCTGATCGGCGGGCTTATTCCGTCGCGCAAGGCCGCCAAGCAGGACCCGGCCACTGCGTTGCGCACAGAATAGCTTCCTGTATGAATCAACGTCATTCTGCGTGTACGGTCTTACCCTGTGCGCGCAGTGGCGGGCGGCCAGATACTATGGGTATTTTTTCGCAAGATTATTCTGCGCCTCTACGAGGCTTGACTTATCCATTGGCGATGTCCAATAAGCAGTTGGTATTGACGGCTTCATCAGGCTCTTATATGGATAATGAATGGTTGTCTGGTTACAGCCCGAAGTCTTGTAGAAAAGTCATTTCTGTTGTGTCCAAATTCCTTTCTGCCTTTTGCCTCATGAACCGCGTATAGATTTTTGATATGACAAGACGCGTGGCGGCGAAGGTTCGGGACGGTAACGTGATATCCAAACATTTATCGAAACCGAGAGGGCATTGGGGGGGGGGGACACTATGGCCAGTGATACCGAAAACGACTTTGCAGGTTGTCAAACATCCGACAATTCGGAAAGCTACGATTCCCGGGCTTACGATTTTCAGCGAGATAAGTCCGGCAATGTGCAGCAACGGCAACCTTTGGGGTTTGAGACCCGTGCCATCCATGCCGGTTACGACCCTTACGAACACCACGGTTCGGTAAGTGTCCCGATCTATCAGAGCGCCGCGTTCGCCATGCACGACGCCGTTCGCGGCGATGGCCTTTCCTCCGGCGAAATCGAAGGATTCTCGTATTCGCGCTGCGCCAACCCGACCGTGGATGCGTTGGAACGCCGCCTGGCCAATCTCGAAGGCGGAGTCTCGGCGGTGGCGCTTGCTTCCGGCATGGCGGCAGTGTCGTTTGCCCTGCTTTGCGCCGCAGAAGGCGGTGGCAGGCTCATTGCCCCCAAAGACCTTTACGGCGCCTCGATCGACGCCATGGAAAGCTTCTTCCCACAGTTCGGTATCCACACCGATTTCGTCGAAGACATCAACGACGTCGCTGAGGTCGAATCGAAAATCGGACCTGACACCCGTGCCGTATTCGCCGAATCAGTGGCCAATCCGTCCACCGGCATCACCGACATCAAGCCTCTTGCCGACATGCTGCACCGTCACGGCGTCGCGCTTATTGTTGATAACACGGTGCCGACACCGTACCTGTTCCGTCCGATCGAGTTCGGCGCCGATGTCGTCGTGCATTCGACGACCAAAGGCATCAGCGGACACGGCGACGCCCTGGGCGGGATAGTTGTCGACTCCGGCAAATTCGATTGGGCCAACGGCCGCTTCCCGCAATTCACGCAGAAGGAACTCGTGGTCAGCGACGAGCGTCACGGCGTCTGGAAAAGTTTCGCCGAAGCTTATGGCAACGCCGCCTTCGCCGGACGCGTGCGTATCAAATACCTGCACAATCTTGGTGCGGTCATGTCACCGGCCAACGCTTACCTTCAGCTGATCGGCCTGGAGACGTTGCCGCAGCGCTTCCGACAGGAAACGGACACGGCTCTTGCAATCGCGCGTCATCTTGAAAGCGTCCCGCATGTCACGCAGGTCAATTATTCGGGCCTCGATTCCAGTCGGAACAAGGCCCTTGCGGATCGCTACTTTCCGCAGGGCATCGGCCCGGTGCTTTCCTTCAGACTGGAAGGCGACGAATCGCATATCAACCGGGTCGTCGATGCCGTCAAGGTGTTTTCCTATGTTCCCAACATCGGCGACACCCATTCGCTGATCGTCAATCCTGCCAGGATCACGCACCGCGAGGTTCCGGGGGATTATCGGCGGGCAGCCGGAGTCGACGATCATTTGCTGAGGCTTTCCATCGGTTTGGAACGCCCATCCGACCTTATTGCTGACCTTGACCGGACAATCGCCGGGGCGTACTGAGGTTCTCGGCCGTGCTTGCGGCACGGCTGCTGGTTTGTGATAGGTATAGCAGGTCAGACAACTTGCGCAGATAGGCTGGTATAAATATAAAGAATGGCCTGATCACACCTTTACGGCAGTGAATCAGGCCATCCTTACGTCGATTGGAATCGGTGGGAATCAACGCGTAAATGCCAGAATCCGGCTCTATTCTTCTGAGGTCTTCTGTTTGTTGTCACGCTGGGCAACCGCCTCCATCGCCACCGAGCTGACGAAATTGACCGGCTGGTCGAAGTTCGGCTGGAAAAGCATGTCGGTGGTCGCCAGTTGGTCGATGGTAAAGCCCGCCTGGATGGCGACGGAAATGAGATTGGCGGCCATCGAAATATCGTGTTTCGCCGCGAATTGTGCACCGAGGATGCGGCCGGTCTGCCGCTCATAGACGATGGTGGCAGTCACAGGTGTGGTGGAAAGCATGAATTCTGGGCGATAATTCTCCACGATGGTTGTGGAATCGGCTTCCATATGGCGACGATTCGCCAGATCGAGGGTCATGCCGCTTGAAGACATGGACAAGTCATACAGCTGGATGGCACTGGTCGCCTGTGTACCCGCGTAGGCTTTTTTCGGCTCCTCGATGTTCTCGCCGATCAAAAGGGCTTCGCGGATGGCGTTGGTGGCCAGAGGCCGATACTCGTCGGAATTCGTCGGGTTGAAACGGACGGTCGCGCAGTCGCCGGCGGCGAACACGTCATCGAGGATGTCGTTCTCCGGAGTGGCGGCACGCATGTATTTGTCGACGATGATGGCGCCATAGCCCAGTGTGCGCAGCTGTGAGGAGACGAGGCTGGTGTTTGGCACGAAGCCCGCGCCCATGACGGCCAGATCGGCGGTGTATTCCCCGAGCTCGGTGACGACGGTCACCCCGGAATCCTCGACCCCATCGCTACCGGTTTCCGGGCGGAAGGCGACGACTTTCTGGTTCATCGCCAACGTGACGCCATGGGCCTTGAACTCAGCTTCCGCCTGATCGGTGACGTTCTTGTCGTAATTGTTGTCGAGCACATGGGGCAGCGCATCCACAAGCGTGACCTTGATGCCGCGCGTGCTCAACTGCTCGGCCAGTTCGCAGCCGATGTAGCCGGCACCGACGACTACGACCGACTTGATTTTCTCGGCGCGTTCGACGATGCGCTTGCCGTCGTTGAAATCCTTGCAGAGCATGGCCTGCCCGTTCTTGAGCGCTTCCCGCAGACCCTGGATGAACGGTGCGGCAGGTGAGGAGCCGGTGGTGACCACGAGTTTGTCGAACCGGTATTGTTTGGATTTGCCGGTTTCGAGGTCGGTTGCATCAAGCTTTTTGCCCTTGACGTCAATGTCGGTGACCTCGTGGCGCATATGCATATGCGCCCCCGCCTTTTCGAGTTCCTCGGGGGAGGTGTAGAACATTTTTTCCGTACTGCTGACATGGTTGCCGGCCCATAGGGCAATGCCGCAGGAAAGGAAAGATACGGTGTTGTTTTTCTCAAAGACGTCAACCGTCCAGTCGGGATGGTTCTGAAGAATGGAAGTGGCGGCAAACGTGCCAGCGTGCGTGCAACCAATGACAGCGACTGTGGTCATGAAAATCCCCTCTGATAATTCCTTCGCACCACGTCGTACTCCAAAAGGGTAAAACTTGGGCTTTTAAAATATAATAGCTAGAAGGCTCGACGGTAACCATATAAACGTGGGGTTATTAAAACGTTTTATGTATTGCCTATCTTTAGTGCTTTGCCTGTCAAACAACGACTATTGGGATTGTAGCAGATTTCCGAATAGGGATTTGACTTGCGGTGTAAGTGAAAAGCTTTCGACAAAAATCATGACATGATGTTGATCTTTATGGGGTATTCATTTAATGAATGTATAGATAAGTCTATTTGTCAGCTCGCGGGGATAATTTTTACTTGATTTTAAAATGAAGTTTGCAGGTTTGCCGATGCCTTGAAGCAGGTTGGTCGCCAAATGGGTATCACTGGTGTGGGAGGGAATTCGGTCATGGGAAAAACCAAGTCGGTTACGTCCCCGGCGCTGGTTGTCGGTGTCGCATTATTCATCGGTGGTGCGTTCGGTTCCTTGGTTCGCCTATCCTTAGGCGCCTTGCAGCCAAGCGATGCACTCTGGCCGTGGATGACCATGGTCATCAATCTGACCGGCGCGTTCCTACTGGGATTCATCACCGCGTATATGGCCGCGCTCGGACCGGATATCGGCTTTTGGAGAGTGACACGACTTGGTCTTGGCACCGGTCTGATCGGCGGGTACACCACGTACAGCACGTTCATGCTTGAAGTCGCCAAGCGTATCAAAGGCGGCCATGCGCCCATCGCGGTGGCGTATCTGTTGGTCAGTATCGTTCTGGGGCTTCTTTTCGCGGTTTGGGGACTTATGGCGGGCAAGGCTGTCGGCGACCGGCATATTGCCCGCCATGCGTTGGTGTCGGATGCCGTCCGTCGTGAATCAGGTCCGGTCGCTGGCGCTGCCACCAGAGTAAATGAATCCGCTGAATCCGTTGAATCCGCCAAAATGAACGGTTCGTCCGACGCCCCGTCACCCGTTCGGTCCTCTGATGCAACCGATTCGCAAAATTTACCCGAAGGACCTATCGATCCTGACGAACCGACAGGGCCTGAACGCGGCCCGTTGGTTGGTGTCGCATTCATTCTCTTCGCCTGCATCGCCGTCGCCGCCTTGCTCGTCAATCGGCATTTCTGGACGAACGGCAATGCCTTCTGGCTGCTTCTCGGGGCTGTGCTTTTGGGAGGTTTGGGTGCATTCACGCGCTACAGCGTCGACGCGTGGGTCAACAATCGTGTCCATCTGCCGTTCCCCTGCGGAACGATCGTCGTCAACCTCACCGCTTGTCTTGCCATGGGGCTTGTCGCCGGATGGTGCGGCACCCACGCCGGACTGTCGACCTTGCAGTATCTGCTTGCATCCGGTTTCCTCGGCGGTTACTCAACGTTCAGCACCGCCAGTGTGGAAGGAGCGAAACTCCTGCAGGCGCACAAGCCGCAATGGGCTTTTGTCCACACGGCGGGCATGATGGCGCTGAGCCTGGGTCTTCTGCTGCTTGGCTTGCTGTGGTAAGCGGTTCCGTCAGATTCGTTGTTGGATGACGGTCGGCTATTTTTGACCTCCTGCTGAGCTACCACTAAGCCTGCTGTGTTCATTTCCATATCTTGCATTCGATTCGTTCGATTTTCGTCGTTAAAGGCGGGGGAAGAGGCAACCACCATAGGCTCTGCTAAAATTATTACAAGATTCATCAGCATGGTGTTCGAAGAACCGCCGTTGATGGATGCTTTGTGTCGTTGTCAATCGAACAATGAGCGTTGAAGGGAAAATCATGGCAGGACTCATCTTTTTGGTTGTCGTTCTGGTAATCATCATTGCGTTGGTCATCTCCGGTATCTTCGTGGTACCGCAGCAGCAGGCGTACGTCATCGAACGGTTCGGCAAGTTCTCAAAGGTTCAGCTTGCCGGCATCCACTTGAAAATCCCGTTCGTCGACCGCATCGCCACTAAAACGAACATGCGTGTCAACCAGCTCAACGTCAAGCTCGAGACCAAGACGCTCGACAACGTCTTCGTCACCGTTGTGGCTTCCACCCAGTTCCGTGTGGACCCCAACAACGTAGCCACCGCCTACTACGAGCTTCGCGACCCGGCGGGCCAGCTTCGCAGCTACGTCGAGGATGCCCTGCGCTCCGCCATTCCTGCGCTTTCGCTTGACGATGCCTTCGCCAAGAAAGACGACGTGGCCGCCGACGTGCAGAAGACGGTGGGTGGCGAGATGGCAAAGTTCGGCTTCACCGTCGTCAAGACCCTGATCACCGCCATCGACCCGAGCCCGGCCGTCAAGACCGCAATGGACTCGATCAACGCCGCTCAGCGTGAGAAGGAAGCCACCCGCCAACGTGCCGATGCCCAGCGCATCCAAATCGAGACGCAGGCCACCGCCGATGCCGAAAAGACCCGTCTTCAGGGCGAGGGCCAGGCCAATTACCGCCGCGAGATCGCCAACGGCATCGTTGACCAGATCAAGAGCCTGCAGGCTGTGGGCATGAACATCGCCGACGTCAACAACGTGGTGCTCTTCAACCAGTACCTCGACGTGATGCGTTCGTTGAGCGAATCCGGCAACGCCAAGACCGTCGTGCTTCCCGCGTCTACGCCTGGCGGCTACCAGCAGCTTTTCGATGAGGTCACCAAGGCCATGGTCACCTCCAACGAGACCAAATAACGTAGAGTTGCGGATAATTGGCTTCAATGTCCAGACTTACCCGATCGTGAGCCGGATTACGGTTTATCCGGTATAATAAACAACATTGGTCAAGATGTCCAGTAAATTTGGAGGCTTGGCCTGGACACAACGTCGTGTCACTACGTTGGGCGGATTCCTCACTCACCCGAGGAACCCGCCCAACATTTTGTTCAGCTTGCGAGGAATTCGGGGATGGCCTCGGCCGCGTCGAGCCCTTTCTGGTACATCTGTTCAAGTCCTTCCGGGTTCTTGCTCAGGGTGTCCAACCCGCACAGGTCATCCGGAGCGAGAATCAGCACCTTGCCCTCGGCCGCGAGCTTTTCGGCGACCTCCATCTCTTCGTTGTACGTGCGATAGCGGTTCTTAAGCCGTTCCGCGGCGGCGGGGTAGGAGTGTTTCAGCAGCGCTGCAGGTGCCACGTCCCTTTTGGCCTCACGTACGAAATCGCGCTGGTGGGTGAGGATGAGCACGATCCTGTCATAGCCTTCGTCGATTGCCAGCTGCACCGGAATCGGGTCAGCGATGCCACCGTCGAAATAGGGGATGCCGTCGACGACGTAGGGTTCACAGGCCACCGGTACCGCGCTGGACGCCTTCATGACGTCGTAATCGTCCTGATGCACGTCCGACTTGTCGAAATAGCGTGCATAGCCGTTGCGCGCGTCGCAGGCGACCACAGTGAATTCGGTGGGTGAGGCGGCGAAGGCGGGGTAGTCCACCGGATACTCACCATCGGAGTTTGAAAGGGTGCCGTAAATGTAGTCGAGGTTCGCGTAGTTGTGCAGCTTGAAGAAGTTGTTGGCGCTCGCGTATTCGGGGCGGAAGGCATACTGCGTATAGAACTTGTGGGTGCGTCCGCGCTGTCCGGAGATGTAGGAGACCATATTCGCGCTGCCCGCAGAGACACCATAGCATTTGTCGACGGTGATGCCCTTGTCCGTGAGCCGGTCCATTACGCCTGCGCCGAAAATGGAGCGGAAGCCTCCGCCGACATCGATCAAAGCAGTTTTTGTCATCGTCTCACCTTTCTTTTAAGGCCAAAGTCAATCACTTATGATTATCTGAGCATACGTCTGCCTTACGGACATTGTTCAAGCGTCAAGACGCTTGGCGGCAAGGGCGGCCATATGTTCACTGGTATCGGAGTTTTCCAGTGTGACACCGCCCTGCGCATCCGGCGTCGCCAGTTCGTCTGAGGCATCAAGCAGATTGCGCAGGTGGTGGGCGGTGCCCTCGTTGCCGTCGATGATGGCGGTGGAAGCCGGCAGCAGTTCGCGGAAATAGTCGCGATAGAAGACGAAATGCGTGCATCCGAGTACCACGGAGTCGATGGTTTTGAGGTCATAGCCAGCGAAATAACGGTGTAGCGTGCGCATCACGAGGTCGTGGTTCTCTAGCTGGTCGTGTTCCACGATTTCCACCAAATCGGGGCAAGGCTGGCGAAAGATCGTGTTTGTGGCGTTGAAACGGTGCATCAGCGCGGTGAATTTCTTTTCGCGCAATGTCAGCGGCGTCGCGGCGACGATAACGCGTTGGGGCGAGCCATGTCCGCGGTCGCAGGCCACTTTGAGTGCCGGTTCCATGCTGATGATCGGCAGGTCGTAGGTCGCGCGCAAATCGTCGACCGCCGCTGAAGTGGCGGTGTTGCAGGCGATGACGATGGCTTTGACGCCGATGGCGATGAACCGTTCGACGATGGCAAAGGAAAGCCTGCGCACCTCTTCCGGTGTTTTCGTGCCGTACGGTGCATTGGCCGAGTCGCCGAAATAGATGATGCGCTCGTTTGGCATTTCCCTGCGGATTTCCCGCACGACGGAGATGCCGCCCAGCCCCGAATCAAATACGCCTATGGGAGCGTTGCTTGTCATGCCGTCCTCTTTCACCGCAATCCAACGAAGTCTCAATTCAAACTTAGCGACTTTACTTTTCAATGGTAGCGGCTTGAACGAACGTACACACGATACGCAATTCAGGGTGTGCGTAAGTGCAATCGGCTCTGGGCTTGATGGCGATGAGCCGGGTAGCAGGTAGACTTACGTGGTATGAGTCTTCCGCAATTCGTCTATAAAGGGCACGGCACCGGCAACGATTTCGTCATCTACCTCGATCGTACCGGCCAGTTCGAGCCGAGCGCCGAAGAGGTCCGACATGTCTGCGAC
Source organism: Bifidobacterium sp. ESL0745 (assembly GCF_029433335.1). Taxonomy (NCBI): domain Bacteria; kingdom Bacillati; phylum Actinomycetota; class Actinomycetes; order Bifidobacteriales; family Bifidobacteriaceae; genus Bifidobacterium; species Bifidobacterium sp. ESL0745. The sequence continues at coordinate 180,589 of NZ_JAQTHX010000001.1, forward strand.
AGGCATTTTGGCATCGGTGCTGATGGATTGATACGGCTGAGTAAGCCGGAGTTCGTCAGCGATTGCACGGACGAACAAATCGCGCAATGCCACGATGGTGGTGCACAATGGTTTATGGACTATCGCAACGCCGATGGGTCCTTGGCCGAGATGTGCGGCAATGGCACTCGTGTCACTGCGCTTATGGCCCAACGTGCCGGTATCGCCGACGTTCCTGGTGGCGAACCGTTCCAGCTGGGTACGCGGGCCGGCGTCAAGAATTTGCGCTCGTTGGGTGCGCTTGCCCCATATGGCGACGATGTGTTTCAGGTGAGCCTGGGAGCCGGAAAAATCAGCGCTTTGGATACCTATACGGTCACCATTCCCGGTTCTGCCGGTGAGGCTTATGGCACGTTTGTGGATATGGGCAATCCGCATGTCGTCGCCGTGCTTCAGGACGGTAAGGCCACACTGCCGGCGATCGAGGATCTCAATCTTATCGTCAAGCCCGTGGTGTCTCCGGCGATTGAGACCGATCAGAATGTCGAATTCGTGCGTATCGACGAGCGAGACGATGTCAAAGGATTCGGCAAAGCCACCATGCGCGTCAACGAACGTGGTTGTGGGGAAACGCTTTCCTGCGGGACAGGCCTTGGCGCCACTGCTGTGACGTTGAGGGCGAAAACCGGCATCGCGCACTGGGACATCGCGGTGCGTGGCGGATTGCTCAAGGTCGATGTGAGCGCCGACGACGTACGTCTGACCGGTGCCGCCGCCATCGTGGCCAAAGTGGAATTGCTGTAAAGTCGAGCTTTCATAAATGGACGCAAGGTGACCAGTCGAATGGCCCAGCCAAAATGACATAACAAGGAAACCCCGCACCGTTACAATCGTAACGGTGCGGGGTTTCCAATAAGAACAAAGGCGATCAGGAGAAGATCGCGGCGCCTTCCTTGACGAAGATAAGCGCGATGATGGCGAAGATCCAGACGATGTCGACCATCAGGTCGTAACGCATGCGGTAATAGGTGCAAAGCCCCTTGCGGTGTCGCCGTGGTATCTTCTGCACCGTCACCGTCGCGTGCGAAAGCGCCATAAACATCACCGTCGTGGCGAACATCATGGTCATACACCACGGGCAGAGCGCCTTGATGACGAACATGGACTGGCTCATCAGCCAGTAAGCGTAGGAGATGGCGGCGAGTCCGCCCCACCAAGTGGCGATCGGAAACCAGCGGGGCAATCTGACGTTGCAGGCGCCGACAACGGCTACCGTTACGAACACGGCATAGAAGCAGATACCGAAGAACGCGTTCGGGAAGCTCAGTCCGCCGAACTTGATGATTTCGGCCTGCCATGATTCGGCTACCGTCGAACAAGAAAGCACAGAGTTCACGTCGCAGCCCAGGGCCTTGTTGGGGTTTCTTGCCAACTTCAGAGTATCGGCTGCCAACATCAGCGAGGCGAAAAGGCCCACACCGGCACCCAGGCACATCACGCCGTAGTTCCACAGAGGCCCGTGGAAAAACCCTGTGGGTTCACGGTCATCCGTCAAGACAGGGGCTGGCTGATCGCTGACGTCTCTTGGCGCGTTTCCCATGTTCCTCACGGCAGCAACGCTGTGTTTAGTCGCCATGCATATCCCTGCTTTCTTTCCCCTAGCATTCCACCAGCTGTCAGGCGCGTAGGCTTACCATGTACCTATGGCTCGTGACGAATATAACGATTGCGGTCCGGCTTCCGGCTGGGACCTTCACTGTCATACGGTCTTTTCCGATGGTACCAAGACCCCTGCCGAACTTGTCGCCCTTGCAGACGCAAATGGACTGCATGGTGTCGCAATCACAGACCATGATACCACTGCGGGTTGGGATGACGCTCAAAAAGCCGCGCTCAGTCGCGGTTTTCCGTTGCTGCGCGGCAGTGAGATCACCGCGCAGGACGAGCACGTTTCCGTCCACATCCTTGCTTATCAGTATGATCCGCAGAACGAAGGCATCATTACGATGTTCCAAGCCACACGTGAAGCCCGTATCGAACGTGCCAAGCGCATGGTCTCGCGTCTGTCGAAGGATTTTCCCATTACCTGGGACGACGTGCTTCGTCAAACAAAAAAAGGTGAGGAAACGACGGTCGGTAGGCCACATATGGCTGATGCCTTGGTGTCCGCTGGATTCTATCGCACACGTTCACAGGCCTTTGCCGGCGCCATTTCGTCTTCAAGTAAGTATTACATACCGACGCCTTCGCCAACGGCCCTGCAAGTGGTCCAAGTGGTCAAACAGGCCGGGGGAGTGAGTGTCGTCGCACACCCTTCTGATTTGAGCCGCAACAAGGTGTTGCTTTCCGACAGACAGATCGCCCGGTTGGCGCAAGGCGGTCTTGGGGGGCTTGAAGTCTGGCATCGCGGCAATCGGCCCGAAGAACGAGAGCGGCTGCTTGATCTCGCCTGCAGGTTTGATCTTTTGGTCACCGGTGGCTCGGATTGGCACGGCGAGGGAAAACCGAACAAGTTGGGTGAAAACCTCACCTGCGACAGCGTTGTGGCGCAGATTGTACGGCGCGGTGCCATCAAGCTGATTGCCTAGGTCGCTTCGTTTTCACTTGCCTGATTTGACGTTCGTTTTGGGATATGGGATATCTGTCTGATCGATGTTGAGGATTTTACAGTAAAACCCTCAGCTTTTATGCATCACAAAAGACTGAGGGTTAATGAAATATATTACTCTAAAGGCTTAATTGGTTATAGCTGCCGACCTTATTTTAAAGGGCGCCGAAGCCAACGGCGTGCTTGGTCTCCGAACCGACGATGGCATAGCCCAAAGCATCGGTGGGAACCACGATATGGCGATCCTTGTCATCAACCAGATCAATCGGTTCGTGGACCGCTATGGCCTGTGCGATCTTCTTGCTGACTTCATCGGCGCTTTGGTCGGTCGTGAAATTGACCGGACGTGCCACGTTCTGAATTCCGAGTTCGACATCCATGTGCTGCTTCTTTCTGTTGAAACTTGTTCTTAGTGTTTATATTCTGCCCGAACCCAAGTCATTACGCTTTTGGCTAGGATTTCGAGGTTTGTCCACTGCCGAGGTAATGGCCGCATGTGGCATGGAGCTGCCTTTTTGCGACACGGCAACGGTTTTATCGCTTCTGCTCAGTTGGTCGATTGCTCTGTATCGTTCTTTCCTTCTGCTGTCTTGACGGTTATTGAATCATCGGTATTATCGTCATTTTCGGGTATTGAATCGGATGAAGAGGAACAGTCTGACGCTGATTCATCGGCCTGGTCTGAATTCTTTGATTCCTTGGCGGCATCGGATGGTGATATTTGGCCATCTTTCCCGTCGTTTTGAGATTGGATATCCGTCCTGGAGGACGTTGAGATTCGCGTTCGCCGCTCTTGTTTTTCTTCGGCTTCCTCTATTCCCACCCGCGCATCATACAGCGCTTGCTGTTCGCGCTCGAGTTGCGGAATCAGGGACGTTGGCGCCTCGTGATCCACGCCTTCTGTCGGCAAAGCGCCACTGTAGGTATCGTCCTCCTGCGAATATTGGACATGCCAGGAAACCTTCTCTTTCGAAATCTTGACATGCTGCTTGTCGCGTTTGTTCCCAGACTCGAGGTTGTCTTCGTTTTCGGCCGTTTTGCGATCGAAGTCTTTCGCGGCTTCGGTCAGAACCATAGTGGCCGACGACGAAGGGCTGGGCATGTTGGAGTATTGTGGCTCGGATTTTTCGGACCGAGGTCGTCTGTCATCGGTGCGGTCGTCGTCATCGGAATCGTCGGTGTATCCAGGGTTGAAATGCACCGGACGGTCTGCAGTGCTGTCGCTGGCCTCTACGAGCTTGGTGACTTCCGCGGAACCTGTTTTGTCGCTCTCTCCGGTCTCGTCGTCATCGCTCTGCGGGGACGACGAGACCGAATCCTTTGAGTGGTTCGGCGCAACGACCGCTGAAGCCGCCGTTGCCGCTCCTGCGGCTTTGTTGGTCACCACAGTCAGCTGATGCGCCAGATGTTCGACCTGCGCCTTGAATCTGAGTATTTTGGCATTATCGGCCCGCCCCAGCGCCCCGATGAAATCGCCGACCTGCTCCATCTGCAGCCAGAGATTGGCGCGAAGGAGGATGAGGTCGTCGACGCGCGATCCCATCATGCTGCCATAGGCGTTCATCAATGCATTGCGATGGCTTTCATCCAGTTTGGCGAACATCCATGCCAGATCGCGCGCAGGATCGTTGATCTGCATGTCCTGCCAGTTGTTGACGGCAGTGATGGTCGAACCGGTGAAGAGGAAATCGCCATCGGCAAACCCGCCATGGGTCAACGTGGTGGAGAAGGACCACAGGCCGTCGGTTTCGATGATCTTGGCCCAGCTTGTGGTGATGGCCGTCGGTACATGGCCTGCCTGCTGGAGGCGTTTGATCCAGCCGGTAAGCTGGGCGCGTATCTGCCCGGTGGTGAACGCCGGGTATTGTGCCTGCGTGAGGAATTCGGTGCGTTGCCGGTGAATGGCGCCTATGGTTGTGCCCACGCTGGCGGCATCTTGGATAGTCAGCAAATCAAGCTGGCGGGGCTCGCCTTCCATATGCGGGGCCACCAAAACCGAATATTCTTCCGTCTGGCTTTGCTTTCCCGCATGGCTGAACGCCAGTACGCGATCCACCGCAAAACCTAATCCGCTCATCTCGTGAGATTTGGCTAATACATTCGCGGCTCTTACGCGGGCAGCAAGGATCTTTTTGCCCTTGTCCTCGCACGAGGCGAATACGTCGTACTGCCGCCCTGCCGTGTCTTGTACCACGGCACAGCGAATGCCGGCATCGTTGCCGGTGCTGCCGTTACGTTGTACTTCGCGTACCCCGGCCATGGATGTCTCTGGCATGGCGGCTGAGGCAAGTGCCGCCAGCATAAACTTGTTTTGTAGAGTCACATCTTACAGATTAATACATCGTGTGTCCTAGTGTTTCCGCGCTTTGAAGGCGCTTGGCGGACTATCGGGTGCGGCTGGCACAATAGACAAATATGAGTCTAGACGATGCCGAAACGGTGCTTAAGGGACTTGATGACGCCCAACGTGCCGCCGCCACCGCCCTTGACGGGCCGGTGCGTATCATCGCCGGTGCCGGAGCGGGCAAAACGCGCACCGTCACGCGCCGCATCGCCTACGCCAGTGCGTGCGGTGCGTGGGACCCCGGTCGCGTGCTTGCCGTGACGTTTTCCGTGAAAGCCGCCAGTGAGATGAAACAGCGGCTTGCAACACTCGGTGTTGGGGACAAGGTCACGGCGGCCACATTCCATTCCGCGGCGCTGCACCAGTTGCGTCGGGTCTGGTGTGACGTGAGCGTCGCTCCGTTCCCGCATGTCATTGAAGACACACAGGAGATCATGGCACGCGCGCTCAAACGGGTCACCGGGTCCGACCAATATGACGGCATCGCCAGACGCAATCTGCTTGCCGAAATCAACTGGTCGAAGGTTTCGCTGATCGCTCCGGAAGATTACCAGCGCGTGTGCGCAGCCACCCATCGCGTGTCGCCCGCCGAGCTCGATCCGCAACGTTTCGCCGATGTCTACACGGCCTACGAGCAGGAAAAGACCTCACGTGGACAGATGGATTTCAACGATATTCTTTTGCTGGCCTGTCATGTGCTTGAGTCCTACGACGAACAGGCCGCACAAATCCGCCAATCGATCGGCTGGCTCACCGTTGACGAGTACCAGGACGTCTCGCCGCTGCAGCACCGTCTTATGGACCTATGGCTGGGGGACAACCGCAACGTGTGCGTGGTGGGGGACCCGGCGCAGACCATCTATTCGTTTGCAGGGGCATCGAGCTACGATTTGCTGAACTTCGCCGACGAATTTGGCAGTCTCACCGCCGATATCAACCTCAATGTCGATTACCGTTCCACGCCTCAGGTCGTCTCGGCGGCCAACCGTGTGCTCGCCGCTGCTCCCGATCGTGACCACTACCTGCGATTGGTGTCTGCAAGGGAAAAAAACGAAGGCATGCGTGTAGTGAAAACCGCATATGAGGATGATGGTCAGGAAGCTCAGGGCGTAGCCAGGCGCATCGCACAATTTATCGCGGAAGGGGCAAAACCATCGCAATGTGCTATTCTGACACGCCTTAACGCGCAGCAGCAAGTGTTCTGCAAGGCTTTGAAAGCGCAAGGCATTCCTTATCGGACGCGCCGCGATGCTGGTATCGAGGACTCCGTGCTTGAAGACGGCAACGAGGGCAGGCGCGAAGCGTTGCAGATACTGGCCAGCCGCCATGAATCAGGGGTTATGGTTTCTTCGATTCATGCCGCCAAAGGCCTGGAATTCAAACATGTCTTCGTTGTCGGTTGTTCCGAAGGACTGCTGCCGTATGGCTCACCGGCGCCAGGAGATGCGCTGGAGGAAGAGCGACGGCTTTTTTATGTCGCGGTCACGCGTGCCGAGGATTCACTGCATCTTTCCTTTGCGCGCAGCAAGGACGGTGCATCGAGTTTTTCACGCACTCCGAGCCGTTTCTGGTAAATTCAGAGGGATTCCCGTCTAACACAACGAGAATCCACGTTCTTGCTGTGTTATGGGCAGAGCTGAATAAATAAGGCAATGGGAACTGCGGCTCAATACAGTTTTAGAGGTACATCTCCTACGATAATGCCTCTAAAACCGGTAGAACATGGAACGAAGGACCAAGGAAGAGTCGCAACATAGATTTGGAATTCCTCGATTTTGCAATGTTCAAGATCTCTGAATCCGTTTAAGCGTGCGTGACACATGTTTCCCGGCATTGGTGTCACAAATTTGGACGAGGGCCATGATTGCAGTTGACAATTATGCCCCTCGCTCTGTTCGGCGGTCTATATGCCGTCGAACAGGCTCACTTGTTATCGCTGGTTCCCGGTTTTGCCGTCGTCATCAGAATTGTCGCCATCACCCGGTTTTTCCGACTTGTCAGATGGTGATGGACCGTTGCTGTCACCATTATCGCCGTCGTCTTTGCCTGCGGCATTCCCGTCGTTGCCGTTATCGCCTTGGGCATCAAGCAGTTTTTCGAGTTCGGCGTCCCAGTCGATGCCGGGTTTGGAAGTTGGTGAATCGTTGGAATCATGGGAATCAGCGGACGTAGCGGTGATGTTCGCATCAGGGTTTGTGCTACTGTCCGATTCGACGGTTTGCGTCCCGGCGATTTCGGCATTGTCTTTATCGGTATCCGGCAGCTTCGGCAGGAGGTCAGGGTGCGACCACATTCCGTCACGGGCCTTGTCGCCCTGTTCGGCGCCGATCTTCTCCCAGAGATCAGCCGCTTCGCGCATGCGCTTGGGGCGCAGTTCCATTCCCAGAAGGCTTTCGAACGTGCGTTCCGCAGGTCCGCCGACAGCACGCTCGCGACGCACCATTTCACGTAGCTGCTCGATATGCGGGATATGGGCCATACCGGACTTCCACGTCACCGCATCGACCCAGCCTTCCACCAGTGCCAGCAGCGTTTCCAGGCTTTCCAACGCTTCCTTCTGCTCCGGTGTATCGGAAATACCCACTTTGGTCAGGTCCACAGCTCCGGAAATGGAATCGGGGTCCATCGAGGTGGCTTCGCGCAGCTGTTCCTCCATGGCATCCAGATCGATGTTGATGCCACGCGCATACTTGCCGATCAGTGCCTCGAAACGGGGCATCAGCCACGGAACGTGTGCAAAGAGGCGAGCGTGTGCCACTTCCTCAAGCGCCAAAAAGGCAAGCACTTCCGATTGGTCGATTTCCAATGTCTTGGCATATTCGATTGAATTCTGGGCGATGAGTGCGCCTGCCGGATTCTTCTGCAGGGCTATGCCCTGGTCGAAGCTGCCGCGTACTTCGTGCGAAAGCTGGCCCGCTGCATGTCCAAGTTGTGTCGAGAAGGCGGTGTTGCCGAGAATTTTGATGAGATTGGCCGGATCTTTCATATTTTCGGGAATCGGCACGGGAATCGGGCCGGCGAAGACCCCTGCGATCTCGCCGTCACCAAAGGCATCGCCGAACCGTTCCGAAACCACGTTCGAAAGTGCATTGCTCATGGATTGTTCGACCGGGCTGGCGAACTTCGCCCAGGAATCAACGGTCGCGTTGACCCAGTCGGCACGGGTGAAGACCTGAGGTTCGCCGGGGGCCGGGTCGATGTCGCAGGCAGTGTCAAGCCAAAGATTCGCCTCACTCATCGCACGTCGCACGGCTTCGCCCTCCGAGGCGGTCACGGTCTGCTCGCTGCCTTCGTCGTTCGCGATGGCTAGCGCCAACGACGTCGCCAGCCTCACGTTGACTGGCCCCTGGTCCGCGCTCTGCTGCATGTCTCCCATCGTGTTGAGGCCGCTGGAGGCGAATGCGCCCATCAACGCCTTTACTTCTGAGGGTTTGGGCAGCTTGGACGGATCCTGTCCCATGAGCTGGTCCTTGACGGAGTCGGGTAGGGCACTTAGCTGTTGAAAGGCCATGTCGCCCTGAATCTGACCGAAGCAATCGATCAACCATTGGTGAATCGCGTTTTCGTCCATCGGTATCGTCCTTTATCTTAAAAGTTCCTCAAGTAATATACAGACCCTATATTGCTTCCATATTATGGTCTTCCATGGTCTTCTCCACGCTTTCTTACGCTAGCGATGAGATTGCGGGCAAGTCGGGAATAGACGCTGTTTTGTCGGGGTTTGTCACCGTTTTCTTGTGCATTGAGTCTGGGCAAAGCAGCATACTGGTACATTATGGCACGCAGTAATCAGGATCAATCCCATTCCACCAATCAAACGTTGTCGGATTTGCAGGCTGACTGGGGTGGAAAGGATACGTCGTCCCGGGGTCAGAACGATTTCGATCGCATCATCGCCTCGTCTTCATCGTGCACTGGCGTTGTGGCATCAGTGGCGGATGTCGATTCTCGTGATGGTGACCCAGACTTTGTCGAAAGGTCACCAGCCGATCAGATGACGGATTCCCGTTATGGCCAGTCGGGGCCTTGGCAGCGTTTCACCCATTATTTTTCGGGCCGCTCTGTCCGCTATTTTGCCGGATTGATCTGTGCGGTGTTGTGTTTTTTGATTCTTCTTCTTCCCAGCCCCTATGTCATCGAGACGCCAGGTCCCACCCAGGACGTATTGGCAAGCGTGGATGGCAAACCGGTTATCGCCATCAGTGATGCGACTACGCATAAAAGCAAGGGCAAACTCCTGTTGCTCACCGTCAATGCGCAAGGTGTCCCCGGCTCGCCTGCAAATGGTGTCCAGACCCTGATTGCGTGGTTCGATCCGCAGCAACAGGTCATGCCCAGTGAAGCGGTGTTCCCGGTCGGTCAAAGCGCGGGTGATTATAAGAAAACCTCCGCCAAGGAAATGACCGGTTCTCAGGATTCTGCGACCACGGCGTCGCTCGCTTTCGCTCGCAAGCACAAGATCGCAGGGGCGGACAGCGCCAAGGTCAAAATGCACGTCGAAGACATTGGGGGTCCCTCGGCCGGTCTGATGTATGCGCTGGGTGTCATCGACAAGCTCACCACACAGGATGAAACGGGTGGCAAGACGATAGCGGGCACCGGCACCATTGACGACAACGGCAAGATCGGCAAGATCGGCGGCATCCAGTTGAAGATGCTGGGGGCCAAACGCGATGGAGTCACCTATTTTCTGGCTCCGGCCGACAATTGCAGCGAGGTCGTAGGCCATGTGCCCAGCGGTTTGCGTGATGTCAAAGTTTCGACGTTGGATGAGGCCTATCGAGCGTTGGTCGCCATTGGGCAGAACAAGGCCGAAGATCTGCCACATTGCACGGCCTGATAAATCCCCAGCGTGCCCCTGCCTAAGATGTGATCGTCAGGCGTATCATGCTTTTTCAGTTGTCATCGTAAAACCGGCTCACGGTTGGAACATAGCCCGTAAAAGTGAGAATCGTAAGCAGTCACTTGTTTGATATTGCCCGCAATGTGGATATGTCTCGACGTGTCTGCGTGTACTGTTCCCCTATCTTTGCTATATTGGAAGGGTGAATGAAACGGCATCAAAAAACGCTGAAGAGTTCGGTTTCCGCAAGGGCGACATCATCCAGGAATGGTTGTGGGATGACGACGTGAGTGAATCCACTCGTGAGAAAATCATGGATCTGACCGGTCAGGATCTGGTTGACGAGGATTATGATTCTGCTGTTGATGGCGTCATCATCTGGTGGCGAGATGGTGATGATGAAGACGCCTTGGCCGATACCATCATGGACGCCTATGGTGTGATTGGCGAGGATGGCCCTCTTTGGATCCTTACCCCCAAGCCCGGTCGTCCGGGAGCTCCCGCCTCCAACACGGTGCAGTCTGCCGCCAAGACCGCGGGCATGAACGCAGCCACCCCGTTGACGGTTTCCGATGATTGGAACGGCATCCGTCTTCGAGCTTTTGGCAAAGGGCGCTGAAATAGCGGTTTCTGCGCGTTTTCGCTTCGAATCGCGGTAATAAAACGTAAGAACGTCGGAAGACTCCATTAATTTGTCGTTGGTGGAGGCTTTCTCGTTTTATGGCCTGAATGTGTTATTTGGTATTGTTCTTTAGCAGTGTGGCAATGGTTGTTTGCAATGCCCAAGAACAATACCGTTCGGGGACATACAGGCATGCTATGGATCTGGGACTGCAGGGTTTTGCAGATTCATGAAAACGCCTCCGTCGGCAATGAGCCGGTGGAGGCGTTTCACTATCGGATGTCGGTGGCGGCCTAGAGGCCTGGATACAGCGGGAAGTCCTCGGTCAGCTTGGTGACCCGGGCATGCAGCGCTTCTACGTCCGCGTCCTTACCGGCGGCCAGGGCAGTGCCGATGATGTCGGCAACCTCTTCATACTGCGGTGCGGCGAAGCCGCGGGTTGCCAGGGCCGAAGTGCCGATACGCAGGCCGGAAGCCACAGAAGCCGGGCGAGGGTCGAACGGGACGGTGTTGCGGTTGACGGTGATGCCGCATTGGGCCAGCAGGTTCTCACCCGTCAGGCCGTCCATCTCGCTGTTGCGCAAATCGACCATCACCAGATGCACGTCGGTGCCGCCGGTCAGGACGGTGATTCCCCGGGCTTTGACATCGTCGGCGTTGAGGCGGTCGGCAAGAATCTTCGCGCCTTCCAGCGTGCGCTCCATACGATGCTTGAACGCTTCGGTGCCGGCGACCTTGAAAGCCACGGCCTTGGCGGCGATGATATGCATCAGCGGTCCGCCCTGCTGGCCGGGGAAGACGGCGGAATTGATTTTCTTGCCGTATTCCTTCTTGGCCAGGATAAAACCGGAACGCGGCCCACCCAGCGTCTTGTGCGCGGTCGAGGAGACGACGTCGGCGTAGGGGACCGGGCTCGGGTGCAGGCCCGCGGCCACCATGCCGGCGAAGTGGGCCATGTCGACCCAGAATTTCGCACCGACCTCGTCGGCGATCTCCTTCATCGCCTTGAAGTCCTCAATGCGTGGGTAGGCGCTCCAGCCGCCGATAATGAGCTGCGGATGAACCTCGAGTGCACGCTGGCGTACGATTTCCGGATCGATGAGGAAAGTGTCGGGATTCACGCCGTAGGATTCGGCATGGTAGAACTTTCCGGAGAAGTTCATCTTGGTGCCATGGGTCAGATGGCCGCCATGGTCCAGCGCCAGTCCGAGCACGGTGTCGCCCGGCTTGATGAGCGCCTGATAGACGGCAGCGTTGGCTTGCGCGCCGGAATGGGGCTGCACGTTGGCGAATTCCGCTCCGAACAGTTCCTTGGCACGGTTGCGGGCGATGGTCTCGATGCCGTCGACGAACTCGCAGCCGCCGTAATAGCGGCGTCCGGGATAGCCTTCCGCATATTTGTTGGTCAATACAGAACCTTGCGCGTCCAGGACGGCGCGGGGCACGAAGTTTTCGGAAGCGATCATCTCAAGACCGTTCTGCTGGCGTTTGAGTTCGTCTTGGATCAGCGACGAGATTTCGGGGTCCGCTTGTGCGATGGGTGCATTGAACACGTCCGACGAACTCTGCACGATTGCAGGGTTGGATGTGTCGGCTTCATATGGTTCAGCCATTTCGAACTCCTTTAATACTCGTGGACTGCCGCGAATGTGGCAGATTGCTTCCGCCTGGTTTCTCCGTTAAGAAAAATAGGATTTGACGGATTGATGCGGTCAAGAGGATTGTCTCTCTGCCGCACATAGTCATTATGCCAGAAGAATGCCGGAATCTGCCCGATTTGTTCCTTTTTTGGACAAAATCCTATTGCAAGAATTGATAAGCGGTTATAAGTAGTGAGTTTGGGACGGGTGATTTGGCATTTGAGTTTAAAAATATTGAAATAACTGATCTCGGCATCGGAAATATCGAAAGTGACTGCAGTATGCATTGTCAGGTGGGCAATAAGGGATTCGAACCCCTGACATCCACCGTGTAAAGGTGGCGCTCTAACCAACTGAGCTAATTGCCCGTAACTGGGAACAGTTTAGCGCAATGCTTGCCCAGGGAGTGTCGCCAATATTCAAGATGATTTGTTATACAACGGTTGAAAGCGGATACTCTTTTGTTTTACACGAAAGCTTTGCCGTATAAATTGAAGCCGTTAGCGGGCTTTGATGGCGTTGCTTATGGAACAAGGAAAGTAAAGTTTGGACGTGGCTGTAATGCCTTGTAAACAAAGGGATGGGTTTTATTCTGGGTGTTTGAGACTATTTCTTGAAGATATGTCTCAATAGTCGAATTGGCCAAATTCGTCAAGTAATATTAAACTGTGTATGCATAACGTTTGCGATATTTAAGTGAAATTGGAGCACCGCGTCGTAACGGCCACGTATACTGGCATAGTTGCGTAGATCACCTCAGGAGGCAGAACTGATGGCTGAACAGTCCGAGAACAACCAAGACTCGACGGGAATTGAATATGCGGGGAAGCATAAGTGGGGTTATGACGTTGACCAGGTGAATGATTTCCTCGACCGTGCTCATCAGCTGTATGACAGGAATGATGGTGAGCTTACGCAGCAGGATATTCAGAGCGCGGCGTTTACGTTTACCAAGGGTGGATACGTCATCGCCGAAGTGGACGCTGCCTTGGCGCGTCTCGAACATGCAGTGGTGGATAAGGAGACCGCTCGCCAGATCGCAGGGAATGGCAATGTGGCGTGGCAGGCCCGCACCCAGCAGCTGTACAACATGGTGAGCAATCATGCCAGGCGCCACGACGCGGAACGCTTCATGCGTGGTGCCAGGAAGCGTCCCTCATATGACATCAAGCAGGTCGATCGCCTCATCGATCAGATTGTCACCAAGGTTTCGGATGAATTGGGTATCGAATCGATGAGCCGTGACGATGCCAAGGATCTTGCCGATCTCAATTCGAGCAGTGTCGCCAATGTGATCTTCACTCAGCGTAAGGGTGACCGTGGCTATGACGAGCGTCAGGTCGACTATTATCTCGATGCCTGCGTTCAGCTGCTCAGCCGCATCGAGTCCTATGCGCGTATTAGCGATTACAACCAAAAGAACGGTTATGCTGTCGCTCAACCGATGACGGTTCCTGTGGCTGTGCCCCAGTCGGGGCACACTGTTGGTGCTGCAGCCGGTACGGTTCCGGTGAGCCCGTTGATTGATGACGGCGCTGCGACCGCATTGTCGAATTCTGCAATCCCGACTTCTGTACCTCCGGCTCCCGCTTTTGAGCCCGCAAACGCTGCCGCGTCATCGACGTCCTTTGACCCGTTCGGGCAGGGCACCCAGCAGTCGCCGACGACAGAAGCCAGTGTCGCTTCATCTCCGAGCTTCGATTTCAACACGATGACCTCCGGTGCCGCGGCTCCGGTGATTCCGGATATGCCTGCCGGTTCGGGTACTTCAAGCAGTGTCTCCTCGCCGGTTCAAAACGCAACAACCGGGACTGATACCAGTTCCTCGCTGGCCGCTTTGGCGAATATGGCCAATGCCACTCAGGGTTACGTTTCTCAAAGCGAAACCGAAGTGTTCACTCCTCAGGTTCCTGCAATCAATACCCAGACGTCACAGAACACCGGTAATCAAAGCAACGACAACAATGGTTTCACCTCGCCATTGTCCTCTGGCAACGCCGATACCGACATTCCGGATATTTCCTTCCCTGATTTCGGCAGTGCGATTGGTACCGATCAGAAGACCGGTGAGTAATCCTTCAACCAAGGGCTTACGCTGTGCCGTGGGTCGTTTATCATGAGCACTGTGTCAAACCAACTGTCCAACCAAGAATCCTCTGTATACAAGGGGAGGGTTCCGGATTCCGAGATTCGGCATAGCGTCGCGAAGGATTCTTCTGTCGGCAGCAATGCCGATTCGGCTGTGGCGTCCAAAGACAGCGGAAACAAAGCCAATGCTTCTTGGGGTCTCGGACGTCGTCTTTTGGTGACCATTCCGATTTTCATCGTGCTTTTGGGCATTTTGGTCACGGTTTCCAACATGACAAGCGTGCCATGGAAAAGGGATCCGACAGGACAATCGATATCGACGCTTTCACCCAATACTGCCGTCACCTTCGATAACCCGCAAGGCTTGCCGCTTGCCCACCGTGGCAGCTTCAAGGTCTTATCGCGCACCGTTACGTTGGATATCAAGCAGCCTGCCACCGGTGAAATACAGCGCATCAACGTTTTGATTCGCCAGCCTCAGGACATTCCGGGCATGACCCCCAGGCATCCTGGAGTCGTGTTCATGCACGGCGCAGGTTACGGAACCGCTGAAAACAGCTTCGGCGATGCCGCTACCGACCTTTCGTCCGCCGGATTCGTCACCGCCGTACTCGACAAACCGGTCTGGTCGACCAGTGATTTGACGCGGGACTACCCTGGAAGTGCCAAGGCCTACGACCAGGTCGTGCGTTACCTGCGCACGCAACAAAACGTCGATCCGGACAGGATCGGCCTCTATGCGACTTCCGAAAGCACATGGATTTCGCCCTACGTCATCAAATACGACAAGCGCATCGCCTTCCAACTTCTCCTGAGCCCGATGGTTTACGGGCCGAGGCAGTCCTTGGGATTCTTCGTCGGGCAGGACTTCTCGCTGGTCGGGGCGCACAACGGTTACCAATCCATCGTCCGCAGGCTTTTCCATGCCGATACCGACATGATGGGGCTTCACAATCTTGATTTCCCGATGGATCTGCCCGAGGCTTACGCCGTGCCGACCATGGTGGTCTATGGTTCCAAAGACGTCTTGACCGCCCAGGTCGAAGGGCTGGAACACATTCTTTATTCGGCACATCGCGCCGGCAATCAGGACGTGACGGTGCGCAGCTATTCCGTGGCGAACCACGTCCTGCGGCTTGGTGACGAGGCGGACACCGGCACTCCGTTCGCCGACGATTACATCAATGACGTCATCTCCTGGGCCGTGGGCACCACCGCCGGCCTCAAACAGACCAGCGAGCTCGTCGCCGGAACGACCATTCGCCAATCCATCGCCGTGCCGCTGGAACTCAAGGCCGATCGCAATCTCACCGTTTACGGTTCTGTCGTCAACGTCGGCATGGTGATTCTGCTTCTCGCGGCGTTGCTGATGGCGTTGATCGGTTGCGGCATCAAGGCGTTCCGTTTGATTCGCCGTGACCGCAACAAGGTTTTCGGCTTCATGCGCGGATTCGGCGGTGAACTTCTGGCCGTCACCATCACGACGCTGGCGACGTTCGTGCTCTTTGCCGCAGGCTTGGCACAGGTCATCATGGCCGTGGTCAAGCTCGGCTGGGGCGGCGCACCCACGGAGAACCCGGGGATGATGTATTGGAGTTGGCCGGTCATTCAGGTGGTTTCGATTCTCGTGGTATGGGCATGGGCGCGTATTCTCGCCCGATGCATCGAAGTTGCGCAGGTGCGTGGGTTGACGCAGTTCCCGCCTCGCGAAGGCGCGATTCAAGATGTGGTCAGTGGCCGTCAGCCGGTTTTCGCCTCCAAACGTTTCGGCCGCGTCTTCTTCTGGTTGGTCGCCGCTGCGATGTTTAGCGTGCTGCTGTTCTTCGCGTTCTGGGGGCTGTTTATTTTCTAGAACGTTTAGAGGATGATGAGGCATCTGTCGAATCCATCTGAATTGCATATAGGCAAGAGTCGGGATTGCGAATGTGCATAAACGAATTTTCATATTCGGTTTTGTGCATAACCACAAGTGTCTGAAGTATCTGTTTTGAGTTTGTATCGTGGTGCTTTCGTCTTGTGTAATTGAGATATGAAAAATGCGTGCGACAATCTTTTGGTGAATGAAGGATGAGCTTTCGGATTAGAGGGTATCTGAAATTTCACGATAGTTGAGTGACGCACTTAAATTTCTTCTTTCGTCGATGATGATGATGTGTGGGGTGGCTTGTAATGTTTGGGCACGATGGGGTGCTATGGATAACGCTTTTGTTTTTGTTGAGACGATTCAGGGCTGTGAACCTATCATGACAGGCTGATAATTGCTGTTATATGTGTATTCTGGACATTGTCTGTAAATTCTGTATAATAAGTGAAGTTTGTACTACGTTGTATTATTATATTGCGCCATTCGGGTGAATTTTGACTCATTCGGTGAGGGGTCTGCCTCGGTTGGCGCATTGTTATGCTGAAGGCCGGGCTTTTGGCACAGAAGTGTGTTAGCCCATAGAGGAGAGATGATGGAATTAGCGAAGAGCCTGATTGTTGCACTGCTTGGCCCGGCGATGCTGATAGGGCTTGTGCCTCCTTCGGCCGTCAATGCCGCCGAGGTCACACAAGCAAACAACAGTTCGGTTTCACAGTCGCAGCCTTCCGGCGAAGCTGCGAACGCCACGACGTCTCAAACACCTTCCCGCAATGACGCGGGTTCGGCCCCAGTAAGTTCTTCCGGTTCTTCATCTTCTTCCAATTTTTCTGGTTCTCCGAGTGCTTCGGATTCTACGAAACCTCAGCAATCTCAACTTTCTCCGGAACCTGCAGATGCCGCGTTGAAGGGTGCGGCGAATTCCTCTTCGCAGTCTCAGCCCAGCCCGCCGACGAAGTCGGATGCGGCACCGGTGTCGTCGTCTCGTCCGTCGGTGGGGCCGCAGGATGCGGTGTCTTGCACCGCGAAAGCCAACCAGACGTGGGGCACGTTGCACTGGAACATCCACTTGAGCGACGACCGGCAGGATTGCGTGCTTGAGCTTGAGCACGGCACCATCCCCGACACCGGCAAGATGGGCGACAATCTAAGCAGCCCTATCAACTACAAGAGCACCGAGGTCACCCAACTCGTTGTCGACAAGAACACGGAGGATCCGGTCAAGCTGACCAGCGGCTGGGGTATTTTCGACGGCTACTTCCTGCCCAACCTGAAGACTGCCGACGTTGGCAATCTTGATACGTCGTCAGCCACACTCATGGGCTGGATGTTCCACGATTTGGCTCATCTGGAGACTATCACCGGCACCGGCACGTGGGATACGCACAACGTAACGGACATGACCTACATGTTCTTGAACGACACGGCGCTCACGGAACTCGATATAAGCAGTTGGGACATGAGTAGGATCACTCAAGCCCATGCAAGGGACATTTTGGACAGTGGGTATAGTACCGCAACTGGGTCTGTCCCGCTGAACTATGCGATGTTCCAAGGAATGAGCGGCCTCCAACGCCTAAAGATAGGGAAGAGGACGAATTTCTATCCTGGTCGGTTTGAATACCACTACGGCACGGACCCGCAGGGGTCATACTGGCATTCCAGTCCATTTTACGACGTGACGCGGAATGATCCGCCCTCCACCCCTTATTTCCGAACTGCTGATTCCGGCTTGGGATATTATATAGGTGGCGGCCATGGTACTAATGTCTTCAATACCATCGAGTCGTCAAGTCCCTGGATGTACCTGATTAAGGCCCATTACTTCACCAACGGAACCGGTGCCAGTGTCTGGTCGTGCAACAATTATGGTGACGTGGTGCCGAATACACCAGTGTGCACCACGGCGTCCCGTCCTGGCTACCAGCTTGTGGGTTGGAATAGTAGATCGGATGGGACAGGCAGTGAGAGCCTAAATCTGGAAGGTACAGTGCCGTATCCGTATAAATCCAAGGTAAATATCTGGTATGCGCAGTGGGAAACCGTCCTGAAACCGACGATCACCTCGCATACGGTGAAGGCGGATGGGGTGCATCTGTCCGGCACGTTCTCGGCTGAGACCGCTGCAGGCGACAAGCTCACGGTCACCGACAATACTGGGCAGTCCAGTGGTGAGATCGCTTTGCCGGCGGGTACGACGTCGTGGAATGCGAAAGTGCCGTTGCCGAAGGATCTGGTCGGGACAGGTGGCTCTATGACCTACACGGCCAAGGTCGCCGGCGAGAGGGCGCAGGATTCCGCGCCGTACACGAAAACAATCGATGCTGTGGCGCCTGGGCTTGAAAGCATGAAGGTCGAAGGTAACGCGTTGAAGGGGACAGCGTTGTCGAGTGGTGACAACAAAGCCCAGACTGGCTATACTGTGGAGGCTAACGATACGGTTGAAGTCACTTGGCCGAACAACAAACATGCATCGGCGCCGTCCGGCTCTAATGGGAGGTTCAGAGTTATTGCGCCACGGGGTGCGTCGATGAATGTAAAGGTAAAAGTCAAAGTTACGGATCGGGCCGGTGCCTCAGGCATAGGTGGGAAGGACAATACTTCTGTGCCTGTTGAGTTGAATCTGTTGAACACCGTTCACTTCGAAGTAGGTTCGGGCCTGGTGACAAATGCCCCCGACGACAAGAATGTTCCATATGGCAACAAGGTCAAGAAACCTGACAACGACCCGGAGTGGTCTGGACACACGTTCGATGGCTGGTATACCGATACCAGCTATGACACAAAATTCGATTTCGACCATACGGTCATCAATTCAAATCAGACCGTATATGCGAAGTGGACAGGCGCGGGCCATAAGGTATCGTTCGATTCGAATGGAGGTTCACCGATCGCGGACGAGACGGACATCGCGGATGGCGACTATGCCACCGAGCCGGTGAACCCGCCGACGTGGGCGAATCACCGGTTCCTCGGCTGGTACACGGCCGCTTCGGGCGGCTCGGTGTTCCAGTTCAAGGCCACGCCGATCACGCAGGATACGACGGTGTATGCGCACTGGGTGGACACGTTCGATGTGCAGTTCGATTCGAATGGCGGTTCGGCGGTGGCGACCCAACCGGTGGACACGGGCAAGTACGCCCACAATCCCGGCCCGCCTACCACGCCCGCAACGGATGGACATGGCGAGCCTGGGGTGTTTGCGGGCTGGTTCAATGGCAGTGCGACGGATCCGTATGATTTCGCGAACACGAAGGTCACGGCCCCGATAACGTTGACGGCGCATTGGCGTGACGCGCATCACCATGTCACGTTCAATACCCATGGCGGTAGCGCGGTCGATCAGCAGAGCGTGGCGGACGGCGGCAAGCCGGTCAAGCCGACGAAGGTGCAGGAGCCGACAAAGGCGGGCGAACGCTTCGACGGCTGGTACACCGACGGCGGGTATGGCACGTCGTTCAATTTCGATCAGGTGCTTACCAGCGATGTGGAGGTGCACGCGAAGTGGGTCACCTCCTGGGATGTGACGTTCGATTCGCAGGGCGGCCTGCCTGCCCCGGACATCCAGCATGTCGATGACGGGGCGAAGGCGGACGAGCCCCCGGCCATGAGCAAGACCGATCACCACGGCGAGCCTTCCATCTTCCTCGGTTGGTTCGATGGGAGTTCCACTTCGGCGTATGACTTCGAGGGCACGGCGGTGAAACACGATACCGCGTTGACGGCGCATTGGCGCGACGCGCATCACCATGTCACGTTCGATACGCAGGGCGGCACTCCCGTCGACGAACAGAATGTGGCCGACGGTGGCAAGGCGACCAAGCCGACGCATGCGCAGGAGCCGACGAAGGTGGGCGAACGCTTCGGTGGCTGGTATACCGACGGCGGGTATGGCACGCCGTTCGACTTCAACCAGGTGCTCACCGGCGACGTAACGATCCACGCCAAATGGGTGGACACCTATACGGTGACGTTCGTTATGGATGGCGGTTCCCACACGGACGAGCAGAAGGTCGCCGATGGTGGTTATGCGCATAGGCCGGCCATTCCGACCAAGGCTGGTGGTTATCGGTTCGATGACTGGTATACGTCCGACAGCTACACCACGAGGTTCGATTTCGGCGCGACCGCGATTACTGAGAATACGAGTGTGTACGCGCATTGGGTGAAGCGGTGGAAGGTCACGGTCGATCCGAACAACGGTGGCCTTGATTCGGTGACGCAGGATACTGTCGATGCGGGGACGCAACTGGCGGTTCCTTCGACTCCCGCGGTCCCGCGGGATCATCACCACGAGGTGAGCCGGTTCCTGGGCTGGTACACCGCCTCGGGTGCGAAATACACGTCTGTGGCGGCCGTTGAGGGCGATGTGACGTTGACGGCGAAGTGGGATGATGCGCATCGTAAGGTGACGTTCGAGACGCATGGCGGGTCGCCTGTTCCTGCGTCCCAGTTAAAGGAAGACGGGCAGAGTCCTGATACGGTTTCGGATCCGACCTGGTCCGGTTACCGGTTCCTTGGCTGGTATACAGTCGCGACGGGCGGTTCGGAGTTCTCCTTCACGCAGCAGCTGCATAGTGATGTGGTGGCGCATGCGCATTGGGTGAAGGTTTGGAACGTGGCGTTCGATACGGCTGGTGGCAGCACACCTCCGTCGGCGCAGACGGTGAACGCCGGCACTCCGGCAACGCCGGTTGCCGATCCGACGGCCATGGATCATCATGGTGATCAGGCCAAGTTCCTTGGCTGGTATGCTCCCGGTTCGGCTACCAAGTATGATTTCGCGACTCCGGTGACCGGTGATCTGGCGTTGACGGCGAAATGGCGTGATGCCCGACACAAGATCACCCTGAAGCCGGGCAACGGCGATTCCGATATCGTCAATTGGGTGGATGACGGCGACCTACTCGCTAAGCCTGAAGACCCGGTGGAGACTGGCGGCTATCGGTTCGATGGCTGGTACACTGCTCAACCTTCATCGTTGATGTTGCAATTAACGCGTGGAATGGTGAAGTTCGATTTCACGGCCGTGCCTACGGAGGACATTTCCCTGTATGGCAGATTCGTCAAGACGTGGAACGTGACGTTCGACCCGGCCGGGGGCACCGGCCAGCCGCCGGCACAGGTCGTCGATCAGGACGAAAAAGCTACTCGACCGGCAGCTGAGGCTGTGAGCCGTACCGGCTATGTGTTGGCCGGATGGCTGGATGCTCAGGGGCGTGACTACGGTTTTGATACTCCGGTCACGGCTGATGTCAACTTGACGGCGAAGTGGGCTGTGGACAAGACCGGGCTCAACGCGCTGATCGAGCAGGCCAAGGGTAAGAACAAGTCGGATTACACGTCTGATTCGTTCAAGCCCTTGCAGGACGCGCTCGGCCATGCGCAGTCCATCTCCGACGATTCCAACGCTTCGAAGGCTGATGTGGATAAGGCGGCCGATGCTCTGCAGCATGCACTGAACAGTTTGAAGCCGGTCGGATCTGATGGTTCCAATGGTTCCAATGGTTCCAACGGTACAAATGGTGCGAATGGTGCGGTAGATTCCGACAGTGCGAGTGGTCCCAACGGTGCAAACGGTATGAATGGTTCCAACGGTGCGAATGGTGCGGTAGATTCCAACGGTTCCAATGATTCTAACAGTGCGAGTGGTCCCAACGGTGCGAACGGTTCCAACGGTACGAACGGTTCCAGCAGTACCAGCAGTACCAGCAGTGTCAACAACGGTTCCAATGGTTCCAGCAGTTCCAGCGGTGCCAACAACGGTTCCAATGGTTCCAGCGGTGCCAGCGGTGCTAATGGGGTTAACAGCTCGAACGGTTCCGGCGGACTGGCTGGCCCGAACGGACTGATCGATCAGGCTGAAGCCGTGGCGGGCAAGCACAGGCAATCCGATTACACGCCGGGCTCGTGGAAGGCTTTCCTGGATGCGCTTAATCACGCGAAGGCTGTGGCTGCTGATCCGAACGCTTCGAGGTCCGACATTGATCGGGCTGCGGCTGCGTTGCGTGATGCGATGAATGGTCTGAAGCGTAAGAATTCGCGGCTTTCGGCCACCGGCGTCGAGGTTGTCGCCCCGATCGGGATGGTGCTCGTGCTGACCGCGATGGCCGGCCTTGCCCTCGCCCTGCGCAAACGTGAGGGAAACCGGTAAGGTCAATGTGCTAACGGTCTAGGCTGTAAGGTCTGGTAGAAACTCAATGTGGGCCGGCTCCTAATTCAGGGGTCGGCCCACATTGAGTTTATGTGAAGTCATCATAGGCTATGAATGGTGAACCGAGTCGGCCATTCCTGCCTTTAGCCGGAATCCGCCTCTTACCGATATTCCGGTTTTGAACCGATAAATTCTGTCTTTTAACGTAAGTTTTGGGCGCGAAAATGCAGGTCATAGGGCAAGCGGGGCAAGACAGACCGGATAGAGGCAACGAAATGAGCGGCGGCTGAACGGATAAATAATGTATTGGCATTATGCCCATCCGGTACGTTGTATCTCTTGCTTGAAGCATAGCGACGTGCGGTACCCGTAGTATGTATGATGATATCACAAATCGGGGAGGTGATTTCGGTGGCGTTGTATCGGGACGAAGGCGTGGTCCTGAAAACCGTCAAACTCGGTGAAGCTGACCGCATCATCACCCTCATGACCAAGAATCACGGCAAGATTCGTGCCGTCGCCAAAGGCGTGAGGCGCACCAAGTCGCGGTTCGGCGGCAGGCTGGAGCCATTCATGCGTGACGATCTGCTCATAGCCGAAGGCCGCTCGCTTGACGTCGTATCCCAGGCCGCTTCCATTTCTTCCTATGCCGCACGAATCTGTGTGGATTACGACGCCTACGCCGCTGCCAACGTCATCGCCGAGACCACCGATAAGCTCGTCTCCACCGAACGTGAGCCTTCGCAAAGCCAGTACCTACTGCTGATTTCAGCGCTGGCAGCGCTTACCCGTGCCCGTCATCCTGCCGAAGCCATCAGCGATTCCTACGTGATGCGGGCCTTGTCACAGGCGGGTTGGACGCCGCGTTTCGCCTCATGTGCGGTATGTGGCAAACGAGATGACCTCGATTATTTTTCCGTCGCCGCCGGCGGAATCCTCTGTTCCACCGACCACACGCCGGACTCGCGGCGCATCGACCTCGACGGCCGCGAGCAGATGGAAGCACTTGTCGAAGGCGACTGGAATATACTTGATCATGCCCCGCTTGAGGCCGAAATTCGTCGATTTGTTGAAGAATGGGGTGAATATTATCTTGAACGGCCCATTCGCTCGCTGAAGTTGCTAGATTCATAAATATGGCTTTTGAACATGTGGACTATACCTCGCTCGACGTACCAGCGGCACCGTTCTCCGATCCTGCAATCATCCCTGCATTCCCGAAGAACAAGGTACCCCGTCATGTCGGCGTCATCATGGACGGCAACGGTCGCTGGGCGCAGCAGCGCGGCCTGACCCGTACCCACGGCCACCAGGCCGCCGAACCGGTCGTTTTCGACACCATCGCGGGCGCCATCGAGGCTGGCGTGCGTTATTTGAGCCTCTATACGTTCTCCACCGAAAACTGGAAACGCAGCCCGCAGGAAGTGCGTTTCCTGATGGGCTTCTCGCGCGACATCATCCACCGTCGCGTGGCCCAGATGGACGAATGGGGCGTGCGCGTGCGCTGGTCCGGCCGTCGTCCGAAGCTCTGGAAATCCGTGATCGACGAGCTTGAGGTCGCCATGGAACGTACCAAGCACAATTCCACCATCGACGTCGTCTTTTGTATCAATTACGGCGGTCGTTCGGAGATCGCCGATGCCGCGGCGGCCATCGCCAAAGAGGTCCGCGATGGTAAGATCAGCGGCGACCGTGTCACCGAATCCATGATTTCGGAGCATCTTTATAATCCTGACATTCCCGATTGCGATCTGGTCATTCGCACTTCAGGCGAGCAACGCACTTCGAACTTCCTGCCATGGGAGGCCGCATACGCCGAGCTCGATTTTGCCCCCGAACTTTTCCCTGATTATGGGCGCAAGGCCCTTTGGCGTTCCATTGACCACTATGTTCATCGTGATCGGCGCTTTGGCGGCGTCAAGACACAAGCAAAGTGACAGGTCACGAAATTAACGAATAGGACGAATACGAATAACGGCCCTTTCGCAACGTTTCGGAAGGGCCGTTATTCGTATTCGCTGATGATGAGATGATTATTGGCATACCTAAATAGCAGCAATCATCGGTATCGCCTTGTCATTCCTTGTTGGCAACCGATTGGTTTTCAATGATCTGGCAATGGATACAGGCTGGAATCGCGGAATTGATTGGCGGCAAATCGATGAGGTTCTTGGGGAACGGATCTTCGCCCAGCGAACGCTTTTCAATCAGGGAGACCAGCTTGCAAACCGCCCAATAGCCCATTTCGTAGTAAGGTATGGCGACCGAGGTCAGTTTGGGGGAGAAGGTGTCGGCAATGTTGCTGTCATTGCCCACACCGATGACCGAAAGATCCTTGCCGACGGTCAAACCGCGGCGTGCCGCGCATTCGTAGATGTACCATGTGCGGGCATCGTCGTAGCAGAAGAAGGCATCCGGTTTCACGCTGTCGAACAGTGCTGATACTTTCCTCAGCGCGTCTTCGTTCTGCGAGACGTTGACGACCAGCTCTTTGTCAAAGGGAATCTTCGACTCCTTAAGCGCCCTGCGATAGCCTTCAAGCCTGGTGGCCTGGGCGATGGTCGGTGCCGAATTGCCGATATAGGCAATCTTCTTGGCTCCTGAATCGATAAGCTTCTTGGTGGCGTCGTAGCCGATGGCGAACTCGTCGGGCTCGACAATGGGGAAGCGGTTGTCAACGGTATTGGTGGAAATCAGCACCAGCGGAGAATGGACAAGATCTTCGGGGACTTCGGTAACTTGGCTGGAAGGCTTGGAATACAGGAAACCATCCATACCGTAACGCTGCAACACGGAAATCTGGTCTGCCTGGCTGGCCGAACCGTCCGTATCGACGAACAGAATGATGTAGCCATAGTGGCTTGCGGCGTCCTGTGCGCCTTGCAGGGTTTGCGCAGTATAAGGAATGTCATAGATTTCATCGGCGATGAAGCCGAGGATTCCGGTTTTACTGGTTCTCAGGCTGCGAGCCATCGGATTGGGCTTATACCCCAGTTCATCGGCTATTTCCCGCACCCTTGCGGCGATCTGTGTTTTAACGCGTCCGGCATCCCGGTTGTTGAGGACCAGGGAAACAGTGGAGATCGAGACTCCGGCCTTTTCCGCGACGTCTTTCATAGTCATCATGGCTTTTAATCTATACCTATTTACGGACTTAGTAAAAGCCAATGACTACTATTTGAAACAACTGTCCATATCGTTGGAAAATGGCGATTTATTTCGTTTGACTTAGTATCTCGTCAACAAGCTGTTGTTTCTCTTTTATTTGACCTGAAAAACCGGGACGTATGTCAAGTTTCAGTGTGACACCGGTACGGTAACCTTGGGTGGCCAGCACCATGGTGGCGTCGCGGACGACCTTGAGCACGTCATCCAGATTCCCCTCGATATTGGTGAACATCGCATTGGTTTCGTTGTCCAATCCTGATTCACGGATGACGTTGACCGATTGTGCGACATACTGGCTCAGCTCCGAGCCCGTGCCACTGGGGGCAATTGCGACTGCTGCCACGGTGTTGATATAGGGTTTGCCTGTTTTCGGATCGGTAGGGACAGTTTGCCTGACGGCGTTGCGGTCGATGTTCTCGCTCATGTTGTGCTCCTTTGGTATGGCTGACTGCCATAGTACCTTTCAGGCTTGGCATTTGCGAAGGTCGAACCGACGTTGGGTGTCACGCTATGTCGGTAAAGTAAGGACACAAGTAATTGTCATGAAACGGCTGATTAAAGCCAATAAGCGGAAGGTGTGTCGTGACTCAATCCAAACTTGATGAAGTCGTATCGCTGGCCAAGCGTCGTGGTTTCGTGTTTCCTGCGGGGGAGATTTATGGCGGCACACGTTCCGCGTGGGATTATGGCCCGCTCGGCGTTGCTTTGAAGGACAACATCAAGCGCGAATGGTGGCGTTCGATGGTGGTCACGCGCGGCGATGTCGTCGGCGTCGACACCTCGATCATTCTTCCTTCCGCCGTATGGGAGGCTTCCGGACACGTCAAGGTCTTCAATGACCCGCTGATTGAGTGCCTGAACTGCCACAAGCGCCAGCGCGCCGACAAACTCGAGGAATCCTACGCCGAGAAGCATGGCGACAAGATGCCCGAAAATGGTCTCAAAGACATCGTCTGTCCCGACTGCGGCACCCGCGGCCAGTGGACGGAACCGCGTGATTTCAACATGATGCTGCGTACGCACTTGGGGCCGGTGGACGACGAGAACTCGCTGCACTATCTGCGTCCGGAAACCGCGCAGGGCATCTTCGTAGACTTCAAGAACGTGATGACCTCTTCACGAAGCAAGCCGCCGTTCGGCATCGCCAACATGGGCAAGTCCTTCCGCAACGAGATCACACCCGGCAACTTCATCTTCCGCACCCGTGAGTTCGAGCAGATGGAGATGGAGTTCTTCGTAGAGCCTGGCACCGATGAGGCGTGGCACCAGTATTGGATCGACACCCGCACCCGTTGGTACACCGACCTTGGCATCAACCCCGAGAACCTGCGCCACTACGAGCATCCCAAGGAGAAGCTTGCACACTATTCCAAGCGCACCGTCGACATCGAATACAAGTTCGGTTTCAAGGGCTCCGACTGGGGCGAGCTTGAAGGCGTGGCCAACCGCACCGACTTCGACCTTTCCGCGCATCAGGAGCATTCCGGCGAGGATCTCACTTTCTTCGACCAGGCCAGCGGCAAGAAGTACATTCCCTACGTCATCGAGCCGGCCGCGGGCCTGACCCGTTCGCTCATGGCCTTCCTCGTGGATGCCTACGCCGTCGACGAGGCACCGAACACCAAGGGCGGCGTCGATCGCCGCACCGTGTTGCGTCTCGACCCGAGGCTCTCGCCGGTCAAGGCCGCCGTCTTCCCGCTGAGCAAGAAGGCGCCGTTGCAGGGCATCGCCCACGATCTGGCCGCCGAACTGCGCCAGCACGACTGGATGATCGACTACGACGAGGCCGGAGCCATCGGCCGCCGCTATCGTCGTCAGGACGAGATTGGTACCCCGCTTTGCATTACGGTCGATTTCGACACCCCCGATGACCATTCGGTCACCATCCGTGAGCGCGATTCGATGAAGCAGGAGCGCGTCGACCTCGACAACGTGGCCAAGTACGTTGCTGACCGCATCGGAGAGAAACGCGTGCGCTACCCTGAAGGCCCAGCCTCCATCGTCGGCACCACCGCAGCCGATGGCGGCGTGGACTTCGCCAAGGAGTCCGGCATCGATGAGTCCGCCCCGGTCAAGGTAGCAGAAGCTGGCGGACTGTACTAAGGCGCTTTGAAGCTGGTTAATAAAAAGCTATGCACAAGCTGTAACTGACGTTGCTGGGTGTCGGGATATACAATGTCTAGACACCCTCCAGGCCGGTAGGCCAAGCTTTATGTCTAGCCATCACATATCCCGACGCCCAGCACTCAGCGGAATCTAACTGTTTGCAATTGGATTCAAAGTAGTCATTTGCAGTTATTTAGAGCTAAATGGTTGAGTTTCAGACCGTGTTGAGTGTTTGGGTCTGGGATATGCGATGCGCGACCGTAAAGACTCGGCCGCGAAATCGTAGATCTCGCTTTCGCGCTCGAGAATCGCGCTCATCTCGCCTACAGAAAGTCCACAGGACTTTCTGCTTAACGGCTCAGCCCAGAGCATGTCATACATTGCATGTCCGACCCTAGACGCGTCGACCCAAGTATTATTGTCTTGACGACTTTGGAGTTAGATAAATAATAAGGTTGAGTGGTGGGGCGGGGATATGCGATGCTTGACCGTAAAGACTTGGCCGCGAAATCGAAGATTTTGCTTTCGCGCTCGTACATCGCGCTCACTTCACCTACAGGAAGCCCACTGGGCTTCCTGCTTAACGGCTCAGCCCGGAGCGTGTCGGACATCGTATATCCACGCCCCACCGCGTCAGTTAGATACTGCTTTGATGAGCAGCAATTTAGAATAGGAGATACGTGAAGGACTTTAAGGAATGGCTGAAGCGAGTCGATTATTCGCAGGCTCGGCAGCACTTTGATAATGGCTGGGACGAAGTGCTCAAAGATTTGCCTGGGCTCGATCCCAGTGAAACCAGCGCTCAGGACGGCGAATACGAGGCGGGCGATGATGGCAAGCCTCTGCCGAAAATTGCACCTGTCGATCTAGGGCCGCTGCATGTTCAGACCCCGGTCGTGCTTTCTCCGATGGCGGGCGTCACCAACTGGCCGTTCCGCTCGATCTGTCGGGCATACGGTCCTGACGGACTGTATGTCGCCGAAATGATCACCGCCCGTGCGCTCGTCGCCCGCAATCCAAAGGCGTTCAGACTTTGCCGCTTCGCGCCCACCGAGAAGATCCGCTCGCTGCAGCTCTACGGCGTCGATCCCAACATCACCGCGCAGGCTGCTCAGATGGTGGTTGCCGGCAACATGGCCGACCACATCGACCTCAACTTCGGCTGCCCGGTGCCCAAGGTTACCCGCCGTGGCGGCGGTTCGGCACTGCCTTGGAAAACCGATCTGTTCCGCGAACTCGTCCACCGTGTAGTCGAGGTGTGCAACGATGCCAATATCCCCGTGACCGCCAAGATTCGCGTCGGTATCGACGCCGACCATACGACGTTCCTCGATGCAGCTCGTATCGCCGAGGATGAGGGATGTGCAGCCGTGACGCTTCACGCACGCACCACAGCCGAATACTATGGCGGCCATTCCGATTGGAGCCGTATCGCCGAACTCGTCCAAGCTGTTGACATCCCGGTTTTCGGCAACGGCGACATCTGGGGTGCCGAGGATGCGTTGGAAATGGTGCGGCAGACCGGTTGCGCCGGCGTTGCCATCGGTCGGGGATGCCAGGGCAGACCATGGATTTTCTCCGATATCAAGCATGCATTCGCAGGCTCCGATGAACGTTTCAGCCCTACTTTGGGCGGCGTTTTCCAGATCATCATGGCCCACGGCCAGTTGTTGCTGCGATTCTACGACGGCGACGAAACGATGGCCGTGCATGATTTGCGCAAACACATCGCTTGGTACCTCAAAGGTTTTCCGGTCGGCGGTACGACGCGTCGGGCGTTCATGGAATCCGAAACGTTGGATGACGTCAGGAAGGTGATGGATCGGCTCGACCCGTCTGTCACGTATCCGCAGCGCGTCACCGACAAACCTCGTGGTCGTGTTCGCTACGCGAAAAAGGTG
Organism: Bifidobacterium sp. ESL0745; assembly: GCF_029433335.1. NCBI lineage: Bacteria > Bacillati > Actinomycetota > Actinomycetes > Bifidobacteriales > Bifidobacteriaceae > Bifidobacterium > Bifidobacterium sp. ESL0745. The sequence goes on from NZ_JAQTHX010000001.1 coordinate 209,903, forward strand.
CATGTTCCTTACGGTTGGTTCGATTCCCGCACTACAACCCATGAGGAACGCGAGCAGCTTTTCGGCGACGACCCGATGGATGCCAGTTACTGATTGAAATGAGGGTGTTGCAGCAGGGCGTCTAGAAGGATGGACGGTACTCGATCACCCGCAATATCAATGGATTTTGTTTTGCGCTCGATCTTTGTGATCGGCTTTCCTCCGACTATTCCATTTGACCAGTCGTTTAATGGCTTGGATCGTATATGGGGTTGTGTATCTCCATCTGCATGCATCAATCGTGCATGAATATTGATGATTTACGTCAAACATGCGGAAAAATCCGAAAAAAATCCGTGGTACACCCCGCGAAATAGTCTTAATTTAGGCGTGTCCTGCGATAGAGTAATAGGCATAACCGTGAAGTGACAGGAGACTATGGTGAGCGAGATTGCCCAGACTGACAATTTCAACGATAAAACGAGCATCAAGGTGGTCGGTGTCGGTGGTGCCGGTGGCAACGCCGTCAATCGAATGATTGCCGAAGGTTTGAAAAACGTTGAATTTGTAGCGATTAATACCGACGCAAAGGATTTGCTCCGCAGCGACGCGGATGTCAAGATTTCTTTGAGTGACCATTCCAGCAGAGGGCTTGGAGCCGGAGCCGATCCGGAAAAGGGAGCCAAGGCTGCGCAGGATCATCAGTCGGACATCGAAGAGGCGCTCAAGGGCGCCGATATGGTTTTCGTCACTTGTGGCGAAGGCGGCGGCACCGGTACCGGCGCAAGCCCTATCGTCGCGCGTGCGGCCCATCAGCAAGGTGCGCTGACCATTGCCGTGGTCACTCGCCCATTTGCCTTTGAAGGACCGCAACGAGCGGCTTCGGCCAAGCTCGGCATCGAGAATCTGCGCAAGGAAGTCGATGCGCTGATTGTCATCCCGAACGACCGTCTCCTGGAGCTTTCCGATAAGACCATCGGCATCGTCGATGCCTTCAAGACCGCCGACACGGCACTCCTTGCCGGAGTGCAGGGCATCACCGACCTGATCACGATGAATTCCTACATCCATGTCGATTTCTCCGACGTCACCGCGATCCTGCGTGGTGCAGGCACGGCCCTCTTCGGCATCGGCTCGGCTCGAGGCGAGGATCGCGCCACTCAGGCGGCAGAAATCGCCATCAGCTCCCCGCTTCTTGAGGAAAGCATCGAAGGCGCTCACGGTGCGCTCATCAATATCGCAGGTCCGACGGATCTGAAACTGCAAGAGGCCAGCGACGCCACCGAACTCGTTCGTAAGGCGATCCACCCTGAGGCACAGATCATCTGGGGTCTTGCTCTTGACGACGCTTATGGCGACGAGGTTCGTGTCACCGTGATTGCCGCTGGTTTTGACGCCGATGGCAAGAAGGACGCCGAAAACCGTGATAACGTTTCCAAAGCAATGCCTCAGGCCACGCAAGAGGAAACGAATCCAACCTATGAGTCCGAGCCCCAGACACCGCTTGTGCGCGAAGTTCCTGATTTGGATACACCGACAGTTTCGCACACACCGGAAACCGGTCCCTACGATGATTCCGGTGACTCGAATTCGCCGGATGACCCCGGCGATCTTGATATCCCCGATTTTCTGCGCTGACGAGTAGACGAAAGGATTTTCAATGGCTGGATACATGAAAAAAGCGATGTCATATCTTGGTATGACCGATGTGGTGGACGACGATGACGAGGATATACAGGACGATGATGATACAACGTCTTCTGATTATGATTCGGAGAGCCCGGTGACACCGATTACCATACAGACTTCCTCGACGTCGCAGACTGGCGATTCATCATCAAGCTCCGCCAAGCCTTTCCCGGCTAGCCGTATCAATCGTATCACCACCATTCATCCCAAGGATTACGACGAGGTCCAGAAGGTTGGCCGTGCCTTGCGTGACGGTGTTCCGGTGGTGCTCAATCTGACCGGACTGTCGCGGGAAGTAGCCTGCCGCGCTCTTGATTTCTGTTCAGGTGTGGTCTTCGGCATTCGTGGTTCGCTTGAGCGTGTCACGTCCAGGGTCTTCCTCTTAAGCCCTGCCCAGGTGAAGATCAAGGTAGAGCAGACGCCATCCGACGAATCCGATGACGACCTGTTCTGAGGTTCTATGTTGCTTGTGGTATTGTCCCTGATCAAATGGCTCATAGGCCTCTATGAGACGGTGCTCTTCATCCGGGTGCTTTTCGATTGGGTGTTTGTATTGATGCCGCGTTGGCGTCCTGGTCGTGTAATCGGGTCGATCATCAATGTGTTCTATGTGTTGACTGACCCCCCGCTGCGTTGGCTGCGCAGGTTTATTCCCGTTATCAGAATGGGGTCGGGGGGACTGGATGTCACCCCGATGGTGTTGTGGTTCATTCTCGCCGTGGTTGCTGTGATTATTTAGTATTGTTGTTTCACGGGAACTCATTCTCTACGTATCGAAAGGCAGAACGTCATGTCATTGTTGACAGCGCAACAAGTACGTAACCATTCATTTACGACGGTCCGTTTCAAAGAGGGCTATGACGTCGAGCAGGTCGATGAGTTTCTCGATCAGGTTGAGGCTACATTGCGGGCGCGGGAAGAACGCATCGTGTATCTGGAAGGAAAGGCCGGCGGTTCGGTTTCAGAAACCGACCTGGCGAATCAGGATTGTGTCGATGAATCCTCGTCATCTGCCTCGTTTGATGATTCAGAAGTGCGATCGCCGGAAGCCGGGAATACAACTAAAGAACAAATATCGTGGGAACAGTAAGCATTTTGTGCGATATGGCGAGAATTTCGGGTACACTGCATGGTGTAAGCTGTATCAAGAAGTCAAATTCAGAGGCATTTATGCCCAAAGTGAGGTGTGAAAGTTTATGGCACTGTTAACGCCGAAAGATATTAGGGAACATGCCTTCCAAACCGTACGTTTTAAAGAAGGTTATGATGTCGAAGAGGTTGACGACTTCCTCGACCAGGTGACCGAGACCGTTGAAGCTCTCGGCAAGCAGGCTATGGCCAACGGCAATGGCCAGTCGACGCAGTCGCTGGGGCCGGATGTCAGCAAGCTCAATTCGAAGATTTCCGATCTGACTTCCCAGGTCCAGGCGTTAAGTCGCGAAAACCAGACGTTGAAGGCCGCAAGCCAGCAGCGAGGCAACACCAATCAGGCTTCGGCAAGTGTCGATGCTTCCAAGCTCGCTGAGGCCGAGGAAAGCAACAGGGGACTGGCTGAGCAGAACAGGCAGCTCAAGGATCAGGTCGATCGCCTGAACGCGCAGATCGATCAGCTCACCGCCCAAGCTGCGCAGGCCGCCGGCAAGAAGGATCTCGACAATCAGCTTGTCGCGGTTCAGCACGAGCGCGACGAATTCCGTGCCGGTAACGAGAAGCTTTCTCGTGAGCTTGAGCAGGCCAAGAAGCAGCTTTCCACTGCCAGTGATCAGGCCCGTCAAATGCAGGATCTTTCCCGCCAGCTTGAAGAATCCAAGCAGCGTGAGAACCAGTTGCGTGCTCAGGTCTCCAAGATCGAACCGAGCACCGAGACCGGAAGCTTGCAGAAGATCGCCGGTGCCGCGCAGGGGGCGTCCAGTGAGCCCGAGCGCGCGACCGCTATGCTGACGCTCGCCATGCAACTGCATGATCAGTACGTTGACAAGGGCAAGGCGAAGGCCAAAGAGATCACCGAGGCCAGCCAGAGCAAGTATCAGGAGCTGGTCAACAAGGCCAATGACTATTCCACCCGCACCCGTAACGAATCCGATGAATATGCCAAGCAGACCCGTAACAAGGCTGAGGAATATTCCAAGCAGACCCGTTCCGATGCCGATTCATATTCGCAGAGAACCCGTTCCGCAGCCGACAATTACTCCACGCAAAAGCATTCTTCGGCCGACACCTACGAGTCCGAAGTGCAGCGTCGTGCCGCCGAGTACGATCAGAAGACTCGTTCCGCAGCCGAGACCTACGCTCAGCAGGTGCGCGATAATCTCGCTTCGCAGTCCAAGGTCATCGAGTCCAATATCCAGAGCCTCAAACAGTTTGAGACTGAATATCGTACGCGCCTGACCGAATTCCTGGGTCAGTTGGTTTCTCAGGTCAGCGACACCAATACTTACAATAAGCTGGAAGAGTCCAAGGACTGATTCGGTCTGGCATGAAGAACGTATCAGCTAAACGGCCGCGCGCTCGTGTGGCCGTTTTTCTTGCCGTTACGGTGGCGGCGCTACTGCTTGACCGCCTTACCAAGCTGTGGGCGCAGGCTGCGTTGAGCGGCAGGGAAACCATAGTTGTCATTCCCAGATTTCTTGGGTTGACTTTGGTGCATAATCCTGGTGCATCACTTGGAATGGGCTCGTCGATGACCTGGCTCATCTCATGTGTGGCATTTGTGGCTTGTGTGGCGTTGGTCTACTTGGCCCTGACTACCGTTTCGTTATGGTGGACCGCGGCGCTTACCCTTGCGTTCGCCGGGGCATTCGGCAACCTCATCGATCGTGTGATTTATGCCCATGGGTTCCTTAACGGTTCGGTGGTGGATTTTCTCAATTACGGATGGTCCGTCGGCAATATCGCTGATATCGAGCTGGGAATCGCGGCTGTACTTATCGTTATCCTATTGTTGGCCAGCGTTCCGTTCGGCGCAAAAGATCTCAATAACGAGGCGGCGGATAACGTCGGGGATAGAGGAGCCGACGGTAGATGAGTCGCTTGGTCCCTGCCCCGGATGCGTTGGTCGGCAAGAGATTCGATGTCGCCGTTTCCAAAATGCTTGGTGTCTCGCGATCCAAGGCCGTCGAACTTATTGAGGCCGGCGAGGTTGGCATTCTTCAACGTCACATTTCAAAGTCAGGGACCCTTGCCCCCGGAGACACCGTAGAATTTGATATTGAGGAAAAGCAGCCTGAACCTGAACCGTTGGCCGAAGGCATGGCCGTCGTCTATGAGGATGACGACATCGTTGTGGTCGATAAACCGGTCGGTGTCGCGGCACATGCTTCTGTTGGGTGGACGGGGCCTACGGTGTTGGGTAGCCTTCTGGCACGCGGCACGCATATCACCTCTTTGGGCGCCCCAGGCCGGCAAGGCATCGTTAGCCGACTGGATGTGGGCACCAGCGGCCTGATGCTGGTGTGCAAATCCGATCTGGCGTACCTTCAGATGCGACGTCAATTCGCTCATCACGAAGTCACCAAGATCTATCATGCGTTGGTGCAGGGTAATTTGACCCATGACAAGGCAACCATCGAGGCGCCGATCGGTCGCGCCAAGGTTTCCGACTTCCGTTTTACCGTCACGCCATTGGGCAAGAAAGCGATCACGCACTGGGATGTGATTGAACGCTTCAGTGAGGCTACGCTGGCGAGCGTCAATCTCGAGACGGGCCGCACCCACCAGATTCGCGTTCATTTCTCTTCGATTGGTCATCCGCTGGTGGGCGACCCGATGTACGGCGCCAATCCGGTATTCGCACAGCGCCTGGGACTTACCCGTCAGTGGTTGCATGCGATGCGTCTGGAATTCAAGCACCCTCGTACTCACGTGCGCACGGTGGTGGAATCCCATTATCCTGCGGATCTTGCGCACGCTCTTGATATCGTGCGCAAAGACAAGTGCGAAAAGGAATAAAAGGTATTGTGTCTGAAAGGTCTTCAGCACAAATCGATTTTACACTTTAGCACGGTCACAAGGTTGGGCATGCGCGCATAGAAGTCAATCGAATACTGTCGTTTTGCCTTAATGACGGTGATATCGGTTTGGCTATGAATAAGTCTAGATATCCTTACTAGATAAATCGGTTCGATATTACATTTAGCTATGTGGATAGATAAATGTAAAAAGCGTAATTAATTAGACAAAATTAGCATTTAGCTTTTAAAATCTGTATTATGGGTTATAATCGTTGGCTTAGTACAGGTGTTGATTCTTGTAATCAATTATATTCGCGAGTGCATATTGCAGTTGCGATGTTCTAGAGCACAACGTAGAAGTGCTTATCAGGCATGTGGTGATATGCATTTTTTTCTGGGTTTCATGGGAAACCTTTGAAAAAGTGATGGTTTTGCTTGCCTTATTAACGACTTACTCATGCTGGGTCGCATGAGTAATCGTACATTGGGGAAACGGTTATGAATGATAACGATGATGTTCAGCGTAGCAGGGTTGCCGATGCGGCAGAACTGTATTGGGTCCAGGGGATGAAAGCCGGTGCTGTGGCAAGGGAGCTCGGCGTTTCCCGGTCTACTGTCTCACGATTGCTCACACAGGCGCGAACCCAGCGTGTGATTGAATTCAAAGTGAACAGGCATAGCGATTCGACGGTAGCCCTGCAACAGGAAATCAATAAACGATATCGTGTGTATGCCTCGGTTGTCGATACCGGCGGAATCCACGATCCCGATACGCGACGGATGATCGTAGGGGAGACCGCGGCGACATTATTGTCGTCTATGGTTCATTCGAATACGATGATTGGGGTGACTTGGGGACGCACTACTGAAGCCATCGCGATGCAGCTTATCCCCAAAAATCTCTCCGACGTCCAAGTGCTGCCCCTGCATGGGTTCGGCAATACCCTTTCTTTGGGCGAAGATTATTTTACGCAGATTCTTATCCGTTTTGGCAAGGCTTTCAATGCTCAGGTGCGTCTGTTGCCGGCTCCCGTAATTTTCGATTCCGAAATCACGCGAGAAATGGTATGGAAAGAGACTGGTATCCAACAGATATTGGCACTGCGCAAATACTTGGATATTATCGTCACCTCGGTGGGCACGCCGTATGGTTACAAACGAAGTCCGCTGTTCAGCAAAGGCGTCTTGTCCGATCAGGACATCAAAGAGCTCAATGACAAACATGTCATCGGTGATATCTCATCCACTTTCTTCCGTGAGGATGGCAGTACGCAAGGCATTTCCGTCAACAAGCGATCGACGGGCCTCACGCGTGAGGAGATACTGCGGGTGCCTAATCGTGTGTTCGTGGTGTCGGATGAAAACAAATACTCGGCGTTGCGCACGGCATTGAATATGAAGGCCGTAACCCATTTGGTGATTGATCAGGCGACGGCAAAAAGGCTTCTGGAAACGTAATTTTTTTCTTCTCATTGCAAGGTAGGTAATAGGGATGTCGATGAAAATATTTTCAAAATAGAAAGATTTATTTTGGCACATTTGTTCTTTTTGCTTTGAAAATTGGAAACAGGCTGCTTGAAATGCGAATATCAAGGTTATCTCCCAGACCGCATAAGCTACGTGGCTTATGTTTTGGGGGCAAGGCGTTGATGCTGTTGCCCCTTCGGCTTTCTGGAAGAATAGAAGATAGGAGCATATCGGATGACTGTTTTAGTCAACGACCCTGAGGATTTCGCTCAGGAAGCTGCGGAGGGTTTTGTTGCAGCAAATCGTCAGTATGTCAACAAATGTTATGGTGGGGTTGTCCGTTCGACAAGGTCTGCCAAGCCTGAAACCGCAGTAGTCATCGGAGGCGGATCGGGACATTATCCGATGTTCAACGGCTATGTTGGACCGGGTCTGGCTCATGGTGCGGTTCTTGGCAACATCTTTGCCTCTCCCGCTGCCAGTGAAGTCGTCAGTGTCTGCCGTGCAGCCAATCAAGGCAAAGGCGTACTGCTGCTCTTCGGCAATTACGCAGGCGACGTGCTCAACTTCACAGAAGGTGCGGAAGAGCTGAGAGACGAGGGCATTGATGTCCGTCTGCTCCCGATCAGCGATGATATCTATTCGGGTCCTGCGTCTGATTATCTGAAGCGCCGTGGTATTGCCGGTGATTTGACCGTAATCAAGGCCGCTTGCGCTGCTGCTGCAAACGGAGCAGACCTCGACGAGGTGGAACGTGTGGCTCAGCAGGCTAACGAACGCACCAGGAGCATTGGTGTTGCGTTCAGCGGCTGCACGCTGCCTGGCGCCGATGAACCGCTGTTCACCGTTCCCAAGGGAAAGATGGGCGTTGGTTTGGGCATCCATGGTGAGCCTGGCATTGATGAGACGGATATGCCGACGGCCAATGGTCTGGCTGAAATGATGGTCGATTCCCTGCTGAAGGATACGCCTGATAATCTCAAGGGCGATCATCCTGAGGTTGTGCCGGTTCTGAATGGTTTGGGCAGCTTCAAGTCCGAAGGTCTGTTCGTGATTTATCGCAAGATCGAAGAGCTGCTTAAGCAGAAGGGCATTAAGATCGATGATCCCCAGGTTGGAGAATTCTGCACGAGCTTCGATATGTGCGGCGTTTCGCTGACGCTCTTCTGGCTTACGCCTGAATTGAAGGCTCTGTGGGAGGCTCCGGCTGATTCGCCGGCGTTCCGTCAGGGCAACTCCGATTCGAGCTCCCAGATTCATGTGGATCAAAGTACTGTGTCGCAGACCGAACAGAGTGCATCGCAGGATGCTCAGGCGTCTGCGGATTCCAAGGAAGCCGCAAAGCGTCTGGCTGGCATGATGCGTGTTGTCGCGAACACCATTGACGACAAGGCTGACGAACTCGGCAGGATCGATTCGGTCGCTGGTGACGGCGATCACGGAATCGGCATGAAGCGCGGCGCTGATGCTGCTGCTGATACTGCTGAAGAGGAAGCGGGCAAGGGTGCTGGTGTCAAGACCACGCTGCAGACCGCTGCGCAGTCTTGGGCTGACAAGGCCGGTGGCACTTCCGGTGCCTTGTGGGGCGTCATGCTTAAGGCTATTGCGAGTGTGCTGAGCGATCAGAACAAGCCTACTGGTGAGGACATCAAGAAGGGTGTCGCCAAGGCGAGCCAAAACCTGATGAACATCGGCAAGGCCAAGGTCGGCGACAAGACGATGGTTGACTCCATTGTTCCGTTTGCCACGACGTTGAACGATTCCGCGTCGAAGTTGCCGCAGGCTTGGAAGGAAGCAGCAGATGCCGCTACCAAGGCAGCTGATGCGACCAAGGACATGCTTCCTCGTATGGGCCGGGCAAAGAACCATGGTGAGCATGATCTGGGTACCCCGGATCCGGGCGCCGTTTCGTTCGCTTACATCGTCGAATCCCTTGTTCCTGAATTTGAAGGCCGCGAAGACCTTTAAAGACGATATCGATACGAGTCGTTTCGTTATCGATGCTGATTGTTTTTAATTAAGGAGTTTTATTATGAAGTTGGCTTTTGGATGCGATCCCAATGCAAAGGACTTGAAGAAAGTCCTTATGGATGAAGCTAAAAGGCTTGGACACGAGGTTGTCGATTTCCCTTCGGATGATCCGATTTATGCAAACGTCGCAGTGGCTGTTGCTGAATCCGTGGTCAAGGGTGAAGAGGATCGCGGCATTCTTCTGTGCGGTACTGGCCTCGGCGTTTCCATTGCAGCCAATAAGGTTCCAGGTGCCTACTGCGCTTGCGTAGCAGATATCTATCAGGCTGAGCGTGCCACGTTGAGCAACAATGCGAACCTTCTGGCTATGGGTGCCCAAGTGGTTGGTCCCGAGAGTGCAAAGGCGTTCATGCGTGCCTATCTGAGCGGCACCTTTGATCCCAATTCGCGCAGCGCACCGAAGATTGCGCGCATCAGCGAATATGAGAAGCAGGGAAAGTAATCAATTAAGTCGTTAGACTTGAAAGAAGTTTAGCATGACAGTTATTGCATTAAGTCTCAAAATGTATTTCCCTCGCGAGCGAACCATCAAATACTGTGAGGACTTGGCAAAGCTTGTAAGCGAAAGGAATCTCTCGAAGAGAAAGCTGACGATGGCTTTCTTGCCAGATTTTCTGACTCTGCCGGATGCCGCACGTCTGCTTCTTCCTGAAGGTATTCGTGTGGGTTCTCAGGATATTTGCGATGAAGATCGTGGTGCATACACGGGCGAGGTTTCGCCGGCTGATGTGGCTGCACTCGGTGGCTCGGTAGCTGAGATCGGGCATATCGAGCGCAGAAGGCTCTACCATGAAGATGATGAGCTCATCAGCAAGAAGGTAGCTGCTGCTTGGCGTAACAACCTGACTCCTCTTCTTTGCGTAGGTGAAGATAAGGTTATGGAGCCTGAAGAGGCTGCTGCCTACTGCATCAAAGAGATTCATTCGGTTGTAGGAAAAGAGCAAGGCTATCCTCTTTGGATTGCTTATGAACCGCGATGGGCGATTGGTGCTGAGCATCCTGCTCCGACCAGTTATGTCAAGACGGTTTGTGAGTACCTCAAGCAAGCGATATCCGGTTACCGGGACGCTAATGTTCTGTATGGCGGATCTGCGGGACCAGGACTGCTCACTGAAATCTGGCCGTCTGTCGATGGTCTGTTCTTGGGGCGCTTTGCTCATGATCCGAAAGCGTTTATTTCCGTTGTCGAAGAGGCTGTGAATCTCGTTGATTAGGAATGTGGTTTCAGTTTTGATTTGTTTGTCTCTGGCAATAGTCGACAGAGACAAACAAATCAAAGTAATGAATGACTTCATTCAATAATCGAGATTCGCATGAAGATTGGGTTCCAAGATATGATCGCATATTTACCTGGTGGATATGCGGTCATATCACCCAACCGTTCATCTTGAGATCAATAGAAGAGAAAGAGAGGAGTAATCGGTTTCTGACATCACGTAAAAGTTGAACGTTTGTCTTCGACAATGAATGTGAAACGAGCGCATCAACCTGGACAGAATAACGTGGTTCTGTTCAATTATTAAACAATTCGATCGAATATGGATGTCCATATTCTGAGTTTGAGAAAGAAGATAGAATGCAATTCACTCTTTTTGAGAAGCTTGCAGCAGAATTCTTAGGTACGATGATTCTTCTGATTCTTGGTAACGGTTCCGTTGCAAATACGAATCTGAAGAAGACAAAGGGTTACGCTTCCGGCTGGCTTAACATAGCGTTGGGCTACGGTCTCGGCGTGATGGTCCCTGTTATCATGTTCGGCTCGGTTTCCGGAGCTCATCTTAATCCTGCAATGTCCTTGGGCCAGGCCATCAGTGGCTTCTTCCCGTGGTCGGAAGTGCTTCCGTATGCGATTGCACAGATGCTTGGTGCTTTCGTGGGCCAGCTGGTTGTCTACATCATCTATCAGCCGCATTACAAGATTGAGACCGATCCTGATCTGATTTTCGGCAGCTTCTGCACCTTCGATGCGACTGGCAACAAGGTTAACTACTTCGTAACAGAATTCATCGCCACCGCTGTGATGGCCTTTGCTTCTGTTGCCTGCATGCAGCTTCCTTGGGGCAAGAAATATCCTGCCACCGCCGGCATTGTCCTTGGTCTGATCATCACCTCCATGGTCACCTCAATGGGTGGCTCCACTGGTGCTGCATTGAACCCTGCCCGTGATCTTATGCCTCGTCTTCTTCATCAGATCCTTCCGATTCCGAACAAGGGTTCATCTCGCTGGGGCGATGCGTGGATCCCGGTGGTTGCTCCTATCCTTGGCGCGACCTTCGGCATTGGCATTCTCAAGGTTTGCTTCTTCCTCTGATCCAAATTGGTGAGGAATGATTTTGCTTCCATTTATGGAGGTGCTATGAAACATAAGTTGACTGATTAGGCTGGTTGGAAACTTTTTTCAATTTGTCTATGAAGTGAAATGGCCTTTTGACACAGTTCCTGTACGCTGTGTCGAAAGGTCATTTTTTAATACAAACAACCATTGCCGTAGTCGGCTCGACTCAGTATCGTGGATACTATGGCTCAATCGGGAAATTTCGTTCAATTACACAACCATACCCATTATTCGTTGCTTGATGGTGCGTCCAAGATTCCCGATTTGGTGAACCGCGCCAAAGAGCTTGATATGCCGGCTGTCGGCATCACCGACCATGGCAATATGCATGGTGCCTACGAGATGTGGAGCACTGCTGTCAGCGCCGGTATCAAGCCGATTATCGGTATCGAAGCCTATGTCACACCTGAAACGTCGAGGACGGATAAGACCCGTGTACGTTGGGGCACCGAAGCCCAGCGCAGCGATGACGTCTCCGGTGGTGGCTTCATCACTCACATGACGCTTTGGGCAGAAAATGATGAGGGCCTAAGAAACCTCATGAAAGCTTCGTCGGTGGCCAATCTCGAGGGTCGCGTAGGTAAATGGCCGCGTATGGATTACGAGGTCTTGGAAAAATACCATAAAGGCGTTATTGGTACTTCCGGCTGCCCATCTGGCATTATCCAGACCCGTTTGCGCTTGGGGCAATATAAAGAAGCATTGCGTGCCGCCCACCAGCTACAGGACATCTTTGGTAAGGATAATTTCTATATCGAACTGATGGACCACAATCTTGAGATCGAACGGCGCGTGTCCACTGACCTGCTCAAGATCGCCAAAGACCTGGATGCCCCCATCATCGCCACCAACGATTCCCACTACGTCCATGAAGCCGACCGTGGTTCGCAGGACGCGATGCTCTGCATCAATTCCGGCTCGCATCTGGACGATCCCAACCGATTCAAATTCGATGGTTCCGGCTACTACATCAAGTCCGCCGAAGAAATGCGCGAGCTTTTCAAGGATTTGCCCGAGGCTTGCGACAATACATTGGAAGTGGCCGAACGCTGTAATGTCATGTTCGATGACCACGAGGACGGTGCGTTTATGCCGCTTTTCGACTGTCCGGACGGTTGGGACGAAACCTCGCTCTTCCTTCATGATGTGCAGCAGGGTCTTGAAAAGCGCTACGACGGCAATGTGCCCGATGACGTGCGCAAACAGGCCGACTATGAATGCGGCGTGATCTGCCAGATGCAGTTCTGCGGCTACTTCCTCGTGGTTGCCGACTACATCAACTGGGCCAAAACCCACGGCGTGATGGTCGGCCCTGGCCGTGGTTCCGCTGCAGGCTCCATGGTAGCTTACGCGATGGGTATCACCGAACTCGACCCGCTGAAGCACGGCCTGATCTTCGAACGCTTCCTCAACCCGGAACGTGTCTCCCTACCTGATATCGATATCGACTTCGACCCGGAAGGCCGGCAGAAGGTGCTCGATTACGTGGCCGATAAATACGGTCACGACAAGGTGGCGCAGTGCGTCATCTACGGCACCATCAAAACCAAGCAGGCGCTGAAGGATTCCGCCCGCATCATGGGGTACGATTTCGCGGTGGGCGACAAAATCACCAAGGCGTTGCCGCCAAGCAAGAACGGCAAGGACGCAAGCCTCAAAGACATGTTCGACCCGACCTCCAAGAGATACGCCGAGGCGCGCGAATTCCGCGAGCTTTATGATTCCGACCCGGATGCACGACGCATCACCGACCAAGCCAAGGGCATCGAAGGCCTGATTCGCCAGACCGGTGTGCACGCCTGCGCCACCATCATGTCGGCCACGCCGATCACCGACACCTCACCGCTGCTGGAACGCACCGACGGCACCGTGACCACGACTTTCGAATACCATACCTGCGAAACGCTGGGATTGGTCAAAAACGACTTCCTCGGCCTGTCCAACTTGACCGTCATCCGCGACACCTTGAAAAACATCGAGTTGAACGGCAAGAAGCCCATCGACTATACCAAGATTCCGTTGGATGACAAGGAAACCTATGCGCTGTTGACACGAGGCGACACCCTCGGCGTCTTCCAGCTCGATGGCGACGGGATGCGGGCCCTGCTCAAAAGCCTCAAGCCCGATAACTTCAACGATATATCCGCACTCATCGCCCTGTACCGACCGGGCCCGATGGATATGGATTCGCACAACAACTATGCCAAGCGCAAGAACGGTTTGCAGGAGATCACCCCGATCAATGACGAGGTGGCCGAGGCGCTTGCCCCGGTGCTCGATGAAACCTATGGTCTGATCGTCTACCAGGAACAGGTGCAGTCCGCCGCGCGAATCCTTGCCGGCTACTCGCTGGGCCGAGCGGATGTGCTGCGACGTGCGATGGGCAAAAAGAAGCCCGAAGTGCTGGCCAAAGAGCAGGGGCCATTCTTTGAAGGTATGAAGGAGCACGGCTACTCGCGCAAGGCCGCACAGGACGTCTGGGACATTCTTGTACCGTTCTCCGGCTATGCGTTCAACAAGGCGCATTCCGCCGCGTACGGCCTGATTTCCTACTGGACAGCGTATTTGAAGACCCACTATCCAGTGGAATTCATGGCCGCCCTGCTGCAGAACGAACGCAGCAACAAGGACAAGACCGCGCTCTACTTGGGCGAGGCGCGGCGTATGGGTATCAAGGTACTGCCTCCGGACGTCAACGAATCGCGACTTGAATACGCGCCTGTCGGCGATATCATTCGTTTCGGTCTCGGTGCCATCCGCAACGTGGGCGACAAGGCCGTGCAGGACATCATCGCCGAGCGCGAGAGCAAACGCGGCAAGTTCGTCAACTTCATGGACTTCATTCGTCGTGTGCCGTTGAGCGCCCTGAACAAGCGTTTGGTGGAATCGCTGATTAAGGCAGGCGCCTTCGACTCCATCGACCCGAACCGTCGCGCGCTTTTCCAGATCCATGAATCCGCGATCGATTCGGTCGTAAGCCTCAAACGCAAGCAGGCAGAAGGTCAGTTCGACCTGTTCAGCGACTTGGGAAGCGATGGGGACGATGACGGGTCCGCTGCCGACGCGATGGGAGACGCCCAGGTCACCGTCCCCGATATCGAGGAATGGGACAAGAAGACCAAGCTCAACTTCGAGCGCGAGATGCTCGGCCTTTACGTTTCCGACCATCCTCTTTCCGGCATGGCGTCAGTGCTGAACCGCATGCGTGACATGTCCATCGCGCAGCTGATCAATAGCGCGCCGAAAATGGATGATCGCCAGCAGGTCACCATCGCGGGGCTTATCACCTCGGTGGATCGTCGTGTCTCCAAGAAGGGCAACCCTTGGGCCATCGTCACGGTGGAGGACATGGAAAGTTCCATTCAGTGCATGTTCTTTGGCAAGGCATATACGTCAGCTGCTGAATCCATGGCCGTCGATGAGGTGGTGAAGATTCGTGGGCAGGTCGAACTGCGTGACGAAACGGTGAGTTTACGGGCCAATGAAATGACCGTGCCGAATCTTGTCGCCGACGATGAGCGGCCATTGGTGCTCACGCTGCCGCAGACCGCTTTGAATCGGTCCCACGTCATGGAGCTGGGAAAGATACTCACCAACCATCCCGGTGTCTGCGAAGTCAAACTGGCCATTATGGATTCCGAGGGAAACGCGCAGGTGCTGACATTCGGCGATCGGTTTCGCATAAAACGGGAAACAGAGCTTTTTGCTGAGATCAAGATTCTTTTCGGTCCCAAGTGTCTGCCGGCGTCATAGACTTCTTCGGCGCTTGGTGCCGCAATCGGTTTCTGTGCCCCGATCGCCTCGTTTGATGACCTGTTGACGCCTCAAGAACCAAAAATCGAAAGATTCGTCATGGTATTTTCGAATATTTCATCTTTTGGTTTGCCTGTAATATTGGGAAAGCCTCAAATCGTCACTATATCCGTTTTCGGTAGTTTGGCACAATGAGACCTCGGTCAATCGCAAGTCGGGGGTTTCGCGTCATCTGTCTGTCGATCTGCTGTTCTTCTTTGTCGATGAAAGCGGACCGTTTTCCCACACTATCTCAGCATGTGAGTGCGAGAGAATGATGGTATCGCATGCAGAATACGATAGACAAGTATGAGCGATAACACCATGCGAATTATTGACCTGCGCGGAAAGCGCCTCACCCGCGCACAGATGTTGGAAGCCATGCCCCGAGCTGAAATGGGCACGAACGAAGCCAGCAGCGCTGTGCGCCCTATTCTCGATGATGTCAAGGCCCGCGGAGCTGCTGCCTTGCGTGATTTCGAGGAGAAATTCGATCACATTCGCCCGCACCATCTGCGCGTGCCCGTCGAAGCGATGCAAAGCGCGCTGAAAGAGCTTGACCCCGAAGTCCGCGCCGCCATCGAGGAGTCGGTGCGCCGCATCCGCAAGGTCTGCCACTCGCAGGTTCCCAAGGACTTCTACACCGATTTGGCCGAGGGTGCTCGCGTTGCCGAACGCTGGGTGCCGATCGAGCGCGTCGGCCTGTATGTGCCCGGTGGCAAGGCCGTCTACCCGACTTCCGTGATCATGAATGCCGTGCCAGCGCAGGTCGCGGGCGTCTCGTCGCTGGCCATCGCCACGCCTCCCAGCGCCGATAATGACGGTCTGCCCAACAAGACCATCCTCGCCACCTGTGCGATCCTCGGCGTCGAGGAAGTCTACGCGGTCGGCGGGGCGCAGGCCATCGCCATGTTCGCTTACGGTGCCAATGGAAGCGAGCCGCAGGACGGCGAAGTGCTGTGCGAGCCGGTCGACAAGATCACCGGGCCGGGCAACATCTTTGTGGCCACGGCCAAGAGCATGGTTTCCGGCATCGTCGGCATCGACGCGGTCGCCGGGCCCACCGAAATCGCGATTCTCGCGGACAAGACCGCCAATCCGAGCTGGGTGGCTGCCGATTTGATCGGTCAGGCTGAACATGACGAGCTCGCCGGTTCCGTCCTGATCACCGACAGCGAGGAGCTGGCCAAGAAGACTCAGGAAAGCCTTGATTATCGCGTTCCGAAGACGATGTCGCACGAGCGCGTCGCCACTTCGCTCACCGGTCGCCAGTCCGGCATCATTTTGACCGACAATTTGGACCAGTCGGTGGATGCCGCCAACGCCTACGCTGCCGAGCACCTGGAGATTCAGACCGAAAACCCGGACGAGGTCGTGCCGCGTATCAAGAACGCCGGCGCCATCTTCCGCGGGCCGTATTCGCCGGTTCCGCTGGGCGACTACATGTCCGGCTCCAACCACGTTTTGCCCACCGGTGGCACCGCCCGCTTCGCCTGCGGCCTTGGCGTGCACACCTTCATGAAGCCGATTGAAGTCATCGAATACGACGAGCAGGGTCTCAAACCATTGGCTTCGCTGATCAATGCCTTTGCGGTCTCCGAGGACCTTCCGGCCCACGGCGAGTGCGTGCTGAGCCGTTTCGTCGACGACCCGTACGACAAGGCCACGCTCAAAGAGCAGGAACGCAAGGCCGGCCTGCGCAAGTAGGTCATTTCATTCTCGGCCTCGGGCTCGGCGGTCTGAAACTGCTGACCCCGAGGCTATTGAAATTATCGGGAGGAAACCGGATATGATCGCCTACGCACATGAACGGAGCATCACTGCCGAGCAACTTGCTTCTGTGTTCGATCGATCCGGAATCCATCGCCCGACCAAGGATTTGGCCAGGTTGCAGGAAATGCTCGACCATGCCGATGTCTTATGGACGGCGTGGGACGGCAAGCGTCTTGTCGGCGTGGCACGTGCATTGACCGATTTCAGCTACGCCTGTTATCTCTCCGATCTGGCAGTCGACAGGGATTACCAACCTCAGGGTATCGGCCGAAAACTGGTTGACGGCGTTCGCAGTACGATTGGGTCGGATGTGTCGTTGGTGCTGCTGGCGGCAGATAAAGCAATGCAATATTATCCCCGCATAGGTTTCCGCCATGCCGACAACGCGTTCATGATTGCCAGACGGCCGTTCTAGGAATGAGGTTGGTGGCCGTTTTCCCAACATGAAGTGCGATGAGATGCAGAAAAGTGTTCATTTCAGCTGCTCAGTGAGCACTTTTTGCCATGGAGTCGGTAAGATGCTAGAAAGTGGTCATTTAGAGTGGTTCAGTGACCGTTTTCTTGCATGGCCGGTACCGAATGCTGGAAACAGGACATTGTCGAAATGAAGGGAAGAGCAAGATGACCAATTCGATTCCACAGAATCTGCCGCTGCGTAACGACCTCATCGGAGAGGAGCCTTACGGGGCGCCACAGCTCGACGTGCCGGTGTGCCTGAACGTCAATGAGAATCCGTACCAGCCTGCGCCGGATGTCGTCAACGAAATAGCCGAGGACGTGCGCAAAATCGCCCCGACGCTCAACCGTTACCCGGATCGTGAGCACACCAAGCTGCGTCAGGCGTTTTCGGACTACCTTGCACGTGAATCCGGTGTGGAGCTCGGCGTCGAGCAGCTGTGGGGCGCCAACGGCAGCAACGAGATCATGCTGCAGCTGTTCCAAGCCTTTGGCGGACCGGGACGCAAGGCGTTGGGCGCCGATCCGACCTATTCCATGTACCCCGAATATGCGCGTGACACGTTCACCAAGTGGATTACCGTCAAGCGCAACGCTGATTTTTCGCTCGATCTAGATGCGTTGCTTGCCGCGATCGATCGGGAGCAACCCTCGATTATCCTTCTGACCAGCCCGAACAACCCGACTGGCACCATTCTGCCGATGGGCCAGCTGGAAGCCGTGCTGAAAGCCGCACAAAACGCCAAGGTCGATAGGGCGGCAGAAGGTGTGCATCCGGTGGTCGTGGTGGATGAGGCCTATATCGAATTCCGTGCTCCCGGCACGCCGACGGCGCTTCAACTGCTCGTGAAATACCCGAACCTTGCCGTAAGCCGCACCATGAGCAAGGCTTTTGCTTTCGCTGGTGCGCGCGTAGGCTATCTGGCCGCTGACCAGGGCATCGTCGATTGTGTGCGTATCGTGCGCATGCCCTACCACCTTTCTGCTGTCACCCAGGCCACGGCGCTCGCCGCGTTCAAACACACCGACGAACAGCTCAGCCAGGTAAAACATCTGCGCGAAACCCGCGAGGCGACGGCCGCATGGCTGAAAACCCAGACTTGGCATGGCAAGCCGCTTCAGGTCGCTGATTCCCAATCCAATTTTGTCCTCTTTGGTGGTTCATTCGAAGATCGCGAGCGCATTTTCGACGAGCTGTTGAAGCGCGGCGTACTGATTCGTGTGGTCGGCCCGGACGGCTGGTTGCGTGTGTGCATGGGCACCGACGAGGAGATGGCCCGTTTCCGCGAGACGTTGACACAAGTGCTGGCACAGCTCGAAAACGAATAGTTGTAATGCTTGCGGTATTCCGTCTGACTCCGCTATGAATTATGATGGTGTACGACTTGAGATGTGTGTGAACCAGCGAAAAGGAGCGGACATGGCAAGAACGGCGACGATAGTGCGGCAGACCAGCGAATCCAAGGTTGAACTGAGCCTGAATCTTGATGGCACCGGCAAAACCGACATCGAGACCTCAGTACCCTTCTATAACCACATGATGAATGCGCTTGGTAAACATTCGCTGATCGATCTGAAGATCAGGGCCAAGGGCGACACCGACATCGACGTACACCATACCGTGGAGGACACGGCCATCGTTTTCGGCGAGGCGCTGAAGCAGGCGTTGGGTGACAAGCGCGGTATCCGCCGGTTCGCCGATGCCACGGTTCCGCTCGATGAAGCGTTGGCCCGTGCGGTGGTCGATATTTCCGGCCGTCCGTACGCCGTGTGCACCGGCGAACCTGCCGGTTTTGAATATGCCATGATCGGCGGGCATTTCACTGGCTCACTGGTTCGCCACGTCATGGAATCCATCGCCTTCCACGCCGATCTCTGCCTGCACATGACGGTGCTGGCAGGCCGCGATCCGCACCATATCGCTGAAGCCGAGTTCAAGGCGCTGGCCCGTGCGCTGCGTTTCGCGGTCGAGCCCGATCCTCGTATCGCCGGCATCATTCCGAGCACCAAAGGGGCGCTGTGATGAGTGAACGTCGTGACGATGACAAAGATAACGACGACTTCAAGAATTTCGACAATGCCGACGATGCCAACAACGCGAACGATGCCAATGATGCTAACAATGCAGGCAAGGCCAATGACACCAACGATTCTGAAGGCCTGAAAGGTTCTAACAACCCCATCGGCGCCAATAATGCCGACAGTTTTGAGGATTCCGTCGATACCAACGGTTCCGGCGATTCTTTCGATGAAAACGACGAGCTGTTCAGCGATGAGGAATTGGAAGCGGCCCTCGCCGGTTTTGAGAAGGAATTTGCGGACGAGCCCGATGGCGGGAATGCCGGCAGCGGTGATGCCGCAAACGGAAAGGATCCTCGCGCCGGCAATGATGTTTCGGGTCGTGTCATGGATCAAGGCAGTAACGATTCCGTCGATTCCGGTATGGCCGGCGAAGATGATGCCTCCAAGCGCTCCGACCGCAAAATCACCGATGAACTCGACAAGATGGACTTTGACGAGGAGCTGGAAGGTCTTATCGGCAACCGGGCCAAGGTGGCCGTGCTCATCACCAGGCTGATTTCCGCGGATCTGCTAGCTGCATTCTGCCAGATCGCGGACATCTCCGCCGACTGCGTGGCCGACGAAAACGGGGCCGTGGCCGTCCTTCATAACCTCGATGGCGATGCGCCCGAAGGTGCGGCGAAAGACCTCACCAGCGTGGTCAACGGCATGCCAGCGGTACTTTCCGTCAATCGTGCGGACAAGCTCGTCTCCACGCTTTACATGGCCGGTGAACCGGGCCAGCAGTTTGCGCCGCCGGTGCTATTCACCACCACGCCCAAGTGCGTCGAGGACCTGATGCTGGGTATCACCGATGTCGCCGGGCTGAAAGAGCAAGGCGAGCATGTGGTGCCGACCGCGGATTTCGACCGCAAGAAGGCGTTGCAGGTGATTGCCGAGCATACCCGTATGCGTGGCCGCGGCAAACCCAACATCGAGTGACGGCATTTGTTTTGACGCGATTCGTCCGTCACCGCTCGCTTTGTAGGTCCGATAATGTCGCTTCAAACCGATGCGGTGCGATAGTTCCGGTATTCAATATGTGTGTGACAACGGGAGTTTCATTGTCGCTCCGGCAAGAAGTGGCAAGATTTCGGATGCTGGATTCTCGCAGGCTTCGCGAACCCTGGTGCGTGATACTTGGAATGGTTTTTAGATTCGGGTGAGAAAAAGACAATGGAGGGAATCGGGCATGACAGAAGTAGTCGTATTTGATTACGGATTCGGCAATGTGCGTTCGATGATGCGCGCGCTCGCCCATATCGGGCTTGAGCCTACGTTGACCAGCAACCGCGGGCAGGCGCTTGAGGCCGATGGCCTGGTGGTACCTGGTGTTGGCGCGTTCGCAGCGTGCATGGACGGGCTCAAAGCAGTGGGTGGTGATCAGGTCATCCTCGGCAGACTTGCCGCAGGACGTCCGGTACTCGGTGTGTGCGTCGGGCTGCAGATCATGTTCACGCAAGGCACGGAAGGCGGAACGGCGTGTGAAGGTCTTGGTGTCATCGATGGCAGCGTGGATTTTCTCGATGCGGACGTAGTGCCGCACATGGGCTGGGACACGATCAGCGTCCCCGATGATTCGGTGATTCTGCATGGGATTGAAAACGAACGTTTCTATTTTGTGCATTCATACGCATCCATGAGTGCGAATATTTCCAAAAACCGTCTCGTCTCCGTTGATCCGAGTGTCTCCGGGTTTGATGGCTGTCGTGGTCATGCACAAGTCCCAATTGATGATGTCAAAAATCAAAAAGTGGGATGGTGTGATTACGGGCGTAGCCATTTCGTGGCTTCCTATGAACGCGGTCCGCTTTCGGCCACCCAGTTTCACCCTGAGAAGTCTGGCGAAGCTGGCGCCCAGTTGCTCAAAAACTGGGCCGCAATGTTGTAACACGAAAAATGTGCAATATGGTTGCGTTGCGTTTCAAAGCGCGTAAGACCTGCAAACCATATCGCCTAATGTATGTTTGTGAACGAATACCATTTGACTCAAAGGAGACAACATGTTGACATTGCTTCCGGCCGTTGATGTCCGAGGTGGCAAGGCCGTGCGGCTTCGCCAAGGCAAGTCCGGTTCCGAGACTGATTATGGCAGTCCCTATCAGGCGGCGCAAACCTGGGCCGATGAAGGGGCGAACTGGATTCATCTGGTTGATCTCGATGCTGCGTTCGGCACCGGCGACAACCGTTCGAAGCTACGCGAAATCGGTGAAAGACTGGGCGACAAAGTCCATATCGAAATGAGCGGCGGCATTCGTGACGATGCAAGCATCGAGGCGGTTTTCGAAGCGGGGGCGTCCCGCGTTAATATCGGCACGGCAGCGCTGGAAAATCCGGAGTGGACCGCAAAAGTCATCAAGACATATGGCGACAAAGTAGCCATCAGCCTTGACGTCAAAGGCCATACGCTGGCCGGTCGTGGTTGGACCAGTAAGGGTGGCGACCTGTTCGAGACGATGAAGATGCTCGATGAAGCTGGCTGCCAACGGTATGTCGTCACTGACGTAGCCCATGACGGCATGATGGACGGGCCGAACCTTGGTCTGTTGCGTGAGGTGGCCGAACGCACGCCGGCCCATGTCACCGCTTCCGGTGGCATTTCGAGTCTTGAGGATATCCGGGCGGTCTCGAAGCTGGAAAGCGTGGGCGTGGACGCGGCCATTCTCGGCAAGTCCCTTTATGCTCATGCCTTCACACTCCGTCAGGCTCTTGAAATGGCACGTGAGAATCGATAATGAGCGTTTCGTAATCGATATTCAATTCTCACAGTATTTTTAAGAGCGTAAATAGCAAATAACACGCCGGTTTTATTTGCACGAGACTAGAATGCGTTGATGCACATAGGCGATGTCACGCTGGATGCGATATCGCATGGATGTGACTTGAGTATAAAGGGGAAAGGGAATGAAGGGCGCACTTTTTGATTTGGACGGCGTGATCGCCGATACCGCTGTTTATCACTTCCAGGCGTGGCGTAAACTGGTCAAGGACCATTTCGACCGCGAACTGCCTGATGAGCTGGAAGAGAAAACCAAAGGCGTCAGCCGTGCTGACTCGCTTAAGGTGATCTTGAATTATCTCGGAATCATGGTGACGCAGGCGCAGTTCGACGCGTTGGCCGCCGAAAAGAACGAGGCCTATCGCGGACTGCTGTCCGGTTTGACGTCGTCCGATATCCTTCCGGGCATCCCCGAACTGATCGAGCAGATGAAACGGCATGGTGTAAAGCTTTCGTTGGCTTCCGCGAGCATGAACGGGCCATTCATCCTTGAGAAGCTGGGGCTTTCCGATACCTTCGACGCCATAGCCGATCCGAGCAAGGTGGCCGCAGGCAAGCCTGCTCCGGACATCTTCCTGGAGGCGGCTTCCGAGATTGGTGAAAAACCCGAAGATTGCGTCGGACTTGAGGATTCGGTCGCCGGAATCACCGCCATCAACGCCGCAGGTTCGTTTTCGGTGGGTGTGGGTAGCCCAAATGAACTTGGGCATGCCAAGTTGCTGGTGCCCGATACCGCCGCGCTTAGCTATGACGATATCGAGAAGGCGTGGGAACACCGATAATTTCGCAATATTAGAGGCAGGATGACCAACGGCAGACTAGGAATGGCGGAATGACGCAGATTCCAAATTGTTGTCCGCCGGCCTTTTTGTTTGTTTCAATGAACTGAAGTAGGGAATATCATATCTGTTTGCACTACAAAAGTGGAGGAGTGTCGTAACTGTTTGCACAACTTTAAATAGAGAATATCGTAACTTTCCCCACGTTCTGAAATGAGAATGTGATGGTTTGTCTGGAACGACAGGCCCAAAACAGCGAAACATTTACTGCGATTCTCAATTTTAACTGGAATGTAATAATGCCGTGAGACCATAGTGACTATGGATAAACAGCAGGAATTCGCCTTGCGCACCGTCGAGGAACGCGATGTGCGATTTATTCGTTTGTGGTTCACCGACGTGCTGGGGACGCTGAAGTCCGTGGCCATTGCACCGGCCGAACTCGAGGACGCCTTCGAGGAAGGCCTCGGCTTCGACGGCTCGGCGATTGAGGGCATGACCCGTGTTTCCGAAGACGATATGATCGTCAAGCCGGATCCGTCCACCTTCCAATTGTTGCCGTGGCGTGACGGCCCGCAAGGCACCGCCCGCATGTTCTGCAACATCCTCACCCCCGACGGCGAGCCCTCGCTCGGCGACCCGCGCCACGTACTGGAGCAGGAGCTTCAAAAGGCCAAGGAGAAGGGCTTCACCTTCTACGTCCATCCAGAAATCGAATTCTATCTCTTCGAGCAGCAGGACGATTGGGGCAAGCCGCCCACGCCCGTCGACTACGGCACCTACTTCGATCACGTGCCGCGCAGCCCGGGGATGGACTTCCGCCGTGCCGCCGTCAATATGTTGGAGCAGATGGGCATCTCCGTCGAATACTCGCACCACGAGGTCGGCCCGGGCCAGAACGAGATCGATCTGCGTTACGCCGACGCGATGGCGACCAGCGACAACATCATGACCTTCCGTACCGTGGTCAAGGAGATTTCGCTGGAACGCGGCATCCATGCCAGCTTCATGCCCAAGCCTCTGACCGACCAGCCCGGCAGCGGTATGCACACCCATCTGAGTCTTTTCGAGGGTGATTCCAACGCCTTCTACGAGGCCGGCCAGGAATTCAATATGTCGCTGATCGCCCGCCAGTTCGCCGCCGGCATCCTTTACCATGCGCGCGAAATCAGCGCAATCACCAACCAGTACGTCAATTCCTACAAGCGTCTGTGGGGCGGCAATGAGGCCCCGAGCTACGTGTGCTGGGGCCACAACAACCGCTCCGCGCTGCTGCGCATCCCGCAGTACAAGCCTGGCAAGGGCAATTCGGCGCGCATGGAATATCGTGCGCTCGACCCGGTGGCCAATCCGTATCTCGCGTTCTCGGTGCTCTTGGCCAGCGGTCTCGACGGCATCGAGCAGAAGATGACGCTTTGCGAACCCACCAGCGACGCGGTTTGGGACCTGACCGACGCCGAACGCAAGGCCATGGGCATCGAGCCGTTGCCGGAAAGCCTTGACGAGGCGCTCAAGGTGATGGAGAAATCCGATTTCGTCGCCGGCGTCCTGGGTGAGCACGTTTTCGAGTACTTCCTGCGCAACAAGCGCCAGGAGTGGGAGGATTACCGCCGCCAGGTCACGCGCTACGAGCTCGAGGAGTTTTTGCCCAAGCTCTAAACCTCTCTTCTCCTAACACGGGGTATAGAGCGGAAACAATAAACTGTCCGAGAGCCTGCATGCCGATACCAGAGTGTGGGCTTTCGGATTTTATATGCGATTGACATTGTTTTTCCACTTTCCGAAGGTGGGAGTTCGGGCGTGTTTGCGCACTTTTTGACATGTCCCGTTCGTACTATTCGATGATGAAGGCGTTGCGACAGTAATGGGAACGTGGCGCATCAAGAGCTGCAAGGTTGGGAAAAATGGCGCAGGCGAGTGTATACGCAGACGGCAAAGGAATGCACGGCAGCGCCCAAACAGGCAGTGAA
This sequence comes from Bifidobacterium sp. ESL0745, assembly GCF_029433335.1. NCBI lineage: Bacteria > Bacillati > Actinomycetota > Actinomycetes > Bifidobacteriales > Bifidobacteriaceae > Bifidobacterium > Bifidobacterium sp. ESL0745. Next base: position 234,964 of record NZ_JAQTHX010000001.1, read on the forward strand.
CAAAACACCTCACCATCTGACGGGAAAACCCGTTTTTGGAACCTTCCGGTGTTCACTCTTGTTGCCATGAGCTTCATGCTGGGAATGAGCGAATTCATCGTCGTCGGTATCCTCCCTGATGTGGCGCGCGGGCTTTCCGTTTCCGAAGTCGCTGTGGGCAATCTGGTATCGATATTCGCTTTCGTCTATGCACCGGCTACACCCATCGGCTCGGCCGTTGAGCGGTAGCTTTCCGCGTTTTCCCACGCATCTGACGCTTACCGCCGTGTTTATTTTGGGCAACGTTTTATGTGCCGTGGCGACGAATTTTGCGTTTCTTGTGGTGGCCCGCATGGTCATCGCGTTGGTTTCCGGCACGTTGGTGGCGATGTCAATGACGTATTCCGGCGAGGTCACCGATCCGCAGCATCGCACGAAATTCATTGCGTGGGTGTTCTCCGGATTTTCGCTGGCGTCCGTGGCGGGTGTGCCGGTGGGAACGTGGCTTGCCGTTGTGTGTGGCTGGCGCTGGACGTTTTGGCTGATCGTGGCCCTGAGCGTGGTGCTGATGATCCTCATGATTGCGGTGCTGCCTCGCAGCGGCCAGATGCAGCACATCGGCTTCCTCGCACAATTCAAGCTCTTCTTCGACCCGCGTATTGATCTTGGCGTTGCCGCTGTGCTTTGTGGGGCTGCGGCAAGCTATGTGTTCTATACGTATCTGACGCCCATCATGCGCGATGAAATTCATGTCCCGACTCAATATCTGAGCGCCGGGCTGGTTGTTTTCGGTCTGGCCTGCCTGTGGAGCAACCTTTACGGCGGAAAGTTGGCGGATCGGGGCAGGGGTGTCGAACCGTTGGCGCGGATTCGTCCCATCTACCTTACCCAGATGGTTTGCCTTTGCACATTGCCACTCGTCCATTTACTGCCGTGGCTTGGCGTGCCATTGCTCATTGCCCTTGGCATGTTGATGTACCTGCAGAACTCAGCCTCGCAAGTGCTCTACATGGATGTTGCGGAAGCCTCCCACCCCGGCTGCCTCAACCTGGCCTCATCGCTAAACTCGATGTCGTTCAATATCGGCATTGCGCTGGGTTCGGCCGTCGGTGGCTTGGTCAACAGTGTGTTCGGCCTGACTTGGCTCGGTCTGTTCGGCGCGATTTTCGCCCTGTTGGCCATAGTCGTAACGACATTGTTGCGCCGGTATATCAAATAGGTCGGAGAAATCCTTATCCAATCTTATGAATGCTCAAATAGGTAAAGACAAGAAACAAGCGGATGTCCTGATTGACCGATTGCAACGATAAACAGGAATGAATGGTATTTGGATGATATTCAATTCCGACTATTTGCGCGGGTCGCCGAACCAGTTGTTGTAGATCAGGGCGAAGTTGCGGTTGCCATAACTGGAACACGAATCGCCTTCGTTGAACCCGGCCTTGAGCGAGGCGGTGTTGGGCTGGTAAGGCGTGTAGACGTAGAGCAAGGCCGTGGCCTGGTTGCGGATATAGACTTGGGTGCCGCCGCAGCTTTTGTTCGGATGATATTGCACGTAATTGAGCGTGTTGACGTGGTAGCCGTATTTGTCTTCGTGGGTCTGATAGTACTTGAACCGTTTTGCCGATCCGTAGACCTGGTTGAAGAACCCGGCGTATTGCGGGTCGCAGTCGGCATCATCCGGGCAGCTCAGGCCCATGGCCGCTTTGTACTGAAAATCAGTGGGGTTGGCCGAGCCGATGAGGTGTTGTTCCTTTTGCATTACGGTGAGCAGGACTTTTTCGCTGATGCCGCAGGCTTGCGAGGACTTGTAGATGATGGCGCTTGCAGACTCGGCTTTGGCGCCTTTGTAGGCTTTGCACTGTGCGTTGGCGGACACGTCTTGGGTGTCGAAGGTTTTGAGAGGCAGGCAATTGGCCGAGGTGCAGTTCGGGCCGTGCTTGATGATGAAGGCCTGCACCTCCGCCTGACTCATGGCATCGGCGTTGAAGAATTGCGCGTCGGAGATGATGTTGCCGGGGTCGAAATCGTATTTCTGCACCATCTCTTCCTGCCGTTTTTGTGCGTTGGTGACCTCAATATGCCACTGGACCATGCGAATCAGCCCCATTATCAGGGCCATCACGCAAATCACCGCGACGATGCCGCCAAGTACCGCCCCCACCTTGGCAGGCACGCCGGCCTTGCGCCACTTGCGTTTGCAGGTCGCGACAAACTTGGTGAGGAAGTGGGAACGGTTGCGAGACTTGGAAGAAGAAGATGCCACGTTAGCCATGCTATCGTCTGCCCCTTAAAAGTTTACCGGCAGAAAAGTCGTGGTTACGGGAATCGCTATTCAACAATTCCGATTTGTCGGGTGGCAGTCGTCGAAATCGGGCAAAGTCAATCAAAACAGGTCAGGTCAGGTCAAGCAAGTCAAGTTGAATAAACCAATTGCAAAACAAACGGATTTCCGTCGGCTGCCGCGTGCGGCGAGATCCACCAGTTGATGAAACAGCGGTGTGGCAAACGGAGGGTATGTCGATTAAGACAGTATTTTTCTTATGCGCTTGAGGCTGGCGGGGGGTTTCGTGCCCAGTTCCTGCGCCCACAGGGAAACGTAGAATTCCTCGAGCTTCGAACGGTCTTGTTCCACCTGCTTGCCGAATGCCTCGCGGCGCTGAAAACGAAACTTATCCAAAAGGGGAATGTTATCTCCTTTGGTATGCTATAAACATATAATTTGTTTATAGCATACCAAAGGAGGGCAAATGCGACTGCTTCATGTTGCTCTGACAGGTGTTAAGCCTTTTAAAAATAAAACTTTGGATTTGGATTTTTTTGCCGAAAAACCCGTTAAACCTTATGGTCCTAAGTCTGGTGTTATCCGTCTCGGACCTAAAAATAGCGCTGTCTATTCCCAGAATGTTGTATGTTTCACGGGGGTCAATGCCACAGGAAAGACGACTGCGTTGCAGGCGCTGTTTTTTGTGCTTGATGCTCTGACGGGCACCACTAGTTTGGGTGTGTTGTCTTCGTGCGATGATTCGTTGATGCTACGGGCCATTTTTGAAGCTCAGGATAAGTTTTATCTTCTTGAGTCCGAATTGCAGCGTTCCGTTAATGCCGGGGAAAATGCTGATGGGTCAGACGACGGTGCTTTCGAATTTGTCAGGGAGTCCTTATATCAGTTCCATGGACAGCGTTTCCCGACCAAAGCCCAGCTTAAGGATTTTTTGCTTTTCAAAGGCAAGGCGATTCTTGTTAAACAGCGTGAAACGGGTGGACAGAACGGGGGCAAGCAATCGGATCGGCACACGTACCTGACTGCGGAAGCGATGAGCTATCTTTCGCCTTTTTCGAGCATTGCATTACCTTTTGCGACCCAGAGAAACGGCGCGCAAATGGGGGCAGCTCAAAGAGGGGAAAGACAACTTAATGCTTATATGTCTTATTCTCCAAATCCATTTATGAGAATCAGTTCGATAGCGGGACCGATTTTGCATGTCTTCGACGACAGTGTGGAATATTTTCAAGTCGACGAGGAAAGAAAGACGCATATTCGGTTCGTCAATGAAGAGAGTGAACATGTCTTGGGACAAAACGCTGTTCAAGGCTTGCTTTCGTCGGGTACGCAACGTGGCTCCAGAATGATTTCGATGGCTATACGTGTGCTGAAAACGGGTGGTTATTTTCTCATCGATGAGATTGAAAACAGCATGAACAAGGAACTCGTGCGGGTCATCATCAATCTTTTCGTAGCTCGGAAAACAAACCCGTACGGAGCCACACTGGTATTTACGACGCATTATCCAGAATTGCTCGATTTGGTTAATCGGACTGATAACATCTACATCTTCCGTCGGTCTCAGGACCGCGATGATCAGGTGGAAACCGTCAAATATTCTTCGAAGGTCAAGCGCGGTGAGCTGAAACGCAGCGAGGTCTTCATTTCGAACTATATCGGTGGTACGGCACCTAAGGCAGCTAATCTCAAGGCGGTGCGAGATTATGTTGCTCAACAAGTGAGGGGTGACAGCAATGCCGAACAAGATAAATAAACTACAAAGAATTATCGGTAACGGCTTGGTGTTGTTCTCTTGTGAAGGAGTGGCCGAAGGTGTCATCGTCACCAAGCTAATCGAGCACGATCTGACGTTTCTCGATCGAGCGCAGATTGTACAAGATGACAGTGCAGATGAAGATGAAACTGACGTTCACTGGTTTACCAACGAACGCCATGAAAGACGGATAGAAGACGCTTTCCTCAATGAGGACTATGGAAACGACGTATTTGTGCTGAGTGTCAAAGATCAACAGAAGCATGGCCTGAAATTCAGAGAGACATACACCACGCGTTTACATCCTGTTCATGCAATCAACATCATCACTCATCCTGAAATCGAGATGCTTGTGCTCTACCGGGAAGGCCAAGATCAGCAGTTTCGCAAGTGGTATGAAAGAAACAAGCGCAGCCTTGGCAAAAATGCCAAGCCAAGCAAATTTTGCACCACAGAACTCCGCATGGCGGATGTAAAGGAATATAGTTTCCTTAAACCTTATTGGGACGACGAAACGGAACTGGTTGGCGCGCTGAATGCTTACCGGCAACACACCGTGAATGAGCCCGGAGATTTCATGCTGGCCGATTTGCTGAAATGACGGCTGTCTCGTGTAAGCAGATTCTTGTGTAAGTCCTTTTAGCTGTTCTTGTTGTCTTGTTATTAAAAGTGGTCTTCCGTATTCCGAGAAGTGGGGAGAGATTTTTCGATTTTCTTTCTATCTCGTCCAGCGGCTCACCCCACCAGCTTGCGGATGCGCTTGAGGCTGGCGGGGGACTTCGTGCCCAGTTCCTGCGCCCACAGGGAAACGTAGAATTCCTCGAGCATCCAGCGGGCCTGTTCCACCTGCTTGCCGAATGCTTCGCGGTGTGGGCCGGCGGGTTCGGCCTTGAGCTTTTCCTGGGCTCTGGTGATCAGATTCTTGGCCTCGTCGGCCTCCCAGGCCCAGCGGACGTCGCGGTTCTTGTCGGCTTTGGCTTTTTCCAGACGCATCAGGTCGGCGTGCAGATAGCGTTCGATGTTGGGCAGCGCCTGCGGCGGGGTCTTGCCGATAAAGCCCGGATAGACGAGGGTTGCGATATGCTCGCGCACGGATTGTAATACAGCAAGCATGGTCAGATCGGCCTTGCCGCCCACCGCCGAGTCGACCGCAGCGTAGCGTTTGAGGATGGCGATGACATCGTGGGCCACGGCGTAGACCGTGTCCTCGAAGGTTTCGGACACCCCGCTGACGGCCTCGGCCAGTGCGGTGTCGTCGGCAAGCTTGTCGATATGGGGGAGCAGGCGCTTGACCGCCGCCAGCTCAAGGTCGTCGACCAGAAGTTTCGTGGACTTGTAGGGTGCGCTTGCCAGCATGAGCGCCTCACTGCCGAGCCAACGAGACGAAATGCGGTCTTCGGGAAGTTTCAGCTTCTCGTATGCCGCCTGCCAAAGCATTTCGGCTCGCGAAACCGTGGTGGCGCCGGCTTTGTTCAGAAGGTTCGCCTGCGCGACCACCTTGCCTTGCGATTTGGCCTTGCTGGCCTGACGTTCCACGGTTTTGCGGGCGCTGGCTTGCGCCTGGCGGGCGAACTTGCGCTGGAGCTCGACCAGCGATTTGCCGGTTCCGAGCACCCGGTAACGTCGGGTTTTGCCGTGGCGTTGGGCGCGGAACGTCGCGTCGTCGATGATCGTTGGATTGCCGGCGGTATTGGCCTGTTCTTGCCTGTTTTTATTATGACTTTTGTTGCCGTGACGACTTTTCCCGGGTGCCGGTGGCAGCGGTTCCTCGACGCTGAACGTGACCCGAAGATACGGCGAAAGTTTGTCGAGCTGGTCGCTGTTGAAATCCTCAGGATGGATGGTGGCGTTAACGCTGGTGATGGCGGCGTAAGTGAAAGCGTGCGCGAAATCAGGCCAGCGTGCGGTGCCGGTCGCCTCGTCCACTGGCGGCAGGTTCGGCTTACCTTCTGAGCCGGAGCCAGGCAGGTCGGGGTAGCGCTCGTCAATGGCGGCACGGATGGTGCGGGCCGTGTCTGGTGCTGGGACAAACTGGACACGCAGCGACTTCGGCAGCGACTTGATATAGCCCAGAATAAGCTCGTCCAGAAGTCCCGGCACGTTCCATGTGAACTGCTCGGGAGTCAAACGGGACAAGGCCTTGATGGGGATATGTACCGTCACGCCGTCGGCCGGATCGCTGGGGTTGTAGATATAGCTCAGGCGCAGGTCGATGGGGGTGCCGTCGGTGCCAAGCGTGTGCCACTGGTCGGGATAATCGCGCAAATCCACGGATTCGTGCGATTGCAAACGTTCGACCTTGTCCGGGTCGAAGTCGAGCAGATGTGGCTGCGCTTCGTGGATGGATTTGACCCACTTGCCGAGGTCGGCCACGCTGGTGACATCAGCCGGAATGACGGCGTTGTAGAAGTCGAAGAGGTCCTCGTCGCTGACGGAATCGGAGATCTGGCGGGTGCGGTTGGTATCATCCACTGCGTCCTGCAAAATGTCGCGGTTGGCTTCGACAAAATCGTCGTAGGAGAAACGCTGCTGGATATCACCCTCGACCAAACCTTGACGAATCAGAAAATCGCGGGCCTCTGGAGGGTTGATACGACCCCATTGCACCGGCCGGTCCTGCACGATCGGCAGACCGTAGAGCAGCACTTTCGAGCTGGCGATGGCGCTGCCTCGCGAACCCGACCAATGCGGCTCGGCGTAGGTGACGCGGGTGAGGCTTCCTGCCAACGGTTCGGCCCACGCCGGGTCGATGACGGCGGAATAACGGGCCCACAAGCGCGAGGTTTCGGTCAGATCGGTCGACATCACCCACGGCGGGGTCGACTTGGCCACCGACGAGGCCGGGAAGAGTGCGAAACGGGTGCCGCGCGCGCCCTGATATTCGTTCTTGGACTGTTTGGCCGCCCGTTTCATGGCCCGCGCCTTCGCGGCACCCTTGAGTCCGGAGAAATCCGAGGCCTTGGGCTCGCGCACCACCTGCATGCCCATCATCGAAAGCAGGCCGGCGAGCATGGAGGAGTGGATGCCCTGCGAATCCCACGAACAGCAAAGGGAGTGTGCCGCCTGCTGGTTCAACGGCAGCATGAGAATTTCCGGAGCCGGACGCGAAATCGGGGTGGGCTTACCTACTTTGAAATGCATCTGCCGGCACATCTGCCGTAGCTGCGAGACCAAATCACGCCATTGGCGCAGGCGAATGAAACTGAAGTATTCGGACTTGCAAATCTTGCGCAGTTTGGCGTTGCCAGTGTGGTCCCCGTCACCGCCTTCGTCGGGGCCGAAGATGTGGTCCCACATGTTCAAGGCGGTCAGGAAATCGCTTGTTTCGTCGGCATAACGGTTGTGGACGCGGTCGGCTTCGGCGCGGATTGCATCGGGCCGTTCGCGCGGATCCTGCAAGCTGAGGAAGGCGACGATGACCAGCACCGCAGCGAGCGTGTTGGGTGTTGCCTTCTGCGCCGCCTCGAGAATCATGCGGCCCAGCCTGATGTCGATGGGAATGCGTGAAAGCTGACGGCCGGTGTGGGTCAGGCGAACCTCGCCGTGCTTACGGGCGATGGCCTTGAGCTCGGTCAGTTCGTTGAAACCGTCGGAAACGGAACGCGTATCTGGCGGGTCGATGAAGCCGAAATGGGTCACGTCGTCGGCCGTGCGTGCGACACCCACCGAAAGCATATGTAATACAACAGCGCCTAATGAGGTACGCAGGATTTCCGGTTCGGTGAAGCGCGGGCGGGATTCGTAATCGTCCTTGGAATAGAGACGGATGGCGATGCCGTCGGCGATACGCCCGCAACGGCCGCTTCGCTGGTCGGCGCTGGCCTGGCTGATGGCCTCGATCGGCAAACGCTGCACCTTGGCGGACTTGGAATAGCGTGAGATACGGGCCTCGCCGGGGTCGACCACGTAACGGATGCCGGGTACGGTCAGCGAGGTTTCGGCCACGTTGGTGGCGATGACGATGCGCTGGCGGGAATGATGTTCGAAGACGCGATGCTGCTCTTTGGACGAAAGGCGGGCGTAAAGCGGTACGATTTCCAGTGCGTCCGGGCGGCGCATGTCGTTGGCTCGTGGGCCGAAGTGATGGCGGATGGCGTCTTCATATTCGTGGATGTCGCGCTCGCCGGAAGCAAAGACCAAAATGTCGCGCGGCCCGCGGTCGTGCGAAGAATGAATGACCAGTTCGGCGCAGGCGCGTGCCACAGCACGGGGCATATTCTCGCTGCCGGTATTACTGGAACCATTGCTTCCGTTGCTATCGCCAGCACCCGGAATCTCGCCGTTCTCGTCGGGCAGCGATCCGTCGGCAAATCCCGGCACATGCCGCATCAGCGCTGGCATGCCGCCCAGTGGTTCATAGACGATCTGCACGGGGTAGGTTCGTCCTGAGACTTCGATGACGGGCACTTTGGTATGCAGCGCGTCCTCGAAATGCTCCTTGAATTTCACCGAGTCGATGGTGGCCGAGGTGATGATGAGTTTCAGATCGCGGCGTTTTGGCAGCAACGCCGTCAGGTAGCCGAGCAGAAAGTCGATGTTGAGGCTGCGTTCGTGCGCTTCGTCGATGATAATGGTGTCGTAGCGCGAAAGGCTCGGATCGTGCTGGATCTGGGCCAAGAGAATGCCGTCGGTGACGATGCGCAGGCGGGTCTTGGGCGAGCTTTCGTCGGTGAATCGCACCTGATAGCCGATCTCATCGCCGAGCTTCACGCCCATTTCGTCGCAGATGCGTTCGGCCACGGTGCGTGCGGCCAAGCGGCGTGGCTGGGTGTGAACGATCTGATGACCGTGGGTGCCGCGGCCCATTTCCAAGAGCATTTTCGGTATCTGGGTGGTCTTGCCCGAGCCGGTCTGCCCGGAGACGATGACGACCTGCGAATCCCGCACGGCGCGCTGAATTTCGTCGTGCGCCGCACTGACCGGCAAATCAGAAGGATAATGGTATTTCATGCGTTCCTACGTACTTCGATAACACGGTAGCCTTTGGAGCTTGCATATTTTGTAACGGTGAAGTCGTCACCGAGCTCTGCTGACAGCCACTTGATCAACGAGTCGCTTCCAAGATTTTTCTGCACCACCAAATAGGCGTATCCGTTTGTGTTAAGTCGCGGAATCCAAGCCATCAGTAACGAATGCAGTTCGTCCTTGCCCACGCGAATCGGCGGGTTCGACCAAATGAGGTCAAAGGCCAAATCTGCTGGTATATCCGCGGCTTTCGCCGCATGAATACGTTCGCCAAGCCCGAGTTTTTCGGCATTCGTTTTGGTCAGTTCCAGCGCGCGCTCGTTGACATCCAGCGCCCAAATATCGGCCTTCGGCGACTCCAACCCAAGCGTCAACGCGATGGGCCCCCATCCGCAGCCAATGTCAAGGAACGTCCCGTTTTTCGGTGCTTGCGGTGCGTGCCGCAGCAACACGGAAGTGCCCAGATCCAGCCTATGCCCCGAAAACACCCCGTTGGAAACCTCGACGTCCACATCGTGCCCGCGCAGTGAAACGTGCAGATTCCGTCGCACATCCCGCGAGGCGGGTTCCGCCGAAAAATACTGTTCCGACGTCGGGTTTTGCGAAGTTGCTTTTCCTTGCTGTTTTCTTGGTGTTCCGCTCATTTGTCCTGCTATGTCCTGATTTGTTGTGGCCCCTAGCCATGCCTCGATAATAGATTCTCTATATTAGTTGTATACCGGAACAGTGAAACGCGTTCACCTCACCGAATATGCTTGGATACAGTTGGATTTTCGAAAATCGAAAGGTTGATTTATTGGCAGTAGACGACGGGCGTAAAGGCGTACAGAACGAGCACGACGAGCAGAACGAAGTGTTGGGACAGCAGTCCGACATCTTGCAGGAGAGCAGCGATGGCCGCGCTCCGGGGGCCGAGGAGTGGAGCGAGCGCGAGTCGCGCAACGAGCTCAAGCATGTCACCGGCCTGGGGGAGATGCAGGACGAGACCGACGTCGAATACCGCAAGGTGCGCCTTGAACGCGTTGTGTTGGTGGGGGTATGGTCGAACGTCGACACCACCATCGAGCAGGCTGAGGAATCCCTGCGTGAGCTGGCGGCGCTCGCACACACCGCCGGTGCCGTGGTCTGCGATGGTGTATTGCAGCATCGTCTGAAGCCTGACGCTGCCACCTACGTTGGCCGAGGCAAGGCCAAGGAGATTGCCGGCATCGTGGCGCTTTGCGAGGCTGATACCATCATCGTCGATGGCGATTTGGCTCCCAGCCAGCGCCGTGCGCTCGAGGACGCCACCAAGGTCAAGGTGGTCGACCGCACTGCCGTCATCCTCGACATCTTCGCTCAGCATGCCACCAGTCGTGAAGGCAAGGCGCAGGTGGAACTGGCACAGCTGGAATACATGCTTCCGAGGTTGCGTGGCTGGGGCGGCTCGCTTTCGCGTCAGGCCGGAGGTCAGGCCGCAGGCGTCAACGGCGGCATTGGCTCCCGTGGCCCCGGCGAGACACAGATCGAGATGGATCGCCGCGTCATCCGCACCCGCATCGCCCGCCTCAAAAAGCAGATCCGCGAGATGGCTCCGGCACGTGCCGTCAAGCGCGGCTCCCGCCATCGTTACGGGCTGCCTACGGTCGCCGTGGTCGGCTATACCAATGCCGGCAAGTCCTCGCTCGTCAATCGTCTGACCAACTCCGGCGAGCTGGTCGGCAATGCCCTCTTTGCCACCCTCGACACGGCGGTTCGCCGGGCCAAAGCCGCCGACGGACGCCTTTACGCCTACGTCGACACGGTCGGTTTCGTGCGCCGCCTGCCCACCCAGCTGGTCGAGGCGTTCAAATCCACCCTTGAGGAAATCGGCGAGGCTGATGTCATCCTGCATGTCGTCGACGCCTCCACCACCGATCCGTTCGCGCAGATCGAAGCCGTCAACGACGTCCTCGCCGGCATCGACGGCGCAACCGACATCCCGCATATCCTCGCCTTCAATAAGGCCGACCAGGTCGACCGGGGCACACGCGATCGTCTGCACAACATCCGCCCCGACGCGCTGATCGTCTCTGCGGCCGATCAAAGCGGTTTGGACGACTTGCGTAAATCCGTGGAAAAGGCGCTGCCCGTCCCGCAGGTCCACGTCGAAGCCCTGCTGCCATATACCGACGAGGCGGGTTCCCTGCTTTCCCGCGTCCGTGAATACGGAAAAGTCGAGAAAGAGGATTACCGAGCCGACGGCGTTTCGTTACAGGCTGACGTCGATTCCCGTTTGGCCGCGCAGGTGATGGATCAGGCTGTCGGTTAGGCGCTTCGCGTCTGTGCTGGGTTTGTCGATTCTGTCATCGCTTTTGTTGGCTTGGTGAATCAGGTATTTTCGTACGGGTAATGAGATTTTCGTAATGCATAAATCCTGCATCGGCCGCAACCCTGATGCAAATCAGGCTTAGTTGCATTGATGCCTTTCTTTCCGTGATATTGTGAAAATCACAACGATGTGAGCGCCGAAATCGCCGACGGATACCGGTTCGGTGCAAACCAAGCGAAGGAGCGCTATGGCTGGAAAATTCAAGATCGGCATATCCATGAAACGTGGGTTGCCGGAGATGTTGCTGACCGATGATATGTGGGCTCGGTTGCGCGCGATTGCGGACTTTACACAGCATCAGGAAGTGCTCGACTATGCAAACCCCGTTGAGATGGCGCGACTTCACGACATCGATTATCTCTGGTATGGCTGGGATGCGCCGGAAGTGACCCCCGAAGTGCTTGCCGCCATGCCGCATCTTAAGGGCATCGTCGCCTCGCAAGGCAGCGCCTACGTCAAATTCACCACCGAAGCGCTGCGTGTCGCCAAGCGCAGAGGCATCTTCGCCACCAACGTGCAGGCCGCCAACTCCCTGCCTGTGGCCGAATATTGCCTTGGGGTCACCCTGCTCGAAAGCAAGTATTACACTCTCTCACAACGGCAGTATGAGCGCGAGCGCAAACCGGTGGATCGGGAACAGAGTTTTCCCGATGCCGGTACTTACGGCAAGACGGTCGGCATTATCACCGCCACTTCGCAGATCGCACGCGACTTCATGACGCTGTTGAAGCCCTTCGATTTCAAGGTGATCGCGTGGAGCCGGCACCTGAGCGACGAAATGGCGGCGGCGTATGGGGCCACGAAGGTCAGCTTTGATGACGTATTCCGTTATTCCGACATCGTCTCGGTCCACACTCCCGGAATTGAGCAGGCCAAAGGCATGATCGGCGCGCGCGAACTGGGTCTGATGAAAGATGGAGCCCTGTTGATGAACTCGGCGCGCGGCATCGTCATCGATCCCGATGCGCTCGAGCGGGAGCTCGTTTCTGGGCGCATCCGTGCGGTGCTCGACGTCACCTACCCGACTGAGCCGTTGCCGCCCGATTCACCGTTGTGGAACCGCGACAATGTCATTATCACTCCGCATATCGCCGGTTCGATGGGTGTTGACCTGAACCGCATAGGGGAGTCTGTGGTCCGCGAGTTCGAGCACATCGCCGCGGGCGAGCCGCTTGATCATCCTGAAGAGAACCCGTTGGGCGATGCCAACCATCCTGATGCCACTGCTGCCGATATAACCGGCGGCGTGAAAGGCGGTACGCGATGACTTGGGAACTTGCGGCAAGCACGCTTGGCGCGCCTTATGATTCGATTGACGAACTCGCGCAGACCTTCCGCGCCACCGGGGTCACGACGATCGAAGTCTCCGTGGGCGAGGAGATGCGATTCCGCATGGATTCGACCGACGACGAGCTCAAGGCGATGCGTGACGAGTTGGTTGACAAGGCGGGGGTCGGGATCGTCTCGGTCGACTCGCGCGTGCAAATCTGCAATATGTCTCGTTCGCAGGAAGAACTGGTCGAAAGCCTTGAACACTGCCTGAAAATGGCGAGTGTGCTCGGCGCACGATTCGTGCGCGTCTTCCCGACCGCCCCGCTCGATGCCGGGAGTCTTGCAACCCCCGACCGCTTGCCAGGTCTCGCGTTGCCGGATGGGATGAATCTGGCCGGTGTGTCAAAACGTGGGGCCGAGATTGTGGCGAAGGTTTTGCCTCTGGCGGACCGGCTTGGCGTTCAGCCGCTGATCGAGACCCACGACAGCCACACCAACGGCGCTCGCAACGCGTTGATTCATTATTATCTTGACAAACTGGCTCCAGGCAACCGCGTCGGCTCGATCTGGGACATCGCGCACCCCTGGCGTGTGGGCGAGGATCCGCAGACGACGTTCGACTATATCAGGCAATATCTGGTTGGCGGGCGTGGCTTGGTGCAGATCAAGGACTGCGCCTATCCCGGCGACCAGACGCCGGTGCTGCAGGGCTCCGGGCGCGTGCCATTGGAACAATGCTGTCGCGTGCTGAAGGCAGGTGGCTACACCGGCCCTCTTTCCTTGGAGTGGGAGAGGCGCTGGTATCCAGATGTCCCACCGCTGCGCGAGGCGCTTGTCGCCGCACGTAAAGCCATAGAGGCGCTGCCGGCCGTGGCGCAATCGTGAGCCGGAACGCGTAACGAAACGAAAGGTGGACATTATGGCCGACAAAACCATCGGCGTGATCATGAATGGCGTGACGGGGCGTATGGGCTACCGGCAGCACCTGTGCCGTTCGGTGCTGCCCATTATCGAAGCCGGCGGCGTTGAGCTTCCGGACGGTTCGCGTGTCATGCTCGATCCGATACTCGTCGGACGTCATGAAAGCAAGTTGCGCGAGATTTCAGCGCGGCACGGCGACCTTAACTACACCACCGATCTGGATGCGGTGCTTGCGGATCCGCATTATTCGCTGTATGCCGATTTCCTGACGACCACGGCACGCCCCGCCGCCATCACCAAGGCGATTGCCGCCGGAAAGGACATATATACCGAAAAACCCATCGCCGCGGATTATCAGAGCGCCTGCGAGCTGACACGTCTTGCCGAGGCCAAGGGCGTGAAAACGGGGGTGGTACACGACAAGCTTTTCCTGCCCGGTCTGATCAAGCTGAGGCGGCTTGTCGACTCCGGTTTTTTCGGGCGTATCCTTTCGGTGCGCGGCGACTTCGGCTACTGGGTGTTCGAGGGGGACTGGCGCGCCTCGCAGCGGCCGAGCTGGAACTATCGCAAGGAAGACGGCGGCGGCATCATCTCGGACATGTTCCCGCATTGGAACTATGTGATCGAAGGGCTTTTCGGACCGATCGCCTCGGTGTATGCGCAGGCGAAAATCGAGATACCCGAGCGTGTGGATGAAAACGGCAGACGCTATCCGTCCACTGCCGAAGATGCGGCCTATGCGATTTTCGAGCTTGAAAACGGGGCGACGGTGCAGATGAACTCTTCGTGGAACACGCGCGTGGACCGCGATGAGCTTCTGCAACTTCATGTGGACGGGACGCGAGGTTCGGCCGTGGCCGGGCTTTTCGACGCCAAGATCCAGGTGCGGGACGCCACTCCTTTGGCCGTGTGGAATCCGGATGTGCCCGATGTGCATCGTTACCGTGGCGATTGGCAGCCTGTGGGCGACGACGAGCAATTCGAGAACGGCTTCAAGGCACAGTGGGAGCAGTTCATTCGCGCTTTGGCGACGGATACACCGTACCCTTACGATTTCGCGTCCGGAGCGCGTGGCGTGCGGCTGGCAGAGCTCGGTTATCAGTCCGCCAAGCGTGGTGCAAAGGTGGCGGTTCCCAACGATCGGTACTGACCGGAGGGCGGAGATGCACAAATTGTGTAATGCATTTGAAGATGCTGAATGGCGGAAATCGGGAACGAGGCAACGATGACAACATTGACGTTGATTGATGAATCGGGTGGCCGGCGGTGTGTCGAAGCCAACCCTGCGCCTGCGTTTGCCAAGCCCAAAGCCCCGTTGCGTTCGCGCACGGTGTACGCCGCGGCGCATGTGGTGCCGCTTGCCTGGGCGGACAATACGCCGGGCCGTCCGGCGCAAATCGACTGGGAGTCCACCATCGGCTTCCGGCGCATGATCTGGTCCTGGGGTCTGGGTGTGGCCGACTGCATGGATACCGCGCAACGCAATCTCGGTTTGGACTGGCCCGCCACCGCCGAGCTGATGCGTCGCACCGGGGCCGCCGCCGCGCAATATGCCAAAAACGAAGGCTGGGGCAGGAGTGTGGCTGATCTCGTGTGCGCCGGTGTCAACACCGACCAGCTCGAGCCTGCGGACCTGGGTGATTTCGACCTTTCGCAGATAGTTGAGGCTTATTTGCAGCAGTTGAGTGTCTGCGAGCAATCAGGTTGCGGCCCGGTCATCATGTGCTCGCGGCACCTCTGCCAAGCCGCAAAAAGTGCCGCCGACTATGTCAAAGTGTATGACGAAGTGATATCCGCTGCGAAGTCTCCGGTGATCCTTCACTGGCTGGGAGAGGTGTTCGACAATCAATTACATGGCTATTTCGGCTCCACTGACTGGCGTAAGGCATCGCAAACGCTTTTGCGGATCATCGCCGACAACCCCGGCAAGGTGCGGGGTGTGAAAATGTCGTTGCTTGACGAGGATGCCGAGCGTTACGTACGTGCCATGCTGCCGGAAGGCGTGATGATGCTCACCGGCGACGACATGCACTACGTCGACCTGATCCGAGACGGCGAACAGGACGACCCTCGTGCCAAACGCCAGCCGGACAATAAGATTGTGATGCATTCCGACGCCCTGCTCGGCGCGTTCTCCGTCATCGCCCCGCATGTCTCTGCGGCGGTTCAGGCGCTTGACCGTGGCGACGAGGCGGCTTACCTGCGCATCCTTGAGCCCACCCAGGCATTGGCGCGTCAGGTTTTCGCCGCACCCACCGAATACTACAAGACATCGGTGGCGTTCATGTCGTGGCTCAACGGGCACCAACCTGCATTCGCGATGGTCGGCGGCCTGCAGTCGGCCCGCAGCCTGCCGAGCCTCTCACGGGTGGTTCAGCTGGCGAACGAATGCGGCGCGCTCGAGGTTCCGCAGCTGGCGGCGCAGCGTTGGAACGCGTTGCTTGCCTTGAACGGAATCGGAATGCACGGTGTATAGGCTTCCGGTCTCTCGTTGGCCTGGTGTCGATATCCGGCATGCGGACAAGGCGCTCGGCGCGGGGCATCAGCCCGCAGACGTACGTGTAAAAGCCGAATAAACACAATGGAAAAGGAGAGTCGTGATGGTCAGTCCAATGTTGTCAATGAATCAGGCGACGATCAAGCACGCCGATTTGCGGCAGACGCTTGACACGCTTACCCAAACCGGCTACCACAGCGTCGGGCTGTGGCGTGAGCCGGTGGAGGCGATAGGCGTGCCTGAAGCGGTCCGTATGGTGTCTGATTCGGGTCTGTGCGTCTCTTCGATGTGTCGCGGCGGCTTTTTCACCATGCCTGAAGGGCCGGAGCGCCGCGCCGCGATCGACGACAACCGCAGGCTCATCGAGGAAACCTCCGCGTTCGGGTGCACGGTGCTTGTACTCGTCGTCGGTGGGTTGCCCCAAGGCTCGAAGGACCTTGCGGAAGCCCGCAGTCGTGTGGCCGAAGCGCTCGCAGAACTTGAGGCCGACGCTTTGGCGGCCGGGGTCACGCTCGCCATCGAGCCGTTGCATCCGATGTATTGCACCGATAGAGCCTGCGTGTCGACACTTGACGAGGCGCTTGATATCGCAGCGCCTTTCAACCCGAAGGCGGTGGGTGTTGTCGTCGACACCTTCCATGTCTTCTGGGACCCCAACGTGTTGCGTTCCATCGCCCGTGCCGGCCGTGAGGGCCGCATCGCCGCCTATCAGGTCTGCGACTATCGCACGCCGCTTGAGGCGGATCCTCTCCTGAGCCGCCATTACCCCGGCGAAGGCGTCATCGACTTCAAAGCGCTCACGCAGGCGGTGGCGGCGACCGGTTGGCACGGTGATATCGAATGTGAGATTTTCAATCGGGCGGTATGGGACACGCCGTTCGACGAGGTCTCACGCCATGTCGCCGACGCCTTCGACAAATATGTCGCCCCGTATTGGCCGGCAGAATAGGCATCCGCCACAGCGTGCCATCCGAGCGTGGAAGAAGCATATTTATAACATGCGTGCGTGTGTGGCAGATGGTATCGGATCGAATTCGGACCAGTTTGTCGATAGTGTTGCGTTATGGGCTGACGGGGATTTAGGGGCGGCAGCGTTTGTTGGGGCGCAAAAGCCGTTCAGGCGGCTCGTTTCATGGGTAATTATTGGTCAAATTCAAGAATGTGACCAATATCAAATTATGTATGCCACCTGATAAAATAATGCTAGTCACAAGGTTCCGCTTTGATGTCGATTGGAATTCGACGGGCGGTTGCCAACGGTGCAAAAACGGGTCGTTTTCGTTTTTCAAATTGCGCCGATCAAGATTTGTGACTATCACAATGACGAGATGCACGGCGCTACCGCTATGGCTGCGTTCGGGTATGCTCGCATGGTTGTGCGAAAGAGGGGCGGACGAATGGCGACAATAAACCAATCGGCTATCACTCCTTTTGTCAGCACTCATTTTGAAAGGGTTCAATCATATGTCCAATTCGATTAAACCGACCAAGCTTGCCATCATCGGAGCCGGAGCAGTAGGCTCCACGCTCGCCTTCGCCGCCGCCCAGCGTGGCGTTGCCCGCGACATCGTGCTCGAAGACATCAACAAGGAGCGCGTCGAGGCGGAAGTCCTCGATATGCAGCACGGCTCCAGCTTCTATCCTTCCGTTTCCATCGACGGCAGCGACGACGTGGAGATCTGCCGCGACGCCGATATGGTGGTCATCACCGCAGGCGCTCGTCAGAAGCCGGGTCAGACCAGGCTTGACCTTGCCAACGCGACCGTCAACATGATGAAGTCCATCGTTCCTGGCGTTATCAAGGTCGCCCCGAACGCCATCTATATGCTCATCACCAACCCGGTCGACATCGTCACCTACGTGATGCTGAAGCTCTCCGGCCTGCCGGCCAACCAGATCTTCGGCTCTGGCACCAACCTCGACACCGCCCGCCTGCGTTTCCTTATCGGCCAGCAGACCGGTGTCAATGTCAAGAACGTGCATGCCTACATTGCCGGCGAACACGGCGACTCCGAAGTGCCGCTGTGGGCTTCCGCCACCATCGGCGGCGTCACTATGTGCGATTGGCAGGCACTGCCCGGCCATGAGCCGCTCGATGCCGCCAAGCGCGAGGAGATTCACCAGGAAGTCAAGAACGCCGCCTACCGCATCATCAACGGCAAGGGCGCCACGAACTTCGCGATCGCCATGTCTGGCGTCGACATCATCGACGCGGTCCTGAACGATTCGAACCGCGTGCTGCCGGTGTCCTCGCTTTTGCAGGACTTCCACGGCATCTCCGACATCTGCATGTCTGTGCCGACCCTGGTCAACCGTTCCGGTGTCAACTCGCATATCAACACGCCGCTTTCCGACCACGAGCTCGCCGAGCTGCGTCGTTCGGCCGACACGTTGAAGGAAACCGTCGCCAAGTTCGGTTTCTGATTCTTGCGTTGAGTTCGCCGCCGTCATCCATTTCGGGTGATTGTGGATTTCGTAGGTTGAATCTGTGATCATCGGTTGGTGATAATTGGCGACGCGTCTTGTACATATGCCGCTTTTGTTTCGTTTTGGAACAGGAGCGGCATTCGTCATTTCATTTCGCTTTTTATTGGGCTATCGAACCCGTTGGTGCTTCGGGCCTCCCCGATACTCCGCATTCTCCAACCATCGTTGACAATGAAAAGGATTGTCGGTTTTGGTGTCAAGCACAAGTCAAATGCACAATAATGTGCGACCTGCTTGTTCTTCGGCTCTGAGCCGCAAAACCCAACTCCCGCATGGATTCTCGCGCGTATAGTGTCGTTCGTGAAACGGTGTTCAACGTCTAAAAACGTATGAGCGTCAAAGCAGGAGAATTCGGTCCACCGCCATGCCTGTCAGGTTGCAGCGATGGCACCGCTACAGAGGAGCGAACATGGGTACGCAACGGCAAGATACTCAAATGGCCGAAACAAGGAAAACGGAACACCCGACCGGCGAGCAAAAAGCGAAGGAGCACCAGACCAGACTGATGGTTACATTGGGGCTGACCCTGACGATTTTCGTGGTCGAAGTCGTCGGTGCCGTCATCACCGGTTCGCTGGCGCTGCTGGTCGATTGCGCGCATATGCTTACCGATGTCGCGGTGCTTACCGCGTCGACGGTGACGGCGGTGCTGATGCGAAGAAAACCCGACAAGGAGCGGACCTGGGGCTGGGCCCGGCTTGAGCCGATCACGGCCGGCCTTGGCGCGCTGATTCTGATGGCGGTTGGAATCTATGCCCTGATCGAAGCGGTATTGCGTCTGGCAGGTATCTCCGGCGAGGAAGTCCAGAGCGTCGGTATGCTGCTCGGTTTTGGCATCCTTGGCTTGGTGTTCAACGTCATTTCCGTGTTTGTGCTTTCCGGACAGCATAAAGACAATATGAACATGCGCGCCGCCTTCCTTGAGACCATGAACGATGCGCTGGGCTCATTCACTGTGGTGATATCGGCCATCGTCATCATGACCACTGGCTGGCATGGCTTCGACGCCGTCGCCGGTGCCATTATCGCGTTGCTGATTGTACCGAGGGCATTTGTCCTGATGAGGAACGCGGTTAAGGTATTGCTCGAAGAAACGCCTGAAGGATTGGATCTCGATGAGGTGCGCAAGCATATGAAAAGCGTCGACCATGTTGTCGACGTCCATGATGTGCACGCCTCCACGGTGGCGACCGGCATGCCGATCCTGACCGCCCACGTCGTCGTGGAGCCGGGCCTGACGATGGCCCAGGGCGCCGATATCCTGCATCAGCTGCATACCTGCCTGACCGAGCATTTCTCGGTTTCGATTCCCCACACCACGTTCCAACTGGAACCGCAGGGGTTCAGCCAATCCCAGAGTGAGGAAATCCACCGCTGAATGCGTCTTTTCCAGCATTTCCCGCATATTTATGCTGGAAAAGACGCAAAATGAATGTCTCAATGCGTCTTTTCCAGCATAATAACTGCAGTTAGTGCTCGAAAAGACGCAATTGCAGACGTGCTGTTCCTGCTGCGCATACAAGTCGGATGGGAAAGCGGTGTCCTATTGGCTTTTGGCCTGACAAATTGAAAGACGAGCTATGAAATTGAATGCTTCGTTTTGCATTCTATTCATGTGTCGGCAAGAATCACTGTCGGCTGTCGAGGCTTCCGTATTCCAATCGTACAGGCTCAGATCTTGCGCAGCACGGTGACGACCTTGCCCATCACGGTGGCATAGGTGCCGTCGATGGGGGAATAGGCGGGATTGTGCGGCATCAGCCACACATGGCCGTGATCCTTCTGGAAAGTCTTGACCGTCGCCTCTCCGTCGAGCAGCGCAGCGACGATATCGCCGTTCTCGGCCGTTTCCTGTTCGCGGACCACCACAAAATCCCCGTCGCAGATGGCCGCGTCGATCATCGAATCGCCGTGAACCTCAAGCATGAACAGATTGCCGTTGCCGGTGAGTCGCTCCGGCAGCCTCATCACGTCTTCGACATGTTGTTCGGCGGTGATGGGCGTGCCCGCAGCGATGCGGCCGACCAGAGGAATATCGTGCGATTGGGCGATGGCCTCGTCTTTTTCTTCTCCGGAGTTGAATGGAATGACGTTGGCGGCTTGACTTGATGCAGGGATGTTCGGTTCGTTCTCCACCAGTTCGATTGCGCGGCCCTTGTTCGCGTTCATCCTGATATAGCCCTTGTCCTCGAGCACCTCAAGCTGGTGTTTCACCGAGGAGGGGCTTTTCAGCCCTGCCGCCTCGCCTATTTCGCGGAATGAGGGTGCAAAACCATAACGGGAGACATGCCTGCGAATCGCCTCCAGGACTTTGCGCTGTCGGTCCGTCAGATTCAGCGACGGCGTGGCCTGAACAACGTTGCCATGAGGGTTATGGGTTGGTGGGAGGGTGCTCACGATAGTTCCTTTCGGCGTTTAACTTACAGCATAACCCTTTTTTGCCGCAAAATCAAACAGATGTTCGATTCTCCCTTGCTTTTTTCGAACATGTGTGCCAATATAGAACAAATGTTCGTTAGTACATATGTTCGAAGGAGTGCAAAATGAGTGCAAACACAAGTGAAGCAAAAGTTCGCAATGCCGCCAACCGTCGTCGTATCGTGCATAACAGGGTTATCGCCGCACTCGTCGTTGCCTTTATGATATTGGCCGGCTGGCAGGTTATCGCTCCGCATATGGCGAATTCCGCGACATCGGATGCCAACGTCGCCAGCTACACTGTTCGTCCCGGTGATACGTTGTGGTCGTACGCTCAGCAGATCACCCCGAAAAGCAAAAACGTGGGGGACACGGTCACAAAGATCATGGATCTGAACCAGTTGGATTCCGATCAGTTGCATCCTGGTCAGCAGATTGTGGTGCCCGAACAGCTCTGAGACGTTGAAACAGATCTGGTGTGCACTGGTCCTTGCCGCCGGCAGACTTCTATGACGAATACATCGAGCTTGTAATTGTGGGGAAGTGGGCATTGCCCTTTTCCCGCCCTTTAGTTATGGTGACAGTATGCATTGTCCTTTTTGCCAGCATAATGACACCAAAGTAGTGGATACCCGCATCAGTGAAGACGGTCATTCCATCAGGCGACGGCGCGAATGTCCCGAATGTGGCCGTAGGTTCACCACGGTAGAGACCACAATGCTTTTGGTCACCAAACGGTCTGGCAGTCTTGAGCCGTTTGACCGTCAGAAGGTCATTGATGGTGTGCGAAAGGCGTGCCAAGGGCGTCCGATTGACGAGGACTCGTTGAAGCAGCTGGGTCAGCAGGTTGAAGAGGACCTGCGGAGCCAAGGGCTGGCGCAGGTCAAGTCAGAGGATATCGGCAAAGCAATTCTCAAGCCGCTGCGTGAACTCGACGAGGTAGCCTATCTGCGTTTTGCCAGCGTTTATCAGAATTTCAACGGGTTGGATGATTTTCAGAAGGCCATCGACGATTTGAAGACCGACAAGGAGCTCTCTGCCGAATAGTTACCTTCCTGCCGAATCGTTTTTCGGTTGGCCGTTTACCGGCTTACAGGTCAAGCAGACGTTTGTCTGCCGGTGTTCGAACTATAGCCAGCCGTTGTGTCGGCCTGGTCAACGCCACGTACAGATCGGCCGCTCCTGAAAGACGCGATGGTGCATTCTGAGCGATTTCACCGGGTTGAACCAAGATCACGGCATCGTATTCCAAGCCTTTGATCATCTGTGTATCGCACACGCTCAATGGTGCATCGCTGAGCGAGGACTCGAAAACGCTGCCCGTCTCTTTGTGTTCTTTGCCTTCCGCTATTCCCATTAGTTTTGAGGCGATCGCCTCGCCCTTTTCTCGGGACAAGGCCCGATACAGGCTTCGGCGTATTGCTGTGAGCTGCGAATCGGGAGCAATGACGGCGACGCGACCGGTGCCGTCGCTCGAAATAAACTGGTTCGCCAGATCCAAGGATGCGTGATTGATGGTTGACAATAGGGCATTGGCTGATGTCCGGTCATCGGCGTTGACGCGCCGCACCGAATCGGATACCGTGCGCACGCCTTTTGTGGTGGATACATACAGCCCCTCGTCCTCGGCGAAACGGGTTGCCAGTTGAGAGACCTCTTGGGGGTTGCGATAGTTGATCGTCAGCTCTTTGAGGTCCCATCCATTGGGTCCGAACAGACGATCCATGGTCTTATCCCAACGTCGGGTTCCTCCCAATGCCGACGTCTGTGCCACGTCTCCGACGATGGTGAAGGAACGTGACGGGCAGCGTCGCATCAGCATCCGCCAATCCATCGCCGTGAGTTCCTGCGCTTCATCGATGACGATATGCCCATAGGTCCATTCGCGGTCCGCGCCTGCTTTCTGGGCCACAGCCTCTGCATCGATGCCGTTGATATTGTCAATCAGCATCGAGGAAGTGACGATGCCCGAGCCGATGCCGGCCTGTGCCAAGGTGTCTTTGGCGAATTGCTCCTCTTCATTGCGCTTGGCCTTGGCTGCGGCTTCGCGGGCCGAGATTTTCGGATCGGGGCCGAGCAGTTCCATGGCTTCGTCGAGCAGGGGGATGTCGGAAGCCGTCATCGGCGAGTGCTTTGGCCGTACCAGCGTTTCGATGTCGTTGTCGGAAAGCCAGGGGGCGAATCGGCGCAGCTGTTTGGGCTTGGCGAACAGCTGATCGATCAGCCAAGGTCCATTCATGGGCAGCCATGCGAGGTTCAGTGTCTTTCGAATCTCATCGTGCATTTTCAGCTGCATCGCCACGTCCGAGATTTCCGACTGTTCCGGGGTGTAATCGAGATTGTCCACGTACCGGTTGCGCATCGCGTTCAGGACGCTTTTTACAAAGGTCTCCCTGGCCCTGTTATGCGGCAAGCGGGTACGTTTGGCGTCTTCCAATGCCTGCATGACGTCGGTTTTGCGCATTGCGACGTCCATACCGTTGATGCGCACTGTCGGCAAATGTTTGGGAACACGCTCCCTTGCAGCCACAGCATTGGCGATCGCATGGGCCATTCTGGCTTCGCCCTTCAGCTGGGCTGCTCGGGGCGAATCCGTGCCGTCGGCGTTGAAGCCGGGAACCAGATCGCCGATGGTACGCGAAACCACACCCGTTTCTCCCAACGAAGGCAGCACTTGGTTGATGTAGCGCAGAAAAGCAGAACTGGGGCCAACCACGAGCACGCCGGAACGTTCGAGCCGACGACGATGGGTGTAAAGCAGATAGGCGGCGCGATGCAGGGCTACTGCGGTTTTCCCGGTGCCGGGTCCGCCTTGTACGACGATCGCCCGATCCATCGGCGCGCGGATGATGCGATCCTGTTCACCTTGGATGGTGGCCACAATGTCGGTCATTTTCCCGGTGCGTTTGGAGTTGAGCGAGGCAATCAGGGCCCCTTCTCCGGTCAGTGTTCCATTTTGCTCGGCCTGGCCCACTTGTCCGGAATTGACGTCAAGGACCTCGTCTTCGATGCCGACCACCTTGCGGAAACTCAAGGTGATATGCCGGCGCATGACGATGTCGCCGTGCTCGGTCGGCGTGGCTTCGTAGAACGGACGGGCGGCTTCGGCGCGCCAGTCGGTCAGTATCGGCTCGTGGTTTTCGCTCAACAACCCCATGCGGCCGATATAGCGTTTTTCGCCTTTGTCGCTGTCGATGCGCCCGAACACCAGACGGTCCTCGACGCCGCGCAATTGGGTGAGCCGGTCCTCGTACATCGTGGCGAAAGAGTCCCGTTCGGTGCGCATGGTGGGCGAACCGTGTGCGCCGGCGGCACGAACGGCATCCAGCCTTGAGCGGGTTTGCGCTCGCAGGGAGTCAAGCCGACCGTAGGCGCGGTCGACCGCATGCTGTTCTTCGTCAATCTGCGAGGAGTAGCTCGACATGTATTCGTTCCCCTTTGTCCGTTTGGGTTGTTCAACCGGATGAAGCTTAAAAACTCGAATTAATCAGTCTAGTCTGTGCACTCTATTTCGATTGACGCAATTGTGCTTATGGAAGAGGCCCGGTCGGATTCGAGGATTCCGAGACGAATTCGCGGTGAACAGCGGGCCGTTGCCGAGAATCGCCGTGGCTGAATTATCTTTTGGCGAACACCCCAGGTTTGTAGCTGGATGTTATACATCACTGCTCTGGCTACGCCCCGTTACGTAGTCGGAATCATAAAAACATGGTCGTAAGTGATTTTTTGAAGAAAAAAAGAGTTTTTTCCATTTTTGTGGGGAAGAATGGTGATTAGTGGGGTAAAGTGGTGAACTAGTTGTAAGACTTATCAAAACTGTTGACATTCAATCGAAAAAAAGGAAGGCGAAATGGCAGGACGCGGCAATACCCCGATCGACGGCAACGCGTTTTCTGCCTCACCGCACCCCAATGAAGCGATGGCGGATGCCAACGCGGCTTCTGGTTCGGCGAATCCTGGCGCCGGCGCGATGGCCGCACCTGCGACAAGCAACCCCGCAATGGCGCCGATGGGCCAGCCCGAACCGCTGCTGCTCGGTACGTACACCCCGAAAATCGACAAAAAGGGACGTATGGCATTGCCCGCCAAAATGCGCGCCCAACTCGGTGAAGGCATGGTCATGGCCCGAGGTCAGGAAAAATGCGTCTATTTGCTGCCGCAAACCGAATTCCGTCGTATAGCGTCGCGGATCCAGCGCGCCTCGATGGGTAACAAGGCCACCAGAAGCTATCTGCGTGTTTTCCTTTCAGGTGCCGTCGAAGGCGAACCCGACAAGCAGGGGCGTGTTTTGGTGCCGCAGACGTTGCGCAGTTATGCCGGTTTGGGCGATGACATCGTCGTCATCGGAGTGGGCACCCGTGCGGAGATCTGGAACAAGGAATCGTGGGATGCCTATCTGGCAGCCCAGGAAGAGGGCTATTCCGATATAGCCGATGATGTGTTGCCGGCGGTGGAGTGGTGATGACCGATCTGACGAATATCCATAAGCCGGTCCTTTTGCACGAGTGCGTCCAGTTGGTCACCCCGGCGTTGCGCCATTCAGGTGCCGTTGTGGTCGATTGCACATTGGGGCTTGCCGGGCATGCTGTGGCGTTCCTCAATGCCGCGCCGCAGGCTCGCCTTATTGGCATCGACCGCGACGAGGAAGCACTGTCCATGGCCACCGAGCGTATGCGGCAAGCCGGGCTTGACTCACGGTTCACCCCCGTTCATGCCGCGTTCGACGAGTTCACCGACGTGCTTGACGGATTGAACATCGCAAGGGTCGACGCGGCGTTCATGGATCTGGGACTCTCCAGCCTTCAGATCGACGAGCTCGACCGCGGGTTCTCCTATTCGCACGATTCCCCCCTTGATATGCGTATGGACACGAGCCAAAGCTTCGATGCGGCGCAGATTCTGGCCGAATACCCACAAAGTGAGCTCATTCGCATCTTCCGTGAGTACGGGCAGGAACGGTTCTCGGTGCCGATCGCGCGTGCCATTGTGCGCCAACGCGAAAAGAAACCGCTGAAGACCTCCCGTCAGCTGGACGAATTGGTCGATCGGGTCGTACCGAAGTCGCATCGAGGCAAGGGCAACCCCGCCAAGCGCGTATTCCAGGCGTTGCGCATCGAGGTCAACGGTGAGCTCGACATGCTTAAGCAGACATTGCCGCAAATTGCCAACCACCTGGCCCTGAACGGAAGGCTGGTCGTGGAGTCCTACCACTCGCTGGAGGACCGCACGGTCAAGACGTTCATGGCTCAGGGGTTGCGCGTCGACGCTCCCGCCGATTTGCCGATCGTCCCCGCCGATGCCCAACCATTCTTCAAGGAATTGACGCGAGGGGCCCTGAAAGCCGATCAGGCCGAAATCGAGCACAATCCACGTTCGGCGCCCGTCAGATTGCGCGGCGTCGAACTTTGCCGCGAGCTCCCCGTGCGTTGGCGCAACCGGTTCGCCAACGACGCGCGGGAAGAACACGGTGGACGAGGAGTCCAGGACATCGAATCGTCACATGAGCGCATCCGTAATCACGAAACCGAAAAGAAAAGGAGGGGATGATGAGCGCTGCAACAGCCAGATCCGTGCGTTCCCACGTCGCCCCTGCAGGGCGTGACGACGAGTCCCATGTGGCCTCTTCCCGTCCGAAATTGGAAGTCGTCAGCGGCGGCAAAAGTAAAAAAGACACCGACGATTTCGCTGACGGCCTCTTCGAGCGTATCAAAACCGTCTCGCTGGTCCATGTCGTCATCGCCATCGTCATGCTCATCGCGGCATTGCTGGTTTCCTTGGCGTTGCGCACCATGATGGTACAGAACTCTTTTGAGCAGGCCCAGGTGCAAACCAACATCAGCAAGCTCAATCAGGACATCGAGGACGATCAGGCCCAACTCGACGGCCTGCAGGCGAGCCTTCCTGACCGTGCGCAGAAAATGGGCATGGTTCCCCAATCCGGTCCCTTGTCGATAGATCTTCAGGGCTATCAATCTACGAGCAAAGGTCAGTGATATGCGTTCGATCGCAAGCAAGGCCAAACCCTGGAAATTCGTCTCGCGATGCACTGTCATCGGCACGGTGATCGCGCTCATTTTCGTCGTCTGTTTCGGGCAATTGGCCAACCTGCAGCTGCTCAATGGTCGTGAAATGGCCGAGGCGGCGACGGCAGGCCGCACTTTGAAGGTGCCGGTATACGCCATGCGTGGCAAGATATTGGACACCAACGGGGCGGTGCTGGCGCAGAGTGTGGAGCGCTATACAATCATCGCGGACCCGAAGGACGCTCAGGA
Organism: Bifidobacterium sp. ESL0745; assembly: GCF_029433335.1. NCBI lineage: Bacteria > Bacillati > Actinomycetota > Actinomycetes > Bifidobacteriales > Bifidobacteriaceae > Bifidobacterium > Bifidobacterium sp. ESL0745. The sequence continues at coordinate 262,165 of NZ_JAQTHX010000001.1, forward strand.
ATATGCGCCGGTATGCAACAAGCAGGTAACCAACAATTGCGTGATCTATAACGATCCCAGCGACCAATCGAAAGGCTACAAGACCAAGGGGTTGGTCGGTGCGGCGCAAGTGGCCAGGCTGGTCGCGCCGGTGCTGGGTATGGATCCCTTGGAACTTGGCGGCAAACTCGCAGGCTCCGGCCGATACACCGTCCTGAAAAAGGACGTGGAACCGGCCGCAAAACGCAAACTCGACAAGCTTGGCTTGGGAGGCATCGTCTACGGCGAGCTCTCGCAGAACCGCGTCTATTCTGACGGCACGTTGATGGGCGCGTTCCTCGGCGGTGTCGATGACAAGGCCAATGGCGCCTCTGGCATGGAGCAGGTTCAAAACGCCGCGCTTTCCGGCAGCGACGGGTACCGTGTCTACCAGCGGGGCAACAACGGGGTGGAGATTCCTGGCACGATGACCGATTCGAAATCGGCGCGCAACGGCAGCGATGTCAAACTGACCATAGATTCAGATGTCGATTGGTTCGTCAAAAAGGTCCTGACCGATGGCAAGGCACAGTACAATGCGGATTGGGCCATCGCCTGCGTGGTGGACACACGCACGCACAAGATCATCGCGCTTGACGATTCCGACGGGATCCAGGCCGGCAGCGATCAGGCAAAACTCAATGTCTCCCGTGCAGTATCCGAGACCTTCGAGCCCGGCTCTATCGGCAAGACCTTCTCGATGGCGGGTCTGATGCAGCATGGCATCCACCAGATGACCGACCGGTTCCAGGTTCCCGACCATCTGAACAAAGACAACCAGATCTTCAAGGATTCCGAGAACCATCCGCTTTCCAATTGGACTTTGGCCGGCATCCTTCAGGAATCCTCGAACGTCGGCATGGTCATGGCCTCCGACAACTACAAGGACCAGGACCGTTACGACATGCTCACCAAGTTCGGCATAGGGCAGCCCACGGGTCTGAACCTTCCCGGCGAGTCGCGGGGAACGCTGGCCAATCCCAACGCCTGGGATAAACGCACCCGCGACACCATCCTGTTCGGACAGGGCTATGCCACCAACGCCCTGCAGCTGACCAACGCCATAGCGAGTGTGGCCGACGGCGGCATCTACCGCAAGCTTTCCATCGTCGATTCGATCACCAACGCCGACGGCCATGTCACCACCACACCGCAGGACGAAGGTACGCGTATCCTCGATCCCAATGTCGATTCGCAGCTGATGAACGCCATGGAATCGTCGGCCGAGCACTATCAGAAAACGGTTGGTATCAACGGTTATCGTATCGCCGGCAAGTCCGGAACCGCCCAGGTCGCCGGGCCGAGCGGTGCCCTCGACAGCATCGTCGCCGACTGGACAGGCATACTTCCCGCCGACAATCCCCGTTTTGTGGTCACCGTGGCGATGAAGAACCCGCAGGGCATCTACGGCGGCATCACCAGCGGCGCGCTCTTCAAGCAAATCGGTGAATTCCTTATGCAGAAGTACGAAGTCCCCGCCTCAGCTCCGCGCACTGATGCTATCCCTGTTACGTGGTGAACAATCATGAGGCAGCAACAGGCAGCGATGGTTCCTGCGTTTGAATTGAGAAGGGCCGAAACATGAGCGTGGTAAGCGAATCGATTTCACGACGTGTGACGTTGGGCTATATCGCCGGCCATTATGGTCTGAATCTTGAACCCAAGTTCGCCGACGGGGTCACCGTCACCTCAATTGCCGACCGCCCCGATTCGGTGCGTCCCGGAGCCCTTTTCGTCCTTCCTTCCGGAGGCGATTCCTCGCTGCTTTCGCTTGCTGCAAGCCGTGGCGCATACGCGGTGCTGGCACCGCCTGCCTTCGCGTCGGCGGCGCAATCGGCCGGTGTCCCGGCCCTTCTTGCTACGGTGGATAAGGAGACGATGGGCGCGTTGGCCGCCGATATCGCCGGTACGCCCGCCAATACCATGGCGGTATTCGTGGTCTGTGGCCGGGATGACGAGGAAGTACAGGCCGACGTGATCAGGCTCGCCGATTTTCTGCATATGCTCGGCAATCCGGTGGGCATCGTCAGCGCTTCCGGTTCCAGTTCTCTGGAGCGAGAACTTGAAATGACCTATCCTCTGGGAATCCTTGACATCCAGCACACGCTCGCGGTGTGTTCCGAAGACGGCGCGGCCGCGATGGTGATCGCCGCCGACACGCAGACCTTACGTCCCGGGGCTCTTGAAAGCGTCAACGTGGATGTGTTGGGTTCCATCGACATATTGGACAGGAACCAAGCTGCAGGCACGCTTGAAGCGATGCGGCAGCGCTATGGGTTCTCGATCGATGAGCGCAAGCATCTGGTCACGTGCAACGAGGAATCCGGATGGTTGGCGGGCCAGACCTCGATTTCCGAGAGCCTTGAGGGCCAGCGCCGGCTTTCCCTGGCGATCGCCATGGCCATGGATGCCGGCGTTCGCCGCAGCAACATCCGCAACGCCTTGCGTGTTTCCAAGGAATTGCAATGAGATTGTTTACGGTTTGTTCGGTCCGTGGTTTACCGATAAACCAGACGGCGCTTCCCTCAAGGGGCGCATGGAAGAATACGGCAACATCAAAAGGCGGCATACGTTGAGCAACAAGACATCCGAGGCATCACAGCCGGTGAGCACCATGATGCCGATGACGGTCGCGGAAATCGCGGATGCGGTGGATGGCCGCTTGGTGATTGGAGCGGGAGACACGCTGCCGCAAGGGGCGGTGGCAACCTCCACCGTAAGCGATTCCCGGCAGATCAGCGAGGGATCGGTGTTCGTTGCCATCCCCGGCGAGCGCGTGGACGGCCATGATTTCGTGGCCGGTGCCGCAGCTGCCGGCGCTGTGGCCGCCTTGGTCGATCACGTGGTACAGGGAGCGGACGATACAGCGCAGATCGTGGTGGAAAACACCGTCGCAGCCTTGGGACGCTTGGCGCAGCACAATATCGTGCGTCGGCGAGAGCTTGGGACGGACTTTACCGTCATCGGCATCACCGGTTCGGTCGGAAAGACGACGACCAAGGACCTGCTGCATTCGCTGATGGCGCAGCTTGGGCCGACTGTGGCTCCCGTCGGTTCGTTCAACAACGAAATAGGCCTGCCGCTTACCGCGTTGAAGGTCGGCGAGCATACACGCTTCTTCGTCGCCGAAATGGGGGCGAACCACGTCGGCGAAATCGCAGGGCTCACGCGCATCGTGCCTCCTGATCTTGCTGTGGTCCTCAAGGTCGGCGTCGCTCATTTGGGGGAGTTCGGGTCCGTTGAGCGCATCGCCCAGGCCAAAAGCGAGATTGTGCAAGGTCTGGTGACCGGTGGCATTGCTGTGCTGAACGCTGACGACAAGCGCGTGGCAGCGATGACGCGATTCGCGCCCGGTGAGGTGCTGTGGTTCGGGCTGGACGGTGAGGCCAGGCCGGATGTCGGCAGGATGAGCGCCACTGACATCACCGTCGACGCCTTGGACCGTCCCAGTTTCACTCTGCTTGCCCCGAACGGCGAGCGTGCGCGGGTGAATCTGGGTATTGGCGGGTCCCACAATGTCATCAACGCATTGGCTGCGGCCACGGTCGCCAGCCATTTTGGCATGCCGATCGCACAAATCGCCGAAGGGCTGGGCGATGTCAAGCATATCAGCCCGCATCGCATGGCCGTCTCGACGGTTGACCTGGGTAAGGGCGCCGGAACGTTTACGCTTATCGACGATTCGTTCAACGCGAATCCCGATTCCATGCGTGCCGGACTCGACGGGCTTGCCCGCTGGGAATCGGTTGACAGGAACGCAGACGACGGCGTGCGAAGCGAGGCGCAAAATCGCCCGAACCCCTATCGTGTCGCTGTATTGGGCGCGATGCTCGAACTGGGGGACGAGGAGATGGATCTGCATCGGCGCACGGGTGCCTACGCCGCCTCGTTGGGGTTGGATGAAATCATCGCCGTGGGCAACGAAACCGACAAGCACTTCGACGCGCTCGCCTCCGCTTTGGCGCAGGGGGCGCAGCAGGCCCAAGACGAGGTTCCCGGAACGCCGGGGCGTACCCCCGTCGTGGTGCAATGGGTACATAGTGCCGTTGAGGCCGAGAGGCTGGTCGCGGATATCGTCCGCCGGCATCAAGACACCGTCGTGCTGCTCAAAGGTTCGCATTTTTCGGGGCTTTCCGCCCTGGCGGAGCGTTGGGCGCGCATGGAAAAGCAAACGCAACAGGAAGTGGAGCCGGAACATTGATTTCCCTCATCATCGGTATCGTGGTCTCGCTGCTGGTCACGATGATTGGCACGCCGGTCATGATCAGAGTGGTGCACCGGTTGCATTATGGGCAATACATCCGTCAGGATGGACCGCAATCGCATCTCTTGAAACGTGGCACGGCCACCATGGGCGGCGTCGTCATCATTTTCGCGGTCTTGTTCGGCTGGGGCGCCTCCGCTCTCTATCGAGGTCTGACAGGCGGGCAAAGCGTGTCGTGGTCTGCCGTACTGGTGCTTTTCGCCATGGTCTCCATGGGGGCCTTGGGTTTCATCGATGACTTCGCGAAGGTACGCAAAAAGCAGAATACCGGGCTGAGCGTCGGCGGCAAGTTCTTCGGCCAGTTCGTTTTCGCCACGATCTATGCGGTTTTGGCCTTGTTGATTCCCACCAAGTCCGGATTCCCCTCGGCGCAGGCCGGTATGAGCTTCATCGAGCATCCGTTCTTCAGTTTCGAGTTTGCCGGCAAGGTCGTCGCCATCGTCATTTTCGTGATCTGGGTGAATTTCCTGATGATCGCATGGACCAACGCCGTCAATCTGACCGACGGGCTCGACGGGCTCGCCACCGGTTCCTCGATGATCTCCCTGGCCGGTTATACCATCATCGCCTTCTGGGAAAGCTATCACGTCAAGGGAGGCCCCAAGATCGGCTATTCCTACGCGGTCTCCGACCCGTTGGATCTGACGATCATCGCGGCCTGCGCCGCCGTGGCCTGCTTCGGCTTCCTCTGGTACAACTCGAACCCTGCCACTATTTTCATGGGCGACACTGGTTCACTGGCCTTGGGCGGGCTTTTCGCCGCGCTTTCCATCGCCACACACACCGAGTTCCTGGCTGTCATCATCGGCGGGCTCTACGTCATCGAGGCGTTAAGCGATGTCATCCAGGTGGGTTGTTTCAAACTCACCCACAAGCGAGTCTTCAAGATGGCGCCGATCCATCATCATTTTGAGTTGATGGGGTGGAGCGAGCAGAAAGTCGTCGTGCGCTTCTGGATGATCGAATTCATGTTTGTGTTGATCGGGCTCATGATTTTCTATGCGGATTGGGCATCGCGCTCCGGCTTGCTGATCTAGGCGGTGCAACCGCTTTCAGACGTCCGGCGACGTAAAGGACAAGGAAAGGTTGATTTTAAATGCAGGCAACAGGGGATTCTGGTTTTGCATCGGTTCATCGTCCCGGCAACGAGGACGGATTGTCACATTTGGATGTTGCCGGCAAAACCATGCTGGTAGCCGGTCTCGGGGTTTCCGGTCGCGGCGCCGTTCAAGCATTGCAGGGACGTGCCGGTCGCGTTATCGGCGTTGATGAGAAGAAACCCGAAGCCGATCTGCATTCGTTCGACGACATCGACTGGAACGACGTCGATATCGTGGTCGCTTCACCGGTCTTCAATCCGCGCACGCCTTTTCTTCTTGAAGCCCAGCGTCGTAATATTCCCGTTATCAGCGAAGTCGAGCTGGCTTGGAGCCTGCGGGTTCCGGCCGAGCATTCGGCCTTGCACGAACCGGCCCCGTGGATCGGCATCACCGGCACCAATGGCAAGACTTCGACCACCCAAATGGTCTCGGCCATGCTCACCGATTGCGGCATGGACGCCCCCGCCGTCGGCAACATCGGCAAATCCGTGAGTCTGGCTGCGGTTGATCCGAAGCACGACGCGCTGTGCGTGGAACTGAGCAGTTTCCAGATGCATTTCACCGATTCGCTGGCGCTGGATTGCGCGGCCATCACCAATATCGCGGCCGATCATCTCGATTGGCACGGCGGTATGGCCAACTATGCGTCCGACAAATCCAAGGTCTTCCACAACGCCAAGCGGGTATTGGTATTCAACGCCGATGATGCGCGAGTCTCGGCCTTGGCCGGTGAAGCCCAGGTCGGTCCGGAGTGCCGTAAAATCGGTTTTACATTGAACGCTCCCAAACCTGGCCAGATCGGCGTATCCGATGGCTGGATTGTCGATGCCAGTGGCTTGGCGGGGGCTCCGGCCGGCGATATGAACGCATTGGCCAAAGTGACCGAATTCTCGCATCTGTGCGAGCCTGACGGTACGGTCTATCCGCATCTTCTGGCCGATGCCATCACCGCCTTGGCGCTGGCCATGGGACTTGGCGCAGATCCCGGTCGTTGCCTTGACGCCTTGCGCGCCTTCGCCCCCGGCGGCCATCGCATCCAGACCGTCGCCACCGCACATCTGAAGGATGGCGGCACGCTGCGTTTCGTGGACGATTCCAAGGCCACCAACGCCCACGCCGCCCATGCCTCGCTTTCCAGCTACAAGCCCAAGTCCGTGGTCTGGATCGCCGGAGGACTGGCCAAGGGCGGGCATTTCGAGGATCTTGTCGCCGACCAGGCCAAAACCATCAAGGCGGCCGTCATCATCGGCGTCGACCAGACGCCCATGCTTGAGGCGTTCAAAGCCAGTGCCCCCGGCATCCCGCTGACGATCATCGATCCGGAAAACAAGTCGGGTGTGATGGCGCGTGCGGTCGAAGCCGCGGGCAAGTATGCTTCAGGCGGCGACGTGGTGTTGATGGCACCGGCATGTGCTTCGATGGACCAGTTCGTCTCGTATGCCGACCGCGGTTCACAGTTCGCCGACGCCGCCCGTGATTGGGTGGCCAACCATGGCTAGACGTATCTATGATCGAGATCAAGGTAAACAGGCCCGTCGCTCCGGGAAGAAGCCACAAAAGGCCCGGAAGGCCATGTCGTCGGTTTCACGGACCGGAACCTCTGAATCTCGGCTTTCTTACGCCAGTGATGAGAAGCCGAAGTCGCGGATAAGCACCCTGTATCGAAAGATGAAAGGCCTGTCTGCGCCTGTCACGGCCGATCCGCCGGAAACGGATTCATCCGATATCATTCAGGTTGCCGATTATTCGGGCATCAGGTCTTTGCTCAATCCCTTGTGGTGCTATCACGGCTTCCATGGTGCGGTATTCGCCTTGACCGTCTTCGGTGTCATCATGGTTTTCTCGGCCTCCTCGGTCACTATGATCGCCGCCGATCTTTCCCCCTGGAAGCAGGCGCTGAGCCAAGGACTGTATTGCGTGATTGGCGTGGTCGTCTGCCTGCTGGCGATGCGGGTGCATTCCGAACGCTACCGCAACATCTCGTTTTGGTTCGTCGTCTTTTCGATTTTCCTGCAGTTGCTGACCGTGACACCGCTGGGTGTGGAGGTCAATGGCAACAAAGGGTGGATCGGTATCCCCAACAAGTTCACCATGCAGCCCGCAGAGGTGATGAAACTCGCGCTGTGCCTGTGGATGCCGTGGGCCGTGGTATTGGCGGCCAGGCATTATAAGACGGAAGGATTCAAGGCCTATGTGCCGATGATCGTGGTCTTTGTCCTCTGTCTTGGCACTGTCATGCTCGGCGGCGATCTGGGAACGGCGTTGATCCTTGTGGCCATTGGTGTCACCGCGATGTTGATCGGCGGTTTCCCTTTGAAATGGTTGATCGGCGCCGGCCTGGTGCTTCTGGTTTTCGTCGTTCTGGCGGTGGCCACCAGCCCCAACCGCATGCTACGGGTGATGGCGGCCTTCCGTCCCTGCCCGATTGTGCAGCCCCGCGGTGAATGCTACCAGTCGATGCATGCCAAGTTCGCCATGGCATCGGGCGGCTTCCTGGGTGTGGGCATCGGCAATTCCCGCGAAAAATGGAGCTATCTGCCTGAGGCCCACAATGATTTCATCTTTGCCATCATCGGCGAGGAGACGGGGTTTGTCGGTGCCGCCGGGGTCGTCATTCTCTTCGCCATACTAGGCTGGTGCATGTTCGCCATCGCATTGCAGACGCCAAACAAATACGCTTCGCGGGTGCTGATCTGCATTGCTGTGTGGATTGTTGTGCAGGCTCTGGTCAATATCATGGTCGTCATCGGTCTGTTGCCGGTGATGGGCGTGCCGCTGCCGTTTGTTTCGGCCGGCGGGTCAAGCCTGGTGATGTGTCTGTTTGCGGCAGGCGTGGCCACCAGTATGATGAAGATGCAGCCGCAGATTCATGCCAGTGTGGCTTCAAAAAGCGTCTGAAGATATTATCGGTATGGAATAGAGCCAAACGAGGAGCGGAACATGAAGCATATCGTATTGGCCGGAGGCGGCACGGCCGGGCATGTCAACCCGCTGTTGAGCGTCGCCGTAGCCATCAAGCGCGAGGATCCTACGGCCGCCATCAGTGTTGTCGGCACCGATGTCGGGCTGGAGAAGGATCTGGTTCCACAGGCCGGTTTTGAGCTCGACACCATAGCCAAAGTGCCGTTTCCTCGTCGTCCCAATATGCAGGCCCTGCGTTTTCCCGGCCGCTGGAGGCAGGAACAGAAGAAGGTTCGTTCCATTCTCGAACATCGTCACGCCGACGTGGTCGTAGGCTTCGGCGGCTACGTTTCGGCCCCCGTCTATACGGTGGCTCATTCGATGGGAGTCCCCATCATCATTCACGAACAGAACGCGCGCGCCGGCATGGCCAACAAGCTCGGTGTGCGGTGGGCGTCCTTTGTCGGAACCGCGTACGATCAGACTGGTCTGAAACCCCATGATGGCACGCAGATCCGTCGTGTCGGTCTTCCTTTGCGACCGGTTATCGCTGATCTGTGCCGGAAGCTGGATAATGACAGACAATCGACGCGCAGGCTCGCAGCCCAGCAGCTGGGTGTCGATCCGTCAAGGCCGTTGGTGGTCGTCACCGGTGGGTCGTTGGGGGCGGTAAGCCTCAATGAGGCCGTCAGCGGTGCGGCTCGTGAGCTGCTGGGTGTCGCCCAGGTCATCCATCTGACTGGACGAGGAAAAAGCGCTGAGGTCCGTAATCGTGTCGTGCAGGCAGCAGGTCGGCAGGTCCTCACCGATCTTGATCCCACCCACGCCGGTCACGGTGACTACCATGTCGCCGAATATCTGGAGCGCATCGATTTGGCATTTGCCGCGGCCGATCTGGTGGTCTGCCGTTCGGGGGCAGGGACCACCAATGAACTCGCCGCTATCGGTATGCCGGCCGTCTACGTCCCGCTACCCATCGGCAACGGCGAGCAGCGTTTCAACGCCCAGCCGGTGGTTGAGGCCGGGGGTGGGCTTATGGTAGCCGATGCCGATTGTTCGCCCGAATGGGTGCGTGAGCACATACCCGCTTTGGTCGCCGATCGTGAACGGCTACAGACCATGGGACGCAAGGCCTACGACTACGGCATCCGCGACGCCGCGCAGACCATGGCGGGCATCGTGCTCGATATCGCCGGTTCCCACCAGTAGGGAGTGGTAGACCACAGGTTTCCTGCTGTTTTGCTGGTGTGTCATGGCATCGCAATTGCAAGCAGTCTGCGTGGGTTTGCCGCTTGCGTCTTTGTCTGCGTGGTATATCGGGTATAACGGCATCAGTGATGTTTTCATCGAAAGAACCAAGCCTTCAAGGAGCGTATCGTGCAGTCGAATAATGGCGCTGAATCCATCGTGCTCGATCCGACGAAAGCCGCATTCGGGCCTAAGGACACGTTGACCTCCCTCGGACGTACGCATTTCATCGGCATCGGTGGGGCAGGCATGAGCGTGCTTGCCGAAATGCTTCACGAAGAGGGTATCGAGGTGTCGGGTTCCGATCGCGAAGCCAACGCCAAAACCGATCGGCTTATCGCCTTGGGTATCAAGGTGTATTTCGGACAGCGTGCCGGGAACGTCGAGGGGGCGCAGACGGTTGTCTATTCCAGCGCCATCAAGCCGAACAATCCCGAAATCGTCGCCGCCATGCAATCCGGAGCGCATATCGTCCACCGCAGCGACATCCTTGCGCTGCTGATGTCGAGCAAATGCGCGGTCAGCGTTGCCGGTGCGCACGGCAAGACCACGACCAGCTCGCTCATTTCGCATATCCTTGTCAATGCGGGTGCCAAAGCCGATGCCGGTGCGGATGCGCATACCTGTGGCAACATAGGCTCGCAGATTGCTGCGAACCCAGAGGCAGAAACGGTCAGACTGGCCGATCCCAGCTATGCCATCGGCGGTTCCATCCAGGGACCCGAAGGCGTCGCCATCGACGGCGGGCACGCTGGAAGCGGTGATGTGCTGGTGGCCGAGGCCGACGAATCCGACGGCAGCTTCGAGAAATACCGTCCCCAATTCGCGCTGATCACGAACGCCGAGGTCGACCATCTCGACCATTACGGCGATGCCGAGCATTACCAGCGGGCCTTTGTCCAATACGCGAGTCATGCCAAGGGGCATGTCATCATGTCCATCGACGATGGGGGAGCGCAGGCCATTGTGCGTGCATTGCCATCCGAAGTGGCTGCGAAGACGATTTGCTATACGACCAAGGCCAACACTGATATCGCGCCAATCGCAGGGTTGCACGATGGCGTGAATCACGGCAGCGCTGATGACGATGCCACCGGTGATTGCCAAACCACTGGTACCAATTCCCGTCTCCAGCTTGTCCGTATTCTTTCCGAACAAGAAAGCGCAGGGGACGGCGCCGAACGGTTCACCATCCTGCTGCCGACCGGTTTCGCCGGTTGCAACGAGGAGCATCGCATACCGGTTACTCTGCGGATTCCCGGCATCCACAACGCGCGCAACGCGACCGCTGCGATCATTGTGGCCACACTGCTCGGCATGAATCCGGTGCTCGCCGCCCAAACCGCTTCGAGCTTCAGGGGTGCCTCCCGCCGCTTCGAGGTCAACGGGGTTGCGGACGGGGTGACCGTGGTCGACGATTACGCCCACCATCCCACGGAAATCGAGGCGTTGCTCGACGCCGCGCGACGGCGTTATCCGAATTCCGTTATCCGTGTGCTTTTCCAACCGCACCTGTTCAGCCGGACCAAATTCTTCACCGATCGTTTCGCTTCGGCGCTTGCCAAGGCCGACGACGTGGTCATCGCCCCTATTTACCCGGCCCGCGAGCGCCAAGAGGATTTTCCCGACATCACCTCGCAGGTGATTGTGGACGCTGCCGGCAGTCTCGCTCATGACCCGGCCCAAGGCTGGATCACCATCTCAAAAGATCTTCAGGATGGCGCTCGGACTCTGGTCGATCACTCGCGGTCCGGTGACGTTTTGATCACCGTCGGGGCGGGTGACGTCACAACCATGGATGCGTTCATGCTTGATCTGCTCGAAAGCCGCGCCAAAGGGTCGCGCCAATGAGTGGCCGTCGTATAGCAAGTGGCGGCGGGAAAAACGATTCGACTCGCCGTCCGCGAACCAGCAGGTCATCGTCGCATCTGTCATCGTCCACTGACGATGATGGCCGGATCAACGATTTCGGGGTGCCGAAACGCCATCGGGACAAATCTCAAACTTCGGGTGACACCGGGAAAAACGAAGAACGGGACAAGGTTTTCTCGTCATCAAATACCGGGACCTCGGATAGTGAGACGAAGCCGCGCCCAGGCCGTCAGCCTCGTTCCGTAACGTCCAACGCATCGGGAAGTAAAACCCATACGGATGCCACTCATGGCGGTAAATCGGTTCCGGAAGACCGGAAAGTGACATCGGCGAAGGAACGGTCTGCTGATGCCGGAACCACGAAAATCGGGAAGCCCGCTGGTTCCTTTCGTCGCAGGTTATCGGGAAAGCCGAAGTACGGAATAGATGAGCCGCTGACGGACAGCGATAAGGATCCGGGTTCAAGCCGTTCGATACGGTCGGCTTCCTCGGATGGCAGGGTCACCAAAAGCGCTCCGGGCAGTTTCGTCGATGCCAGAAACCTGGAAAACGACAATTTTGTCGAGCAGACATTGAAGCAGACCGCCAGTCCCTTGGGCGTGGCGGCACGGCCGAAGGTCATCGATTTCGATGTGCGCCTCAAAGAACGCAAGAGGATCGGCAGGCGGAAGGTGGCTTTCAAATCGTTGATCGCCCTTGCTGTTCTGGCCGTGCTGGCCGCCGTGGTATGGCTTCTGTTCTTTTCGCCCGTCTTTCTGCTTGACCCTGATCAGATCGAGGTTTCCGGTGAAAACAACTGGGTCGGCAAGGTCCAGGTCGTTTCCATCGCCGACAAGCAGGCCGGCAAATCGCTGCTGATGGTGTCATCCGGGTATGTTGAGGATGAGCTGAAAAAGATACCGGGTGTTTCGATGGCGAAGGTCGAAAAGGTCTATCCTAAGGCAATGAAAATCAGTATTACCGCGCAAGAGCCTGCCGCGATGCTGAAGACGCCTGACGGGGGCGAAACGGCCGTGGACGGCTATGGGCGCGTGCTGAACAAGGTCGGCAATGTCTCCACCAAAGGCATTCCCGTCATCGAAGTGGACAACGTCGAAGTGAGTTTGCGGGACCGCTCTGTCCAACAGGCACTGAAGGTGCTGAACCTGCTTTCGCACGATATGCGCGTGGCCGTTACCAAGGTCAGTGCGAAAACCCAGGATTCCGTGACTACCGAAATCAACGGCGGCCAGCGCGTGATCGTCTGGGGCGACGCTTCCGATATGAAGCTCAAGCAGGCTGTGGTCGACAAGATCATCAACGACCCCACCAAGATCGGCGACAAGCATCAAGTCGATGTCTCCGCCCCGTTGCGGCCGATCATCAAGTAACGGGACGTTTATGCTGCATGTAGATGCGATGAAAATCAGTGTTTTGCCTTGATTCTCCTGATTTTGCTCGCATGTTCAGACACGGTATGGAAGAAAATCAGTGCTTGGTCATCAGCTCATCGGTGTCGAAGAGGATGGTCACCGGCCCGTCGTTGGTCAGCGATACCCGCATGTGCGAGCCGAAACGGCCTTCCTTGACCGTGGTGCCCTGCTTGCGCAACGCATCGTTGAAATCGAGCCAGATGCGTTTGGCGTGTTCGGGCTTACCGGCACTGATGAAGCTCGGGCGGTTGCCGCGATGAACGTCGGCGAACAGCGTGAACTGCGAGACCGACAGGATTTCGCCGTTGACCTGTGCCAATGACAGGTTCATTTTGCCTTTTTCGTCTTCGAACACGCGCAGTTTCGTGATTTTTTGCGCGAGCCAATCGATTTGTTCCTGACCGTCCGCGTCGCTCACCCCGACAAACAGCACATAGCCTATGCCGATATGCTGCGCCTGAAACGATGGGTCGATCTCGCCGCTGACCTCGTCGACCACGTCGATATAGGCGTTGCTGACTTTCTGTAACACGATTCTCATGGCGCCAAGTCTAGTCGTTACATCTATACCATCGGATTACAGGGCATTTGTCCGCTATGACGGACTTGCGCTGTCGTGTTGCGGCGACGTCGACGGTTTTCGGTGAAGCGGGAATCGTCGAAATCTGCCGATAGATAACAGAGAATCAGGTTGTTTCATATCAAGGTTTTACACGGACAATGTTTCATTGCCAACGTCATTTTCTGCTGTCGGCCATCGCCGGTTCCGGCCGTCGAAGAAATACGCTATAATTAAATATTCCGGTGCAAGCCGGGGCTTGATAATTCAAGAAAAGGGGATGATCGGTTTCGACGGTGACCTGTTCGTCGCAGGGAAGCGTGCCGAGAATGTGGAGTCCACTCGAGATGACCTCCACGAAACAACAAGTGCTAAATCTAATCGCACTGAGTTCGCTCTCGCTGCCTGAGCCAAGCGCCAGGATTAACCAGTGAGCAGCTGCTCCGTCCACTCCTTCTCGTCTTCGGAAGGATGTTGGGCGTCATTAGAGGACTTGCTTGAGCCATTGCACCACAGGGTGACTCAGGGACTTTAACTGTAGATATGCTCGCCATCCATTGTCCGCGACACGGATGGGGGCAGAAAAACCGCCAAAAGGCCAGCGGACTACGCACGTAGAAGACTGAGGGTTCGGCCATCGGACCGGGGTTCAATTCCCCGCATCTCCACGAGTTCAACGCCGCCAGGGTTCGCCCCGGCGGCGTTTTTCATTGTATGCCGACGAATGATGGCGAGTCGATGTAGAGAAAGGTAACGGACGATTGGTCGGCGGCAGTGACAGTACGGTAACGGTAACGGCTGCATCTAGCGTCGCAGCCAGTCCTATAAGCGTTTTGCAGTAAGTTTCATCGGTTCATATGGTCGCAGAATGAGGCGGGGCGTCGGACGATGCCCTTCCGCATTATGTCCGTGGCATAGATGCCGATGGGCGAAGGGTGCAGGCCGTGGGTGCTGCGTTCGTATCGACGCGATTTACCGTCAATGGCGATGTCGTCGATACTGTACCTAACCCGATGGCTTGGCAATGAAATATGAACATAAACAGACGTTTGTTCAGAATAGATAATTTTTCCAAAGAAACACTTAAATATTGCGGATATTAAATTATGTATTTACTATTAAAAAACGGTGGATTTGTCTGTTGTCCTGTTTTGCGAATATCAAAGGGATTCCATACTCCGGCACTTGATGTTGAGTGTCCGACAGCTGGGCGATATGCAGGTTTGGAATGATCCCTGACGATGAAGGGCATCGTTGCAGGCAAGGCGAAAGGAATCAACGATGGTGGACAGCGGTGTCGCCCTTGCGCGAGTGGTCGCGTCATTCCCTCTTAAGGGAACGATCATCAGCGTCGAGCCATACGGCGATGGCCATATCAATCGGACCTATCTGGTTCTCACCGACCAGTGCCGTTATATCCTGCAGAAGATGAACACCAATGTGTTTCCGGACGCTGCAGGCCTGATGCGCAACATCGAACTGGTGACTTCCTACTTGCAAGATAAGGGTGAGGAAACCCTCGATATCGTGCCGACCAACGACGGCGCGACCTATTTTAAGGACCCCACTGGCTCCTGGCGTGTATACGCGTTTATCGAGCACACGATTTCCTACAACCTCGTGCCCGACGCCTCCGTCTTATGTGATGCCGGTGCGGCGTTCGGCCACTTCCAGAACGTCCTTGCCGCGTTCGACGCTTCGCAGCTAAGCGAAACCATCGCCCACTTCCATGACGCCCCAAGCCGGTTCCGCGATTTTCAATCCGCAGTCAGCGACGATAGCCGGCATCGGGTCGAATCCTGCCGGTCTGAAATCGATTTCTACATGGCTCACACCGAATGGTACCCATTGATCATGAAGGGTCTTGCCTTAGGGTCGATCCCGCTGAGGGTGACTCACAACGACACCAAACTTAATAACATCCTGATGGATGCCACCACCCACGAAGCCCGTGCCATTATCGATCTGGACACCATCATGCCCGGTTCGTTGCTCTTTGATTTCGGCGATTCCATCAGATCCGGCGCGTCCACAGCGCTCGAAGACGAACAGGATCTCGACAAGGTGCACTTCAGCTCCGAACTTTTCGAGGCGTACGCCCGCGGATATCTGCGCGAACTCAAGCCGAGCATCACCGATAAGGAACTTGCGCTCCTTCCCGAAAGCGCTATCCTGATGACGTTGGAATGCGGCATGCGCTTTTTGGCCGACTATCTTTGCGGTGACACCTATTTCGCCGTTGACTACCCGCAGCACAATCTGGTGCGTTGCCGCACCCAGATCAAGTTGATTCAGGAAATGGAAGACAGGCTCACAGCCAGCCACCGCATCATCGATGAGGTCATGGAGGAGTTGCAATGAGCGATGAGTCCCAATTGGAAGACGAGGGAACGAAAAGCGCGAAACGTGGCAGGAAGGCTTATGAATCGGTGTATGGGGCCCTTGACACGCTGCTCGGCTACGCCCGAGTGCATCTCGGTCTTGACGTGCAGGATATCGATTGGGCGCGCAACCGTGTGCTCTCGGACTTTGACCTGACCTCATATATGCCCAGTCCCGTCATCCGGGGAATCGGGGATCTCGGCGATTTGCCGAATCCCGATCCGTTGCTTCATCGTTTCTATCAGGCGCTGGATCAGCTGGATGTAGACGGTCTTGGCTCCGAGGAAAGTGTCGACGATCTTGTGATGGGTGAGCTCGGAGCGGCGCCTTCCGTTCTGCAGCGGCGCTTTGCCCAGATCGAGGCCGATAGTGGCGGTATGGAGGCCATGCGATGGTTCTATCGATACTGTGTCGCCAATACCTATGTCAAAAAGGCCAGACTTGACAAGAACCCGCGTTTTGAATCCCATGGTCTGATCATCACCATCAATCAGGCCAAACCTGAGTTCAAGAACATGAAGAAGGCCGCGTCCGGCAACAGCATCAGCGGCGGTTATCCACAATGCAGCATCTGCCACGAGAATGAGGGATTTGCGGGTCGCGACAAGCGAACGCTGCGCACCATCCCGGTTTCTTTGGGTGGCAAGCCCTTCTTCTGGCAGTTCTCGCCGTACGGGTATTTCAGTCAGCACGGCATCTGTGTGAACATGGAACACACCCCGATGCATGTCGATCGCGAAACGTTTGGCAACCTCATGGATTTCGTCGATCGGTTCCCCGGTTATTTCCTTGGCTGCAACGCGGCCCTTCCGGGTATCGGCGGATCGGTGCTTGCCCATGATCATTATCAGGGCGGCGGCGAACTGATGCCGATGCACAAGGCCAAGGCGTGGGGTCTGATGCATGTGCCCGGCAACGACAAGGTGCAGATCGAGGTCCTCGATTGGCCCGGCACGGCGGTGCGTGTGGTCTCGCGATCGCGGCAGGACATCATCGAGGTGTCTGAGCACATACGGCTGGGCTGGCAGCACTATACCAACCGCGATCTCGGTATCGTCTGCAGAGGGGAGGAAGGGCGGCGTTCCGCGGTTTCTCCCAGCGTCTGCCGCACTTGTCGCGGATACGAAATGAACATTATCCTGCGCAACAATGGCGTAAGCGCGAAATACCCCGAAGGTATTTTCCACGTGCACCCGCAGTATTGGGCCGTCAAGCAGGAGCCGATAGGGTTGATCGAGGCGCAAGGGCTTTTCGTGCTGCCCGGCCGTCTGATCGGTCAGCTTTCCGCTCTTGAATCGGCGCTGATTCAAGGCAAGGGACTGCCTGAGACGCTAGGCGAGTTCGTCTTTGAGTTCGATGAGATTCAGCGGCTGTTGCAGGGGTCGAGAAACCTTGACGATGTGCATGCCGCAATGCGTGACGAGTTGGGTAGCATCTGCGAACGGATTCTCGGCAACACCGCGGTCTTTAAAGACAAACAGGATACGGTGGCATTCCTTGAGGGTCTCGGATTCAAATACTAGTATGATTTTTCATTGGTCATAGATGACGTTTTACGGAAACCAGGTCATGATGAGTGAACAGCATATCGCGACGGCTAGGGGTGCACGGGTGCATCGGCCTATTTTGGAGATTGCGGTACAGGATGTCACAGGGGCGCGCATCGCCGCACGCCAAGGTGCCGATCGCATGGAGCTGTGCGCGGCTTTGGGAGCAACGGGGGGCATCACGCCGAGCTATGGTGTGATCCGTCTTTGCGCGCAGGCCGGTGTGCCGCTGGGCGGCGAGGTGCTTATCCGTTCGCGCGGCGGCGATTTCGTTTACGACAAGGACGACAAGGCGACGCAACTGGCTGAGATCGGTCCGGCCCTTGAGGCGGGGGCCTCTGGCGTCGTCGTCGGTGGGCTTGATGATAAGGGCGATATCGATGTCACCTTCGCCCGCGACCTTATCGACGAGGCCCATGAGCAGGCCGCAAGGCTGGGGCGCAGGATCGATGTGGTCTTCCACCGTGCCTTCGATGTGGCCAGGGACCAGCATGATTCGCTGGAGACACTGATTGAACTGGGCTATACCCGCGTGCTCACTTCCGGCGGTGCCCCGAACGCCATGGAAGGAACAGACAGTATTGCCCGTCTGGTGTCCCAGGCCGACGGGCGCATCCAGATCATGGCCGGAGGCGGTGTGCAGCCGCAGTTCATGGCACAGCTGATCGATGCGGGCGTCGATGCCCTGCATCTTTCGGCGCGCAAGCAGTTTCATTCGCTCGGCGGCCCTGGAGGCGGCGGCGACAACGCCGTGGTGGAACGCACCGATGAAGCTGTCGTCGAGGCCGCAGTACGCGCCTGCAAAGGCTGATCCCAATAGACCGATTCCGGCTAGACTGAAGTGCAAAAGCGGCGAAGGAAGCATGACACGCCAGGGATAACTAAAACGTTTTAGTCATGTCCATCCTGTAGAACGGAAACACAAAACGGCAGCGCTGCCACAACGTTGTTTGTCCGTCTAAGTGAGCAAAGGATGAGACGGGATGTTTCTGAAACCGCAACAGCAATTGGATCGATGCTCTCGTGTAATGCGCCAGCGAGTAGTGCCTCATATCCACCCCATACTTGAGCCTTGCCGAGTCAGGGCTTTTGATATCCCCGGTGAGCCGATGCCCTCCGAACGGTTCTTCTCTTGTGTTGCTGTCGGTGACATCGATTTCAGGCCCTTTGCCATGGGCTCTTTGTGGGGCACGACGTGGGGCACGGTCTGGTTCGAGCTCAAAGGGCATATTCCGCAACGCGGGCAGGATGGGCACCCCATCGAACTGATGATCGACTTGGGTTGGTATGACCATTCGCCCGGTGGCCACATCGAAGGCATGGTCTACCGGCCTGATGGCACGGTCGTCAAGGCCGTGCATCCCAAGAATTTCTGGGTGCGACTCGTCGAAGCGGACGGCACCACGAACATTCCCGTCGCCGACGATGGTTCGTTTACGCTCTACCTTGAGGCGGCCTGCAACCCGCTGTTGCTCGGGGTTCCGCCATTCGTCGAGACGAATTTGGGGCAGAAGGCCACCGGCAAGCCCGAGGAGCAGTATGTGTTCCGCAGTGCCAACGTGTGTGCCTTCGATAGATCGATGGAGGATTATTGGCTCGACCTTGACGTGGTGAGCATGCTGATGGGGCAGGCCGACAAGGACTCGCCGCGTTACTGGCAGCTGGCCAAGGCGTTGCAACGCTCGCTCAATGTCTACGATGAGCAGGTTCCCGATTCCGTGATTCCGGCACGCGAGGCGTTGCAGGGCGTTTTGGGTAAGCGGGCGAACGCCTCCGCGATGGACGTGAGCGCGGTGGGTCATGCCCATATCGATTCCGCATGGCTTTGGCCGGTACGGGAGACGCGTCGCAAGGTGGCGCGAACCGTCAGCAACACTTTGGCGCTGATGAACGAGGAACCGGAATATATCTATGCGATGAGCTCGGCGCAGCAGTACGCCTGGCTTGAAGAGGACCATCCCGATCTGTTCGAACAGGTCAAGGCGCGTGTGGCGCAGGGCCAGTTCGTGCCGGTCGGCGGCATGTGGGTGGAGGCCGACGGCATGGTGCCGGCAGGTGAATCGCTGATCCGTCAGATTTCCTACGGTCAGCGTTATTTCGGTTCCCGTTTCGGCGTTCATCCCGACGGCGTATGGCTTCCCGATAGCTTCGGCTACAACGGTTCCTGGCCGCAGATCGCTCGTCGTGCCGGTTACAAGTGGTTCCTGACGCAGAAGATCTCGTGGAGCGACACCACCAAGTTCCCGCATCACAGCTTTATGTGGGAGGGCATCGATGGCACCCGCATTTTCACCCATTTCCCGCCCTCGGACACCTATGCTGCCTGGACCACCGTCGAAGAACTCGTCCACGCCGAAAAGAACTTCCGTGACAAGGATTTCGCCGACAAATCGATTCTGCTCTATGGCTGGGGCGATGGCGGTGGCGGCCCGACGCGTGAGATGCTGGGGCACCTGCACCGTTACGAGGATCTGGAAGGGGTTTCGCGCGTCAAACTGGAGGCGCCGGACACCTTCTTCGAGGCCGCGCATGCCCAACTTGAAGAGAATGCCGGCCCGGAGATGCCGGTCTGGCATGGCGAGCTCTACTTGGAACTGCACCGCGCCACACTGACCAGCCAGCAGGATATGAAACGCTATTGCCGACAGGAGGAATCGTTGCTGCGCGTGGCCGAATATCTCTGCGTTGCGGCCGGACTTGAAGCCGCCCCGACCGGTTACGTCTATCCGCAGGAGGAATTTGACTCGATTTGGAAGACGTTGCTGTTGAACCAGTTCCATGACATCCTTCCAGGTTCCGGTATCGCTTGGGTGCATCGCGAGGCACGGGAGCAGTATCGTCGCGATATGCTGCGGCTCAGGGAGTTGATAGCCAAAGCTTCGGAGGCATTGAAGCGCTCCCGACCACAGCTGCCGGTGGTTCCTGAGGCTGTGATCGCCCAATATGGTATGAATGGCGATTCGTGGCAGGTGCGCCCCGCTGCCGGCGACGAGCGTTCCGGCGACGGTGAAACGCCAGCGGTCATCCTTCGGCGTGACGATTTCGGACGTGTCGTGCTGGACAACGGCCGATTGAAGGTGTGCGTCGAGCCGGACGGTTCGGTTTCATCGTTGATCGACCTCGAATCAGATCGCGAATTGGTGCCAAAAGGCGCATGCATGGCCTCCTACGAGCTGTTGAAGGACGAGCCTTCCGTCTATGACGCTTGGGAAATCGAGCGCGATGCGTTGCTGTGTGCGAATCGTATCGACGGCGGGCATATTACGTCGTCCGAAGTGGACGGTGAAGGTGTGGCCAGGGTGCAGGCTCGGCTGGAATTCTCGCACAGTGTCATCGATACGCAGATCGTTTTAAGGCCTGGTGCCATGCGTCTTGATTTCAGCGCCAGCGTGGATTGGCACGAACGTGAACGTTTCCTTAAGGTCGATATGCCGTTGGCGTTGGCCGTGCCGAATGCCCAGTACGAATGCCAATACGGCTGGGTCGAGCGTCCTGTGATCAAGAATGACGCGAGCGAGGAAGCCAAATACGAAAGCTGCACCCATCGTTACGTTCGTGTACGCGAAGGTGATTACGGTGTCGCCGTGGTCAATGCCTCCACATACGGTTGCGATGCCTCACCGATCCATGGAGATCCTGCCCAAGGTATTACGAACGGTACCATGTTGCGTTTGTCGCTGTTGGAATCACCGGTATTTCCCGACCCCCACGAGGATACGGGAAGCCACGATTTCGATTGGGCGGTGGTCGCTGACGCGACCATGAAGCGGACGCTTGACGAAGCGGCGGAAATCAACGCGCCGCAATTGCCTGATATTCCCGTCATCGAGCCTCTGGTGAGTTTACGCGATATCGAGGGTACACCTGTGATCGATTGGATCAAACCGGCCGATGACGGTTCGGGCGACCTGATCGTCCGCCTGTATGAAGCGTCCGGTTGCCGTGCCGGTGCGACGCTTCATGTCGCCGCGCCATTGGCCGATGCCACCGTGCGGGAAACCGATGCCTTGGAAGGCGACAATCTCGCCGACGATCTGCCGGTCTGCCTTTCAGGCACGCATCCGGCACAAGGGGCGAAGATTGGCCTCAGGCCTTTTGAAATGGCCACATTGTGTTTTCATAGGGAGGGATAAGTCCATAGCGCTATCAGGAAACCAGCGTCATCAACCCCGATTGCCTAGCAAATCGAGACCCCGGATACCGGCCTGTGATGGTCGGTAACCTCAAAAATCCTAAGAAAGGCCTTACCTATGTTCCTTATTCCAGACCAGGAGCTTTCACGTTGTGATCGTGTGCTCCAGCAGCGTCTCGACCCCCACATCCATTCCGTACTCAGCCATTGCACGCTCCGAAGTGCCGCCAACCCCGGCGAGCCGGAACCGTATCGGCAATTCCTGAGTCGTGCACGAAGCGGGCAGGTCGATTTTGAGCCTTTCGAGGTTCCGGGAGTGTGGGGCACGACCTGGGGCACGACGTGGTTCGAAGTGAAGGGACACGTCGACCTTGATGCGGTGAAAGGCCGGAAGGTCGAGTTGGTCGCCGATTTGGGGTGGCTCAACAACCGTGGTCCCGGCTTCCAGTCCGAGGCGCTCGCCTACACCGCCGACGGAGAGGCCATCAAGGCGGTGAATCCGCGCAACAGCTGGGTTCCATTGATTGATGCCGACGGCACGCGACACGTCGATATCGACGGGAATGGTGATTTCACGCTCTACCTCGAGGCCGCGGCCAACCCGTTCGTGGAAGGCCCCACGCCATATTCGCCCACACCGCTTGGCGAAGGCCCGACCGGCAAACCCGACGAACCTTATACTTTGCGCCGCATGGATGTTTGCCTATTCGACGAGGATCTCTACAACTACCGCATGGATCTTGATGTCGTCTCCTCGCTTATCCGTGAATTGAAGGACGACGACCCGCGTTACTGGCAGCTTTCCAAGGCGTTGCAGCGTTCGCTCAACGTCTATGACGAACGCGATATCGCAGGCACCGTTGCTCCCGCACGTGCGCAACTGGCCGGTGTGCTTTCCAAACATGCCGTGCCTTCCAGTGTCAAACACACCGCCGTCGCCCACGCCCACATCGATTCCGCCTGGCTATGGCCGGTGCGCGAGACCAAGCGCAAGGTGGCCCGCACCGTCTCCAATGTGCTGGCGATGATGGACGAGGATCCCGATTTCATCTATGCGATGAGTTCGGCCCAGCAATACGCCTGGCTTGAGGACGAGCATCCTGACCTCTTCAGACGCATGAAAGCGCGGATCGCGGAAGGCCGGTTCGTTCCTGTCGGCGGCATGTGGGTCGAATCCGACGGCATGGTGCCGGCCGGCGAATCGCTGATCCGCCAGATCACCTTCGGCCAGCGTTATTTTGAAGACCATCTTGGAGCCAAAGCCGACGGCGTATGGCTGCCCGATAGCTTCGGCTACACCGGTTCCTGGCCCCAGATCGCCCGCCGTGCAGGCTTCCAATGGTTCCTGACCCAGAAGATCTCGTGGAACGACACCACGAAATTCCCGCATCATTCCTTCATCTGGCAAGGCATTGACGGCACCGGCATTCTCACCCACTTCCCGCCCGCGGACACCTACGATTCGCCGGTCGAGGTCAAGGACGTCATCTATTCGCAGAAGAACTATCTCGACAAGGACCTTTCCGACCACGCCATTATGCTCTACGGGTTCGGCGACGGTGGCGGTGGTCCCACGCGCGAGATGAACAGCCGCATCCGCCGTATGCGCGATCTCGAAGGCGTGCCGCAGATTGATTTCGGCACCCCTGACGACCTGTACGGCAAGATTCGCCACGACATCGTCGACAATGCCCAGGGCGAGACGCCGATCTATCGCGGCGAGCTCTATCTGGAGCTGCACCGCGCCACGCTGACCGCCCAGCAGGACATGAAGCGCGGCTGCCGGCAGGAGGAATCGATGCTGCGTGTGGTCGAATACCTGTGCGCCGCGGCAAGCATCAAGAATCCCGGCTATGTCTATCCGCGTGAACAGCTTGATGCCATCTGGAAGTCGTTGCTTTTAAATCAGTTCCACGACATTCTGCCGGGTTCGGCGCTCGCGTGGGCGGAACGACAGGCCCGGCAGGAATACCAGCGGGACATTCGCGCGCTTTACGGCATCGCCGACGAGGCCGCTGCGGCCATCCACAAGGCATGCCCGCAATTGCCGGTGGTACGCGATGCGGTGGTGTTGCCGGTGGCTGCGGGTTCCGATGGCCTCGATGATTCCGCAAAGACCACTGTCGTCGGCAATGGCAACACGGCAGTCAGTGACATCTCTGATACCTCTTGGCAGGTGCAGTCGGCTGGCTTTGTCGCCGTTGCCGATAATGTCTGGCTTGACCGTAAAGAGGGGCTTGCCGTTTCGCGGTTCGATTCAGATGTGCCGCTTACTGTGCCGGACGTAGATCCACACAGCGAGATGAAGGCGGAACGGAGCGACGAGGGGACCGCGACACTCTCCAATGGCTTGCTCAACGTCAAGGTCGAGGCCGACGGCACCGTTTCGTCGCTGTTCGACGAGAAGGCCGGACGCCAGCTGGTGCCAAGCGGCACCCGCTTGGGACGCTACGAACTCCTGCGGGACGAGCCGTATCAGTGGGATGCGTGGGACATCCATCGCGACGCTTTCCTGATGGCCAATGGGCTGGATGAGTCCAAGCTGGTCGATGTCGAGAAACGCAGTGACGGTACGGCGGTGGCAATGGTCAAAGCCCACGCCGCCGGCGTGGATATCGAAACCCGCATCATCCTTCACCCCGGTTCCCGTTGTCTTGATTTCGAAGCCGGCGTCGACTGGCACGTCAAAGAGCGTTTCCTCAAAGTCGACCTGCCGTTGGCCTTGGACGTGCGCAACGCCCAGTACGAGGCACAATACGGCATGGTCGAACGTCCGGTGCAGAAGAACTCGCGCAGCGACGAGGCGAAATTCGAAAGCTGCACCCATCGTTTCGTGCGTCTCGCCGAACCCGGTTATGCCGCCGCCGTGGTCAATGCCACGACCTATGGCTCGGATGTAAGCCCTATCGGCAATGTCACTGGTGGTAATACATCAGAGGATATCACCGATGTCACTGCTCCTGGCAGGGGAACGATGGTTCGTCTTTCCCTGCTTTCGGCCCCGCTTTACCCCGATCCGCACACCGATCAGGGCCATCACGAATTCGCCTGGTCGCTTCTCGCGGATGCCAGTGTCGAACGCACACTTGCGCAAGTCTCTCGTCTCAACGCCCCGGTATTCGCCGCGATTCCCGCTTTTGCGCCATTGGCTACGGTCCAGGCCGATAAGGGAATCATCGTGCTGGATTGGGTAAAGCCGGCGGATGACGGTTCCGGCGACCTGATTCTTCGCCTTTATGAGCCTGCGGGCGGTGAAGCGCAAGGGACATTGCATGTTTGCGACGATCTTTCCGGTGTCCGCGTCCGTGAAGTCTCCGAATTGGAAGATGATGAATCGTTGCCGGCCGATTTGCCGAGGGTTCTCAAAGGCTTTGCGCCTGCGCAAGGAGCGCACTTGGCGTTCAGCCCGTTCGAACAGGCGACGTTGCGCATCAGCAGATGACGCGTCGACGTTGAGATTTGGCGGTTTTAAATTGGGATATGCCGGAATCAAACGGAGCGTCCCAATTTTTTATGCTGATAACAAAAACGCTTTAGATGGAGGAAAGCCGATTTCTAGCGCGACACGAGATAATATCCCTTAAATTGACAAATATTAAGGGTAATAGCTATAATCAGAACTAAAGCGCTTTAGTTGTATAGCTGAAACGCGGAAGCTCTTTTCCGAAGTTGGAGAGAGCGAAAAGAAAGGAAAAGCAGATGTTTTCTTTGAAGAAGACCATCGCCATCACTGCTTCTGCAGCTATGTTGTTCTCCGTTGCGGCTTGCGGTGGACAATCTAACAAAACTTCCAATGGGGACAAAGAAGTTTCATTCCAGACGTGGAATTTGAAAAACGCTACCTATACGCCGTACTTTAATAATATCGTCAAGGCTTTTGAAAAACAGAATCCCGGAGTCAAAGTCAAGTGGATCGATCAGCCTGCAGATGGCTATACCGACAAGCTCAATGCTGATGCCGCCGCAGGTACTTTGCCCGATGTCGTTGATATGAGCCCCAATGTTGCCTATAGCCTGGCGAAGGCCGGTGTGATCGACAATCTCAGCAAAGTCGATAAGAGCGCTGAAAGCCAGTTCACCAAGGCCGCTTGGAATTCCGTGACTTTTAAAGGCGTCAAGGACGGAGACGGCGCTTATGCCTATCCGTGGTATCTCAATTCCGGTGTCCAGTTCTATAACAATGCTGTCCTGCAGAAGTGTGGTGTTCCCAATATGCCGCAGAACATGGATGATTGGTTCAGTGCGGCCAAGACGTTGGGTTCCACGTGTCCTGGAACCAATATGGTTGCTTCCGTGCCTACCATCGAGTCGCTTGGACAGTATGGTTCTCAGCTGATGAATGCGGACCAGAGCAAATTCACCTTCAATGACAAGAAGGGTGTTGATCTGGTGCAGCATTATATTGATATGTACAACCAAAAGGCTTTGTCCGCCGATTCACTCAATAACCAGTGGACGGGCGAGGGCGACGCCTTCAAGCAGGGCAGCGTGGCATCACTTGCGGGTTCGGCTTATTCTGTTTCCGACCTGCAGCAGAACGCCCCCAAGGTTTACGACAACCTTGGCATCATTCCTCGCTTGCTGGGTGAGGGTGGCAAACCCAATGTTGCCGTGGAGTCTCTTGTGGTTTCGAAGAATTCCAAGAACAAGGACCTTGCAACCAAACTGGCTCGATTCATCACGAACAAGGAAAACCAGAAGGTGTTCTGCACCAAGTCGCACACTTTCCCGTCCGTCGCCGGAGAAGCCTCCGATCCTGTGTTCTCTCCTCAGGGCGATTCGAAACAGGACAAAGCGGTGAATCTGGCTTCCAACGCCATCAAAGACGACAATTGGTTTGCGTCTCCTGCTCCGTTCTCCGAAAACGCCAAGACCAAGCTCCGTGAGGAGATCGCCAAGGCGATTCAAGGCAAGCAGTCCGCTCAGCAGGCTCTTGACAAGGCCGTCGAAGCAGCGAATTCGGATTTGAAGTAACTATGAAAGACAGCTCCAAAGCAGCTGTGCAGTCATCAACGCGTGGAAAGCCGGCACAGGTTTCCACGCGTGATGACGGCAAACAGTCCACAATTTGGGCCGTTGATTCAGCTCATAAAATTCATGAAGGCAGGGGGCTGGTAGGTTGGCTTTTTGTCGTTCCGGCTTTGGCCGTTGCGATTTGTTTCGTCATCCTTCCTTTCTTCAATACCGTCAGGCTTTCATTTACCGATGCCACGTTCTCCGACCCGGGAAAATTCGTAGGACTGGCACAGTACAAGGCGATGCTTCACGATGAGAGCGTGCATATCGGCTTATTGAATTCATCGCTCTATGTTGTATGCGTTGTGCCGTTTATGGTTATCCTGCCGTTGATTCTTGCCGCGCTGGTTTCTGGGAGTTCCAAGGTGCTTTCGTTCTTCAGGGCATCTTTCTATTTGCCGGTAGTGGTATCGACAGTGATCGTCGGTTTGGTGTGGACCAATCTGTTGAGCGAGCGTGGTCTTGTCAATTCTTTGCTTATGGCAACACACATCATCAAGAAAGGGATACCTTTCCTCACTGACCGCTGGTTGCTTCTGTTCAGTGCCATGGCGATCACCATTTGGACCGGCCTTGGCTATTATATGATTATTTATTTGACCGCTTTGGCCAATATCGATCCTTCGCTCTATGAAGCCGCTCAATTGGATGGGGCAGGGCCGGTTCGCCAGTTCCTTCACATCACCATTCCGGGGGTACGCTCGACGATGGTGCTGATCATGCTGCTTTCTTCCGCCGCCGCATTCAGGGTGTTCAACGAGATCTATGTCCTTACCGGTGGTACCGGAGGAGTCGGCGGCCAGGATGTCACCATGACCATGCTGGTAAAGAACTACGGCACTGGTCTTAACGCCAAATATGGGTATGCAGGTGCAGTCAGCATGTTGGTGTTCGTCATTGTGGGCAGCCTCGTAGCCATCGAGTTCTTTGCCGAAAGGAAGTTCAACAAGGATGAAAGGTAAAATTACAGGCAAAGCCATTCGTTATATCATCCTCACGATTATTTTCCTGATACTGATCGGGCCTTTGCTCTGGCAGCTTACGTTGGCGTTCAAAGGCAAGGGCGATGATATTTACGCTGTACCTCCCTATGTGCTGCCAAAAGATCCGACTCTTGACAACTTCAAAGAGGCGTTCAACCGCATTCCGGTTTTGATGTACTTCAAGAACTCGTTGATTGTGGCTGCGATCTCCGTGGTCGGCAACGTTGTCGGATCGACGCTTGCCGGTTATGCCCTTGCAAGATTGAAATTCCATGGCAAGAATCTGGCTATCATCTTGATTTTCGCCGCGATGCTCATTCCCGGTGAGACCCTGCTGATTTCCCAGTTCCTGATCGTTGAGCGAATGGGATTGCAGAATACGTTGCTGGGGGCTGCATTGCCTGGGTTATGCAGTGCCATGAACGTGTTGCTCATGGTCAATGCCTTCGCGGCAATACCTGATGAGTTGGAAGAATCCGCAAAAGTGGACGGCGCCAATGTCTGGCAGCGCTTTTTCGACATCTGCCTGCCGCAGGTAAAAGGAACCATAACGGTCATCACCATCTTTGCTTTTGTCGGAGCATGGAACGATTTCCTGTGGCCATTGATTATCCTGGGTGATGATTCGGTTTACACATTGACCGTTGGACTCAATAGGCTGAAGAACCAATTTGTTTCCGATCCAAGGCTGATTGCCGCAGGTACGGTCATTGCCCTGGTCCCGATTATCGTGTTCTTCCTCATATTCCAACGTTATTTCTTCCGCGGTGTCGAAACAGGCGGAGTCAAGGGGTAAACGATGAGATTCGGTGTCAACTACACTCCCTCGCACGGTTGGTTCCATTCCTGGCTTCATCCGGATTGGGATTCGGTGAAAAAGGATTTGGACGCCATCGCGGAGCTTGGAATGGATCATGTGCGTCTGTTCCCGCTTTGGCCGGTGTTGCAGCCAAATCGTACATGGATTAATCAGGACGGAATAGAAGATGTCAGGCATATGGCGTCGTTGGCCAGCGAGCGTGGGCTTGATGTCTATTCGGATGTCCTTCAGGGGCACCTGTCGAGTTTTGATTTCGTTCCCTCGTGGCTGGTCTCGTGGCATGAAAACAGCATGTTCTCCGACCCCGATGCCGTAGAGGCACAAAGCAGGCTCGTTTCCACGCTCTATGACGCCCTTTCGACGGTACCGCGTTTCAAAGGGCTCAATGTGGGCAACGAATGCAACCAATTCGCCGACGCGATTCATCCCCGCCGGATGACTGCCACTAGCGATGACGCGCAGGCCTGGCTGCACGCCCTGCTTGATCCGATTGAAGACAAGGCGCATGCCAACGGGCACGTATTGCTGCATAGCGAGAACGATGCCGTCTGGTACGAGGACGGTCATCCGTTCGAGCCCCGGCACGCTTCGGTCATCGGTGATGTCACGTCCATACATTCCTGGGTCTTCAACGGCACTGCGCAGCGGTATGGCGCGATGAGCGAGATTGGGACACGTCATGCGGAATATCTGGTGGAGCTTTCCAAGGCTTTCGCGCTTGTGCCGCACCGCCCCGTCTGGTTGCAGGAAATCGGTGCCCCGCAGAATGTCATTGACGTGAAAGACACTCCGGAATTTTGTGCGCAGACCGTTGAACATGCGTTGGATTGCACGGATCTTTACGGGGTGACATGGTGGTGCTCACACGACGTGACCAGCGCCATGTCCGATTTTCCGCCGTTTGAGCATGATTTGGGTCTTTTTGACGAGCATGGAGAGCTGAAGCCCATCGGCAGGCAGTATTCACGCCTGGCGCGTGAATATCGGTATCGTCCCGAACCGCCCGCACGTTCGACGGCCATCGTCATCGAATGCGATGATGATGGTGACCCGATGCTGAGGTCTGCCTGTGCGCCTGGTGGTTCCGTGTTCAGACAGTGGATGGCGCTGAGCGCGAAGGGGGAACGCCCGGCATTGGTGACGTCCCGGACCGCATCGGATACCACCCGGCTTAGGACCCTTGGCATCACGAAATGTCTCAACGTGCCTATGACTGCCGGCGACGTCTACAGTGCGGTTTCTGACCCCTCGCTACAGGGTGCCACAGACCGCAAGTAATTCTCGGGACAGGCTGGTTTCCAGTGTTTTGGGGGATTCTGGAACCGGCCTGTCCCGTTTTTTTATTCCTATTTTCTCCTAGGTATGGTCGAGAACATCGTTTTGGTCTGCAAACGGCTTCAGGACAACATATGAGACGCATGGCTGCTACTAAAACGCTTTGCCGAGAAAAGGGAGTATATTTATTTGAAAGATGGTGGAACATCGTTGAGTTTCAATGTAGAGAATCTGATTTAGGACGATGGTCTTTGAGATTGAGAGGCAGATAGCCGCAATGGGTGATACAAAAACCATATTGCCGAACAAGTCCGGTCGTATGCCTTCAAAACGTGTCGGTCTGAAGGATGTAGCCGATGAACTCGGCATCTCCCAGACTGCTGTTTCCTTCGCAGTCAATGATAAACCCGGCGTTTCCGATGAGACCAAACGCAAGGTCAAGGAAACGGCGGCACGCATGGGGTGGAGCCCGGTCTACGCGGCGCAGGCGTTGAGTTCTTCGCGCACCATGACGGTCGGGTTTGTGCCTTCCCGTTCGGGAGGCAACCTGCAGACCGAAACGTTCATGCTGCATTTCATGGCAGGTCTTCATGATTCTCTGAGCCGTAAAGGTTACGGCATCCTTTATCGCCCCGCCAAATCGTTGCAGGAAGAGCTCTCGATCTATCGCGACTGGAGCAAACGCAAACGTGTGGATGGGGTGGTTTTGGTTGATCTGCGCAGCGAGGACCCCCGCCCCAAACTGCTCAATGAACTCAACATACCGGCGGTTCTCGCCGGTGGCCCCGATCCCGAGGACCTTGTGCCGTCGCTTTCCATCGATGATTCAGGAACGATGGAAAAGATATTGAAACATCTGCTTGCGGTGAAACGAACCCGCATCACCTATTTTTCCGGTAACCGAGATCTGGACTACAGCAAGATGCGTGTGGCCGCCTTCAATGAACTTTCGACCAAATACGCCTTGGAGTTCTCGGCAGTAAGCTATACGAATTTCGACGCGGAAACCGCGGCGGCGCAGACCTGCTCGATGATGAACGGCAGTTTTGCCCCCAATGCCTTCATCTACGAGAACGAGACCATGGCCGCTGCAAGCCTGCGGGCCCTCGAACAATTGGCGTTTTCCAAAACCGTTCCGGCAGGGTTGCAAAGTCTTGACGGCGATCAATTCCCGCATAATCTGCCGGCTATCGTCAGTTTCGAGGACAGTTTCATCTGCACCGCCACCTATCCTTCCATCACCGCCGTGCATCGTGATCCTGGTGAATACGGCAAGCGCGTCGCCAACCTGTTGATCAAATGCCTGTCGGGGGAGCCGGTTTCGGGCAATCGCCGCATCCTTCAGCCAACGCTGGTGGTACGTGAAAGCACTGGCGGTTCTGGTCTGGAAGCGGATGAAGGCAGGTAGACGATTCCGGTAGTACACCTTGGTCGTATTCCGATTGGCGGAAAGCGGCAGGGCTTTAGCGCTTTTATGCCAATTTGGTAAGTGGAATCGATAACAATCATCTTTTAGTATTAAGGAAAATTCATGGAGAAAAATATCGGCGCAACATCGTCCAATGCCGATGGGGCGCAGAAAGCACAAGCGGTGCCGGTTTCGGTTCGCAATTTCATCGAGCGCATCCACGTATTGTGCGGGGAGGAGCACAAGGATTGGGCCTTGACCTTCGACAAGGCGTTCGCCAATACGCTTACCTCCGCGCTCCGGCGGGAAAAAGACGGCAGCACGTTCCTGCTGACCGGTGACATTCCCGCGATGTGGCTGCGCGATTCCACGGCCCAGATGCGGCCGTATCTGCCGATAGCCAAGGATGACCCGGATCTTGCCGAACTGATCGGGGGATTGTCGCGCCGGCAGTTCTTCTACATCACCATCGATCCGTATGCCAACGCTTTCAACGAGACGCCAAGCGGGGCTTCGTGGGACAAAAAGGACCGGACGGACCGCACCAGCCCGTGGCTGTGGGAGCGCAAATACGAGGTGGATTCGCTGTGCTACCCGGTGCAATTGGCCTGGCTGCTCTACCGGAACACCGGCTATACCAAGCATTTCAACGCTGATTTCGTCAAAGGTATCCAATCCGTCCTTGACGTTTTCGTCACCGAACAGGACCATAAGCGTTCGCCGTATTTCTTCATCCGCGACACCACGCTGCCTACCGACACGCTTTCCAACAACGGGCGAGGCACCCCCGTGGCCGAAACCGGGATGACATGGTCCGGCTTCCGCCCCAGCGATGACACCTGCACCTATCACTATCTGATACCTTCCAATATGTTCGCTTATGTGATTCTGGGCTATATCACTCGTCTGTTCGACGGCTGCGACGCCAAGCTTCCCGCCTTGCTCAACAATCCCGATATCGTCCGGCGGTCGGCAACGCTGCGGGACGGGATCGGCAGGGGAATCCGCGAATACGGCACCACCAAAAACCGCGAGGGAGAAACCGTCTACGCCTATGAAGCCGACGGGCTGGGCCATGCCTCGCTGATGGACGACGCCAACATCCCGAACCTGCTCAGCGCTCCTTATCTCGGATTTTGCCAGGCGGACGATCCGACTTATGCGGCGACGAGGCGGACGCTTTTAAGCGACGAAAATCCTTACTTCTATTCCGGTCGGTACGCTTCCGGAATCGGCTCTTCGCATACCGATGCCGATCGTGTCTGGCCGATCGCCCTTTCGATACAGGGGCTGACCAGCGAGAGCAGAGCCGAAAAGGCGCGTTTGCTCGACACGTTGGCCGCCACCACCGCCGGCACGCATCTCATGCATGAGGGCTTCGACGTCAACGATCCGGGCAAATACACGAGGCCTTGGTTCAGCTGGTCCAACATGATGTTCTGCGAGCTGACCATGGATTACTTCGGTATTCGTGTACAGATGTGAATGCCGTCGGCTCTTCGAAAAGGAATGCCATGTACGGAAGTCTGCAAGATGTGGCTATACTATTGATGGAACTAAAACGGTTAAGTTAATACGAATCCGTTTCAGAGATCGATAAAAAGCACCATGCTTGTCCATCGGAATGTGCCGGAAGGTGGATCGGTATCATGATTCCCGTGGGCGTAACGAAAGGAATACAATGACGAATCCGAAATACGAACTGGGCACCGTGGCCAACCGTACGTTTATGGCCAATCAGACTTACGAACTGCTGAACTTCGGCAAAGGTTTCCCCGTCCCGCAAGGCGGGTCTGGCTGGCTTGACGACGATGGCCATATCGACCCTTCGCACGGCATCCAGACCTGGATCACCGGACGTATGACGCACGTCTACTCCATCGCCGCCATGCTCGGCTACCCGAAT
Source organism: Bifidobacterium sp. ESL0745 (assembly GCF_029433335.1). Taxonomy (NCBI): domain Bacteria; kingdom Bacillati; phylum Actinomycetota; class Actinomycetes; order Bifidobacteriales; family Bifidobacteriaceae; genus Bifidobacterium; species Bifidobacterium sp. ESL0745. The sequence goes on from NZ_JAQTHX010000001.1 coordinate 295,008, forward strand.
GCCGAAGCGCTGGTGGACGCGGGGCTCAAGGGACTTACCGGCATCCTGCACGACGACAGGAACGGCGGCTGGTATCCCTCGATTCAGGCCGACGGCACCCCTGAGGCGGGCAAGACCTGTTACCCGCATGCATTCGTCATGCTTTCCGCATCTTCGGCCCTGCTTGCAGGACGTCCGGGGGCCAAGGAACTGCTTGATGAAGTCCTGAAGACCTACGACAAGTACTTCTGGGACGATGAGGCGGGACTGGCCGTCGATACGTGGGACACCACGTTCTCGAAACTCGATGACTATCGTGGCATCAACGCCAACATGCACACCACCGAGGCCTTCCTCGCCGTCGCCGACGCCACCGGCGACAACAAGTACCGCGTGCGCGCCGGCCGCATCATCGACCACGTCGTTGAGTGGGCCAAGAACAACCACTGGCGCATCCCCGAGCATTTCGGGCCTGATTGGTCAGTCAACCTCGAATACAACGCCGACAAGAAGGACGACCAGTTCAAGCCCTACGGCGCCACCCCCGGCCATGGCATCGAATGGGCACGTCTCATCACGCAGTGGGCGCTGAGCTCCTTCGCCAACCGCGTCGGAGCCAAGCCCTATATCGACGCCGCAGAGCACCTGTTCAATCAGGCGGTCGCCGACGGCTGGAACCGCAACGGCACGGTGGGCATGGCCTACACCGTCGACTGGAACGGCGAGCCGGTGGTCACCGACCGCATGCACTGGACGCTGGCCGAGTCGCTCAACACCTCCGCCACGCTCTACAAGGTGACCGGCAAGAAGGAATACCTCGACTGGTACGCGACCTTCGCAAAGTATGTCGATGAGCACCTGATCGACCACGAAAAGGGCAGCTGGTTCCATCAGCTCGACAAGGACAACAAGGTCATCGGCACGGTCTGGCCGGGCAAATCCGACGTCTACCACGCCTTCCAGTCCACGCTGGTTCCCTTCCTTGACCCGTCGGTCTCAATCGCCACCGCCATAAGAAACGCAGAATAGCCGTCGCATAAATCCGACCGTTGGTTTCAGGGTTCCCACGCAGTGCAAGGCGAGGGAACCTTTCATTCGTTTTGATGGGCAACAGTCGGAAACAAACGCGTTTGCGTCGCTAAAAATAAGTGTTAGTATCTAATTACTTGCTTTTAAAAGTAAGGAAAGCATACTAAATATTTAGTGGTTTATTTCAGCAGGCTTTCCGAGCGGAAAGGCATCAGCCAGATGTCAGGCTTTGAATCTGACCGCGCTTATGTACTTGCATAAGTGTGTGAACAACAGTCGTGTCAGCGACCGACATGACATAACCCGCAAAGAGGTGGGATATGAAGAAAAAGTTTTTGGCGGCAGTCACCATTACATTATCAGCTGCGATGATGCTGGGCGCCTGTGGCAGCTCAGGCAACAAGTCCGCCGATTCAAATAAAAATGAGCCTTTGACCATTTGGGTCATGAACGGTGATTTTTCGGATGATGTCATGAATGCAATCAATGAAAAATTCACCAAGGAGACCGGTGTCAAGGTCAAGGCCCAGACGCAGCAGTGGGCCAACATCACCACGAAGGTCACCACCGCACTGTCGACTTCCACACCGCCCGATGTCATCGACATGGGCGATACCCAGGTTCTTGGATTCGCCGCCAGCGGCGGTCTGATGGACCTGAGCGGACACAAGAAGGAATTTGACAACAGCAGCTCCTGGCTCAGCGGCCTGGAGAAGCCCGCTACTTCCAAGGGCAAGCTGTATGGCGTTCCTGCATTCGGCGCTGCGCGTGCAGTGATCTACAACAAGAAGATCTGGGCCGATGCCGGCATCACCGAGACCCCGAAGACCTATGCGGAGTTCACGGGCGATTTGGACAAGATCGCGGCCAAGCACGCCTCCGATCCTGATTTCATCCCCTTCTATCGTCCAGGCCAGGACTGGTATTGCATGCTTCAGTTCCTTTGGGATGCCGGCGGTGATCTGGCAACGCAGAGCGGCAGCACTTGGAAGGGCGATCTGACGAGCAAGGAGTCCCTGCAAGGATTGCAGGACTGGAAGGACTTCCAGAACAAGTACTCCAGCAAGGCATCTCGTACCGTTGATACGGTAAATCCGCAGCAGAACGATTTCCTGGCTCAAGGCAAGACCGCTGCATTGTTCAGCAACAGCGCCACCATCTCTTCTGTGCCCAAGATCAACCCGGCAATGACGGAAGACCAGTTCGGTACGTTCCCGATGCCCGGCAAGAGTGGAAAGAACCAGCCCAGTTTGGTCGCCGGTTCCGATTGGGCCGTTGCCGCCAAGAGCAAGCGTCAGGATCTGGCTCTGAAGTGGATCAAGATCGCGACCAGCAACGACATCGAACAAAACCACATCTTCGCGCATGACGGCTGGCTGCCGAACTCCCAGAAGGGCCTCGATGAGGTGTTGAAGTCCAGCTCGATGAAGGAAGTCAACAAGGGCTTCTTCGAAGCCGCCAAAAGGATGCAGTCCACTCCTGCTTCTCCTGAATGGACCACCATTGAAGGAGACAATTCGGTGGCTGAGTTCTCCAAGAACGTCGTAACCGGCAACTCCAGCGTGGAGGATGCGGCGAAGACCTTCAACCAGCACATCGAACAGGTGCTCAACAAGAAGTAACGGCTGTAAAGCGGTAAAGTCAGCCGGTTGATTGTGGCGCATGAGTGATGTCGCCATGCGCCACAATCAATTTCTATAGAACACGATGATGTGTGCTTTCGTATTTTGTTGGTAAGGGGATTGACATGAAAACTTCCGATCGGCAGCAATCCAGTGTTGCCATAGAGGAATTGGCGGATTCGGATGGGGAAGTACCGAAGAAAAAAAGACGGAGCATGCGACAGGGGACGTTTGTTGCGCTTCTTCTGACGCCGATGGGCATCATCCTTACCGCGCTTGTCATCGTTCCTATCATTTTCCTGGTTTTCACTTCCTTTACGGATTTTAACCAGTCATCGCTTTTCACCGGTGCGTTCAGCTTCACCGGGTTGAAACAGTACAGTACGGTGCTCACTGACGTGGAGTTCTGGAAGGCGCTGCTTCGTACGTTCGTCTTTGCCGCTGCGTTGGTGATCGCCAGCGTGCTGATTGGCATGGCTGTGGCCCAATTGCTGACCAAGCTTGGCGCGGTGGTCCGCTATATCGTCGTCTTCGTGCTGATTTTCGCCTGGGCGATGCCGAATGTGGCTTCATCAGTGGTATGGAAGTGGCTGTTCCAGCCTGGTTATGGCGTCATCAATTGGTTGCTGACACAGTTGAGGATTTTCGGCAATGTCACCAATCTGTCGTGGTCGAACAATACCACGCTCGCTTTCGTGTGCATCTGGCTTCTGGTGGTCTGGCAGGCGGTTCCTTATATCGCCATCACCCTGTATGCGGCGACCACTCAGATTGACCGCTCGTATATGGAAGCCGCCGAGATCGACGGTGCCGGAAGAATTCGTACCTACTGGCAGATCGTCGTTCCGCTGATCCGCCCGAGCATCATGGTGGTCACCATGCTTTCGGTTATCTGGGACTTCAACGTATTCAACCAGATCTGGCTTGTTTCCCAAGGCGGACCGAACGATACGACTTCCACAATCGGGATCTTCACCTACAAGAAAGCGTTCGTCAACTTCGATATCGGTCAGGGTGCGTCCATCTCGGTGATCACGGTGATCATCCTTATGGCGTTGACCAGTGTATATATTCGTAATCTTCTGAAATCTGGTGAGGACCTATGAGCGAGGCGTCGGTTTCTTTGAAAAAGCAATCTGGGCAAAAGCCTGCCAAGAAGGTAAAAGCCAGAAGCAAATTGACGTGGAGGAGGGTCGGATCGAGCATCATCGGGATTCTCTTCAGCATCGTCTGGATCTTCCCGGTCTACTGGATGACCATCACTTCGTTCAAGCCCCGCAGTGAGATTCTGTCCTCCACACCCGCTTTTATCCCCAAGCACTGGTCGCTGGATAATTTCAAATCCGCTATTTTCCAGACCACGTTCCTGGCGAATCTGAAGAACTCCATCATCGTCACCTTTTTTGCGGTTGTGATTTCAGTGTTCTTCGCCTTCCTGGCGTGCTCGGCACTGACGCTCTACCGTTTCAAGAGCCGCCGTTTCATCATGGTGCTCATCCTGGCCATGCAGATGCTGCCCGGCACCGCCATGCTGATTCCGCAGTTCATCGTGTTCAACCAGCTTGGCTTGCTCAACACCTACCTCGGGTTGATCCTGGCCTATATCGCCACGGTACTGCCGTTCTCGATCTGGAACATGCGTGGTTTCTTCCTTTCGATTCCCGTCGACATCTTCGAATCGGCAAGGGTGGAAGGGGCCAGCGAATGGCAGATCCTGCGCAAGATCACCTTCCCGTTGGTGGCTCCTGGCATCGTTTCGACTTCCGTGTTCGCGTTTATCACGGCATGGAACGACTACCTGACCTCATACACCTTCATGCGAGACGAATCGAAATACACGCTTCCTGTCTGGCTTTCGAGCTTTTCCACGCCGTCCGGTACCGATTTCGGCGGGCAGATGGCCGCTTCTGTGCTGTTCTCGCTGCCTGTGGTGATCTTCTTTATGATTGTCCAGGGCAACATCGTGAAGGGCTCGACCGAAGGCTCGGTGAAGTAGCGTTTTCGTCTACGTCACTGGCGTTTGAAATCGCTTGTCTCTGTTCAAGGCCTTGCCCGTCTATCTGGCAAGGCCTTGAATCTGAGATATGGATGGAGGGAAGCTGTCATGACTGTCGATAAGCTGCGAAGAATCGATCAAGTGGTAGACGATCGTCTTTCGGGGGCCTCGCCGGCCGATGTCCGCGTGCGTAACCGCGATGCTGTATTACGTGCATTGTATCCGAACAGACGGTATTCGCGTTCGGAACTGTCCAGGATAACCGGAATGTCCAAAGTCTCGACCTCGGATGTTGTCGCTGACCTCATGGAAGACGGCTACTTGTGCGAGGTCGGTTACAAGAATTCGAAGAGCCCCGGCAAACCGGCACGGATGCTTGAGTTCAACACCGAGGCACAGGTGGTGATTGCCGTTGATCTGTCCAACGGCGACCAGATCAAAGGGGTGGTGACGGACCTCAAAGGCACCGTCCTCGCCCGCGAACGGCATCCTGTATGCGCGGGTTCCACATTGCGCATCGAAGAGGTCATCGATCTGTGCAGATCACTTGCCGAGGATTCCGATTTGCCGTTGCTGGGCATCGGGGTGGCGACCCCGGGCTTTGTCGACGAGCGCGGTGTGGTGCTTGAAGCGCCCAATCTGGGTTGGCTCAATGTCGATTTGGCCGGCGTCCTCAAAAACCGTTTTCACTGTGAGGTGTGCGTAGCCAACGACGCGGATTGCGGGGTTTCGGCCGAACGCAGCTTTGCCAACGGCTCCCCGAACATGATGTTCATACAGATCGCCAAAGGTGTGGGCGCAGGACTGTTGGTGTCCGATCACGTGGTGCATGGCAGCGCCAATACCGCCGGTGAAATCGGCCATGTGGTGGTCGACCAATCGGGATTCGAATGTATCTGCGGCAAACGTGGATGTCTGGAAACGGTAATCGCCGTTCCTGCCTTGAAAAGGCGGATTGGTGAGCACCCTGACAAGGAAGAGGAAATCATCGCTCAGGCGGGATGCATTTTGGGACAGGCACTTTCCGTAGTGGTGGCGATGACCGACATCACCGATGTCGTGGTCTCAGGGCCGGAAAGCCTGGTGGACGCGCGCTTTCGGAAGGCCACCCAGGAACGTGTCAATATGCTGGTGCATTCCCGGTTCATAGAAGAGGTGAAAGTGCATGGGCCGTATTTCAAAGAGGACACGGCGTTGCTTGGTTCGGTCGCCAATGTGTTGAAAACAAAACTCAATGTGATGTAGGTCTTACGATGAAGCCTTGTACCTTATCGGCCAAGACAATGTGATTTATCAATAAATAAATAAAGGAAATGAGATGCAATACACCATTAATGACGTTGAATACCATTTCGACCTTATTCCTGCGCCGAAGAACGTTGATTTCGACGGGCGGACGATGACGTTGCCCTACACGGGGCGTATTCTCGAATCGCGCGAGGTGGGCGATGTTGAATGCGTGTTGGCCGGCCAGCTCGCCGACGATATCGAAGCGGCCACGGGCATTCGTTGGGATGTCGCCAAAGGCAGACAATGGAACGCCTTCATCATCATTGATATTGATACGCAATTGGAACCCGAGGGCTATCGCCTTGACATCAATGAGCAGAAGGCAAAGGTTACCGGCGGTGATTTCGAGGGCGCTCGCAATGGGGTGCAGACGCTGCGCCAGATCATCCGCCAGTGCGCCCCGGTGCTTCCGCTGCTTTCGATTGCCGACAGCCCGGAGTACAAGATCCGCAGCTACTATCTTGATGTGACGCGAGGCCGCGTCCCCACGCTTGATTGGCTGAAGCGCTGGGCGGACCAGCTCTGCCTGTACAAGTACAACCAGCTGCAGCTCTATATCGAGCACAGCTTCCGTTTCGATGAGCTGAGCGAGACCTGGCGTGGGGTAAGCCCCTTGGAACCGGCGACGATCGTGGAATTCGACGCCTATTGCGCCAAGCGCGGCATCGAGCTGGTTCCTTCCGTTTCGACGTTCGGCCACCTCTATCAGGAACTTCGTACCCACGAATTGCGTGACCTGGGCGAGTTCCCCAAGGATGCGGACCGTACTTTCAGCTTCATCGAACGCCAGGAGCATCACACCCTCAACATCACCAAACCGGAAGCCTTCGAATTCTCGACTTCGCTGACCGATCCCTACATGGAGCTCTTCACCTCGAAGAAGTTCAACATCGGGGCCGATGAGACCTTCGACCTCGGCAAAGGGGCCTCGCACGAATATGCGCAAAAGCATGGTGTGGCGCGGATGTATGCCGACTATGTCACCAAGCTCTGCGAACATCTGCAAAAACTGGGCAGGCAGCCGATGCTCTGGGGAGACATCGCGGTCAAAATGCCGCAGATGCTTCCTTACCTGCCCAAGGATGCGACGCTGCTCAACTGGCTTTACTCGCCGACGGTAGGGGAGAACGAAGTCAAGCTTCTGGCCGATTCCGGACTGAAACAATATGTGTGCGCCGCTGTGTGGTGCTGGAATTCGATGCTGCCGAGGCTCGATGATTCGTGGAACAACATCACCCGTCTTGCCGGATTCGGCATCAAGTACCATGCGGTGGGCTTCATGGTCACCGATTGGGGCGATTTCGGCCATGTCAACGATCCGCATATGGCGTTGATCGGCATGATCTACGGTGCCCAAAACGGCTGGTGCCCCAGCACTGCGATGACGCAAGGCGATATGAACCGCATGGTCTCACGTTGTGCGTTCGGCGATCAGACCGGCAGCCTTGTCGAGGCGATTCGCGACGCTTCTCGATGCACTTCGTTTTCCTGGAGCGACGCTGTGCATTACATTGAGCTCGACGACGGCGATGGCGGGCTCAACCATGATGTACTGGCCGATTGCGATGGCCACGGCACGAGCAGGCCGTGGGTCAATGACTCCGATCTCGACCTTCAAGGCGCACGTTATCATCTGCTTGAAGACGGTCGTGAAACCATCGGTGAGGCTGACAAGTGCAATTCGGCGCTTTCTAAGGCCGCTTCCCGCATTGCCGTGGCATTGGCGGGGACGAATAAGGATGTGTCCTCGTATGCATCCGCGCTTTCGGTCGCCATCGAAGGGCAGCGTCTGCTCAATGAGTTCGGCTACATGATGGCAGCGAAGGCCGGGCTTGTGTCGGGTGAACATGGGCCTGAATATTGCAACAGGCTTGCCCGTTCCATCGAAGAATGGGGGGAGTCCTATTGCACCGCCTGGCGGAAGGTCAGCGAGGAATCGGAATTGAACCGCGTCACCTCGATCATCTGGCGTTGTGCTGATGCCCTTCGTCGATAGGCATGTGTTGCGTGGTGGTCCTTGCGGTTTGGCCGGTGAATCGCAAGAATCGTCACGCAATATTGTTATAGAACATGACAAAAGAAAAATATTATTTAATTTTTTTATAATATTTTCAACAAGAAGAGTTCTTACGCTTAAATTTGTAGCTGTTGTGTTCTATGATATCATTTAAGTAATTTATCCTTACATAATAGATGCTTTCATTGAACTGAGGAGGGGCCATGATCGGAAAACCGTTGAAATCCGACCCTTCCGATGTTCGAGCCAAGAATATTCGTACGGCGTTTCAGTTGGTGGCGTATGCCGGCGCGATTTCCCGTGCCGAGCTCGGCCGTCTCATGGGGCTTTCCAGAATGGCGGTCAGCGACCTGGTCAATGAGATGATGGAGAATCATCTGTTGCGTCAGGCGGGTCTGGACCGTCGCCAAGGACGCGGCAAACGCTCCTTGATGGTTACCGTCGACACGGATCACTGGCGCGTGGCTTCGGTGGATATGACTCAGCGTTTTGTCATACGGGGTGCGCTGACCGACCTGATGGGCCGTATCGTCGATCGGGTGGAGACGCCTTTGGGCGACGACGCCCAATCTCACTTGCAGATGGTCGATGAGCTGCTGGGTAAGCTGCTGGCCATGACCAGTCATCCGATCCTCGGCTTGGGTGTGGCCGTTCCGGGCGTTATCGATGCAGAGGGAACCGTGGTCCGATCGGTCAGTCTTGGATGGACTGAGATTCCCTTGCAGACGCATCTCAAACAGGAACGCCATATACCGACGGTGGTCTGTAACGACGTGAACATGGGGCTGCTGGGGGAATGCACGTTTGGCAAAGGTTCACGAAATTCGTTGTTCGTCCGCATCGGGCGGGGTGTGGGAGCCGGGGTATGCCTCAATGGCACGATTATCGACGGCAGTGGGTATTCGGCAGGTGAGATCGGACACGTGGTCGTTGACCCCAACGGGCCGCAGTGCGTCTGCGGCAAGCGCGGATGCCTGGAAATGATGGTCAATGTGCCGAGGTTGCGCGAGCGTATCGAATCACACCCTGACAAACGCGATGACATCCTTGGGCGCGGCGGGAATATGCTGGGCGATGCCCTGGCGATGTCCGTCAGCCTTCTCGATTTGAGCGATATCTCCGTGGATGGCCCGGCCGATATCATCGGTCCGGTTTTCCTTCAGGCACTGCGTGACGAGCTTGAGGCCAAGACCAACGTGGATTATCGTCGTCAGCCGGTGATTCATCGTTGCGAGCAGGGTGATGATCTGGTGTTGCGTGGGCAGGCGGTAGAGGTCATTCGTTCGTTTGTTGACAGCATCCACTCGCGTCGCGAAAGCGATGGTGGAATGGCCGAAGACGAAACGATCACCAAAACCGGATCGTTGCATGGCAAACGCATGGCAGGTACAAGCAAAGACGCTACGGATGCCGCCAAGTATGCCGACAGCATCGAAAGGAACCAGACGGCATGAAGACAATAGAGGAAAAGAGCGGTTTGGGATCTGAAATGAATCCTGTGCAAACAGGGAATCGGACGGGTTCGCACCAGCGGGCTGAACGCAATGGCCTCTATATCGGCATCGATATCGGGGGAACCAAAATCGCTGGGTCATTGATGCGATTTCGTGCCGACGGAAGCTATCGGGTGCTTGATTCGCAACGCATCAAGGTTCGTCGTGGCGGCCGGCAGGTTGTCGAGGATGTGACGAGTGTGGTGCTTTCGCTGCTGGACCGCAATTGCGTTGACGGCTCCGGCGTCGGTGATGACGTCGACAAAACCGGTGAGCGGCATATGAGCGTAAACGGTGTCGGTCTGTGTATTCCAGGTCGGGTCGATCCTGAGGCCGGCGTGGTGGAAAACGTCGCCAACCTCGATATCGGCAGGCTCGCCTTGGCTGACGAAATTCACCGGACGACCGGTCTGCCGGCTCATCTGGAAAACGATGTCAACGCGGCGACGCTCGGCTCCTATATCGTGCTTTCACAACATCGTGATCCTCGCTTGCCGAAACCGCAAGTCGGGGCAGACGTGGCGGTGTTCCTCAACCTTGGAACCGGTGTGGCCGCGGGAGTATTGCGTAATGGTGTTCTGGACAGCGGCTTCAGCGGGGTCGCCGGCGAAATCGGTCACATCCCCGTCGAGTGCCAGCGTTGGCATTGCGGATGTGGACAGGATGGCTGCATTGAGACCGCTGCCGGCGGCAATGCGATCAGGCGCCAATGGCCATATGCCGACCCGCCGATGCCGGATATCATCGCCAAAGCGCACGACGTCTCGAGCTCGGAGCATGACAAGGCTTGTGAAACATTGGATACGGTGATTGGGGCAATCGCCGATGCAATCGATATCCTTGCGCTTGCCATCGATCCCAGGATCATCATGATCGGCGGGGGGACGACGAAAACCGGCAAACCGCTACTTGACGAAATCCGTGCCGGCCTGAAGAAGCGTGCGGCTTCCAGCGCCTTCATCGCATCCCTGCATCTCGATGAGCGCATTGCGTTCGTTGATCCCGCCGAACCGATCGGTTGTATCGGTTCCGCTTGCGCCATGGCGAAAACCGCGGGCCTGCAGTGAGTATTCAGACTTGGCAAACAGCCCAATGGACAATTCAGATTGTCGATAAGCAGCAATTATAAAGGAGAGACAATATGGCAGAAATCATTATTACCAAGGACGAGGATGAAGCCGGCGAAATCTATGCCAAGTGCGTGGCCGATCTGATCGAGCGCAAGCCCGACGCGGTGCTTGGTCTGGCTACGGGCTCGAGCCCCTTGGCGGCTTACCGTCACTTGGCCTCGCAAGTCAAGGCGCGCAATCTTGACGTAAGCCAGGTTCGCGGCTTCGCGCTTGACGAATACGCTGGGCTCGATCCGAACCATCCGCAGTCCTATCGCAGCACCATCACCCGCACGGTGGTGGAGCCTCTGGGGCTCGACCCGGCCAAGGTGCGCGTGCCCAACGGCAATTTGAAGACCATCAAGGATGCGGGGCGTGAATACGATGCGGCGATCGAGGCCGCTGGTGGCGTCGACGTGCAGATTCTCGGCATCGGCACTGACGGGCATATCGGCTTCAACGAACCGGGCTCCTCACTCGCCAGCGGCACGCGTATCAAGACGTTGGCCGAACAGACCCGTATCGACAACGCACGTTTCTTCGACGGCGACATCAATCAGGTGCCGACCCACTGCATCACGCAAGGCATCGGCACCATCATGAAGGCGCGTCACCTTGTTCTGCTGGCGTTTGGCGAAGGCAAGGCCGAAGCCATCAAGGAGACTTGCGAGGGCGGCATCAGCGCCTTCTGCCCGGCCTCCGCATTGCAGCTGCACCCGCACGCCACGATCATCGTCGACGAGGCTGCGGCTTCGAAGCTTGCGCACAAGGATTATTACCGTTATGCCTATGCGCATAAGCCGGCTTGGCAGGAGATCTGACGACGTTCGCTTGACGGCGTTTGAAACACAGTGCTGTCATCGGCAATAAGAAAGGGACGTTGAAGGCAATCGGCGTCCCCTCCTTGCAAAAAGGCGTTGATAATACCTGGTCGGAAAGCGATATAACTTATTGTAATACTTTAGGAAAAGCAATCTGGGTCGATATGCGAAAGAATGTGAGACGCGATGATAAGTGAAGATAGACAACGGACGGTTGAACGGGTTACGAACGCCGTCGAAGGCGAAGCAACTGTCTGGTTGGTGGTTCGCAACGCACGCAAAGTCGACGCACGGGGCATTCAGGACGATTTTTGGGTCGTTGCCCACGACGGCGTGATTGAGGCGACGGGAAGCGGGGAAACTTCATTGGTTTGTGCATGCCGCGGTTTCGGCATTGCCGGCGACGGCACCCAGCCAGGTGATACTGTGCCGCTGGCATTGAAGCCGAATGTGGTTGAAGTCGATGCGCAAGGCAAGAACCTTACTCCCGGCTACATCGATATGCACGTGCATGGTTCCTGGGGCCGGTCGTTCGATGATGGCCCTGAGGGCATCGACATCGCGCGAACCGGACATATGGTGCACGGCACCACGCGCCAGGTGCTTTCCCTGATCACCAACCCGATCGATGTGATGTGCGCGAATCTCAAAAACGTCAAGTCCGCGATGAGTAGGCGTCCGGATGTGCTCGGCGCCCACTTGGAAGGCCCGTTCCTGGCGTTGTCCCGCAAAGGGGCGCATGACCCGAAGTGTCTGAAGGACCCGACCGACGATTTGGTCGACCGTCTTCTTGAAGCCGCGGATGGTTCGATTCGTCAGATCACCATCGCCCCCGAACTGCCGCATGGATTGAGCGCCATCAAACGCTTCGCCGCGGCCGGAGTTGTGCCTGCGGTCGGTCATTGCGATGCCGATTTTCAGACGGCCAAACGTGGATTCGAAGCTGGAGCCGGCATTATGACCCATATCTTCAACGCGATGAATGGCCTGAAGCACCGTGAACCCGGTCCGATTCCTGCGGCGGTGGAGGACCCGCGCGTCACCATCGAACTGATCAACGACGGCTTCCATGTACAGGACCCGGTGCTCAAGATGGCCGTCAAGTTCGCGCCGCATCGCATCGCTTTCGTCACCGACGCGATGTCGGCCACGGATTGCCCGGATGGGGCTTACAAGCTGGGGGCGCTTGATGTCACCGTCAAAGACGGCCATGCCCGTCTGGTTTCCAACGGCTCCATTGCCGGTTCCACCCTTCTGCTTGAGCGTTCCGTCTCGCGTGCGGTCAACGTGCTTGGTATGGCTCCTGTTGACGCAATCGAGGCTGCCACGTTGACGCCTGCCCGTACGTTCGGTTTCGACCATGCGAATGCCGTCACGGGTGCGCCGCTCGGTCTGCTTTCGCCGGGCTATGCCGCTGATCTCTTGATCAGCAACCCCAAGACCTGGCAGGTAGAGCATGTCTGGTGCGCCGGGCGCCGGATCTGCTGAGGGTTGTCGTTCGGATCCGTCGGGTGATTCAAATATTTACTGCGTTGTGATCTGATATTGCAGGCGTCGCATCACTGCACCGATGCGCAGGGGCCGGTATCACGGCAATTGGCTTCGTGATACCGGCCCTTCTACACGGCTTGGTACGCTGGTCTACTTCTCGGCTTCAGCCAGGTAATCCGGGATATTTTCCGGATACTCCGGCCATGCGCCGTTCTGCGTGCAGACGAACGCGGCAGTGTTGACCGCGGCGCGGTGCGCTTCCTGCAGTGACGAGCCGGAGAGGATCTTGGCGGTGAACGTTCCGGAGAAGGAATCGCCGGCGCCCACGGTGTCGACCACGTCGACGCGCGGGGTGTCGAGGGTGGAGGACTCCCCATCCTTGGCGATGATGGTGCTGAAGGTCGAGCCGCCGGTCAGGATGACGTAGTTCAGGTTGTATTTTTGCATGAACCAGTTGCAGGCCACCTCGTCGGAAGTGCCGCGAATGTCGAACATGTCGCGCAGCAGGAGCAGCTCGGCGTCGTTGATCTTGAACACGGTCGCGTATCCGAGGAGCTCTTCGATCAGTTCCTTGGAATAGTGGTCGCCACGGATGTTGATGTCGAAGAACTTCATGGCAGTGGGCTTGGCGTGCTTCAGAAGCTCCACGATGGTGTCGTGGGATTCCTGGCTGCGCAGGGCAAGGGTGCCGTAGCAGATCGCGTCGGCCTTCTGCACCATGTTGATCAGCTCGCGGGTGTAAAGGATGTGATCCCAGGCTACGCCCTTGATGATGGTGTACTCGGGGATGCCGTTCTTGAGGGCGACTTCGACGGTGGAGGTCGGCCATGCATTGCGCTGCACGATGGATTCGACGCCGGACTTCTTGATGGCCTCAACGAGTTCATCACCCAACGGATCCTCGCCCACAGCGCTGATGGCGTGGCTCTCGGCCCCGTTCATTGCGGCGTGATACGCAAAGTTCACAGGAGCTCCGCCTGCGCGCTTTCCGGTGGGGAGCATGTCCCAGAGCAGTTCGCCTAAGGCGACAACGATTGGCTTGGTCATGATGTAATCCTTTCTTACATTTTTTCTACGATGTTCAGTTATGAGTCGGTAAGATTAATTGTTCTGGTATCCGCTTGGACTTACGTGTTATTGCGGAACCGGGTTTTGTTTTACTTTGTGTTTCCGGGTGGCCTCTTGGCCAGAAAATATGAGGGGTGATCCAAAAACTGGGTGATGGCCGTAGCGGCGGCGCCGAGCACAGCGGCATCGGTGGGGAGTCCGGAGAGTGTTATTTCGGTGGATTGCACAATTTCGGGGATGATGCGTTCATCCACCACGTTTTGTGCGATCTTGAGCAGCCGTTGACCGCCGAGTGCGCCGATATCGCCCAAAACGATACGCCGCGGATTGAACGTGTTGCAGATGATGACGCACCCGTAGCCTACGTAGCGGCCGATGTCGGCAACGAGTTTGCGCGCCTTGCCAATCCGCTGGTTGTCGTTTTGCTGCTCGGCAAGCGAGAACAACGCGCGGCAGGCTTCGATATGTGTCATGTCGGCCGAACCGTCGATGATGCCGAGTTCGTCGATTTGTTCATGGATCGCGCCGGCGGAACAGTATCGTTCCAAGCATCCGACATTGCCACATTCGCATTTCCTGCCGTTAATGGCATCAATCGAAACGTGTCCGAGTTCGGTGGAGGCACCGAGATTGCCGTAAATCAACCTGCCGTTTTCGATGACCCCGAGGCCGACGCCTTCGCCGAGCAGGAAATAGGCCAGGCTTCCGGCGTCTTCGAGCTCGCCGAACAGGCGCTGAGCCAGGGCTCCGGCACGTGCGTCCTGCTCGATGAAGACAGGAACGGGGCACTGCCGTCCAAATTCCTCCTGGAAATTGATATTGCGCCAGTGCGGCATGCTTGAGACGAGTGCGGCGTAACCGGTGCCGTGCAGATAGGGTCCGGGAACTGCCATGCCGATGGCGACGATGTTCGGATCGGAGGCAAGCAGGGAATCGATGGCTTTGTGCGTTGCGGCGATGGCGGCATCGATGGTGTCGTCGCTCACGCGTGGCATGTCTTGAAGGCTCAGGCGTGTGCCTTTCAAATCAAAAACGCCGATCTGCACCAGGCTGCGTGCGAATTTGACCCCGATGAAGTGGAATTGCGCGGTGTTGATGATCAACCCGATGGATCGGCGGCTTTTGCTGCCTTTCATATCGCCGGTTTCGGCCACGATATCGGCGTCGATCAGACGTGCGGTGATTTTGGTGATGGCGGCTGGCGTCAGACCCAGCGTTTTGGCGATTTGCGCTCGCGAGGAGATGCCGTAACGGTAAAGATGCCACAGTGTTCTCGAACGGTTTCGTTCGGAGACGACGGATTGTGGTGCACCTGCATGAGTCGTGTCGTCATAAAAATCCGGAATCGAGGGGGCGAGGTGATCGATGGAAAAAGGCTGGGATTTCGTGTCTTGCATTGGCATTTTGCCGCGTTCGTGCATCGTGACACCTCCTCGGGCCGTTCCTGCGTGTCCAATCGCCGTCCATGACGATCGCGTATTGATGAACTGACTTCATATATTAACGAGGTTAATAGGAAACCGCAAATCAGGAAATGTAACGATTTTTGCGCATTTTCGGGCATAAGACAGCATGTAATCTATTAAAATATGCGATTAAATGATGTTCGAATAATAATTCAGTTAAGTGCATCGGTAAAGCCGATGATTTACGGCTACAAATTCAAAAAAATCATTCTCATAATCGTCGCCAACCTACTCATGCCCAACGATATCGCAATGCCGTCTTTGGCTTCGAAGCCGAAAGCGTGATTGGCCGGGGTCAATGAAGCTGTTCGTCAGCGACAAACAGTGCGTGGGCATCGCCGCTGGCCTTGCCCTGCTGGTATCGATCGAAGATTTTCAGCCGTTCGACCGTGCTCTTGGCCAGTGGCTGGGGAAGCGCGTCGCGGGAGAACCAGCCGACTTTGAGGCTTTCGTCGTCGCCGACGAAGGGTTCGGCGTTGCCTCCCGGCACCAGCCGGCAAAGGAACGAATGATCCATATATTGCGTTCTGTCGCCGTTGGCGTAGGTGATGATTTCCGAAGACGATATGACGGCCACCAGATCGGTGACTTCGGCGTCGATGCCGGTCTCCTCTTTGACTTCGCGCACCACGGTGTCGGCGGGCTGTTCGCCCGGTTCATTGATGCCGTATACCATCGCCCATTCGCCGGTATCCGCCCGTTGACCGAGCAGGATTTGTCCGTTTTCATTTTCGACGAGCCCGGTGACTCCGTTGAGCCACAGCAAATCGTGCCCGATTTTTCTGCGAAGTTCGATAATGAACGATGGTGTCGTCATACTTTTCTGCTTCCTGCTACGTACCTTTTGGCTTGTTCCGCCCGTTACCAGTGATAATAGAGCTTCCGGGATACGTCGGCTACATCGCCTTTCGCCCTTTGGCGCGGAATTCCTTGGGCGTGCTGCCCATCAGTTCCTTGAATGTAGCGGCAAAGTAACTTGGCGAGGTGATTCCTACGCGTTGCGCGATTTGGGTGATGGAAAGCTCCGTGTCGCGCAAGAGGTTCGTCGCCTCCCCGATGCGCACGCCGATGACGTATTGAATGGGGGATTGGGCCAGGAATTTCCGAAAGATACTGTCGCAGGCGCTTCTTCCGACCGATCCTGAGGCCGCGATTGCAGACAATGTGAGGTTTTCGGTGTAATGGCAACGGATATAGGTAGTCATTTTTCGCAAGGCCCCGATTTGTCCGTTTTCGGCTATCGCCGAGGTGGTGCCCTTTTCGTCCAGTGTTTTTATCCGTTCATACAATATTCGTACGATGTCGAAGAATATCCCCAGACCGGTCAGCGGCAGAGTCGGGCTGTCGCTTTGATCATGAAGCGTGTCGAGCAGGCTGGTGATCCGGTCTTTTGCTTTGGTTTCGCTACGCAGCACCGTATAAGGCATGACTTTGGATTCGAGGATCGGCAAGATGAATCGTTTGGTGATTTCATCAGGTGCGTCGACCTGTATGGGATTAAAGAGAACGCAATAGAATCTGGAATCTGACCCGTCAGCCGAAAATCCATAATGCAGTCTTTTGGAATTGACGAAGATGGTTTCGCCTTCATTGACCCGTACGGTTTCGCCGTCGATGAAGTAGTCCATGTGGCCTTTGAGCATTCTGGTGAATTCGAGGTCGACGTGCCAATGGCACAACGCCTGCTTTTTGGGGAAGTCGCTCAGCCGTGCGTCGTCCAGATACAGGAAATCGGTCGGGTACCGGTAATGGACCACTTCCGATCCGTCGGCGTACAGCTGTGGTCTTGCCAGCGTTGTGCTGGTTGAGGCAACGGTCCCGTCCATTATCGGCCTCTTTCGTCGTTTCCGTTACCATGCCCACGATATTAACAATCGTATCGAAAGATGGTATATATTTACAGTTTCAAGGCATATTATGACATTTTTTCGACTACTTTTGCAAGATAGCGCTAATAGACTTGCCTTATGACGAAAAGAGCAAGGAAATCCTCTCCGGTGGCGATGCGGAACGTTGATACCGACACAGGCAATGGTGATTCCTCGCGTTCGTCTTTCCTCCGACTGATTGCGCCGCTTGCTTTGCCTATGGCGGCGCAACAGTTCATGGTTGCGCTTTCCTCCTGCGCGGATTCGCTGATGATGACAGGCATCGGTCAGAACGAACTGTCGGGCGTCTCTCTTGCCACGCAATTTCAGTTCGTCTTTTCGCTGTTTCTGACCGCGCTTACCGTGGCCATGAGCACATTGGTCGCGCAATATTGGGGCATCAAAGACAATCGGACGGTTTCTAAGGTCTCCTCTTTCGTCATGCGTTATGTGCTTCTTATCTCGTTGGTGTTTTTCCTGCTGTTGATTGTGATGCCGGACACGTTGATAAGGTTCATGACCAATGACCCGTCCCTGATTCCTGTCGGGGCTGAATATCTGCGGATTTCCGCGCCATCGTATTTCTTCCTTGCCGCATCCCAGGTGTTGTTGTGCCTGATGAGGAATACCGGACTGGTGGCGCGCACAAGGTACCTGGGTCAGTTTTGCCGGGTTGCTGGTCCATCTTGCGCTGAATACGGTGCTGATTTACGGCTGGTTCGGGGCGCCGCGGTTGGGGGTGCTGGGCGCGGCCGTTTCGAATCTGGCATCCCAGGTGTTGATCTGGCTGGGGCTGATGCTGATCCTTCGCGTTCATGGCTGGGCTCATTTCGACCTGAAAAACATCCTGCGTCGCGAGCCGCAGTTGCAGCGCGATTTCTGGAGGTACTGTCTGCCGCTTTTGGGCAATCAAATCGTTTGGGGCGGCGGTTTCAGCATGTACACCGTCATCATGGGCCATCTTGATGGTGATGCGGTCGCGGCCAACGCCATAGCCAACATGGTCAAGGATCTGCTGGTGTGCGGTTGCATCGGGCTGGGCAACGCCGGCAACGTGATCGTCGGCAATATGCTGGGCCGCAACGAATTTGGAAGGGCCAAACGTACCGGTCGTCAGCTCACGAAATTTGCCATATTGGCCGGTGCGATTACGGGTCTTGTGATTCTCGCCATACGTCCATTGCTGCTTCGCTTCGTGGGATTATCGCCTCGTGCCACGGGCTATCTTTCCGTCATGCTGATTGTCTGCTCGTATTATGTGATTGGCAAATCCATCAACGTCACCACGATCAACGGCATTTTCCCGGCCGGCGGCGACACCAAATTCGGCCTGTTGTGCGATTCGGTGACGATGTGGGTTATTGTCATTCCGCTGGGGTCGTTGGCCGCATTCGTCTTCAAACTGCCGGTTCTGATGGTCTATGTGTTGCTCAATATCGACGAAATCATCAAACTTCCGGCCGTGTTCATCCACTATCGCCGTTATCGCTGGCTGAAAAACGTGACGGGCAAAGGCGAGGAAATGGAACAGAGCGAACTCGCCTACAAGTAATACAATATTATATAAAACAAGGAGTATCAACTATGAGGACTATGCACGAACGTATGGAAGAGGGATTGCTGTTCACCGACGAGTGCGAAGGGCTTCCCGAAGAGCGTCTGGCGGCAAAGCAGCTGATGCGCGAATTCAATGTGTCGGATCCGTCGGAAACCGAACAACGCGTGAAGTTGCTTGCCAAGATTTTCCACGTCGAAGAGGCCCTGGCTTCGACATTCTGGATAGAGCCGCCGTTCTCCTTTGCCTACGGCAGTCACATTTCCATCGGTGAAGGCACCTATATCAATGTCGGTTGCACGTTCATCGACGATGGCAAACTGGAGGTCGGCAAGCGCGTGATGTTCGGGCCAAACGTCACCATCGCCACCGTGAGCCACCCCATCAATCCGGAAATGCGCGAATACATGTATACTTCGCCGGTTTCGATCGGCGACGATTGTTGGATTGGTGCCGGCGTGACGATTTGCCCGGGCGTGAACATCGGCGATGGCACCACCATCGGTGCCGGTAGCGTAGTCACCAAGGACATCCCCGATCACGTCGTGGCGGTGGGCAATCCCTGTCGCGTACTGCGCAAGGTCAGCGAGCAGGATATGACCACCTACAACCACGGTCATCCCATCGATCCCGCCGACCTCGCCGAAGAGCGTCAGCTAAGAAATAGCTAAACCAGATTACTTTCTGGCCGCCGCGCGCTGTGCCATCCACGCTTCTACGTCGTCGATCTGCTTGGGAATGTCCTTGGAGATCCATTCCGGGCCGTTTTCGGTCATCAGCACATCGTCCTCGATACGCACGCCGATGCCGCGCATCTCCGGCGGGATCAGCAGATCGTTCTTGGCGAAGTAGAGACCCGGCTCGATGGTGAAGACCATGCCCGGCGTGATCTTCGCACCCTGATAGGACTCGTAGCGGGCCTGAGCGCAATCGTGCACGTCGAGGCCGAGATGGTGCGCCACGCCGCAGGCGAGCCAACGGCGGTGCTGCTGACCCTCGGGCGAGAGCGATTCCTCCACGTCGACTTTGAGGATTCCCCAATCGTGCAGTTTCTGCGCGATGACGCGCATGCAGGCGTGGTGGATGTCGGAATAGGTGGCACCCGGCTTGGCGGCCTCGAAACCGGCCTGCTGCGAGTCAAGTACCGCTTGATAGATCTTCTTCTGCAACGGCGTGAACTTGCCATCCACCGGGAAGGTGCGGGTGATGTCGGCGGTGTAGAGACTGTCGACCTCGATGCCGGCGTCGATCAAGAGCATCTCGCCGTGGCCGACCACGCCGGTGTTGCGCATCCAGTGCAGAATCGGTGCGTGCTCGCCGGAGGCGATGATGGTGTCGTAACCCACGGTGTTGCCCTCTTCGCGGGAAACGGCGTTGAACTCGCCTTCGAGCATGCGCTCGCTGCGCGGTTTGCCGACGGCTTCCGGCAGACGGGTCAGGATACGGTCGAAGCCGTCCTTGGTGGCGGCGACGGCCTTGCGAATCTCGTTCACCTCGTAGGAATCCTTAACCATGCGAGCGGTCGAGGCGAATTCCTGCAGTTCGTCATCGGCCTTCTCGTTGGCGGCGGGATCGGGGAACCCGTTGGCTTCGCGTACGTTTTCGACCTCCGCTGTCATCTGCGGGTCGGCCAAGCGTACCACGCGCATACGCACGGCACCGGCTTCCGCACCGACATCCTTGCCCAAAGCGTCGGGTAGTTGGGCGATGTCATGGGTGGCGATGCCGGTCATCGCGTTGAGTTCCTTCAAACCGGCGCGCGGGCCCACCCAATACTCGCCGTAATGGGGGTCGGCGTAATAGGTTTCGGTGCTGTTGTCGGCGCGGGGAGCCACAAACAGCTCCGGCGTATGCGTCTTGCCGGCCTTGGCTTCGGGGCTTTCAGGGTCAACGGGGTTCAAGACGAGCACCGCTCCAGCCTCGTAATCCTGTCCAAGCCCGGTGTAATACGAGAACTCGGTATTGGGGCGGAAGGCGTAGTCGTCATCATTGTTGCGCACTTTCGGCGTGCCGGCGGGGATGACGATGCGCTCGCCGGGGAAGCGCTTGCCCAGCGCCTCAAGACGTGCAGGAATGAACTTGCTGGATTCCAGCGGTTCGATGTCCGGCTCTTGATTGTCCCAGCCACTCTTCATGAATTCCGCGAATTTCTTGGACGTGGTCGGTCTTAACGTGCGGTTGTTCGTCCTGTCTTCCATCGGTTGGTCCGCTCCCGGCGCCTCTGCCATTTCCTGTGCCTCGTATTCCTTGTCGTTTGCTGTGATGGCTTCGCTCATGCGTATTCTCCTCAGTGGTGAAATCTCCCTTGCCATTTTAATGGTCCGTACGGTCCGCGGGAAGAGTGATGTCGGAGCATGGGATGCGTTGATATTGTGTGCCACTAATCATCGAGAAGGACGATAACAATCAGATTGGCCGACCTTGCAAAAACACGTATTGATGTGATGTCGCCGTTGTTCAGCATTGTTGTATTGTTTCTGTTTTCGTCGTCGACAACATTTTGGCGCTTCGCCATTCGCCGTTCGGCTTAGCGCTTTCGAGACCGTTTCATACAATGGTTGTGTCTATTTTCCAAGGGTTTTATACCAAACGAGGTCTTATGTCATTCGAGCATCCGAAAACCAACGGGGTCACTATGCGTCAGGTCGAGCGCGAGATTATGGGTCGGCGCACCACCCACGAGGAGTTGGGCCACGACCTCGAGGTGATGGATCTGATGCTTGACCTCTTGGGGCACCCGGAAGACACGTTCCGCATCATTCACATCACCGGCACCAACGGCAAGGGATCCACCGCCCGTATGGCCGAGGCCATCTGCCGCGCCTACGGCATGCGCACCGGTCTTTACACCTCACCGCACCTTCAGAAGATCAACGAGCGTATCGCCGTGGACGGCCAGCAGCTTTCCGATGATGATTTCATCGACACGTGGATGCAGATCAAGGACTTCGTCGCATTGGTCGACCACAAGATGGAGGCCGACGGCAAAGCGCCGATGAGCTATTTCGAGATTCTGACGGCGATGGCCGTTTGGAAGTTCGCCGACGCGCCCGTCGACGTGGCCATTTTTGAGGTTGGCATGGGTGGCAAATGGGACGCCACCAACGCGCTCAACGGCGACGCGGCGGTCATCGGACCGGTCGACATGGACCACATGCAATGGCTGGGCGATACCGTGGAGAAAATCGCCACCGAGAAGGCCGGCATCATCAAGCACGAATCCACCGCCATCATCGGCGCACAGCCGCACGAGGCCGAGGTCATGCCCATCCTCGAGGCCGCGGCCGTCAAGGAGCAGGCCACGCTGATCCGCGACGGCGAGGAGATGGAAGTCGTCTCGCGACAGCCTGCGGTCGGCGGCCAGTTGGTCACGTTGCGTACCCCGAACGGCACCTATGATGACATTCCTGTTGCCAAGTTCGGTGAGCATCAGGCGCACAACGCCTTGGCAGCGCTCGCGGCGGCCGAAACGGTGATTCCCGTGGCCGGTCAGCTTACGCAAGATGTGGTGGCCGAAGCGCTGGGCGGGGTCAAGATTCCCGGGCGCATCGAGCAGGTGCGCACCTCGCCGACCATCATCATCGACGGCGGTCACAATGTCAATGCGGCCGAATCGCTGCGCGCTGCCCTTGAAGAAAACTACAACTTCGAGCAGCTGGTCGGCGTGGTCGCGATGATGAAGGACAAGCAGGTCGAAGAATATCTTGGCACGCTGGAGCCGATCCTGAGCCACATCATCGTCACCGAGAACTCGTGGCGAGACCGCGTGATGCCTGCCGAAGAACTCGAGAAGATCGCCGTCGGCGTCTTCGGCCGCGATCGCGTCACCCGCATCGACAACCTTCCCGACGCCATCCAGGAGGCCGTCAACATGGTCGACGCTGAAGACGAGCTGGGCGTCGGCTATGGCCACGGCGTGCTCATCTGCGGCAGCTTCGTCACCGCCGGTGACGCCCGCACGTTGCTCGCGGAAAAGAAGAACCCCGAACTGGCGCTGCCGAAGGCCCAGCGTGTGTCAGGCAAACCCAAGGGTGATAAAGCCGATTCCGAAACTGCAAGCACCAAAGACGAGGACGAAGACATCGTCTCCGAGGTCTTCGGCGACGCCTTCGGTGATTTCGGCGTCAAGCAGGTCCCCTTCCAGGGCGAGCCCGAGCCCGGCACCACCGCCGAGCAACTTCGTCATCATGCCGATGGTGCTGGTAACGGCAGCAAGGATGACAGGCAAGCGTAACCCGTGAGAAAAGCGCCAAAATAAGCCTGATTTGGTGCTTTTGCCACTGGTCTCGTGTTTACTGCGACGAAAAGCACGTTTTTGAGCTGATTTTCGTGCTTTTCGTCGCAGTCGTGGCATTAGTGGCTGATTTGTTGGGTTGCCCTCGACGGTATGATAACAAGTGATAACAGGACGTGCCCGATGGTGTCGGGTGATAAGCGGGAAGAACAGAGAAAGTCGTAATCCATGTATCTGAAGGAACTGACGCTTAGGGGATTCAAGTCCTTCGCTTCCGCGACCACCCTACGCTTTGAGCCGGGCATTACCGCTGTGGTGGGTCCGAACGGTTCCGGCAAATCCAACATCGTCGACGCACTGACATGGGTGATGGGGGAGCAGGGCGCCAAGAACCTGCGCGGCACCTCGATGGAAGACGTGATTTTCGCCGGCACCTCCTCGCGTCCACCGCTGGGACGCGCACAAGTCAGCCTGACGATCGACAACACCGACGGCACGCTTGACATCGACTACACGGAAGTCACCATCAGTCGAACGATCTATCGCAACGGCGGCTCTGAATATGCCATCAACGGCTCGCCGTGCCGCCTGCTCGATATTCAGGAGCTGTTGAGCGACACCGGTTTGGGTCAGCAGATGCACGTCATCGTCGGCCAAGGCAGGCTTGACGAGATTTTGAAGGCCGACCCCGCCGGTCACCGCGCTTTCATCGAAGAGGCAGCGGGTATTCTTAAGCACCGCAAGCGCAAGGAACGCGCGATACGCAAGCTCAAGAACACCGAGGCGAACCTCGCCCGTACCGACGACCTCCTTCACGAGATCCGTCGTCAGCTGGGACCTCTCGGGCGGCAGGCCAAGATCTCGCGGCGTGCGGCAAGCATTCAGATTTCCTTGCGCGATGCGCAGTCGAGGATTTTCGCTGAGGACGCGCAAAAATCCATGGAAAGCCGCGCCAAGCTGCGCAATGAACTTGGTGACGTGCGACGAGAGCTGGAAACCGCACAACGCGAACTGGCGAAAGTCAAGGTGCATATCGAGCAGGTCGAGGCGCTGAGTTCCGAATCCAGCCCGGCCATGGCAAAAATCAACGACACTTGGCATGAGCTTTCCAGCATTGAGGAACGGTTCCGCTCGCTGGCTTCGCTTGCCGATGAACGTGCACGTTCCGTTGCCGGTCAGATGATTACGAACTTCGGCGAGGACCCGGATATTCTCGAATCTCGCGCCAAAGAACTTGACGGACAGGCCGAAGCGCAGAAAAAGTCCGTTTCCGATATGCGTATTGCGTATGACAAGGCGACGGAAGCGCGTGCGGGCAATGAAAAGCAACTTGCCGCGGCACGGCAGACCTTGACGGAACTGCGCAAGGCTGCGCAGGAACATACTTCGAAGATCGCCAACCTGCGTGAGCTGAAGACGCGCGAGGAATCGGCCATCGAGTTGGCGCAAAGCCGTGCCAAGGATTTCAATGGACAGCGTGAGTCTATCGTCAAACAGCGTGACGATGCCAGTGCCCAACGTGATGCTCTTGAAGCGGAAACCCAGAACACCGACGAAAAGGACAGTGCCGCCGAACTCGAGGCCGCGAAAACCGCAATGCAGCAGCGTCAGGAGGAGCTCGACGCCTTGCAGGAGCAGCTGCGTGCCACCAAGGCCAAGGTGACGTCGCTCAACGCCAAGGCTGATGCACTGAACGAGACGTTGGAAAGCCGCAACGCCTCAGGCGAGTTGGAGCGGGACGATGCCGTCGCTGCGCTGGGCAGGCTTGCCGACTTCATCCATGTTCAGGACGGGTGGGAAGAAGCCATCGCCCACGCGCTCGACCAGTTTGCCAGCGCCATCGTGGTACCCGACAAATCCAACATGGTTGAAGCCTTGCGTCGGGCCAGCGAAGGCAATCTCGGACAGGCTGTTGTATTGCATCCGCTTGAAGGTCTGACTGACGATGATACCGATGAACAAGGCAGGAATGGACGAGCACAAGATGGTCAATATCCGGTTCGTTGCGCTTCTGCTCTGATAAGTGCCAATGCTTCTGCAAAAGACGCTGATTTCGCAGCCAGTGTCGTGCGTGCCGTGTGGCTGTTGCTGGACGATGTCGCTGCCGTGCCTGATATGGACACCGCATTGGAAGCTGTAGAAGGGGAGCGGTTCAGCCAAGCTGTCACCAAATCCGGCGAAGTGGTCAACGCCGTGGGTGCCATCGGTGGTTCCTCGCGTTCGCAAAGTGATTTGTCGTTGGCCGCTCGCCGCGATAAAGCCGCAGCAGAAGCCAAAAAACTTAAGAGCGAAGCGGATGCTATACGGCCGAAAATTAAAGCCGCACAAGAGGATCGCGACAAGGCTCGTCTTGAAGTCGACAGGCAGTCGCAGCAGCGGATTCAAGCCAAGGTAAAAGTCGATCAGGCGCGCAAAAATCTCAAGAATGTCGAGGAACGGGTCAAACAACTGACCCGGCAATTGAACGGAATTGATGAGAAAATCGAACAGACCGATGACGACCGGCAGACCCATCAGCTCAAACTCGAAGATCTGTCGCAGGCGCTGGAAACCGCCCAACATTCCGACACCGACAACGAGGACTTCGATGATCTGGACAGGCGCGTTCACAAGCTCGAAACCACGCTCGATAAGGCGCGTGAGCAGGAAGTCTCGGCGAAAATTGTCTGGAATGACGCTAATCGGAAGTCCGATTCGCTGGTTCGTCAGGCCGGGTTGTTGCATGATCAGGCAAGCGAAGCCGTCGCTCGTCGCGCCAAGATGAAAGCGCTCAACGAAAAGCGCGAACGCCAGCAAGCGCACGACCGGCAGATTGCCGTCGATGCGCGTGGCATGGCCGTGTTGGTCGCTGCCGAGCTCAAGATGGTGGTTGCCAAGCGCGACGAGCTTTCCAAAGCCGCTTCGAGCCACGATGCCGAGCTGAAGCAACTGCGTGCGCAGCGCGACGAATCCGAGCCGAAAGTGGCGGCGTTGCAGCGGCATGAGCACGAGCTGGATGTGAACCGCGAGCGTTTGGCCGCGCAATTTGGCCAGATCGAGCAGAAAGTCTCGGACACGCTCGGTATGGGCATCGAGGAATTGGTCAACGAATATGGCCCCGACAAGCTGGTTCCGGTTCTTGACGACGATGGTCATCCGATTCCACTTGAGAATAGTGGCGACGGGAATGTTGTTGAAGCTGAAAATGTATCGGAAGCCAACGATCAGCACGATTTAGATGAAGATTTATCTCACGTCGATAACCGGCACGACTCAGCTGAGGACGCGCCGGTCGACGCCGACCATTATCAGATGGTGCCTTACGTCCGCGCAGAGCAGGAAAAACGCTTGCAAAAGGCCGAACGCGATTTGAAGGCACTTGGCAAGATTAACCCACTGGCAGCCGAGGAGTTCGACGCGCTCGAAACTCGCAACCAGTACCTCAACGATCAGCGCAATGATGTCGTCAAGAGCCGCGATGACCTCTTGAAGCTCATCAAGGATCTCGATCATACGATGATCGAAGTGTTCAAGAACGCCTTCGATGACACGGCAGCGGCATTTGAAAAGGTCTTTGCGACGCTCTTCCCAGGTGGTACCGGACGTCTGCGTCTGGAGAATCCGGACGATTTGCTCACCACCGGCGTCATCGTCGAGGCGAGCCCGGCAGGCAAGCGTGTCAAGCAGCTCAGTCTGCTTTCCGGTGGCGAACGTTCGCTCACGGCGCTGGCGCTGCTCTTTGCCATCTTCACCGCGCGTCCAAGCCCGTTCTACGTGATGGACGAGGTCGAGGCTGCGCTTGACGACATCAACCTGACCCGTCTGATCAACGCGTTCAACGACCTGCGCAAGCACGCCCAGCTCATCATCATCACGCACCAGCAGCGCACGATGGCCATCGCCGACGCCCTCTACGGCGTGACGATGCGCTCCGACGGTGTCACTGCGGTGGTGAGCCAGAAACTTGAGCATGATAGCTGATTAACGTGCTGTGCGATGTTCCGCCAAGGGTCTGTGCCGCTTTCAGCCGTCGATTGCGGTATCGCTATTTGACTTTTTCGAGATGAAATCCAAATAGTCATTCATGATGAACGCCATGCTCAATGTTTTGTAATCATTGAGATCACGGGGATTGTATCCGGTGCGTTCGGCGAGCTTGTTAAGGCGGTTCTGCAAGGTGTTTTTGTGGATATACAGTGATTGCGCTGCATGGGTGATGCTGCCGTTGAAGGCGGTGTAGGCATTGAAAGCTTCATGGAATTCCTTGATTTCCATGTCGCTGAGAGACCCCAACAATGCATTCGTGAAGTTCCTGATCTGGTTGATGGGGGTGGAAGTGACGATAAGTCCGATGCGCAGGTCCTCATAATTGCCAATGCCTTTACCACTAGTGAAGGTATGCCATTCCGCGGTTTGGTGGGCTTCTTTGTAACTTAAATGATAATGATCGGCATCCGGTGCCGGCAGGCCGACACCGAGGGTGAACTGTATTCCGGTCTCTGTTTTCAGATCGTTCAGGCATTGGTTCAACGTCGGTTCCCAATTTTGTCCATTGCTGGCATCAACAAGGAGCGTGAATCCTTGGGCTGTTATGCAGAACAGGTTGTTGGCGTCTGCTCCGAAATTCGAATCGAGGATTTTCTGCACTTTGTCCCGGGGAGGGATTTTCTGCAGCGGATATGACATACGCCCGACGATCGCTTGCCGCGGCAGATCAAGATCGACGTTGAGCGCGGATGAAAGATAGGCCGTCAGTCCCGCGTCATGTCGCGGGAGAATGAGCATGTTGATAAGGTTCTGCATGAGCATGGCGCGGTTGAAATTGAGATTTTGCTCCAGGCTCTCACGGACGAGTATTTCCGTCATCTTCTTAACGATGCCGCCAAGCGGTTTGACATCGTCCGGATGACCGGTTACGCCTACCACGGCCACCACCGAATCGTTGAAGAGAACAGGCATGTTGATGCCCTTCTTCGCGCCCTCATATTCATGGTTGCTGTTGACGACGTTTGTTTGCTTGGTCGCGATCGCCTCCCTTGCACCGGCATGTGTGGTGCCGATTCGAGAGGTGTCGGTGCTGGCGATGATGACCCCGTCGGTATTGAAAAAATTGATTTCATGCTGGGTCACGTTTTTCAGACTGCTGACGATGGTGGTGGCTATGGCCGGGTCTATTTCCATGGGTTCCTGCTTACTGTGAGACAAAGATCTGTTACGCAGAACAATTACTCAGATGGTAAGACATAAAAGAACGAGTCTTTGGGATATGGAAATAACAGTCAAATAGGACAAAAATATATTACATAAATGTGGTTAATCTCACATTTATGTAATGACACTGTTGGTCATAACTGAAAGCCAAGGAAGGCTGTAGGTGACTTGGCTTGAAAAGGAGAAATAAGTCATGAATAGCTCTCTTGCATGGTGGGCGGCGCTTATTGGTCTTGCGTTGGCCATCATTCTTATTCTGGCGAAGCTGAATACCACGTATTCGCTTCTGCTCGGTGCAATCGTCGGTTGCGTCATCGGTGGGGCCTCATTGCCGAAAACGGTCACTATCATCGTTGGCGGTACCCAGAGCGTGATGGGTACGGTGGTGCGAGTCATTGCCGCAGGCGTCCTGGCCGGTGTGATGATGGAATCCGGGGCTGCTGATCGAATAGCCCGGACCATCGTCGACAAGCTCGGCGAGAAACTGGCGATTTTCTCGCTGGCACTTGCCACGATGATTATCTGCGCCGTCGGCGTTTTCATCCCGGTCGCAGTCCTCATCGTCGCCCCGATCGCCCTTGAGGTGGGCTCAAGGCTCAAGATATCGAAGCTTGCGCTCCTGGTCGCGCTTTCCGGTGGTGGCAAGGCGGGCAACATCATGTCGCCCAACCCCAACACCATTGCGGTGGCTTCCGGCTTCAAGGTCCAGCCATCAGCCGTCATGATCCAGAGTTTCATTCCTGCGCTGTGTGGTCTGGCCATGGCGGTGCTGTTGGCCAGCCTCATCCAGCACAAGGGCGCGATGCCCACTGCGGCGGATATCGATTCGGGCGGCAGCGACAAGAAGAGCGAGGAGGAGCTGCCTTCCATCGGCCGCGCACTCGTCGCCCCGGTTGTCGCTGTGGTGCTTCTGCTCATCAACCCGATTGGTTCCATGCTCCACATCAAGCTCCTTGAGAGCTTCCAGGTCGATGCCATGTACATCCTGCCGATCGCCGCGATTCTTGGCCTTCTGGCCATGGGTCAGGGCAAGAAGGTTCTCTCCTACACCACGGCAGGCCTCAACCGGATGATTGATGTGGTCATGATCCTTATCGGTGCAGGCGCTTTGAGCGGCCTGATCTCCAACTCGGATCTGCCTCATCAGATCGTCAACCTCATCAACCATATGGGTGTCCCTGGTTCATTGCTTGCGCCAATCGCGGGCATCCTGATGGCTGCGGCTACGGCCTCTACATCGACCGGCGTCATCCTTGGCAGCAACTCGTTCGGCACTTCCATCCTCGCTTTCGGTACTTCGCCGGTTGCGGCTGCAGTGACGATGCAAGCAGGAGCCACCGTCATCGATGCGTTGCCTCATGGCAATTACTTCCATGTCACCGCCAAGTCCATGAACATGACCCTTGGCGAACGTATGGGCGTGCTGCCTTTCGAGGTTCTCGTTGGCCTGACGATGACGATCGTGGCCACGTTGATGTACATCGTGTTCTGATGTCCACGTTCACGTTGATTGAAGACTGATAGCAAGGAGATGAGCATATGACAGCTCGATATCATTCAAATGAAGAGGTAAAGGTGCTGATAGCGCCGGATTCGTTCAAAGGCAGCCTCACCGCGAAACAGGCGGCGGATGCCATCGAAGCTGGCGTTCTGAAAGCCGTTCCCGATGCCCAATGCGTGAAAGTGCCCATGGCCGACGGTGGCGAAGGCACGGTTCAGTCGTTGGTTGATGCGACGAACGGCAAGATCGTAACGGTAAAGGTCACTGGCCCGCTCAGCACCCCTGTTGATGCGGCTTATGGTCTGTTGGGTGACGGCAAAACCGCCGTCATCGAGATGGCTGCGGCCAGCGGCATCCAGTTCGTTGACGATCAGACCAAGAACCCGTTTATCACCACGACGCGTGGCACGGGCGAGCTGATCGAAAATGCGCTCGATCGCGGGATCAGCAACATCATCGTCGGCTTGGGCGGCAGCGCCACCAATGATGGAGGGTCCGGTATGGCCCGTGCCCTTGGTGTCCGTTTCCTTGATGGCCGGGGTGATTCCCTTCCGGAGGGAGGCTTGGCGCTGGGGGATCTGGCTACCATTGACGTTTCGGACCTGGATCCCAGGCTTGATGGGGTTTCCATCACCTTGGCTTCGGACGTTACCAATCCGCTGACGGGGCCCACTGGCGCGTCGGCGGTGTTTGGCCCGCAGAAAGGCGCCACGCCGGAGATGGTCGAGCTGCTTGACGCCAGCTTGAAACATTACGCCAAACTGATTGACCGTCAGCTTGGCCGTGATATTGCCGATATCCCCGGAGCAGGTGCTGCTGGCGGTCTGGGAGCGGGATTCCTCGCGTTCACCGATGCGCGAATGCGTTCGGGCGTCGAGACTGTTGTGGAAGTTACCGGGCTTAAGTCCAAGGCCTGCGACGTCGACTACTGCTTTACCGGTGAAGGCGGCATCGATTTTCAGACGCAGTACGGCAAGACCCCGATGGGCACCGCTCAGGCGGTAAAAGAGGTGTCTCCCGGTTCCAAAGTCATTGCCTTGGCTGGAAACGTGGGTGATGGGGTGGAAGTGCTGTACGGCTTGGGTATCGATGCCATTTTCGGTGTCCTGCCCGGCGTATGCACGCTTCCTGAGGCGATTCGTGAGGAAACTGCCGAAAAGAACATCAGCCGTACAGCAGAAAATGTAATGCGTTTGCTGAGCTGATGTTGGCTGACGGCAAATCGTTGCCGCATGCGGTACATGTTCATTCGGGTTCCACCTAGGCTACGATTTGGCCTATCCGTCTGAATCTGTTGTGGGCCTGCGTAAATCTCGTGTTTACGCAGGCCCACAACATGTTGTCGGTGTGACTCCATATATTTTCCTTTTTTTAATGTCTTAGTGTTTTCGCACGGGCCACGGTGTCTTCGGCGAGGATGGTTTGGGCGTCGATGATTGGCAGGTCGGGAAGCGGGAACGCCTCGTTCAGGACCGAGAGCTCTGTGCAACCCAAGACCACGATGTCGCAACGGTATTTGGTCGAGGGGGACTTGTCGAGGAATGTATCGATGACGTAGCGGTAGCGGCCTAAATCAAGCGGTCCGCCGCTTTTCACGTCATCATAGATGAGCGAATCGATGCGCTTTTGCAGCTCGTCGTCAGGCTCGATGAAGGTGTATCCGGCGGCTTCGATCTCGCGCTGGTAGAGGCCTGAATGGCGGGATCCCTCCGTGCCCATGAATCCTACGCGCGGGTGCGAGGTGACAGGCAGGGTCGCCTTCATACGTTCCACGGCACCGGTCAGCATGTTGAGGATCGGCACGTCGGTGAGTTCCTGGAAGCGTGGCAGCATGAAATGCGCGGTGTTGCAGGGAATCGTGATGAAGCTGGCGCCGATGGACGTGGCCTTTTCGATGTCGTCGGCGATGACAGGGAAGGGGTCGTCGGCACTGTCGCCGAGCATGAAATCGGTGCGGTCGGGCACGGAAGCGTCGTTGAAGACCACGTAGTCGAGGAAGTCCTGGTCGGTGGTGGCGTCGCTCATCTTGTCGATCAGCCGGATATACGACTCGGTTGCCAGCGTACCCATGCCGCCGATGACGGCGAAGAACGGTCGTCTCATACTAAATGCCATCCCCTTGTTCCGAAATGTCCTATTAAAGTTCGATGAACCTGTCTGCTTCCGCTATTCTAGCGTGACGATGTGGCGGTGTCGTATGTGGTCACTGATTCGTGCCCATATACGTGTCGTAGTTCTTGGCGCTGAGCCTTGCCAGTCGCCAAAGCAGCAGCCGGCGTTTGAACGACATATCCGCGTCGTATTTCAGCGTCCAGCCGTAGTTTCCGGACTTGTACAGCTCAATTCCGCGGTCGAGCGCGGTACCGGGCTCTGCATACTTCTTGAGTGTCTTGAACGGCACTTCCAGCAGCATCTTCGTGCCGTGCCCGATAACCGTCTGGCCTTCCATCGGCTTGTGCTCGACCAGGTCATCGACGAAATAGGTGGCCAGATTGTAGCCGTTCAGCGTCACGAAGAAGTTGGTACGGCCCTGGCGCAGATTGATTTCGAAGAGTTTGTATTGTCCGTCGCGCGGGTCGAATTTGATATCGAAATTCGCCACACCCTCATAACCGATGGCCTCGAGGAACGCCTTGATTTTCAGGCAGAACTCCTCGTTGTAGTCGGGGATGATCGCCGCATAGTTGCCGATGGCCTCGGGGGTCGGGTCGGCCAAGAGAATATGGCCGAGCAGCATCATGCGCACATGGTGGTCGTGGTCGACGTAGGCGTTGAGCACGCGCATGTTCTCGTCGCCGCCGGGAATGAAGTCCTGAATGATGAGCTCGGAGGTGTATCCGGCCTTGTAGATGTCTTCGACGGTGCTGTTGAGCGCTTCCTGCGTGTGCAGAATATAAGCCTTCTTGCGTCCTGGAAAATCGACGTGCAGGTATTCCACGCTGTTGGCCGGCTTGACGGCGATGGGGAAACCAAACGGCAGTTCGTGGTGTTTTCCGGCCTCGGCGTCGGTCTTGCCGAGCACGAAGGTCTGCGGGTGCGGCAGGTCGTATTTCGCGCAATATTGATAGAACGAGGTCTTGTTGCTCAGCGCGTCGTGCAGGTCGGCGTCCACCGAAACGAAGGTGAAATAAGGCTTGAGATCATCCTTGAAACGGCTCAGCAGCTCACTGTATTCGTCGCCGCACGCGATGAGCAGGAACGTCGTGTCGGGCCGCTCGGCTTTGAGCCGCCGGCCTTCCTCGACCATGTGCTCGTGAAACGATTCCGGCTTGGTGAAGTCAGCGAAGAAAGTAGGCTCCATGATCTCGCTGAACTTGGTCACCGAAAGCTGCAAACGCCCGTATACCAACGATTTGAGGCCGTAAGCGCTATGGAATGCGCGGGCCATCGCGTAGGCGCAGGTTTCGCTGCCGAGTAGCACGGGCACAAAAGCCGTCATAATATCATCTTTCCCACTGATTACGTTGCCTTTCACATTCTACCTATCGGCTTGCCGGACTTGCGGTGGTTTGTGTGTGCAGTGTGCAAAGAACCGGCGATTTGCAGCGGTTACGGTGGGTTTGTGGTCGGTGCGGCGAGTTTGACGATTGGTTTATGTGTTGCAAAATGGTTGCTGGTGACTGGTTGCTGGTGACTGGTTGGTGGTTGCAGACTGATGGTTGGTGGTAGGTGGTTGATAGTTGGTGATTGATGGCTGGTGATTGATGGCTGGTGATTGATGGCTGGTGATTGATGGCTGGTGATTGATGGCTGGTGGCTGAGAATTGGCTTTAGCATTACAGTTTACTAGTTGCCGATATCCGTTTCGGCGACAATTCGATGACACTTGCTGATGCCGCGTATCCGATACGTTGTGACAGCCCGCAGGAATATTCACGTGGTGCTGGGTAAATGATACCTTGGGATTGGCTTTATTTATTCATTGCTATTCGTCCATTGATTGAAGGGTTTCATGGCTTCCACAACGTCCCCGACCACATCGGATTTCGCGGATTTGCGAGCGGTTTTGGCCGCGCGCTCCGGCACGCAGCCGGGCGATTGGTTCCCGGTGTTCAAGGCGCGCTACGGCATGCAGGTGGTCTTTGACGCGTTGCGCGCGGTTCGCGGCGAGGGCTCCGTGCTCACCCAACTCTTCACCTGCTGCACCGCCGTCGACCCGATTCTGGTCAGTGGTCTGAAACCGAGATATGCTGATATCAGTGCCGATACATTGGCCATCGATGAACGCGGTGCCTCCGAAATGTTCGTCAGACTGGGCGTAGGTGACGTGCAGAGCCGTGCGTATATTGCAGGGCTTGGAACAGGTCATAAAGATGGCTGTGCCGACGGCGGGAAGGCTGACGAGTCCGCTTCTGATCTCGACGAGAGCTTGAAGTATGCCAATGATGCAAAACATGATGGAAAATCCGAACCGACTTCAGATTCAGGGGGTTCAGTCGAGAGCATTCATGCGGTAATGCTGCAGCACACGTTTGGTTTGATTGACGATGCTTCAAGCCGGAAATTGGCGGAATTCACGCACAATCATGGGGCATTGCTGGTCGAAGACAGCGCACACTGCGTGACCCGTTTGGCTTGCGACACTGACGGCACCCCGCTGGCCGACATCTCGATTCATTCCTTCGGTGTGGAAAAGATGCTGCCCACGCGTTTCGGCGGTGCGATTTGGTTGAACCCGGAACTGAAAACATCAGACCCAAAGCTGGACGCTGAGATACGCCGGCGTTTCGCCGCACTGGCCGAGCCGTCGAAACATCTGGACAAGGTCACTAGGATTTACATCAACGAAAACCGCGTGCTTTCGCGTTTGGGCGGGCTTGGCGGCAAACTGCGCACCAAACTGACGAATGCCGGTTGGTACGAACCGCCGATTTCCGCCAAGGAACAGCAGGGCGGGCTCGAATACCAGCCGATGACGCTGACCCCGTGGATTGCCGAGCGTGCGGTCGACGGCATCAATGCCCTCGATGCCAATGAGGCTGCCAGACGAGCCGTTGTCGACAAATACCGCGAGGCCTTTGCGAACGTTGAAGGGCTGAGAATCCCGCAAACAGTACTAGAGAGCGATCCGGCCCCGTTGTTGCGTTTCCCGCTTTTTGCGCGTGACACGCAATCCGCCGAACGCATCATCGCCGCCGCGCGTCAGGCCGGTGGCTACGCCGAGCGCTGGTATCGCCCGGAACTGTTCCCGGGTGCCACGGATACCGCCGTTTACGGTGTCGGTTCGCTCGACCGTTCAACGGTTCCAGTGACCAATCGCGCAGTGTCCACCTGCCTGTGCCTGCCCACCGAACTCGGCGACGAAACGGTTGAACATGTCATCGCCGCGGTGCTGAAAGCAATCTGAGATTAATCAGAGCTTGTCCTTGGCGGCTTTGGCGATTTTCAGCGCCTTGTAGAACGCCTTTTTGATGGGGATGTCGCGGCCGGCGGCCACCGGGGTGATGTCCTCAGTGAACTTGCACTTGAACTCGTTGAGACCGTTGAGGCTCGGCGCAAGTTCGGAGCCGATACCCATGAGGTCGTACTCGGTAATGCCTTGCGAGCCGAGGATGCAGCATTCGCTGTAGAGCAGCTTGTCAGTGACGTGCAGACGCATGACGTCATTGCGCATACCAGCGTAGTAACGTACCGCGTGTGTGCCGTTGACGGTGACGATGGACCAGGCCACCACGCGCCCGTCGATACGCGCTGCAAAAACGCGGCAATGGTCGGCACCCAAAGCTTCGATCATATCGGAATAATCGGTAATCGGAGCTGGGGTGAAGCCGTCACGCTTGCCGGTTTCGACCATCACGTCGTAATACTCACGGAAATCGGCGATGGCCTGTTTGGTTTCATCTTCGACTTCTGCCGGGCATTCGCGCAGTGCCTTGCGCACGTCTCTGCGTCCGCGCTTTTTCATGCGCGTAATGATCGCGTCGTCGCCGCCGGTCACGTCGATGACCACGGTCTGGTCGTAGGGGACCGTCGAAAGCACCGGAACTGTGCCGTCCGTAAACCAGGTATCGATACGAATGAACGCAACCTTGCCGTCCGTCTTCTTGACCTCGGCGGCGATGACATCGATGGCCTCGCGTTCCAGCGCCTCGTCGGGCTTGGTAATCCACGTCGGCCCGTGCATGCTGCGCAGATAATGATAGCCGTGGGTTTCCATGTCGATGAAGGCGATGAAAGCGATGGTCTCGCCGTCGCGTTTGATGAGGTAGGCGCCCCAAGGCTTACGCCCGGGGATGTCCGCCTGGAACTTGGCCCACACGCCGGTCTGTTCGATCGGCAGCGTGACGCCGGCTCCAGTCGCCGCTGCTTCCATCTGCGGGTATTCGGTACGTTCTAAGGTAATCATGCTTTCCTTTGTTTCTCCGCTTGCGTTGCACGGATACATGTATGGTCTGCTCTGCTCTGCTGCCATCGTAGGCCGGCGTTGGTATCAGCTAACCGATGCCGGCACCGGCCCAGTGAGTCTCAAAGCTTCAATCAGGCGAAAAGCCGTTCGATGATGTGGTCATCGCCTTCGAACTTGGTGTGTTTGTTGTGCTCCTTGATCCATCGTTCGTTGCCCTTGCCGATGATGAGGATGACATTGAACCGGTCGGCGTGTGCGCGAGCGTCGTAGACGGCGTTGGTCACGGCCGTCGTGCGGTCGGAAATGACGGTGGAGGTACGGTCGGGAGCGGTGATGTAGCCCTGCATCTGCATGCAGATGTCGATGAACGGCTCGGTATCCGTGTCCTCGGCGGTGAAAATGAAGTTCTCGACGCGGTCCTGTGCGGCTTCGACGATTTCCTTGCGGCGGTCGTAGGCCTTGTTGCCGGCGGAACCGGTCACCAATATAATACGAGGATTCTTCGAGCCATAACGCTCGTCCACGAAGTCCAGCAGTGCCTTGACGGAGGCGAAATTATGGGCGTAATCGACGATGGCAACGGTGTCGCTTTGCGGGTCCTTGAACCGCTCCATACGTCCGGCCACACGCACCTTTTCCATCGCTTCGATGGCTTCGGGGTGGCTTGCGACGTCCACTCCGGCAGCGGTTGCGATGGCCAAGGCTGCGGCCGCGTTGGCATAGTTGAAATCGCCGAGCATGCTCAGTGAGATTCCGCCGGCCAGGACTTTGCAATCGGCGGTTTCGCTGTTTGCGGTGGCAGTAGACGGTTCGGCAGTTGCGGAATCGTTGTCAGCGTTTTGTGCATTGTCGGCCGCGACATTCGACCAAGTCGCGGTAAAGGATTCATGTTGCGGGTCGTCGGGACGAATGACGACATTGGCAGGTGCAGGCTTTTGTGCAGAAGCGCTGCCGTTATTGCCGTTCTCGTTACCGGTGTCATTGCCATCGCCATTCCCGGCATTGTCGTTATCTTCGCCATCAAGCCGCAGCGCAAACGTATTGACTGGCACACCCGCTGCCGCCGCATCCTGCCGGACCAGCGAGGCGTAGGCATGATCGGCGTTGAGCACAAGCTTATGGCTGTTGGCTGTGATCTGCCGTTTGCAATACAGATAGTCCTCGAATGTCGGATGTTCGATCGGGCTGATGTGGTCGGGGGAGATGTTCAGAAATGCGCCGACGTCGAAGGTCAGCCCGTAGACGCGATTGACTTTGTAAGCCTGCGAGGAGACCTCCATCACCAGGTATTCCATCCCGTTTTGAACGGCCGTGTGCATCATGCGAAAGGCATCGAGCGATTCGGGGGTCGTCAGGTCGGATTCGACGTAGGTGTGTCCGTCGAGGCAATTGTCGACCGATGAGAACAGTGCCGCCTTGCCGCCGCTGACGGCGTTGAGCAGGGCCTGCGTGAAGTAGGCGGTGGTGGTTTTGCCTTTGGTGCCGGTGATGCCGATCATTGTGAGTTTGTCTTGCGGGCGGTCGTAGAACTCGGACGAAAGCAGCGAAAGCGCTTTGCTGGCGTTGTCGACGATGAGCCCCGGAGCGTTGGTGGTGTCGCTGAATTCCTCGGTCGCCACATAGCAGGCGAGTCCTTTGGCGTCGATACCGTCAAGGAATTCCTTCTTGAAACGCCCTTTGGCCACGAGAATGCTGCCGGGCTTGACCTTGCGCGTGTCGTAGGTGATGTCGCTGAACGGTTGTTCCGACCCGTCGATATCCGCTGGGTCAAGTGTCCAGCGAGAGCCTTGCACGATTTCGCGCAGCAGATGATGTTCCTTGAGCAGCCGTGCGGCGGATGCCAACGACAAAGCCATAGTGGACCTTCCTAAAATTCGATATATTGGAATCGACCATATCCCAAGTTTCGTAAGCCTTCAAGCCTTCTTGGCGGTACCCCCACACTTTTGAGGCGGGAAGGGCTGGTTATTGATATTGAAGGATTATTTTGATGTTCTGTTACTTCGTAACGAACCTCACTCAAATGAAACAGTGACGCTATGACCTGCGAAAACTTACAAATCCTGCGGTTTACAGCCACTTGTCAGTGACCGGCCTGCGTCCCTTCGACGTCATCCACTCATTGAACGACACCCGCCATTTTTCGTGTGCCTGACGCTGCCAATCCATGAGGTCGCCCAGTTTGAGGTTGCCAACCTGCGGGTAGAGCGTCGACATCGGCTTGATGAGGTCGACGGCCGCAGTGGTGTCGGCGGTCGCGTCGTGGAAGTCGCCGTGCGGATTGATGCCATAGTATTCGGTGGTGTAGGTCAGGGTGCGTTTGCCGTGGCGGTGCGAGATTTCCCGATCGATGACCAGCGGGTCGACCACCAGAAGTTCTTCGGGCAGCGCTTCAAGGTTCCAGCGTTTGAGGTCGCCGGAGAGCATGCGAACGTCGAAAGGCGCGTTGTAGGCGAGCAGTGGGATGCGCTTGGCCTGCGCCGCGGTGACGATCGAGCCGATGGCCGCGATGGCGTCGGTGGGTTCGGCTCCGTTGGCCTCAAGGAATTTGTCGGTGAACCCATTGACGCGGCTCGCCCCCTCGCAGATGTGCCGGTGTGGGTTGATGACCCATTTCGCCACCACGTCGCCTTCATAGCCCTTCGTTGGGTCGCGCAGTACCAGAGAAGCGGAGACGATGGCATCGGTGGAACCGGTTCCGGTGGTCTCGGTGTCGAAACCGAGCAGCCAGGCTTGGCCGAGAGGCGTGTTTTCGTCCTGTTGTGGGGCTTGTGCGATGGCGTCGAGCAAAATTGCCGCGTTGTCGGCGTCCGGATTTTTTTCTAAAGAAGTCATAACCATATTGTCCCTGCCGATTCCGACATTGACGTTCGAATTGATAGACCGAAATGGTTGCCGACGCTCCGCCGATTGTGACATCGGCCGGCGAAATGACAAAGCGAAATGCTTGCCTGCGTTCCTGCGGATTCCGGCATCGGTCGGTCAAATGACAGAGCGAAGATCCGGTTTCGTCCTCACCTGCTTATGGGTCAGTAGCGCCGTGGGTTTTGGTATTGCTGAATGATGGGGTCATTCCCGTCTGCTTGGGGTGTGCAAGGGTGTAGTCTTAGCTCTCGGACTTCTAGTCGGTTTCGCCGACGATTCCCGTTGCCGCGCTTAAAAAGCGGGATACGGGTATTGCGTGATCCGACGCGAAATGTAAGGATATTCGGTGTCGCGGCGGTCTGCCGATTTTGGCATGCCGAACAATCCTACGTCATCAGCGGGGAACGGCATAAAAGAGGACGGTATGTCAGATATCAAGCCAAAAGCTGTGGCTGCAACACCTACAGGCAAATCAGGCAAACCCTACAACCCACTGAAATGGCATCGCAAGGATACGGTGTGGATGCTGAGCCTTTTCGGCACGGCCGTCGGCGCCGGCGTGCTGTTCCTGCCCATCGATGCGGGAAGTGCGGGCGGCATCGGTCTGCTGTTCATGGCGCTGATCTCGTACCCGATGGCCTATTTCGCGCACCTTGCGCTGAGCCGTTTCGTACTTTCGGCAGACCGGCTTGACGACGACATCACCGACGTGGTCGAGCAGCGTTTCGGTTTTAATTTCGGCATGGTCTTCACGATTCTGTACTTCATCGAGACATGTATTACATTGTTGGTCTATGCCATCTCCATCACCAACACCGTCGAAAGCTTCATCGGCAACCAGCTCCACCTTCCCGTCCCGCCGCGCTGGTTGCTTTCGCTGATTCTGATCACTATTCTGGTCGGTATCGCCAGCCTTGGCATCGACGTCATCACCAAAGTCGTGAGCTCGCTGGTCTACCCGGTCATCATCGTCCTCGTGCTTTTCTCGATTTATCTGATTCCCAAGTGGAACATGTCGATGGTGACGAGTTTCCCCAAAACCTCGAACGGCGGCTTCAATGTCGGTGCTCTTTTGCAGAACCTCTGGCTTTTGATTCCCGTGATGACCTTCGCTTTTGACCATTCCGCCATCGTCTCGTCCTTCTCGGTGGCCGAGCGCAAGGAATACGGCGACGACGAGGTGCACCTGAAAATTCGGCAGATCCTGCGCTGGGGCGAACTGTTGATGGTCGGCGTGGTGATGTTCTTCGTCATCAGCTGCGACCTCTCGCTTTCGCCGGCCGATCTGGCGCTCGCCAAGTCTCAGAACGTCTCGATCCTCACCTATATCGCCAACAAATCGGATGTGCCGTTCATCTCTTGGGTCGCGCCGATTATTTCCTTTATCGCCATCGCGAAGTCGTTCCTCGGCAACTATTCCGGCACCAAGGAAGGCCTGGGCGGCATCATTCGCAAGGTGGCGAGCAAAATGAATCGGACCGTTCCCAAGCGTGGCCTGATGATTTTCATCAGCTGTTTCGTTTTCCTGATCGACTGGCTTATTGCCTGGGCCAATCCGTCGGTCATGGACCTTTTGGAGACCATGGTTGGGCCGATCATCGCCTTCATCCTCTTCCTCATGCCGATGTATGCCATCCATAAGGTGCCGTCGCTCAAGAAGTACGCAGGCAAGATCAGCAATGTGTTCATTGTGATCATCGGCCTTATCGGTGTAAGCGCGATTTTCTACAATATTGTCAGATTGTTCTGATTACTTGCCTATTTATTTGTTGAATGTCGTAATAAAACCTTGTGATGGCGTGTGTCGGCCACTGGAACGACGATGCGTAGAATAGTAACGTGACACAAACGCAACAGGCACAGGCCAAAGAACATGGAACCGAGACGACCGCTCAGAAGCGCGAGCGTTTCGAAAAACTTGCCATGCCTGCGGTGGATGCACTGTATCGTCAGGCCATGAAACTGACCAATAATCCCGAGGACGCCCAGGACTTGGTGCAGGACGCCTATGAGCGGGCGTTCAAGGCGTTCGACAGCTTCCGGCCTGGCAGCAACTTCGAGGCGTGGATGACCACCATCGAGCGCAACGCCTATTTCAACCAGTATGCAAAAGCAAAACGACGCCCCCAGCGTGCCAACGATTCGACGGGAGAGTATGACGATTGGGATATTTATTCTGCCTCTGACCATGCTTCTGAAGGGCTCAAATCCGCCGAGCAGGAGTACTTGGATGGCTTTGCACCCGCCGAGATCATGCAGGCGTTGGATTCGCTTTCTCCTGAGCGTAGGCAGGTCTTCATCGACACTGCCATCGACGGCAAATCCTACAAGCAGGTCGCCAAGGAACAAGACATTAAAATCGGTACGGTGATGAGCCGTCTCAATCGTGCGCGCGCGCAGCTGAAAGACGAGCTGACCGAATACGCTCGGCAGCGTGGATACGGCAAGGATGAGGACGCGCAACCGGCAAAGAAGACGGAAAGGCAGAATAGCAAGGGGAATCGGGGATTCACTATCCGCGAACCCCAAAACGACCCAAATGAGCAATAATAGTGAATTGGAAGTCATGAAAGGAGAACAGGCGATGGACGGACGAATGGAGCATACTAGCCGTGTGGTGGTGAGAAGCCAGCACGCTAACGGGCTGACGTGTACGGACATCGAGATCTCCCGGTACGACTCCAACAACAGGGTTTCCGAAGATGAGTGTTTCAACCCGGAATCCTGTTGCGACGCGCGTGAAAAGGCCGTGATCGCCGAGCTGCGCGAGCTGCTGCGTCCCACGTCGGCTCCCGAATGCCTGATCGCCAAGCTCGAAGCGACGCTCGACCGTTGCTGTCTTGAGGAATCCTGCGGTGGGGATGTCGCCTGAAGCATAGCTGGGGGAGCGACGATTGATTTTTAGCCACGTCTTAAGTACGTGGTTTTTTTATTTGAGTTTGCCGGTATTTATGGGAGTTTATAGGTCAGAATATCTTATGTTGTGATTCGTTTTCGGCACGAGTGGCTTGAGCTGCAAAACCGTTCATGTAGTAATTGTCAGTGACCAGCTTTCTGCGTGGCAGTTTGCCTATGCAGAAAGCTGGTCATTTATCGGTTATCAGTGTGTGTTTTTCGGTATGAATGGTCAGGAATGCTGAAAACGGTCGCTGAAGTGGCATCAAGGTTTTCGTCATCGGTTGATCTGTGTGTTTGGAAGACGAAAAATGCCTCGCAATTGCTACGAGGCATTCTCTTTATCTGCGTACCTAACGGAACTCAGGCATTTGGCCTTTTGCCGTGGTTGGCCGCCTTCTTGCGGCGATCCTTACGCTTACGTCCGCGCATTCCCATGATGGACTCCTTTACGTTCAATGAATAAGCCTTTGGTATTATCGCACGTTGTTGCGACTTAGTGTTGAGCACGATTAGTCGAGTTCTGCCTCTAACCGGTTAGTTCTGCCCCTACAACTATTTTTTCGGCTCAAAACGTGTGTTTGGAGGCAGGATTGACCGGGTGGAGGCAGAAATATGAATTATAGCCGGGCCGATGGTTTGCTCAGTGCTGTTCGGCCTTGAGATAGAGGTTGGTCGAGCTGGTTTCGCCGGGCTTGATGACGATGAGGTCGCGGCCGGTGTTGAATGCGTTGGCGTAGGCGGTCTGCGGTTCGATGGCAACACCGGCAGGGTGGCTTTCGGGGGCGAAACCGGTACCGGTGCACATCTGGAAGGACGTAATGGTTTTGTCGCCGCCGACCTTCACGGTCAGTCCGTCCGGGCGAGTCAGGGTGGCCATGGTATTTCCATCAGCATCTCGCTCGACATCGGTCCACGCATCGTCGAACGGCTGCTCGGTCAGCGCCGTCGGCTGGAGCAAGTCGTATTTGCCGTTCACGGGTTCGGTGCCGGTGGGCAACAGACGCTCGTTGGCGATGACGTGGGTACGTGCCGGAATGGTCACCTTGCATTGGGCGTTCTGCCCGTCGATTTCATCGCCATAGCCGCCAAATCCGTTGGCGATCCACGGATGGATGGCCAACGCCCATGGCGCGTCAACGCTGTCGTTGTTCGTGGCCGATAGCGTGAGTTTCAGCCCGTCAGCGCTGAGCGCAAAGGTGGCACGGACCAAGAGATCAAAGGGATAGCCCTTCATTCCTCCGGTGCGCCAAGTAAGTGTCACACGGTCCTCTTCAAGGGTTTCAAGTTTCCAGAAGGCCCGATATCCGTAGCCGTGGATGGCATTGTGGTTTCCGTGCTCGTCGATGGGCAGCGTATAGGTTTTGCCCTCGAAGGTGTAGGTACCATCTTCGATGCGGTTGGGGAAGGGGACAAGCAGCTCGCCGTTGGTGCAGGGCACCGGCTTGTCCGGGTCCCACGAAACGATCATGTCCTTGCCACGGTAGGTGAGCTTGCGCAGCGTGGCGCCGAGTTCGGTGACCACCGCCGTGTAGTCGCCGTGAGAAATGGTGAATTGCTGGCCCGAACGGGGAGGCAGTGTAGTTGAAGTCATATCAACTCCTGTACTAGAAAACGTAATAGTTGCCGTTCACCATTCTAATCCATTGTTTCGCCTGCTTGTTGTTCGGCTTTTCCCTCATAACGATGCACGGAAGTGGCGAGATTGCAATCGCCGCTTCCCGGCCAATGCTTTACCAAGTGCCGATTTTGGCGACGGTTGCGTCGAGCACGTTCACCAGGTCGTTCGGGTTCACGCCGACGCTGAAGCCACGCTTGCCGCCGGAGATGATGATTTCATCGAATTGCATGGCGCTTTCGTCGAGCACGGTCTTGTGTTTCGTGCGTTGGCCCAATGGCGAGATGCCGCCGACGACGTAGCCGCTTTCGCGCTGCGCCACCTTGGGGTCGGCCATGGTTGCCTTCTTGGCCCCGACGGCCGCAGCGAGATATTTCATATCCAGATGGCCGCTCACCGGCACCACGCCGATGACCCGTTCCTCGCCGGTGTCGGCCATCAGCGTTTTGAACGAACGATGCGGGTCGACACCAAGCTTTTCCGCGCCTTCGAGTCCGTAGCCCTCATCCATGTGATCGGAGGAATGTTCGTATTCGTAAATCTTGAAAGCAATTCCCGCTTCGCTCAGCTCCCGTGTGGCGGGGGTGGAAGCGGTTCCTGCTTCTTTCTTGTGTTTTTTGCTCATAATCTCTAAGTCTAATCGCCTTGGATTATCGTTTTCGTTTCCTGATTTGCGGTTGCCGACGTGTGAAAGGCACGAGGGATGATTCGTGGAATCGACCATCAAGATTTAAAAGGAGTAAAGAAACCTATCACATAATATGAAAAGATCCCCAACCTTTTGGAAGGGGATCT
Source organism: Bifidobacterium sp. ESL0745 (assembly GCF_029433335.1). Lineage (NCBI taxonomy): Bacteria > Bacillati > Actinomycetota > Actinomycetes > Bifidobacteriales > Bifidobacteriaceae > Bifidobacterium > Bifidobacterium sp. ESL0745. Next base: position 339,256 of record NZ_JAQTHX010000001.1, read on the forward strand.
TTCGTCACGAATCACGTTTCTTTAAAGGAAACGGTTCTGCAGCTCAGCGCCGCAACAGGTTCACTTGCTGAGTTCAGCGAAGTAAAGCAGGGTGCGGATCATGTTGCAGGTGAAGCCGAACTCATTGTCATAGAAGGCAACGGTACGGGCCAGCGTGGTGCCGTCAATGGTGTTGACGTCGGTCTGCGTCGGATCGAAGACGCCGCCGTGGGTGTCATCGATGATGTCAGAGCTGACGATGCCATCGGCGTTGTAGCCATAGGTTTCATTGCCTTCGAAGGCCTTCTTGGCGGCGGCGTTGATGTCGTCGGCGGAGACTTCCTTGTTGAGCACGGTGAAGAGCTCGGTGATGGAGCCGTCCGGGACCTGAATGCGCTGGGCATGGCCCTGCAGCTTGCCCTGCACGGAAGGAACAACCTTGCCGATGGCCTTGGCGGCACCGGTGGAGTGCTCGATCGTGTTGACGGCAGCGGCGCGGTTGTTGCGCGGCTTGGAGCCACGAGGGCCGTCAAGCAGCATCTGGGTACCGGTGTAGGCGTGGATCGTGGTCATGAAGCCGACCTTGATGCCGAAGTTGTCATCAAGCAGCTTGACGAGCGCCGCGAAGGAGTTCGTGGTGCAGGAGCCGGCGGACACAATGTTGTCCGAGGGCTTCAGAATGTCCTGGTTGACACCGAAGACGACGGTCGGGGTGGTCTCATCCTTCGCCGGAGCGGAGATGAGGACCTTCTTGGCGCCGGCGTCCAGGTGAGCCTGGCTCTTCTCGGCGGAGGTGTAGAAGCCGGTGCACTCGAGCACGAACTCAACGCCATCGTTCTTGACCCACGGAATGTTGCGGGCGTCCTTCTCGGCGTAGACGGTGTATTCCTTGCCGTCAACGATGATCGAGTTGTCGGTGGACTGAACGTCAACCGGGGTGCCGTCATCGTGGCGGAAAGTGCCATGGACACTGTCATACTTCAAGAGGTAGGCCAGCATCGCCGGGGTCGTCAGATCGTTGATTGCTGCGACTTCGATGTCACCGGCCTCGCCACCGCGGGCCTGAAGTTCGAAAATGCGACGGAACGTAAGGCGGCCGATGCGACCAAAACCGTTAATACCAATCTTTACTGTCATGTAATTCTCCCTAAAGGAAACAGCTTGGGAATACGGGCTCGTATTCTTCGCTGTATATTTACCAACACTTTTACTGTAACTTGTCTGCTGTACTAGAAAACCCTTTTTCCCATGCTTCGGGAGAAAAACCAACCAGAATTTTGTTAGCGTTCACAATTATCGGGCGTTTCACCAGCATGCCATTGGTTGCAAGGAGTTTGAGCTGCTCATCCTCACTCATCTCGGGCAGTTTGCTTTTGAGTTTCAACTCGCGGTAGGGCATGCCGGAAGTGTTGAAGAAACGCTTTAGCGGTAGACCGCTTGCCTTCCACCATCGTTTGAGTTCGGCGGCGGTGGGATTGTCGGTTTTGATGTTGCGTTCGGTGAAGTCCACGCCGTTGTCATTAAGCCATTTGCGTGCCTTGGCACAGGTGGTGCAGTGGTTGTAGCACACGAAGAGCACCTTGTCGTCCTGTTGGGATGGGTCTGGTTTCACGGTATTTGCCTTGGTGCTGGCCATGATGGGTCCTTTCATTGTCTCGTTGATTTGATTCTAGGTTTTTCTGTGGTGACTCAAAAGCGGGAAATGCTGTCAGCATGACCTAATAATGTCAGATATCCCACAGTTGCGTGAGGGGACTGGCGGTGTTTGAAATTTGTGTGTATTGACAGGCTTCAGGCTGGGATTCTTCTGCGATCCGGCGTGTATCTGAAACATTGGCAGGCACTGCGTACCGCTTGCGTTCAGCGAGCTTTATTGAGCAGCTTTGAGACGTTGGAAGCCAAGGGTCCCAACGTCTCGGAGGCCTTGACCCCAGTGCTGAAGGCCGGCAATGCCGCTTCGATGGGGAAGATGACGATGAGGGTGCCGTCGGTCACGCTGATGGAGGCCGGGCGTCCGTCGAGCAGTTCATTGCTCACCCCGAGCACCGTGTCGCTGCGCATCGTGCCGTTTTTCAGTTCGTATTTGAGTCCGGTCTCCGTGACACCGTGCGAGACGTCGGCATGGGAGAATACCGAGACCATGCGGTTTGCCGTGTTGGTGTCTGTTCCGTCATCCGGACCTGTACAACGGCTTATGGCATCCTGATTGTCCGGATCCGTTTTTTCGACTTCAGAATTTGCGACATTGACGTCATCATGCAACTCGTTGGCGGGGAAGTGAAGCCAGCCGTTGCAAATCGCGGCGACTACGCTGTGCTCGCCGTATAGCAGTCCGTGCCCGCCATTATGTGCCAGCAGCGCAAGCATCTGGATATTGGCGATGGTGTGGTCGATCCGCCCACCCAGTCCGCCGTAAATGCGAAAGTCCCGATAGCCCCTCGTCCAGCCAACTTTCAGCGCCGAAAGCATGTCCGGATCGTCGTGTTCCGGCGGCAACGCTATGGTCTCCACGCCTTCTGGAACCTGGACATTGGCGGAATCGAAGTCTCCAATGACCAAATCGGGTCGGATTCCCAACCCGCGAAGGTGGTCAATCCCTCCATCCGCCGCTATCACGAAGGCGTTTTCCGGCAGTTCGCCGGCATCCGGCTCATTTCCGTAATACGTTCCGGCGGCGAAGACGATGCATGAAGAGGTCATAACACGGAGGTTACTCTTTTTCAGGCTCGCATTTTTTCGGAGCTTTCAAAAAATGTGAGCCAAATGAACATTCGGTATTGTGAAGATCGCTCAGGAATGTTGGAATCATAGTGTTATGCTGTCAGCGATGTTCGTTTTGGGCTCGCATTTTTCAGGTCTCGAAAAAATGCGAGCCGGGGAATGCGAAAGGATTTGTTTATGGTCTACCACCACATCGTCGTCCGCCACATCACTCCGGCCGATTTCGAAGCCAAGGCACAAGTCCATTCGCAGACCTGGCACGAGACTTATCAAGGCAAGCTTCCACAATGGCTTGTCGACAAGATCACTCCTGAGTTTGCTCTTGAGGTCACCAAACGCCACGATCCGGCGAATGTGTTCGTGGTGCTGATGGACGGCGAAGTGGTGGGTTACGCCGAGCTGGTGAATCCCGCCCGTGAACCCAGCAATTATCCCAATACCGCGGAACTGGCGGCGATTTATGTGCTCAACCGCTGTCAGGGCCTTGGTATCGGGCGCAAATTGGCACAGACGGTGTTCGACGCGTTGCCGACCAAGCGTGTGGTGCTGTGGGTGCTTGAATACAATGAAAAGGCACAAGGTTTTTACCGTCATATCGGTTTCCATCCCACCGGCAAGACCCAGACGGAGGACAACGGAGCCAACCCAGAGATCGAGTTCGCTAATTTTGATACCACGGCGTGACGCGTGCCTCCTGCGATGTTGTCGTGGTAGGTGGTATACTAATTTGTTGGCTTGAGAAATCAAGAAAGTGGGTGCGCCCCACCTGGAAGCTTTTCGCAGCTTCGGGTTCAGAACATTCCTTGGATTTGCAAGGGATTGGGAACCGGCATTTGCCGTTGTTTTCCACTGCGTTGGTTTATTCCGATGTCTGTGTTTTGAATTCATGTTGCGAATGATGATATTGATGTGTTCGATGTCGTAAAGGTTCCGGATGATGACGCGTCCAAGAGCAGCAAGGATTGGAGTTCATCATCAGCGCAGAACCACGCATTAACGACGAGATACGCGTTTCCAAGGTACGCCTGATCGGCCCGAACAGCGAGCAGGTCGGGGTCATCGCGACCTCAGTCGCATTGAATCTGGCTAAGGAAGCGAATCTCGATTTGGTTGAGGTGGCGCCGAATGCGGATCCTCCGGTGGCCAAGCTCATCGACTATGGCAAGTACAAATACAACGAGAAGATCAAGCAGCGCGAGGCGCGTCGCAACCAGAGTGCGGCCGAGATCAAGGAAATCCGTTTCCGTCTGAAGATCGACGAGCATGACTTCGAGGTCAAGAAAAGCCATGTGATTCGCTTCCTGCAAGGCGGCGACAAAGTCAAGGTCACCATCATGCTTCGTGGCCGTGAGCAGTCCCGCCCGATCGGCGGAGTGGAGCTTTTGCAGCGTCTGGCCGATGAAGTCTCCGAGTATGGCACCATCGAGTTCTACCCGAAGCACGAGGGTCGCAACATCTTCATGACGTTGGCGCCCAAGGGCAAGAAGGTGCATGCTCAGTCCGAGCAGCGTCGCCGTGGCGCCGACACCCGTGCCGACCGCCAAGCCCGTCAGAAGGCTCGTCTTGAGGCCAAGGAGAAGGAAAAGGCCCAGGAGGCTGGTCAGGCAAAGGCCGTTGTCAACGAGATCAAGGACGAGGAGTCGAGCACCAGCAAGAAGCCGGCCAAAGCTCCTGCAGCAAAGACCTCGGTGAAGTCGACCGCCAAGACGACGTCCAAGGCAGACAAGCCGGAAGCTCCCGCCAAGTCGGACAAGTCAGCGAAACCTGCGAAGTCCGCTAAGCCCGCTGCACCGAAGAGCGCCAAGCCAAAGCCTGCAGCAGCAGCCAAGCCTGCGAAACCGACCAAGCCGGCACCAAGGGCCAGCAAGAAGTAAAACAAGTTTTTGTGCAAGTCGGCGGAAACGCTGACAGGTACAGGGCACCAATGAATGAGTTTGGTACCCCGAAGAAAATAGGAGGGCAGCAATGCCGAAGATGAAAACCAATTCCGCCGCGAAAAAGCGTGTCCGCGTCACCGGTACGGGCAAGCTCATGCAGGCGGGCACCTCGATGCGCCACAACCTTGAGCATAAGTCCGCGCGCAAGCGCCGCAACCTCTCCCGTGACCAGGTGCTGGCCACGTCGCAGAGCAAGAACATGCGAAAGCTGCTCGGCCGCTGAAATCGGCTTGGTTCATAGGGTATATAGGTTTAATAGAAAGCTAGAGGAAACAATATGGCACGTGTCAAGCGCGCAGTGAACGCTCATAAGAAGCGTCGCGTCGTTCTCAAGAGGGCTTCGGGCTATCGTGGCCAGCGCTCCCGTTCGTACCGTCGTGCGAAAGAGCAGCTGCTCCATTCATTTAACTACAACTTCCGCGACCGTAAGGCGCGTAAGGGTGACTTCCGCAAGCTGTGGATCCAGCGTATCAACGCCGCCGTCCGCGCTCAGGGCATCACCTACAACCGCTTCATGCAGGGTCTGAAGCTCGCGGGCATCGAACTCGACCGTCGCGCGCTGGCCGAGCTCGCCGTTTGTGATCCTGACACCTTCAAGACCATCGTCGACCAGGCGAAGGCCGCGCTGCCCAAGGACGTGAACGCCCCCGTCGCTGCCTGAGTGCTGCGTAATCGGCGTCTCGCCGTTTGCACTGGTTTGTGTGAATAGGTGTTCGTTTTCTAAAGCCCTGCTTTTTGCGGGGCTTTTTGTTTATAGCAGGTCGGCAATGGTGAAGTTGGGACCGATTGACGATGTATCGCATAATTTTATGTCGTCTCGGACGTATCTTTTTATAATCCTTTGAAAGTTCAATGGCTGAATGTCAGACGATGCGGATTTTGCGCTGGAATTGCACAATTTTGCGGCAAATGATGCTATGCTAGCGGTATGACATACGGCGGTTGGCCGATAGGCGGGCGCGGGGTTCAACGTGATGAATCACGAAATTCTCTGATCGCCGACACCGTCAACGAATATGCTGAAGGTTCTTCTTTTGCCGAAGTGATGGTAAACGGCAAACGACATTTTATGGTGATTCGCCGCAAGCGTCGTATGGATTTCGGCGCTTAAAGTACTTATGGCTTTGCTTGTGGTGTCGGCGATAGGACTGGCCTTGTGGCTGCCGGTCAACCAATATATATCAACGCGCGCCGGCAGGAAGTGCAGGCTGTCGCCGCACTGAACCGTGTGCAGAAGTGGCCTCGCGGGGAAATCGCCAAAAAACTGGAACGTGCCCGGCAGTACAACGCGAAGATCGTGGCAAGCGACCAGAACTCTTTGGGGGAGTTTCCCGATCCTTTCGCGACAAATTCAGGAAAAGATAGCAAAGAGAAAAACGTGACTCTCTCCGATCGTGACGATGATTACCGATCGTTGCTCAATGAGAGTGGCGGTGTGATGGGAATGATTCAGATTCCTAAGATTTCGCTGAAGCTGCCCATTTATCACGGTACGTCCGATGTTGTGCTTGACAAGGGTGTCGGCCATCTGTACGGCACCAGCTTGCCGGTAGGCGGCAAGTCGACGAATGCCGTACCCACCGGGCATCGTGGACGGCCCAATACATTGCTTTTCACGCGTTTGGATCAGCTCAGGGTGGGCGATGTCCTTTATCTCAACACGTTGAACTGCATTTTCGGCTACCAGATCACGGAAATTCACATCGTCAACCCTCAAGATACGCACCTATACAAGGTCAAGTCGGGTAAGGATCTTGTCGCTTTGGTGACCTGCGCGCCTTACGGGGTCAGCACCCAGCAGCTGGTGTTGACGGCTGAATGATGCCCGATTCCCAAAGCTATTCCGTATCCCGATGATGCGCAGGGTGACGCGTTGCTTGCAGGAAGGGTGACCATTCTCGTTTTGATGGCCTTCGGCATCGTCGCGTTGGCGATCCGGCATCGCCGCCATTGGCCGGTTCGCCATGGTGGGCGTTAGTCAAAATCTTTTTGCATCATACTTCGGCCACTCTGAATTTCGGTGAATCGTTGGCATGAGTTGTTATCGCTTTGATAATAATGGTTACCTCAGTGGGTTATCGAGCATGGCTCGACATAGATGTCAACTGCTTATAACGTCATTCTGGAATAATGAACGATATTTGCATATATTGTTAGATAGATACTTTTAATATGTGCAAATACCATTCATATTGTGCAATGCAATTATTTTGATACACCGGAATACTCTCAAGTGTCTTACACTGGGGAATGAAAGCCGGTAGCAATGAAGAACCGGCCCGCACCACACGTGGACAAGGTAGTCATATGATCACCAGGGCGAAGCAAGCAAAATGGGGGAAGGCCGTGTGGTGCGCTTTGTGCGCGATAGCCATTACGTTGGCCCCGCTGCTTGACGCCATGTTTTTCTCGCCGCTTACCACCGTGACGGCATAGACCGACGAGGTCGGTCCCCAAGTTTTGCAAACCATTGATTACAAGCCGAAGCATCTACAAGATGCTGGCGACCAACAACCATATCAATACCGGTCATCCTGAGCTGCGTATGGACTTTGTGTTGCGTGTGGCACGCGGCCAGGTCAATCCGACCACTCCCGCCACATGTACGACCGGTACATCCCCTTCAGGACGCAGTCGCGGATTCAAACTGTTCTATCAGGCCGGGGCGAACACTTCTGATGATCTCGACCAGCTAGGGCATATCTATGCACTTGGCGATGGATTGCTTGGGCTGCCGGTGCGTTGGCTTGGGCAATGAATGTCAATGACAATTATACGATTCACAATATCGTCAATTCGGGTGTGTACGACTATCTGACGGTTTCAGTCGAAGCGAAGCTGAATTATACCGACGATGTCAATGAAAAGTATCCAGCGACACTGCACTTGAGCCTGGCAATATCGTCGATGAGATTGTCCCGGCGACCGGCGGCCTGGGAGTGATGACCAAAGGCCAGCTGAAGGTGGATGGCTTGGGTTCTGACATCTACACAGTCAAGGAGACTGCGGTGCCCGTGGGCTACAGCAACGCTTTCGCTTCGACGTTCACGGTGACCATGAACACGAACAATCCGAACAGTGCTGCGCAGTCTGCATACTCGAACACCGGTGATGGATGGCTTTTGGCCCAGGGCGCTTCGTGGCCGTATACCTCGGCTTCTAACCATATGATTACCGTTTGGGAAGCCACTTCCTTCTCTCAGCTGCCGATGACAGGCGGCGCGGGTGCGATTGTGTTCGGACTGGTTGTGGTGGTCCTGCTTGACGGCGCGGCTGTGCTTTTCTTCATTACCCGTCGCATCCTAAAGCCGTTTAGCGCCAGAATGGCGACATTCAGCCTCCTCCTGCGATACCCCCAATGCCTTGGTACTGATTGTGGGCACGCATTCTGATTATTATTTCAAAGTCGCATAATGAAGTGAGAATGGAACCATGAACGGATCGGAAGCAGAATCGAAAACGCGATCTGGCATTTTCTCAGGCATGGAGGCGAAAACGGAGTCTGTCGCGGACAAGACAAGCGGGGATTGGAACGTGTTGCTTAAGCAGTTTCTGGCGCATATCGACGTAGAGCGTGGACTGGCGAAATCCACGGTGAAGGCATACGCGGCCGATATCCGCAAATATCTGGATTGGCTGGCTAGGCGGGGTGTCAATAACCTAGCCGACGTGACCAGCCTTGACGTTGAAGCGTATGTCGCCGCGCTCGATAGCGCGGGGGAAAGTGGGCGCAGCAAGGCCCGAAGGCTTGCCAGTGTCCACGAATTCCACAAGTTTGCGCTGATGCAGGGTGTGGTGTCCGACGACGTTTCGGCTCGGGTCAAGGCGCCGAAGGCCAATGAGCATTTACCGGACGTGCTGAGTGTCGACGAGGTTGCCAGACTGCTTGACGCGGCTTCGATGGGGGGAAGTGATGACCCTGTTGTTTTGCGTGACAAGGCGTTGCTTGAGTTCATGTATGCCACTGGCTGCCGTGTCTCGGAAGCCGTCGGCGTGGATTTGAATGATATTGACACCGATGAGCGCGTCGTGGTGCTTACCGGCAAAGGGTCGAAGCAACGGCTGGTGCCGCTCGGAAAGTATGCGATCGATTCGGTGCAACGCTATGTTTCGTTGGGTCGTTCGCAACTGGAATCCAGAGCGAAAGACGCCAAGGAGCGCCGCGCGATGTTCCTCAACAAACGTGGCAGGCGCATCTCACGGCAATCGGTTTGGGAGGTCGTCAAAGTGGCGGGCGAACGAGCGCATATCGACAAGCCGCTTCATCCTCATACGCTCCGTCATTCCTTCGCCACCCACCTGATCCAGGGCGGTGCCGACGTGCGAACCGTGCAGGAGCTATTGGGCCATGCCTCGGTGACCACCACGCAGATCTACACCCATGTGAGCCCCGAAAACCTCATCGAAACCTACCTGACCGCCCATCCTCGTGCGCGATGATGTGAGGAAAATCAGGATTTCGGCACCATAATCCTTAAGTTTGCTCGCATGCTCATTGAAGCCGCGATGAAAATCACGATTTGAACGTGATTTTGCTGATTTTCCTCGCTAGTTCAATGGTGTCGAGGTTGGCGACTGTCTGTTTTGTTGGTATGCGGATGGATTAGGATGATTGCCAGTATGCTGTATGCGACGAGGCGGGAGAGACGTGATGGCAACGAAAAGTGCAAAGTCTCGCAAAAGTGACGATAAAAGTGCGGACAAAGCCCCAATCAAAGGTGGAAACGGCAAAACGGCGCATCGATCCAAAACCCAATATCGTGATGGCGGATTCAGCAAGGCGAGGTGGCTCGGTGAGGAACGTCCGAAGCGTGTGGTGCAGGGCAAGCTTTCGCTTCCGGGCACCGTATCGGTCAAGCCGGCGGACGATGCCGTGAACAGGCCTGTTGGTAGCATGAGGGATATGCCTACCGATCTTCTTGGACGAAAATATGAGACTTTTCCCGCGCCGAAACCGCTTGATCATCATGGTCCGGCGCGCATCATCGCGATGTGCAATCAGAAGGGCGGGGTCGGCAAGACGACAAGTTCCATCAACATCGGCGGTGCGCTGAGCCAGTACGGCAGACGGGTGCTCATCGTCGATTTCGATCCGCAGGGCGCTGCCAGCGTGGGTCTGGGCATCAATGCGAATACCGTGGACGCCACCATTTACAATGCGCTGTTCGATTCCTCGATGGACGTCCACGACGTTGTACAGCACACCGAATTCGAAAACCTTGACATCATCCCGGCCAACATTGACCTTTCCGCGGCCGAAATTCAACTGGTCACCGAAGTCGGGCGTGAACGCATTCTCGCCAGCGTTCTGCAGGGCGTACGTGATGAATATGATGTCATCATCATCGATTGCCAGCCTTCCTTGGGTTTGTTGACCGTAAACGCGCTGGCTGCCGCGGACGGCGTGATCATTCCCGTGGCCGCCGAGTTCTTCGCTCTGCGGGGCGTGGCATTACTGATGCAATCCATTGAAAAGGTGCGTTCACGCATCAACCCGCAGCTTGAGGTCTATGGTGTTTTGGTGACGATGTACACTTCGACCCTGCATTGCGAGGAAGTGCTGCAGCGCATTTATGAGGCGTTCCAGGACAAGGTTTTTCATTCGGTGATCTCGCGTTCCATCAAGCTGCCGGATTCCAACGTCGCCGCTGCGCCGATCACGATTTATGCGCCAAATCACAAAACTGCCAAGGAATACCGCGAAACCGCCCGTGAGCTCATCGCCCGTGGCATTGTGCAGTGAGCTTTCAGGTCTGCTTGGTTATGGGGATTTTGGATTCCGCAAGATTAATGGACATATTACGTAAGTGAGGCGTCGTGAACGAAGATGAGCTTGGTGCTCCCGTTGATGACACTGAATCGAGTGGGAAGACGGTACGAATCTACGATGCTGCAAATAGTGTCGCTTCGGTATCGAATGCGGGTTTCGATTCGCATGACGATGTAGACGACCCAGACAGAATAAGCACCTCTATAGGAGCCGTTAACACTGTGAATTCGCAAAAGCCTGAAACCGCTGGCTTTTCCGTCAATCTTTCCATCTATTCCGGACCGTTCGATGCACTGTTGACGATGATTGCCAACCGTCAGCTCGAGCTTACCGAGATCTCGCTTTCGGCCATCACCGAAGAGTTCATCGAGTACGTGCGCGGACTTGACATGGCTCGCGATATGGAGCAGGTCAGTGCGTTTCTTGATGTCGCGTCGGTGTTGGTCGAGGCTAAAAGTGCGACGATTCTGCCGGGCGATGAGAACGGCGAACGCGACGAACAGAGCATGGAAGCATTGCGCGAGCGCGATCTGCTCTTTGCCCGGCTGGTGCAATATCGTGCGTTCAAAAGCGCCGCCAATGATTTCCGTGAACTGTTCGCCGCCAATTCCGGACGTTTCTCGCATCCCGCCTTCAGCGACCCGGCGGTCGCCGCAATGCTGCCGGAGCTGGCCTGGACGCTTGGACCGAAGGATCTAGCCAAAATCGCGGCGGAGGTGTTCTTGAATGCTCCGGCGGATCAGGTGCGGCTCGACCAATTGCACGTCTCTCAGGTCGATCTGAAACGACAATCGCAAATCGTGCGTGACCGTTTGCGCGGATTGGATTCCGGTGGCTCGATGACATTTGCCGAACTGACCGCCGATGCCAAAAACACATTGGTGGTCGTCGCGAGGTTTTTGTCCATTCTGCTTTTCTTCAAGCAAGGTGTGTTGCAGTATAAGCAGGCCGGTCCCTTTGAGGATTTGCACTTACGATGGATACCAGGTGCCGATAACGGGGACGACGCCATAGAAGTGAACGAGGGTGATTTCGCATGAGCGAGACCAATGATATGGCCGAAAACGGCATCGAATCGGCAACTGGAAGCGAACGTCGCGAAAGCGGTGCCAAGGATTTTGTGATGGATGCCAAAATGTCAAATGCTGATAATGACTTATTGAGTGATGCCCAAAGCGAAACCGCTGGCTCGTCTGGGTGTATCGGTCGGCAGGCCGATGATGCCGATTCCGGTTCTGTACTAGAAAGTGCTGGAATAGGTAACGGTACGTCGGCCGATGATGGCCGAAAGCGGTTTGCCGATGAAGACGATGATGATGGTCATCCTGCTTCTGCCAAAGGCCCGAATACTGCGCCCACACGTCCGGAATACGTGGATTTTTGCGTCGACGATTTCCCCGGTGGCTTAGAATCCTGCCTTGAGGCGATCCTGATGGTTGCCGACCAGCCGCAGCAGGTGACGGATTTGGCTCGGGTGCTTGCCCTTGACGAAGATGAGGTGCGCGCTGCGCTTGAATCTATGCAAAGGGAATACGACGGCGATGAATCCAGGAATCTTGCGCCTCGTGGTTTCGAGCTGCGGCATACCGCGCTTGGCTGGCAATTCGGCAACCGCGCGGTGTTCGAGCCGGTCGTCTCCGCGTTCGTCACCGATGGACAGATGGCTCGGCTTTCGCAGGCGGCACTTGAAGCTCTTGCCATAGTGGCCTATAAGCAGCCGGTTACCCGCGCCCAGATTGCGGCCATCCGCGGCGTCAATTCCGACGGCGTGGTGCGTGCGCTGAGTGTGCGAGGGCTTATCCGCGAGGACGGCGCCGACTCTGATTCCCGTGCGGCTTTTTTGGTCACTACCGGGCTTTTCTTGGAGAAAATGGGCTTGGAATCGCTTGATCAGCTTCCCGAACTTGCTCCCTTCATGCCTGCCGCCAGTGATGTGGTCAATCAGGCCGAAGAGACTTCTGGACCTACGGTGAATTAAGTAAATCAAATAAAATTACGGAGAGTTAGGACAAAGTCCTTCAATATTGTTGAAAATCAGCGTGTCTGAATTATAGTCATGTTGACTATAAGTGGTATCTTAAAGATGTTTGTGCCGGTATTGGCACGATCATTGCTATTCGGCGGGTTATTTGCGTTGACAAACCAAGACCCACGAAAAGAAGAAGGACACTATGGTTACACAACTTTCGGGCGGGGCCTCGGCGGGGGAACCCAAAACCCTGACCCGCAACGAGCGGCTTGACAGGCTGCCGTTCAACAAAGCGCACCGTAAACTGCTGATTGCCTCCGGCATCGGCTGGTCGTTCGATTCGATGGATGTTGGCCTCGTCTCCTTCGTCGTCACCGCCATCGCCAAGGACCCGCATTTCGCGCTGAACCCCTCGCAGAAGTCGTGGGTGCTTTCCATCGGCTTTGTCGGCATGGCCGTCGGCGCGGCGCTCGGCGGCTATCTTGCCGACCGCATCGGCCGCAAGAAGGTCTTCACCTATACGCTTATCATTTACGGCCTGGCCGATGCGCTGATGGCCGTGTCGTGGTCGCTGCCGGTGCTTTTGATAGCGCGTCTCATCATCGGGCTGGGGCTTGGAGCCGAACTGCCCGTTGCCTCGACGCTGGTCAGTGAGTTCTCGCCGGTCAAGCAACGAGGACGTATGACAGTTCTGCTGGAATCCTTCTGGGCCGTCGGCTGGATCGTCGCCGCCCTCGTCGGTTTCTTCATCATCCCGAACACTGGCGACTGGGGCTGGCGTTGGGCCCTCCTGATCGGCGCGATCCCGCTTTTCTATGCCATCATCACGCGTACGCAGATCCCCGAATCCGTGCGGTTCCTCGAATCCAAAGGCCGTGAGGACGAGGCCGAGCAGGCCGTCCGCTACTTCGAGGAGGCCAGTGGCATAGCGCCCGTGCCGTCCCCGAACGGCAAGCCGCTGCCCAAGGTGCCTACCAGCGCCCTGTTCGGCCACAAGTATCTCGGCCGCACCGTCGCCATCTGGCTGACCTGGTTCTTCGTCAACTTCTCGTATTACGGTGCGTTCACCTGGATGCCGTCGCTATTGGCCGACCAGTTCGGCTCGCTCACCAAATCGCTGGGCTATATGCTGGCCATCACCATCGCCCAGCTGCCCGGCTACTTCCTTGCCGCATGGCTGGTCGAGATCTGGGGACGCCGCAAGACGCTGAGCATCTTCCTCGCCGTCTCCGCCGTCGCCGCCTTCCTCTTCTCGCAGGCCTCCAGCGTGGCCATGGTGCTGATTTTCGGCATGCTGCTCTCCGCCGCCAACCTCGGTGCCTGGGGTGTGCTCTACGCCGTCACCCCCGAGATCTATCCGACCCGTCTGCGTGGCGCCGCCGCCGGTGCTTCCGCCGCTGTCGGCCGCATCGCCGCGATTGTGGCTCCGCTTCTGATGCCGTGGTTCCTCACCATGTCGGGCGGCAACAAGGCGATCGCCTTCGTGGTCTTCGCCGTCGCCTTCATCCTGGCCTGCGTTTCGGCGCTTGCACTGCCTGAGCTTACTGGCAAGGAGCTTGAGGACTGAATGGTCGCCGCACAAGTCGGCATATAGGTTTTCAGCTTCCCCGGAATTCCAAGGATACGAAAAACCTATATGCCGACTTGTGCGTATTTATCGTCGTCTTGGTAGTCTCAAGGCGGAAGTTTTTTTATTTGCGATCGTCTCGTTGATGACGGAAGGTGCGTCGAAATGTGGCAGGGCAATGTTACGGAACGCAAGGCAGGGCCGCCCGAGGTCGGGGTTTCCGTCATCATTTTCGCGCTGGCGCACACTCACGACGAGCATGGCGGGAAAGCGAAACGCGACGAACTGTGGATACCGCTGGTGCGGCGTGTGCGCGAGCCGTTCAAGGGCATGTGGGCACTTCCCGGTGGGGATCTGCTCGCCGGCAGATCGCTGGAATGGTCGGCGTTCGTCGCGCTGGAGTCCACCACGAACCTGCGTCCCCGCTATCTCGAACAGCTCTATACTTTCGGCGACCCGCATCGTTCCGGCTCCGCCCTGCCCATGGTCTCCATCGTCTACTGGGCGTTGATCGGCAGCGCGCAGGTCGACGAGCTGCGCGACGGCGACAACGTGCAGTGGTTCGCCGAATCCGCCTTGCCGCCGCTGGCCTTCGACCACGCCGACATCATCAAGTATGCGTTGAATCGTCTGCGTTCCAAGATGTCATACCCCGACGTGGCTTCGAAGCTGGTCGGGCCCCGTTTTACGCTCCGTCGTTTGCACGACGTCTACGAGGCCATCGCCGGACGGACGTTCGATCTGGGCAATTTCCGCCGCAAGATGCTCGCTTCCGGGCAGCTTGAGGAGACGGGGGAGAAGCTTGCGGAAGGTCGGCACAGACCCGCCGCCGTCTACCGTTACATTCCCGGAGTCGTCGCCGTCGGCAATGAGGTGTGGAAATCGTGGGACACGCAGCTCAACCCCAAGCCGGGTGACGGCGTTGCGGCGCGTATCGGTTCGGGGGCTTCCGACGACATCCTCTCTCCGTTGACCACCGACTGATTGCTTCTTGCCGCGATAATTACGTGATGATGGCTCAAATCAACTGTCGGTCGGATGGCTATGGGCAAGTCGGTTGTGAACAAGTCGGTGATGGGGCGGATGGCCGTAGATGCAGTTGGTGGCAAGCCCATTGCTTGGGGTTCGGCTGAGCAAAGAGCAAAGTATCGATAATAAAAAATATTGCAAAATTAGACGTTTTGTCGATTTGCGGAAAGGCTGGTGCAACCTTGGTTTTCCGGCGCTTTGCAAATAGCGTACCCGTGTCGGGATACGTGGATAATATTGTGAAGGTTTGTGTGTAAGTGAAGGGCAGAATATTTCTTAGACCCTAAACACCCAAGAAAATACGCAGTAGGAGAGGCTTTTATGGCGGTACGTGGTGATATTCGAAATGTGGCGATCGTGGCTCATGTCGATCACGGCAAGACCACGCTGGTCAACGCGATGCTTCAGCAGTCGCATGTGTTCAGCGAACGTGAGGAAGTGCCGGACCGTGTGATGGATTCCAACGATCTCGAGCGTGAGAAGGGCATCACCATCCTTGCCAAGAACACCGCCGTGCAATATACCGGCCCCCTGGCCGCCAAGTACGGCGAGCCGCAAGGCATCACCATCAACGTCATCGACACCCCCGGCCACGCCGATTTCGGCGGCGAGGTCGAGCGTGGCATCTCCATGGTCGACGGCGTCGTGCTGCTGGTCGACGCTTCGGAAGGCCCGCTGCCGCAGACCCGTTTCGTGCTGCGCAAGGCGCTGGAAGCCAAACTGCCGGTGATTCTGTGCATCAACAAGGTCGACCGTCCCGATGCGCGCATCAGCGAAGTCGTCAGCGAGACCACCGATCTGCTGCTCGGCCTGGCGCAGGACGTCACCGAGGAAGGTGTCGACCTTGATATCGACTCCCTGCTTGACCTGCCGGTCATCTATTGCGCCGCGAAGGCCGGCTACGCCTCGCGCAACCAGCCCAAGGACGGAGGCCTGCCGGACAACAAGGATCTTGAGCCGCTCTTCGATACCATCATCTCCAACATCCCTGCGCCGGAATATACCGAAGGCGCGCCGCTTCAGGCGCACGTCACCAACATCGACGCTTCCGATTATCTTGGCCGCCTCGGTTTGGTCCGTATCTACAACGGCACCCTCAAGAAGGGCAAGCAGTATGGCCTTTCCCGCGTCGACGGCTCGCTCGAGAACTTCAAGCTGACCGAGATCCTGCGTACGCAGGGCCTCGACCGCACGCCGGTCGAAGAGGCCGGCCCCGGCGATATCGTCGCTGTCGCAGGCGTCAACGATATCATGATCGGCGAGACCATCGTCGACCCCAACGATCCGAAGCCGCTGCCGTTGATCCACGTCGACGACCCCGCCATCTCCATGACCTTCGGCGTCAACGATTCCCCGCTGGCCGGCCGTGAGGGCAAGGACCACAAGCTCACCGCCCGCATGATCAAGGACAGGCTCGACAAGGAACTGATCGGCAACGTTTCCATCAAGGTGCTGCCCACCGACCGTCCCGATACCTGGGAGGTGCAGGGTCGTGGCGAACTCGCGCTCGCCATCTTGGCCGAGCAGATGCGCCGCGAAGGTTATGAGCTGACCGTCGGCCGTCCGCAGGTGGTCACCAAGACCATCGACGGCAAGCTCAACGAACCTATGGAGAACGACACCATCGACGTACCCGAGGAATATATGGGCGCCGTCACTCAACTCATGGCCGACCGCAAGGGCCGTATGGACTCGATGTCGAACCATGGTTCCGGCTGGGTCCGTCTGCAGTTCACGGTTCCTTCCCGTGGCCTGATCGGCTTCCGTACCGCGCTTTTGACCGCTACCCGCGGCACCGGCATCTCCAGCTCCATTTCCGCCGGATATGCCCCATGGGCGGGCGAGATCGTGACCCGCCAGAACGGCTCCATGGTCTCCGACCGCGCCGGCGTCGCCACCCCGTACGCCATGCAGCGCTTGCAGGCTCGTGGCAACTTCTTCGTCGAGCCGCAGTCCAACGTCTATGAGGGTCAGGTCGTCGGCATCAACAACAAGCCCGACGAGCTCGATGTCAACGTCACGCTGGCCAAGCACATGACCAACATGCGTTCCTCCACCGCCGATGTGCTCGAAACACTCACCCCGCCGATCAAGATGAGCCTTGAAGAGGCGCTTGATTTCGCCAACGAGGACGAGTGCGTCGAGGTCACCCCCGAGGCGATCCGCGTGCGCAAGGTCATTCTCGACCGTGACGAATGGTACAAGTGGCACGCCCGTCAGCGTCGCCAAAACGCCAGCAAGGCCAATCAATAGTCGAACTGCTTCGATTCTTAACGCCTCCTGAATCATTCAGATTCGGGAGGCTTCTCTGTATCAGAAGTAAAAACCGGCTTCACGGCGCGAAATGAACATAAGTGCGCTGAGAAATGTTATTTATTGACGTGATTTATGACTGACGGCAACAAATGAACAAAATCCATCAGCAAAGTGGGTTTTCTCTGCCGTCCTAGGAATCAAATCGGTTCGGCAGACATGATTTAATTCATCGGTTTGATATGGCAACTCGGCGCTTTGACCGCCCGGTGGGGCATACTGGCATTATGACTTCTCCTGCTGTATCAGCTAAAACCGCCGCGCAAAAAGCGGATCTGCCGTGGTCATATCAATACAATGCATGGATTCGTGCGCTGATTTGTGTGGTGGCAGGAATCGTGGTCGGAGTGTGTGGCACGCTGGTGCACCGGCTGGGAGCACAATACAATGCACCAGTCGGTTTGGTATTGGCTTTGCTGATTGTCGGCATCTCGGCTTGGAGTTCTCGCGCCCGCAGTGGGGTAGTGGGGTTGGGATTGCATATGATTGTTTCCTCTGGCGTCGTCGCCGTGGCATCGGCCACCGCGATGTCCGGCGATATTCTGGTGCCTATGGGTTTCTACAGCTCAACCATTCCATTCTTTAGTCAGTACGCCGGCTGGTTCTGGTTCTTCGGCATGATCGTTATCCAGATCGTGATGGTCTTCCTGCCGCGTCGCTGGTTTGTCATTCCCGTATTGAAAAAATCTTCGGCAGCCCACCGCAGTGATATGGCGATTGCCGCGGCTTGCGATAAGGCAGCACGGCAATGAGCGCCGTAAACACCGACGTAGCGGGCAATGGCGTGGGGCAAATTGGGCGACACGAGCCGAAAACGTTCCTTTTCTTAGGCCCGGAAGGTTCATTCACCCATCAGGCGGCGGTGAACGCAGCACAAGCATTTGGCGGGCAGCATCGTCATATCGAGCTTGCTGCCAGGCAGAACGTTCCGAACATCATCCGAGATGTAGAGGCCGGTTTGGGTTGGGGGGTTATCGCTTGGGAGAACAGTGTCGAGGGCTATGTCGTGCCGAATCTTGATGCCGTCATCGACGCAAGGAACGTGGCTGGTTTGGCCAGGCTGGGCATTGAGATCGCGTTCGATGCGTTCGTTTGTCCGGAAAAGACACAAGAGGATCGTACCGTTGCCAACAAACCGAGCATCGACACGGGTTCATCCAACAGTATCGATTCAATAGAAGATCTCGCGTCATCCGTCGAAGGGCATGATACTCGTGGTTCTGTTCGCGAGAACCTTGCCTTGAACGACATCACTCTGCATGAGGCCACTGCGCACCCGCACGGTCTGGCACAATGCACGCGATTTATCAGCGAACACGATCTGACACCGGTGCCGTCATCCTCAAACGCGGCCGCGTGCCGCGATGTCCGGCCTGGCCAGGTGGCGTTGGGGCCGTCGATATGCGGCAGCCTGTATGGTCTACAAACGCTTGCACACAATGTACAGGATTTTGGCGGCGCCAAAACCGACTTCCTCGTGGTGGCTCCGCGCAACGAGGTCCGTCGCGTTTTACAGGCCAAGCGCGAAAGCGACGTTATCGATTTCGAGACGATCATCGCGGTGATACCGCTGAGTACCGGTCCCGGCGTCATCGCCAACCTGCTTGATGCCGTACGCGACGAAGGGCTCAATATGACCAGCCTCATGTCACGGCCCATCAAAGGCAACGCCGGTACCTACAGCTTTATCATCACACTCGACGCCGCCCCCTGGCAGCCCAATTTCAGCCGGCTGCTTCACCAGATCGTGTCCAAAGGCGATTGGGTCAAGACCCTGGCTGTCTATCCGCGTGGTGAACACCCGAATCCACCGGTCGACACATGGATGCTGCCGCAAGGCGGGATATGCCGCAGGCGCGAACATGATATGGTGGCCGGTTCCGTCGATGGCAGTACCGACACGGATCAGGTTTCAGATGTAAAAAGGGCCAAAGAGGAAAGGGAATTGCTGTGGTGACATCGGTCGGAATCGTAGGCTTGGGGCTTATCGGCGGTTCGCTGGCAAGACGTCTGGCTGCCCATGACGTCGAGGTGATCGCTTGGAACCATACCGACAGGCCGTATGCCGACGCGCGCAAGGACGGGATTGACTGCGTCGCGACGCTTGAAGCGTTGGCCGCCGCCAAGCCAGAAGTGCTGTTTCTGTGCAATCCGCTGAAAGCCATGCCCGAAATGCTTGCCCGCCTTGCCCCGGTACTCGACCGCGAGGCGACCACGCTGAGCGATGTCGGCAGTGTCAAGGCAATGGTGCGTTCCCAAGTCGTAGAGGCTGGTCTTGCCGATTGCTACGTCGGCGCGCATCCGATGGCCGGTACCGAATTTTCGGGGTTTGCCGCCAGTGATCCCGCCATCTACAAGGACGCGCTTTGGGCACTCAGCGTTGACAAAAAGACCGACTACGAGCGTTTTTTGAAGGTTGCCACTTTGATTACCGGGGTGGTCGGCAACCGAATCATCGTTCTGGACGACCAGACACACGACCGCGCCGCCGCGATGATCTCGCATGCGCCGCACGTCGTTTCCACTGCGTTCATCAATGAGTTGAGCGAGAGCCCCGACCGCAACATCGCGGCCGCGCTTGCCGCGGGTTCCTGGCGGGACATGACCCGCGTGGCCCTGACCGACCCGGAGCGCACGCGGGCGATGATCGAGGAGGATGCCAACAATGTTGAGGCGCTGTTGCGTGATTTGGCCAGGCGCCTGACAGCATTCGCCGACGACCTTGACGCCCGTGACGACGCTGCGTTGACCCGCTTTTTCGAAGCCGGGCAACCATTCCGGGACTACAAAATACGCCAGCGCGAAAACGAATCACATCTGCCGTGGGAATTTGACCAGCGTGCCGATGACTGTGCGGTTGAGAGTCAATCCGTAGCACTGCAGAAAAGCGAACGTACCGTCATTCCGATTCCCAAATCGGCGTGGCAACGTACCTTCCTTGATTCTGCGCGCCGAGGCGAACACGTGATACGCTTCATTCAGCCGTGGCAGGTAGAAGTCGAGACTCGTTCCGCTATCTGAAATTACTTGGCGTTTTCGGTTGCCGGTTTTGTCGCTGATAGGCGAAATTCTGATAGACGAATGTGTGCGAACCATTCTGCCGAGACTCGACCGATTTATTGCGTGGCCGGTTTGTTTTCCGCCTGTCCCGGTCGTTTCCGTTCGGGAATCGGCTTTAGCGCGACGATGACGTCACGGGGGATATCAACGTCATATGCAGGTCGTGAACCGTTGGCTGACGCGTCTCGTGTGATGCAAAGCGTGTACCTGTCCCACGAACGCACATGGCCGATGAAGTCTCGGTATTGCAAACAGCCTGTTTGCTCGTCACGGCCGTCAAGCGTGCGCACCATCAGACGGGCCCCGGCGGGGATGGATTTTGGCAGCGGCATTTTTCTTCCTTTTGCGTTTGCACAAGTTTTGAACGTTGCATTTATACTATGTCATTTCATGAGAATGAAGGATTCCTGCTTTGACGTCATATCAAGGAAGCCCAAGGTTCATGGTCAATACAATAATTGAAGAAATAAAGAAATAAAGTTTCGATTTGGTCGACGCCGAAACAAAAAATGCGGGGAGGCGGAAAACATGGAATATGAGCAACAAACAGAACGGTTCCTGGCTTTCCTCAAGGCCAATCGAGGGCTTTCGGACAACACCGTCAAGGCCTACCGCTCAGATTTGCTGGAATGCCTTGGTTTTCTTTCCGATTCCGGCGTATCCAACTTGGACAACGTGAGGTTGGAAGACCTGCGTGGCTGGATGGCGCACGAATCGCCCGACCACGCCCGCAGTTCAATGGCACGTAAAACGGTTGCGGTGCGCAACTTCTTTGCATGGGCGGACGAACACGATCTCATTGCCACTGACCCCGCGGCGACACTGATGACCCCGAAGATCGCGCAGACACTGCCTACCGTTTTAAATGAGACACAGGCCGAACGGCTGATGGACACCGTCGATGACGATTGCGTCCAAAAGCTCGAAGATCCGGGAAAAACCAAGAAGGATCGAGCCGAAGCCACAGCGTCGAAACGGAAGCCCGTCGATGAGGCGCTTGCACTGCGCGATGCCGCGATGGTGGAGCTGCTCTATGCCACGGGCATCCGCGTGGCCGAACTTACAGGGCTGGATGTCACTGATATCTCGTTTGATACCAGAACCGTGCGTGTCACTGGCAAAGGCGACAAGCAGCGCGTCGTGCCGTTCGGGGCACCGGCAATGCGCTCGCTGGAACGTTGGCTCGGCAGCGAGGGGCGTCCTGCGTTCGTCAAGAATGAAAAATCAGGAAATGCACTGTTTTTGGGTACCCGTGGAGCCCGCATTGACCAGCGGATCGTGCGTCAGGTGGTGCACCGCAAGGCCGAAGAGGCGGGTGTGCCCGATATCGGGCCGCATGCATTGCGCCACAGCACCGCCACCCATTTGCTTGACGGCGGTGCGGATCTGCGTGAGGTCCAGGAGATGCTCGGTCATTCCTCTCTGAAGACCACCCAACGTTACACGCATGTTTCCATCGGGCAACTGAAATCTCGATATGATCAGGCATTTCCGCGTGCATAAACAGGAATATGTTTTTTTATTGTCCGTTTTTGTTGTCCATTTGGTGAATTTCGGCTTGCATAATCTACGTGCTAGCGTATAAATGAGAAGTATCAGCAAAGAGGTTGGCGTGTCTGCCGGCCTTTTTTGTTAGATGTGCAGGTTCTCTGCACAATAAAAAAGATAGGAGAAATCTTATGAAGAAGAAAGGTCTGGCCCTCGCAGCGGTAGTCTGCTCAGCGGCCATGCTCCTCAGTGCCTGCGGTGGCTCCGGCTCTTCGTCAAGCTCATCGTCCAAAAGCACCAGTGGTGACAAGATCATCACTGCCTATAGCAGCGAACCACAGAACCCGCTGGTTCCCGGAAACACCAACGAAAGCGAAGGCGCAAAGCCGATTCAGCTTGCATTCTCCGGTCTGGTTACGTTTGATACCAAAGGCAACGCGAAGAATGAGGTCGCCCAGTCGATCACTCCGAACGCCAATTCGACCCAATACACCATCAAGCTGAAGCCGGGTTGGAAATTCACCGATGGCACCGCCGTCACGGCTCAGTCCTTCACCAAGGCGTGGAGCTATACCGCCAACGCGAAGAACGCCCAAAAGGGTTCTTCATTCTTCTCCACCATCAAGGGCTTCTCCGACCTGCAGAAGACGGATGGCTTGAAGGGTGACGAACAGCTTTCAGGCCTCAAGGTCGTCGATGACAAGACCTTCACCGTCGATATGTCTCAGCCTGATTCGACCTTCCCGATCAAGGTCGGCCATTATGTCTTCGCACCGCTGCCCGCTTCCTTCTACAAGGATCCCAAGGCCTTCGGCGAGAAGCCGGTTGGCGATGGCCCATACAAGGTCGTCCAGTGGGATCACAGCACCGATATCAAATTGGTGAAGAACAAGGATTACAAGGGTGTTCAGCCTGTCAAGAACGACGGCATCACCTTCAAGATCTACACCAAGGACGATGCGGCTTATGCCGACATTCAGTCCGGCCAGCTCGACGTCATGGAATCCATTCCCGCCGCCGACAGCAAGACCTTCCGCACCGATTCCAGCGTCCAGCCTTACAACAAGCCCGGCTCCGTCAACCAGATGTTCACCATCCCCTCTGACCTCAACCACTTCAAGGCTGGCACCGAAGAAGGTACCCTGCGCCGTCAGGCCATCTCCATGGCCATCGATCGCAAGGGCATCGTCGACAAGGTGCTCAATGGCTTGGACAAGCCGGCCGATGATTTCACTTCGCCGTTGACCCCTGGCTACAAGTCCGGGCTCAAGGGCAGCGAGAACCTGAAGTACAACCCGACCAAGGCCAAGGAACTGTGGCAGAAGGCCGATGCCATCTCCAAGGACACCGATCCCTTCACCCTGGCTTACAACGCCGATGGCGGTGCCAAGCCCGTCTTCGATGCGTTGGTCAATTCCATCAACAACGCGTTGGGCAGCAAGATCGCCGCCACCAACCCGATGCCGACCTTCCAGCAGTTCCGCGACGCGGTGGGCAACCACTCCATCAAGGGCGCTTTCCGTTCCGGCTGGCAGCCTGACTATCCTTCGGCTGAGAACTATCTGTTCCAGAACTTTGCTTCCGGCGCTGCCGATGGCAATGGCTCGAACGACGGCGGTTACAAGAACCCGAAGTTCGATGCGCTGATGGACAAGGCGTATGCGGCCAAGGATCAGAACGAAGCCAACGGGTACTATTCCGAGGCCCAGGAGATCCTGCTCAATGATCTTCCTGCCATCCCTATGTACTACAAGAACAATGATGGTGTCGCCTCCACCAAGGTCAGCGGATTCGAAATGAACTGGCAGGGTGAGCCTGTCTATGGCGAATTGGTCCGCAAGTAAGATAACCCCAAGCATAATCCTGCGTCTTTGCGCCGGTCTTTCGGATAATGGGCTGATACGCTGACGATTATGCAGGTTGTTGTGAAAAGGAAGCACATGCTTTGCCGTGTGCTTCCTTTTTGTGTTCGGATTCGGGTTCTTTTGCGAAAAGAGTTGAAGAAGGGACCGATAAAGCGGCTTTATCGCAAATTGCTTATTTCAGGCCGTTGTGAGGAAAACAATCGCCATCGGTGTGTCTGGCTAAATGTGTCGGATATAATCCCACTAGAAGCGGGATGTCATCATTCCATCACGGGCCAGAGAGAAGGGAAACCCGGTATGTCGATTACACGCACGCTGTCATGGTTGGACTGTGCAAGGTTCTATGAGATCTACCCCCAGAGCTTTTATGACAGCAATGGCGACGGTATAGGGGATTTGCCCGGTATCACCGAGAAGCTCGATTATATTCGCGACCTGGGCTGCAATGCCATCTGGATCAACCCATGCTTCGATTCCCCGTTCAAGGATGCCGGGTACGACGTTCGCGATTACAGGAAAATAGCCCCTCGCTATGGCACCAACCAGGATATGGTCGACCTCTTCGAAGCCGCGCATGCCAAGGGGATGCATGTGTTGCTTGACTTGGTTCCAGGGCATACCAGCGAGGAGCATGAGTGGTTCAAGGCAAGCCAATTGGCCGAGCGCAACGAATTCTCGGACCGTTATATATGGACAAACGGCGCTTTCGAGCGTTATACCATGCCGTTTGTGGGTGGTGAATGCCCACGAGACGGCGCTTATATCCTCAATTACTTCAAATCGCAACCCGCATTGAACTATGGTTTCGGCAGGCGTGACAGGGCCTGGCAGATGTCCCCGGATTCGCCCGCGGCACGTTCAACCCGCAATGCCATGGTCGATGTCATGCGCTTCTGGCTTTCCAAGGGATGTGACGGATTCCGCGTGGATTTGGCCGATTCGCTGGTCAAGAACGACGATGCCGACCATCGTTGGACGGTCGCGGCCTGGAGGCAGATGTTCGCCACCATCAGACCAGAGTTTCCCGAGGCCGCATTCGTCTCCGAATGGTCGAATCCCAAGCAGTCTTTCGCGGCCGGGTTCGATATGGATTTCTATCTCGACAACCTCGATGGAGGCCAGTCCGACACCAAGGAAGGCAACGGCTATCACAAGCTGGTACGCAACATTCTGACTTGGGAAGGCAGAAAGCAGAACCTGAGCTATTTCAAGGCCGAAAGCAGCACCGGCATCGGCGCGTTTCTTTCCGATTACCTTCCTCTTTATGAGTCCGGCAAAGGCAACGGCTATTTCTGCATGATCACGTGCAACCACGACACCAACAGGATCATGCCGATGCTTTCCAAGCGCGAGTACAAGTTGGCGTTGGGTATGATCCTGACCATGCCGGGGGCGCCTTTCATCTATTACGGCGATGAGATCGGTATGAATTACCTTGACGGTTTGCCCACCAAAGAAGGCGGCTACCGAAGGACCGGCACGCGTACGCCCATGCAATGGTCTTCCGGGAAAAATCTTGGTTTTTCGCAAGGGGATCCGGATTCGCTCTACCTGCCGGTTGATTCTTCGCCTGATGCCCCTACCGTTGCCGACCAGCAACGTGATGGCGATTCGCTCTTTGCCTGGACCAGGACCCTGCTCCATCTTCGTGACGATAACCCTGCTCTGCTGGCAAGCGCCGGTTTTGAAGTTCTTGCAGCGCCGGATGACGGCAAATCATTTGTTTATCGGCGTATTTGCGAGGACGGCGGTGACCTCGTGGTCGCGATGAACCCCGGTTTGAAAAACGAGAGTGTCAGAATCCATGCCCCTCAAGAAGGAACCGGAAAGATGCTTGTCTGCTTGGGGGAGATCAAACTGAATGACGGTGGGATGCTGCGACTGGGGCCGCAGAGTTTTTCCGTTTTTGCCGTCAACGGTTAATCTGCAAGTACTCGTCATTTGTTGTCAATTGGCATACAAAGCAATACATTTTATTTATGGTACGCTGATTTGGTCGCCAATATGACGATTTTGTTTCAATTGGTTATATAGAAGTAACCAAAACAAAGGAGAAAAATCAATGAAGAAGAAATCTCTGGCATTGCTCGCCATCGGTTGCTCGATGGCGATGCTTTTGGGCGCCTGTGGCAGTTCGTCATCCGGCGGCAAAACGTCCGCATCGAGTGACCATACCATCACGGCATACCTGACCGAGCCGAACAATCCGCTGATTCCCGGTGACACCAATGAGACCGGTGGCGGCAAGCCGATTCAGCTTGCCTTCTCCGGGCTGATCTACTTTGACGCCAAAGGCAATTCCAAGAATGAGGTGGCCCAGTCCATCACTCCAAATGCCGACGCCACGCAGTATACCATCAAGCTCAAGCCGGGCTGGAAATTCAGCGATGGTTCCGCAGTGACCGCGAAGACCTTCACCCGCGCGTGGAGCTATGTCGCCAATGTGAAGAACGCACAGAAGTGCTCCTCGTTCTTCTCGACCATCAAGGGTTATGACGATCTGCAGAACAAAGACAAGGTGCAGGGCGATGAGCAGCTCAGCGGTCTTAAGGTCGTCGATGACCAGACCTTCACCGTGGATATGGCAAAGCCGGATTCGACATTCCTGCTTCGTATCGGTCTGCCTTCCTTCTCCCCGCTCCCTGACGCCTTCTACAAGGATAAGAAGGCCTTCGGCGAGAAGCCGATCGGCAATGGTCCGTACAAGGTCGAAAAGTGGGACCACAATCACACGATCACGATGGTGAAGAATTCCTACTACAAGGGTGGCCAGACGCCGCAGAACGATGGCATCACCTTCAAGATCTACACGACCCCGGATTCCGCCTTCGCCGACGTGCAGGCGGGCAATCTCGATGTGATGGACACCATTCCGGACTCCGCGCAGAAGACCTTCCAAAAGGATTCTTCGGTTACGCCCTTCAACAAGCCGGGTTCGACCATCCAGATGATCGATATCCCCTCGTACGTCGAGCATTTCAAGACCGGAACCCAGGAAGGCACGTTGCGTCGTCGCGCGATTTCGATGGCGATCGACCGCAAGAACATCGTCGACAAGGTGCTCGGCGGTCTCGGAAAGCCGGCCCGCGACTTCACTTCGCCGCTTACCCCTGGTTTCGATGCCAATCTCAAGGGTGTCGAAAACATCGAATACAACCCGACGAAAGCCAAGGAACTCTGGAACCAGGCAGAAGCCATTTCGCATGATCCGAATCCGTTCACCATTTCCTACAGCAGCGACAGCGGCACCAAGGCCGTGTTCGATGCGGTTGTCAATTCCGTGAACAATGCCATTGGTTCGAAGGTTGCCCAAACCATCCCGATCCCAACGAATCAGGAGTTCCTCAAGCCCATTTACGATCACTCGATGACCGGCGCCTACAAGGCCGGTTGGGCTCCGGACTATCCGTCGGCGGAGAACTACCTGTTCCAGAACTTCGCCAGCGCGGCCGCTGACGGCAATGGCTCGAACAACGAACAATACAAGAACCCCAAGTTCGATCAGCTCATCGACCAGGCCTATATGGCCAAGAGCGTCGATGCCGCCAATAAGCTCTACAGCCAGTCCCAGGAGATTCTTCTTGAAGACTTGCCGGGAATCCCACTGTACAACAAGGCCAATGTCGGTGTCTCCTCGACCAAGGTCAAGGGCTACCAGATGGATTGGAAGAGCCAGCCGGTGTACAACGAACTGAAGAAGTGAGGAAATAAATAGACGGTCTTTTGTTTGCGTGCCAAAGCTTTTGGGTCTGCACAGGCACTAAGACTTTGGCACAGGCCGTATATGGATAAGTGTCGAAGTCGACCGGATAAGGATGCATCTGTCGCCTTTTCGGTCGACTTTGACGTGTGTGTGAGTTAAAGTAGCAATCATGTGTTTATGAGTTGGCCATTTAGACATTTTTGAGCTTGGTCGATTCCAAAATAAGGAGTAACCGATGGGTAAGTATCTTCTGCGCCGTATCCTGCAGATGATCCCTGTGGTTCTCGGCACGACATTGTTGGTTTATGCGCTTGTCTTCGCATTGCCGGGCGATCCGGTCAAGGCGATGTTTGGAGACAAACCTGTCAACCAGGCGGTGGCCGCCCAGATCCGCGCCGAATATAATTTGGATAAACCGTTCATTATCCAATACCTGCTGTTCCTCAAGAACGCGTTGACCTTGAATTTCGGCAACACGTTCGCCGGCCAGCCGGTTATCGATGAGATTGGCCGGGCGTTCCCGGTAACCATCAAATTGGGGCTTATGGCCTTCGTCTTCGAGGCGCTTTTCGGCGTCGCGTTCGGCATTGTATCCGGCTTGAAGAAGGGCAAGTGGTATGACTCCGTCATTCTCATCGTCTCCCTGCTTCTGATTTCGGTTCCTACGTTCGTCACTGGCTTCCTTGGCCAGTATTTCATCGGTGTCAAATGGCGTCTCCTTCCCGTGACCGCAGGCAACGACCCCGGTTTCATGGATTTGCTGATGCCGGCGATGGTGCTTGGATCTGCCTCGATGGCTTATGTCATCAGACTTACACGTTCCGAAGTCTCTTCGAACATCGCCGAGGATTATGTGCGCACTGCCCGCGCCAAGGGCATGAGCAATCGTTCGGTCATCGTCCGCCACGTGCTGCGCAATTCGCTGATCCCGGTCGTCACCTATCTGGGACAGGATCTTGGAGGCCTCATGGGAGGCGCCATGATTTCGGAAACGATCTTCAATATTCATGGCATTGGATTCCTGACCTATCAGAGCATTCTCAAGGGTGAAAGCAACATGGTGGTTTCCATTGTAACGTTGCTGACCTTGATATTTGTGATCTGCAACCTGGCTGTCGATATGCTTTACGCGGCCCTCGATCCTCGTATCCGTTACGCGTGAGTCTGGAGTGTGAATAAGATTTATGAGTGATAGCACTATTCAACAAACCAAGACTTCTTCCCACATTCTGCCGGGACAGGAGCGCTATGTCTCCCCGGCCGGGAAAGTGGAACTGCAGGATGTCGATTCTGTCGATGAGTCGATGCCGGCCACGAACATGTGGGCGGATGCATGGCGCACGTTGCGACGTAATCCTCTGTTTATCGTCTCCGCAATCCTGATTGTCTGCATTATCTTCGTTGCGTTGTTCCCTGGGGTGTTCACCCACAGGGATCCGAACTTCTGCCAACTGGACCATTCGCTCGAAAAGGGAAGCCCCGGCCACCCGTTCGGCTATGACACCCAGGGATGCGATGTGTTCACCAGAACCGTTTACGGCACACGGACTTCACTTTCCGTGGGTATTCTTACCGCGATACTCGTGGTCATCTTCGGTTCTTTGATCGGCGCCGTCGGAGGATTCTTCGGAGGCTGGATCGACGCAGTGCTCAGCCGTTTCACCGATATCTTCATGGCCATCCCGATGCTGCTCGGCGCCATCGTTGTGTTGCAGATGTTCCGTACTTCGGGTTCCATCTGGAAGATCGTGCTGGTGCTGACCCTGTTTGGCTGGACGCAGACCTCGCGTATCGCGCGAAGCGCCGTGATGGAGACCAAGAACCTTGAATTCAACACCGCCGCGACAGCGTTGGGTTCTACTCCAGGACGCAATCTGCTCAGGCATATCATGCCTAATTCCTTTGCTTCGATCATCGTCATCGGAACCACTTCGCTGGGCTCCTACATCGTCTCCGAAGCCACGCTGAGCTTCCTTGGTATCGGCCTGCCGACCACTACCGTCAGCTGGGGCGGCGACATCTCCAACGCACAGACGATTCTGCGTACCGATCCTTCGGTCCTCTTCTATCCGTCGGCCGCGCTGGCCATCACGGTGCTTGCCTTCATCATGATGGGCGATGCCGTCAAGGATGCGCTTGACCCCAAGAGCCGTACGGCGTGAGTGTAGAGGAAAGCACGATGAGCGAAATGAACAGCAAGAACGAAAAGAACGAAAAACTCTTCGAGATGCAGAAGGAGCAAGGGCCGATCCTCGAGGTCAAGGACCTCAAGGTCGACTTCACCACCGGCGACAACCATGCGGTCCACGCCGTGCGCGACGCCTCTTTCAACGTCTACCCCGGACAGTGGGTGGCCATCGTCGGCGAGTCCGGTTCCGGCAAATCCACCTCGGCCATGGCCGTCCTGGGCCTCCTTCCCGGCACCGGTCACGTCGTGGGCGGATCCATCAGGCTTGAAGGCGAGGAGATTTCCCACTACACGCGCAAGCAGTATGAGCAGATCCTCGGCGACAAGATGGGTCTGGTCCCGCAGGACCCGATGAGCAATCTGAACCCTGTTTGGCGTATCGGCACGCAGGTGGAGGAGGCTCTGAAGGCCAACCACATGGATATCTCGCATGAGAAGCGCTCGAAGCTCGCCCAGGCGTTGGCAGGCAACGAAGTGGCCGTAAAGAGCGAGGACGATGAGACTTTCATTGGCTCCAAGGAATTGCCTGAACTGCTGAAGGCCGCACAAGCTGCACTCGGCGAAGCTGATGTCACCGGCGACGCGGCAAAGGCCAAGATGGATTACTTCACCAAAGAATGGGTTCCCGGTTCGGAAACCCGTTGGCGTGTGGCCGATGACCTGATCAAAGCTGGTGTGAACGATGACAAGGCTTGGCAGATCGCCAAGCAGTATGTTATCGGTAGTACCATGACCGACCGTATCTCCGGTCTTTTGGAAGAGGCCGGTTTGCCGGATGCGGCGACCCGTGCCCGTCAGTATCCGCACGAGTTCTCCGGCGGCATGCTGCAGCGTGCACTAATTGCCATTGGCCTGGCCTGCCGTCCTGACCTGTTGATCGCTGACGAGCCCACTAGTGCCCTTGACGTCACGGTGCAGAAGAGGATTCTTGACCACCTGCACTCCCTGACCGATGAGTTGGGGACCGCAGTGCTCTTCATCACCCATGACTTGGGCTTGGCTGCTGAGCGCGCCCAGCACATCGTCGTGATGTACAAGGGGCAGGTCGTCGAATCCGGTCCATCGCTCGAGGTGCTTCAGCATCCGCAGCATCCGTATACCAAGCGTCTGGTGGCTGCGGCTCCGTCACTGGCTTCGCAGCGCATCATCTCCGCCAAGGAGCACGGCGAGAACGCCGAGTCCCTGATGGAGCATCATGTCAAGGGCGAGGAAACGCTCGAGAAAAGCGAGCACATCATCACGGTGAGCCACTTGACCCGTGAATTCAAGCTTCCGCGCCGCAAAGAGATGTTCAAGGCCGTTGATGATGTGTCGTTCTCGGTCAAGCGCGGTACGACACTGGCGATTGTGGGCGAATCGGGCTCCGGCAAATCGACCGTGGCCAATATGGTCTTGAAGCTTCTGAAGCCCACCAGTGGCACGGTTACTTACGAAGGCAAGGATATCAGCGCGTTCGAAGGCAAATCGCTTCTGGACTTCCGCAGGCATGTCCAGCCGGTCTTCCAGAACCCGTACGGTTCGCTCGACCCGATGTATTCGATTTACCGTTCCATCGAAGAACCACTGCGTATCCACAAGATTGGTGACAAGAAGAGCCGTGAGAAGCGCGTGCGTGAGCTGCTTGATTTGGTGAAGATGCCGCAGTCAGTGATGCAGCGTTACCCGAACGAGCTTTCCGGTGGTCAGCGTCAACGTATCGCCATCGCGCGAGCCATGGCCCTGAACCCGGATGTCATCGTCTGTGATGAGGCGGTTTCTGCACTCGATGTTTTGGTTCAAGATCAGGTGCTGCAGCTCCTAAACGATCTTCAGGCCGAACGAGGGCTCAGCTATCTGTTCATCACGCATGATCTGGCGGTCGTCCGTCAGATCGCCGACGAGGTCGTGGTGATGCAGAAGGGCAAGCTCGTCGAGCACGCCACCACCGATGAGGTCTTCGACCATCCGCAGCAGCAGTACACCAAGGATCTGCTCGATGCGATTCCTGGCGGCCATCTGCAGCTCGGTCTGGACTGATATTCGGATTCGTCCATCACGGTCTGAGTAACGATTTGATTGATCCCGTCACGTTATGTGACGGGATTTTTCATATCGTGCAGCAGATGCCAACAATCCTTGGCCGCGACTACACAGGCGTGTATCGTCGTGAATCATGAGCATAACTGTGACTACTTCGAATCTCAACGGTATCCGCGCCGCCAAACGCAAGGGTGTGCTTGACTGGGCCGAGGCCAATACCCCCGATATCTGGTGCATGCAGGAGGTGCGTGCACCGCAGGAGGAGATTGATCCGATCTTTTCGGCAATGGCCGACGGCTATGAAAAGGCCGGGAAAGTCTCCGCAGCCGATGGACTTGGCCGTATGGACGAAGTCTGCCGTATCAAAGGGCGTGCGGGCGTTGGGCTTCTTTCCGATTTGAAGATCGAGGAGCAACGCTACGGGCTGATGGATTTGAGCGAGGCTGTCGACTCAGGCCGGTGGATCGAGGCCGATGTCACCACGCCGAGCGGGATGAAACTGACGGTCGCGAGTGTCTATGTACACGCAGGCAACACCGACGACCCCGAGAAAATGACCCAGAAATACCGTTTCCTCGACCGTATGCTCCAACGCATGGGCGAGCTGCGTGACGAGGCCGCGGCAGGTGGCCGTCAGGCGCTGCTTTGCGGTGATATGAACATCGCGCACACCCCGCTGGATATCAAGAACGCCAAGGCCAACGAGAAGCATTCCGGTTTCCTGCCGCAAGAACGCGCCTACGTCGACAAGTGGCTCGACCCGCAACAATATGGCTTCGTTGATGTAATGCGACAGCTTGCCGGCGATGTGCAGGGGCCATATACATGGTGGAGCCAGCGCGGACGCGCCTTTGACAACAACGTCGGCTGGAGGATCGACTATCAGCTGGCGACGCCGAGATTGGCGCAAAAGGCTGTATCCTTCGACATCGACCGTGCTTCTTCCTACGACACGCGTTGGTCCGATCATGCGCCGTTGAGCGTGGTCTATGACATTTAGGCTTGCGTTTTCCGAACGTTCAACAATGTGAGCCGAAGTGGACATCTTGTCACGGGTATACTTTCGAAAATCGTTGACACCGTACGATTTATGGGAAGGACAACGGATAATGATATTCAATTGGCTCTCATTTTTCAAAGACACGAAAAGTGTGAGCTGTGCCGGTTCATAGCCCGGTGATAGGCTTGAGCCATCAATGCAGGTTTTGAAACGAGGGACTATGGGACTGTTCGGATTCGGCAAAAAGAAGCACCGCGATGACGATAATGAGGCCGAAACAAAGGCCAAGGAGGCTGCGGTTGAGGATGACAAGACTGGTGAAACCGGTGAGAATGAAGCCAAGGATGTCGAGAATGACGCGGTGAATGCCTCTGACGATAAGAATTCGGAAGCCGAATCCAGTACGGAATCGGATGCTGGCAGCGATGAGGATGTGGAAAACAGGCACAAGGTTCCCGATGAGCCGAGTGAAGCCTATCCGGATCGTGGCGAGCTTTATGGGCCTTGGGACATTGAAGAGCAAAAAGCCCCCAATTACGATGAGTACCTTGACATGGGTGCTTATTATCTGCCGTTCATGCCGGATACCAAACTTCGTGTGAAGGCCAATCGTGCCAGCGGCCAGGTGGTTGGCTGCACCGTTTCCTACAAGGATTCCAGCCTTGAGATCGAGGCGCTTGCTGCCCCCAAGACCCTCGGACTTTGGGACGGGGTCAGTGAGGACTTGCTTGCGGCCAATCCCAAGGCGAACGAGCAGCCTGGCATTTTCGGTACGGAAATCAAGCTGCCGGTCACCGTCAATGGTGGCAAGAGGCTGATTACACGTATCGTAGGTGTCGACGGCCCGCGTTGGATGCTTCGCGGCATCTTCTCCGGTCGTGCTGCCACCCATCCGGAAAGTCCGGAAACCAAGGCATTGAACCAGTACTTTTCCGATATCGTGGTCGACCGCGGTGAAGAGCCGCTGGCCCCGCGTGACCTGGTTCCGATGCACCCGCCCGTTTCGCCCGAACAGCGTCGCAAGGCTGACGAGGCAGCCGCCAAAGCCGACAAGGATGGCGACGGCCACAAGATTCCCAAGCGCATCAAGGGACCGTTCGTCGCTGACCAACAGACCGAGGTGCAGACCACGATTTCCCGCGGACCGATGTTCTCGGAGCTGCGCTGATTCCAAATACTTGGTTCGCCGGTTATGCCTTCGTAGGCTGACCGGCGAATTATGTATCGGCGTCGATGGATGGAACAATAAAAAATATTAAAATATGTATATGTGGAATGCTGGCAGCGCCGGTGCGAATTGTGGTGATTGCCGGTCAGGTCGATATTGAAACGCAGATTTCAACAATACATGCTTCAATAACACAGGTAACACCAAACCGGATAAGGGATTATGACCGAGACGAAAAAAAAGCAGGGGCTAGCGGCGCTGGCTGCGGCCGGTAACGGCGAGGACTTTTCCGTCATCGACGCCATCGGCGGGGTGCGTGGCGTCATCGAATCGATGCTGCCCGGATTTGTCTTCGTGGTCATGTTCGTCATCACGTCCGACCTCAAATTGACGATTATCGTTTCGGCGGTGTTGGCAGTGGTTTTGGTTGTGGTGCGCCTTGTGCAGCGCCAGACGATACTCGGCGCGCTGGCGGGTCTGATCTCTGTGGCCATCTGCCTGATTTGGGCGTGGAACACCCATGAGGCCCGCAACTACTACATGTATGGGTTCATCACCAACAGCGTCTATATTGTCGTACTGGCCATCACGCTGGCCATCCGCGTACCGGGAGTCGGTTTTCTGGTCGAATTCATCCGATCCCTGCCCACCGAGCATTTCCGGGCATGGCTCGCCGATTGGCGAGGTGACAGGAAACTCGTTCGCGCCTATGACATCGTCACGGCCATGTGGATTGGTGTCTTCGCGTTGCGTTTGGTGGTGCAGGTGCCGCTTTACCTCACCAATCATGTCACTTGGCTGGGCACAACCCGTCTTCTGATGGGGCTGCCGTTCTGGGCGTTGGCCATTTGGATCTCCTACTTGATCATTGCTGATCCGATGAGGCATCATCCCAAATTCAAGTCCGGTGGTGAGGATGAGGACGATAACGATGACAAAAAGAAGTCGGACACTCAGGCAGTGGACGAAGACGAGCCAAACGTCGACGATATGCGCACCGTAGAAGCCGCAAACGCGGAGGTCGTCGTGAAGGCTGCGGACGAGGGCCAACGATAGACTGGGATTCCAGTCATGGGGATATGCCGGTTACGGAATCAGATGAATATCGGCGTCGTTATGTCATACAAAATGAATGATAAGGTGCGGAATCTCATAGTTTGCCGTGCCGCCATAACTTTAGAAGCAGAGGTCAGAAATGCAAGCCACAGTACGTATCGAACGTTACGCGGATCAGGGGCGTTGCATCGCCCATATCGACGGGCGG
The DNA here is from genome assembly GCF_029433335.1 of Bifidobacterium sp. ESL0745. NCBI lineage: Bacteria > Bacillati > Actinomycetota > Actinomycetes > Bifidobacteriales > Bifidobacteriaceae > Bifidobacterium > Bifidobacterium sp. ESL0745. The sequence continues at coordinate 374,296 of NZ_JAQTHX010000001.1, forward strand.
GTGGTCTTCGTGCGTTTCGCGCTGCCCGGCGAATTGGACACCATCGAACTGGACGAACCGCACGAGCGCGATGACCGCTTCTGGACCGGTGAAGTCGTGGACGTGGTCGAGCCCTCGGAAGACCGCGTGGAGCCGCTGTGGCCGTTGGCCGGCCCGTTGGCGCAAGGCGGGGGAGTCGGTGGCGCCGATCTGATCCATGTCTCGCTGTCTGGTCAGCTCAAGTGGAAATCAGCGGTTATCACCGACCAGATGCGGCGTATGGGTCACCTTGACATCGACGATGTTCCGGTGGCGCGCATGGACGGCGATGTCGATGAAAAGGGCCTGCACTGGCGCACTCGTATCGAGCTCATCGCCGACGAGGAAGGCCGCGTGTCGATGCGCCGCCGCGCCTCGCATACCCGTGTGCGTATCGATACGATGCCGCTGGCCACGCGGGCGCTGCTCGCCGTCGCCCGTGACCAGAAACTTTGGGATGAACAGTTCGAGCCTGGTGCCAAGATTCGTGTCGCCGTGCCGGAACCCCGTGATATCCACACCTCCAAAGTACCCAACAAGGTCTTGCTTGAGGCCATCGGTGACAACTTCGCCATCACTGTTGACGGGCATCTTCATGCAGGTTCAAAGCGTCTCAAAGAAGTCGTGGACGTGGACGGCAAACGCTATAAGTACGGTGTGGAGGCCGACGGGTTCTGGCAGGTGCACCGCATGGCCCCGCCGACACTCGTCAAATATGTGATGCGTCTTGTCAGCCAGGAGCTTTCCGGAGTTCAATCCGCGACGCTGTGGGACCTTTTCTCCGGCTCTGGCCTGTTTACCGTACCGCTGGCCAAAACCTTTGCGCACACCCACATGCTGTCTGTCGAAGGCGGACGTATGGCGGTGCGCAATGCCGAACGCAATCTGCACATTGCCAAGGACGCCAATGTCACCGTGTTGCAGGGCGATGTCTCGCACTGCCTGCGCAATGTTCCTGAAGAGCTGGCCAATCCCAATGTCGTTGTGCTTGACCCGCCGCGCGCCGGAGCCAAAGCACAGGTTTGCCGGCAACTCGCTGAGGCAGACACGCACTCGATCGTTTACATCGCCTGCGACCCCACCAGCCTCGCTCGTGACATGGCGACGCTCACCAAGCTTGGCTATGGTCTGAAGTCGATTCAGGCGTTCGACATCTATCCGATGACCCATCACGTTGAGACGGTGGCGCTGTTCACGCGTGAAAACCAGTGAAGTAGGCGAATACGTTGCACCGGGAATTGTCAATCGTTCTGAGCGCTTGTATGGCATTGTCGTCCTTGCCGGCGCTCGTTTCCTGTGCTCCGGACAACATGATTGCCGGTGACACCCAGTCGGTATCTGGCCATGTCACCCATGACAGCCGTGACAAATCCGACTTGCTTATCGGTGTGGTGACGGCAGGCGACGAAAACCTTGACCAGACGGTGATAGAGGCATTCGAGAAGGTTGATATCAAGGCCATATATGCCGCGGCCCCGGACGGCGGGGTGCCGGACCCGAATCAGTCGTTTACGGATATGACCCGTCGGCCGGTCAGTGCATTCGTGGTCAGCGGCCTTGATATGCGCGGCAATCGGGCCAACGGGTGGAACCAGGCTTTTCGCACGGCGCATGACGCCGGGATCCCGGTGATATTGGTCGATGCGGTGCGCTCCGATACCAAGTTGTACGCCGAAGCGTTGCGGATAGTCCCGCCCGGAGGCGACAACGGCACGGTTTCTTTCGCCGATGCCGTCCAATTGGCGATCAACGACAATCCGCATCCCAAGATGATGAGCGTGACGTTACCGTAAATATGCAGGAAGTGCCCACCGCGAACGTGGCCGACACGATAGAGTGGCACAACATATACTTTTAACGGAGCAAACCGCCTTAGCGTCTGAAATTTAGGCGGTTGATGCGACAACATGAAAGCAGCGGCGAACCGTGGAATGATGCGCACGGGCGAATCAACGGGGGTAAGGGGCATTCAATGAGCGCGACCGGAATTTTCGGGCAGAACGACGGCCGGGAACCAGATGAGGCATCGACGGGCAGCCAGGCCGTCAGTGGCGGAAACGCTGGGAACACAAGCGGCAGCGGGCAGCAGGGTGCACCCGCGGTTCGTCTTCCCCAAATCCCTGAAGTCGGGCTGACCTCCGCAGAGGTTCAAGAGCAGGTTGCACAGGGCAACATCAACCGGATCGATACGGAAAGCTCACGTTCGCTGGGGCAGATCATTCGCGAGAACGTCTTCACACTGTTCAACGCCATCATTTTCGTGGCCATGGTGCTGGTGCTGTTGACCGGCCAGTGGAAAGACGCCGTTTTCGGTCTGGTCATCATCATCAACTCCGGCATCGGCGTCTTCACTGAAATGCGTGCCAAGCACACGCTTGACAAGCTTTCCATTTTGATCGCCTCAAAATCATTGGTTCGTCGCGACGGACGTGACATGGAAATCGAACATGAGGACATCGTGCTCGGCGACCTGCTTTGGCTTCGGAGCGGCGAACAGGTGCCCGCCGACGCCACCATCGTGCACACATGGGGGCTTGAGCTCGACGAATCCATGTTGACCGGCGAATCGCGTACGGTCAAGAAAGGCGAGGGGGCCGAGGTCTATTCCGGTTCCAACGCGACTTCCGGCATGGCGCTGGTTCGCGTCGACGCGGTGGGCGAGAACGGCTACGCGGCCAAATTGACGGCCAAGGCCAAGGTCTATAAGAAGACCGTCTCCGACTTGAGCAAAGGCATCAACACCATCCTCAAAGTGATGACCGTCATCGTCATTCCGCTCTGCATTCTTTTGGTCATCTCGCAGATCCGCACCGTCGGCGGTTGGCAGGTGGCCTTCTCCACCGGCGCTTGGCGTTCTGCGATCGTTTCGGCTGTCGCCGGCGTGGTCGGCATGATTCCCGAAGGCCTGGTCCTGCTGACCTCGCTCAACTTCGCCATCGCCGCGATGCGCCTGGCGCGACAGCACACGCTGGTGCAGGAACTGGAAAGCGTCGAGACCCTGGCCCGCGTCGACGCGTTGAACCTTGACAAGACCGGCACCATCACCGACGGCGGCATCGTCTTCAATCAGGTCGTCATGCTTGGCGAGGCCGATACATTCAGCCCGGCAGCCGACGCCGACATCGTGGTGGACGCCCCGTCCGGCCAGAACGCGGTGCATGCCAGCGTGACCGTCGGCACCACCGATGACGAAAAGTCGGCAGCGGTGCAGGCGCTGTATGACCTTTCCAATGAAGAGAACCCCAACGGAACAGGGGAGGCGGTACTCAAGGCGTTGAACGCCAAAGGCGTTCGACCCCAGCCGGTCGACGCCCGCGTGCCATTCTCGTCGGCCCGCAAATGGAGCGCCATCGTGCGCGGCGGTGACGCGTGGTATATGGGTGCCCCCGAAATGCTTTTGAGCGGCTTCGAAGGCGACAACACCGCCGCCAAGAACATGGTGGCCAAGTATGCCAATCAGGGCATGCGTGTGCTTCTGCTGGCGCGCGCCTCGGGTGCCGGAAGCACCCCGGCGGCCGCAAACGACTTCGCCGACACCCCTGTGCTGATTCCTTCGGCGCAGCCGGTGGCGTTGGTGCTCTGCAGCGAGCATATCCGCGACGACGCCGAAGAGACGCTGGCATGGTTCCGTGAGCAGGGCGTGCGTTGCCGCATCATTTCCGGCGACAGCCCGGCCACCGTCGGTGCCATCGCCAGAACCGTCAAACTGACCGGCGATCGCGAACCGGTGGCCATGGACGCCCGCGAGCTGCCCAGCGACGTCAAGAAACTTTCCACCGTCATGGAGAATGTCGACGTGCTCGGCCGTGTGTTGCCCGAGCAGAAGAAGGCCATCGTCGACGCACTGCACGAAAGCGACCACGTCGTGGCCATGACCGGCGACGGCGTCAACGACGCGCTGGCCTTGAAAGAGGCCGATCTCGGCATCGCAATGGGCAACGCCGCACCCGCCACCAAGGCCGTGGCACAGGTCGTCCTGGTCGATTCCAAGTTCTCCCACCTGCCGAGTGTCGTGGCACGCGGCCGTCAGGTGATGGCCAACATGGAACGCGTCTCGTCGCTCTTCCTCGTCAAGACCGTCTACTCCGCGCTCATCTCGCTCGGCGTGGTCTGCACGTTCATCCCGTTCCCGTACCTACCGCGCCACATCACCTATATCGGCGCGCTGACCATCGGCATCCCGGCCTTCATCCTCGCGTTGGCGCCCAATAACCGCCGCTATATTCCGGGCTTTTTGGGACGTGTGGTGCGTTTCGCCTTGCCGGGAGGCATCGCGGTGGCCCTTTCGGTGCTGCTCACCGCATGGGCGTTGCCCGGCTTCATGAACTGGAACCTTTCGAAGCCTGCCGATCTGTTGAAGCTGCGTGACATCTGTGCCATTATCGTCTTCGTATTGGGCATCCTGGTGATGGCTCGCGTGGCCCAGCCACTCAACTCCTGGCGCGGCGTCTTGGTGGCCGGTTTCGCATTGGCCGGTCTAATCGGCATGTTCATCCCGATTGTCTCGAATTTCTTCGAACTGGTTTTCCCGACCGGTTGGATGTTGGTCGCCACGATCATTGTACTCGCGCTTTCCATCGTCATCTTTGCCGGCATCCAGACGATTGCCGATCTCTTCGGTCGTCTTTATTCAAGCATCGTCAACCGCAAGAAGAACAAGAACAAAAGCAAGTAGACCTGCGATTTTTGCAAAGTTTTGTCAAGTGTGCAGGTTCGACATCATTGGCAACAAAGGGAAAGCTCAATCTGCATATATTGTTGTTGTTTGATAATAACGCGCTGGTTCTGATAATCCTTGCGGGCTTCCTGACGCTTGTATCCTAGGCGGTCTCACATAGTGAATTGACCTCTTTCGTTGATTTTCCAAGCATTTCATCTTGTAATTATCGTGGAATCGAACACGAAACGGCATTATTAACGTTTCTGACTTTTGATTGGCCGATAATGAAATAAGGATATTGTCAAAACACTCGGAGGATTTCAATGTCATTGCGGGACGAACAGCTGGATACGTTACGGGTCGGTGACAGGGATGTCGATTATTACCGGATTGCGGATCTGCCCGGTATCGAGCACCTTCCGTACTCACTTAAGGTACTGGTCGAGAACCTGTTGCGCCGCATCGACGGCGTCAATGTCACCGAAGATCAGGTCAACGAACTGCTCAGGTGGGACCCGAACGCCGAACCCAGCCATGAGATCGAATTCGGGCCTTCCCGTGTGCTGATGCAGGACTTCACCGGCGTGCCGTGCATCGTCGACCTCGCCACCATGCGCGACGCCGTGGCGGACCTGGGCGGTGATCCCGAGGTCATCAACCCGCAGGTTGAGGCCGACATGGTCATCGACCACTCCGTGCAGATCGACCATTACGGCGTCGCCGACGCGGTGGCCCGTAACATGGACCGCGAATACCAGCGCAACGGCGAACGCTACCGTTTCCTGCGCTGGGGCCAGCAGGCGTTCAAGAACTTCCGCGTCGTGCCGCCGGGGACCGGCATCATCCATCAGGTCAACATCGAATATCTCGCCAAAGTCGTCATGACAAAGGCAGGGGAGCGCGGACGTGACCTCGCCTATCTCGACTCCTGTGTCGGCACCGATTCGCATACCACTATGGTCGGCGGTCTTGGTGTGCTTGGCTGGGGCGTCGGCGGCATCGAGGCCGAGGCGGCCATGCTTGGCCAGCCCATCTCCATGCTCGTCCCGCGCGTGGTCGGCTTCAAACTGACCGGTTCCATTCCCGAAGGCGTCACCGCCACCGACGTGGTGCTCACCATCACCCAGATGCTGCGCGAGCATGGCGTGGTCGGCAAATTTGTCGAGTTCTACGGCGACGGCGTCGCTTCCGTGCCGCTGGCCAATCGCGCCACCATCGGCAACATGAGCCCCGAGTTCGGCTCGACCTGCGGCATCTTCCCGATCGATCAGGTCACGCTGGATTATCTGCGCCTGACCGGCCGCAGCGACGAGCAGATCGCGCTGGTCGAGGCCTATGCCAGGGCCAATCGCCTCTGGGGCGACACCAGCGACCCCGATTACGTGGAGCCGGAATATTCCGAATATATGGAGCTTGATTTGGGTACTGTCGTCCCGTCCATCGCCGGTCCGAAGCGTCCACAGGACCGTATCCGTCTCGATCGGGCCAAAGAAACGTTCGAAAGAACGCTGCCCGACTACGAAACGCCGAAAACCTATCAGAACCCGGTGCCGGTGCATACGGATTTCCGCGGTGACTTCGAGATCACGAACGGCGACGTCGCCATCGCCTCCATCACCAGCTGCACCAACACCTCCAACCCCTCGGTGATGATCGCCGCCGGACTGCTCGCCCGCGCCGCCCGCAAGCACGGCCTGAAGCCCAAACCATGGGTCAAGACCTCGCTGGCCCCGGGCTCGCAGGTCGTGGCCGACTATTTGAGGAAAGCCGGTCTGCAGGAGGACTTGGACGCATTGGGCTACGAGCTGGTCGGCTTCGGCTGCACCACTTGCATCGGCAACTCCGGCCCGTTGCTGCCCGAAATCTCCAAGGCCGTGGGCGACAACGATCTGACGGTGGTCTCGGTGCTTTCCGGCAACCGCAATTTCGAAGGGCGCATCAGCCCCGATGTCAAGATGAACTATCTGGCCTCGCCGCCACTGGTCATCGCCTACGCCATCGCCGGCACGCTCGATTTCGACTTCGAGACCCAGCCGCTGGGCATTGACGCCAAAACCGGCCGCGAGATTTTCCTGCGCGATATCTGGCCAAACAACGAGGAGATTGACAAAGTCGTCTCGTCGTCCGTCAACCGTGAGATGTTCGTGCGCGACTACGCCGACGTCTTTGAAGGCGACGAACGTTGGAAGTCCCTCGACGTGCCGAAGGGCGAGCGTTTCGCATGGGATCCGGATTCGACCTACGTGCGCCGTCAAATCTTCTTCGACGGCATGAGCGCCAAGCCGCAACCGGTGAGCGATGTCTGCGGTGCTCGCGTGCTGGCACTGCTCGGTGATTCGGTGACCACTGACCACATTTCGCCAGCTGGAGCCTTCCCTGCTTCAAGCCCAGCAGGCAAATACCTGCTGGAACGCGGCATCCAACCCAAGGACTTCAATTCCTACGGTTCCCGTCGTGGCAATCACGAAGTGATGGTTCGTGGCACATTCGGCAACATCCGCCTGCGCAACCAGCTGCTTGCTTCGGTGGGCGAAGAGGTACGCCCTGGCGGATTCACCTACGATTTCGTCACCGGCAAGCCCTCCACGATTTTCGATGCCTCGCTCGATTACCGCAAGGCCGGCACTCCGTTGGTAGTTTTGGCGGGTTCGGAATACGGCACCGGTTCTTCGCGCGACTGGGCGGCCAAAGGCACGCTGATGCTTGGCGTCAAGGTTGTCATCGCCTGTAGCTTCGAGCGCATCCACCGCTCCAACCTCATCGGCATGGGCGTGTTGCCCCTGCAATTCCCCGAAGGCCAATCGGCCGAGTCATTGGGTCTCGACGGTACCGAAACCTACGATTTCCAAGGTATTGAAGCGCTCAACAACGGCACCATACCCGAAACCGTCCACGTCGTCGCCACCAAGCCTGCAACCGATGATGGCGTGACCGGCACCGCCAAGCCTGCCGCCGCCGGCAAGCCGGTGCCGCAGCCCATCGAATTCGACGCCACCGTCCGCATCGACACCCCCGGCGAGGCCGAGTACTACCGCAACGGCGGCATCCTCCAGTACGTCCTGCGTCGGTTGATGAAATAGGTTCCGACACAAGTCGACAGATAGGTTTTAAGAAATGGTGGAATAGAGCCAATCTCAAAAACCTATCTACCGACTTGTGCTTTGCTAAAGATCCGCCCGCTCCACAATCCTGCTCAGCAGCACGCGGTTGACATCGAGTTTCGCGCAAGCCGAGGAGAGTTCCGCCTTCACCGTGCGTTCGGAAATGAACATGTCCTTGGCGATTTCCGCATTGGAAAGTCCTTCCGCCGCCAGCACCGCGGCCTTGCGTTCGCGGTCGCCAAGCGTGTCCAACAATCTTCTCGCCTCGTCACGCCGCGAACGAAAACGATCCTTTTCCAGATCGTTCATCAGTTGCCGTTGGCTGTCGGTGTTGAACTGGGGGCTTCCTTGGCAGATGGCCAAGATATGTTTGACGATGTCTTCGGCGGGGTCGGTTTTCGAGACGAACCCTTCGGCCCCGGCCTCGATGGCGCGTTGCACCGTGCTTGAGGGACTCAGTGCCGTAAGAATAAGGACATGCGGGCGCGGTGTGAGATCAAGCATCCGACGTGTCGCTTCGATGCCATTCATGCCGGGCATATCGATGTCCATCAGCACTACATCCGGATGTTCCGCCCTGGCATGTTCCAGAGCCTGTGTACCGTCGGTTGCCGTGGACAGTACCTTGACCGTCCCGTCTGAGGATTCCGTGAGAATCATGGCCAGCGCCTGGCAGATCAGCGGGTCGTCATCGATGACGCTGACGGTGATTGGTTTGCTGGTGCTGTTCTCGGTGACGGTTTGCTCGCTCATGGTTGCAATTCTAGCGAATCGTGGGCCATAAAAGGTATCGGATATTGATTTTTCCTTCTTCTATATGTCGAAGAACGAATGCGCTATGCAAGATGAACACTTTTGACCTATAACCTGTGATCTGTGATTTGAACGATGAATATGGTGTGTGAAGCAACGGTTTACGCACCGGTTTCACTTCGCGATCCAAGGCAGCGACACTTCAAGGTTGAATTGTCCGCGTCCATCAAGTCCGTACGAGCAGTTTCCGCCGGCCGTATGTACGCGCTCGGTGAGTCCTGGCAGTCCTGCACCACCGCTGCCTTGTGCATGGCCGTTTTGAATGTTCTGTGGAATCGGGTTGATCAGATGGACATGGATTCCCGCTTCCGGGCGCGCGGTGACCTCCAGGGAAACCGTTGTTCCCGGCGCGTGTTTGCGTGCGTTCGTCAGCCCCTCCTGAATAGCGCGGTAGGCCACCTTGCCGATGCTTTCATTCAGTTCGCTGAGTTGGTTGATGTCGATCCATGTCGAAAGATGCATACCGTTGTCGGTCGACGAAGCCAAAAGTTCTTCCAAAGTGGCCCGGCTCAATGAGGTCTCATCGCTTGCGGCGAGGGTGTTCACCGCCGCTTTCGGGTCGCGCAGCATATCGATGACGGTGTGTGCCTCGTTGACCGCTTGTGCCGCCTGGCTGCGTATCTGCTCGGATTCCCGTTTCGTCTGGTCGACCAAAGCTGTCAGTGTATGGTCGCTATCTATTTGATTATCCGAACGCACGAGTTTCGCCAGTTTTCCGGTTTGTATGGTCAGTGCATTGGCGTTGAGCGCGACCAATGACAACGTATGGGCCAAGGTGTCATGCGCTTCAGCAGCGATGGCATCGGAAAGTTGTTGGTTGCTCAAGCTCGTTTGCAGATTATCGGCTTGGATTTGAGCCGCATCGGCCTTGAGTGTTTCGGCTTTGAGATTGGCGCGGGAGCGGATATGCAGACCGACCAGCGTGGCAATGAGCACGCTGACGAGCGCCGCAACGATGGCCGTGACACGCATGGTGGTGATACTGGAAGCCAGCACGATGGGATCGTGTGCGGTGTCGGCCCGTGGCTTGGCGAAGAAAACCGCCCATACCGAGCGATTCAATGGTTGAAACGTGTCGCGTGCCTGGGCGAATACTGCGATGGCGGTGGCCATGACTATCGCCACAATCGAGCGTCGCTGCCCTGAACGACGTGCCAACAGTGCGCTCAGGGCCATGGTGGAGATGATCGAATCAAAGGGGAATACCAATACCAGCAGGCAAGCGAAAAGAAAAACATATTCCGGGTATGTCGACCTTTTCGGGAAGATGAATCCTACAGCCAGGGAGAGCAGTAGCGACAAGACGCTCCAGAGTGCGCCCAGTCCGCCTTGTTTGACGGCGTCGGACATCAGGAATATCGTTTCCACGAAGCACATCAGATCGGCGAACACAATCATGGCGACGGTGCACCACCATTTGGTGTCCACCTCCACGATCTGCGAATCATCCGATTGCATGCCCAAGCGTGATGGCAGATGCTGCAAACCAGCTATGAAAGAGGTCATAGCGCCATTCTATGGGATGGATATACACAACGCCATTGGACATCCGGGTTAGAAAATCTTAAGGATTCTGCCCTTTCGGGCGATTGGATTTGTCCGTTGGCCCAATAGAAAAAGGCTCTCTAACAAAGAATAATCAATTGTAGGGCGTGACCGAGGGGATCGTCAATCTTTCCTGCACTCGCCTGTCATGATTAGAGCAAAAGAAAAGGGGTTATCGTGCCAGATTCACCGCAGCCTTTTAATGGGTATCCCAACAATTCCACGGATAATGGTGGCGCTGCGCCATACAACGGTTCGTCGGTTTATCCGCAAGGAATGGATTCCACACAGTCCGGGGTCGGTCCCAACGGCTCAACCAATCCGTCCGTAGGTAATTCGAATGGGCCCATTCAGGGAAATCCGTTTCCTGTGATGGGTGGTAATCCGCAATTCCCGGATTCTGGCGGTAATCATCACTCGGTTGGTCGCCGGTCCGAACATTTTTCGGCTTGCGGTGTGACCGCTTTGGTGCTTGGCATCGTCGGCACCGTGTTGAGTTTCATCCCCATCGTCAATAATGTCGCCGCGGTTCTGGGCGTCATCGGCGTTGTGTTCGGTATCATCGGCTTGGTCGGGGTGTTCAGAGGCAAGAAGCGCGGCAAAGCGCTCACCATTGCCGGCGCCGTACTGAGCGTTGTCGCCATCGTCATCACGCTGGTCATGCAATCGGCGGCAGGCAAGGCTTTCGATTCGGCTTCCAAAAGCATGCCTTCATCCACTTCGCAGCAGCAAACCCCTCAGCAAAAGAAGCCAAATGTACCTGCGGAATATACCAATGCGTTGGCCTCTGCCAAGACGTATAGCGATACCATGCATATGAGCAAGCAGGGTATTTACGATCAATTGACCAGCGAAGCCGGTGACAAATTCAGTGCGGATGCAGCACAATATGCTGTCGACAATCTTAAAACGGATTACAATGCGAATGCCCTCGCGGCGGCCAAATCGTATGAGAAAAACATGCATATGAGTCCTGAGGCGATACGAGAGCAGCTTACTGCATCTGCCGGTGATAAATTCACTCCTCAGGAAGCGGACTATGCAATCCAGCATCTTAACGATTAAAATTCTTACACAAGTCGGTAGATAGGTTTTTGACAATGGCGGAATAGAGCCAATCTTAAAAACCTATTTGCCGACTTGTGTATTGCGACACTCCCGGGCGTCGTGGATAACCCCTATCATTCGACCACAATCATCGGAAGCGACGCGATAATTTCAGCAATTCTGTTATGTTCGGTTTATGTATGAAATACGATACGAGCCACATTCCGGTCAGCTAATGCGGCACCAGGCCTGGCAGACGCAGCAGGAAGCCATAGGCCGGTGTCATAAGATCGTCGAAAGATCGGGTACCAAACAGGTTTTCGCACTGGGTACCGCTTTGCAACTAATGGGTGTCAACGTCGATTCTGTAGCCTGCGTTGATGGTGGGGTTGATGTTGACTTTTACCGATATAAGAGGTCACGTAAGTTTCCTGTTGACATGCATTGCCATTTATGGAATCAATTGAGATATAAAGAATGTGTAACGAAAGTGGCCGATCTGTGGTGCACCACTCCGGAAGCAACATATGCGCAACTGGCGCAAGTTTTGCAATTCGAGCCTCTTATCACAGTGGCAGATAATTTGATGCGACGCGATAGGCTGTTGAAACGCACAACGCCGGAGCGTTTGCATGCTTTTGTGAAAACGCGAAAATATCTCACTTGTCAGAGCAAATGCCTGAGGGCATTAAACCTTGCCGAGCCCAATACGGATTCTTCTATGGAGACGCGACTTCGTCTTGAGCTATTACGACGGGGGTTTCCCAAGCCTGTGGTTAATTTTGAGGTTGATGATTCGGTGGAAGGTACAAAATATTTAGACATTGCTTATCCGCAATATCATGTCGCGGTTGAATACAATGGTCAGCATCATCTTCACCAGTATTTTGCCGATTCGGTGAGGCTCAACAGATTGGCGGCGGGAAACTGGCTGGTTTTCGCAGCGTGGGGAGAGATGTTCAATGATGAGATGGCATTGGATATGTTCTTCAATAACGTTCTTGAAGGGTTGCGTCATGCGGGAATGACGGATGAGCTGGTGCCAATAGATCTTTGGAAATGCTCTGATGGTCGAAGAAAACCGCACAAGTCAGCAAATAACTTTTAAGGAATGGCTTAATTCCGCCAATCTTAAAAACCTATCTATCGACTTGTGCGGCTGAACTCAGTTGTCATTGTTGCTGAAGATCTGCAGCAGATAGAGGAACATGTTGATGAAGTCGAGGTAGAGGTTCAGGGCGCAGATGATCGAGATGCGGTTCAACATCACGGTGTCGCCGGAACGCTCGGCCACGTCGAACATGGCGCGTGTCTGTTGGGCATCGTACATGGTCAGGCCCGCGAAGATGATGAGGCCGAGCGCGCCGGTCACCATAAGCGTGGTGTGCGAAGGCGCAAGGAACATCATGATGACCTCGCCGACCAGGAGGACCAGCAGCGCGACCATCAGGATCGGGCCGGCCTTGAGCATATCCTTCTTGGTGGTCAGCGAAAGCATGGTAAGCACGAAGAAGAACGCAACGCACAGCCCCAGCGCGATGCCGATGGACGGCAGGCTGTAGGCCTCGAAGATCGTGGCGAGCGTGAATCCGGTCAGCGCTGCATAAAGGTAGAACATCACGTGTGCGGTGCTGACCTTCATCTTGTCGATGCGCCAGCCCAGCACAATGGCGATGGCCACCTGCGCCACTGCCAAACCGATCCAGCCGATCATGCCCGTCGCCATCAGGAAGCTGTCAAGGGCACCGGTCATCTGGGTGAAAACGGCGACCACTGCGGTGAGCAGCAGGCCCAGCGTCATCTCACCGTAGGCCTTGGTGGTGGAGACGTGACGCGCGCGTTCGAAGGAATAGGCGGTCTGCCCGTTCATCGTCATCGTTGGCGCTGCCGTCCCGGCACCCGCGCCCGCGTACGCCGGCTGCCCATACTGAGGCTGCTGGTACTGCGGTTGCGCGTAAGGCTGGCCGTAGGGCATGTTTTGCCCTTGCCCATAAGGCTGACCCTGAGGCTGCCCGTACTGGTTGTATTGCTGTTGTCCGTAGTTCTGCCTATACGCGCTCGGTTGCCCATAAGGCTGCTGCGTATTGTTCTCTTCAGGCCTGTTCCCGAAAGCCATGCCTGCTCCTTTTGTCGATTTTCATTGACACTTGTTACTTATGGTTCTAAGTCTATCGGTAGTTACTGGCAATTGGCTGAGTGTGAACAACGAAAGTTCTTGGAACCGATGTGAATGCATTGCTTTGTTTTCCGCTGATGGATCGGTGAATGTTCCGCTTCTCGCAGAGCGGAGATTATTGTTCCGCGCGATTAGCATGGAAGGGATTCACATATTTGTTTTTCAAGGCGTTTGGCAGCAACGCCGGAATATGGAGGCGGCAATGGCCGACAACAAGGTTCCGAATATCGTATTGAACAATGGCATCACCATCCCGCAATTGGGATTGGGCGTGTTCCAGACCCCAGAGGGGGAGACGACAGCCAACGCGGTCGATGTCGCGCTGCGATCGGGCTATCGCCATATCGACACCGCGAAAATCTATGGCAACGAGCAGTCCGTCGGCGAAGGTATGCGCCGTTCCGGTGTGCCTCGCCATGATATTTTTCTGACCACGAAGCTATGGAACGAGGATATTCGCGCAGGTCGTACCCGTGAGGCCTTCTATGAAAGCCTCGACCGCCTTGGCACCGATTATGTCGACCTGTACCTGATTCATTGGCCGGCTGACGGCTGGCAGCAGGCGTGGAAGGATATGGTCGCGCTTTATAACGACCGCCGTATCCGTGCCATTGGCGTGTGCAACCTGCAGGAGCACCATTTGAAGGAGCTGGAGGGACTGGGTACCGGCGTCAAGCCGGCCGTCGATCAGATCGAGTCCTCGCCGCAGTTTTCGAATCAAGAGCTGGTCGATTTCGTCCAATCGCAGGGCGTTGCCGTGGAAGCTTACAGCCCGCTCGGCGGTACCGGTGGTTCGCTGCTTGCCTCGCCGCTGCTGGCGCAAATCGGAGCGAAGTACGGCAAGTCGCCGGCCCAGGTCGTTATTCGTTGGCACCTGCAGCGTGGTGTCATCGTCATCCCGAAGTCCGTTCACGACGAGCGCATCAGGCAGAACATCGATGTCTTCGATTTCGAACTGAATCAAGGGGAAATGAAGCAGATCGCCGGCCTGTCCACTGGAGTGCGCACCGGTGGCGATCCAGATAATTTCGATTTCTAGCTTGTAATTCGCCATTATTGATGATAGTTCGCTGTTGTTGATGACAAACATCTTATAAAACGAATTTTGCCGGCTCCCTGATTGAAGGAAGTCGGCAAAATTCGTTTTTCGATGGAAACTATTGTCTAGTAGGAGATTAGAAGGTCAGGATGCCAGAGGAATTCTCACTTCTTCGGGTCGAAGGCCTGCGAGGTCGGCGCTTCCTCCTGCTGGGGTGCGCCGTTGATGTCACGGTGGATGTTCTGCATCTGCGTTTCGATATTCTGCAGGCTGCGTGCGCAGTCGAGCAGCGTCTGCGAATGTTCGGTCAGTTTGGTGTCCGGCAGGTTGGACTTGTAACGCAAGGCGTGTTCAAGGCTCGCCCAGTAATCCATGGCGATGGTACGGAACTGTACCTCGACCGGCGTGTAATGCTCGCCGTTGGAAAGGAAGACAGGAACCGCATAGATGACGTGCAGGCTGCGATAGCCGTTCTGTTTCGGGCTCTTGATGTAGTCTTTGACGCGCAGTACCTGGATGTCGGATTGGCTGGAAAGATAGTTGGCCACGGAGTAGACGTCATCGCGGTAGTTGCAGATCACGCGTATGCCGGCCACGTCGAAGAGGTTGTCGCGGATTGATTTGGTGCACATCGGCAGGTTGCGGCGTTGCAGTTTGCCCAGGATCGAGTTGACGGACTTCAGCCTGCGCTCCATGTGGTGGATCGGGTCGTGGGCGAAATGGACGTGGAATTCGCTGTCAAGCACCTCGAGCTTGGTGCTGATCTCGTACATTGCGCCTTCATAGACCTGCATCATATCGATGAATTCGGTGATTTCATCCGCCGGGAAAAGCTTTGAGCCCTGCTCTCCCGTGCCGCTTTGGGCGAC
This sequence comes from Bifidobacterium sp. ESL0745, assembly GCF_029433335.1. Lineage (NCBI taxonomy): Bacteria > Bacillati > Actinomycetota > Actinomycetes > Bifidobacteriales > Bifidobacteriaceae > Bifidobacterium > Bifidobacterium sp. ESL0745. Next base: position 389,564 of record NZ_JAQTHX010000001.1, read on the forward strand.
TTTTTCGAGCCTTGCCTGGATTTCTGCGGTGTTAATGCGTTCGTGTCGATCAAGTATCACGTCTTCCCATCTTAACGAGGGCTGTCTATTTAAACTGGATGTTTGCTGACAATTTAACGTAAATATCGTAGGTGATACCAGTCGTTAGAATCTGCAATGTCAGGTTTTAGGCGGTTGGCCGGAAGGTGGATATATGGAAACGAATAGCAGCGAAGTCCGTGTCGTTTCCATCATCGGGCCCACCGCCTCAGGCAAGACCGGCTTGAGTATCGCGTTGGCGAAAGGGCTTGCGCAGCTTGGGCAAAAGGCCGAAATCGTCAACGCCGACGCTTACCAGATGTACCGTCTGATGGACGTCGGCACCGCCAAGGCGAGTGCTTCCGAACAGGCGGCGGTACCACATCACATGCTTGACATCATCGATCCGGACGAGACGATGAGCGTGGCAAGGTTCCAGAAGCTGGCCCGTGAGGAGATCAGCAAGTTGCAAAGTCAAGGAATACGGCCGATTCTTGTCGGCGGTTCCGGCCTCTATGCGCGCGCTGTGATTGATGACATTTCGTTTCCTGGCACTGATCCGAAAGTACGTTCGCAACTTGAGCGACGCGCTGAACACGAGGGGGCCGGGGCGTTATACGACGAGTTGAAGCGCAAGGATCCTGAAGCCGCCGAGCGTATGGACCCGCATAACGCGCGCCGCACCATTCGGGCGCTGGAAGTCATAGAAATCACCGGTCGGCCCTATTCGGCGAGTTTGCCGCGTTACCGTTACGTCATCCCGTCCGTCCAAATTGGCCTCGACCTGCCGCGTGAAGAACTTGACCGACGCATCGATATTCGTACCGAACAGATGCGTGAGCAGGGTTTTGTCGATGAGGTGCGTAGAATTCGTCCACAGCTCGGCGTCACGGCTTCACGTGCGTTGGGCTATTCCCAGATTGAGGCGTATCTCGATGGTGAAATGAGTGAGGATGAAGCGTTCGCCGATATCGCACAGAAGACGAAGCGTCTGGCCCGCAAACAGATGGGCTGGTTTGGCCGTGATCCGCGTATCCACTGGTTGAATGCGCTTGACAAGGACTTGGTGGAGAAAACGCTTGATATCGTGTCTCGTGCCGATGCTGGTGAATTCGACGAGGCCGATGCCCACGTCAACGATCACCACGTCACCCATCATCTGGGCAACATCGCCAACCAGTGAGGAAAGTACTAAAAATGCTTGAAAATGGTGCTTTTTCACTGGCTTCGTGAGAAAAGCACCAAAAACGGACTTAAAAGGTGCTTTTCTCCGCAGTAACCCGTAAACCAGTGGGGAAAACACTAAAATGGGGTCTAAATGGTGCTTTTCTAACTGGTTTCGATACTTTCCGCAGTGGTGAGTTCAGTGCGCGGGGCCTTGGTCCCAACCGGAGATGAGGAAGATTCGGGTCGGGTTGGCGAGCCTGATGATTGAAGCGAACATGCGCTCGAGCCCAGATATGTCGTGATTGAGCAGCGCCAGATTGGTCGCGTCCCGATAGCTTTTGAACGTGACCGAGCCCCAGTTTAAATCCCAGCCTACCGCGTGTGTCAATTCCGAAATGAACATGCGTAGCACCATCCCATTGCCGTAAGCGAAGGGATGTAGGGCATTGAGCTCATCGTAGGTGCTTGCCAAGGCGCGGATAAAGCCGGAGCGGTCAAGATGGGAAAAGTAATCTTGCTCTTCAAGTTGCGAAAAGATATTGGCCGCGCCCGTTTCGATAAGCGCAGATGGAAAATAAGGGCTTGGGTATTGATTGTTCTGGCGAAAATCTGAACGGTTGGTCTGATTTGATGGTTTCGTTTCAACCCTGATGGCGCGATTTGTAGTGGTACCGCTCTCGCTACGCAGTGTTCCCGTCCCGTTCATTGCCCCGACGAACAGCCCGCGATGAATGATTTTGAGCTCGTCAAGCCCGCCATAAGCAGGCCATCCGCAATCGATGAGTCGCACGGAACGGGCGAAAATCCGGTCGTCACGAAGCTTTGTTTCTTCGGACGTTTCGGTTTGGTTCTGCTTATGGTTGCCATTGCCGCCGTCAATTTCCGCAAATTCAATCGATGAGATGTTGGCGGCATCATGGGATCCGGAACCCTGCCGGCTTGGTTCATTTTGAGATTTAGACTTTTCCTTACGTAAACGTTGTGCCTGCTTCTCGGGTGTTTCGACGAAATCCGAAAGGCCGATGGTGCCGCGCTGATAGCCGTTTGCGGCTGCTATCATAGCGTCGCTCGGTGTGATTGTGGAAAGCTCGCAGTTTTTGTAGGAGAACGCGACGGCGCTCGCGCGTTCGGCAGGGGTCATGACCATGCCTTCATCGTAAGGCATTGGTGAAGGCATGGTCGTTTTCCTGGCGTTGCGTAACCGATATGAAGTGCTATTGTCCGCGAAGCCGCGCTATATTCACTGTACGTATTGCAAATATTCCGGTGGGGCTGACAAGAAATTCGTCCGACTTTGAAAGGGTTGGGCAGGTTGGCCACTCTATGCCTTCAAGGGGCGGGGTTTGAAGTAGAATCACTGTTGTTATGGCGCGTAAGACACAGACGAATGGAAAGAACACAAAGACCCGTCGCAGTAAGGCGAACGGGTCTTCTTCTGGTAAGGACGTTGAGCCAACGAAGGTCATGGTGCCTGAAGACGCCTCGTTCTTCGAACGCCACTCTACGCTGTGCCGCATCGTCGGTTTCTTCGCATTGGTGATACTGGCCATCATGTTCTGTGCCTCCGAATGGTTCCATGTCAACGGGTTTCTGGGCCATTGGCTGCACATGATCGCCGCCGGGCTTTTCGGTGTGATGAGCGTGGTGCTTCCCATTTTCCTCGTGGTGGTGGCCTATCAGGTGCTGCTCGATCCGACCAAGCACAAGCGAAATCTGCGTCTGATCATCGGTAGTGCGCTGCTGTTCTGGTCGATTTGCTCGATTATCGATGCCATTGTTGCTTCTCCATCGCGCGAATTCAATATGGATGTGCTGCGCGGGGCCGGTGGATTGCTCGGTTTCGTGTTGGGTTCTCCCTTGGCTTGGGGTCTTTCCAGCGTGTTCGCCGTCGTGATTTTCGTGGTGGTGGCCATATTCTCGCTGTTGCTTATTGTCAGGCTTGATATCACACAGATGGCGGAAAAGTTCCACGATTGGTCACAACGGCACAAGGCTGGCGCGCAAGACGATGATGCCGCCGACAACGCCGATGTGAGTGCACAAAGCGAGCAATTCCCCAATGAGGTGCGCGTTGGCGACGAAACATTGGAACTTGCCGAGGGGGTACCGTCCCATGACGGCAGTGACGAGAACGAATCCGAGGAGGCGCCGCAATCCCGCAAACGTGGCATAGGTGCCTTCTTCTCCCGTATTTTCGGCCACAGCGATGATGATGACGGCGAGGCAAAGCTGGAACGTTACGCTGGCGACGAGGCGTTTGACAAGGCGGCGAACCTTAATGGCCAGAGCGATGAGACGCCGCTGGTCGAAGGGCATCCGCAGCCCATGGTCGACCCCACCACCGGCGAGATTCAGGGCGTTGCCGGTACTCCTGCTTCCACGCCAACCGGCATGCCGGGATTCAATGGGCAGGGGAGCGCCGACACAACAATGCCGGGCTCCGCGGTGAATGGGCATCCCGGCGCTTTTGATACCTCGAAGCCGGCAACCTCATCCGGGCCTTATGGGGCTGACGTTGCTTCCAGTCTTCCGGTGACAAGTCCTGCATCCGACCCGTGGGCGGCGGTCGGCAATGACGGTAGCGCGGCAGAGCCCATGGTGCCCCAAATCAAAGGCATCGCCGGGGGAGCTGCGAATCTTCCGGCTTCCATCGCCAATCACGGCGGCGATGATTCGGTTGCAAGGCACGAGGCCGAGAACGCCGAAGACGAGGATGACAACAGGCCCTATCGCCTGCCCAGCCTCGACATTCTGGTGAAAGGCAAACCGCATCAGGCCCGAACGCAGGCCAACGACAACGTCATCAAGGCGCTGACCGCCACCTTCCACCAGTTCCACGTCGACGCCAAGGTTGTCGGCTTCCTGCGCGGCCCGTCGGTGACCCAGTACGAGGTCGAGCTGGGGCCGGGCGTCAAAGTTGAAAAGGTCACCAACCTGCAGCGCAACATCGCCTACGCCGTGGCTTCCACCGACGTGCGTATCCTCTCGCCGATCCCCGGCAAATCCGCCATCGGCATCGAGATTCCGAATATCGACCGTGAGATCGTGCATCTGGGCGACGTGCTGCGCAGTGACAAGGCCATGAACGACCCGAACCCGATGCTTGCGGGCGTCGGCAAGGACGTCGAAGGCCATTTCGTCACCGCCGATCTTACGAAAATGCCACATCTGCTGGTCGCGGGCGCCACCGGTTCCGGCAAGTCGAGCTTTATCAATTCCATGCTCACTTCGATCATCATGCGCGCGACCCCCGAGCAGGTGCGCCTGATTATGGTCGACCCCAAGCGCGTCGAGCTCTCCGCCTACGCCGGCATTCCACACTTGCTGACCCCGATCATCACCGACCCTAAAAAGGCCGCACAAGCGTTGGAATGGGTGGTCAAGGAGATGGACGCCCGATACGATGACCTCCAATATTTCGGTTTCCGGCATATCAAGGACTTCAACAAAGCCGTGCTTGCCGGCAAGGTCCATGCCCCGCTCGGCTCCAAGCGCAAGGTGGCCCCGTACCCGTATATCCTCGTGGTCGTCGACGAGATGGCCGATCTGATGATGCTGGCCAAGAACGACGTCGAAAGCTCGATTCAGCGCATCACCCAGCTCGCGCGTGCCGCCGGCGTCCACCTCGTGCTCGCCACCCAGCGCCCGTCCGTCGACGTCATCACCGGCCTGATTAAGGCGAACATTCCCTCGCGTCTGGCTTTTGCCACGTCGTCGGCCACCGATTCACGCGTCATTTTGGACACCACCGGTGCCGAATCGCTGATCGGTCAGGGCGATGCTCTGTTCCTTCCGATGGGCTCCGCCAAGCCGATCCGCGTGCAGGGTTCGTGGGTCGGGGAGTCCGAGATTCGCAAGGCCGTCGAATTCGCCCGCACCCAGCGCAAACCGCACTATCGCGAGGACATCGAGGAAATGGCCAAGAAGGCCGAGGAGAACGAAACTCATCCCAACGAGGAAATCGGCGATGACATGGACACGCTCTTGGAGGCGGCGAAGCTCGTGGTCACCACGCAGTTCGGGTCCACCTCGATGCTCCAGCGCAAGCTGCGCATCGGGTTTGCCAAGGCCGGCCGCATGATGGATCTGCTCGAATCCCGCGGTGTCGTCGGTCCTTCGGAGGGGTCCAAGGCCCGCGAAGTCCTGGTCCAGCCGCAGGATCTGGGTCAGGTCCTCGACTTCATCCAAGGCAAAACCGGCTCCATGGCGCCGTCGGCTTCTAGCGGTTCCTCTGAGGAGTAGCGAATTCTGTTCTTTTTAGGTGAGAGGAATCGGACTCTATGATTCGTCATATTACGGTATCGTCGCCGCGCTAAGGTATTGGGTATGCAACAACGAGATGGGAAAAAATCGCTTCTGGACGGCTGGAACAGTCCGCCGAATCTGGTGACGTATACGCGTATCGTGCTGGTCCTTATATTTCTGTGGATTGACATCGCTGCAGGCCCTTGGGGGCAGCACAGTCCTTGGATGCGTTTTGCTGCAGCCGTGCTTTTCATCGTCGCCGCTTCGACCGATAAGCTCGATGGCTGGATGGCCAGGAAGTACAACCAAGTCACGGAACTGGGCAAACTGATGGATCCCATCGCCGACAAACTCCTGATTTGTTCGGCGCTCGTCGTCGCCTCGGTTTTCGGTGAAGTGCCGTGGTGGGTCACTGCGCTGTTCCTCATCCGTGAAATCGGCATTACCATCATGCGTTTCTTCGTCATCGACACCGGCGGCAAGGTCATCGCGGCGGACAAAGCCGGCAAGTACAAGACCTTGACCCAGTGCATCGGTTTGGGGATGCTCTTGATGCCGGTGTGGGCGTTGTCCTCGGACATCACCAATCCTGGACGAGTGGCTTTTCTTGGAGGTGCTCCGGCATTCTCGCATATCGGCCCCGGCGTTCCCGTTTGGTGGTTCTGCTATTACAGCGTGACCGATTTGCTGATTGGTATAGCGCTGATTCTTTGCCTGTATTCAGGATACGTATATGTCCGCAATGTGGTGCGTGCGCGAAAAGCGGCGTGAGAGCTTGTAGAATCTGCCCCAAACCAACTACTGACCGAGTGGTAGGTAACAGGGTTTGGGATGGTTTCATAGGTTCTGAATGCAGTGGCATAGGTGTTTGTGAACTTATGAATCGCCTGGGCGGGAGGAAAAATGCAAGACTATACGCAAGCGTCTGATGGCGCTTCGTCGACCACGGCAGGTTTCGAAGGTATGGTTTCGAGTGGTACGGTGTCTGAAATCCAGCCACGTTGCGATGCTCTGGCTGCCCGAATTCTCAAAGGGGCCGAAGCCCGTGGTTTCAAAATTGCCGCGGCTGAATCCTTGACCGGCGGGCTGCTTGCGGATGCATTTGTGCGCATTCCCGGGGCCTCCGACGTATTCCTCGGTTCCGCAGTGACCTATGACATCCACGCCAAGGCAAGTGTGCTCGGTGTGGATGCTGATTTGCTCAACCGCAAGGGTGCCGTTTATCCCGAAGTGGCACGGCAGATGGCCTTGCGAACCTCGCAGCTGTATCGTCAGCCTCAGTATGGCGATAAGGTTCTGGGCCTGTCAACTACGGGCGTGGCAGGGCCTGGTTCGGATGGCGACAAACCGGCCGGCCTTGTCTATATCGGTATCAGTGTTCCTGCACGTAGTGTTGCAGATACCCGTCGGACAACGACGGCCGAGCTACGGCTTTCCGGCTCAAGAGAAGAGGTTCGAAGGCTTACCGTACTTAATGTATTGCAATTTGTGACGCAGCTCACAGCGCTCACAGAGGAATAAACTTACCTCTTAGCTGTTGATGAAAGTGACAACAGAATCAGCACAAGATAAGAGGGGTGGCGTAATGGAAACGATGACTCGACCACAGGAGCAGATGGCAATGAACACGCTTGCATCAGGGGCGACGCGCCCAAGCAATGCGCGCAACAGGGACTTGACCCCTGCTCAGCGACGCGCGGTGGCTTTTGCGCAACAACAGGTTTTGAAGGCCCGTGCCGCCAAAAAGGCGAAGGACGAACGCCAGGCAGTACTCAACAGGATGTGGCAGGAAGAGGATGCAGAGCAGTCCAAGCCCAGGGCGGCCGCACGCAAACACGACACCGAGGGTGAGAGCCGCGATATCTCGTTGCGCGAGGCCATTGGCCACGTGCTTCGTGATCTGCGCACCCGTGACCACAAGACGCTGCGTGAGGTCAGTGAAAAGGCCGGCGTCTCGCTCGGTTATCTTTCGGAAGTCGAGCGCGGACAGAAGGAGGCCAGCTCCGAACTGCTGGCATCCATCGCTGAATCGCTGGGACTGAGCACCTCGCAGATGCTGCGTATGGTGGCGGATTACCTCGATTACACCGAGGCGTGACCTGCGGTTTCGCTACGTTTTGAAAAGAGCCCGTCAGTTTTGAAGTTGGCGGGCTCTTTTGTTGTATCGGCGTCGTCGGTTTTGGGGATTTATCCGGATAGTGTGGTTTGTGTTTCTCGATACCGCTTCACATTCCATCGCCAACCCGTGTTTGTGGTGTCTGTCATGCGTCGGTGATTTTGCCTGTGGATTTGGGCAGGGTTGCCGGTTGGATCGGGAATTTCGCGGATAGATTGGTATTCGAGTGCGTTGATAGACTGGCAGCGTGAAGGAACGTGAATTTTGGCAGTTGCTCGAAGAGGTGCTCGGACGCACATATGGTCGTTCGTTGGCGCGTGATCAGGTGCTGACGGCGCTTGACGATATGACTGTGGTCGAGGCGCTTGCGGCCGGAGTCGAACCGCGTGTTGTCTGGAATGTGCTGTGCGACCAGTTGCAGATTCCCGATTCGCGCCGTTGGGGCAAGGACCACAATGCACCGCCGTTGCCGGCCAGGTGAATCTCGGCGTTGCTTATCTTCCCGGCGCGTCTCATTCGAACAAATGTTCGTATGTGGTTCTATGATTGTTCACGTACATCTTGCATGAACATATGGGTTAGGGGCTCAAAATCCCGGAAAACCACGGCGTGTCGAAAAGGCAATCATTCGACCACATAACCCCGTTCAGCTTGCATAAGTGGCGCATTGCTCCGTACTCTGGTAGTGCAGGAGCGAACATAAAGGAGAACGATGGCACAGCAATCAAAGACGGCAAAAGACAGCAAAGCCAAAGATGCCGAGCCACAGGCCAATGGCGGGCACGGCATTGACCCGCGCAAGCAGGCGGCGCTCGATACCGCACTGAAACAGGTCGAAAAGGATTTCGGCAAGGGTTCGGCGATGCGGCTTGGCGACAAGCCGGTGCAGAACGTCGAGGTCATTCCCACTGGTTCGCTGGCGCTCGATATGGCGTTGGGGATCGGAGGTCTGCCACGAGGCAGGATCGTCGAGATCTATGGTCCGGAATCTTCCGGCAAGACCACTTTGGCGTTGCATGCGGTCGCCAATGCGCAGAAGGCCGGCGGCGTGGCCGCCTATATCGATGCGGAACACGCGCTCGATCCGGTCTATGCCAAAAAACTTGGTGTCGATACCGATTCGTTGATCATTTCCCAGCCTGATAACGGCGAGCAGGCGCTTGAGATCGCCGACATGTTGGTGCGAAGCGGCGCGCTGGATGTTGTGGTCATCGATTCGGTGGCAGCTCTCGTGCCAAAGGCTGAAATCGAAGGCGAGATGGGCGACAGCCATGTCGGCTTGCAGGCCAGGTTGATGAGCCAGGCGCTGCGCAAGATGACCGGTGCGCTGGCCCAGTCCAACACCACCGCCATTTTCATCAACCAGCTGCGTGAGAAGATCGGCGTCTTCTTCGGCAGCCCAGAGACCACAACCGGTGGCAAGGCATTGAAGTTCTATGCTTCGGTACGTCTTGACATTCGTCGTATCCAGACTTTGAAGAACGGCGACGAGGCCATCGGCAACCGTACCAAGGTCAAAGTCGTCAAGAACAAGATGGCTCCACCATTCAAGTTCGCCGAATTCGATATCCTGTACGGGGAGGGCATCTCCAAGGAAGGCTCGGTGCTCGACATGGCCTTGCAATGCGACGTCGTCAAGAAGTCCGGTTCATGGTTCACCTATGAGGGCGATCAGCTGGGGCAGGGGCGTGAGAACGTCCGCCAGTTCCTCAAGGACAACCCGGCGCTGACTGATGAGATCGAGCGCAAGGTCAAGGTCAAGTATGGTCTGATTCCCGACGATCCCAAGCCTGATGGCGGCGATGGTAATAATGATCAAGGTTCCGATTCCTCCAAGGTGGCAGACGATGCCGATGCTTCTATTAGTGGCAGCAGCGCCACCTCTGCGAATGCCAACGCGAAAGCCTAGGCGCACAGAGTCGACATTATGATCAGCGTCGAAGAATTTCTTCATGGCCGTCATCTATCCGATGCCTCATCGGACGATGACGGCCATGCTCAAGCTGATTCTCAGGTTGGCGCAGATATCGATGGTGCCGTCGCATCCGGCTTGCAAGGTGGGCGGGCGGTTGCCGAAGGTTCTTTCTTCCCAGTCGGCGACCATCGGTCCGGGGCTCGCCAGACCGATCAGAGTCGTCATGACAGTGGCGACAAAGACCATTACGCCGGAACTTCCGATATAGGTGTTTCCGCGAGTGACAACGGCGCTGGATCAAAAAGCGCCTCGAAATCCATGCGAAGCAAACGCCCGAACCGTGCACACACCCATGCGGTGCCAGTGACCAGCAATTACACCAGTGGTTTCGGCGGTGCTCTTGATTCCGAAGAGACGTTCAACGGTCAACGTGGGCGTGGAAAATACGATAAGTATCGCCGTGGCCGGGGTAAAGCCCATTATCGGAAATACCGGACGGGAATGCCGGTGAAACGTGTACCGGACGATCCAGCCGACATGGATGCCTGTCGTGAGGCGGCGCTGACCCTGTTGGATTCTGCGGCGCGTTCTTCGGGCGCGCTTGTCAAACGGCTGATTGACAAAGGCTATGATCCGGTTGTCGTTCAGGATGTGGTGAATCGTCTTATCGACGTCCATCTTATCGATGATGAGGAATACGCGCGTTCTGTCGTGCGAAATTGCGCAGCGAGGATGCTTGGTTTCCGTGGAACAATAATGGAGCTGAAGCGCAAGGAAGTCGATGATCGGCTTGCACAGCGTACAGCTGCAGATGCTCGTGAACAGGGCGTTTTCGAGGACGCTGCATGGCAACTGGGCCGAAAGACGGCCGCAAGGACGGAAGGTATGGAGCTTCAGGTCCGCCGCCGTCGTTTCTGGAGCGCCGGAGGCCGCAAGGGGCATGACCCGGAAACGTTGCGCCGCGTCGCCCATGAGTTGTTTGACGGGCAGGACAGTGTCTGATTGGGGTTGGTTTGCCTTGTGCCCAAGTGTCGTGTGCATTTTCTGGCCGATGAACCGATACGCGGAAATGGCGATTGTCTGACTGGACACCGCGGTTGTGCCAATGTTTTTGCTGTCATTCGCAGTCTGAATTGAATTTGGCCATGGCGAATAAATCCGGAAACGCCATTGCACGGCACTGCCCTGTGCTGACAAAAAGAAGAATGAAGTGAGACCTCGTATACCCCGGGTTCTGTCGCGTGTCGCCACGCGGATGGCCATCCATCTCGACCTGACGTCGCCGCCAGGCTCCAGCAGCCTACCCGAAGGCCGGGCGAGCAGCCCGTGTCGGGATGTTGCCCCCGACGTGCCTTCTGCTTGGCCTTGCTCCCGATGAGGCTTGCCAGCGGCCGACTGTTGCCAGCGGCCCGGTGGTCTCTTACACCGCCGTTTCACCCTTACCCGATTGCTCGGGCGGTTTGCTTTCTGTTGCGCTTGCTCTCAGGTCACCCTGGGCGGACGTTATCCGCCATCGTGCTCTATGGAGCCCGGAAGTTCCTCAGCCGATTCGGAGAAACCGAACCGGCCGCGACCATCATGAGGTCTCACAAGCATCAAATTATAGCAAACAGATGAACACGGCGTTGCAGACATGCGAACGGCGTATTTTTCGGGCTATATCCAGCTTTCTCCAAGCCGAGCCGCTAGACTGGAAACTAGCAGCACAGCAGTAATGTCGCTGCTGGTACATCAGGCGGGGCGAAACCTGCCGAACCTAACAGGAGGTCGACCATGGATATTGTCGTCACCGGACGTCACATGCAAGTCAATCAAAAGTTCCGTGATGTCGTGGACACGAAGATGAATCGTGTCACGTCCATTGCCCCGGACGCTGAACGCGCCCAGATTGTAGTGTCTCGCGAAGGCAACCCGCGTCAGGCCGATACCGCCAAGCGAGTGGAAATCACCATCGAGGCCGGGGCGACCGTGGTCCGCGCAGAAGCGTCGAGCTCTGACGAATACAGCGCCCTTGATATTGCGCTTGACAAGCTGACGCTGCGTCTGCGCCGCGTCCGTGACCGCCGTAAGAGCCATCGTCCTACCCGCAAGGAGCAGAAGACCGTCGATATGGGTGTCGTGCCAGTCGACGAGCCCATCAACCCGGAGCCCACACCACTGCAGGAGCCTGAAGAGATGGAGCATCCGCTTTCCACGGACCTCGGCCCGGGGGAGAGCGTTGAGGTACAGGTCGGCGACACCCCGATTGTGATTCGTCGCAAGCTGCACATCGCGGAGCCGATGACCATCGACGAGGCACTGTATGAGATGGAACTTATCGGCCACGACTTCTTCCTGTTTGTCAACAGCGAGACCCATCGCCCGTCCGTCGTCTATCGTCGTCACGGCTGGAGTTACGGTGTCTTCGAGATCGATACCGCTGAAAATGTCAAGAAGGCGCGGAAGGCCGCCAAGAGCAAGAAGTAGATTTTACTTCGGGTTCCATCGTCTATGCCTTGTCAGATAAGGGCATCGTGATTGGAATCCATGATTGTGCGATCATTGACCCATCGGCAGACCCGGTGGGTCAATCTATATGGAAAAGAAAACCAGATTATGTATGACGAGGGATGTAAAAGGGCAGAAAATCTGCGCCGTCGCGTAAGATAAGCAACAGTCTGTGCCAAGCCTCCATTGGCTTGGTCTTGCTCGTTTATGGGAAACGAACTAGGGAGCGAAATTGGTAGATATCGTCGATAAGGCCCTACGTATGGGCGAAGGCCATCAGCTCAAGAAGCTGGAGAACGTGGCCAAGGCGACCAACGCGCACGAGGACGAAATCGCGGCGCTGAGCGACGAGGAACTTGCCGGGCAAACCGCCAAGTTCAAGGAACGTCTCGATAACGGCGAGGATCTTGACAAACTGATGCCCGAGGCGTTCGCCACGGTGCGTGAGACCTCCAAGCGCACGCTCGGTCAGCGTCACTTCGACGTGCAGCTGATGGGCGGCGCCGCCCTGCACTGGGGCAATATCGCCGAGATGAAAACCGGTGAAGGCAAGACCTTGGTCGCCACGCTTCCTGCCTACCTCAACGCGTTGAGCGGCGAAGGTGTCCACATCGTCACGGTCAACGATTACCTCGCGAGCTACCAGAGCGAGCTGATGGGCCGTATCTTCCGGTTCCTGAAAATGAACGTCGGTTGCATCATCACCGATCAGAAGCCCACGGAGCGCCGCAAGCAATATGAGGCGGACATCACCTACGGTACCAACAATGAGTTCGGCTTCGACTACCTGCGTGACAACATGGCGTGGGAAAAGAGCGAGCTGGTGCAGCGCGGCCACCACTATGCCATCGTCGATGAGGTCGACTCCATTCTTATTGATGAGGCCCGTACGCCTCTGATCATTTCCGGTCCGGCCGAAGGCGGTGTGACCCGTTGGTACCGTCAGTTCGCCAAGCTCGTTACCAAGCTGACGCGCGACGAGGATTATGAGGTCGACGAGAAGAAGAAGGTCGTGGGCATCCTCGATCCGGGCATCACCAAGGTCGAGGACTTCCTGGGGATCGACAACCTTTATGAGCCCAACAACACCGCGCTGATCGGTTACCTCAACAACGCCATCAAGGCCAAGGAACTCTTCCTGCGTGACAAGGACTACGTCGTCACCGGCGGGGAAGTGCTTATCGTCGACGAGCACACCGGTCGTGTGCTTCCCGGCCGCCGCTACAACGAAGGCCTTCATCAGGCCATCGAAGCCAAGGAAGGTGTCGAGGTCAAGGCCGAAAACCAGACCTTCGCCACCATCACCCTGCAGAACTACTTCCGTATGTACGACAAGCTCGCGGGCATGACCGGTACGGCAGAGACCGAAGCCGCCGAGTTCATGAACACCTACAAACTGGGCGTGTTGCCGATTCCGACCAACAAGAAGATGATCCGCGTCGATCAGGACGATCTGATCTACCGTACCAAGAAGGAAAAGCTTACTGCCGTCATCAAGGATGTCGCCAAGAGGTACAAGAAGGGCCAGCCGGTCCTGCTCGGCACCGCTTCCGTCGAGTCCTCCGAAGTTGTCTCCTCGCTGCTTGATGTGGCGGGCATTCCCCATCAGGTTTTGAACGCCAAGCACCATGAGAAGGAGGCGGCGGTCGTCGCCGTCGCCGGACGCAAGGGCGCCATCACCGTGGCCACCAACATGGCCGGCCGTGGTACCGACATCATGCTCGGCGGCAACGTCGAGTTCCTTGCCGACCAGAAGCTCAAATCCGAGGGCTATTCCGCCGACGATACGCCGGAGGAATACGAGAAGCGCTGGCCTGGCACCTTGGCCGAGATGAAGGAACAGGCCAAGGATGAGCACGATGAGGTCACCAAGCTCGGCGGTCTTTACGTGCTGGGCACCGAACGCCACGAATCCCGCCGTATCGACAACCAGCTACGCGGTCGTTCCGGCCGTCAGGGCGATCCTGGCGAATCCCGCTTCTACCTGAGCCTTGAAGACGATCTGATGCGTCTGTTCAACACCCAGCTGGTGGCGCGTGTCATGGCCAAGGGGCTGCCGGAGGGCGAGCCCATCGAGTCCAAGAGCGTTTCCAAGGGCGTGCGCACCGCGCAGAAGTCCGTGGAATCCCGCAACTTCGAAATGCGTAAGAACGTCCTCAAATATGATGACGTGATGAACAAGCAGCGCAAGGTCATCTATTCCGAACGTCAGGCTGTGTTGCGTGGTGTTGACATCCACAACGACATCCTGCGCTTCATCGATGAGACGATCGAAAGCTATATCAAGGGTGCCAACAACGGCAGCGACAAGCCCGACGAGTGGGATTGGGACGGCCTGTTCAGCGCGCTGAAGACGGTCTATCCGATTTCGGTCGAAGAGGATGACGCCAAGAAGAAGGCGGAAGGTTTCAAGGGCGAAAAGGCAGTTGATGCCGTCAAGGACTTCATCGTCGCCGATGCCAAGGAGCAGTACGACGGCTACGAGGACAAGATTGGCGCGGACGGGCTGCGTGAACTCGAACGTCGCGTCGTGCTCGCTGTGCTCGACAAGAAGTGGCGTGAACACCTCTACGAGATGGACTACCTCAAAGACGGCATCGGCCTGCGTGGCATGGGTCAGCGTGATCCTCTGGTCGAGTACCAGCGTGAAGGCTTCCAGATGTACAACCAGATGATCGATGCCATCAAGGAGGAAAGCATCCAGCTGCTCTTCCACGTCGACATTCAGCAGGTTGCCAAGACCGAGGATGTCGAGACTGACACCGAGCGTGCCGAAGAAGCCGAATCCTCCGCTGAGAATGAGGCAGTTGATAAGGCTGCTGAGGCCATCGGCGTGGATTCCGTGGACGATGGTGAAGCTGCTGAATCAAAGGCCACGGTCGCTTCAGCCCCCGCCGACCCGGATACCACCGATGAGGATGCTGAAGAAGCCGACATCGCCGAAACCGAGGAAAGCGAAGAAGGCAATTCTGAGCCGAGCATCGTCGGCCCGGAGCCGATGAGCCACGCTGAAGGCAAGGTTCCGGCCAACAAGCGTCCAAAGGCCGAAGAACTCAAGAGCCCATGGGCCGATGGCAGGACGTTCCCAGGTACCAAGAAGAACGATCCGTGCCCCTGCGGTTCGGGTCGCAAGTACAAGATGTGCCACGGGCAGAATGAGAAGAAGTGAGGCTCGTGATGGATATTCGCTAGTCTGAGGCTCGCGAATACAGCAAAACGGTGACCGGCATGCAATGTGCCGGCCACCGTTTGTTTTCTGTTCCCATTCGTAGTGTTGGACGTATGAAAGGAACCCGTCAAACGAAAAGACAGATATAGCCGTGTCCTTTAGCACGATGATTTCATCAATGTCCGATCATGCATCGATTGCCAATAGAACTGTAAAACTCTGCCGATGAAATCATATCGACCGATAAATAATATTCTTTTTCGATATTCTCAGACCCGCGACCCGTCGTCGTAATAATCGGTCTGTGTCGGTGCATGCCCGCGATGCATGCCTAGGAGCCCGACCCCGCCGATAAGGGCGCAAAGCCCGAAAACGAGGCCCATGATGGCTGCAAATCTGGGGAAGAACACTGCTGCGATCAATCCTGCGATGCCGATGATCAGCAACGCCCAGAAGACGACTTTCACCGGATCGAGATGGCCGAGATCGGGATTTGGCGGCGTGAAATCGTCAAAACCGTCCATGACGTTGTCAGCGTCAAGCCAGCTGGAACCTTCGAAATCGCGGGGCCCGTGCTGCTTGGACGAAGAAGACGAAAATCCGCCGGCAAAAGAATCGGGCGTGATGTCATCGACGGAAAGCAGGGCCTTTTTCTCCTCGCGTTTTGCGTGTTTCTCGAAGCGTTTGGCGTTGCGGGAATTGCTGATATCGTCGAGATCTTCGGCGTGTTCGGCCTCAAACTGCTTCCACATGTCGTCGACGTCGTCGTCTTTCAACGTGTCGTTGGCGTTTTTTGAGCTTTTTCCGTCCGTATCCATAGCGTTCTTGCCGGATTCCGTGTCGCTGGTACCCAAGGATTTATGCTCGGTGTTCTGCTGATGGTCGCCGGTTCGATCGGCTTTTTCGCTTGCGCCGGAGTCGTGGCCATCGGCGGGCACGGCACCAGAATCGGCGTCGTCTCGCTTGTCGTCACTATTGTTGCTATCCTTGAGGCTAGTCATATCGACCACTCTAACCCAGCGGTCGGCCAATTGCATGGTACAGGCACATGTCGTGAGATGTGCGGAATTTGAGGGAGGAAAGAGCTCGTGCTCTATTGGTTCTTTGTACGTGGCCTCGGACCGCTAGCCCGTTGGCGCATGCATCCGAAGGGTGTCGGAGTCGAGAACATCCCCAAAACTGGCGGTGGCATCATCGCGGCGAATCATCTGGCTGTCATCGATGACGCGCTTATTCCTCTGACCAGTCCGCGCATGGTTCATTTCATGGGCAAGGCCGAGTATTTCGAAGGCAAGGGCATCAAGGGAAAGTTCATCAAGTGGTGGTTCACCTCTGTCGGCGTCTTTCCTGTGGACCGTTCCGGCGGCTCGAAATCGCTCGGTGCGCTTGCCCACGCACGTGAGATCATCGAAGATGGTCATCTTTTTGGCATCCATGTGGAAGGTACCCGTAGCCCCGATGGCAGGCTCTATCGCGGCCATACCGGCGTGGCCAAGTTGGCCTTGGAAACCGGTTGTTGCATCGTTCCCACGGCCGTTGTGGGCAGCAGGCAGGTGCAAATGCCCGGCCAGGTCATTCCCGGCTCCGGGCATACCAAAGTGATTTACGGCAAGCCAATCGCCGTCAAAAAGGTCGACCCCGACACCATCACCCACGAGGAGCTGCGTGAGCTGACGGACCACGTCGTCTCCGAAATCGCGAAATTGAGCGGGCAGGAATATGTCGACGAATACGCGCAAACCGTCAAGGCGAGAATGCAGCAGGCGGAACAGGCGAAGCAGATTACCAAAAAATAACGATTATTCGAATTGAAGGTATTGGCAGCTTCCGATTGACAGCTTCTGCATGCTTAGCGCGCCGGTGAACAATATGCCAGTACGTTAAACGCAGCAAAGGACTCACTCAGAGGCGTATCTTCCGATACATTTTATACGACGGTGAGCGTGACCACGGTGGCATTGCCGTCATCGCCACGAACGCGAACCTGTTGGCCAGGGTCTGGCGATTGCAGACGCACAGTGTGGGTCAGGTCGCCCAGAGGCGCCGAGATCTTGACCTTGAGGCCCAAGGCCTCCAGCGTTTTCTGCGCATCGCTGCTGTTCTTGCCACGCACATCGGGTATGGTCACCGTTTCCGGGCCCTTGGAGACCACAACGTCGACCTGATCGCCCCAGTGCAGCTGCGTGCCGGCCTTGATCGAGGTGGAAATGATGGATCCGGAGGGCACCGAATCGCTGAAATCCTCGCTGTAGTTCGGTTTGAGCTTGGCGTCGTCGAACGCGGTCTGCGCATCGTTCTTTGAGCGTCCAGTCACGTCGGGCATGCTTACCGGCATCGGCCCTTTGGAAAGCACGAGTGTCACCTTGCTATTGTGTGCGACGGTCGCGCCGGGTTTGGGTGAGACCGATTTGGCCGCCCCTACAGGAAGGTCCAATGAATACTCGTCTTTGCCTTCCTCATGGGCGATGTTGGTGAAACCTGCCTGGGAAAGCGCTTCCAGTGGTTTCTTGCCGTCGCTGCTTGATGGGTCGAGGATATCCTTGGGAATGGTGACGTGGCGCACGCCTTTCGAGACGACCACGTTGAGCTTGGCGTCGGTGCGCTTGCTCACCCGGCCTCCGACGCTATCGGGGTTGGTGGAGATGACATTACCCTTGGCCACGTCGTCACTGAACTGTTCCGAGGTGGCGTAGGGGATGCCTGCGACCTTGAGCGTGCTTTCATACGGCTTCCATTTGACGTCGGTGATGCGGCAGACGCTTTTTTGTGTGCAATTCAAGTCTTCGGGCTTGGGCACGTTGTAGTAGCTGCCGGGACCGAGGAAATACCACCATGCCACGCCGCTGGCTCCGGCAACGGCCAGCAGGATCAGAATGATGGTGGTGATGATCACCGGTTTGTGCAGTTTTGAAGGCTTTTTCGGCGTCGGTTGAACGGTGGCATCAGGTGTGGATGTCGAAAGGTCATCCGGGCCGGATCGGGGGGCGTCCATCAGACCGATGGCCATGGTCGTGTTGTTCACGGCGGCTGTCCCGTCGTTGGCCAAGATGCGGCCGTCAAGGGCCTGCGTCGCGGCATTGGAGGGGGATTGTCCCTGAGAATAGACACCTTCCGGCATGTGCGCGGTTGTCTTCGTGGTTGAAGTGGCGGAAGTGGCGGATGCGGCAGGCGGCGCCGGGACTTCGGCCCGGTACGGTGCGTGCTCGCCGGCTTCATCGTTCGTTACAGGAACAAAACCGGGGTTATCCCAAATGTTGGTGGGGTTTTGCCCTGAAACTGCCGACGGTGAGGTGTTGGTGCCGTTTTCCTCGTCGGAAGCCGACGGAACTTCAGAAGCTGGAGAAGGCGGGGTCGCTGCTGCAGGCGGTTGGGCGTCGGCAAGTGGTTTTGCGGCGGCAATGCCTGCAAGCGGAGGATTGGTCTCGTTACCCGTATCCGTGGTGTCGTTGGCTTGCGGAACGAAACGGTACTGCCAGCCTTCAACGCTGATATGTGAACTCAGCGTTTTCAGCTCCTGCAACGCGGCCGCGGCATCGGCCGGTCGGCCCTCGACGGCACGGGCCGTCAAATGGCTTATAAAGGCCGAGACCGAGGGGTCGATGCCGGTGCAGACGGTTTCAAGCGCCGGCACATCCTCGTGGACATGTTTGAAGACCATGGTCACCGGATTGTCCGAAGTAAACGGCACGCGTCCCGCCAGCATTTCCCAGGCCATGATGCCTACAGAATAGAGGTCGCCTTGAGGGGTGGCGATGTTGTTCTCGATCATTTCCGGAGCCAGATACGCCGCCGTGCCCAAAAGCATGCCGGTGGTCGAAAGCGTGGCCTCGCTCATCGCCTTGGCCAGGCCGAAATCGGTGATCTGCACCCGTCCGCGGTCGTTCAGCAGGATGTTCTCGGGCTTGATGTCGCGGTGCACCACTCCGGCTCGGTGGGCGCTTGCCAATCCGTCAAGGGTCTGGGAGATGATACGTACCGTTTCATGCACACTGAAGGTGCCGCGTTCGTTCATTTCGTGGCGCAGATTGACCCCGTGTACGTATTCCATCACCAGGTAGTCGCGTCCGCCGGCCGTCCCGGAATCGTAGACCTGGACGATATGCGGGTTGCTGATGGCCGCCGCGCTGCGGGCCTCGCGGTGGAATCGGGCGACGAACTGGTCGCGGTGCGGCCCCTGCGCCAGCTGCGTGTGCATCACTTTGATGGCCACGACGCGTTCAAGCCGCTCGTCCTTCGCCTTATAGACCGTAGCCATGCCGCCGTCGGCGATCGGACCCAGGACGCGGTAACGTCCGTCGATCAGCCTGCTTTGCGGCTCGTTCTCGGCTTGGCTCATGACTTGACTGCGTTCCTTGGCTATTGATGGGTACGAATGTCTCAATATTACATGTGGCAAGGTACCAGTAGCGTTCCTGTTGTTGGCAAATGGAACCGGATTATCTCAAGTCCGTCGGAATAAATCGTGCACACGCATCCGTGAGTGTCTTTCGGCTTTCCTGGTTCATCTCTGCCTGGTTGATGGCGGATTCCGCTTGGATCCAAAGGTCGTGAATGCGGCGGCGCGAGGTTTCAATGGCTCCGGTTGACTCGAAGAGGGTGAGTGCCAGATGCACATCATCATCATTTCTGGCTTGTTTTTGGTATATGTCAATGAGTGCGCTTCTGTCGGCAACGCTTGCGGCCTGCAACGTATCGGCAAGCAGGACGGTGTGTTTTCCCTCGCGAACGTCGCCGCCGACCGGTTTGCCGCTGTTTGTGCCGGTCACGTCAAGCAGGTCGTCGGCCAGCTGGAAGGCGATGCCCAGCGGCAGACCGATGTTTTTCGCACTTTGCCGGGCCTGGTCAGGCGGCATTCCCACTGCGCAGAATCCAAGATCAAGAGGGGTGATGGTGGTGTAGCTTGCGGTCTTCCATTCGAAGACGTTGAGCGAGGCGGTGATGAGCTCATCCGGTTTGTTGAGGCTGATGGTTTCTGCTGCCAGGTCAAGGCTCTGGCCGATTTCAACGGCTCGTTGCATGTCGAGGAAGGTGTGCAGATTGGCGCTCGCATACTCCAGTGCAGGGCTTTGCAATGCGTTCGCCGCGATGTCGATCGAAGCTGTGGCGAGCATGTTGCCAAGCATCAAAGCCAGTCCGGTCCCGAAGTTGCTGGCCGTGCCCTCTTGTGCCAAGGCGACATGGGCGCTGGGTCGGCCACGGCGTTTCGGTGAGTCATCGATGATGTCGTCGTGGATCAGGGCACTGGTCTGGTAGATTTCGATGGCGCAGGCCAAGTCGAGCATGGCATCCGGGATATCTTCTGCAGCTGTCTGGATTCCAGCGGAATCGTGGTTATTATACGATTTTGAAGCTTTGCAGGAAGTGTAAGCAGCCAAAGCGAGCAGGGCACGCAACCGTTTGCCGCCACGGTTGGCCGTCAGTCCTTCGTCAATGACCTTGTTCAGTGTCGGGCGCAGATTTTCCGCCACGTCGGCGAGGTTATCGCTCATCCATGTCTTCGTCAGTTCGGCGATGCGTTGGTCGATGACGCGGTTATCCACATTTGCTTGCATACCGCCCAAGATTATCCACAGTTGCCTACTTGCCCGTCCACATTGCGGCCGAGATGCTCAGAATGGCGTATTGGCAGGGATAAGAGGCATCCGACCACAGTGGCCGGAAATCACACGGAAAACAGACGAAGTATGCCATAGTGAATCGAACAATGATATTCCATCCCGTCTTTCGCACAATCCGAAGGAACTTGGGAACACCTGAAAGGAGCAACGATGAGCAAGCGAACATCGGTACGACCTAGCGGAAAAGCAAGAAAGAACCTGCTGGGTGGACAGAAGAGATGCTCAGAGAGCGAGCTGAAGGCATTGGCGCTCAGATTACAGAAGTGCAAAATGGAGGAAGGCATTGCCAAAGCCAACCGTGATTGGCTTGACGCACCATTTGGTGAGTGGTGTGACAATCTGTGCAATCATGTGCACATCATGTCGAAAGACCATGCCATGCAAATCTGCGTGGCAATGGCCGATATGCTTTCGGCTCGAGACGCCTTGATCATGTCGCTGGTGGCAGCGTACCAAGCGAATGTCGGGACCAAGGCGATGCTTGATCTGGCCGCCGAGCCCCACGACCCGGCCAACGTCATACATCTTTATCGGCTTTTGGACAGGGCCTTCAACGACGGCGATTGTTCGCCTGATTTCACACGTTGCGCCTGCGGAATCGACATGCTTGTCGGTATGGCGAAGCTTGTGTCGGGGCGTTTCGAAGTACAGCCTCTCACCGCTGCGGCCTATGGGTCATGGTGGATGGGCAGCGACGATGCGATTGATTACGCCCAACGGGCTTTGTCTTTGGATGAGCAGTGTACGCTCGCACGCATTATCTGCTCTGCGATAAATCAGGACTTGCAACCTGCCTGGCGGATAGAAAGGCCATAAAAGGCGCTTCCAGGCCGTCAACAATGACCGCAACAAGACAACGGATCGGTAAAATGGTCATTCCGGTATTTTTTGACAAATCCATTTGCTGTCAATGGGAATAATCGTCCTTGTTTGATGGTTGACTTTTATAGTCGCAAAATTCATAATGTGCTGGTTTCGTGCCCTCTGGTAGGCACGAGGATAATCATTATTCATTTGAGGAGGATACGTTTGGCCAAGAAGGAACAGGCAACAACCGTAGAGGCTGAGCAGAGCGAGGACGCTAAGATCACTCGTAAGTCGAAGGCCACCCGTTCGTCTTCTTCATCCGTATCGCGAAAGACGACGGCCAAGGCCAAGAAGACCACTGCTGCCAAAAAGACGGCAAAACCCTCAAAAAAGACAACGAAAAAGGAAGACCCGATCGAGCAGAAGCCCAAGGACGCCGATATTGAGGAGGATTCCGAAGACATTTCTGAGGATGACGAACTTCAGGACGATGATCTCGAAGACGTTGGTGATGTCGACGAAAATGAGGATTTCGACGATTTAGAGGATGATTCCTCTACATTGCCCGACGATGATGAAGACGAAAACGAGGATTCCGAACCTGAGGATGAAGATGAAGACGAAGACGACGATGACGGCGCCACTTCCCATCGTAAGGCCGCCGAGCTGCCGAAGGCCAAAGGTGCCTTCGTTGTCAGCAACAATGACGACGATGATGACAATCTGACGCCTTCCGGCAATCCGAAGCGTCGTGTGGTTGCCGCAGGCGCGACAGCCGATCCCGTCAAGGATTACCTGAAGCAGATTGGCCGAGTGAGCCTTCTGAATGCCGAGCAGGAAGTCGACCTCTCCGAGCGTATCGAGGCCGGGCTTTATGCCCAGCACTTGCTCGATACCCAGAGCGAAGGCATGGACTTCAAACGCAAGCGCGAGCTCAAGTGGGCCGCGAACGATGGCAAGAAGGCCAAGGACCATCTGCTGGAGGCCAACCTTCGTCTGGTCGTCTCGCTGGCCAAGCGCTACACAGGCCGTGGCATGCTCTTCCTCGATTTGATTCAGGAAGGCAACTTGGGCCTGATTCGCGCGGTCGAGAAGTTCGACTGGAAGAAGGGCTTTAAGTTCTCCACGTATGCCACTTGGTGGATTCGTCAGGCGATCACCCGTGCCATGGCCGACCAGGCCCGTACCATTCGCGTGCCTGTCCACATGGTGGAGGTCATCAACAAGCTTTCCCGCGTGCAGCGCCAGATGTTGCAGGATCTGGGCCGCGAACCCACGCCCGACGAGCTGGCCCGCGAGCTTGACATGCCCGTCGAGAAGGTGCAGGAGGTGCAGAAGTATGGTCGTGAGCCGATTTCGCTGCACACCCCGCTTGGTGAGGACGGCGATTCCGAGTTCGGTGACCTCATCGAAGATACTGACGCGATTGCGCCTTCCGAGGCTGTAGCTTTCTCCCTTTTGCAGGAGCAGTTCAAGCAGGTTTTGGAGACGCTTTCACCACGTGAGGCCGGCGTCATCAAAATGCGTTACGGTCTTGAGGACGGCCAGCCCAAGACCTTGGATGACATTGGCCGTGTCTATGGGGTCACCCGTGAACGCATCCGCCAGATTGAGTCCAAGACCATGTCGAAGCTGCGCCACCCGTCGCGTTCGCAGACGTTGCGAGATTTTCTCGACCAGTGATTTTTCAATGGATGCCGCCGTTTTAAACGGCGGTTTTCCATATCTGGCCTGTGCAAGGGACATTGGATGGTTTGGTATTCTGATGCCGTGTTTCGTATGCCGGGTTTGTATGATTTGGCGAATGAACCAACGGATAGGACTGATGTTGCTCCGCTCTCTTTTCCGGGGTAACGATGCGGTGTTGGCGAGGCTGTTGGGTATTGTGATAAACCGTGGCTTTTAGCCAATGGTCTTTTTAAGGTAGGTAGAAAAGCGAATGGTTGAGGAATACAGTGCCAAGAACCTGTCTGTGCTGGAAGGGCTCGATGCCGTGCGCAAGCGCCCCGGCATGTATATCGGCACCACCGATAGCCAAGGGCTTATGCACTGCCTGTGGGAGATCATCGACAACTCCGTCGACGAGGCGCTCGCCGGCGCCTGCGACAAGATCGTGGTCACCCTGCACACCGACGGTTCCATCGAAGTGGCCGACAACGGGCGTGGCATCCCGGTGGACGTCGAAAAGAAGACCAAACTCACCGGCGTTGAGGTTGTCCTGACCAAGCTGCATGCCGGCGCGAAATTCGGCAATTCCTCATACGGCGCTTCCGGCGGTCTGCACGGTGTCGGTTCTTCGGTGGTCAACGCGCTGAGCTCCCGCCTCGATGTCGAGGTCGACCGCAACGGCAAGACCTACCATATGGCGTTCCACCAAGGGCATCCCGGCATTTATGACGATTCGGACGCCCAACACCGTTCGCCTGACAACAAATTCAAAAAGACACGAAAAGGCAAACCAACCGAGCTTGAGATCATCGGCAAGGTGAGTCCCAAGACCACTGGTACCCGCATCCGCTATTGGGCCGACCCTGAAATCTTCAACGACACCGCACGTTTCAACTATGATCAACTCATCGATCGCGTGCGTCAGACCAGCTTCCTGGTGCCGGGGCTGAAAATTGTGGTTATCGACGAGAACATTCCCGAAACCGGCGATGCCGCCGTCGATGACATGTTCGAAGTCGATGCACCGCGGCCTGAGGAATCTTCCGCCGGTAACGGTTCAGGCGTGGAGGCCGCTGAGACTTCTGAGACCCCTACGTTGGCTTCTGCCTTCGATGATGACGATGATTCTGAGGTTCCATTTGATGATTCCGCGGTTTCGTTCGATGATTCCGAAAATGATGGAGCCGATGATAACGAGAGATTATCGGAAGATAATGATGACGAAGCCGGCGCGGCTGACGATGACCCTGAAACCGCAGAAAATGATGATGATCATTCATCAAACGAAATTCAAGGCACCTTTGGCGGCGAAAACGGTAGGGGAACCAATGCTTCCCTGAACGTCGAAACCGACGGCCAACCCGAGCGTCCACACAAGCGCGTCGAGGAATTCCTTCATACCGGCGGCGTCAAGGACTTCGTCGATTTTCTCTCCCATGGCGAGCCCGTCTCGAGCGTTTGGAGCATTGCCGGCGACGCCACCTATACCGAGGAAACGCAGGCTGTGGACGCCAACGGAGACCTGCACGCCGAGAAGATCAAGCGCGACTGCTCGGTCAACATCGCCCTGCGCTGGGTCAACGGCTATGACACCACCATTCGCAGCTTCGTCAATGTAGTGGAGACCCCCGGCGGCGGCATGCACGTCGACGGTTTCCTGCAAAGTATCACCAAACAGGTTCGCAAGGCCGTCGAAGCCAACGCCCGCAAGCTCAAGGTCAACCTTAAGGACTCCAAGAACAAGGTCGAACGTGACGATATCCTCGCCGGCCTCGTCGCTGTGGTCACCGTGCGCATCGCCGAACCGCAGTTCCAAGGCCAGACCAAGGATGTGCTCGGCACGGCCCCGGTGCGTCCGATCGTCGCCAGAATGACCGATAAGCAATTTGGTGAGATGATCAACGGCACGCGGCGCGGCTTCAAGGAACAGTCCGGACGGGTGCTCGAAAAGATCGTCGGAGAAATGCACGCCCGTATCCAGGCTCGCAAGACCAAAGAGGTCACTCGCCGCAAGAACGCGCTCGAATCCGCCTCCATGCCCGCCAAACTCTCCGACTGCCAGCCGGGCAACGACGACGTGGCCGAACTGTTCATCGTCGAGGGCGATTCCGCACTCGGCACCGCCAAGGCCGCTCGCAACTCTGGCTTCCAGGCGCTCCTGCCGATCCGTGGCAAGATTTTGAATGTGCAAAAAGCAAGCATGACCCAGATCCTCGCCAACAAGGAATGCTCGGCGATTATCCAGGTCATCGGCGCAGGAAGCGGCGCGAACTTCGATGTCACCCAGACCCGCTACGACAAGGTCATCATGATGACCGATGCCGACGTCGACGGCGCCCACATCCGCATCCTCCTGCTGACCCTGTTCTACCGGTTCATGCGCCCGCTCATCTCGCACGGCCACGTCTACGCCGCCGTGCCGCCGCTGCACCGCATCGCGCTGGCTGGCAAGCACAAGGGCGAGTTCATCTACACCTATTCCGATGACGAACTGGCCGGCAAGCTCGCCGACCTCGACAAGAAAGGCATCGCCTACAACCCGGACGTCCAGCGCTACAAGGGCTTGGGCGAGATGGACGCCGACCAGCTGGCCGATACCACCATGGACCCGCGCACGCGAATGCTTCGCCGCATCTCGATGGAGGAGGCCGAGGACGCCAGCGGCATCTTCACCCTGCTCATGGGCGACGAGGTGCCCCCGCGCCGACAGTTCATCGTCGACAACGCCGACGATTTCGACCGTACCAAGATTGATACCTGATCATATTCGTTGGTTGCGTGGACGGCTTTTTGGCGATTCTATGACTAACCAGCTACAGATTGAGATCACCGGTTTATATAGTGCGCGGTTCGCGTGATTATTGATTTTCTTGGTTCTGCAGACGTTCCATACCATAGGGTAACCGTGTTTCGCTTCTTGGTTTTCGTCCCTACCGTTATGAGAGAATGACAACGTTGTCTTCGATTTGGGCGGTGGGGTTGTCGTTGTCTGGATCGTTGTCATGATCCAAAGGAGCTATCGTGACCAATCTGTTATTGGCCGTCATTTATCTGGCGTTTATTTCGCTGGGTCTGCCCGATTCGTTGCTTGGCGCCGCATGGCCGAGCATGCGTCCGCAGATGGGCGTGCCGCTTTCCTGGGTCGGCGGCATCTCGATGATCATTTCGGCGGGCACCATCGTCTCGTCCCTGCTTTCCGACCGCATGACATTGCGTTTCGGCACCGGGAAATTGACCGCCGCTTCAGTGGGACTCACCGCGGTGGCACTTTTCGGCTTCTCCGTGGCTCCCAATTACTGGGTGCTTGCCCTGATCGCGATTCCCTACGGCCTGGGGGCCGGTGGCGTGGACGCAGCACTCAACAACTATGTCGCCATCCACTATGCCAGCCGTCATATGAGCTGGCTGCACTGCATGTGGGGCATCGGCGCCTCCGTCGGCCCCTACATCATGGGCTTCGCACTTTCCAACGGGCAGGGTTGGCCGTGGGGTTATCGCTACATTTCCATCATCCAAGTCGTGCTCACTGTGGTCATAGTGCTGTCTTTGCCGTTATGGAAGGAACGCAAGTTGACGGGCGCAGGCGCAGCCAAAACGGATGACGATACCGTCGTTGCCAATGTCGCCGGATCTTCTGATGCGACTAAGGGCGGCGCGGCAGCCACTGCGGAAGGCCAGGATAGCGGCATTGCCGACGCACAGGTTTCCACGGGCAAATCCGAACCGACTCCCGCCAAGCCCAAGCCTTTAGGACTTCGCGGCGTTCTCGCCATCCACGGCGCCAAAGAGATACTGCTGATGTTTTTCTGTTATTCCGCTATAGAGACCACCTCCGGGCTGTGGGCTTCGAGCTATATGGTCGACCACAATGGCCTGAGCAAAGTTGTCGCGGCATCCCTGGCCAGCCTCTTCTATCTCGGCATCACCATAGGACGTGGGTTGAGCGGGTTCCTGACGATTCGCTTCGACGACCCGACGATGATTCGCATCGGCCAGTCCGTGCTGTTGCTCGGCATTGTCGTCATGGTGCTGCCATTGCCCGGCTATGTCACCACTGTAGTGGGATTGGTGCTCATCGGACTGGGTTGCGCGCCGATTTATCCTTGTGTCATCCATTCCACCCCCGATTATTTCGGTGTTGAGCGTTCGCAGGCGATTGTCGGGGTGCAGATGGCCTGTGCCTACACTGGTTCCATGCTGATGCCGCCATTGTTCGGGCTGATTGCCCAGCATATTTCCATCGTGCTTTACCCATGGTATTTGCTGGTGTTTCTGGTTGTCATGATTGTCATGCATGAAACATTGCGTCACAAGGTGCGTCAGGCGAGGGTATGACGGTTGTGCAACGTCTTGAGGCGTTGCGATAATCGAACATATGTACGAATGTCTGGATTTGTTCTCGTCGCCCACCGCGGCGTGGTTCAGTCATGCGTTCTCCGCCCCCACGGATGCCCAGCAGGAGGCCTGGCCGCATATCAAGTCCGGGGAAAACGTCTTGGTGGTCGCGCCCACCGGTTCCGGCAAGACCTTGGCCGCGTTTCTTTCCGCCATCGACGGGTTGATCGGGGAGCCATCGACTCAACGTGATGAATCTACGGCTAAATCGAAAAAAGTCGGCAAGGCAGACAAATCTCATAAACTCGGTGTCAAGGTGCTCTATATTTCGCCGTTGAAGGCGCTGGGAGCCGACGTCGAACGCAACCTGAGGGTTCCGCTGGAAGGTATAGCGGCCGAGTGCGTTACGCAAGGTTTGAGGCCGCCAGATATCGACGTGGCAATTCGTTCCGGGGACACCACAGCCAAGGAACGTCGCCGCATCGCCGCGCATCCGCCGGACATTTTGATTACCACTCCCGAGTCGCTGTATCTGCTCCTGACATCGAAAGCCCGACGCATCCTCAAAGGCGTCGAAACCGTAATCGTCGACGAGGTTCATGCGCTCGCCGCCACCAAACGCGGGGCGCATCTGGCATTGAGTCTGGAACGGCTTGATTTGCTCACCGGCCGAAAGGTACAGCGTATCGGGCTTTCGGCCACGGTCAATCCGCCCAAGGAAGCGGCGTTCTTCCTGGGTGGTGACCAGCCGGTCACCATTGTCGACGCCACCGATCCGGTGCACATGGACTTGAAAATCGTGGAGCCCGTCGCGGACATGGGTGCGCTGGGCACGGCGTCCGATGACGAAGGTGGTTTCCATATTGGTGGAACCGGCGCGGGAAAAGGGAAACCGGGACGCAACGCCGAACGCCACGATTCCCGCCATATCAGCGGCGTCAGTCCCGTCATGCGCGCCTTGGCCGAGGCCCGTAAAAATTCGGCAAGTGGTGATTCGAGGACGCAACTAGGCCAACATCACGATGCGGGAACGTATGCCGAGGTTTCCGGCAATTTCGGTAGATTCGACCAGAGCGTGAATTCGAAGCCTGTTTCAGGTCTGGGCCTCGATACGTCAAATGCTGAAGATCCGGAGAGATTGGGACAATTCGAGACGTTGAAACCCGTTTCAGGGTCGGGATCTGCTGCTTTGGATAGTGGCACCAGAATCGGTAATACCGATACGCTATCGTCCAGGCACGGCGACTATTCCTCATCCACTTCCTCCGCCTCGCACTCCATCTGGCCGGCGGTCGAACGCAGCATTCTCGACGAGATTTTGAGCCATCACAGCACGCTGGTGTTCGTCAATTCACGCGGACTGGCCGAAAGATTGACCGCTCGTATCAACGACCTGTACGCCGAAACCGAATGTGGTGTCGAAGTTAATAACCGTTCCTATGGCGACGGCAAACATTACGATTCCGTCGTCGGTTCCTCCACGTCCCTGGTCGGCTCGCATCCGAAAAACGAGACTATCGCCATGGCCCACCACGGGTCCGTCTCCAAGGAACGGCGCAAGGTCATCGAGGACGACCTGAAACACGGCCGTCTGCGCTGCGTGGTCGCCACCAGCAGCCTCGAGCTCGGAATCGATATGGGTTCGGTCGACATGGTCATCCAGGTCGCGCCTCCGTTGTCCGTTTCGTCCGGCCTGCAACGCGTCGGCAGGGCCGACCATCGCGTCGGCGGTATCTCGCATGCGCTGTTCTATCCGCTGACCCGTCAGGAACTGATTACCTCCACTGCGACCGTGGAAAGCATGAGACGCAGCGAAATTGAGCCTTTGGCCGTTCGCCATAACCCGCTGGATATTCTCGCCCAGCAGACGGTCGCCGCGGTGGCGATGGACGACCTCAAAACCGATGATTGGTATGCGGCCGTGCGTCGCACCGCGCCGTTCGCCACGCTTTCGCGAGACATGTTCGACAACGTCATCGGCATGCTTACCGGTGCCTACAATTCTGAGGAATTCTCGGCTTTCCGTCCACCGCTGCAACTCAATACCGAGCAAGGTATCATCTCCGCCCGTCCCGGAGCACAGCGTTTGGCCGTCACCAGCGGCGGCACCATTCCCGACCGCGGCACCTACACCGTCGTCCTGCCCGAAGCCGATGCCGGTTCAGGCCGAAAGAAAGTGGGGGAGCTGGACGAGGAGATGGTCTACGAGTCCCGCGTCGGCGATGTCATCACGCTTGGCACTTCGACGTGGCAGATTGACGAGATCACCAACGATCGCGTGGTGGTCACCCCGGCTCCTGGCCGTACTGCGCGGCTGCCGTTCTGGCACGGGGAAGGGCCCGGACGCGATGCGGGATTCGGAGCGTTGCTGGGTGCGTTCGTTCGTGAGATCAGCAACGGCCTGATACCGGCTTCAATTCCGGCTGTGGTTATATCACAATCCGATAATAACAATGCCGAGCCATTTTCTACTGATGTTTCGTCAGATGTCGCTAGCTCGCCGGATTCCCACGATTCAAAGCGTGCTGACAAAGCTCACTGGAACGGCACTGCTGGTCCGCATTTCGATGCTGTTATTGAAAAGCGCTTGCGCGACAACGGTTTGGACGGCAACGGACGCAGTAATTTGGCGCGATTGCTTGCCGAACAGAAGGCTGCTACAGGCGCATTGCCCACCGACAAGACCATCGTCATCGAACGCTGTCAGGACGAGGAAGGCGACTGGAGAATCATTCTGCATTCCCCGTATGGCCGGCGTGTCCACGAACCGTGGGCGCTCGCCGTCACTAACCGGCTCAAGCGCAAGTACGGTTTCGACGGTCAGACGTATGCCACCGACGACGGTATCGTGGTGCGCCTTCCCGAACAGGACAGTCACGTGAGTGCCGCCGAACTTTTCCAGTTCGATGCCGACGAATTGTTGCGGGATGTGGAGGAGGAGATCGGCGACTCGGTGCTCTTCGCCACCAGGTTCCGCGAATGCGCGGCGCGCTCGCTCTACATGCCGAGAATGAATCCCGGCAAGCGCGTGCCGTTGTGGCAGCAGCGTCTGCGGGCTTCGGAACTCTTGGCTGCGGCCAAGACCCAGCATAATTTCCCGCTGGTCTTGGAAACCGCTCGCGAATGTCTGCAGGATGTCTACGATCTGCCCGCGTTGAAGCGGCTCATGACCGATATCGATGATGGCACAATCGATGTCAAAGATGTCGAGACGCAAAGTTCGTCACCGTTCGCGCAAAACCTGCTTTTTGGCTTCGTAGGCTCGGTGATGTACGAATATGATTCGCCGCAGGCCGAGCGTCGCGCCTCGCTTCTGGCAATGGATCCGGAAGTCCTGGAAGAGCTTCTTGGCAGTGGCCATATCGCCGATGTGCTTGATCCGAAGGCCATCAAGCAGGTCGAGGAAGAGCTGAGCCATCGGCAGTTCTGGAATGAGCTGGAGCCTGATGACGTCAGCGGCAGAATGGTGCGATTCGCCAAAACGCATGGGCCGTTCACAGCGGATCAGGCCGTGAAGGAACTCGGCTTGGACGCCGCCACCGTGGTGCATGAGCTCGATGACTTGAAAGCCCGCGGCGTGCTGATGACCGGCGAGTTCATCAAGAATCTGCCCAGCCCGCAATACCTCCACCGCGAAGTGTTCCGTCGCATCCGTTCGCGCTCGCAGACGCTGACGCGCAAATCCCTGAAACCTGTAAGTTCCGAAACATATCAGTCATGGTTGATGGTGCGGCAGGGAATCGGCGCGAAAGCCAGCAGCAGTGCTTTTTCGCATGCACCGGGCGATCGTCGCTATCTAGCTGGTGATGATGATTCGATGGAAAATGATTCAATCGGAGAAGTTTCAGAAGGTTCTCGAGTTACTTGGCCACGATTTGTCGGAGCGGATGGTCTGTTGCGTGTCATCGAGCAGTTGGAAGGCATGCCGTTACCGGCCGCGATGTGGGAATCGTCGGTATTCCCGGCCCGAGTGCCGGATTTCACCCCATCGTTGCTTGACGAACTGCTTTCGTCTGGCGAGGTCGTTTGGGTGGGTTCCAAAGATGCCGCTTCTGATAGCGAAAATCTGAGCGCATCGTTGAAACCGGGCAAAATAGCGTTCTGTCTTTCGGATTCGCCATTGCTCGCAGGTGTCGGCGATCCTGATTCAGTCTCTGAGCAATCAGGTTCGCAGACAATTGCACAGTCGGTGGCGGCGGGAATGGATGATGAACGGAGTGGCAATAGCCAACTGGCAGAAAATCGATATCCGGAAATTCCTGCGACTGGTGTTCAATCTGGTAATCGACCCGCTCAATTCAGTACATTTGCGAAAAGAGAAGACGGTTCGGCCGAAAATGGCATGATGTCGCTGCTGTCTCTGGGTGGTTTCTATCGTGGCGAGCAGCTTGAGGAGCGTTGGCGTGCCAATGGAGGCTCGAAACCGCAAGAGGTCGTGGATCCGTTGACCGGCGAGGTCCGTATGTCTTCGCTCGGCGATTCGGGCTTCGAACGGGAACTTTGGTCGTTGGTGTGGCAGGGCAAGGTGACCAATTCGTCGTTCACGCCGGTTCGCGCCCTGCTGCAGAACGGGAATAGTGCACGATCCGCCAGTCGTTCGTATACAAGAACATCGTTGAGCCGTCATCGTCTTTATGGTCGCGCGCGAGTCGAACGTCGGCCGCAATTGCCGGGGACATTGGCTGGCCTGTGGTCGGCGGTCCGGAAGTCTCAGGGCGTGCTGCCGGAACAACGTGCCATCGCGCAGGTCGAAACGCTTATCGACCGCTATGGTGTTATCGCGCCTCCATTGATGGATATGGATCCCGAACCTTTAAGTTTTTCTGATATCTATCCGGTTTTGAAACAGATGGAAGCCACCGGCACGTTGGTTCGTGGCATATTTGTGAAAGGCTTGTCGGCGGTCCAATTCGCCGAACGTACCACCATCGACCGATTGCGTCAGTGGCGAGTGCAGAACGCCTCGCTGGCGGTGGCGTTGGATGCCGCGGATCCATCCAGTCTTGCCGGTGGTGCCGTCGCATGGCCGTCATTAAACACGCCCGACGGTTTAGCTGGTATCGCCCAAAACGGCAGCGCCGAAACCGATCAGGAGAACGATTCGACTGCTGTCAAATCTGCCGACATTGACACTGCTGAAGCGATGAGAAATTCACCAGAAAACGAAGGGAAACGCGATTTAGGCAAGGCGTCGGTTTCGTCGAACGATAGTCTGCTCGCCGATACCAGTGTCGGGACCATGCATAAGCGCAGAAAACCCGTGCAACCCATGCGCAAGGTCGGTTCCCTCGTCATCTTCATCGAGGGCAAGCCGATACTCTACGCCATTCCTTCCAGCCATCATCTGCTATGTTTTAAGGCCACTGATTTCGAGCTGCAACGAGCCGTCACCCAGCTAGCCGACACCTTGCACTCGCAGTACGAGTCAGGCCGGCGAACCGGAAACAAACGTGGCAGTGTCACCTTCCGCGATGTCAATGGCGAACCGTTAACCGCTTTGAATCACTACACGCAGCTATTGCGCACCGCCGGCTTCACCCCGTCCCCGCAGGGAATGAAGCTCTATCGGTAATCATAAATGGATAACGACAGGCAAGATAAAATAGGCAGAATTGAATATTTATTGAGTCTGTGATAATGTCATTGACATCATTCTGGTACATGCAACTGGTGGTGTATGTACTGTAAACGGCACCGTAATACTATTGAAGAAGATGGTTAAGGTGTCGGTAATTCTGCCTTCTATCAAAATCATGTCCTGTTTGGGCAAGTTAACTAATGCTGCTGCAAGCAATCCTCGTTTGGAAGTATTGGCAAAGAATCCAGACATTGGAACTTACCGCTTGCGAGTAGAAAATTCATTTGCATGTGGCCCCAATGTCGCTCTGGCGCACAATAGGGTAATTTCGGTTGCCCAAACAGTCGGGGTTGATACTGATGACGAGTGAGGATCGCGGTTATTCGCTGCTGCTTGTCGTCGTGGTCACCGGAATGACGACCTATATGCTTTATCCATTGCTGACCGTCCAGTTGTTGAAACAGGGATTCGATGCCGCCAATGCCGGCCTTATCCTTGGTGTGCTGTCCGGGGTCGGCCCGTTGTGTTCGTCGGCCTGCGGACAGGTCATGTCGAGAACCGGTGCAAAGCCCATAGCGGTCGCCGGTCTTGCATTGCGTGCCTGCGGGTTGGCCGTGTTCGCCACCGACGCCACGTTGCCTGTTTATCTGGTATGTTCCGCGGCGGCATCGTTGGGAAGCAGTAGTGCCAGTCTGGCGGTCAAGACGGAACTGATGCGCCGCGCCACATCGCGTAGGATGGTGACCTTGCGGTCGATGGCCGTGAACTCTGGCGCATTGGTGGGCCCAGCGGTCGGCGCGGGTCTCTTTGCGCTGTTGGGATTCAGACGTCTGGTACTGATATCGATTGCACTGTATGCCGTTCTTGCACTGCTGATGACCTTGCTGAGATTCAGTCCGCCGGAGGAGGAATCGCGTACGGCATCCAAGGGTTCAACAGTTGCGCAAGACCTGCGTGAGCAGGGCCGGAAGCTGTTCGGCCGCGATAGTGCCTTCCCGATTCTGCTGGTGTTGACTTTTATCTACTGGACCGTCTATGCGCAGTGGTCGCTGGTAGTGCCCATCGGTTCCTACGCGGGGTTCCATACGCAGACCGCCTCCAATGCGGTGTATATGGGCAATGCGGTCTTCATCCTTCTTTTGCAATATCCCTTGCTTGTCCATGCGCTCGGCAAAGTCAAGGACACGACGATTCTGTTTTTGGGATTCGCTAGCTTTGTGTGTGCATTCGGTGTCCTGCTGGTTCCGATCGGTGCGTTGCAGGTCGTGGTTTTCGCCTTGTCGTTCAGCCTTTCGGAGCTGTTGATCAGTCCGACACTTGACCTGTTGACGGGGAAGATCCGTGCGGCGAGTTCTATGTTGGGGCGTGCATATGGATGGACCGGCACTTTTTCCGGCATCGCGTCGTTGGTGGGTTCATGGGTTGGTGGATGGCTTATCAAGGTGTGTCACGGGATTTTCGGAGTGCCGCTTCTCTGCCTGCCTCTCGTGGCCTGTTCGTTGTTGCTGATTGTGTTGTTCAAAAAGAAGGAGCCTTCATTATGAGGATTTTCCCTGTTCGAATATAAGTGTAATGCAATAGTTGTATGACGTAAGTGCTTAGATAAAACAATATGACCGCAATCTGAATGTGGATTACAGATTGCGGCCATATGAATAATTAGTCCATCTTTATGCCACGTACTCGATCGGCGCAGGGAGATCGACGCCGGAGGCGTCGCGGCGCATGTCCGGCTTGGGCAGCTCGACGGGCGCTCCGCCAGATGTGCTGGCGTAGAGCGGATAGGTGCCGATGGCAGCTCTGGTCAGGGTGTTCTGGCCTTTGAGGAAGCGCTGCGAACGCACGCCGCCGGTGCCGCGTCCCTTGGTCGGGTACATTTCCAATGGGGTTACCTTGGCCGCTCCGGTCTCGGTGCCGGGCAGTGCTGCGTCATCGCCGGCAACGGTGAGCACGACGGCTCCTGAGGCCGAATACAGGCCGTTTTCGCCTTCGTCGTAGGTCCAGGCGATTTTGCCGGCCGGCACCACATTGAAGGCCACGACATGCTGTCCTTCGGCAAGCCTGATGCCGTTCATACCACCCGCGGTGCGGCCTTGCGGGCGCACCACATTGGCTTCGAAGGTCAGCAATGAGGAATCGGAGGAAATGAAGACGATACGGTCGTCGTCGGCCGCGGGTGCGGCGAATATGACGGCATCCCCGTCCTTCAGGTCAATGACCGGCCAGGAATCCATGGTGCTGGGCGATTCGCGGTTCCAGCGCTTGACGATGCCGTTGCGGGTGCCGATGGCCAGCGGGGTAGTGGTGCTGTCGGTGCTAGAAGTATTACTGTCTCCCGAGTCGGCGGATTCGGTCTTTCCGGAACCATCGCCCATGGCAATCGCCGCCACAACGTGTTCGCTAGGGACCGAATCGGTGCTGGTGGTCATGCCGAGCAGTTCGTCGGCGCTGACGCCACCGGAAACGCTGAGGCTCTCGCTGGCCTGCAGCGATGGCAGATCAGCAATATGGGCCAAGACCAAGCGTCCGGCAGAAGTAATCAGACCATAGCTGGAAAGCGTCGTGCTGGCGAAAATGGAGACGATCTGGTCGTCGTGCGCACGCTTGCCATTTGCCTCGCGCGTCTGCCAAAGATCGACCGCGCTCGGCGAAGTGCGCGCGATGAGTCCGGTGGCGCTCAGCATCACGGCACAAGGCTCGTCATCGAGCCGCAGTGCCGCTGTTGCTTCCTCGACATTGCCGGCCTTCTTTGCCTTTTTTGCGGCTTCGACGTCCTGTGCCGCCTGCGAAACGGTGTTTTCCACGCGGATGGCGGCCAAGGCGGAGGAATCCGGATTGGCATTGTCAGCAGCAGAATCGGACGAAGCCAGCGAACGCACCGGTGTCAGGCTGCCGTCCTCATGGCGTTCAAGCAGCACCGTGCGGCGCGGGTCGCCCCATTTTTCCACCGCCTCGTTCATTTCGGAGATGATCACTTCGTCAAGCCGCTCACCGGAAGCGAGGATTTCGTTGAGCTCGTCGATCTGCCGTTTCAGGTCGTCCTGTTCGGCTTCGAGCTCGATACGGCTCATTTTGGTGAGTCTGCGCAGCCGCAGGTCGAGAATGTATTGCGCCTGGATATCGTCCAGATCGAAGACGGCAATCAACCGCGTCTTCGCAGCGTCAGCGTTGTCGGAGGTGCGAATGACTTGGATAACCTCGTCGATGTCGACCATCGCAAGCAGCATGCCCTCGACTAGGTGCAGCCGTTCCTGTGCCTTGTGCAGCCGGTATTCGCTGCGACGGTGGATCACGTTGCGCCGGTGCTCCACCCACACCTCGAGCATTTCCTTTAAGCCCATGGTGTGCGGCCGTCCGTGGACGAGCGCCACGTTGTTCATGGTGAAGTTGTCTTCCAGCGGTGTGTTCTTGAAGAGCTGGGCAAGCACGGCATTGGGGTCGAAACCGGTTTTGATCTCGATGACGATGCGCGTGCCGTTGTGCCGATCCGTCAAGTCGATCGCGCCCGAAACGCCTTCGATATGATGATTTTTCACACCTTCGGATATGCGTTCGAGCACACGCTCGGGGCCGACCATGAACGGCAGTTCGGTGACGACGATGGCCTTCTTGCGTGCGGTCACGTTTTCGATATGGGTGGCGGAACGGGTGGTCAGCGTGCCTCGTCCGGTTTCGTAAGCTTCGCGGATACCGTCACGCCCGATGATAATGCCGCCGCCCGGCCAATCCGGCCCTGGCACGTAGTCCATCAGTTCGTCAAGCGTGGCGTCAGGATGCTTCATCAGGTATTTCGCGGCGGCGACCACCTCGCCGAGGTTGTGTGTGGCCATGTTGGTGGCCATGCCCACCGCGATGCCGGAGGCGCCGTTGACGAGCAAATTCGGGATCGCGGCCGGCAGCACATCCGGTTCCTTCAGTTTGTTGTCGTAGTTGGGGGAGAAGTCGACGGTATCCTCGTCGATATTCGCATTCATCCCCAGTGCCGCTGGCGCAAGCCGTGCTTCGGTATAACGCGAGGCCGCTGGTCCGTCGTCAAGCGAGCCGAAATTGCCGTGCCCGTCCACCAGCGGCAGGCGCATCGCGAACGGCTGGGCAAGGCGCACCATGGCCTCGTAGATGGAGGAGTCGCCGTGCGGGTGCAGCTTGCCCATCACCTCACCGACGGCGCGGGCGGACTTCATATAGGGCTTGTCGGGGGTCAGGTTCATCTGGCCCATCTGATAGATGATGCGTCGCTGCACCGGTTTGAGACCATCTCGCGCGTCCGGCAGGGCTCGCGCGTAAATCACTGAATAGGCGTACTCAAGGAATGATTTGCTCATTTCCTCATCGAGTGGCGTTTCGATGATATTCTCCTTGACCGTGTGCGGGTCATAGGCTGGTTTGGCCGTTTTGCGACGTTGAGCCATACTGAAAAGCACCTCTATCTGCTAAAAGACAATCCGCTTCATCATACCGGTTCCCCACGTCGAGGACTTGAATTGCGTGGCAGACTCACATTTTTTTAAAGAGGTAAAACTTTGTGAGTCTGAAAAGTGTCGTATTATTTTAGAATCGTTGGCATCATCGGTGTTTCCCGTTATTAGGGATGTGAAGTTTTGTTTGTTTGGCTCACAAAATTTTGATGAGGCAAAATTTTGCGAGTCTGGTTTTTCGGCGTGCGGTGATTGAATGGAGGCATGAGTGTTGAAGTCGAGCCGATGGATGAACTGCTGAAATTTCGCCAAATCGATGCGTACGGCAGCAGCCGTCATATTTCCGCGGTTCTTCCGGCGTTGAGTGCCGCCATCGGTCAGCCGATGCCAACGTCCGTTCATCCCGATCCGGAGGGCGCGAGGGTCGCGTTGGGCTTTCCGAAGACCGATTCGGCGGTTATTGTTCTGGTGGACGGCTTGGGCTTCTGGAATCTGGCCATGCGTGCCGGTCACGCTCCGTATCTGCGTGGCCTGATGAATCAGGAACGGAATGCAAAACCAATCGCAACCTGCATCCCCAGCACCACGCCGATCGTCATGGGCGCTTTCGGCACCGGCACCTGCCCCGGCATGACAGGCATGACCGGGTTCACCCAGCGCAACGAGGAAACGGGAGAATTGGCTCAGCTTATCAGCTTTGCCGGTGCCCCTGAACCTGAGGACCTTCAGCGGCAGCCTACGGTTTTCGAGCGTCTTGTCGATAACGGTGTGCGGGTCACCAGCGTTGGTTTGCCGAAATTTGCCCATTCGTCCCTTACCCGCGCCGCTTTGCGAGGCCCGGAATACCAAGGTTCGCAGCATAGGCAGTTGCGTGTGCGCGCAGCCATCAAGGCAGCCGGCAAGCCCGGAATCACGTATTACTATGTGGATGATGTCGACAAAGCCGGGCATCACTATGGGCCGATGAGCGAGGAGTGGGCCACGGCTCTGGAAAACACGGATGAACAGTTGCGGATGTTGAGAAGGGGGCTCAAACCAGGCACGTTGATGGTCGTCGTCGCCGACCACGGCATGGTCGAGGTTGATTTCGGCAACCAGATTGACATCGCCGCTAACGAGAATCTGACACGGGACGTCGCGTTGGTCGCCGGTGAACCTCGTATGACAATGCTTTATACGCAACCTGGTGCCGATGTCGATGTCATGGCGGTGCGTTGGCGGGAAGAGCTGGCTGATCGTGCGGAGATTTTCACCCGTGACGAGGCGATCAAACGCGGTCTTTACGGTAGTGTCGAAGCGCGTGTCAGGCCATTGATCGGTGATGTCATCGTTTGTGCCAAAGGCAACGCCACGATTGTCGATTCCCGTACGCACAGCGAGGGAGCCATGGGCCTGCTTGGTGTTCACGGTTCATTGACGCGTCTGGAGCGTGAGATTCCCTGCCTGATCGATGTAGCCTGATCGGGGTTGTTTCATTTGCATGAGCATCCGTTTGCGCCCGTGCTGGTAACGTTTGACGCAGCTGCAGCGGATAAGACGATTAAAGCTGAAATAAAAAGAAACCGTTGTCTGCTATCAAAGTAGGCAACGGCACCAAGCCTGGTTTAACGCTCACTCGCCGAACAGGATTTCATCCCAGCTGGGTACCGCGGAACGACCTGATTTGCGTTTGCCCCGTTTGTGATCTTCCCCGTCGTGTTCCTTTTCGTCGCCCTTG
This sequence comes from Bifidobacterium sp. ESL0745, assembly GCF_029433335.1. Classification (NCBI taxonomy): domain Bacteria; kingdom Bacillati; phylum Actinomycetota; class Actinomycetes; order Bifidobacteriales; family Bifidobacteriaceae; genus Bifidobacterium; species Bifidobacterium sp. ESL0745. Next base: position 428,819 of record NZ_JAQTHX010000001.1, read on the forward strand.
GCAGCGTTCTGTTGCTTATCGGTCGAGGGGGCGTCGGAACCGTCGTTTTCCGAGTGTTGGTCGGAGGTGTCGTTGAATGGAGTGAACATTTGCGACTGAGCAGAGGACGTCCGGTTTGCCAACGGCAGTGATAGGGCGTCCACCGGCACGTTCGCTGTCTGCGAGGGTGCCGAAGACGAGGCATCGGCTGCAGCGGCCTCATCTGTTGTTATTGGAGCAGGATACGGCAGTGAGATGGATTCGCCGTCGTTGGAACTTGCAGGCTCCCCCTTTTGGGATGACTGATCGGCTTGAGTGTTTGCGTCGCGTGTTGCCGTGGCGTTATCGCTTTGCTCTCGCATCGAGGCCACTGTGGTGGCGATACGTGCCGAACGCACTGAATTGCCGGGCAACGGAAGGTTCGCTTCAAATGACGAGTCTTCGGTGTCCTGATTGTCATTGCTTGATGATGATTGCCTTGAAGCAATAGCGTTTTGATTGGCGTTTTCTTTGGCCCCGACCGAATCGGCGTTCTGTTTGGTGATGGTTTGCTGAGCGTTGCCGGACTGATTGGGATGTTGGCCTGTTTCCCTTTCACCCAACAGTATCTGTGCCACGGTGTTCTGGCATTCCACGGTGTTGTCGTGCATGTTCCATGTCCACTCGGCGCGCACAAGATTGCGCTGCGTGCGGAATGTCGCTGTGATCAGCCATGGTTCGCGTCCCCGGCGTGTCGCACTCCACTTGACCGATTCCATCCCGATTCTGGCGGCCGCCAGCGTGCGCGCGATGAGCTCCTCGACGGAGTGGACCTTGCTTCCTTTCGGCGCCGAAACCGCAAGGAACTGCTCGATGGCATACTGCTTTTCGGTCTCGACGGGAGCCGAAAAGCGCCGGACCAAGGCTTGGCTCAGCCCATATTTTTCAGCCACTTTTTCAGGCTGCGCACCGGCACGAATAAGTGCCTGAATGCTTGAAATCGGTAGGGTTTGCGCCAATCCGGGATTACTCGCCTCATCGGTCTCGCTTTTGATCTGGCGTGCCTCGAGAATGGCATGCTCCAGCGTGTCGTCGACGGGTACACGGAATTTCAATCCCCTCGAAACGAACACCAGTTCGCCGTCCTCGTCGACATGGTCGAACCGGGCTTGTGCAACTGAACTCACTGGCATGCAAGCACCACTTTCCTCAAACAATAAAACCTCGAGAATCTCACTTTATTCCATTATGTCCCTCGTGTCGTACTTTACGAATTTGCTAAATCGTGTATCCTTTTGCCCGTAAAACACATTTTTGACGTGGACGCCATCGGTAGGGCATACCGTGAATCAACAAGAAAGGACCATGAGATGGCTCAGGATTATGATTCCCCCCGCAACAAGGACGAGGATGAAGAATCGCTTCAGGCATTGAGCAAAAGCAATAGGGATTCCGCCGAGGACATCGATGACGACGAGAACGCCATTGCCGAGGATTATGAGCTGCCCGGCGCGGATTTGAGCAACGAGGATTCGTCGGTGACCGTTATCCCTATGCAGGGTGACGAGTTCATCTGCTCGGAATGCTTCCTCGTCAAGCACCGCAGCCAGCTTGACCACATGGGCCCGAACGGTCCGGTGTGCAAGGAGTGTGCCGCCTGATGGCCTACGCCGAAAGCTACAACGAACCCGAAAACGTCGAGGTGCTGCTCAAGGCGGACTCCGACGGCAATGTGCCGGCTTTGCGCTACGCCCATGCCGGCGATGCCGGTGCCGATCTGACATCAACCATTGATATCGAGCTCAGGCCGTTTGAACGTGCTTTGGTGCCGACAGGCGTTTCCATCGCCTTGCCCAATGGCTACGTTGGCTTGGTGCACCCGCGTTCCGGATTGGCTGTGAAGATGGGGCTGACGGTGCTCAATGCGCCGGGCACCATCGATGCGGGCTATCGTGGCGAGATCAAGGTGCCGCTGATCAATCTCGATTCGCAGCATACGGCGGTTTTGCACGCCGGAGACCGCATTGCGCAACTGGTCATCCAACGTTATGTGGAGGCGCGGTTCGTGCCGGCTACGACTTTGCCGGGCAGCGATCGGGCGGAAAGTGGATTCGGTTCCACGGGAATCGCTGGAAAATAGCAGCAGGCCGTCCTTCAATCAGATAGAATGTACACATAAGGTGATGGGAGCGGGCATGGGCGATACGGTTTCGGACAACAATTCGGCAAGGATGCTGGGCTGTGAGATCAGCACCGATCCGCTTGACCCGCTGCAGCCCATCGTTCGTGTCTGTCGTGCGCACCATCCCGATGCTGACCTGAGCATCCTTGAGCGTGCCTATCGCAGGGCTGTTTGGCAACATCGCAACCAGCGTCGTCGTTCCGGCGAACCATACATCATCCATCCTTTGGCCGTGGCCCAGATTCTGGCCGATCTTGGTATGGGATCATTGGTGGTCGCTGCCGGTCTTTTGCACGATACGGTAGAAGACACCGATTACACACTTGATGATTGCCGTGCGGAATTCGGCGACACCGTCACTGGCCTGGTTGACGGGGTCACCAAGCTTACCAACATGGAGGTCGGCGATTCGGCGCAGGCCGAGACCATCCGCAAGATGGTGGTCGCCATGAGCCGCGACGTGCGTGTACTCGTCGTCAAACTGGCCGACCGCCTCCATAACGCGCGTACCTGGCGCTATGTCAAGCCATCCAACGCCCAACGCAAGGCCCGCGAGACCCTCGATGTCTACGCGCCCTTGGCCAACAGGCTCGGCATGAACGCCATCAAAACCGAGCTCGAGGAACTGAGCTTCAAGGTCCTTTATCCCAAGATCTACAACGAAATCGTCGTGCTCGTCAACCGTCGTGCCGGCCAGCGCGACGTCTACTTGAAGCAGATTGTCAGCGAGATCAACGAGGACCTCGCCGATCAGCACATCAAGGCCACTGTCACCGGCCGTCCGAAGGACTACTTCTCGATCTATCAGAAGATGATCGTGCGCGGCCACGATTTCTCCAACATCTACGATCTGGTCGGTGTGCGCATCATCGTCGACACCATCCAGGACTGCTATGCGGCGCTTGGTGCCGTCCACGCCCGATGGAGCCCGATTCCCGGCAGGTTCAAGGACTACATCGCCATGCCGAAGATGAACATGTACCAGAGCCTGCACACCACGGTGGTCGGCCCCGGTGGCAAGCCCGTCGAGATTCAGATCCGCACCTGGGACATGCACCGACGCAGCGAATTCGGCATCGCCGCCCACTGGAAATACAAGGAAAACGGGCAGGCCGGGCGCAAGCTGAGCGAACCGGACAAGGGCGACCGCAAGCGCGAAAGCGAAGAGAACCAGGACCTGAGCGAGGCCGACAACCTCAAATGGATCCAACAGCTGGCCGACTGGACCAGCGAGACGCCGGATTCCAACGAATTCCTCGGCTCTCTCAAGGAAGATCTTGGCAGTGCCGAAGTCTACGTCTTCACGCCGAAAGGCAAGATCATCTCGTTGCCGGCCAACGCCACGCCGGTCGATTTCGCCTACGCGGTGCATACCGAAGTCGGCCACCGCACCATGGGTGCGCGCGTCAACGGCCGTCTCGTTCCGCTCGACACCGTTCTGGAAAGCGGCGATACTGTCGAGGTTCTGACCTCCAAATCCGAAACCGCAGGGCCTTCACGCGACTGGCTGAGCTTCGTCAAAAGCCCGAAGGCACGCAACAAGATTCGTCAGTGGTTCAGCAAGGAACGCCGCAGCGAGGCTATCGACGAAGGCCGGGACGAGCTCACGCGCGCCATGCGCAAGCGCAATCTTCCAGTCGCTACACTCCTCACCCCGCAGGCGTTGGTCGGTATCGCCGACGAGCTCAACTTCGACAACGCAGACGCCGTATTTGCCGCCATCGGTGACGGGCAGGTCTCCACACAGAACGTCATCTCGCGTCTGGTCAAGGACGCCGGCCGGGACGAGGTCGAAGAGGATGTCGAGCAGGAGGCGCTGCCGCTTAAGCACGTCGAACGCCGCCGCGACACCAACAAACTCGGGATCTCGGTCAAAGGCGTGGAAGGCGTATGGGTCAAGCTGGCCCGTTGCTGCACGCCTGTTCCCGGTGACAAGATCGTTGGCTTCATCACCAAGAACGAGGGCGTTTCGGTGCACCGCACCGATTGTCAGAACATGCTGAACCTTGAAAAGCAGCAGCCCGACCGCGTGGTTGAGGTGGCCTGGACCAGTGCCAAGGGTCTGTTCATGGTCAAGATCCAGGTGGAGGCGCTCGACCGGCCGCACCTCTTGACCGATGTGACCCAAGTGCTTTCCGACCATGGCGTCAACATCATCAACGCTACTGTCGCCACCGGCTCCGACCGTGTGGCCACCAGCCAGTTCTCCTTCGAGATGGCCGACCCTCAGCACATGGCCACGCTTTTGAGCGCCGTGCGCAAGATCGACGGTGTGTTCGATGTCTACCGCCTGACCGGTGCCAAGGATTCCGCGGTTCCGCACATGCGCAAGATGTAGCGTCATGCACGCTGAGGTGGAATACTGAAGATGCGACGAAAAGCACGAAAAGGTGTGCTTTTCGTCGCATTGGTTTGTAAACGCGACCAAAAGCATAATAAAGCGCGATTTTGTGTGCTTTTCGTCGCATCTTTGACTTTTAGGTGGTTCTGCCGGGGCCAAAACTTCTGCGCGTATACGAAAGCCCCTCGCCATTGAAACTCGAATGGCGAGGGGCCTTTATAGCGTTTGCTTTGAAAACGGTTGCTGCCTACTTCACAACCTCAACGGAGGTGATGACGGGCGGTTTCAACGGCATGTCGTTGCTGTCGGTGGGCAGGTTCTGCAGGCGGTCGACCACGGACTTGCCCGCGTCATCAGCGACCTCGCCGAAGATGGTGTGATGGCCGTTGAGCCACGGGGTCGGCACGGTGGTGATGAAGAACTGCGAGCCGTTGGTGCCATGGATCTGGCCATCACTTCCGCGGCGTAGTCCGGCGTTGGCCATGGCGAGCCTATAGGGCTGGTCGAATTTGAGGTCTTCGACAATCTCGTCGTCGAATGGGTCGACGGGGTTGCCGGTACCGTTGCCCAGTGGGCACCCTCCCTGGATCATGAAGTCCTTGATGATGCGGTGGAAGGTCAGGCCGTTATAGAAGGGCTTGTGCGACTTCTCGCCGGTCTTGAGATCGGTCCACTCCTTTTCGCCGGTGGCGAGTCCAAGGAAATTCTTGACGGTTTCCTGCGTCTTGTCGTCGAAGAGGTTCAGGGCGATGTCGCCCTCGGTGGTATGCATGATTACTTTTCTCATAAGGTTCATTTTCCCACCGTGTTAGGACGAGCGGCATATCCGCAATTGCATACAACACGTTGAAAAACGTTGTATTTCCGCCCGTTAATGCGCTGGTTATAACGAATGTCAATAGGTCTTTCCGGCTTTTGCGTTGTGTCGAAAGCGTAAGGGCAGGTATGGTAGCCACTACACATCAAACGAAATAAGGGGAAGACATGGCAGAAGCCAACGATCAGCACAACGCTGGCGATACCAGTGGGAAAGCACCTTTGCCGGTCGACGGGTTCCAAGGTCCGCAGGAACCGGTCAGGGTCAACCACACCGTGCGCAACGTCATCATCGCGGCCGTGGTCGTGGTGCTTGTCGTCGTCCTCGCTTTCTTCGGCTACCGTGGGTTTGCCGGCAAAAAGTCGGCTGCCGCCAAAGGAAGCGAATCCAATCCCGTCAAGATCGGCGTGGTCGGTGTCACCAGTCCCGAGTGGCCGATTTTCAAGGAAGAAGCACAAAAGCAGGGCATTTACGTCAAACTCGTGGACTTCCAGGACTACACTTCCGAAAATCCGGCGCTCGACTCCGGAGACCTTGACTTGAACGAGTTCCAGCATATTCTTTACCTCGCCGATTACAACGTCAAGAACCACAAGGATTTGCAGCCCATCGGTGGCGTCGCCGTCTATCCACTTGGAATATATTCCAGCAAATACAAGGACGTCAAAGACATCCCGGCCGGTACCACCGTTCCCGTTCCCAATGACGAAACCAACCAGGCCCGCGCATTGGGTGTGCTCAAATCCGCGGGTTTGATCAAGCTCAACCACCCGTGGACCGCGTTCACCACTCCCGCCGACATCGACACCGCCGCATCGAAGGTGAAGGTCCTTCCGCTCAAGGCCGAGCAGGTCGCCAATTCACTGAAAGATCCGCAGGTCTCGGCCGGCGTAATCAACAACGACTATGTCAAAGACGCCGGGCTCAAGGCCAGTGACGCCATTTACCACGACAGCGCGGAAAGTAAAGAAGCCAGGCCCTACATCAACATTTTCGTCGCCCGCAAGGCCGATGCTGACAATCCCACGTATCTGAAGCTGGTGAAGATCTTCCACTCCAAGAAGGTCGCGGCGGGCATCATGAAGAAATCGGATAACAGCGCGTCTTTGGCCGACGAATACAGCGCCGAAATGCTGCAGGGCTTCCTGCGTGATGTCGAAAAGGACGCCAAAGCGAAGGATTAATATCGTTTCATAGTATTTCCGACCGATTGGCGGCTTGTGTCCGTGGCCAATCGGTTCGGTACATATTCGGGCAGAAACTACAGGAAAAGCGAGGAATATGAGCGAGGCAATCATCGAACTCGACCATGTGGTCAAGGAATTCAAGTCAAAAGACAAAAAGAAACCGATGCGTGCCGTCGACGATGTGTCGTTGAGCATCAACAAAGGTGACGTTTTCGGCATCATCGGGTACTCCGGCGCCGGCAAATCGACGCTCGTACGCATGATCAATGCACTGGAACGCCCTACCTCCGGATCGGTGCGCGTCCTGGGGCAGGACATCACCGCCCTTAACGAATCCGGGCTACGCCCGCTGCGACGAAAGATCGGCATGATCTTCCAGCAGTTCAACCTTTTCTCCACCAAAACAGTCGCGCAGAACATCGCCTATCCGCTGGTGCTCGACCATTGGCGCAAGGACTATCAGGAACGTCGCGTCAACCAGTTGCTCAAATTCGTCGGGCTTGAGGAGCATGCGAACCAATACCCCTCGCAGCTTTCCGGTGGCCAAAAACAGCGCGTCGGCATCGCCCGTGCCTTGGCCACGAACCCCGAAATCCTTCTGGCAGACGAGGCGACCAGCGCACTCGACCCCGAGACCACGGGGGAGGTGCTCGACCTGTTGCGACAGATCAACCAGCAGTTGGGGGTGACCATCGTCCTGATCACCCATCAGATGAATGTTGTGCAGAAAATCGCAAACCGGATTGCCGTGATGAGCAATGGCCGTGTGGTCGAGCGCGGAGACGCCTACAGCGTCTTCGCCGCGCCGAAGCAGGAGATCACCAAGCGTTTCATAGCCACGGCGATTTCCGGTATTCCCGACCCCGAACGTGTCGTCGACATGCACCGTCAATGGCCCGGCCGCATTGTCACTGTGCTTATCCGCCAAAAAGACGCGCAAAACGAGTTGGACAATTCAATCGTGCCGTCCTCAGGCCAGAACATTTCGGGGCTTATCGCCGAATACGGGGTATCCACCAACCTGATTTACGGCGGCATCGATACCGTGACCGGCTATGCGATCGGTGCCATGACCTACGAGTTGGCGGGGGAGGCATCGCTCATCGATGGGTTCCTCCAGGAGTTGTCCCGCGACAGTGATGTGTTCGATTTTGGCAGCGCGCAGGCTCCGATTGATTATGACATGGCGGTTTCGACACCGCTTGCCGGGCCAAAGACGCGCACGACAGCGGTTGGCGGTGCTGGTGGCTCCGGAAGCGCGGCAGATGTTGGCAGCGATATTCTCGATGACGCCGATGAATCGGATGATGCGGTCGGGTCCACGAATGCGAATGGAAACGGGAAAGGGGAACAGGCCTGATGAATACCTTTAATCTCACCGGTTCATTTGGGGCAAAAGTCACGGGAACCATTACGTTGGCAGCGGACCAGGATTGGTCGATCCTCAAACCCATGCTCTTGCAATCCATCGCCCAAACGCTGGAAATGGTGTTTATTACTCTCGTCGTAGGCGGCATTCTGGGCCTGATTCTCGGTGTCGTTCTTTACGGCACCAGACCCGGCAATCTCTTCGAGAATTCCGTGATCTACCATATCCTTGACATCATCGTCAACATCGTGCGGCCCATCCCGTTCATCATCTTCCTGGCGGCGATCCAGCCGTTGACCATGAAGGTCGTCGGCACCTCAATCGGTACTGCGGCGGCGATTTTCCCGATGATCATCATGGCCACGTTTGCCACGTCAAGGCTTGTCGAACAGAATCTGGTGCCGGTTGACAGGGGAGTGATCGAGGCGGCGCGCTCCATGGGCGCCTCCACGTTCACCATCATCCGCACAGTCCTCATTCCTGAGGCTTTGGGCCCGCTTATCCTGGCCTACGCGTTCCTCTTCATCTCGATTCTCGACATGTCGGCCATGGCCGGCTACATCGGCGGTGGCGGCCTCGGTAATTTCGCGATTTCCTACGGCTACCAGAAGTTCGATCCAGTTGTCACGTGGACGGCTGTCGTCATCATGATTGTGCTGGTGCAGGTCGTACAGGCCATCGCCAACATGCTGGCCAAGCGCATCCTCAAGCGTCAGAAGTAGTGTAGTGATTCTTTACGGCGGTTCGCCAAAACTTCTTCAGTGAGGAAACCAAAGGTCATGACGCCTGATTCCTGCTTTCAACAGCAGGAATCAGGCGTTTTTCTATTTTTTGGCCTGCTGATCCGAGCAATTGCCTAAACGGCGAGGTTCTTCTACGCGTCATAACGAATACGGATAGTTGTTTTTGATTTTTCAATATTTTCAGGCCTTTTGGCCGTGTATTCTTGCCCTCAAGACACAAGCGCATATCAGACAATCACCAAACCAATAAGGGAACATTATGTCATCAACAAATCCGAATACGCAACCCGGCCCCGATCTCAGTCCGCTGTCGGCCGGTGGCCTCGGTCCAGAAGAACCGGTTCGCGTCAATCACACGAAACGGAATATCGTCATCGCTGTGGTTGTCGTTGTTCTGCTCGCCGCCCTCGCTTTCTTCGGTTACCGCGGTTTCGCCGCCAAAAAGGCAAGCGCGGCGAAAGGTACGCCTGCCAATCCAGTGAAGATCGGCGTGGTGGGAGTGACCAACCCCGATTGGGTGGTTTTCAAGCAGCAGGCGCAAAAGCTTGGCATTTCAGTCCAGCTGGTCGATTTCCAGGATTACACCTCCGAGGATCCTGCAGTGGATTCCGGCAGTCTTGACATGAACGAATCGCAGCACATCCTGTTGCTTGCCAATTACAACGTGAAGAACCACAAGGACCTGCAGCCCATCGGAGCCACCGGCGTCTTCCCGCTGGGGATGTATTCGACCAAATACAAGGACGTTTCACAGATTCCCGCCGGATCCAGCATTCCTGTTCCCAACGACGAGACGAATCTTTCGCGTGCTCTGGGTGTGCTTGACCAAGCCAAACTCATCAAGCTGAAGCACCCGTGGACCCCATTCACCTCGCAGGCTGACCTTGACGAGTCCGCCTCCAAAGTGAAAGTCGTGCCGGTCAAAGGCGCCCAGGTTCCCAAGTCGCTCAACGATCCGGATGTTGCCGCCGGCATCATGAACAACGATTTTGTCGCCGACGCCGGGCTCAAACCCTCCGAATCGATTTTCCGCGACGATCCGCATAGCAACCATGCCCGCCCCTACATCAACATCTTCATCGTCAAGAAAGCGGATATCAACAATCCGCTCTATCTCAAGCTCGCAGGCATAGCCCATACCAAGGAGTTCAAGGCCGCTCTGCAGCAGAAGTCCAAAGGCACCTGCGTCTTCGCCGACCAATATAGCGGTTCCCAGCTCCGCGGATTCCTGGGCGACGTCGAAAGCGACATGCGCAAGTCGCAAGAGGCGTGAGGCTTGGAATACGTAAATGAAAAGGCCGGTAAGGTTTTCTAATCCCGGCGGGTTCCCTTGCCAAAGTCACCACAAGCCCTTCAACTTCCGCTTTTGACGGTCGTGGTTCTCGTCCGAGTTTCAGGCAATCGGTTGGTATCCTTAAATGAGGAACAGAAAAGAAAAGAGTATTACATTATGGTGGAACATGTGGAGATTTCCGATGATTTGATCGCCGTCAGGCATCATCTCCATCAGTATCCCGAGCTCAGTTTCAAAGAATATGGAACGACCAAATTCCTGCGTGACCAGCTGACGTCGCACGGCATTGAAATCCTGGACACGCCGCTTGAGACCGGATTGGTGGCGCAGATCAAGGGAGAGAAGCCCGGACCGCGGGTCGTGCTTCGTGCGGATATCGACGGCCTGCCCATCCATGAGCATTCCGGTCTGCCGTTCACCTCCAAGAACCCCGGCGTGATGCATGGTTGCGGCCACGACATCCACATGACCGGTCTGCTTGCCGCCGCCTACTGGCTGGCCGAGCATCGCGACCGTATTGCCGGCACCGCCGTCATTCTTTTCCAGCCTGCCGAAGAGACCGGAAGAGGATCGCGGTACGTCATCAAGACCGGCGCTCTGGGCAAGGTCGATGCCCTTATCGGCACTCACAACACCCCCGACCACAAGCCCGGCGAAATCGCGGTGAGCAAGGATCCGATGATGGCCGGTTGCGTCAGCTTCGCCGTCACGTTCCATGCCGATGGCACCCATGCCGGCAAGCCGCACTGCGGCACCGGTCCCATCGAGGCGCTCGCATCCACGGTCCTTTCGCTGCAGACCGTCGTCAGCCGCAACATCAATCCGTTCAGGCCTGTGGTGCTTTCCATCACGGAGGTTCACGGCGGCGACGTGTGGAATGTGATTCCCGACACCGCCGGATTCTTCGGAACTGTCCGCTACTTCTATAAGGATGACCATGATCTGGTCACCAGGCGTTTCCGTCAGATCGTCGAATCCACGGCCGCAGCTTACGGCATCACCGTGGATATCAAATGGGATGAGCTTGCCGTTCCGCTGGTCAGCGACGAAACGCTGATAGGTCCGGTGGCGCAAGATGTGCCGAGCTATGCAACTTCCGTACCGGTCATCACGTCGATGGGCGGCGAGGATTTCGCGGACTTCCAGCAACTGGGCCCGCTGGTGTTTGGTTCAATCGGTTCCAATGGCCAGCCGGGGCACCATGGTATCCACAATCCCGAATTCGTGGCCTTGGACGAAGCCATCAAACCCACGGCGGAATTCCTGGTCAACGCGCTGCTGCGGGTCGAAAGCGAACTTGCCTGATTCCCCGTCTTTCGTCGGCTGATTTGCGTTCATAGCCGCTCCTGCCTTTGTTAAGGTGGAGCGGTTTTTTATGCGCGGCGTATAGCGAAAAGACACGGTATTGTCCGTTCTCTTTATTGGCATCGGGTGAAAGTGACATCGAAGCGGATATGATGAAGGCATGACTCAACTTCGTTTTGCTTTGGCCCAGATCGACACCTGTGTGGGAGACCTCGACGGCAACGCCGCCACTGTCCTGCAATTCACACGTATGGCCGCGCTGCACCACGCTCAAATCGTCGTTTTCCCCGAAATGACGCTGACCGGCTATCCGATCGAGGATCTGGCTTTTCGTGCCACATTCCGCAAAGCGGCGGCGAACAAGGCCGACGAACTTGCGAAGACGCTGGAAAAAGAAGGGTTGGGCGGGCTTTACGTGGTTGTCGGAACCGTGGGAACCTCCTCGGCCACTGACGTCGATGGCAAACCGACCAACCGTTTGGTGGTGCTGCATTCGGGCTCGGTATGGTCGATGTATGACAAACACTTCCTGCCGAATTACGGGGTGTTCGACGAATTCCGTATTTTCGAATCCGGCCAGCGGTCCGTCATTCTCGACATCGATGGCGTGAAGGTCGGTGTGGCCATCTGTGAGGATATCTGGCAGGACGGCGGACCAGTGGCGGATCTGGCCGGCCAGGGTATCGACGTTTTGCTTACGATCAACGGGTCCCCGTACGAGGAAGGCAAGACCCACACCCGTTTGGATCTGGCCAAGCGCCGCGCCGGCGAGGTCGATGCACCTCTGATCTATCTCAACCAGGTCGGCGGCCAGGACGATCTGATTTTCGACGGCGGCAGTTTCGTGGTCGATGCCGACGGCACACTTATCGAGCGTTCGCCGATGTTCGTTGAGAATCTGAGTTATTTCGATTTCGATTCATCCGCTACCCATCAGAAAGTCGGCACTCTTGCGGAGCCGCGTGACCCGGACGAAGAGGTGTACACCGCTTGTGTCCTGGGCCTTAAGGATTACATGGCCAAGAACCATTTCGGCGCAGTGGTGCTGGGCCTTTCCGGCGGCATTGATTCCGCGTTGGTGGCGGCGATGGCGGCGGATGCCGTGGGTGGTGCAAACGTGCAGGGCGTATCCATGCCGAGCATGTATTCCTCCGACGGTTCCAAGGACGATGCCGCCGATTTGGCGCACAACATCGGAGCCCATTACGATATCCAGCCCATCGAGCCGCTGTTCAAGGCCTTCCAAACCCAGCTTGATCTTACAGGGGTAGCGGCCGAGAACCTGCAGGCGCGCATCCGTGGCGTCATCGTCATGGCCTATTCCAATTCGAAGAACCTGCTGGCGCTCGCCACCGGCAACAAGTCCGAGCTCGCCTGCGGCTATTCCACCATCTACGGCGACGCGGTGGGTGGCTATGCGCCGATCAAGGACCTCTTGAAAACCCGCGTTTGGGAACTTTCCCGGTGGCGCAACCGTGCGGCAGCGGCCGGCGTTGGTGTCGGCGGCCTGAAAATCGTCGGCAATGAGAACGGGGGAGCGGGCGTACCGCTTAAAGACGGTGTGATGATTCCCGTTGCCAGCATCGAAAAGGCGCCGAGCGCCGAGCTGCGTCCTGGTCAGAAGGATTCCGATTCGCTGCCCGAATATGCCCTGCTCGATAAAGTCCTTGCGGCTTATATCGAAAAGGCTCACGGTCGCGCCGACCTGTTGAAGGACGGCTTCGACGAGAAGACGGTGGACACGGTGATGCGCCTGGTCGACCGCGCTGAATGGAAGCGCCGCCAGTACCCGCTCGGCCCGAAGGTGACTTCGCTGGCGTTCGGCCGCGACCGTCGTCTGCCGGTGACCAGCGCCTTCCGAGAGTAGCGGAAGCGTACGCTTTGGGAAGAGAGAAAAAGAACGGCACCGATTTGGGTTACAGTTGAAGGGCCGATATCCATGAAGAGGGGAATTGCGATGGCAAAGGGTACGCTGAACACGAACGACAATGATGGAAACGAATGGTATTTCAACATCGTGACCAAGAAGCCCGAGCTGGGCAAGCTTTCCCCGATAAACCAGCGTCTTGGCCCTTATAAGACACGTAAGGACGCCGAAGACGCCGGGGAGATCGCCAAGAAGCGCAATCTCAAGTGGAAAGAGCAGAACCGGGAATGGAATGCCTGGGATAAGGCCGGCAAAGATAATGACGACGAGGACGACGAGGACGAATAGGCCTGTTCGTCGGGTTCCGGAACGTTTCTAAACATGAGGGCTGATGGGCAAGCGGTTTCCATCAGCCTGTTTATTTTGCGGATAAATGAAAAATGTGATCTACGTCACTTTCTTTTTATGAAGAAAGCACGTCTTTACGGAAAAACGAATAATTGCCTAAATCGTTCTTGAGCAAGGGTTTACAACATTAGACCAATTTTCTTGAGAATGGGAAAAGGCATCAAAAACAAAAAAGTGATGTAGCTCACACTAATTTGGTCGACTTGTGACGCAGACCACTCTACAATAGTAAATGAACGCAACGTGAAGATGCGTTGCTCCATTAACAAGGAGTGTTATATGACCGCAGTAGATCAGACTGCTCTCTCTGAGGAAGAGCTTCAGGCAAAGGCCTGGAATGGCTTCGTCGGAGGAAATTGGCAGAAGGAAATCGATGTTCGCGATTTCATTCAGAAGAACTACACGCCGTACGATGGCGATGAGTCCTTCCTTGCCAAGGCAACCCCGAAGACCAAGGAAATGTGGGACTATCTCGATCACAACCAGCTTGCCATTGAGCGCAAGCAGCGTGTATATGACGTTGATACCCACACCCCGGCCGGCATTGACAACTTCGGCCCCGGCTACATCATGGACAAGGAACACGACAACGTGATCGTCGGCCTGCAGACCGATGAGCCTTGCAAGCGTGCCATGATGCCGAACGGCGGCTGGCGTATGGTCGAGCAGGCCATCATCGAGGCAGGCAAAAAGCCCGACCCCAATATCAAGACGATTTTCACCAAGTATCGCAAGACCCACAACGACGGCGTCTTCGGCGTCTATACCAAGCAGATCAAGCTTGCCCGCCATAACAAGATTCTGACCGGCCTGCCTGACGCCTACGGCCGTGGCCGCATCATCGGCGACTATCGCCGTGTCGCCCTTTATGGCGTCAACTATCTGATCGCCCAGAAGAAGATCGACAAGGACTCGATTCCATATCGCAACGATTTTACTGAGGCCGAAATCGAGCATTGGATTCGCTTCCGCGAGGAGCATTCTGACCAGATCAAGGCTCTGAAGGAACTCATCGCTCTCGGCAATGAGTATGGCCTCGACCTCTCCCGTCCGGCGCAGACCGCTCAGGAAGCCGTGCAGTGGACCTACATGGGCTATCTTGCTTCCGTCAAGAGCCAGGACGGCGCGGCCATGAGCTTCGGCCGTGTCTCTGCCTTCTTCGATTGCTACTTCGAGCGCGACTTGAAGAGTGGCAAGATCACTGAGACCGATGCTCAGGAGATCATCGACCAGCTCGTCATGAAGCTGCGTATCGTCCGCTTCCTGCGTACGAAGGACTATGACAGCATCTTCTCCGGCGATCCGTATTGGGCCACCTGGTCCGATGCAGGCTTCGGCGATGATGGACGTCATATGGTCACCAAGACCTCGTTCCGTCTGCTCGCCACCCTGACCATGGATCATCTTGGACCAGGACCGGAGCCAAACATCACGATCTTCTGGGATTCCAAGCTGCCTGATGGCTACAAGCGCTTCTGCGCCCGTACCTCCATCAACACCTCGGCCATCCAGTATGAGTCCGATCGTGACATCCGCAACCACTGGGGCGACGATGCAGCCATCGCTTGCTGCGTCTCCCCGATGCGTGTCGGCAAGCAGATGCAGTTCTTCGGCGCTCGTGTGAACTCCGCTAAGGCTCTGCTGTACGCGATCAACGGCGGCCGTGACGAGATGACCGGTATGCAGGTCATTGATAAGGGCGTCATCGATCCGATCAAGCCCGAAGCCGACGGAACCCTTGACTATCAGAAGGTCAAGGACAACTACGAGAAGGCCCTTGAGTGGCTCTCCGAGACCTATGTCGAAGCGTTGAACATCATTCATTATATGCATGACAAGTATGCGTATGAGGCCATTGAGATGGCTCTGCACGACAAGGAAGTCTACCGCACCCTGGGTTGCGGCATGTCCGGCCTGTCGATTGCCGCCGATTCGCTTTCCGCCCTGAAATATGCGAAGGTCTATCCTATCTACAACAAGGATGCGAAGAACCTCGAAGGCCACGAAAATGAGTATGTCGAAGGTGCGGATGACGACCTGGTGGTCGGTTATCGCACGGTCGGCGATTTCCCGATCTACGGCAACGACGATGATCGCGCCGATGACCTCGCCAAGTGGACCGTCTCCACGGTTATGGATCAGATCAAGGCCCTGCCGGTCTACCGCAACGCGGTTCCGACACAGTCCATCCTGACCATTACCTCGAACGTGGTCTACGGCAAGGCGACCGGTTCCTTCCCGAGCGGACACAAGAAGGGCACCCCGTATGCTCCTGGTGCCAACCCGGAGAACGGCATGGATTCGCACGGCATGCTGCCGTCCATGTTCTCGGTCGGCAAGATCGACTACAACGACGCGCTGGACGGCATTTCGCTGACCAACACGATCACCCCTGACGGCCTTGGCCGTGACGAGGAAGAGCGCATCACCAACCTGGTCGGCATCCTTGATTCCGGCAATGGCCATGGCCTCTACCACGCCAACATCAACGTGCTGCGCAAGGAGCAGCTTGAGGACGCCGTCGCGCATCCTGAGAAGTATCCGCACCTCACCGTGCGTGTCTCGGGCTACGCTGTGAACTTCGTCAAGCTCACCCGCGAGCAGCAGCTCGATATCATTTCCCGTACGTTCCATCAGGGTGCTGTCACTGAGTGACAAAATACCTGAAGTAACGTGGTGAATGTTTGATTGAAGGGGCGGGGCTCTAGTTCCGTCCCTTCATCATGTTTCATGGCCGTGGAAACCGCTTTGGAATAACGGTAATGGGTTTTCAGCTATGGAATATTTCCTGCATCACATTGTGCTTCAGGCACACCGAACGACTGGGATTTTAACCTTAAAACCATTAGTATGGAATGAAGGATTTGACAAGGAGGGCAACGATGTCCGCAACCACTCAATTTAGAACGACGACGCAGCACATGCTCAAGGAGTCGAAAGTATATGCCAAGCACACGTTGATGGGCGGTCTTTCCGGCTTCCAGTCTCCTATAGGTCTGGATCGCCACGACCGTATCGATGCGCTGCGCACCGGCGATATCGGCTTCGTCCATTCATGGGATATCAACACATCCGTCGATGGACCGGGGACCAGGATGACCGTGTTCATGAGCGGATGCCCGTTGCGCTGCCAGTTCTGCCAGAACCCTGACACTTGGAAGATGCGCGACGGCCAGCCGGTCTATCTTGATGATATGATCGAACGCGTCACCCGCTACAAGGACGTCTTCCAAAGCACCGGCGGGGGAGTCACATTCTCTGGTGGCGAGTCCATGATGCAGGGCAAATTCGTCTCACGCGTCTTCCACGCGGTGCGTCAGGAAGGCATCCACACCTGCCTCGATACCTCCGGATTCCTCAACAAGGACTGGACCGACGAGATGATCGACGACATCGACCTGTGTCTGCTCGATGTCAAGTCCGGCGATGAAAAGACCTATCATGAGGTGACTGGCAGCCAGCTGGCACCGACCATCGAATTCGGCCAGCGCTTGAACAAGGCCGGCAAGAAGATCTGGGTGCGTTTCGTCCTCGTTCCCGGCCTTACCGACAGCGTCGAGAACGTCGAAAACGTGGCCAAGATCGTCGAGACCTTCGGCGACGCCGTCGAACATATCGACGTGCTTCCGTTCCACCAGCTCGGTCGTCCGAAGTGGCACGAACTTGGCATTCCTTACCCCCTGGAAACCAAGGAAGGCCCGTCCAAGGAACTGAAAAAGCGCGTTCACGACCAGTTCAAGGCTCACGGTTTCGAGGTCTACTAAAAAGAGGCCAATCGCTTTCGTCGGCAAAGGCTCTGTTCAAAGGTACGTTGTTCGTATCCGACCTTTGGACAGAGCCTTTCTGCATTTCAGCGATCTTGGCTTTGACTCAATTACCCTGATCCACCTACAGGAATTTGCGTAAATCACGAAAATGCTTTGTGTGTGGAATTCGGCTTTTCCCAAGTTGTCTTTATCTTATATGATAATAGAGCCTATTGCTATAGACTTAACTGATGCGAAAGGGAATCATAGCAAACTGACGAAATCAGCTGACTGGTTTCTCAAAATCATGTCTTGGCTTCTGAAGTCTTATTGGGGTTAGGTTCTCGCAAGATATGAATCGTACTTCGATATGGCTTGAAACAAGGGGACGCGACGTCGTTCGATGATGCTCCTATGAATTCCGGCCTTTCTACTTAATTAAGGATTGTCATTATGGACGAAGAATCTGAAGCTTTGGCTTATCAGAAGAAACGCAAGCAGAAAATCATCAGGAGAGTAGTGCTTATCGGCGGTGGGGTACTTGTGTTCTTTGTCGCCAATTGGTCTCAACTGATAGCCCTTATCTGATTCGGCTTCTTGGATGAAAGGCCATCGCAGTGTCTGACTACGCCATCAATGCCCGGAACGTGACCGTGAAATACGGTGATTTTTCGGCTTTACGAGACCTGACCTTCCTTGCCGAAACAGGAAAGATCATCGGTTTGCTGGGTCCCAACGGAGCCGGTAAATCCACATTCGTCGATGCCGTCATCGGTGCCAGAAAGGTTGCGGGCGGCAGCATCCGCACCCTCGGGGTCGACCCGATAGGCGATGCCGCCAAGTTGCGGCCGGATGTCGGTATCGTCCTGCAAAGCGCCGGCTTCCCGACCGGGATGAAGGTCAAGGACATCCTTTTCAGTTGGAGGCGCTATGTGCCTGGAATGACGAAAAAGGACGTTCTGGACATCGCCGAACGTGTAAACCTCAAGTATTTGCTGGACCGGCCCTTGAGCTCATTGTCAGGTGGGGAGCGGCGAAGAGTCGATATCGCCATTGCGTTGTATGGTAACCCGAAACTTATTGTGCTCGATGAGCCGACGACCGGCCTCGATCCCATCTCGCGCGAGAATGTCTGGGACATCATCCGCAGCCAGCGTGACCTTGGAGCCACCGTTTTGCTGACCACCCATTATCTTGATGAGGTGGAGGCGCTTTCCGATTCCGTCAGCGTCATCAAAGAGGGCCATATCACCGCCTCGGGAACGGTCGAGGAACTTGCGGCATCTGTGCCTTCTCCCAGGGCCAGTTCAGTGGCGGCGAGTTCGGAGGTTTTGGATGGTCTGGCAAATCTTTTGCCACAAAATGGCGATGGTTCCAGCCGAAAGGATGATCGTCTGGAATGGCAATCACATGATCCGGCACGCGATTTGGAGACCATCTATCGAACCTGTGCGGATCGCGGATGGCAGATCACCGATGTGCGCGTGGAGAAGCCTTCGCTGCGTGCGGCCTATGCGGCATTGGTCGGCGCGACTGATTCAGAAGACAACATTCCTATAACGAAGGACGACAAACGATGAACGACACCATTCTTCCCCAGTTTCATCTGCAGACACTGAGTTTCCTTCGCAACGGCAAATCGGTGTTCTTCACACTCGCCTTTCCTGTCGCGTTGGCACTTCTGTTCGGTTTGGCATACAAAGGTGACAATCTCCCTCTCGGCGGTGGAGCGCAGGTCTCAGCTGCAAGCTGGTCAGCTTTAGGGCTGACTGCGTATGTGGTTCTGATGGGTGGGTTCGTCAAGGTGGCCGGCGATATCGTTTCTCAAAGGGACTCCGGCCTGCTCAAACGTATCAGATTGAGGGGTCGCTCCGACGGTTCCGTGCTTTTCGGCTATGCGCTTTCCGGTTTCGTTGTTGCCTTGATATGCCAGGCCGTTCTGCTTCTGTCCGCCATGCTGTTTCTCGGTCTCAAGGCTCCCGCGAATATTCCCGGCACCATCCTCGTTGCGCTTTTGGGCGCGGTGCTCTGCACCGTTATCGGCGTCGCGTATTCCGCGTTGATTCCTTCTGCTGATTCTTCGCAGATGATGCTCTTGGTTCCCACGCTGATCCTCATGTTCCTTTCCGGCGTGTTTACGCCGTCCTGGATCATCCCTTCATCACTGCGTACGCTGAGTGCGTTCTTCCCGGTCGGCTACCTGGCCGAGTCGATGCGATCCATGTGGCTTGGACAGGATTTCGTCCACGCTACAGTACAAAACGGCGGTCTGATTTTGGGCAGCCACACAGGATTGGCGATGTTGGTTTCGCCAGGTCTGGCGGTCTGCATCGTATGGCTGATTGCGTCGGTCGTCGTCTCCCTCAAATTCTTCAAGTGGGACGTAAGAAGCGGCCGTTAGTGATTGGTGTATTGTGAAAATCAACTCCGCAGGAATTTGTCCGCAGAGTGAATTGGGGAGGACTTTTTCTAGAGGTCGTTGATAATATATGCTTTGATAAGCGGTGATCCGTTATCGGCGGGGAGCTTTTGGAAGAACGGCTGTTCACTTGAGGTGGATGGCTTATTAGAACCGACGGGTGGGCCCGACATAGCCTGTACTTCAAGCGGTTGCGTTGCGTGGTACGTTCAAGTACCTGCAGCTCAACAAGCGAGGTGGTACCGCGGTCGCGAACGCGTAAAGCATTACGTTTCGCAATCGTCCTCGTGGTAGTCATGACATCTGCCAAGCGAGGAGACAGCGGTGAGCGAAACCACCAATTCCCATGTGTATCCCAAGGCGTCCGTAGGCGAGCAAAGCGCGCACGTCGCGCCAAACCCGAGCTTCCCCAAAATGGAAGAATCGGTGCTCGACTATTGGGACAAGGACGACACCTTTGAAAAATCCGTCGAACGCAACCCTAGCGGCGACCACAGCGACAACGAATTCGTCTTCTTCGACGGTCCGCCGTTTGCCAACGGCCTGCCGCACTACGGCCACCTCTTAACCGGCTATGCCAAGGACGTCATTCCGCGCTACCAGACCATGAAGGGCCGCAAGGTCAACCGCGTCTTCGGCTGGGACACGCACGGTCTGCCTGCCGAACTCGAGGCCCAGAAGGAACTCGGTATCGAATCGGTCGACCAGATCGAAGAAATGGGCATCGAGAAGTTCAACGACGCCTGCCGCAAGTCCGTCCTCAAATACACCAACGAGTGGAAGGACTACGTCCACCGTCAGGCCCGCTGGGTCGATTTCGAGCACGGCTACAAGACGCTGAACACCACCTACATGGAATCGGTGATGTGGGCGTTCAAGACCCTTTACGACAAGGGCCTGGCCTACAAGGGCTACCGCGTGCTGCCGTACTGCCCGAAGGACCGTACTCCGCTTTCCGCGCACGAGCTGCGTATGGACGCCGACGTCTATCAGGACCGTCAGGACATCACCCTCTCCGTCGCCGTTAAGATGCGTGATGAGGACGACGCCTACGCCGTCTTTTGGACGACTACGCCTTGGACCGTGCCGACCAACTTCCTTATTGTCGTTGGTGAGGATATCGATTATGTCGAGGTCAAGCCTACTGAAGGCAAGTTCGCTGGGAAGAAGTTCTACCTTGGAAAGCCGCTGCTCGGCTCGTATACCAAGGAACTTGGCGAGAACTATGAGGTTGTTCGTGAACTTAAAGGCAAGGAGCTGGTCGGCCGTCGCTACTGGCCGGTTTTCCCATATTTCGCAGGTGAAGAAGCCGAGTCTGAAGGCCATGTCCCTGGGCCGAACGCCTACCAGATTCTCGCCGCCGACTACGTCGACACCGTCGAAGGTACCGGCATGGTCCATCAGGCTGTCTATGGCGAAGACGATATGAACACGCTGAACGCAGCCGGCGTCAATTGCATCGACGTGCTCGACGCTAGCTGCACCTTCACCGCCGATTGCCCGGATTACGAAGGCATGTACGTCTTCGATGCCAACCTGCCGATTCTGCGCAACCTGCGCAACGGTGATGGCCCGCTGGCCCGTATCCCCGAAGATCATCGTGCGCTGCTCTTCCAGGAGAAGAGCTACGTGCACTCCTACCCGCATTGCTGGCGCTGCGGCACCCCACTGATCTACAAGCCGGTCTCCTCATGGTTCGTTTCCGTGACCAAGATCAAGGACCGCCTGCTCGCCAACAACCAGCTGATTAACTGGATTCCCGAGAACGTCAAGGACGGCCAGTTCGGCAAGTGGCTGCAGAACGCCCGCGACTGGTCGATTTCCCGCAACCGCTTCTGGGGTTCGCCGATTCCCGTCTGGGTTTCCGACGACCCGAAGTACCCACGCGTCGACGTCTACGGCTCGCTCGACCAGCTCAAGGCCGATTTCGGTGACTATCCTCGCGACGGCGAGGGCAATGTCAACATGCACCGGCCCTATATTGACAACCTGACACGTGTCAACCCCGACGACCCGACCGGAAAGTCGCACATGCACCGCATCACCGACGTGCTTGACTGCTGGTTCGAGTCCGGTTCCATGCCGTTCGCCCAGTTCCATTACCCCTTCGAGAACAAGGAGTATTTCGAACAGCACTTCCCGGCCGACTACGTGGTCGAATACATCGGCCAGACCCGCGGTTGGTTCTACGTGCTGCACGTCATGGCCACGGCCCTGTTCGACAAGCCCGCCTTCAAGAACGTCATCTGCCACGGCATCGTGCTCGGCGACGACGGCCAGAAGATGAGCAAGCATTTGCGCAACTACCCGGACGTCAACGGTGTGTTCAACGACTACGGCTCCGACGCGATGCGCTGGTTCCTCATGTCCTCGCCGATCCTGCGCGGCGGCAATTTGATTGTTACTGCTGATGGCATTCGCGACACCGTGCGCCAGGTGCTGCTGCCGGTCTGGAGCTCGTATTACTTTTTCACACTGTATGCCAACGCGGCCAACGGCGGCAAGGGGTACGACGCTCGCGCGCTGAAGCCTGAGGAAGTCGCCGGCCTGCCGCAGATGGACCGCTACCTGCTGGCCCGCACCCGCAGGCTCGTGGTCTCGGTCGAGCATGCACTCGACACCTTCGCCATTTCCGACGCCTGCGCTGCGGTGCAGGACTTCATCGACATGCTCACCAACTGGTACATCCGCAACAACCGCGAACGCTTCTGGAACGAGGATGAGAACGCCTTCAACACGCTTTACACCGTGCTCGAAGTGCTCATGCGTGTCATGGCACCGCTCGCCCCGATGGAGTCCGAGTCAATCTGGCGCGGCCTGACCGGCGGGGAATCGGTGCACCTGGCGCAATGGCCGTTCGTCACCGTGCAGGACGAGCAGTCCCACGATGTCGGCGCGACCGCGGAATCGACCGGTGAGCTCAACCAAGGCAAGGAAACCGAACTGGGTCGCGTTCTGGTGGACGAGCCCAAGTTGGTCGACGCCATGGAGCAGGTGCGCGAGGTCGTCTCCGGTACGCTTTCGCTGCGCAAGTCCTGCCAGATTCGTGTGCGCCAGCCGCTCGCCAAGCTCACCGTTCTGGTCGATGACCCCGATGCCGTTGCCGCGTACGACGACATTCTGAAGACCGAGCTCAACGTCAAGGACGTGGAATTCTCCACGCTCGCCGACGCAGGCAAGCATGGCTTGAAGATCGTCCACGATTTGAAGGTCAACGCGCGTGCGGCCGGCCCGAGGCTCGGACGCCAGGTCCAGTTCGCCATCAAGGGCTCCAAGTCCGGCAACTGGCACGTCGACGCATCCGGCGCACCGGTGGTCGAGACGCCGAACGGTGATCTCAAGCTCGAAGAAGGCGAATACACGCTGATCAATCAGGTCGAGGAAGTCGGGGCGGAAGATCGTGCCAACGATGTTTCCGCGGCGCTTCCTGGCGGTGGATTCGTTATTCTCGATACGGCTCTCAATGATGACCTCATCGCCGAAGGCTATGCCCGCGACGTCATCCGCGCCGTGCAGGACGCTCGTAAGGATGCTAATCTCGACATTGCCGACCGTATCAGCCTGAAGCTCGATGTGCCGGCCGCCGACGCGCCGAAGGCCGAGCAGTTCCGTGACCTGATCGCCCGCGAGACGCTCGCCACGTCGCTCGATATCAACGCCGATGCGTCTGCCGATGAGCTCAAAGTGAGCGTGTCGAAGCAGTAAATCACAGATACCATGCCACAACAGGCAGGAAAGGTTTGGCGGGTGACCGAATATGGTTGCCCGCCAAACCCTTTTATATGGTGATGCTAGAAAGCAATGCGCTATTGAATATCGAACAAGAGCAATTGCAGAAAATAGTTTGAAGTCAGACGGTAAAATGCCAGAACTTACCGTTCTTACACCACCACCTCAATTGATGACGTGCGTCTAAACGTTCGGTTTGGCTACTTGCAAGGATCCTACTGAGGGATCCCCCCCAATTGAGGGCATAATGGCGGGATTGCCGGCATCCAACGGCGTGAGCCCAAGGTTGCCGGTAAACCGTACGACTATCTTCCCGTCGTTGTCGGAAGTGTTCAGCTCGGAAATCTTTCCGTTGATACGGATCGTCGGAGGGAAGAATCCTTTGTTGCCGTTCATCTCGGTAAAGAGTTCTTTTCGCATTGTGTCATACAGTGTTGCCTTGCTGATAAAGTCGGCATACGGCGCCTTCACCGCGTTTTCGGCGACTTTATTGTTGACACCGGCCTTGATGGCCTGTTTGACGATATCTTTGTCACTCACGTCCTTGTAATGGATGGCGTCCGGTTGGAAGCCCTTGTCAAACAGTGCACCGACAAGCGCCGTCACATGATCCGGGTCGTGTTCGGAAACATAGGCGACCGCATTTGCCGCTCTGGTGGAGTAACGGTCTGTGGAAGGCGTGTCATAGACGTTGACGGTGTGGAATTCAAGGTTGATTTGTTTGGCGTTCTGGAGTTTTTCGAGTGTCGGAATAAGAGCACGCGTGACGTCTCCGCAGTATGGGCATAGAAAGTCCGTATATACTTCGACCGTTGGCGCTTTGGGATTTCGTTGATTCTTCTTGTAGGCGAGAAAACCGGCGTCGTCGGTCGCGTTGGTCGGTTTGTTGGAGACTTTTCGTAAAGCGGCCTCCGCCTCAGACCGCGTCTGTGGAAGTGGCGCGGATTTGGTCTCCTTTTCCTGATTGGCACCGATGCCGATGCCGATGGCGATGCCGGTAACCAGAATCAGCACCATGACGATCAGCACTGCAATACCGCCGATGATCAGCTGGCTATGGTGAATGGAGCTGGTCTTGCGTTTCGAATGGCGTTTGCTTCTCGATACGGTCGCATGCGTTGGGGCTTTAGGATTGTGATTGCTCCTTGAGACGGTTGTGAATGTTGGGGTCTTAGGATTGTGTTTGCTTTTCGGTACCGTTGTGAATGTCGGAATTTGAGAGCGGCGTTTGTTCTTCGGTACCGTTGTGAATGTCGGAATTTTAGAGTTGCGTTTGTTTTTTGAGACGGTTGTGAATGTTGGGGTTTTAGGATTGCGCTTGCCCTTCAAAACCGTTGTGAATGTCGGGGTTTGGGGATTGCGTTTGCTTTTTGATACCGTTGTGAATGTTGGGACTTGGGATGGCTTCTGGAGCTTCGAAGTGTGCGATAGAGAATGTTTTCCGACCTTGCCCATTCCTATTCACCCGATTCCCTTTCCGACACCATACTTACATTACAATTCACTTTTGATTTTATCGCCTTGTTCAGATAAACGTACGACTGCCGATGATGCGTACATCAGGAAATCCTTTGTAGGTCAAACGAATGTGGCTGCACGGCGTACATAAAGCGCTTATGACGTATCCGGTTTTTATGTGTTGGTCTGAAAGCGACTTGTCATTTCCAAACAGATACTGAATACCCAAATGCTTGAAGCGATTGTCAGGGGCAAGCAGACGATATTCATGTCTTGGTATTAGACCTTCCTGGGCTTCTCGTTTGCTCCGATGGAAGGTAAAACCTTGCCTTTGCCTACATCTTTCGATTTGATGCCAAGGCTGTGTTCGAAGTGTGCGACAAGGTCGTCGTAATTGATGCCGCTTAATGACCAGACGGATCCGTTGACGCGAATCAGTGGGGTGCTGAAGGTATTACCTTCAGGATGGGTGACGGTATCGCAGAGTTCCGGGCGATGAAGGGTTGTGTATGTGCTTGCTTTGCCCATGTATTCGATATATGTGCCTTGCATCGCCTTGGTAGCCGTCGTCTTGTTCACACCGGCCTTGACGGCTTGACAGATGATCTGGTCGTCGCTGACCGGCTTGTAGGACGTTTCGCTGGGCTGGAAATCTTTGGCGAACAGTTGGGAGACGAAACCCATCAGGTGATCGGGGTCGTTGTCGGCGATGTAGGCGGCTGCGCTCGCTGTTCTCAATGAGTAATGGTCGTTTGAGTTGCCATCAAGGAATGTGACCGGGTGCACTTCGATGTTGATTTGGCGCGCCTTGTTCATCCTCTCCAGTGTGGAATCCAGCGTGCGGTTGAGTTCTCCGCAGGAGGGGCACAGGAAGTCCAGATAGATTTCCACGGTGGGTGCTTTGGCGTTGAGCTTGGCTTTCTTGCAGGCGTATAACCCGGCCTTGTCTGTGGCGTTGACGGGCTTCTGCGCCACTTCCTGGAGTTCTTGGTAGGCTGCGGAAGCGGTCTGGTTCTTGATACGCACGGATTTGACGTGTTGGTTCCACCCGGTCACGCCGATCACCGATATCAATGCCACGATGACCAGCATTACGATGGCACCGATCAGTGTCTGTTGGCGCCGTTCCCGGGCTGCGATTGTGGCGGCTTCGGCCTCGGCCGCCGCCTTGGTTGCTCGGGCATCGTGCCTTTGTTTGGCTTGGGTATCGTAGGCCGATTTATGAGGCGTCTGCATTGACGTTGCCTGTGCTTTATGATGTCTGCGTGTCATCGTCGTCTTGCCTCACTTACCTCGTTGCAGGCATTTCCTATCTCAACAAATGATTGTGTTATATCAAAATTATAGAACCTGCCGCGACTCGAATTCTCTTGGTTGTCTAAAGACAATTGACACAATCGGCTAAAATTGAATTATGTAAGGTTATTGTTTGTTCTTTTATGATAATTCGGTTTGGGAAATTGGTTATTATCGCTCTGCGTTCCGACGTTTTTGCCCGTTGCGCTGCCAGCTGTTCCGCTCTGGGGACAGCCATGTGTTTGCTTTTGCTAACGTGCAGTTCTGTGCCTATCAGCCGATAGACACGGAATCGATTTTTACGGATAAGAGGTAGAAAATGAGCAGGCCTGCATTGCTGGTTATTGATGCACAGAATGATTATTTGCCCGGTGGCATGTTCCCCTTGGCAAACATGGACAAAAAGGTGGAACGTATGCTTGCTGGCATCGAAAAGGCGAAAAAACAAGGCGCACCCGTCATCTTGGTTCAGCATATCGCTGACCCGAGCGTCGGCATGGCCCCGTTTTTCAACGAAGGTACCGAAGGTGCAAAGATCATCCCGGAAATCCGTGCCGCGGCGCCGGACGCCCCGGTCGTCATCAAACATTATGCCGACGCTTTTGAGGGGACTGATCTGCTGGGGGTCCTGCAAGGCCTTGATGTCAATGAGCTGATCATTGAAGGCATGATGACCCAGAATTGCGTCACGTTCACGGCTCTGGCACGTCCGGCCGACGATTTCGACAAAGTGACCGTCCTGACCGACGCCTCCACCACCGCTACGGAGATTCTGCATAAAATCGCCATCATGGCGCTTTCGACCAGAGTCGATCTCGGTACGGTTGACGAGATTATGGGCGAGTAACGGTCATTGACATCTTCTCGAATTGGGCCTTCGGTAAATTGCAAGGTCATTGAAAAGCCAATGCGCCAAAAGAAGATGGCAGACAGCAGGTAGCCATAGGATGATGCGTCCGGCTATCTGCTGTTTGCATATTCGTCTTGTGAGTTGATATGTTCTGGTTTGTTTTTTGCATATTTTTGATGTTTTTCTGAGGATGCGATGGATGTGAGGCAATCCAAGACGAGACAGTCCCTACGGCAGTGGTTCACGGTGTGAATGCGATTATGGCCATGCTTGGTTACGTCTGAAGGCCGATTCTGATACCTAAAAACTAGACATTCACCGATAATATTTCATCCTAAAGAACGATGGCAGGGCGTCTATAAATCCGTATTCTTGGATACTTGTAAGGGCTATGAATCCGTCGAACCAGATGCTGCCATCGGCTTCGGGAATCGTGGCAGGTTTCATGGCCCATAAAGCAAGACAAGAACCATTGATATCCGTAACTGACAACCACAAGGGGAATGGCTGATTGAAAGAGAATATCAACGTCATGAACGTAAACACCGCGAACCGATCCGGCCGGTCCGGTACGATGACATCTTCCGGCTTGTGGAGCAAGATTCGCTCCCATCGCCTGGGGCTTTCGACTTTCGATATCAAGATGATCGGCGTGGTGCTGATGGTGGTGGACCACATCCATCAGATGTTCGCCACGCAGGGCGCACCGAACTGGCTCGACTGGTTCGGCAGACCCGTAGCCACGCTGTTCTTCTTCGTCAGCGTCGTCGGCTTCTCGCACACGCATAGCAAAAAGGCCTATATGGTACGGCTTTACGTGTGCATGGTCGTGATGGCCGTGCTTGATGTGGTGTTGCAGCAGGTGGTCAATTATGACGGTGCGCAGCTGGTCAACAACATCTTCCGAGACCTGTTCATCGGCACGATTTTCATGGCCGCTGTCGATTGTTTCGAGGCGGCGTTCAAGAAGCAGGGGAACAAGGCCGCTTCTGGATTCGGCGCGGGTGTACGTGGCGGTGACGAGCGCACTGGTTCGGCACATGGTGTCATGGGCCGCAACGCTGTTGCCGCCAGTGTCGATGGCGCTTCTGTTTCCGTACAGGCTGCAATGCCCGCAAGCAGGCATGCCGGAAGTGTAACCCGTGGTTTCCGTGTCAAAAAGACTGTCGAGGGCGTACTTCTGCTTGCGTTGCCGTTCCTGCTTTCGCTGGTGCTGCTGCCATTCATGGCTCAGGGTGATGGAGCGCAAACCCCGGTGATGATTTGGGTTCTGCGCGTGCTCACTGCCGTCGATCCGGCGATTCTGCTCGCCGAAAACACCGTCATGGTGCTGCTTATCCCGGTGATGTATGCCTTACGTAACGTCAAGCACAGCTTGGTCTGGCAGAGTGTGGCCATTGCGGTGGTCGCGGTGTGCTACGCGTTCGCCGGGCAGACCCAGTGGATGATGATTTTCGCTGTCATTCCGATCCTGCTTTACAACGGTGCGAAGGGCCGTGGCGACAAGTACTTCTTCTATATCTTCTATCCCGCGCATATCGCTGTGCTGTATGTGCTGGCGAGCCTGATCTAGTCGGTTGTGCGCCTAATCCCTATCGATGCCGCTCGATGTGAATGAATCCAAGCCGGGATTTTTGATGAGGATGACTGTTGGCCAATTTCTAGAAGCCGGCCGAAGAATCGCCACCGATTGTTGGCATGACCTTTGGGTTTCCGATATCCGATGGTTTAATGCCAAGCTTATTGGTGAATTGCGCAACTATATTCTCGTCGTTGTCCGAGGTGGCGATTGGGTCGATCTTGCCGTTGATGCGGATTGTCGGTGGGAAAAGCCCCTTGCTGCCGTTCATATCGACAAAAAGCTCTTTACGCATGGTGTCATATAATGTTGCCTTGCTGATGTAGTTGGCGTAGGGAGCCTTTACCGCTTCCTCGGCGACCTTCTCATCGACGCCGGCCTTGATTGCCTGCTGGGCGATATCGTCGTCACTGACGTCTTTGAAATGAATGGCATCTGGTTGGAAATCCTTCTCGAACATTGTTCCGACGAAGGCTGTCACATGGCTTGGGTCGTGTTCGGAGACGTATGCGACAGCGTTCGCGGCTCTGACGGAATAACGATCCGTGGATGGCGTGTCGTAAAGATTGAGCGGGTGGATTTCAAGATTGATCTGCCGCGCTTCCTGAAGTTTTTCAAGAGTTGGAACCAACGCCCGTGCGACGTTTCCGCAGTAGGGGCAAAGGAAATCCGTATAGAACTCGACGGTCGGTGCATCCGTGTTGCGTTCATCTTTTGCGAAGGCGGGGAAACCGGCGTTGTTGGTCGAGTTCCTCGGTTTGTCGGGCACCTTTTCCATCGCGGAATACGCCTCGGCCCGCGTTGTCGGTAGTTTGGGGGTACTGGACTTCGGTGCCCGCTTGACACCGATTCCGATGCCGACGTTAATGCCGATAACCAGAGCCAGCACTACGGCTACCACAGCTGCGATGATGGTAATGATGATTGGTTTGCGGGAAACGGTGCTGGCTTTGTAT
This sequence comes from Bifidobacterium sp. ESL0745, assembly GCF_029433335.1. NCBI lineage: Bacteria > Bacillati > Actinomycetota > Actinomycetes > Bifidobacteriales > Bifidobacteriaceae > Bifidobacterium > Bifidobacterium sp. ESL0745. The sequence goes on from NZ_JAQTHX010000001.1 coordinate 458,323, forward strand.
GGTGAGTCAGGTCCGCTGTTCGAAATGCTTTCGGTCGATGGAAGTACGGGCGGCTCCTGACTTTCACCGGTGTCTGACGGGAAACGTTTTTCGAGCTTGTCCATTCCTGCTCACCCAATTCCTCTCTGAGGTTTTCAAAGTCTTTCAAAACACAACACTGTTAATAATTTTATCGTATTGTTTAGATAATTAGACGATTTACAAATAAAATGTGAAAAGTCGTATAAACAAATATCGTTTTGTTGATTTCGTAAGCGATCTATGCTCTATCTTTTTTACTCATTGGAGACTCATAGCATTGCGTCTGCCAAATGATTTTTGAATTCCTGAGCCAGGGGCAACTTGGCAGTCCTGGTTCAGGATTTTTCTTCAGGTTCCAGATTGTTCTGGGTTTCCGGTTTGTGTCACGGCCTCGTTGCTGCAGCACAAATTTCCCTTATGATTTTATGTTTGGTCTACATAGTGATGGGATATCACAGCTTCGTGATGGCGTAGCGGCATGGTACAGCAAGGGCGACAATAGGGGAAGAGGCGAACAGAATCGGCGGTTTGCAATATCAGATAGCCACGCGATTGCAAACCGCCTCTACATTCAAATTACAAGTACTTCTGCTGTATCGGAATTGCTTCACCGTCTGGGCCTATGGCCGGTGTGACCTTGGGGTTGCCGACCTGCTCGCGGTGGAGTCCTATCGAGTTGATCAGGGTCGGCGTGACATCGTCAAGCGTGTGGAGCTGGCGGTACTGCCACATCTTTCCATTGATGCAGATGGTGGGAGTGGAGAAGCGGAACTGGTCCTGCATGGTTACGTACAGTTCCTTGCGGCTTGATGTGTACTTCGTGGCCTTTTTGACGTAGTCGTTGTAGGTGCCCTTTGTCGAGTTTTCGGCGATGCTTTCTTTCACCCCGGCTTTGACGGCCTGGTCGATGATTTCCTGGTCGCTGACGTCCCGGTTGTGATCTTTGCTCGGTTGATAGGTTTTGTCGTATAAAGCCGTGGAGAAATCGAACAGTCGCTCAGGCTGATGTGAGGCGACATAGGCTACGGCACTTGCCGCACGGGTGGAATAGTGGTTTTTCGTCTTGTTGTCCAGGAAGTTGACGGGATGGATATAAAGGTTGACCTGCCTGGCTGCAAGCATGTCTTTCATGGGTCTGAAGAATCCTTGTTCGACCGTCGCACAGCCGGGGCAGAAGTAATCGACATAAAGATCGATGCTGGGGGCTTTCGGATTGTAATCGCTGGCTTTGAATGCGGGAAGTCCGCCGGTTTTACTCATGCCTTTGGGCTTCTGTGCAAGTTCCTGGAGCTGCTGGTAGTTGTACTCCTCGCCATGCCGGCTCTGCCAGAAAGCGTAGGTACCTGCGATGATGATAACGACTACAAGAATCGCCGAAAGGATTGCCCAGACGACGATGACGCGACGCTTCTGTATCTTCTCATGAAGTTCGAGAGCCTTTTCCTTCACTTGCGTTGCAGAGGCCTTGACGTTGTCGTTCATCTGTGAGATGTTGCTGTTCATTCGTGCCAGGCGTGACGGGGAATCTGGAACTTCGTGGGTCTGTGGGGATTCGGTTTTGCTGTCTGCGTTGGTCTGCGTGGAGTCGGATTCGTTGTTTTCGTCATTGATGCCTGCGGTATCCACGTCTGTCGTTTCGGGTTCCTGACCGTCATTTGTATGACCGTTGCCTGTTGCCATGACGTTTCTCCCTTTAATTCTCTTCGCGCTGTGACGAAAATCTCGTATTGTATCCCTTTGATACTGTACTAGTTTTCCTGCCCAAATACCAATGCTATCAACGTCGGAGTTGATATATAAAACTTGCTGTGATGAATTATATTGAAAAATATCAAACGTTTAATTTATCCGAAAATGGAGTAATGCGGATTGGCTCGTATATCTTTTGAAGTCGAAGTTGTTGTCCTGAAGCTTTCCTTAGCTCTTATGCATCAATACAGACTTACGTAAAAGTATCCAGAATGAAAAATGAGGTGTTTTGAGAGTTGATTCTCTATGATGAAGTGGTGAAGCGGCTAAAAATGGCAATGTTGCTAGTTTGCTCGAAATGGAGTTTTTGCAGCAGAATCTAAAGTCATGATAGTTATGATCAGTTCTCAACTTGCTAATTATCAAATCATTTTAAAGAAAAAAAATACCCTCAGTTGTAAAATGATGGTTATTGTTGTCGAGAGCTAGGATTGCTATGACTACCGTAGATGAGATTTTCGAACATATAGTTGCAGATTCTGCTGATAAGCGTGAACAGGGAACTCGATTCGAATATGCAGTTAAGTATTTTCTTGAGCATGATCCTGCTTGGTCCGAAGAAATAAGGCAAGTCTGGATGTGGGATGAAGCTCCAACAAACGTACCCCGGCGCCAGGATACGGGTATCGACTTAGTTGCCTTGGACCAAGATGGTTCTTATTGGGCGATTCAAGCGAAATGCTATTCAAAGAAAACCAAACTTTCCAATGCGGATGTATCTACATTCTTTATGGCAGCACAGGCAGATGAGAGATACCACCACTATATGATTGCCGACACCGCGGAATCATATACTTCAAACTTGGAGAATTTCTTCTTGCTTAATCCAAAGCTTGGTGTGGTGAGGCTTGATTTGGACACTATGCGCCAGTCAAATGTAGACTGGGACGCATTTCAAAACGGTACTTCTGCTAAAGAACGCACGATTTTTGAACTGCGGCCACACCAGCGCGAAGCAGTAGATGCAGTCAAGGAAGAATTAAGTAAAGCTGACCGTTGCTCGATGATCATGGCTTGCGGAACAGGCAAGACCCTGACCTCTTTGAGATTGAGCGAAGAACTGCTCGGTAATGGTCATACGGTTCTCTTCCTCGCACCTTCGATTTCGCTGGTTTCCCAGTCGATGCGTGATTGGGTAAATCAGGTTCGTGACCGAATCAATGTTTATGTTGTTTGTTCGGATGGTAAGGCCAGCAAGCTCAAAGATGAGTCATATGGCCAGATAACCGATATCCCGTTCCCGGCAACAACCAATGCTCATACCGTCGCCGAACGTTTTACCAAGAAAGATGATGCACTGAATGTTATTTTTTCGACGTATCAAAGCATTCAAGTCATTCATGACGCCCAAGAAGAAGGTCTGCCTGACTTTGATTTGACGATTTGCGATGAGGCTCATCGAACGACCGGTGTGGTCGATGGCGAAGGCGCTTTCCAAAAAGTGCATGACAATAACTTCATTCATTCTTCTAAGCGTCTGTATATGACGGCGACTCCGCGAATCTTCAGCGAGGGAGCCAAGAATAAGGCAAATCAGGGTGCCATTGAAATTGCGAGTATGGATGACGAAAGTAAATACGGCAAAGTCGCGTACCGTTTGAGCTTTGGTAAGGCCGTAGATGCCAGGTTGCTCACAGATTACAAGATTGTGATCATGCAAGTCACCGAGGACATGATGGGCAAACCCGTGCAGGATGCTTATAGTGATGAAAACTCAGAAGTCCAGCTTCCAGACGCTATGAAATTCGTTGGTTGTTGGAAAGCGCTTTTTGATAGACGGCATGCCAGAGCTATTAATCAGCCATCTAATGGTGGCAAACATTCGGTAGCTGTTGGAGCTGATGACACCGAGCGTGTTCTTCATCATGCCATTGCATTTGCCCCATCGATTAAGGCTTCCAAGGCGTTGACTTCCAACTTCCGCGCGGTTATTGACAAGTACACTTCTGCTTTGCCCGATACAGAAGGGAATGAAGCCACACTTGAAGCCGGGCATGATGTGCATGTGCAGTTCGACCATGTTGATGGAACGATGGATGCCGCAACACGCCATACGAAACTTGACTGGTTGGCTGCCGATACCGAGCCTAACGAATGTCATGTCTTGTCCAATGCAAGATGCCTCGCTGAAGGCGTCGACGTTCCTGATTTGGACGCTGTGATGTACCTTTCGGCCCGCAGCAGCAAAATCGACATCATCCAATCCGTAGGACGCGTGATGCGTAAATCTCCTGGCAAGGAATATGGGTACATCATCATTCCTGTAGCAGTGAAACCTGGTACGGATCCAGCGATGGCGCTTTCCTCGGATTCCTACAAGATTGTTTGGGATGTGGTTCGTGCTCTTCGAAGCCATGATGAGCGGCTTGACGCCATCATCAACGCCGCAGCACTTGGTGATACCGATTCGTTGAGCAAAATTGTGGAGGTTGAGGTTCTTGACGAGTCGAAGCTGAAGAAGCATAAGCCGAAAAAGCCTGAAGGCCCTCATATCGGTGATCCTGACCCGGATGAACATACGAAGTGCGGTGATGGGGGAGAGAGCGGTTTAATTGTCGACGCTCCCGAAAACCATCAAGCAACCCAGCCTGAACTTGATTTGGAGATGGCTGAACTTGCTAAAGGCATTAATGCGCAGATAGTCCGCAAATGTGGAACTAAAATCTACTGGGGCGAATGGACTGACGATATTGCCGATATCACCCGTCACCGTGCCGCTCAGATTGCCGAGCTTGTTGATAGTGACAAGGCTCATGGCCCGTTCATGGAGTTCGTGCAAGGTCTCCGTGACTCGTTGAATTCCGGCTATTCCGAGACAGACGCCATTGCGGTTTTAGCTCAGCATGAGGTTACCAAACCTATTTTCGAGACTCTGTTTACCAATCGTGAGGTGCTCGAAGGCAATCCTATTGTTCAAGGTCTTGATCGGGCGTTGGATTCGCTCTATGCGGCAGGACTTCCTCAGGACATTGACAACCCGACATTGCGCGATTTGTATGCATCGGTTCAGCTTTCGGCCAGTCAGCTTGAAAGCGATGATGCCAAGCAGAACCTTATCAAGGAAATTTACAATGAGTTCTTTACCAAGGCGTTCCGAGAAACGGCCGACAGCCTTGGCATCGTATATACGCCGGTAGAAGTAGTTGACGCCCAGTTGCACATGGTTCAGCGTGTCTTGCAGCAGGAGTTCCATCAATCGCTGGGAACTCGGGGAGTGCATATTCTTGATGGCTTCGCTGGCACGGGTACTTATCTTTGCCGTCTCATCGAAGATAAGAGTCTTATCAAAGATGAAGACTTGCCATACAAATATGAGCATGATTTACATTCCAATGAGATTGTGCCGCTCGCGGCAACGATTATGGATATTAACATCGAGCAGTCCTATCACAAGCGTATGGGTGGCGACTACAAGCCGTTCCCGGGTGCATTGCTGACTGATACGTTCCAGATGTATGAGCAGGATGATCCGCTCGATTTGGGTGTGTTCAAGGAAAACACTGAGCGTGTAAAAGCTCAGAAGGAATTACCTATCAAAGTCATCATCGGCAATCCGCCTTATCGAGCTGGAGATTCAGAAAACACAGGCAATCAGAACACTAAATATTCAGGGCTTGATAAACGGGTTGAAGAGACTTATGTAGCGAATTCCGATGCTACTCTTAATAATTCTTTGTATGACCACTATATCCGTGCTTTCCGTTGGGCAAGTGATCGCATTGGTGATTCAGGAATAGTTTGCTTTGTTTCTAATGGAGGCTGGTTGACTAGTGCTTCTGGAGCTGGAGTTAGACGCTGCTTTAGTAATGAATTTAACGATATCTATGTGTATAACCTGCGGGGCAATGCTAGATGTCAAGGAGAGGAAAGACGAAAAGAAAAAGATAATGTTTTTGGAGCTGGAACGCGCACGACAATTACTATTACTCTGCTAGTAAAGAATCCTGATTCTACAGAAAAAGGAATAATACATTATCTTGATATAGGTGATTATTTGTCGCAAGACCAGAAACTTGGAATACTTCGTGACACAGTTAAGAATAATCCAGACTGGAGCAATCTTCTGCATCAAGATGAAGATGGTGATTGGTTGAATCATCGCGACACGAGCTACTCGAAATTTATTCCAATGGGAATTCAGGAAGGCAACAAGAAATTACCGACTGGTTTGTTCTCTACTTGGTCGGCAGGTGTAAAAACTAATCGAGACGATTGGTGTTATAACTCCAGTCAGCGGATAGTTCGTGCCGACATGCAGAAGACTGTGGAAACCTACAAGGCAGAGCTTAAAAGATGGACTGAGTCAGATAAAAAAGAGGATGTAAAGATATTCCTGACTAATGACAGTCATAAAATCAAGTGGACACGGGAGCTTTATCAGGGCATAGAGCGTGGAGATGATGCAGAATTTAATGAATCGCATATTCGTCTCTCTTCGTATCGTCCATTTTTTAAGCAGTGGCAATATTTGGATTCGCAATTCAACAACTGCGTTTATTTACAGCCGCAGTTTTTCCCATATTCAGAAGCAGACAATTTCGAAATTTGTTTGTCTCATGGATTTACATTGATTACAGATTGCGTTCCTGATTTGCATTTCGTTGGTGACAGCCAATGCTTCTCAAGGTATTGGTATGAAAAGGCCGGAAGTGACGGGATTCTGAATTTAGATGATGATACAAAGACTGACGACTACGGATATGTTCGGCATGATTCGATAACGGATCAAACGCTGAAGGTATTCCAAACGGCTTACTCAAATTCGCATATTGCTAAAGATGATGTTTTTTATTATGTCTATGGAATATTGCATAGTCCTGAATATCGTGAACGTTTTGCCAACAATTTAAGCAAAGAACTTCCACGTATCCCATTGGCCAAGGATTTCAAAGCGTTTATGAAAGCTGGACGTGAGCTTGCTCAGCTTCATTTGAACTATGAGACTATGGATAAATGGGCAGTAAAGGAAACTGGTAATTCTACAGATCCTGGTCGCACGATAAAAATGTCCTATCCTAACAAGGTGAAAGATTCTGAAACCGGCAAGAAAGTCAAGGATTTGACTGTCTTAAAGGTTGCCGAAAATCTCATCATCGAGGGGATACCTCTTCGTGCATACGATTATGTCGTCAACGGCAAGAGTGCGATAGGCTGGCTCATTGACCGTTACCAGATCAGAACCGATAAAAAGAGTGGAATCGTCAATGATCCCAACGATTACAGCGACGACCCACGCTACATCGTCGACCTAGTAGAGCGAGTCATCACCGTCAGCATGAGAACCTTAGACATTATGGATTCCCTCCCCCCACTAAGCGAGCTCCCGCAGATCGCCAACTGGCCTCAGGCGTGGAATGAATAAACTGAAAATTTAGGTAACGCAGCTTAATGTTTAATAGGTGATTTTGAGGTATTTACTTAGGGAGTGGAGGATAGAATAATTAATTTGAGTATAAAGGTGCCGTACAATATTGAATATAAAATCATTCAAAGAATGCTGAGTAATAATGGTTTCCTATACTTTTGCTTCATCTGAACGAACAACTGCTTCAGGTAACGATGGTGAGACCAAGGCAATGCTGCATTTGCTGGATTTTGATGAGCAAAATGATGAGATTTCTGCATTTGCAATTGATTGTTTTAATGACGTAACGGGGATGGATCATAATTCGTTTCGTCTTTATGATGTTCAGTCAAAAGCCTCAAAAAACAATTCACCTAAAAAAATTGGTGAATCTCTTGTGACATTATTCCATAATTTTACTAGCGAATTTAGCGATTATTTTGTTGAAGAGATTCTTTTTTAGGTGGCATTTCAAATAGCTGCGTCAAGGAAAAGAATTTGGAAATTTTTAAGTATAGAGATTTTACCGATTCCGCTCAGGAAAAAATTTATACTGCTCTTACGGATATTTGCAATGAAAAGACATATATACGTTCCAACACAATTTCTGAACAAGCAATTAATTTATTTTTAAATAATGTTATTTTTGTAATTGCAAAGGATTCAAAGGCTGATTATATCCGTCCTCTTATTAAGGCGAGCGTTCGTCTTCAGCCGCCAGATAGCTCATTGGAAAGGATATTTAATGAAATCCGAGACAAACAAGCAAGTTTAAAAAATAACGAACAGATAAATGCTGTGACTATTAATTATCCAGATGAAGTTGGGAAATATGGGCGAGTTCTTAAGCGAAAAGAAATAGAGTTAATGGTCATAGAACGTGTGATTAATGGCAATCCCTTTGATAAAGGATGCCCTACAGGTTTCCGTTCTTTTTTGGATAAGCAGCCTCCGGGGATGGACGAAGACATCATTGAAGATTGTCAGCAAGATTTAGCTCTGCAAATGTTCGATAAAAATAATTCTCAGGCATTTTGGAATTTGTGGGATGCGATTGTCACCACGATTAGAGCAAATCCAGAGAAGGATGTTTATTATATTTATCGATTATTAAGTCCGGCTGTACTTATGGATTGCAAGCAAATGCACCCTTTAGATTTTGAGTATTTTATTGCTTTTGTTAAGGAAAGGATGGGGAAATGATAAAAGTTGACGCTGTCTATATCGGTAATGGAAAAGAATCGTTCATTGAAGATAATTTCGAATCGGGAATGAACGTAATTTTTAGTGATGACAATGATGTCGGGAAAACAATTGTAATGCAATCGATTATGTATGGGCTTGGAGCAGTCCCGATTTTTCCTAAGGGATTTGATTTTAGGCATTATTTCTACATTGTAAAACTCGATAACAATGGCACTGAGATAGAAATTTTACGAGATAAAAATACCTTTATTGTTTTGAAGAATCAGCGGATTTTGCCGTTCGAGAGTGTTAAAGCTTTTCAACAATTTTGGAATCAAAATATCACCCAACTCCCGGAGATTATAAAGGATAGCCGTCCTGTTCAAGTCGGTTTAGAGCTATATACACAAATCTTTTTTGTTGCTCAGGACAAACGGAATTCTTCAAGAGTTAACTCCTCTTGGTTCAACAAACATGATTTTGTGGAGATGCTCTATGGAATAAAAAAGCTTAATGCCAACTCTTTAGACAGTAAGCAAATTAGCGAGTTAAAACAACAACAAGCTTCACTCAAGTCAGAAAAAAGCGACCTTTTAAAACAAGTGAAAGTAATACGTGAGATTGGGACGCCGGTTTCATTTATTAGCCCGACCGCTGACGCTAATGAGCAAGATGAACTTTTACAAAGACTTAATGCTTTGAAAAAAGAAATTGCTGGTTTACGCAAGGAACGAAATCACGATTTGGCGCGAAAAACAAAAAATGAGACTGTGCTTTCTGAGTTAATATCATTAAATCGAGATATATCGGTCGGGTCTGTTTTATGTTTAAACTGCGGCTCTAAAAATGTTGGCTATAAACCTCAAAATGCTGATTATGTTTTTGATATTACAACAGCATCTGTTAGGAAACAGATTATTGATTCAGTACAACAGAAAATCGAATATTATGATGATCGTATCAATTCGATTAATGCACAATTGAGAAAATCGCAAGATGAATTGGAAAATCTACTTGTGGACAAGGAGGTCACTTTAGCTGATATTGTTTCTACTCAAGATGACTATCTTTCAGAACGCGAAATTGACCTTAAAATCGGTACTATTAATAGCGAATTAGAAGATATTAAAAGAAAAATTGAAACTAAAAAACAGGTTTCAGATCAGACTCAAAAAAATCGGGAAAATTTTATGGATACGCTACTTTCCGATATGAATTATGCTAGGAAAAAGTTCAGTGATGAAAATGAAAAGGAATATAACGCCCTTTTTACAACAGAGGATAACGTTTATTCGGGTAGTGAATTACCTGAATTCTTGACTGCGCGTGTATATGCACTTGCAAAAGAGCTTCATCATAATTTGCCAATAGTAATCGATTCGTTTAGAGAAGGTGAACTTTCTACAGGTAGAGAGAATAATTTGATTGATTTGTTGGGCGAGCTTTCTAACCAAATTATTCTAACTGCTACTGTTAAAAAAGAAGAGGGAACAGCCAAATATAGCCATGATTTGCGTTTGCATGCCATTAATTACTCTGGACACACAAAGAATAAGATTTTAACTTCTAAGGATAATGAGGAATTCAAAGCTGAGGTAAAAAAATTTGGAATAGTCTTTTCTGAAGATTCGGATATAACATCCTTAAACTAAACTGGTGATTATAGATTTGTTATCGGATCTATTTAAAACCGAAAGGAAACCAAATGTCAAAAGAAAACAAGCCGGAACCGGAGAGCTTTAAGCTCGATCACACCAAGGTGAAGGCGCCGTATGTGCGCTTTATCGATACCGAGACGGGCGAGAAGGGCGACGTGATCTCCAATTATGACCTGCGCCTGGTGCAGCCCAACGAGAACGCCATCCCGACCGGCGGCCTGCACACCATCGAGCACACCATCGCGGTGCTGCTGCGCGAGCGCATTCCGGGCTACATCGACTGTTCCCCGTTCGGCTGCCGCACCGGCTTCCACCTGCTGACTTGGGGCGAGCACAGCACCGAGGACGTGGCGAAGGCGCTCAAGGAATCGCTCGAGTTCATCGCCTACAAGGCGACCTGGGACGACGTGCCGGCCACGGACATCAAGAGCTGCGGCAACTACCGCGACCACAGCCTCTTCACCGCCAAGGAATGGTGCAAGAAGATCTTGGACGAGGGCATCAGCTCCGACCCATACGTCCGCAAGGTGGTCTGATTTCACAAGGTTTGCAGGCTCGTTCAATTGTCTGCAAATGTTCGAATCTTCGAAAACGAGAGGCGTTGGCAATGTATTTGCCGGCGTCTCTTGCGTTTTATGTGATGATATCTGAACAAGTTTTTAGAATCAGGCAAACAAAAGTGCGTCCGCACTCCCAACTGTCGGCAAATGCCGATAGACCCAGGAGTTTGGACACTTTGGGTATTGGGATTTGATTGGGACACGACCCTGCCTGTGTACGATTTCCAATCGTTTACAAAGAAAACTGATTGGAAGACAGATGGTTGTCATGTCCGATGCATATATCAAGTAAATCACTTGTAATTCCAGCGATACCGTGATGCTTGAAATGTTCGCCTTTGTGCAAGCGTGAACGGCGGTTCTCACTGAGCAATAATTTTGCCTTACCGGAAAGCCCCGTGTTAGGCTTTCGTTCGGTATTTATAACAAATGTAAGCGAGGTAGGTAGTTTCATGAGCGGGCAGCAGTCGGGCGAACATATTCGGAAGGCGACGCAGGCGGATTTCGAAGCGATCCAACGCAACTTTGACCGTGCGCGCAAGCTCATGGCGCGCAACGGCAACCCGACGCAATGGGGCACGACCTGGCCACCGGCCGAACTTGTCCAGAAGGACATCGACGGCGGCAACGCGTTTCTCTTGGTGGACAACAAGGGCGAAAACGGCTCGGAACGCATTCTCGCCCAGTTCGCCATGTTCACGGGGCTGGAACCGACCTACGCCGAAATCGAAGGCAAGTGGCTTGACGACGACGATTACGCGACGATGCACCGTCTCGCGGCTTCCGGGCTCAAGCATCACAGCGCCAAGACCTGCCTCGATTGGGCGGTCGAACAATACGGCAATGTGCGCTGCGACACGCATCCCGACAACAAGGCCATGCAGCACGTCTTCGAGGCCGACGGCTTCCAGCGTTGCGGGCTGATCCACGTCATGAACATCACCGACAAGCCCGACGTGCGCGTCGCCTACCAGCGTCACGATCATTGAGGATATGGCCTTGTGGCATCGAAGTGGAAAGTTCTCGGTTATAGCCGAAAGTTCGGAGTAAATAAAGATTCCGCTTGGTTGCGAATCAACGAATGGCGACCGAACGAGGAAGCGGCCAAATCCTCATTCGGTCATTTTCTGAATAAGTGAATGATTGATAAGTCAAAGGTCGTAAGATAAATTGACATTGCATATTCTGGGCGTGTCAATTTGTTCCATGTCACGGTAATTTGCCAATTGTGTAGCACTTTCAGCTTGATGATTGCGTTCGTCACCTGCCCGCGACACAATAATGACTATGACATTGAACGCACTCGATCCATGGCCTTTTTCCTCCACTCTCGGCAAGGCGAATTACGTTGCCGCACTGCGACGTTACCCCGGGCAGGCCATTGTCGATCTTAGGGCGATGCGCGACAATATGCGGCACCTGGTCGAGGTCGTCGGCGGACCTAAGTCCGGTACGGCCGTGATGGGCGTGGTGAAAGCCGATGGTTACGGGCACGGATTGATTCCTTCCGCCTTGGCAGCGCTCGCGGGCGGAGCGACGTGGCTGGGAACCGCACAACCGCGTGAGGCGCTGTTGCTGCGCATGGCCGGCATCGATTCGAGCCGCTGCCATATTCTCACGTGGATGTACAACGGGCGCAATGCCCCGCTGATCGAGCTCATCGCCAGCGACATCGACATTTCCGTGGGCTCGCTTGACGGCATCGACGCCGTGGCCGCCGCCGCGCGCAAACTTGGCATACCCGCGCGTGTGCACGTCAAGGTGGACACCGGCTTTGGCCGCAACGGCTTTACTGCAGAAGGTTTCCAAGCTGCGCTCGACAAACTGGTTCCGCTGGCCAAGGAAGGCGTGCTTGACATCGTAGGGCAGTGGAGCCACTTCTCCGTGGCCGACGCGCCCGACGTTCCGGAATTCGTGGAAGCCACCGACCAGCAGCTTGAAAGCTTCAAGCAGTTCACCGCGCGCATGGAGAAGGCCGGCATCCCGCCACGTATCCGTCACATCGCTAATACCGCGGCCACGCTTTCGCGCCCAGAAACGCGCTTCGAGCTGACCCGTCCGGGTATCGGGCTTTACGGCTACGAGGCCGATCCGGCGATGGGCGTGCCGGCGAACTACGATCTGAAACCCGCCATGACGCTTCAGGCCCAGCTGGCCACGGTAAAAGGCGTGGAGGCGGGACACGGCATTTCCTACGGGCGCACCTACATCACCGACGAAGCCACCAGCACGGCCATTGTGCCGCTGGGGTACGCCGATGGCATCCACCGCTCCGCCTCTGGATTCGATGAAGCAGGGGCCAAACATACACGCAAACCCGGAGGTCCGGTACGTGTGATGACCAATGAGGGGCCAAAGCTGATGCGCGTTTCGGGTCGCGTATGCATGGATCAGTTCATTATCGATCTGCATGGCGACTGCGAGAAACTCGGCGTGCACGAGGGCGATACCGTGGAGCTGTTCGGGCCAGGCCGTGGCGAACAGTACGTGGAGCCGACTGCGGACGATTGGGCTCGTGCCGCCGACACCATCAGCTACGAGATCTTCACCTGCCTGCGTACGCGTATCCCGCGGCTTTATCTGCACGCTGCAGAAGTGCTCGACCCCCAGGATATGAGCAAACTCAGCGCAAAGACGCTGTTGTAGACGAGAAAATGACATTATGCTGGCAACGATTCGCAGCAGCTGACAGTGCGATGGGTTTCGCTACGAGGCCGACAGTGCGATATATGGCTTTATATTGATGATTGGTGGACAATATCAGGCCAGTTGAAAGGAAGCTATGACCAAGACGCATACCGCAGATGGCGAGGAAGTGCTGGCAGAGGAGGGCTATGACGCCTTCGATGAGGAGCGCTGGGCTCCCGAGCCCCCGAAATCGCAGTCCCGTACTGCCTTCCAACGCGACCGCGCGCGTCTCATTCATTCCTCGGCCTTGCGCCGGCTTGGTGCGAAAAGTCAGATTCTTGTAGCCGGTACTGATGATTTTGCCCGTACCCGGCTGACCCATACGCTGGAAGTCGCCCAGATCGGCCGCCAGATCGGCTCGATGCTCGGCTGTGATCCGGACGTGGTCGACTGTGCCTGCTTGGCTCACGACCTTGGCCATCCGCCGTTTGGACACAACGGCGAGCGGGTGCTGGCCGATATCGCCTCTGGCATCGGCGGATTCGAAGGCAATGCGCAAACGCTTCGGTTGCTGACACGGCTTGAACCGAAAGTTTTTTTGCCTGACGGGCGTTCCGCAGGCGTCAACCTCACCCGCGCCTCGCTGGACGCGGCGGTGAAATACCCATGGACGCTTGAGGAGGCCTCGAAGCACCCGAAAGGGGAGCGCAGCCTGAAATTCTGCGTTTATCCCGATGATGTCGACGTGTTCAACTGGCTCAAACAGGGTGCACCGAAAGACGCCAAACCGATGGAATGCCAGGTCATGGACCTTTCCGACGACATCGCCTACAGTGTCCACGACGTGGAGGATGCCATCGCCACTGGTGCTTTTAATCCGTTGGCGCTGGCCGATTCCCGCGTTCTCGACGGCGTGGTGGAGCTCACCCGCGAATGGTATGGACAGCAGTGGGATCCGGACGAGCTGCTCAAGGCATTGCAACGGCTGAAGAAACGGCACATGTTCCCCTCCCATTTCAACGGCTCGCGTCAGGCGTTGGCGCAGTTGAAGAATATCACCAGTTCGCTTATCGGTCGGTTCGCCGGTTCGGTCGAGCAGGCGACCCGCGAACAATATGGGCAGGGCAGGCTGACGCGATACAGCGCCAACGTGGTTATTCCCGACGAAACCAATTACGAAATCGTTGCGCTCAAGGGCATCGCCGTCTATTTTGTCATGGCGCCGCGTGAACGCGAACCGTTACACGAGCAGGAGCAGCAGATCGTCGCCGACCTGGTCGACGTGCTCATGGCCGATTCGCCGCGTCCTTCCGATGCGTTGGAAACGGTGTTCCTTGAGGATTGGAACGAATCCACCAACGATGACGAGCGCCTGCGCGTCGCCATTGACCAGGTGGCCAGCCTGACCGATGGTTCGGCGATGACCCTGCACTCCTTGATTTGCTGAATTCTGGTCTTGTCTGTTTGAAAAGTGGTGCGAAACGGAGGGGTTTATCCGCCTTGCAACGGTTTTGCTGCCTCTGTGTGCATTCGTCTTTCTATCGATATCAAGAAATCTTGATTTTTGACTCTCAGCGTGCGTTTTGATTGTGCCTCATGCACGCCGCGCGGTAAGGTGAACAATTATGGCTGGAATGATTCTCAAATCGGACGTGGAAAAGGTGCGTGCCACGGCGGACCTGTATGACATCGTCTCCTCGACGGTGACGCTCAAGGCCGCAGGCACCGGTACATTCATGGGTCTGTGCCCCTTCCACGACGAAAAAACACCCAGCTTCAGCGTCCGACCTTCGCTAGGGGTGTGGCATTGCTTCGGTTGTGGACTCGGCGGGGATGTCTTTGCCTACGTCGAACACCGTGAGAACATCGACTTTCGCGAGGCTGTGGAACTTCTTGCCGACAAATACCATATCGAGCTTCATTACGAGAAAGGCGACGGGACTGAGGAAGAACATCGTGGCTCCAAGCGTGCCCGACTGTTGGAAGCCAACGAAGAGGCTCAGCGCTTTTTCGTCTCCCAGATCATGACGTCTGAGGCGTTGGCGGCACGAAAGCTTCTGGGCGGACGCAACTTCAGCCAGGCCGATTGCCAGCGCTTCGGCTGCGGCTATGCCCCTCAGGGTTGGGACAATCTTGTCCGTCATCTGGCCAACAAAGGCTTTACCCAGCAGGAGATGCTTGATGCCGGGCTTGCACGGCAGGGGCAGCGCGGCATCTACGACTATTTCCGAGGCCGGGCCACTTGGCCGATTCGTGATTCGACGGGGCGGACGCTCGGCTTTGGTGCCCGCAAGTTGTATGACGATGACGCTATCAACGCCAAATACATCAACACCCCCGACACCCAGCTTTATCGCAAAACGCAGGTGCTTTACGGCATCGACTTGGCCAAATCGAGCATCGTCAAGAAGCGCCAAGCCGTCATCGTCGAAGGCTATACGGATGTGATGGCCTGCCATCTGGCCGGTATCGACACCGCCGTCGCCACCTGCGGCACCGCGTTCGGCGAGGAACACGCCAAGATCATCCGCAGGCTCATTTCCGACGATTCCTTGGGTGCCGTCCAGCTGGTCGGTCCGCTGAAAGTCGAGGGGCAATCCTTGAGCTCACGCATCGTCTTCACGTTCGATGGAGACGCGGCAGGGCAGAAAGCCGCTATCCATGCCTTCGGACTGGATTCGGCGTTTCTTTCCCAGACGTTCGTGGCGGTGGCCGACAACAACCTCGACCCCTGCGACCTGCGTATCCAACAGGGCAACGAGGCGGTGCGTTCGTTGATCGATCACGCCAAACCGCTCTATGATTTCGTCATCGACACTGCCATCAACCGGTTCGACACCTCATATACCACCGGTCAGATGGGTGCGGTCAAGGCCGTGGCGCCTCTGATCGCGCAGATCCGCGATCGTTCGCTGCTCGATATCTATACCCGCAAGGCGACTCGTCGCATCGGTGTGGACCTTGACATCATGCGCCGTGAGGTCAACAACGCGCGACGTCAGCTACACGTACGCGATGATGATGCCTACGCTCCCAAACGTCGGATCGGTGGCTTCGAGAACCATAACCGCAACAATGAGAACACCTATGCCAATCCGGCCGCGCGCAAGGCGCTGCAACACCGTGATGCCGCCGATCAGGCCTATTTCCGCGTCGACGATGCCGTGTTCATTTGCGAGCAGCAGTTCATGGCGGTGCTCATCCAAGTGCCCCGGGCCGTCGATGTGAACGCATTCGCCCGACTGACATTGGCCGACTTCATGACCCCTGTATTCCGCACCCTGTTCCAGGCCATCGCAGCGGCCGGAGGATTGCCGGACGGGAATACCCCGCAAGGCCTTTGGCTTCACAATCTGACCAAGGCCGGCGGCCCGATGCTCGAGCAGGTCATCAACGAGCTGGCCGTCATGCCGCTGCCTTTGCCCAATGGCGATGACCAGAACGGCAACGCCAACGAGGCGAACGGTGCCGGTGCCGCCATTGGGCAGAACGGTGGGGGTGTCAACGGCAATGCTGACGGCATGCCCAATCCCACCGCAGCCCAGTTACGGTCCCCGACTCAGGAAGAGCAACGCTATGCCGCGGAATTGACCGCCAGGTTGTTGGATGTCGGCTATATGCGTCGTATCGGCGCCGCGAAACGCAAGATGGCGCAGCTTCCTGATGGCGAGGAGAAAATCAGGATTTTGGGTCAGATCACCGACATGGAAGCGGACCGGAAAGATCTGCAAGCGCAGGTCTATGGCAACGCCATCGCCTGAAGCGACTATGGGCTCATGAGAAGGTGTCTTGCAAGGAAAGGCATTATAAGCACCATTTCCTCCCGAAACCGTCTATAACGAAGCGGGCACGGCATTTTTTCAAGTTTTTTTGAGAATTTTGGTCGCTTTTTGCTAACCCAAAAGAAGCCAATAAAATCTAGGATTTTTCTCCCAATTTCTTGGCCGATACCTGAAAACGGTCGCTAAAAGCCCGTTTTTCCGTCTCAAACCACTCCAGATTGCCCATACAATAAGAGGGAAGAACACGAATATGCGCACCGATTCAAGTCCAGGATCATTGTGAACGCGCGTCTTCGCGGATATGTGAGTCATGTGATGGATGGGAACATAGGATGGTCGAGATGTTTGCAGGTATCTGGCGACAATGTCGCCTCGTGATCGGACTGCATCAATGAGTCGCGGTCATGATGTCGCGTATTTCCCGACGATGGTTTGGCTGGCGTAACTGATGCGTAAGTGGATTGTCAGGGAACTGAAAAACGACACCATTTTGGTGGTGGCGACGATACTCGCCATCATTTCGTGTTTCATCGTCCCGCCGGACAAACAGTACCTCGGCTATATCCACATGAACACCATTGGCCAGCTGATCTGCCTTATGCTGGTGGTCTGCGGGTTCCAGCGCATCGGCGTCTTCCACTTCATCGGCACCAAACTTCTTGAACATGTGCATACCGAAAGCATGTTGGTCGTTTCACTGGTTTTCCTGGCATTCTTCTCCGCGATTTTCATCACCAATGACGTTTCCCTGGTCACGTTCATCCCGTTCGCGATCTCGGTGCTGGTGATGGCCAAAATGGAGGACAAGGCCGTTCTGGTGGTGACGTTGATGACCATCGGTGCCAATACCGGCAGCATGCTGACCCCCGTCGGCAACGCCCACAACCTTTATCTCAAATCCGTTTCCAAGATGCCGACCTCGGAGTTTTTGGAAGTGATGGGCCCGTTCTCGCTTGCTGCGGCCATCATGCTGCTCATCATCGTTCTGGTTGCATTCCGTCGGCGTAGCAGCCAGGCCGATTTCGCAGGTCTGGGACGCAAAGGTATCGAGCAATCGCTGTTCGCGCCGCAAAGTGAGAAGCAACCCGACGAAGTGCGTGTGCTCGATTACGGGGCCGGGTACGGCGGTTGGCGGGCAGTCGTCTACCTTGTTCTGTTCCTCATCTGCATTTTCACGGTCGGCGGCTCGATTCCGCTGTGGCTGATGTGCCTGCTGGTGTTCGGCGCGTTCCTGGTCTGCGACCGTCGTGCGTTCCTCAAAGTCGACTGGACCCTGCCGCTTACCTTCGTCATGTTCTTCATTTTCATCGGCAACATGCGCCGAGTACCGGAGTTCTCGAACTTTGTGGCCTCGATTGTCAACCAGCATCCGATGGAAGTCGCCGTCGCTTCCAGCCAGCTCATCAGCAACGTGCCTACTTCCATTTTGCTTTCGGGTTTCTGCAACCAGTGGCGTGAGTTGATCATCGGCACCAATCTGGGTGGTTTGGGCACGTTGATCGCGTCGATGGCCTCGCTGATCTCCTACCAGCAGATCGCCCGTAAATACCCAGACAAAAAGGGTCATTACCTGCTGGTCTACACGGTGACCAATGTGCTGTTTTTGGCGGTGTTGCTGGGGTTGGCGTTGATCATCAATTAAGGCGAGAGGCCAATAATACGTTGTAATTCAATTTGTTTATGATCTTTTGATATTTAACTTTTGGTCCGTGTGGTTTTGTCTGATTTGCTTAAAATTTCATCTGTATTGGGCAGCCGAAATAACCATGGCAACACCAAAGGTGACATCAGCAGTTGCATGTAAAACAGCTTGATATGACCACCAATAATTGTTTAGCGTGGTAACGCGTATGTCGTCGTTGCGCCACAGGTGGTGCTTTGCAATTCGCCCTTTTGAGTAAGGCCCTCAAGTACATCCACGATTTGTCCGGAATCAGTGCCCAATTCGGTTTGGATCTGTTTGAGGCTCATCGCTTCTTTCCGCTCTGACAAGAGACGTTTGGTGATTTGCTCAAGCGTGTCGATTTCGAATTGATGTGTTTCTGTGCCGGTTTTCCATTGCTGCAATTGAGATTTGACACTATTGGGCAGTCCGTCCAGTGTTTTCTGGTCGGGGTTGCCAGTAAGCAGCTGCCAGACTTTGCTTCCCGCAAAGACCACGGACGAGAGTGGGGTGACAGCAAGTACTTGGCCTTCGACACGGGCCTCGGTTGGATTGGTGGTGAAAAGGTGCGGTCCGCCCAGCGGGAACGTGTAGCGTTTGGCTTTTCCGGAACCGGCATCGGGATTATCGCTATCGAAACTATCCGTTTTGTTTCCGGATTCTTCCTCGTTTCCGTTAGCGGAATGAGGCTCAGTCCACACCGAATCGAGTACCGGCTTTGGCAGAATCATCGCCACTGAACCCGGGCCAACCCGAAGTTGGGGGCTGGCAAGGCTTTCGGAATACGAGTCAAGGATGCGTTGTACGCCCGTACCGCAGTTTTCGCTCAAATGCAGGGCCTCGAACACGTCGGCAAGCCACGGGTTGCGTGATTCGCTGACACCATTCAAGAGATCATTGACTTCAAAGCCGTCGACCAAACCGCCGGGAGAAACGATTTCAACGCTGGAATCGAAAAGACTAATGAGTATTGGCCCGTTCTTGTCGTAATCGCGGTGCAGAACGGCGTTGACCAGCGATTCACGCAACGCATCTTCCGGCCAAGCGTTTTCGGTATTGTGTTGGTTCAGGAACATCATCGTGGCATCGATTTGGTTCAGAACCGAGCCGGAAACATTCTGACGTTCGGTCAGATTTGCCTTGGTGTCGCCGTCGAACACCGCGCATTTGACAAGATAAGGGCATTGGTCGGAGAGTAGGAGAGCGGTGTTGCCGGCTTGCTTTTCAGCATCGAAAAGATGGAGCCGAACAAGATTCTCGTCAGACCATTCGAGTCCGGCCGATGCAAACGCCGGTTTTGCATATTCGAAGGTCAGGTTCTGATTGGCGCTTAAACGATGATCAAAGGGCATCGCGGATGAAGACGCGTCGGCGGCTTGCCGGGCGTCGTCGTTGTCAGCAGTCTGAGACGTTTCCCTGTCCGAATCCATGGTTCGAGCTTATCGTCACTTTGCGACACAAATATTACATTTTTATTGAAATTCCGCCATAATTCAGCACTTTACGATTTCCACACCAGTCATCTGGTTTTTCCGATTATTTGCCATTTTCGTATCGGCTATCGGTGGTTTTCAGCTCGGTATTTTGGAGCACCTAAGGGAAAACAGTGACTTTCGGCATGGGGCATGGTCTCTTGGAATATGTGACGATAAAAATATGAAAAAAGAAAACATCACAAGATATGCAACGCAGACGTATCCTACACAACAAAAGACGGGAACCAAGGAGATTTTGCGGGCCGAAGGGCTGGTCCGTGACTTTGGGTTCAAGTTGGGGCCGATCGACTTGACGCTTCGCGAAGGCGAGACGGTGGCGGTTATCGGACCTTCGGGATGTGGCAAGTCGTCATTGCTCCGGGCGATGGCCGGAATGGACAAGCCTACACATGGAACAGTGATGTTTGATGGCAAAGTGCTGGCAAAGCTTGGTGAGAAGAAACTGGCCAAACTGCGTGCCTCGCGTTTCGCGTTCATTTTCCAAGACTATATGCTGCTCGAAAACCTGACTGTAGGGGAGAACGTGGCATTGCCCGCTTCGATTCGAGGCGAGCGGATGGGTGACGACGAGATGCTGCGTGCTCTGGCATGCGTCGGTCTCGCCGACAAACCGCCGGATACGCCGGTCACCAGTCTTTCCGGCGGGCAGCAGCAGCGTGTCGCCATCGCCAGGGCGCTCGCGATCGGTGCCGATGTGCTCTTCGCCGATGAGCCGACCGGCAATCTCGACCCGAAGGCGCGCGACGAGGTCATCGAAACCATCCGTGCCTCCATGCGCGCCGGACTCAAAGCCGCTTTGATTGTTACGCACGATCCGGTGGTCGCCTCGTCGGCCGACCGCGTGGTGCTGATGGCCGATGGTCATGTAGTGCGTGAATATGGCGATGGGCTTTCCGCCCCTCAGATTGAGACTTTGTTGCTGGGAGGCCGTCATGAGTAAGCCCGGAACCGAGAGAGTGAGGAGCGTGAGCGAGGAAGGTTCCGAAGTCGGTATGCGTAATACAATTGGTATGAGCGGCGCAGGCAGTACAGGGAATGGACTACGAAACAGCGTCAGGATGAGCGGCGTGCATATCGTCTCTTCGCTTTGGAGAGGCAACAGGCGCTTGCAGCTGCTCAACGGTGCGGCGAACATGGCGGCAATGACGCTGATATTCGTGCTTGCATGGGCTGTGAACTCGGTTCCCAGCGTGGCCGGTGACTTGGGAACGTTTCTTGTCTTCATGGTTGTTGCCGCAGTGCTGATCGACAAGACGACCACCGACCATGCCTTCATTGCCAAGTGGGACGACCTGATGCGCTTGAGGATAATGGGTGCCACTCCGCGTTGGCTCATCGTCGCCATGATCGGCGTGCAGGTGCCCATTGCCTTCGTCTCGGCGCTTGGCGCGTGTATCCTCGGTGTGCCGGGCAACGCATTGTTCTACTTTCTCTTCAGACTCATCGGTACGGATGCGGTTAAGCGCACCGGTTTCGGGTTCCTTAACGCGGTTTGGCAGACCATTCTGATTTCTTTGACGTGTGCGGCGGTCTCCGCTTACCTCTCCGGGAGGAAAGTCGGCAAATCGCGTCTAGCGCTTTCCGCCGTCCCGGAGCGTAGTGCTAAGAGGGGTGCATATACTCGGATTTCCGCTATTATTCGCAGCCTCGTCACGGTGGTCATGTTCGTCGTCGGTATTGGCTGGGGTATCGCGTCTTCACGCTCTAACAGCGATGCGGCGCAGGTAGGCAACGGTGTGATGCCGCTCTTGGTCTGTTGGGGTATCGCCCGGCTGGCCAAACCGATGTTGCGTGGCATCGGCGGTGGCATAAGTAAACGGCTGCATGGCCGTTCGTGGACGGACATCGCCCTGCGCGACGTGACAGCGCTCAAATCCGTGTCGATTTTCAGCATCACCGTTGTGGCTGTGGCTGTTTTCGTGTTCTTTTATGGGTTGCAGACCTTCCAAGACCATGCCGCCAGCTCCTCGTTGCACGCGATTTTCGATGGCACATCGGTGATGGAGACCGGACAGGCAGGAAAAGCCGGCACAAGGAATCTGCGTGAATTGGCAACCAAAGCCGATTCTCGCGCATTGGTGCTGGCGCCGACTACGCAGGTGAGATATCTGTACTCTGATTCTAGTGGCTGCGACAAACAGATGAAAGAGGATTTGGCCGAAGGCTACCCGTCTGGTGAAGGCCTCTCTTCTGTAATCGATAGCGGCTCGCTTTCGGATTTCATACCGGTCGGCGCGAGGCAAGGCGACGTGGATGCCCGCAATGGCGTGGTATCAGCTGGGGAAGGCAAAATCGGTCAGCCTGTCTGTATAGCGGGAGCGGACGGTCACTGGCATCGTAGCAAAATCACTTCTGTCATACGAATGGGTGGCGGGATGACTGGCAATCTTTATGTACCGCGTTCGCTTAATCCATTGGAAAACCATCATGGCCACCGTATGGCGATCATTCACCACGACCGTGTGGGTCAGGCACGTGCGATGGCAGTCGGTAAAGAAGGTCGCTTCTTAAGCGTTTCGGACACCAAGAATGCTATCAACAAGTTGCCGTTTGGCGCGGTGTCCCAGCGTGAGTCCGCGGGTGGCAACCGAGTCGGTGTATATTTCTTCGTCTACCCGATTCTGCTCATCTCCGTGGTAGGTCTGGTTTCCGTGGTCGCCAACGATGCGGAATCGCGCCGCCGTGAGGCCAGGGCTGCATGGATGATTGGCATGAGCGAACGGCAATGGGCTATGACCGGCTGTATTCGTACGGGTATCGAGGTCGGTACGGCAGGGCTGCTCTCGATGGCGACTGTCGCCATTTCCGCCAACCTCACCGAGCAACCTAGGCTTGCCAGCTATTGGCATGCGGCGCGGGTGTATGTGCCATGGCCGCAGCTGGGCATGATGGCGCTCGCGTTGCTGTTTGTCATCGGCTGCGGTGGACTGCTTTACCGTTCGGTTTATCGGGGCATTGTCCGAAACAGCGGTCGATGATTGCCTTCCTGCACCGCCCGCTACCAAACAGGATAATTCTCTAACCGTCGAAAGGCTTTATGTAGCCAATGGCGCTATTCGACGGTCTGTTCTTCGCTCATATAAATATTCCAGGAATTTCGCGTGATGGATGGTTGTGTTCGGGCAAGCGGGGATATCCAGATTGTAGGTTCAATCCAATGTGCCACCGAGCATGGCGGTCAGTTCGGTGCGGTTGCGAACGTTGAGGCTGGCGAAGATGTGGCTGGCGTGGTTCTTCACCGTTCCGGGGGAGAGGAACAGCTTGTCGGCGATTTCCGAATTGGTGTGGCCTTGGGCGATAAGCAGGGCAATCTGCTGGTTTCGCGGTGTCAATTCGGCGAGCAATCCGCGGGTCTCCGGACTCGCTTGAGTGATGTCGGAAACGTCGCTTGTTGCGATATAGGAGTCTTCATCAGCTTCCGTGTCTCTGTCGGTGTGCTTGTCGGGTATGGATTTGTGAGCGGTTACGGTAGAGGAGACATCGGGTTTCTTCGCGGTTCTTTCGCTCACAACTTGTTCGCCGGAGTTGGCTGAGAAAGCAGCATTATCACTCTCTTCATCATCGCGATTGCCTGATTGCGAGATGAGACGCATGACATGTGCGGTGGCGCTGGCGCCGATGATCCGACCTCCTTCGGCCGCGCGATGGATGGCGTCGGCGAGGTCGGCTGTGGAGATGTCCTTGAGCAGATAGCCGACAGCACCGGCTTTCAGGGAATTGATCAGATTATCGTCCTCATCGAACGCGGTGAGCAGAATGCATTTGATGTCAGGATATTTGTCATGCAATCGTGCGATCAGCTCGGGCCCGTCCATCTGCGGCATGCGAGCGTCGATCAGCGCGACATCAATCGAGTTGAGTGTGTTCTCTGGCAGCTGAAGCACCCCCTGGCCGCTTTGTGATTGCGCGGTTACCTCTATGCCGGGCATATAGGTAACGAGTTCGGCAAGTCCTGTGAGGATAAGTTCCTGATCGTCCACGATGAGCAGATGGATGGACTGGCCGGGAGTGGTTGCTTCGGATTCGAGAGCATCGCTCATGACTCGTCCGCTCCTTTTGCGGTTGACGTTGCGTTATTTCCCCTGCTTTTCTTAGAAGCACGGCTTGAGGTATTCGAATTCGATGATTGTGATGGCTCTGTTGGTTCCTTCCCGCTTGGGTTCGGAATGGTCACCGTGATACTGGCCCCACCAAGCGATTGCGATTCCCCTAACTTGAGGTTTCCGCCGATCTGCTCCATGCGCTGGCGCAACGACGCAAGACCGAAGCCGTGATCGATGTCGTCTGCATCGATGCCGGGTCCGTCGTCCTCGACCCGCAACGTCGTCTCGTGGCCGCCGACGGCGATGGTGAGCCGTACCTTGGTGGCGTGGGCGTGGCGCACGGCATTGGTCAGCGTTTCCTGCAAGGCGCGGAACAGCAGCGTTTGCTCGTCGCTTCCCAGCAAACCGACTTCTCCGGTGATATCGGTCTGCATCTCAAGTCCTGCTTGGCCGAACGAGCGTGCCATCGCGTCGATCGACTCATTGGTGAGCGTTTGACCGAACGCCGCCGGATCCAGGGCGCGTGCCATCTGACGGACTTCGGACAAGGCGTCTTCGGCAATCTCATCGGCCCTGGCGATGGGCTTGCTGATGGCTGCCCGTTCTGCTTCGGTCAGGCTGGTGGCGGCAGTCGTGGCATTGGCCGCGGATTCATGAGCATAGTGTATCGCAGTAAGTTGTTGGCCTATGGAATCGTGCATTTCGCTGGCCATTCGTGCCCGTTCGCGCGAAAGAGTCAGCGATTCGATCTGTTGTATATTGTCTTGGAGTTGCTCGTTTGCCCGTTGCAGTTTCTCCGATTGAACGGTGTAGACCATGAAGAGGATGCCGGCGAACAGGATGTAGCTTGATGTGGCGATGAAATCAGGAGTATGCAGGCTTTGCAGATTATTAAGTATCGGCGAAAGTATCCACATGGCAGCTGCGGAAATCGCGATGGCGATGTACCCGAATGTGGCATTGAACAGTATTGATGCTTCGGTTATGACGATATAGGTCAACAGTTGCCCGCCGTGGCGCAGATACGGCGCCGACCAGATGCAGACCACTATCAGAATCAGCGCCGCCGCACGTTGCCAGAACAGTTTTGGCGCTTTGAGCATGGCAACATAGAACAGCAGAATAAGTATCGGCTGCAGAATCATGAGTACGAAGCGGCCCATATACGCCGACTCGGGAAGCAGAAAAACGAATCCCAAAGCAAAAATCGGCGCGGAATATTTTGGAAACCGGCGTTTGGGTGCTTGCAAGTCGATGCTTGTTCCTGATGATTTCGTCATTGAGGTGTCTCTGTCGTATCGTATCGTCCGGTTTCTGCGGCGAGAGGGATTGCTTCCCGTCTCCAGACCAAGTGACCCCGGCGAGATTCGAACTCGCGACCTACAGATTAGAAGTCAGTTGCTCTATCCAACTGAGCTACGGGGCCGAACAACAATCCTTTATTGTATCAGCACTCCTGACGCAAAAATGGCAGGAACGCCGCCATAATCATCTTCGGCGACGTTCCTGCCATTCATCCAGTTACCAATCGGTCATTCGATCGTCGAACGGCCGACCTTAAGAATTTAGTAGACGGAGGCCACTTCGGTGGCGGCGCGCAGCGCGATCGCCACGTCCTTCGGGGTCACCTCGAACGGCATGTTGGACATGGTGTCATCCTTGCTGCAGGCGAGTTCGCCGACCTTCAAGAGGTCCTCGTCGCTCGGGTTCTCGACGCCGATCTCGGCGAGGGTGGTGGGCAGGCCGACCTTGCGGAAGAAGCCGTAGGCCTCGCGCAGGTCCGCTTCGGGGCGGTCCTCAAGCACGAACTGGGTGAGCGTGCCGTAGGCTACCTTTTCGCCGTGCAGGTACTTGTGTGTGCCGGGCAGCACGGTGAGCGCGTCGTGGATGGCGTGCGCTGCGGCGAGGCCGCTGGACTCGAAGCCGAGGCCGCTTAAGAGGGTGTTGGCCTCGATGACGTTCTCGACCGCGGGGCTGCACAGACCCTGACGCACTGCGGCGACGGCCTTGGGACCATCGGCGATGAGCAGGTCGTGGCAGAGCTTGGCCAGCGCGATGGCCGCGTTGGTGGAATGGCCGCCGGTCATGGTGATCGCGTTCGACTGCTTGCATGCCAGCGCCTCGAAATAGGTCGCGTAGGCGTCGCCGAGCCCGGAGATCAGGAAGCGCACCGGTGCCTTCGAAAT
Source organism: Bifidobacterium sp. ESL0745 (assembly GCF_029433335.1). Lineage (NCBI taxonomy): Bacteria > Bacillati > Actinomycetota > Actinomycetes > Bifidobacteriales > Bifidobacteriaceae > Bifidobacterium > Bifidobacterium sp. ESL0745. The sequence goes on from NZ_JAQTHX010000001.1 coordinate 484,638, forward strand.
GATGGTGGTGTCCATGATCACCATGTCAGGGTTCTTGGGCAGGGGCAGGTAGTGGTCGAACTCGCCGCCGTCGGTGTAGACCACGGAAAGGCGCGAGCACGGTGCGTCGGAGGAGGCAGCGGTCGGGGAGATGATTACCGGACGCTTGCCGAAGTGCGCGACGGCCTTCGAGGTGTCGAGCGTCTTGCCGCCGCCGATGCCGATGACGGCGTCGTTTTCGCCGAGGGCTGCAACATGCTTGTTGATCTCGTTGTCGGAGCACTCGCCGCCGAACACCACGAGCTGGTACGGGGTGTTGCTGCTTTCAAAGCTGGAGACGATCTGATTGTGATAGGTCTTCTCGATGAACGGATCGACGATGATGTAGGCGCCTTTGCTGCCAAGGGTGCGGTACTGGTCCGCAAGTTCGATGATGGCGTTGGGTTCTTGGATATAGCTTCCAGGTGAGCACAGAATTTTCTTCAAGGTGTCCTTCTTTGACATTGATGAATATAAAACGTGATGTACATCACATCACTTTCTATTGTATTAAATTAACGTTAGATGTACACCTGTATTACGTGAGCGTTAACAATCTTATATTCGCAACGCTTATGCCAAGTATGTTCGCAGGACAAGCCGTCAGGATACAGTAGAGACAGCGAAAATACCTATTGCTGATGTGTTAATCAGGCCTGAAAAGCGCAAACGACAATCGGCAAGCACAATGATTGGAACGTAAGTGGCAATGAAACTGAACAAACGACAAGTCAAGCAACTCAAGGCACTGGCGAGCAAGATTTCGCCGATGTTGTGGATTGGCAAGAATGGGGTCACGGATGCCGCCGTGAAGCAGGCATCGGAGACGCTCGAATCGCACGAATTGCTCAAGGGCGTGGTGCAGGACGGCTGCCCGATTGACGAGCAGGAAGTCGGGGAGACTCTGGCGGGTCAGATCGGGGCGGAGCTGGTACAGGTCATTGGCCATCGTTTCGTGCTCTATCGGCCTTCGAAGAAGCCCGGCATCACCAAAATCGAACTCGTCCACTGACGAAGACGTTTGACATCGGGAAGCGTCGTCTGAAGAATCATTGGCGTCGGTTTACTGGCATTAGGGTGTGTTCAATTGTATTGGTGCTGGTAAATGGTATCTGAACGAAAACAAAAGTCTGTTTGTCGGCATAAATGCGCGTCCGGCTGTATTGGTGCCGGGGAACGGGATTTAAAGAATAGTCAGAGTCTGGTTGCCGGCATCAGCCCAAGCACAAATATAGTCATCAATAAAATGCCACTGGTGTTTGTCGATGACATTTTGCTGAAATCGTACGTTTTGCAAGGAATTGAACAGACGGGTTTTCTCGTTCCCGCCGCGTAAAGTGGGAGCCGGCTCTGGTTTCCCAACGATACTTCGGAGGTATCATGGCAGCTCACGCACCAAAAGTAGCAGTGATTATGGGTTCGGCAAGCGATTGGGAGACGATGCGTCACGCTTGCGAGACCCTCGACCAGTTCAATGTCTCCTATTCCAAACAAGTCATTTCCGCCCACCGGACTCCCGAATTGATGGCGGATTTCGCGCATAACGCCCGCAGAAACGGCATCAAGGTCATCATCGCCGGAGCTGGGGGAGCCGCGCACCTCCCCGGTATGGTTGCCGCGCAGACCACGTTGCCGGTGATTGGTGTACCGGTGAAATCGCACGCGCTTTCCGGTGTGGATTCTCTGCTTTCCATCGTCCAGATGCCCGGCGGCATTCCCGTGGCGACGACGGCCATCGGCAATTCCGGTGCCCAGAACGCCGGCTTGCTGGCGGTCAGTATTTTAAGTATTACAGACGATTCCTTGGCGCAGGCACTCGCGGACTATCGCGAAGGCCTCAAGAAGAAGGTGGAGGAATCCAATGCCCAGCTTGTCTGAAGAGACCAACGGCAAGATCGAAACGCTGATGCCGGGCGCTACCATCGGCATCATCGGCGGCGGACAGCTTGGACGTATGATGGCGCTTTCCGCGCGCTACCACGGCTTCCGCATCGGCGTGCTCGATCCGACGCCGGATTGCCCGGTCGCGCAGGTCGCCGATTTTCAGGTCACGGCCGATTACGATGACAAAGCCGCCATCCGCGAGTTGGCCGAGCGTAGTGACGTGCTCACCTACGAGTTTGAAAACGTGGATGCCGACGCCATCGACGAGGTGCGTGGCAGCGTCGCCGTTCCGCAGGGAACCGACTTGCTGCGCGTGACGCAAGACCGCGTGTTCGAGAAACAATTCATCAACGACCACGGTACGCAGACCGCGCCGTGGCGTCAGGTTGACAGCCTCGCAGAATTGGATAGGACCATCGAGGAAATCGGCTATCCGGCGGTGCTGAAAACCCGTCGCGGCGGATATGACGGCCATGGCCAGGTCGTTCTGCACGGGCCGGAAGATCTGGCGAAAGTTCATGAACGCGACAAGCGGGGTACTTTCCCGCCGTCCGTCTTGGAAGGTTTCGTCGATTTCGCGTTTGAGGCCTCGATCCTCATTTCCGGCAACGGCAAGGATTTCGTCACGTTCCCCATCGTGCGCAATGAGCATCGCCACAATATCCTGCACCTGACCATTGCGCCGGCGCAGGTCAGCGATGAGATCGCCGAGGAGGCCAAGGCCTTGGCGCTGCGTCTTGCGAAAGGCTTTGAGCTGGCCGGTACGTTGGCCATAGAGCTTTTCATCACCAAAGACGGTCGTGTGGTGGTCAACGAGCTCGCCCCGCGCCCGCACAATTCCGGCCATTACACCATCGAGGCCTGTTCCATCGACCAGTTCGATGCCCACATCCGTGGCATTGCCGGCTGGCCGCTGCCACAGCCGAAGCTTTTGAGCCCGGCCGTGATGGTCAACGTCTTGGGCCAGCACGTCGCTCCGACGCGCAAGCTCATCTCCAAACACCCTGAATGGTACGTCCACGACTATGGCAAGGCGCAAGTGCGTCAGGACCGCAAGATGGGTCATATCACGGTGCTTACCGATGATACGCAACGCACGGTCGACGAACTTGAGGCCACGGGCTGCTGGAACGATCTGCGGCAATAACAGCTGGGATTTGCAGCGTTGCCCGTCATTCGGCGTTTGCTTGGCATGGTGTAAGCCAGAAGTGACGGTTCGGTTGTTGTGGTCTCTGGGAGCCGAACAGGTCTTTTCAAGGCGGGCAAATGCAGGTAAAATGGTTTTGCCTGTGAAAGATGCCGTGAATCCCAATGGCGGCAACCAGGCGATAGGTGTGATTGACGAAAGAGGCTTGCGACGGTGACAACCTACGAGCAACGCGATAAAGAACGTTCCGTGAACAGGATGCTGGGACGTACTGGCAGGCGCGGAAGCCAGCATACCTGGCAGAAGGACGCCGTACTCAGTGCGCTTAGTAATTGCGATGATTTCGTTTCCGCCCAGGATCTTTACCGGATATTGAGCGAGGACGGGCAGGGGATTGGTCTTTCCACGGTCTACCGCCAGCTCAATGCCTTGGCCGATGACGGCAGGGCCGATACCATCCACCTGAACGACCAGCAGATGTTCCGCATCTGCAAGGACGGTGAGCACCATCATCATCTGGTCTGTGAGAACTGCGGCAAGACGGTGGAGATCGAACCGCCGGAAGAGTGGGTGCGCAACATCGCCGAGGAACATGGTTTCAGCGTGATCTCCCATACGCTGGAGGTATTCGGGCTTTGTCCGGAGTGCCAACAGTTGCAAAAGCGTATTGACGGTTCCGGCAAAGTTACAGACGATTGATATTTAGTGCTTTGTAAAACTAAATAATGGTGTGTTATGGTTGGCGATTTAACGGTATCGCAGCACCATCGTTGATTTATGAGTTGTCATAGCTCTAAAAGGCTGGCGGTCATCTTCTTTCAGGAAGATGACCGCCAGCCTTTTAGAGCTCGTTGCTTTTATCCTTGGACGATAAAGCAACCGCTATTGCTATTGCTTATCGGGTTTGTCGGTCTTGCCCGTCGATGTCATTTGTTTGACGATTTCAACGACCTGCTTCGGCTTGAGTTCCGGCACGTAGGCGTTGATGACCGCGAAGGCGATTTGCGCAAGCTTGGCCGAATCCGGGTAGCAAATATAAATCGGGGCCGGGCTGGGCTGAAACTTCTTCTTGAAGAAGAACAGCGACTTGAAAGCATAGGCGGGTTCAAGTATATCGGCTGCGATTTGCAGGGCATGTTCGATGATTTCGGTACCGCTGGGCGAATTCTGCTTCTGCTTGCTTTCGGACTGGGAGGAAGCACTTTTATCCGTCGAATCGTTTCTGGCGTGATCTTCGTTCTTCGATTCTGCTGGCGATGCCGCGCTGGCATCAGAGGAGACTTGTGATTCCTGCTTTTGCGCGTCGGTGTTGTCCGATTCATCAGCTTTTGCGGGTTTGTCCGTCTTAGCCTTTTTCTTTTCGCCTTCTACAGCCTTGTCGGCGGCCGCAGGGGCTTTTTCACCCATACCGGCCAGCGGAGCCGCGGAAAGGCTCATGAACTCGATGGCATTTGCAGGATTCTCCAGACCTTGGTCGCGCAGGCGTTCGGCCATACGGGCGATGAGGAATTCCATGATGCCATTGGGACTGTCAGTACGGTGACGCATGAAATCAAGGGTCCATCCGATGACCCGGCCGTCACGATAAGTCGGCAGCCAGCTGGTGACACCCAGTACCTTGCCTTCGGCGTCCACCGCATACAGCAACGCCACGCGGTCGTCTCGCAGTTCCTCGATGCCGCCGAGTGTGAATTTCATTTCCGGCAGCGCCTTGAGCTGCGACCACTGTTCGGAGATGTCGACGATCTGCTGGTCGATGTTGAAGCCGGCCTGGTCGTACGTGGTGAGCACGTCGGTGATTCCGTCACGCTTGGCCTTGTTGATGGCGGTGCGGATGTCCTGCCATTTCTTGCCGCGTGTCTGCCAGCGGTTCGGATCGAGCACCATTTCGGTGCCGACCTGAATGGAGGACCAGCCCATGGATTCCAGTTCCTCGCGCTGGTCGTCGTGAACCGCGTAGAAGGAAGGCGACCAGCCTTTTGCGTCGCAGAACGAGCTGAATTCGCGCAGGTCATCGATGTATTCATTCGGATCACCGAACGGTCCGGTGACGGTCAGCGCGATGCCGTGCAGCACGCGGTAGGCGATGGCGGAATGGCCGCTGGGGGAGAACCAGTAGTGGTTTCCTTCCCAAGTGGTCATGAAGCTCATGGATTCGCCGCCCAATGTGACCAGCGCTTCGGCCTTGACACGGTCACGTTCGTCGGGGGTCACGTTGTCGCGGAACCACAGGACGAAGACGATGAGCACGGTGAGCCAGAAGATGACCGTCAGACCTTCGCTGACCAATGTCGCCATAAGTGTCTGAGGGACGATCAGGGAAGTGGACTTGCGGCCGCCGAACCCAGTGGGCAGAAGCCTGCGCAGCATGTCCATGATGAGCAGTTTGAAGGTGGGCCTCGGCCTGAAGTCCTGAGGGGCTGCCACGGCAAATCCGATATACACGAAGCTGGTGAGCAGGAGCATGCCGACCATCGCGATGATGCCGTTGCGAACCCGCCACGATTCGGTCGAGACGCTGAAGTGCGGCAGCTCACGGACCATCAGGACAATGAGTACCAAAGGCGGAAGTGCTGTGGTGATGAAGGCCGGCATGAAGTTGTATTTATCGGCCATGCTGGTACTGAGCGGTGTGATGGTCAGCGGGAAGACGACATAGTAGAGCAGTGCGAACACGACTGCCGCGCCATTGAGTACGATACTGACCCAAGCCGCCAACCGACGCCCGTGGTACAGTCCCCACGCCACCAGAGCCAAGGCAGCGATGGGCAGGAGCATATGCAGCCATAAACCGGCAATGGCCAGATGTTGTCTGGTCGCCACCAGACGCAGACAGCTGGTCAAGGAGCTGTTGACGCTGCAGGAAGCCAGGAGCGAAGAATCGCCCCATATGGAAGATGTGAAGAGCCCGAACGTCGTCAAGGGGCCAAGGTGTGAGGTGGAGGTCAGCGCCAGCAGTGGGCCGACGGCGAGTACCAGTTGAGCGAAGGCGAACAGACGCCTGACCTCATAGTCGGAGGTATTGGCCCATCGGATACGGTTTTTGATCGGGCCATGCATCAGAAGGCCGGTAAGTTGGCCGACGATGGCGGCGCCGAGTGTGCAGTAATCGCCGGGGTTGCCGCTGAACAGCAGCAATGTGCCGATGACGGTATAGCCGATGAGAATGATGCGCCGTCGCCAGAGTACGGATTCGTAGGCGCTGTCGGCCATCAATGCGCCGATGATGATGGTCAGGGGCGAAAGCAGGACGGGTAGGCGTTCCATGCTCTGCCAGCTATGCATGGCCATATCGACCAGCACACAGACCAAAAGACCCAAAGTCGAGCCGATGATGGCACTGAACAGTGCCGCGAATGTTGTCTTCAACGCCCCCATTTTGGATTGTGCCACAGAAAGAATGACGACAATCAGCAGGGTGTAGATGATGAGCATCAACGGGCTGCGTACGAATACGGCCGATCGCAGGATTTTTGTCAGCCATGGGATGATGTCTTGGCCATGCAGTGGCTGTTGGAACGGGTCACGTGGTTTTCCGCCGTTGCGCATGCGCCCAAGCAGGATTTCGGTAAGGCTGATGGTGCGACTTGAAGCCGGGCCGTGCAAATGACGCATGGCCGAAAGCACCATGTCGACGATGTTGACCGCGAGAAACACCACGGCAACGACGATGGTGAACAGGTGGGCGCGCATCCATCCCAGGATGTCATGGCCCAACACCATCCAGCTCGACGGATTGTGTTTTTTGGTTTTTTTCGGTGCGGGTCGCGAATTGTCGTGTTTTGGCGTTTGGGGGTTCACGGTCGGACCAGTATTGCCTGAATTGTCGGCATTCCCGGGGTTTTTGGCCTTGCCACCATCGGGTTGCTGGCCTTGTGCAGATGTTTTCGATGCATCCGGTACAGACGGAGTCTCGGCGCTCAGCGTAGAAGGCACAGGTGAATGTGCCGTTGGCTCGGTATTGTGCTCTTCGTGTTGTTGCATCTTTGTGACTTTCGTTCTTCAATCGTAAGGTTTATTGTTTCCTGATGCAACAACGGCGTCTGAAGACTTCGCCTGTATTTATTGCATTAAGGAAACGTTGCTAATCGCTTTCGCGGTTGGTGTTCGCGGTTACCACTTGAAGATTGGGATAAGAGGAGATTTCCCTGCCGGTGTCACCCAGCCCGGTTTCGGTGCCGAACAGGTCGATCTGTGCGGTCATTCCGGCATTCACGGTATGCCAGTCGTGTGCGGTCCCCTTGACGACGACCGTGGTCACTGACATGCCTGCCTTCATGGCCTCCATGGATATGGTTTTTTGGTTCTTCTGGGATTTGGTGTCAAGCTGTCCGGCGGCAGAGAACCAGGTCTGTGTAGAGGGAGCGTGGCTGCGGATGATGGAAATGGGGACGTGCTTGTCGAATTCCTTTTCATCGCCGCCAAAGAAGCGTTTCACCGTGGATTTGTGTGATCCGTCGGTGGGTTCGATTTCGCCTCCGGCGCTATAGATGTGTCCGTAAAGGTTGGGATAGGCGGGGCCAAGCTGGGTGGCGCACGTTCCACCTTGCGAATAGCCGCCGATAAGCCATTTGTCCGGTGTTTTCTCGACAGGCAGAGTCGTCTTGATCCAGTTGGTCACGTCTTTGGTCAAATAGGTTTCGGCATTTCCGAACACCGGTGTGTCCGAGCACAGGGAGTTGTGGGTGATGGTCCCGTTCTGGTCGGGGGAAACGGCGATGGGAGCCAGACCGTAATGTTTTGCCGCATAGTCATCGAGCTTCTGACCCAATTCACCGGCGCTGAAGAAACGGTCCGGAGTGCCCGGCTGTCCGGCCATCACAATCATGACGGGCAGTTTTGGCGGATTCTTGGTCAAAGCGGCCGGAGGAAGATAGACGTTGGCCGTCCTCGCCTTGAAATGCGAGGTGGTTGCAGGAATATCGACCGAACGGACGATGCCACGTTTGGGCATTTCAGGCAGTTTGTTCTCTTGGCCGAGCTTTTTCCATTCGTCCACGGTATTGGGCTGTGTGGCCGAGGCCTTGTGCACGTTCTTCGATTCGAGGGCGGCGAACGCATTGCGGCCGAACAGTGAACCGACGGTGGCATATTCGCCATAGATAATATCTACTCGCAGCGCGAATGTGATCAGCGTCAGAATGGCCGTGATAATGGCCAGCACGCGACGCAGTGTTCCCGAATCGAAGCACATGGCTATCAGTGCCGCGATAAACCCGATGCCGAAAGCGATGTTGAATTCGATGACTCGTCCAAGACTCACGCCGAACACCATGAATACGTCGGAAAGCAGCCAGATGAGGACATAACCGCCGATGGTGCCGATGAATCCCCAACCAAACTGCTTGAGTAGGGGATTGAGCCAGCCATCTTTGGATTTAAGGACGATGACGGCCACAAAACCAATCAGGGTGGCTATTTTCAACGTACTGGGCAGCCATCCCTCAAGCAGCTTGATATTGTAAAACCAATCCATCATTTCCCCTCGCCGAGTAAAGCGCGAATATTATTACGTGATGATTCTAGACTCATGAGCTGGATAGCGTCCATCAGTCCTGAGAATGATTCCGTTTTCGACGCAATTGTGTGCCGTGGATATAATAACGTGCCATTATGATTTATGATTATTGACGTGCATAATTGACGAGGCGGAAAAGAATTTACAGTTTTCCTGCATATCGGCGTGATATAGATATATAACGATGACATTCATCGGGTTCGATACGAATCAAGGCATAGCCCGAATATTTGGAATTAGGGGAAAAGGACGATATGGACGAAGTCGAAGGACAGGAATTCACTCAGGGCAAACCTGTCAATGCGGTTGACCAGACAGCGTTTGATACCGCCTCGAAGAAAACCGGAAAATCCGCGAAGTTCGGCTCGGCTCCCCGACATATGCACATTCCGTCTTGGGGCTATGTGCTGCTGTTCCTGTTTTTCGACATCGCTATGGTGCTTGTTCTGCAGCAAGGCGTCTCTCAAAGCAACACCCGTGTAAAGCTTGCCAGTCCGCTTAATGGCGTATGGGATCTGATCTCCAAGATGTGGACCAAGTTCAACTTCGTCTTTGTGCTCAACCTGCTGTTGCTTGGATTCATCTATTTGGCAGTCCTTATGCTTTTCAATCGCTTCTGGATTGCCACGCCGATACTGTTCGTATTGGTCATCCTGATTGCGGTCATCGAGCATTTCAAGGTGAGTGTTCGCTATGAGACGATTCTGCCTTCCGACCTGAGTTTCGTCTCGAACGGCGACGCCGGGTCGTTGATGAGCTTCATTCCTTCAGGCTCCGGTGGGCTTATCGCCGGTGTCGTTGTCGCGATGGTGGCGGTTGTCGTGCTGTTCGTGGTTTTGAATCATTTCGATGCTCGGCATGGCAAAGTGTTTGGTTTTGAAAGCTGCGGGTCCGGTGATAATGGCGGTGCCCATGGCAAGGGTGCAAGTAGGGACGAGGCCGAGAGAAACGGTAACGATAAGGAAGGCAACGGCAAGACGAAAAGCAAAAGCCTTGGTGCCGCGTTGCGTCTTGTGCTCATTGTTGTGCCGCTGCTTTTGGTGGTCGGCTTCAGCTATCAGGTAGGTCAGGTCAATACCTTTACCAACTCCTTCGCCAAGGTGATGGGCTACACGCCTTCGATGTGGGATTCCGTTTACGACGCCCAGCGCAACGGCCCGCTGGTCTCCTTCCTTGGCCAGGCCCATCCCAAGGTGATGGATCAGCCAGGCGATTACAACGAGAAGACGATGAAAACGATCGCCAAGCGTTATTCAGCCAAGGCCACTGAAATCAACAAAACCCGCAGCGCGAACATGAACGACAGCAGCGTTGTTTTCATTCTTTCCGAATCGTATTCCGATCCCTCGCGCGTGCCCGGTCTCAAGCTCAACCACGATCCGATGCCCAATATCCGCGATATCAAGGAGCATACGACCGGAGGCTATATGCTTTCTTCGGGCTATGGCGGAGGCACTGCCAACCTTGAATACATGAGCCTTACCGGCATGTCGATGGCCAATTTCGATGCATCGCTGACTAGCCCATACCAGCAGCTCATTCCGGGCGAAAAATGGACGCCGACAGTCAATCAGCTGTGGGGAAGCAAGGAACATTCGGTGGCGTTCCATCCCTACGAGCCCTCGATGTATCTGCGCGCCAACAACTACAAGAAGTTCGGCTTCTCGCATTTCTATACCTTGGAGCCGCCTGAAATTATCGCGCACCGGCAGAAGATCGATTCCTCGCCTTACGTTTCCGACGCTTCGGCTTATCAGAGCGTCTATGAATCGATGAAAAAGAATCCGCAGAACGAATTCGTCCAGCTCGCCACGATGCAGAACCATATGCCGTATCACAGCTGGTACAAGGGCAACACATTCAAGGCGACATCCACGGATTCCTCCGATTCGCTCGGAACGGATGAGAACAAGTCGATCAACACCTATGCCAAAGGCGTGGATATCACCGACAAGGCCACCGCGAAGTTCCTCGATCAGATGGATTCGCTCAGCAAGCCCGTCACTGTTGTCTTCTATGGCGACCACCTGCCCGGCATCTACAAGAGCGCATCGGCCGATGAGAAGAACTCGCTGGCACTGCACACCACCGACTATTTCATCTGGTCGAACAAGGCAAGTGGACGGCAGGGCTACAAGAGCCCGAACGGGACGTATTCCTCGCCGAACTTCTTCATCGCGCAGACCGCCGAACAGACCGATTCAAAGGTCACGCCGTTCCTTGCCTTCCTCACCCAACTGCACGGCAAGGTCGCCGCGATGGAACCGCCTGTGGTCAACCAGATCCAGGGTTGGTCGCGCATCCCCGACGGTCAGCCGATCTACCTCGATCCCAATGGCCAGCCGATGGTCGCCAGCGACTTCGACAAGGAGACCAAGCAGCTCATGCACGACTATAAGTTGATCCAGTATGACGTCACCGCCGGTAAGGGTTACCTCAAGGACGCCGGGTTTATGGGGTAGCTGTCGCTTCTTTAACAAAAGTTCGATTGACATCAACTAAAATGGTTGTTTTTACTATTCCGGATTTGGTACCGATCGAACTTTTGTTGTTTTGGAAGTTGTTTCTTCCGTAATTGGTGAATGCTGTAAAGTTATTAGGCAAATAGTGACTCAACGGTAATGGATTACTCTTGGCGGGAGGGTGATGGCGCAACGCAGCGTGGGGATTCTTGACAATGACGAGCTGACGGTGATGATGCTTTCGCACTTCCTTGAGGCCAATGGGTTGGGGATTGCTTGGTGCGCGACCACGGGGAAGACTGCAATCGAACAGTGTCGTTCGGATCGTGATATGCCCGATTTGTTACTTGCGGATATGTCGCTTAACGACATGACCGGGGTCGAGGTTATCGAAAAGCTCAGAGTTGCGGACAATTTTGTGCCGGCGCTCGCGTTGACCTCGTTTCCGTTGGAACGTTACGCACAGCAGGTCGCTGATGCCGGAGGACAGGGCATCGTTGCGAAACGGAGTCTGAAAGGGATAGCTCAGGCAGTAATCGTGGTGCTTGCTGGTGGAACATGGAACAAAGATATTGAAGAAGTGTCGTTTCCGACGATTGGGCAATGTCGGGAAAGCAATCGGAACCCGCGAGTTTCCTTGAAGTCATTATCGCAATCCGATAAAAGTGTGGCGCTTACTCCACGCGAACAGACGGTGATGGGTCTGTTTTCCCATGGCCTTACCAGTGGCGAAGCGGCGGAACACATGGGCATCAGTGTCAATACCGTCAAGACCTTGGCCTCGAGAGTGTACGCCAAGCTGGGTGCCGTGAACCGCAGCGAGGCCGTGTCGATCTGGTTGAAGCGATGAGTTTCTAAAAACGGAATACACCCGTTTGGGTGACAAATCGATTGCTCAATAATAAAGAATGACAATATGAGGATTAGACATTGCCGATTGGAGTTGTCGATATCTGTTTGAGAACACTCACATCGGCATTGGCGATGATATCAAGTGATTTAGGACGAACGTGACGAGGTAATCATGGAAACGAAACGAACAGATGAAACCACGCTGGCGGACGAATTGACGCCGTTGCATGGCGAGTTCACCAGTCAACGACGTTTTCTGGTGGTGGTTTCGCCGCTCTGCGTGATGTATGCGGTTTCAGCGCTGCTATATAGACATTCCCGTTCTCAGATTGTCATGTGGTGCAACGTCGCCGCTTTGCTGTTGCTTGTTGTGATGTTGGTGTGGTTCATGTCCCGAAAACCGTCCAAGAACGACTCACGAGGATCCGGAACCCCGCTTCATACGCCGCGATGGGTCGACTTGTTGTTGCGTTTGGCCGGCAGTGATGTGTGGTTCTTCGGCATGACCGTGGCGCTGCCGATCGTGTTGATTGTCGTTTCCGTATTGGCCGACCAGCTACAGGTAGGCGGCGCGTGGCTAGGGTGGGTTGATTCGGTGCTGGGTGCCGTTTACTTGATGTACCTGTTGGTACTGATATTTGCCGCCGGCTACCGTGCGATTGTCGTGCTGCTGACTGCAAACCAGCGCGAATTGCAACATGCGCAACATGAAGCTGCCATCATGCGGCGGCAGAATGAATTGGCTAGCAAAACCCATGACACCGTCGCCAACAGGCTTTCCGACATCGCGATGCTGGCCGAGCAATTCTGCGATGAGACTAGGGCTGCCGATAGTTCTATGGGCAATGTGATAGCTAACAACGTTGATGGGTCCAACGCCAATAGTGGAGGCGCTGATGACGCTGAAAAAAGGGCTTGGCATCTGGTACACGATGTCGCCTTGCATTCATTGGATAATCTTCACGCTGTTATTGATTTGCTGGGAGTGCCTGAGACCAGTAAATCCGAGGCAGAGACCGCTGCATCTTCGGTGAATGAAAAGGTCATAGAGGGCCAAGTAAAGATAGCCCAATCTTCCGTGACTACAGAAGCAAGAGGAAGCAAAGCAACAAAAAATAGTGCCAATGGAGGAGTCCCAGCGTCATTGGCGGATGAGCTAGGCCAAATGATCGAGCGTGGCGAAGCATCATTGCGGCGGCAAGGATTCAGCGGTCATACCGAAACGAAAAATCTTTCGTTACTACCGGTAAGAAGTGTTAAAAATGCGGAACAATACGACGAATTACTGAGCCTAATCGGCGAAATCTACGCAAACATCGCTTATCACGCCGACAAACCACAACCATGGAAAATGAGTGTTACCTATCGTGATGGCACAATCACGATCAAGCAAAGCAATACCGTCGCACCGCTTTACGACCAATCCATACGCAAGCGCATCCCCTCAGCCCGTGGCCTCAACCTGCATAAGCAAACTATTCAAGATCTAAACGGTACGCTGGAAACGCAAATGAATAAGGGGATGTGGAAGCTTACAGTTCACTTGCCAATTTCAAGTAACCAATAATCCATATAGTTGGAAGGTCATAGATTATTGGGTACATAAACCACTGAAGAACGAGGTTCATGTACCCAATATTTTCGATGGATTATTTGTTGTCTGGAACGACGGCTTCCAAGGCCTTGGCACCGATGTCGTGACGGTAGAAGAAGCCGGTGGTGTCCAAGGCATTCAGGGTGTCGTAAATCTTGGATTGGGCGTCCTGAAGGGTCGGGGCGACGGTTTCGTAGACCAAGACGCGGCCGGAGGACGAGACCAGGCCAGTTGACGAGGTCGAATCGGTAGTCTTCTTTTCTACAGGGTTCTTCGCGTTTTTCACACCGGCGTAATAGATATGGGAATCAGCGTCGGCTGGGATAGTCGGGACCGGGGTCCCCTTCTTCGGCTTGTCGGGATAGCCGTCGGCCGCCAGAACGACGCCAAGTCCGGTGGCGTCCGTGCGCCAGGTGAACGTCGGCTGTTCGTCGTTGAGGATTGCGTTGATGCCTTCGCCTAGGTCGCTGGTGAGCAACGGCAACACGACCTCCGTCTCGGGGTCTCCGAAGCGGGCATTGAACTCGATGACTTTCGGGCCCTCGTCAGTGGCGATGAGACCGGCATAAAGGATGCCCGTGAATGGCATGCCTTCTTCGGCCAACGCTTCAACGGTTGGGCGCACGATGGTGTTGATGGCCTGTTCGACCGTGTCATCGCTGATTTGCGGAACGGGGCTATAGGCTCCCATGCCACCAGTGTTGGGGCCTTTATCGTCGTCGTAGGCACGCTTGTGGTCCTGCGAAATCGGCATGGGCCAGAATTCGGTGCCGTTGACAAAGCTCATCAGCGAAAATTCCTGACCTTCGAGGAACTCCTCGATGACGACCTTGAGTCCGGCGTTGCCGAAACGACGCTCGAAGAAGATGTTTTCAAGAGCGCCAAGTGCCGTTTGCACATCGAGTGCGACGGTTACGCCTTTGCCGGCAGCAAGTCCGTCGGCCTTGATGACGATGGGTGCACCGTGTTTGGTAACGTACGCAGCGGCGGCTTCGTAGTCGGTGAAGCTACGGTAGGAAGCGGTCGGGATGGCATGACGGGCCATCAGTTGTTTTGCGAATTCCTTGGATCCTTCGACCTGCGCCGCGGCTCGGGTGGGGCCAAAGGCCTTGAGCCCGACTTCGTGGAAGTCATCGACGATACCATGTATCAGCGGAACTTCAGGACCGATCAGAGCCCAGTCGTAGCCGCTCGACTGCATGAATTCAATCAGCGCCGCATGGTTCGACGGATCGATATGCGTGGTGCGGATGCCGTCGAGTTCCATGCCCGGATTGCCGGGAGCCACGGTGACTTCGTCGACGCTGGCGCCCTTGAGCAGAGTAGTGGCAATGGCGTGCTCGCGTGCTCCCGATCCGATGACCAAAATCTTCATACCCATTTCATGTCCTTTCCGCAGTTTGTGCCGGTGGAGGTTTGTCGTTGAGTGTCCTCTTGATTCGTCCGCCGGAAGTTTTCCGATACCCATACCAAGTATAGGTGAACGATTCCAGGTACAGGCACTGTTGCCTGCTGAAACCTTTCATTTGCCAAGTCCTGATGAACGGTTTGCAACATGATTACCAGTTTGTGCCGGAAACCATTCGTTGGTGGCCGCTGAATGAACGGTTTCCGGACATTCAGCTTGCCTCATCAGACGAACAAGACCCGTCCCTGTTGCGAATCCGGAACGATTGAGCCGATGGTGTGGCCGGTTTCGCCCACTGATTCGAGGGTTTTGAGTGCCTGATCCACGTTTGCCGGATCGACGGCCAAAACCATGCCGATGCCCATATTGAAGACGTTGAACATCTCTTGATGATCAATGCCGCCGGCACGTTCGATAATGTCGAAAATCGGCGGAATGCTCCATGTGCCGATTTTGATTGATGCAGCGAGTCCTGCCGGGATCATGCGGGGAATGTTTTCGATGAACCCGCCGCCGGTGATGTGCGCGACGCCCTTGATCAGTCCGGTGGTGAAAAGCGGCTTGAGTGCCTTGACGTAGATTTTCGTCGGGGTAAGCAGCACATCGCCCAAGGTAGCATCGCCGAGTTCGTCAAGTTTCGTGTCGACGCTGTACCCGGCTTCATTGAACAGAGCTTCGCGTACCAGCGAAAATCCGTTGGAATGAAGCCCAGATGATTCCAGTCCGATTAGCGTGTCACCTTCGCGGATGCCCGAACCGTCCACAATCGCGGACTTTTCGGCCACGCCGACCGCGAACCCGGCCAGATCGTATTCGTCGGTCGCATACATGCCCGGCATCTCCGCCGTTTCACCGCCGATGAGCGCCGATTCGGCTTGAACGCAACCATCGGCCACGCCGGAGACGACCTGTTCCAGAAGGGCGGGGTCGTTCTTGCCGCAGGCGATGTAGTCGAGGAAAAAGAGCGGTTGTGCACCCTGGGCGGCGATATCGTTGACACACATCGCCACACAGTCGACGCCGATGGTGTTGTGCTTGCCAGCCATTTTGGCGACCACGAGCTTGGTGCCCACGCCGTCGGTGCCGGAGACCAGCATCGGTTCCTTATAGCCGAGGCTCGCCAGGTCAAAAAGCCCACCGAATCCGCCGATGCCGCCGACAACACCGGGTCGGTTGGTTCGTGCGACGTGCGACTTGATGCGGCGAACGACCTCGTAACCGGCCTCGACGCTGACTCCCGCTTGTTCGTATGCTTGAGGCATGCTATGCCCTCCCTGTGGTGGTGTTGATGGTATTCGTGGCGTTTGCTCCGGTGACGCCGTGTGCATTCGATTCGATGCTGTGGTACTCGTTGTCCACGTACTGGCTTTCGTATTTGGCGAAATGCGGCAGGCGTTCGCGTTCTTCGGGTTTCAACGAAGCGAGGAATTCGTCTTCGTAATCATCCAGAGCGGTGGGGTAGTCGCCATTGAAATAGGCGACGCACAGACCACTGTATGGTGCGTCGGCGTTGAGGCCAATGGATTCAATAAGGCCGTCAAGGCTCAGGAATTGCAGGGAATCCGCACCGATGTACTTGCGGATTCCCTCGACGCTCATGCGTGCGGCGATCAGTTCGCGGGTGGTGGAGATGTCGATGCCGTAGAAGCAAGGGTATTTCAGCGGCGGCGAGCTGATGCGCATGTGCACTTCCGCTGCTCCCGCTTCGCGCAGGAGCTGAACGATGCGTTTGGAAGTGGTGCCGCGCACGATGGAATCGTCGATGACGATGACCCGTTTGTCTTTGACCACGCCGCGGACCGCCGAAAGCTTCATCCGCACACCTTGTTCGCGCAGTTCCTGAGTGGGCTGGATGAAGGTGCGGGCGACGTATTGGTTCTTGATAAGTCCCATCTCATTGGGCAGGCCACTGGCCTCGGCATAGCCGGAAGCCGCGGAAAGAGAGGAATTCGGCACCCCGATAACCATGTCGGCGTCGACCGGCGCTTCTTTGGCAAGGCGCGCGCCCATACGTTTGCGGGCGGAATGGACGTTGACACCGTAGATATTGGAGTCGGGGCGGGCGAAATAGATGAATTCCATGGAGCAGATCGCCAGTTGGGTTTTGTCGGTATAGGTCAGAATCTGATAGCCGCTGTCGTTCACGACTACGATTTCACCAGGCTTGATGTCGCGAACCAGCTCAGCGCCCACGGTATCGAGCGCGCAGGTCTCGCTGGCGAGCACATAGGCTCCGTTGCTCATGCGTCCGAGTGAAAGCGGGCGGAAACCGTTCGGGTCGAGTGCGCCGATCATCGCATTTTTGGTCATCAGCAGGTAGGCGAACCCACCGTGGACGATATTCAGCGCTTCCTTGAGTTTTTCGATGAATGTTGGCTTGTTCGATCGGCGAATCAGGTGCATGAGCACTTCGGTATCCGAGTTCGAATGGAAAATGGCACCTTCGTCCTCGAGTTTGGCGCGTAGTGCGATGCAGTTGGTGAGATTGCCGTTGTGGGCCAGCGCTATGTCGCCGTCGTGGAAGGAGAAGATGAACGGCTGGATGTTGTCGATGCCGCTGGAACCGCTGGTGGCATAGCGAACGTGGCCGATGGCCCGGTCGCCGGTGAGCCGTTCGATTTCGTGCTCGTCGTGGAACACTTCGGTCAACAGTCCCAGCCCGCGATGGCCGATAAGCCTGCCGTGGTCGTTGGAGACCATGCCGGCGCCTTCCTGCCCGCGGTGCTGGAGGGCGTGCAGGCCGAAATAAGTCAGGCGCGAGGCGTCGGGATGGCCCCAGACGCCGAACAGGCCGCATTCCTCGTGAATGTTTTCCAGTTCGAATGACATCTCAGGCCTCGCTTTCGTCGGTCGGGTTGGCAGGATCGGTCAGGTTGGCGATGCCGTTAAGGTAGGCGGTTTCGGTTGTCTCGTCTTGTTTTGTCGTTTTGCCGGTGAAATACCGAACTCCCGCTTCGAAAATCGGCTGGAACTCGCGGCCCGGAACGTTCAAATACAGTCCGTTGCCGCGGCGTTCGGAATGTCCCATTTTCCCAAGTATGCGGCCGTCCGGGCTGGTCAGCGCTTCGACGGCGGCCATGGACCCATTGGGATTGTCAGCCAGGTCCATACTGGCGTTGCCGTTCTCATCCACGTACTGTGCAGCGATCTGTCCATTGCTCGCAAGCTGCCCGATTTGCTCTGTCGTGGCCACGAACCGGCCTTCGCCGTGTGAAATCGGAATGGTGTAGATATCACCAACATCGCTACCGGCCATCCAAGGCGAAAGGTCGCTGGAGATGCGGGTGCGCACCAAGCGGCTTTGATGCCGTCCGATGGTGTTGAACGTCAGCGTCGGCTGATTCTCGCTCGGCTCGACGATGTCGCCGTAGGGCACGAGGCCGAGTTTGATGAGTGCCTGGAAACCGTTGCAGATGCCGAGCATCAATCCGTCGCGGTTGTTCAGCAGGTCACGCACGGCATCGGCCACGGCAGGGGCCCGGAAAAACGCGGTAATGAATTTCGCTGATCCGTCCGGTTCATCCCCACCTGAGAAACCGCCGGGAATCATCACGATCTGGCTGGCCCTGATCTCCTCGGCCAATTGGCGCGAGGATTGTGCCACGGCATCGGGGGAGAGATTGTTGACGATAAGTGTTTTTGGATCGGCGCCGGCCGCCGCGAACGCAGCCGCAGCATCATACTCGCAGTTGTTACCGGGGAATACGGGAATCAGCACACGTGGTTTGGCCTTGATCGGGTTGCCGATGTAGAAAGCCTGCCGACCATTGCGATAGCTGATGGTCTCCGCGTCCATTCCATTTTTGGCGGAAAGCCTTGTAGAAGAGCCGTTTGAGGCTGTTTGGAAGGTTTCTGCTCTGATGTCCCCGTCTTCGGTGTTCTCGCTGCGATAGGGGAATATCTCTTCCATCGCCGATTCCCAGACATCCTGAGCTTCACCGAGATCGATGGTCTCACCGGCTGCAGCGAATTCGTAGGTAGCAGTGGTCGTGCCGATAATTTCGACGTCGAGCTGTCCATCACTTTCCGGTACTTCGGCACTTTCGGCCAGTTCCACGATAAAGGAACCGTACGCAGGCTTGAACAAGGCATCAAGGTTGATGTCGTTGTTCAGCCTGACACCGAACTGATTGCCTAAAGTCATCTTGAACAAGGCTTCGGCAGTGGCGCCGTACCCGGGTGTCGAAATCGCGAGAGCTTCGTTGGCGGCGGTCAGTTGTTCAACGGTCGCTATGACGTCGAGCAAATCGTCAGGATTCGGGATAAGCCGGTAGGCGCTTGCGGAAGCAATATCGTTTCCGGGGATGGGAGCGTTCCCCGCCCTGCTTGTGGAGGTATCTTCGTTCCGTCTTGCGGAATCTCGCCCATTCCGATCCGTGGAGACCTGCCCACTTTGGTTTTGGGAATCACCGTCGTACCCATATCGCTTTGGTGTAATACGAATGATACGATGTCCGAAACCTTTGAATTCCGGCGATACCGTACGCGCCGTGTCTCCGATCGACACGGCAAAGGAAATCAGCGTAGGCGGCACGTCCATCTCTTTGCCATCCTGCTCGAAGCTGCCGCTCATCGAGTCCTTGCCGCCGATGGCCCCGACCTTCAAGTCAAGCTGGGCACTCAGTGCGCCGAGCAATGCGGCGGTGGGTTTGCCCCAGCGTTCGGGGTCCTGATGAAGCTTGCCGAAATACTCCTGGAAACTCAGATAGGCGTTCTCTCTGGTGAAGCCGGTCCCGACGAGCTTGCACACCGATTCGACCACGGACAGGTAGGCTCCCGCGAACTGGTTGCGTTCCGTGATATACGGGTTGAAGCCCCAAGCCATGGCGCTCGCCGTGTGGGTCAGTCCGCCGGGAACCGGCAGTTTGGCAACCATGGCCTGACTCGGCGTGAGCTGTTCGCGTCCGCCGAACGGCATGAGCACCGTGCCTGCGCCGATAGTGGAATCGAAGCGTTCGGCAAGGCCCTTGTTGCCGGCGATGTTGATATCGCTGACCAATGATGTCAAGCGCTGCTTGAAATCGCCGGATTTCCAAGCTTTTGGAACCGTATAATCTTTAGCCTGCACCACACGGACGTTCTGATGTTTGGCCGCACCGTTGGAGGCGAGGAACTCGCGGGAAAGGTCGACGATGCGTTTGCCGCGCCAATCCATGACCATGCGTGGCTCTTCAGTGACGGTGGCGATGACCGTGGCCTCAAGGTTTTCCTCATGTGCGTAGCGTAGGAATTTGTCTACGTCCTCGGCCGCCACGTCGACGGCCATGCGTTCCTGCGACTCGGAAATGGCCAGTTCCGTGCCGTCTAAGCCTTCGTATTTCTTGGGGACTTTGTCAAGGTCGATCTGCAAACCGTCGGCGATTTCGCCGGTCGCCACGGAAACACCGCCGGCGCCGAAATCATTGCAGCGCTTGATGAGCACGCTGGCATCACGTCGGCGGAAGAGCCGTTGCAGCTTGCGTTCGACGGTCGCGTTGCCCTTCTGTACCTCGGCACCAGATTCCACCAAGCTGTCGGTGTCCTGCGCCTTGGAAGCGCCCGTCGCCCCGCCGATGCCGTCGCGTCCGGTACGTCCGCCGAGCAGGATGATCTTGTCACCGGGTGCTGGAGTTTCGCGACGTACGTTTTTCGCCGGTGCCGCGCCGACGACGGCCCCGACTTCCATGCGTTTGGCGACATATCCGGGATGATAGATTTCATCAACTTGTCCGGTCGCAAGCCCGATTTGGTTGCCGTATGAGGAGTAGCCCTGTGCAGCGGTGGTAACGAGTTTGCGTTGTGGCAGCTTGCCTTCCAGCGTCTGCGAAACGGGAACGCGCGGGTCTCCGGCTCCGGTGACGCGCATGGCCTGATAGACGTAGGCGCGCCCGCTTAGCGGGTCTCGGATGCAGCCGCCGATGCAGGTGGCGGCCCCGCCGAACGGTTCTATCTCCGTGGGATGGTTGTGGGTCTCGTTTTTGAAGAGAAAGAGCCAATCTTGGAGCTCGCCGTCGACGTCGACCTTGATTTTGACAGTGCAGGCATTGATTTCTTCGGACTTGTCGAGTCCGCTCAGTTCGCCCTTGGCTTCGAGTTCCTTGGCGCCGATGGTGCCCATGTCCATAAGTGTCACCGGTTTGTTGGTGCGGCCCAAGTCCTGACGGACTTTCAGATAACGCTCGAACGCAGTTTTGACCACATCATCGTCGATATTGACTTGTGTCAGCTCGGTGCCGAAGGTGGTGTGACGGCAGTGGTCGGACCAATAGGTGTCGATGACCTTGATTTCCGTGATGGTCGGTTCGCGGTGTTCGCCGCGGAAATAGGCCTGGCAGCACCGCGCGTCACCCAAATCCATCGCCAACCCGCGCCGGTCGATAAAACGCTGCAATCCGGCGTCGTCAAGTTCGTTGAACCCGTCGATCACTTCGACGTCGTCCGGAACTTTGACCTCGGTTTCCAAGGTCTTGTGGATCTCAAGGCCGGTTTCGTGCGCGTCGACAGGGTTGATGACATAGCGTTTGATGGCTGCGACATCTTCAGGCGAAAGCTCGCCGTATAACGCATAGATTTTCGCCGTGCGAACGTCCGGACGTGTTCCTTGGCCGAGCAACTGGATGCACTGGCTTGCCGATTCTGCCCGCTGGTCGAATTGTCCCGGCAGATATTCCACCGCGAAAACCTGCGCACCTTGCAAATCGGGCAGATTCCGATTCGCCGTATCGACAGGAGGCTCGCTGAAAACCGTGGGAATGGCCGCTTTAAAAAGCCGGGCTTCCAAGCCCTGTGCATCGTATCGGTTGATGATACGCATGTGATCGAGTCCGGTAAGTCCGAGTACATCCCGCAACTCGTTGGCGAGGTTGGAGGCCTCGACGTCAAAGCCGGGTTTCTTTTCTACATACACACGAAAAACTGTTGAAAGCACTGATATTCCTTAGCACTACTGATCAAGAAGGGTGAAGTTATAAAGTCGGAAGGCACAACGTGCTGATTAAAGGCAAGGCCTGCAGGCGACAGCCAAAAACGCTCGCATACCTATGAGAAGGTATGCGAGCGATATGTCATTCGATCTTGACGCCTCGGCGATTGGCCAGGTCAAGCAGTCGTTTGTAGATTTCCTCGTAGGCGGGGATGATGTCACCAAGGTTTCGCCGGAAAAGGTCCTTGTCGAGATGTTCGACTTTGCCGGAACCATCTTTCATATCCCAGAGTCGGCAGGTGTCTGGCGTGATTTCGTCGGCCAGGACGATTTCACCGTCCTTGTTCTTGCCTTCCTCGATTTTGAAATCGACCAGTTTCACGTCGATGTCGCGGAAGATCTTGGTGAGCTTTTCGTTGATGTCGCGGGTCTGCCGTGAAACCTCAGCCATATCTTCGTCTGTTGCCAGACCGAGTGCCACGATGCCGTCGACGTTGATGAACGGGTCGTGCAGTTCGTCGGACTTGAAGCAGAATTCGAGGATCGGGCGCTTGAGTTCGGTGCCTTCTTCAATGCCGTAACGCTTGGCGAAGGAGCCTGCAGCGGTGTTGCGCATGATGATTTCAAGCGGGAACATCGTGATTTTCTCGTTGAGCTGCTCGGTGTCGGAAACGCGGCGGATGAAATCCGTCTCGACGCCCTCGGCCTCCAAGAGCCGGAAGAGCACCGTGGTGATGCGGTTGTTGAGGCTTCCTTTTCCTTGAATCTGGGCTTTTTTCGCGCCGTCGCCGGCGGTGGCCTGATTCATATATTCGACCCAGAGTACATTCGGGTCAT
Organism: Bifidobacterium sp. ESL0745; assembly: GCF_029433335.1. NCBI lineage: Bacteria > Bacillati > Actinomycetota > Actinomycetes > Bifidobacteriales > Bifidobacteriaceae > Bifidobacterium > Bifidobacterium sp. ESL0745. Next base: position 507,259 of record NZ_JAQTHX010000001.1, read on the forward strand.
CCGTTGAATAGAGTTTCTTGGCCTTGCCCTTGTAGAGCATATCCAGTTTCTCCATGATTCGCCCTTCCCGTAGAGTAACGAGATTGATTGAATGAGGTGAACTTACAACAAAAATATACCAAGTGAAGCCAACAAGTCGGTAAAGTGATATTTGCGAAAATGCGACAATCAATACTTTATTTATCTGGCACAGTTTTGGTGGTTACGTTGTTTCTCAACGAATTCGGACATTGTAAATTCCTTGTTACATCTTGCCGCGGCGGATAAGGATTTCTTCGCCTACCGTTGTCAAGTTGTGATTGGAATTGTGCGAGGAAATCTAAACGGTAACCGGACGGTTTTTGAAAGCTGTCGTCACGATTGATACGTACTTCCGGCTTTTGACGTCACGTCAGATGAATGTTCGAAGTGCGGTTTCGACCCTGCGCATTCAACTGATGGCGAGGTTGAGCCTTTCCGCCGTTTTTGCGGCGCTGTCTCTTGCTTCCGTCTCATCGCGGCCGATGGCCAGGGTAACGGCCATACGACGGTGGCCGTTTACCATCGGCTTGCCGAAAATGCGCAGGTCTGTATCGGGTTGTGATAGGGCTTGAGGGATGTCGGTAAAGGTTACTTCGCCGTTTCCGGTGACCACGACGGCATGGCTTGCTGCGACCTCACCGTTTTTGAGGCCAAGCGCAACGCTTGTTTCGGTGACGGGAATGCCGAGAATGGCTCTGGCATGCAGCGCGAATTCGCTGAGATGCTGGGAGATCATCGTCACCATGCCGGTGTCGTGCGGGCGCGGGGAGACTTCGTTGAACAGGACTTCGCCGTTCTTCAAAACGAACAGTTCGACGCCGAAAACGCCCCAGCCGTGTTCGCCGTCCTTATGGGCGATGCCGACCAACCCGCCGACAGCCTTGCGTGCGATGTCCTGCGCTTTTTCGAGCGTGTTGGGTTCGACTTGGGCCGGTTGCCATGATTCGCGGTAATCGCCGTCTTCCTGGCGTTGACCGATGGGGGAGCAGACCACGATACCCGCACCGGAAGAGACGGTAAGCATGGTCAGTTCGTAGTCAAGCGGTGCGAACGCCTCGACGATGACCCGCGAAATTCCGCCGTCTTTGGCATCCCTGCGTCCGGTCTGCGCCTCCTTCCAAGCCTTTTCAAGATCGCTGTCCGAACGTAATACAGATTGTCCGTGTCCGGAAGAACTCATGACCGGCTTTACTACGCACGGATAGCCGACGGTTTGTGCGCCGGCTTTGAATTCGTCGAACGAACCGGCGAAACGGTATGGCGTGGTCGGCAGACCCAGCGTTTCATGCATCAAGGTTCGTAAAGCCTCGCGGTCCATGCAGATCGCCGCGATACGGGAGCTGGGCACCACCTGAACGCCGTTTGAGGCCGCTTCGGCCAATCCCGCGGTTGCGATGGCCTCGATTTCCGGAATGATGATGGAAGGGCTGACTTTTGCAATCAAATTGCTTAACGCCGTAGGATCGGTCATGTCCAGCACATGGCTTTCCTGCGCGATTTGCATGGCCGGTGCGTGCTCGTAACTGTCGGCGGCAACGACGAACGCGCCAAGTCTGGTCAGCTCGATGGCGATTTCGCGTCCCAATTCCCCCGAGCCCAGAAGCAGCACTCGCGTTTGGTGGTTTGCAGCGGGATTGCCAAGCGGATAGTTGGCGGAAGATGATGCAGTTTCAGCGCTCATAATTTCATTGTCGCATGGGATGACCCCGAAGCAGGTCAATGTTCGATGGATATTGATGGATTGTGAGGTTCGCAATGCTGATTTTTGAAGACGTCATTAAGATTTTGGCCATTAACGGATTGGAATGAAACCGAAAATGCATCAATTAAATAACCAAGAATGGCATTGAGCCAACGCGAAATTCGCTTGACGTGTTTCGGTAGCCGTGAATCACTCGACAGCGTTAGGATTGAACCATGCCAGATTCCCGAAACGCTGCAGGCGAGGCCGACAATCCACTGACCATTGCACTGGTCGTGGATTCGGTCGGCAACAGGGGCAATGGCACTTCCAATTCGGCGTTGCAATATGCCAAAGAGCTTGAGCGACAAGGACACCATGTCAGGCTGGTCGGCGTAGGTGCGCCGGACTATCCGGTCGAGGTCCACCATCTGCCGTTCGTTTCATGGCTTGCGGCAAAACAGCAGATGCAGTTTGCGCAGCCTGATGATGTGGTTTTCCGGCGGGCATTCGAGGACGTCGACGCGGTGCATATCTACATGCCGTTCAAGTTCGGCAGGCGTGCGCTGGCCATTGCGCGTTCGATGGGCATTCCGGTAACCGCAGGCTTCCACCTCCAACCGGAAAACGTCACGTATTCGGCCGGTCCGTTGCGTTATATCCCCGGTATTCCGTCGCTGATCTACTACCTGTTCGATTTCTGGTTGTATCGGCATGTCGGCCATATTCACACTCCGAGCCAGATGATTGCCCGTCAGCTACGCGCCCACGGTTATCATGCGCGACTGCACGTTATCTCCAACGGATATTCGAGCCGTTTCCATCCTGCGCAAGCCGAATCTAATAATGAAGAAGATGATGAATGCGACCAGCACAGTAGAACAAGTGCTGATATTAGAACTTTGGATGGAGGTATAAGTGAACGCCATAACAGCGATCTAGCTGGTGTCGACAAAGACGACAGCGCGGAGATCGTGGTCCAGGATTCTCATGGAACTCGACCCATGTTTTCGAAAAGGCGTGTTTCCTTGGCCGCGGCGCCTGAAGTTCAAGACTCTCATGGTTCTCAGCGTGCGTTCCGTATCATCGCTTCGGGGCGACTTACCCACGAAAAGGACCACGAGACGCTGATTCGTGCCATCGCGTTAAGCAAGCATGCCTCTCAAATCGATCTGACCATCTGCGGCACCGGCCCGTTGCAATTCCGTCTACGGCGACTTGCCAGGCGGCTGTTGCCCCGGCCTGCGCATATCGGCTTCCATGCCAATGAAGATATGCCGAACCTGTTGCGGCAGGCCGATTTGCTGGTTCACCCTTCCATCGTCGACATCGAATCGCTCAGTGTGCTCGAAGGCATCGCCTCCGGTCTGGTGCCGGTTATCGCCGATTCGCCGCTTTCGGCCGCCAGCCAGTTCGCGCTGACCGATTCCTCGGTTTCCCCGGCTCGCAATGCCAAGGCGCTCGCGCGTCGCATCGATTGGTGGATCGAACATCCGCAAGAGCGTGCACAGTGGGGGCCAAGATACGCACAGGAAGCACGCGAGAAATACGCGTTGCCGCAGTGCGTCCGTCAATTCGTTGTGATGGAGCGTGAAGCCATCGCCGACGCCCGGCGTCAATAGACAGACATCCATGTTAGTGCGACGAAAAGCACGGAAAAAGATGAAAAAGCGTGCTTTTGGTCGCGGTATGGATTTCGGCGCGACGAAAAGCATGAAAAATCCTGCTTTTTGTCGCACTAGTTCATGAATCTGCGACACAAAGCAGGATGATCAGCAGCTTCAGCAGATGTTACAGCAGCGCGATGAGCTGGTCGGTGTGCTCCTGGGTTGTCGCCCAGCTGGTGCAGATGCGCATCACCGAATGCGTGTCGTCGTACTTCTCGAGGAAGCCCATGGCGACCTGCGGGGAAAGACGGTTGATGGTCGGTTGATCCATCGCCACAAAGATTTGGTTGGTCATATTCGGATATACAAGCTGATAGCCCTTGGCCTTGAGCGCCGTGCGAATCTGATCAGCCATTACGTTGGCATTTCTGGCGATCTTCGTGTAAAGCCCGTCGGTAAACAGCGTGTCGAACTGCAGACCGAGTAGCCAACCCTTGGCCAATAGCGCGCCATGCTGCTTGATCTGCGTGAGGAAATGCTTGGGCGTGTTGTGCTTGGTGAAGACGACCGCCTCTCCGAACAGGGCTCCGACTTTGGTGCCGCCGATATAGAAAACGTCGGCGATGCGTGCGATGTCTTCAAGCGTCAGGTCGTTGCCGGCGGCGGTGAGCCCGTAGCCCAGGCGCGCTCCGTCAAGGAAGAGCGGCATATCGTATTTGTGCGCGACTTCGGCGATGGCCGTGAGTTCCGCCTTGGTATACATCGTGCCGTATTCGGTGGGGTGCGAGACATAGACGCAACCGGGGAAGACCATATGGGTGTAGTTGCCATCGGCATAGAAATCCTTGCAGTATTGGTCTAAATCGGCCGCGTCGATCTTGCCTTCATGGCTTGGTAGCGTGAGCACTTTGTGCCCGGTCGATTCCACGGCTCCCGCCTCATGGACGTTGATGTGTCCGTTAGTCGCGGCGACTGCGCCGGCGTAGGCCGGGGTTATGGTGTCGATAACCGTCTGATTGGCCTGCGTGCCGCCGACGAGGAACCAGACATCGGCGTCCGGGCATCCGCAAGCCTGGCGGATCTTTTCTTTGGCGGAATCGCAATACTTGTCCGATCCATAGCCAGGCAGCTGCTCCATATTGGTCTCGGCCATTCGCTTGAGGATTTCGGGATGGGCGCCTTCCGTGTAATCACTGGTGAAATCCAGCATGTTGCTCCTTAATTCGCGTATGAGGATATGCCCCACCATAATCCCACCGGTGGTTATGAAGGACGGAAATGTGCGATTTGTGGAAAACCTGGTTTCGTTTTTATAAAGGTAAAAGGGATGTCGGCAATCGAAGTGCGAACACCCCTTTTGTTCAGGATTGGACTTGTCCGAACGGTAGAAGCGACGAAGGCTGCAAGTCTGAATTTGTGTTATTTGTTTGTTTCCGTTGCCGTGGTGATGCCGCGTTCGTCGTTCATGGTCGCGAAATTGAGTCCGATGAGGATACCGCCGCCCACGAGGTTGCCGAGGATGGCCACCACGATCACCAGGATCGCCTTCCACGCGTTGATTACCCCATACATACCGAGGATGAGGAACATCGCGGAATCGGCCACGGAGTGTTCGAAGCCGCAGAAGGTGAAGACCAGCACCGCCACCACCATGATGATGCACTTGGTGAAATCGTTGGAAAGCTTGCCGTTATAGACCATGAGCATGGCGATGTTGATGCAGAAGTTGCAGAAGATCGCGCGCACGAAGAGGTCGCCGATCCCGTCCGCGGAGTTGAGATAGTTGAGTTTGGTGTTGGCCGCCGCGAGCATGACGTCATAACTTGCCCCGGAAATGATGGTCGAGAAGCGCAGGATGACGGCCACGATGAGCGCGCCCAGAAGATTGCCGAGTAGGCACAGGCCGAGGAGCTTCAACGATTGTAACCAACCGATGCGCTTGTGATAGGCACCGACGCTGACAACCATCATATTGGAGGTCAGCAGTTCCGAATTGGTGTAGTAGATGAGCACCAGCGCCCAGCCGAAAGTGGTTCCGGCCAGTACTTTGCCCGCCAGCAGCAGCCCCGGTCCGCCTTTGGAGCTTGCCCCCATGATGACCCAGAACGCGGTGAAAAAGACGCCGACCAGAATGCCTGCCATGGTTGCGCGCTGGATGTAGCGTCCGGTCATCTTGCCGGTCATGGTCTCTTTGCTGTCAAGCGCATCGAGCACGGTCGAGATGAACGCGCGTCCTGGGAACAGTGGTCTGGTCTCGTCCTCGGTCCTTTCGACCTCGGCGATGGTGGTCTTGATTTCGGATAATTTTCCCATGGTTCTTTCTGTGTTTTTGCTCTGTCTATTGATTGATTGGAACGCCAAAAAGTTCGTAGAACTTCATTATGGGCCTGTATGTTCGCCGATTGGTTGGAATATGGTATTTTTGTAACCAAGAACACATGGCAGTTGTGAGAGACGTCACAAATAGCTTGTCATTGCTTTCTTTACGACGCGCCGATGACCCAAGGTCTTGAGAATCATGTATAGTTCTTATCTGTTGTGCGGATGTTGATCTGGTTCATTGAAACGATCGGTGTCCGACTTCGATGGTGGCCATAGCTCAGCAGGTAGAGCATCTGATTGTGGTTCAGAAGGTCGCGCGTTCGAACCGCGTTGGCCACCCCATCAATCCTCGGAATCGCAAGGTTCCGGGGATTTTGTCTTTGGAATTTTGAGTCCAACCCAATATTAGTTAATTTAGGATAACGTTAATTCTTCCAGCGCAGTCTTCCGTCGGATGCTACACGGCAGGTCAATGTATTCGAACTGCGGTCTGATTGTGCCTGTGCGCCCTCTGGTGTGCAAAATGCGCCGCCGTGTGCCTTGCCCATCGATGGTTTTTGAACCTCTTGAGGTGTAGGTTGAGGCTGTGGAACAGGTTGCGTAGCGGGCTGAGGTGCAGGTAGAGGTTGTGGCGCTGGTTTCGCAGGTTGTGCCGCCTGTTGCTGGGCCGGCTTCTGAGTAGGTTGTTGAGCTTGTTGCAGGGCCTGTTGGGAAGATTGTTGTTGATCCTGTTGAGCAGCCGCTTCTTGTTGTGCTTTCTGCTGGTCGTCTGCCTGCTGTTTCTCCTTCAGATCGGCTTGTTCTTTATCCCACTTGTCGGCTTTTTCCTGCGCAGATTTGAGATCTTTCTTTGTTTGATTCAGATCTTTTTCATTTTTCTGGTACTGGGTTTCGAGTTGCTGATAACTGTTGTTCAGCTCTCTGTATTCGGTCGAATCCTTTGGGTTGGAACTCCCGCCTCCACCCATGGCAAAGCCAATAATAAGCGCGATGAAAGCTGCCAGTATGGTCTTCCAATGACGTTTCAGAAAGCCTGGTTTCTTATTTCCCTTTCCTTTGCCATTCTCTGGGAAGTGCTTATTCGGAGATCCGCCCACTGGTGGCAATTGCTGTGTAGGAGCGGGGTTCGCTGCATTCATAGTGTTGGCATCTGCATTTATTCCGCCTTCTGCGGTACCTGTGCTCGTGGTGGCGCTTTTCAACGGCTCGGAATAATACAGTCCCGTGCCGGGTATGGAGGCGCCGACCGTGGCGCCGTTTTTGTTGACCGTGACATGTGGCTCCCCGTGCTTGCCAACAGTGAGCCCGGTTATTCCTTTTTTGCCAATGTTGACGCGCAGGTCTTTGCCTAAATTGACGCTCTTCCTCAATCTCCATCCCATGATCTTCTCTTTCGTTTGGCGATGGTGCCATGTCTAGTTTACTGCAATATCTGCGAAATTTCGTCAATAAAGCGATGTCAGATAAGGTCAGAGCGTTATTTCCCGTTATGCGGCCTTACCTTGGAGGCGTTATCGAAACGTAATACGTCTTGTGATATGAAGAGAATGATGATATGAGATTGAAAAGATGGGAGTCGGCTACCGAATGGCCATTGACGATTCTTTCGGTTGTTTTTCTTGTGATTTATGCCTGGCAGATTCTCGCGGAACCAAGAGGGTTTTGGGGCAGTGTCTCAGAATGGTCGATGAATGCGCTTTGGCTGCTTTTTGCCATTGACTATGTGGTTTCTTTCCTGCTTGCCGATGGCAAATGGAATTTCTTCAAATCGCATCTGTTCGACTTGGCTGTTGTGGCATTGCCGATCATCCGACCATTGCGGGCGTTGCGCGTTCTCAGCGCACTGAATGCGCTGCACAAGACCAGCGGCATGGCACTTCGGGGCAAAATTGTGATTTACGTGGTTGCATGCGCCGTTCTTCTGGTAATCGTAGGCTCTCTCGCCGTACTTGACGAGGAGCGTTACGCGCCAGGAGCCACCATCAAAACGTGGCCGGACGCGCTATGGTGGACGTTCGTCACCATCACCACGGTGGGGTATGGCGACTATGCCCCGGTCACAGCGACCGGAAGGGTGATAGCGTTTGTTCTTATGGTCGCCGGTATCGGCATTATCGGTGTTGTCACAGGCACTTTTGGCTCGTGGATCGTCGACCAGGTAAGCGTCGACGAGGAAAAGAACACTGAAATAACACGTCAGCAGATCGAGGAGTTGTCACAGCGTCTCGAGCATATCGAGCAGATGCTGGAAAAGGAGAATAGCGACGTTCCTTCTAATTAGGGTATGTCCAATAAGATAATGTCCCTCATTTGCCGGTATAAGGTCATAGTCCAACGATGGTGTCGAGACCGGCCGAAAGACAATTCAAGTTATCGGCTACCGCAAAGTCGATTTTGCGTTTTTGAACCTTGGATACGGCGGATAAGTCAGTCTCAACGTATCCGGGAACGTTGGCTTGCTGGTCACGGTTTTGACGTGGCTGAACTCGAGAAAACCGGTTTTGCCGTGGTAGGAACCCATGCCGGAGGCCCCGGCGCCGCCGAAGGGCAGACGACTGGAAAGCAAGTGTCCAAGTGGCAGGTTGAATCCGAGCGCGCCTGAGCTGGTATGCCGTTCGAAGAGCTGCCGGGTGGCCTTGGAACGGGTAAATACATATAACGCCAACGGTTTCGGGCGTTTGTTGATGAACGTAACCGCCTCTTTTGCGTTGCGCACGGCAATAATCGGTAGAATTGGACCGAAGATTTCCTCTTTCATCACGGGGTCGTCAGCTCGGACATCGGTGAGGATAGTCGGGGCGATGTAGAGGCGCTCGCGATCCGTTTTGCCGCCGTCGAATGTTTTTGCGCCGTCCGGCAGCAACTTGGCAAGCCTATCGAATTGCTTGGTGTTGACGATACGTCCGTAACTGGCGGATTCAGCGGGGTTGTCACCAAAGAATTTTCGCGTGAAAGTGGCGATTTTCTGTGCCAAGGGTTTGACCAAGTCAGGAGTGGTCAGAACATAATCCGGCGCCACACAGGTCTGGCCGGCATTCGTAAAGCGGCCCCAGGCGATGCGTCCGGCCGCGACATCGAGATTGGCGCTCGCGTCTACAAACACAGGGGATTTACCGCCCAATTCAAGAGTTACCGGCGTGAGGTGTTTCGCCGCTGCCGTCATGATGATCGAGCCGACTTTGCCGTTTCCAGTATAGAAAATATGATCGAACGGTTGTGTCAACAGCTCTGTGGTTTCGGGTACTGCGCCTTGGACGACGGCAAACGCGCGGGGATCGAGATATTCGTCGATAAGCTTTTCCAACAATGCGCTGGTGTTGGGGGAGAGCTCGGAAGGCTTGAGACATACGCAGTTGCCGGCCGCGATGGCATCGACCATCGGTTCAAGGCTCAGCATCAGCGGATAGTTCCACGGCGAAATCACCAGAACGACGCCTTTGGGTTCGGCTATCGTCCAGCTTCTCGCCGGCTGCATCAAAAGTGGCATAGCCACATGGTGTCGCCCGCTCCAACGTTCTAAACGCGGCTTGACGAATTTTATCTCGTCGAGAACGAGCTTGATTTCCATCAACGCTGTTTCGGCCGCCGGCTTGCCAAGATCGAGATACACTGCCCACTCGATATCCTTTCGATGAGCAGTGATCATGCGTTTCATACGTTCGAGTTGCTCGCGGCGCCATGCCAAAGACAGTGTTTGATCGGTAGTGAAAAAGTGGTGAAGCCCGGTTACGGTCTCATTCATATCCATCATGTTCCTGTCCTTCATCGTGCGTTCGTCGGTATGCTCAACTCTATATGTCCATGGCGAACGACGAACGTAACAGTTGTCATTACGATGTTGGATTTTCTGGCTCGGGAACATGCTACATTCGTGGTGTCAGCGCTGTTTATCTTTATTGGAAAGGCATGTTCATGACCACCGAAGTTACACGCGAATTTATCCAGGGATTGCCCAAAGCCGAGCTTCATCTTCATATCGAAGGGACCTTGGAACCCGAACTGAAGCTCGAATTGGCCAAGCGCAACCACGTTGATATTGGCCAAAGCACGATTGAAGAGGTCCGCAAGACCTACCAATACGACGATCTCGCCTCGTTCCTGGCTGTGTATTATCCTGCCATGAATGTGTTGCAGAACGAACAGGATTTCTATGATCTCGCCTTTGCCTACCTCCGGCGTGCTGCCGCCAACCATGTGCGTCACGTCGAGATATTCTTTGATCCGCAGGCCCACACCTCCCGCGGCATCGCTTTCGAAACCGTGATTCACGGGTTGCATCGTGCCATCGTCGATGCCCGCGCTCTGAATGTCGACGCTGATCTGATTATGTGTTTCCTACGCGATTTCTCAAAAGAATCGGCACGTAAGACCTTGCTTGAGGCATTGCCGTTTAAGGATTGGATTCTGGGCATCGGACTGGACTCCGATGAGCACAACAATCCGCCGCTCAAGTTCGCGCGTCAGTACGAGGATGCCGCCGCCGCGGGACTACATCTGACAGCCCATTGCGATATCGACCAGGTCGGTTCCATCGACCACATTCGTCAGGCGTTGGAAATCATGGGTGTGGAGCGCATCGACCACGGCACCAATATCGTAGAAGATCCAGACTTGGTCGATTTCGCTGTCAGCCACAACATCGGTATGACTTCCTGCCCGCTTTCGAACTCCTTCGTACGCCCAGAAATGAAGGGCGAGGAGATTGTGGAACTGCTCGGTAAGGGTGTCAAGATATGTGTCAACTCCGATGATCCGGCGTACTTCGGCGGTTACATCAGCGACAATTACTACGCGCTGGCCGATCAGTTCGGACTAAGCCGAGATCAGGTCGTTCAACTGGCACGAAATTCCTTCGAAGCTTCCTGGATCAGTGACGAAAAGAAGGCACTTTACCTGGCTCAATTGGATGATTATGTCGCCAAGAATTGAGCAGGGGCTTATCGTTGGATGCTGAGTAAACATCGCTGCCCGGTGATTCCAAGCAAGTGATGTCGCACAGGTCGGAGTGTCTGCTTGAAAATGTGGCCTAGGAAAATAATTATTTGATTTTTTCCTAGGCTACGTTTTTTATGTTGACAAGATATTAGACGTTTGTTGAAAGCTAAAGTAGACGAATATCTGTTATTTCCCGCAACACGGTTTGTCCGCGGGAGTGTGGTATTCTACTTACTTGTGTGTGCCAGTGGCATGCCTTATGTAACAGGCGTGGGCACTGGGATATCCCGGAACTTGTTAGATTGCGCGCAGCAATGCGGCGGCAGGAGAGCGAAGGGCCATCGGGCCGGTGGACTGTGGCTGTCTCATTTCGATTCGTCGATTGGGGCTGCAGCGAGGCGGCTCCGCAAGAAATAAAGATCTACGAATCGGAGAACTGAAGTTGCCTACTATAGAACAACTTGTCCGCAAAGGACGTAAGGCAAAGTCAAAGAAATCCAAGACTTTGGCCTTGAAGGGTAGCCCGCTGCGTCGTGGCGTGTGCACCCGTGTGTATACCACTACACCGAAGAAGCCGAATTCCGCGTTGCGTAAGGTCGCCCGTGTGCGCCTGAGCTCCGGCATCGAAGTAACCGCCTATATTCCGGGCGAGGGCCACAACTTGCAGGAGCACTCCATCGTGCTCGTCCGCGGTGGCCGTGTGAAGGATCTTCCTGGTGTGCGTTACCACATCGTGCGCGGCGCGCTCGATACCCAGGGTGTCAAGGACCGCAAGCAGGGACGCTCCCTGTACGGCGCAAAGAAGGCGAAGTAAGAGATATGTCACGTAAAGGACCATCCAAGAAGCATCAGCTGCTCCCTGATCCGATCTACGGCTCGACCGTGGTCGCTCAGCTCATCAACAAGATCCTGCTCGACGGCAAGAAGTCGATCGCCGAAGACATCGTCTACTCCGCACTTGACATGGTCAAGGAGAAGACCGATCAGGAACCCGTCGCCGTTTTGAAGCGCGCACTTGATAATATCCGCCCGTCCCTCGAAGTTCGTTCCCGCCGTGTCGGCGGCGCGACCTATCAGGTCCCCGTCGAGGTCAAGCCCAACCGTGCGAACGCCCTGAGCCTTCGCTGGCTGACCGACTTCTCGCGCAAGCGTCGTGAGAAGACCATGGCCGAGCGTCTCGCCAACGAGATCCTCGATGCCTCCAACGGCCTCGGTGCTTCCGTCAAGCGCCGCGAGGATACCCACAAGATGGCCGAGGCCAACAAGGCCTTCGCTCACTATCGCTGGTAATTTCGCTAGACGAGTTAAGGTAAGGAAACATTTATGGCACTTGATGTGCTCAGTGACCTCAATGAGGTCCGCAACATCGGCATCATGGCTCACATCGATGCCGGTAAGACAACGTGTACGGAACGTATTCTGTACTACACCGGCAAGAACTACAAGATCGGCGAGACGCACGAAGGCGCCTCGACCATGGACTTCATGGCCCAGGAAAAGGAACGTGGCATCACCATTCAGTCTGCTGCGACCACCTGCTTCTGGAACCGTCAGACCCATGATCCCGACAAGAAGTTCCAGATCAACATCATCGACACCCCCGGCCACGTGGACTTCACGGCCGAGGTGGAGCGTTCGCTGCGCGTGCTCGATGGCGCTGTTGCCGTCTTCGATGGCAAGGAGGGCGTTGAGCCCCAGAGCGAAACCGTGTGGCGTCAGGCTGACAAGTACGGCGTGCCGCGCATCTGCTTCATCAACAAGATGGATAAGCTCGGAGCCGATTTCTACTACTCCGTCGATACCATCAAGAAGAAGCTCGGAGCTGTCCCGCTGGTCGTCCAGCTGCCAATTGGTGCCGAGAACGACTTCGTCGGCATGGTCGATCTCATCCGTATGAAGGCCTACGTCTGGAATGATGTCACCACCGATCTCGGTGCTCACTACGATACCGTCGATATCCCTGATGATTTGAAGGACAAGGCTGAGCAGTATCGTTCTGAGCTTCTCGACCAGGTGGCCGAGTCCGACGACGATCTAATGGAGAAGTACCTCGACTCTGGTGAGATGAGTGAAGAGGAGATCCGCGCGGGTATCCGCAAGCTCACCATCGAGCGCAAGGCCTATCCGGTCCTCTGTGGTTCCGCCTTCAAGGACAAGGGCATTCAGCCGCTGCTTGACGCAGTGGTTGATTACCTTCCCAGCCCCGAGGACGTCCCCGCCATCGTTGGCTTCAAGCCCGGTGACGAGTCCCAGGAGATCGACCGCAAACCCACGATGGACGATCCGTTCGCCGCGCTGGTCTTCAAGATCTCGACCCACCCCTTCTATGGCAAGCTTGTGTTCGTGCGCGTTTACTCCGGCTCCATCAAGCCCGGTGACACCGTGCTCGATTCCACGAAGGACAAGAAGGAACGTGTCGGCAAGATCTTCCAGATGCACGCCGACAAGGAGAATCCCGTTGACGCTGCCGAAGCCGGCAACATCTACACGCTCGTTGGTCTGAAGAACGTTTCCACCGGCGACACCCTGTGCGCCGAAAACGCTCCGATTTCCCTTGAGTCCATGACCTTCCCGGACCCGGTGATCGAGGTCGCTGTGGAGCCGAAGACCAAGGCCGATCAGGAGAAGATGAGCCTCGCTCTGGCGAAGCTCGCCGACGAGGACCCGACCTTCCAGGTCAAGACCGATGAGGAAAGCGGCCAGACGCTGATTTCCGGCATGGGCGAGCTCCAGCTCGATATCATCGTTGACCGTATGCGCCGCGAGTTCAACGTCGACTGCAACGTCGGCAACCCGCAGGTCGCCTACCGCGAGACCATCCGCAAGGCCGTTATGAACCAGGAATACACCCACAAGAAGCAGACGGGTGGTTCCGGCCAGTTCGCAAAGGTCTTGATGAACTTCGAGCCAATCGACCCCGCCGAGGGCAAGGACTACGAGTTCGTCAACGAGGTCACCGGCGGCCATATCACCAAGGAATTCATTCCTTCGATCGATGCTGGTGTGCAGGAGGCCATGGAGTCCGGCGTGCTCGCCGGGTTCCCGGTGGTCGGCGTCAAGGCGACCGTCACCGATGGCCAGATCCACGATGTCGATTCCTCCGAGCTCGCGTTCAAGATCGCCGGTTCCATGGCGTTCAAGACCGCGGCCCCGAAGGCAAAGCCCGTCATCCTCGAGCCGATCATGGCCGTCGAGGTGCGTACCCCTGAGGAGTACATGGGCGACGTTATGGGCGATCTCAACTCCCGTCGTGGCAACATCACCGAAATGAAGGACGCCACCGGCGTCAAGGTCATCGAGGCGAAGGTCCCGCTGAGCGAGATGTTCGGCTATATCGGTGATCTGCGTTCCAAGACTCAGGGCCGCGCAATGTTCACCATGCAAATGGATTCGTATGCAGAGGTGCCGAAGGCGGTCTCCGAGGAGATCATCAAGGCCCAGCGCGGCGAATAAAATACTTCGCCCAAGGCGTGTCTGTCTCCAGTCAGCATTAAAATTTTTTACTACTGACTGGGTTCGGGCACTTTGTGGCAGGTAACCCAGAAACCCAGTAAACTGTAGCGAGTATCCCGAGGTTGAAAGCTCGGGAATAACTACGAAACGTCCAGGAGGACAAAGTAATGGCAGAAAAGGAAAAGTACGAGCGGACCAAGCCGCACGTTAACATCGGCACCATTGGCCACGTTGATCACGGTAAGACGACCCTGACCGCGGCCATCTCGAAGGTGCTGCACGAAGAGTACCCCGACCTCAACCCGGAGTATGACTTCGATCAGATTGATGCTGCTCCTGAAGAGAAGCAGCGTGGTATCACAATCAACATCGCCCACATCGAGTATCAGACGGCCAAGCGCCACTATGCTCACGTGGATTGCCCCGGCCACGCCGATTTCGTGAAGAACATGATCACCGGCGCCGCTCAGATGGATGGTGCGATCCTTGTGGTCGCCGCCACTGATGGCCCGATGGCTCAGACCCGCGAGCACGTTCTGCTCGCCCGCCAGGTAGGCGTGCCGAAGATTCTCGTTGCGCTCAACAAGTGCGATATGGTCGACGACGAAGAGCTTATCGAGCTCGTCGAAGAAGAGGTCCGCGACCTTCTCGAAGAAAACGGCTTTGATCGTGACTGCCCGGTCATCCGCACTTCCGCTTATGGCGCTCTGCATGATGACGCACCGGATCACGAGAAGTGGGTCCAGACCATCAAGGAACTCATGGATGCCGTCGACGATTACATCCCGACCCCTGTCCACGACCTTGACAAGCCGTTCCTGATGCCTATCGAAGATGTCTTCACCATCTCCGGCCGTGGCACCGTGGTCACCGGCCGTGTCGAGCGTGGCCGTATCCCGGTCAACGCACCGGCAGAGATCGTTGGCCTTCGTCCGACGCAGACCACCACCGTCACCTCCATCGAGACCTTCCACAAGCAGATGGATGAGGCTCAGGCTGGCGACAACACCGGTCTGCTGCTCCGCGGCATCAACCGTGACGACGTCGAGCGTGGCCAGGTTGTGGCCAAGCCCGGCACCGTGACCCCGCATCATAAGTTCGAGGGCGAAGTCTACGTCTTGACGAAGGATGAGGGCGGCCGTCATTCGCCGTTCTTCTCCAACTATCGTCCGCAGTTCTACTTCCGCACCACTGACGTCACCGGCGTCATCACGTTGCCGGAAGGCGTCGAGATGGTTCAGCCTGGCGATCACGCCACCTTCACCGTCGAGCTGATTCAGCCCGTCGCGATGGAGAATGGCCTGACCTTCGCAGTCCGCGAAGGCGGTCACACGGTTGGTTCAGGCCGTGTCACCAAGGTGATCGAGTAGTTCTAAAACATAAGTTGTAGTTCGACTTAGCATTGTGCCCCGCACTAAGGTTGCGGGGCACAATTGTATTTTAGGCCGATTTTGCAAATGTTTGGGATTATTTGAAACGTTTGGGATTATTTGAAACGTTTGGGATTACTAAAAAGACAGTATCTGAAGCATCCAGGCAAAAAGAATTAGTCAGTTTCCTTTTGCCAAGTGTCACAATAACGAATGCCGTTTTCTTAGACCATGTGTACATGGTCTAAGAAAACGGCATGAACTTCTATTTGCTGTGGTCTCTGCTAATTGCGGGAATAGCAGGAGAGAAAAATGCTTATTCCTGAAACGAAACAGGGAAAGGTCAGGACTCCGACTTTTCCACATTCTTCTTTTTCTCTCTAATTTTCTCCAGCATTGTGTCATCCAAATCGATAAGCGTATATAGCATATTGTCGAATTGTTTCTTTACCTGACGAACATCGTCTGGATCGTTATCGGAATTTGATTCGATCGGTGCCGATTCCGGCGTGTTGTTTCCTGCTTTTCTGTTGCTCAAGTTCTCTTCGAGCATTGTTGACAGGGGCTTGACAAAATCGGAGAGAACGGCAGTACGATGATCGAATTTTTTTCCTGGATAAAGGAAATGGTGCTTATCGAACTCGCGTTCATCGAATGGGCCCATGACTGCCTTGCCATTTTCTTCATAAGGCTTTTCACTGCTTTCAAGTTCGATTTCCATGTCGGTTTCCTTGTTCGTCTTATCTGCATTCTCTTTCAGAGCTTCTCCTAATAGCACGGTAATGAACCGACTGCAATAGATATTGACATTGCTGTAGGTAAACCAGAAAACTTTTCCATCGATCATTCCGTTCATCAGCGGCCGCAAAGCCGTTGCAGTGGAAACGTCAAGTATGGTGTCTGAGGAGGATTCGGAATCTTGATTAGCTTCTTGGATGGTCGAATTGCCATCTTCGGCTTCAGAGGTTTCAGCCTTGGGCTTCTCTTTGTATTTTTCCAACCATTTGTCGATAAACGAATCGAGCGAAAGAAGTCTGTCCGCAGGAGCATGCCGTTTCAAAAGATTGAGATAAGTGGTATTCCATTTCTCTTGGGCATCGCCTTGTTTGCCTTGTATATCGAACACGATGGCAAGAAAATCATCGGTCCTATCTTCGTTATCTTCTTCCTGGTCCGTACCTTGGTTTGAAGTCAGGACCAGCGACAGGCTATCTGGACTTGGATTGTCTTCATCGAATGTAGACAGGCCATCAGAGATGTATTTCATGGGATCACGCAGGATGGTTCGATATATCGAATATGTTTGTTCTGTTCCGTTCTGCGTGCGAATTCTTCTGAAATGATTCAGGGACAGATCAGAACGGCCTTGCTGACTATTGGAGAGTTTGTCAGCCGCGATCATCAGGTTTTTATGTGTGATGGGGAAGAGTCCGCTTTGCAGGAGTTGGGAATCGGCGGAAGCCACGTTATAGTCTTGGGACTGATAGAATTTAATTACCGAATCCTGGTCCAATACAGCTTTGTTCTGCGAAGTCTTCGCACTTGTATCATCGGTCTTCTCATTGACGTCTTGAGAAATGATGAATCTGGCGAGTTCCAGCGTCTGGGTATATTGCGCATTTTCCGGAACAGATTTCAACGCGATGCTGATGAGCTTCAACTTGCGTTCGTTATCCTTCTGCAATGCCTGGTCATCAGGGACTTTCTTCGCAGAAGAAGCTTTCGACAAGTCCGAAGAAGTGAGGATGATATCAAACAGATGTGGTGATTGCACCAGTGTGTTGATGATCGGCTCGATACGATTGGAGTACTTGCTGAATATTTCAGGGAGAAAAATATTGCCGATCTCATCGTAATGTTTTGATGCGGTTCTGATCATTTGTTCTGCTTTATCAGGTTCATCAACATGATCTTGGTGTGCCTTGTCGAGATAACCTCTTTGAAGCAGATAACGGAATAGCGAGAGGTTTACGAGGTACTCCTTCGTGAAATCGAAATTCTCCCACTCGTTCAGCCGGAAGATTGTGGCTTCAGCATCTTTGTCCTTCTGGTTCTTGTAAAAGTCGAAGAAGGGGTCCGCGATTCCCGGGTCGATGACGTGGCGGAAGAAAAGAGTCAGATTTGCCAGATTCGGCGTTCCTTTTATTTCTTTGCCGTCCTTATCCTTGCCGGCGTTTATTTCCGTGTCGTTTTCTTCGGTGTTTTTATTGACATAGATGACATATGATTTGTCGATGTCTCCCGCAGCCATAAGGTCCTTGGCCAGCTTTGGATTCGAGGTGGGTTTTTGCTGGTAAATGATGTCGATCATTTCGCCCAGTGAGTATGTTTTTTGCGGTTCGTCGGCGTTGTCGTCAGTGAGATGGTAACGCTGCACGATATCTTTTGGAAGAGGCGCCTTGTCGTTTTCCCCATCGGTAAGAAGATACTCGAAATCGGCGTTCCAAAGCTTGTTTTCTTTTTTCCGTAGTTTCGAGATGGCCCCTTTGACTTTATCGACGGTTGTATTTTGTACTGAACTGTCAAAAGCGCTGAGGAATGAGGTGATGTCGGCGTCCAGAGCTTGGTCGTCATTATTGCCGCGGTCGTTGATTCTATTTAAGAGATCCTGTGCCTGGCTTATCTGATCGCGTGTTATGCGCATCTGTTCAGTGATGATTTTTCTGCTGCACAGATAGACGTTGTCCAATTTGCTGTGGCCGGTGGGAATACTTTCGAAATCCTCTGAATACACGGCATGATAAATGGCCATGGCAAGCCGTTTGTCATTGTCATTGTTCTTCTCCGTGTCGGGCAACTTATACATTCGGTATTCGTCGGTTATCGCCTTCAACAAACGCATATCGCTCAAATACTTGGAAGTCGTCTTGAGAACGTTACGGACTTTGGTCTTGGTGGCTTTTGCGGTTCTGCGCTCAGCGTCTGGGATTTTTTCGGCATCGGATGATGCGTTATCGCCTTCGTCTTCTGGGTAGAGAAGCCGGTCGAATTCCTGGAAGGACGTGGTGGAAGAGATGATGGGGTAGATGGGGATGATGATATCGAAGAACTTTGTCCTCGATGTTCCTGGTTGGAATGTCACATAAGACGGATCGTCGTCTGTCTTTTTGGCTTCAGCGGCCTGTTGTCGGTTATCGGATTCGAAGAGGCTGTCGCGCAAGGCATAGATAAAACGGATGCTGCGATGGTGATCCGTTCCGGTGACGGTCGGAGCATTGTTGAGTATGGAGTTGAGTTCTCTGAGACTGTTGAAAATCTCTGACTCATTGAATCTGTCAAGATCTTCGAAGACAATGATGTTCAGGTTTTTGTTGGTTTCGAACGAATAGACGATCTCATCAAGTAGCTTGTCGAAATAAGTCGAATTCTCCCCTAATTTTATCGAACTGTCACCAAATGAGGTTTCGATATTATTCAGGCTCATACTGATATGGGATTTTTGGATCAAAGAATTGCAAAGGAGGCTAAGACCTACTGCGCATGCAATCGCCAAAACCGCATAGATACTGATGATGGCAGGTTCCGGCGTATCAAACTGTTTGAGGAATGTTGCAATCGGCAGGAGAAGAAGAAGCAATATCGTGAGGGCGATTCCTGAGATGAGTGCCTCTATCTTCACCTTCTTGGGATCGGGCTGGTGCAGGCGTGCGAATTGGGAGCGTGGGGCCTGCTCGGGCTCGTTGCTGTAGATAAGTTGCTTGACAATCGAGTGCTGAATGAGTTGGCTGATGGATTCGTTTGCAGAACCATCCTCTTTTTCATCATCGTTGTCTTTGTTCTTGGTCTTCTTCTTGGTCTTGCTTGGCTCCTCCTGGGTGGGAGGCTTGATGGTCGACAGGGAGATGATTCTGGTCTGGTCGCCATAGTGAGCGTTCTTGTATGTTGCTGTTTCCTTATTGTGCAAGAGTCCATCGATAACGCTGCTTTTGCCGGAGCCGTAGATACCGGACAAAGCGATGTTGTGATTTTCGGGATCGTCCAAAGCCTGATAGAGAGCATCCAAAGTCCTTGCTTGAGACTTGGCATAATGCGGTCGGAGGTTTTCAAGTTTTGGTGCGGTATCGGCAGCGGTAAAATTATCCTCTTCGGCTGGTGGCACCGAGTCGTTTTGTGTTGTGTTCATGGGAACCCTTATTGAAAAATAATTAAGTTATAAATAGTATGAATTGAAATCAACGATGAATTTAGAAGATAAGCTTGTCGAAGCGGTTATAGCAATCCACCAGGTCCGTCAGGTGGACGAGGCCACGGATATCTACAAAATCATGTCCTCTTGCCTGCAACTGGCGGGGGTAGAAAAAGGTCTTTTCCCAGTGGTCAGGTAGGGGGCGGGATTCAGAATCGTCGTTTTTGCCGCCTTTTGATGAACTTCTCCATTTTTCCGGCAAAATGGTTGTGAGCATCTCTTTTCTGGTGAAAATAAGAAAATGAGGTACATAATCCGGGTCTTCGACGCTGAGTACGAATACTTCATTATCCTTATTATTGAGTTGGGCTCCATTTATCGAGCACCACGTGGCAATACTATAAGGATAGTAATGCTCTGTTGGCGAATGTCCGCCTGAGGCGACGCATATCTGATGCTGGGTACGGCCATCGGTACCAATAACATACATCTGCGCTCCCCGACCCCTGTTGACGGTAACGCCAAATGATGCCATGACCGCTGTCAGTGTGCGATAGGCTTTTGTGGCTGTCGTATCCGGTTGGACGTCGCTGTCTGCATCGGTTATGCCGCATAATCGTTTGAGTGTATCCATCTCCAAAGCGATGGCTTCTTCATCATCGAGTGGCGTTTTATCTGTATCTGTATTTTCCCTCACAGAGAAAAATACTAATCAAAAATATGGACTATGTTTTGAAATTCATTGAGAAATTCGTTCCTTCAAAAACATATTTGGTTTCGACAACAATCGGGTTGCCGGGACACGCTCTTTGCTATCGGGAACGCCTTTTCTGCGAAGATGTATCGCGTGTCTGTAGTACACCTCAATTAATGTATAAGAAAAGAGAAAGTGAGTATGGTGCTATGGCCAGTAAAGTAGAAGAAAATCAAAACCCAACGGTTCTTCCTGTCCCTAAGAAAACCGAATATTTGGCTCGCACCTTTTCCCGCACCAAGCGTAAGGATTTCGAGAACTATGTGCTCAATGCCGTGTGGAATCGTTTGGCGATGCCCGAAATACAACCGGTAAGTCAGCAGCTGGTCATGACAAAAGATCACCATTATTTTATCGATCTGTACTTTCCGCAAATCAACTTCGGTGTTGAATGCGACGAACCGTATCATCGAGGGCAGCTTGAACAGGATCGTCAGCGGCTTATCACTATAGAGGACACGTTCGGCGCGATCCGTGAGGATGTGGCCTATCAGTGCTATCGGGTGAATCTGAGTGTTGAAACGTCCGATGAGGTTGAGCGGCAGATTGATGAATGCGTGCGGAAGATAAGAAACCTTGTCGAGAGCCGTAAGCAGCAGGGCAAGTTCATTCCTTGGAGATTCGATGGGCGGGAATATGAGGAATATTTTGCCGATAAGGATGTGATAACGGATCACGACGATATCACGTTCCCTACCATCGCAGCGGCCTGCAATACAATATTCGGTACTGATTATGCCGGGATTCAAAGGGGCTGTTTCAAGCCGAACACCTTCGACAACGCCGGTTACAGTGATTATGTCGCATGGTTCCCCAAAATGGCTGTTGATGGTCAGCCGAGGAATAAAAATTGGAACAACACCGTTGATGTGTATCATGAGTTCATCCATCAGATGCCTACGGAAAAATGGAAGAACGACCCTGATTTCAAACCGCAGACCAAACCTGATGGCCACAAGCTGATCACATTTGCGAATATGAAGGACAAGCTGACTGGCCATCCAGGGTATCGTTTTCTTGGGATATACAAGACCGTTGAATGTTTTCCTGGCGGTGGTGACCTGAAAAAACAGGATGGGAAAGTATTCCATATTATTCGTCCGCTCAATTAGTCGTGCCGCGGCGAGAAGTTTTTACGGCTTTAAAGACCCGGAGAATCGCATTCAATCTGTAAGCATGAAGGAATTGAATCTGTACACCCGACGTGGCATAATTACCAAGGCATTTTATGAATGCAAATCGTTTGAAAAGTAAATGACTAAGGTGACGAGACGTGGCACAAACTAGCAATGACATCAAAAACGGGTCGGTATTGAACCTCGACGGACAGCTTTGGACCGTCACGAAATTCCAGCACGTCAAGCCCGGCAAAGGGCCGGCTTTCGTGCGTACCACCATCAAGAACGTGCTTTCTGGCAAGATCGTCGACAGGACGTTCAACGCCGGCATGAAGATGGACTTCGAGACCGTCGACAATCGCACGTTGCAGTATTCCTATGAGGAAGGCGATACCTTCGTTTTCATGGATATGACCACCTACGATCAGGTCAGCATCCCCAAGGAACTCGTCGGCGACCAGGCCAAGTTCCTGCTGGAAGGCACTGATTGCATCGTCAGCTTCCACGACGGCACCCCGCTGAGCGTAGAGCTTCCGGCATCCGTGATCTTGAAGGTCACTTCGACCGAGCCCGGCGTGCAGGGCAACCGCGCGAACGCTGGTACCAAGCCCGCCACCGTGGAAACCGGTGCCGAGATTCAGGTGCCGCTTTTCGTGGGCGAAGGCGAAATGGTCAAGGTGGACACCCGCGACGGTTCCTACCTCGGTCGCGAAAACAACTGATTTTCCTCCTTTCTGGCTTGGTTTGGCTTCGTCAACCAGGTCGGAATACCATATTTATCAACGGTAAACCACGGAATTGGACTGAGAGGCAACTGGCTATATGGCACGTTCGACAGCTCGCAAAAGGGCTCTGAATACGCTTTACGAAGCGGATGAGAAAGGGCAGGACATTCCGTCGTTGCTCGCCGAACGCATTGCCGAACCCGGGGCGCAGACCCCTCTGCCTGATTACGCCATCCAGATCGTCCGCGGTGTAGCCGACGAACAGGCAGGCATCGACCGCGCACTTGAGGCGCATTCCACTAAATGGCCGCTTAAGCGCATGGCCGTGGTCGACAGGAACATTCTGCGCATCGCCGCTTGGGAGATTCTCTTCAACGACGACGTACCCGAGCGTGTGGCCATCGACGAAGCCTTGGGATTGGCGAAAAGCCTTTCCGACGACGATTCGCCGGCATTCATTCATGGTCTCTTGAGCGCCTTGTGCGATGACAAGGACACGGTTCTTGCCGATATCAAGGCTGCACATGAGGCCGAGGCCAAGGAGAAGGCGGAACGAGAAGCGGAAGAGCGTCGACTTAATTCGCCGACCGCTCCCGGGTTCTTGCCGTCTCGTGGTATTTCCGGTAAGGGCGACGGCGTACCGTTCGAGACGGAAACCGAACCCGATGCCGCACAGGACGAAGAGCCAGAATCCAAGGCTTCGAAGGAACCGGATATCAACGATTCTTCTTCGAAGGAATCGGACAATAACGAATCTTCCATGGAAGAAAATACTGATTCCGTTCCTGCCGTTACCGTTGCCGACGAGGACGGGAGTTCAGGCGAAACGGTGGTTTCCTCCGGTGCCAATGTTGATAATGACACCGATTCGTCCGGCAAGACCGATGAGGTTTCGGCTCCCGAAACTCCCAACGTTTCGGATGCGGATGATGGCGAAACCGATTCCTCATCGTCCAATGATGACGTACCGATCCAGTCCGATTCGGCTGGTGAGGGACAAGCGTTGCCACCCGATGGCGACAATAATTCAATAATTGTGTAATTAGTTCTGACCGCGGTACGGTGGCCGGGCCGCGAATTTGTTTTTCCGGTCCAGTTATTTCCGAGTCCGCGCACGGGCCCGGAGCAAGGGGGACTCGTGGTGAGTCAGCAAACAGCTTCGGCAGCACAGTACTCTGAGGATGATGCTGTTCTGTTGTTGGAAGACGGACAGCTTTACGTAGGCGAGCCTTACGGCAAGCTTGGCTCGACATTCGGCGAAATCGTGTTCGCCACGGCCATGACCGGCTATCAGGAGACGATTACCGATCCAAGCTACGATCAGCAAATCGTGGTGCAGACTTTCCCTCATATCGGTGACACCGGTGTCAACGATGAGGATCCAGAGTCCAAACGGATCTGGGTGGCCGGTTACGTCGTACGCCAGCCCAGTCCGAACGTCAGCAACTGGCGTGCGGACGACAGCCTTGATGACGACCTCAACAAAGACGGCATCGTCGGCATCAGCAATATCGACACCCGTAAGCTTGTACGCCACCTGCGCAGTGCAGGCGTGATGCGGGCCGGTATCTTTTCCGGCGACGCTCTGGTGGACAAGGCCACCGGTTTGTTGCGTTCGGTTGATTCCTTGCTCCAGGAAGTCTTGGATTCGCCGAAGATGCAAGGTGCCAGGCTTTATGACCATGTCAGTACGGACGAGACCTACACTGTCGAGCCTTGTGGCGATTTCGAAGGCAAAGAGCCGCTGTTCACCGTCGCCGCCGTCGACTTGGGAATCAAGGGCATGACACCGCACCGTCTTGCCGAACGCGGATGCCGTGTGCACGTCGTACCGTCCACTGTCACCTTCGATGAACTCAAGACACTGAACCCCGATGGTGTCTTCTTCTCCAATGGCCCGGGCGACCCGGAAGAGGCCGCTCCCGAAGTCGATTTGCTGCGCGAAGTGCTCGATGCCGGATACCCCTTCTTCGGCATCTGCTTCGGCAACCAGCTGTTCGGACGTGCGCTAGGTTTTGATACCTACAAGCTCAAGTTTGGCCATCACGGCGTCAACCAGCCGGTCAAGGACATGACCACCGGCAAGGTCGAAATCACCGCCCACAACCACGGTTTCGCGGTCGATGCGCCGATTGGCAAGATTGTCGAATCTCCGTATAGCAATGGTAAATACGGCAAGGTGTTCGTTTCCCATATCGACCTGAACGACGATGTGGTCGAAGGCCTGCAATGTGTTGATATCCCGGCTTTCTCGGTGCAATACCATCCCGAAGCCGCCGCAGGCCCGCACGATGCCGCCTATCTCTTCGACCGTTTTGTAGCCCTTATGCGTGTCCACAAAGCAGGAGAGCCGGTCTCGTCCGTGCTTGCGACGCCGACATCATTATCACAACCGAATAGCACCGAAACTGGCCAATCCGCCGCTTTTGACAAGGAGAACAAGTAATGCCGAAACGTCAGGACATCAAATCCGTCATGGTCATCGGGTCCGGCCCCATCGTCATCGGCCAGGCCGCAGAATTCGACTATTCCGGTACCCAGGCCTGCCGCGTGCTGCGTGAGGAAGGCATCCGCGTCATCCTCGTCAATTCCAACCCGGCCACCATTATGACCGACCCGGAAATGGCCGACGCGACCTATATCGAGCCTATCGACGTGCCGATTCTCGAACGGATCATCGCCAAGGAACGCCCGGACGCCCTACTGCCAACGCTTGGCGGTCAGACCGCGTTGAACGCGGCCGAAGCGTTAGGCAAGGCCGGCGTGCTCGACAAATACCATGTCGAACTCATCGGCGCCTCGCTTGAGGCCATCGACCGCGGTGAGGACCGCGAGCAGTTCAAGAAGGTCGTGGATTCCGTCGGGGGAGAATCCGCGAAAAGCGATGTGGCCCATACGCTTGAAGAAGTCGACGCCGTTGTCGCCAAACTCGGTTTCCCGGTGGTTGTACGCCCGAGTTTCACCATGGGAGGTCTCGGTTCCGGCATAGCCCACAACGAGGAGGAGCTGCACCGCATCGCCGGCGCGGGCCTCCACGATTCGCCGACCGACGAGGTCCTGATCGAAGAGGGCATCGAAGGCTGGAAGGAATACGAGCTCGAGCTCATGCGCGACCGCAACGACAACGTCGTGGTCGTCTGCCCGATCGAGAACGTCGACCCTGTCGGCGTGCACACCGGCGATTCCATCACCGTCGCCCCCACCTTCACACTGACCGACCGGGAATACCAGAAGATGCGTGACCTCGGCATCGCCATCATCCGCGGCGTCGGCGTCGACACCGGCGGCTGCAACATCCAGTTCGCCGTCAACCCGAAGAACGGCCGTATCATCATCATCGAGATGAACCCGCGTGTCTCCCGTTCCTCCGCGCTGGCTTCGAAAGCCACCGGCTTCCCGATCGCCAAGATCGCCACGAAACTCGCGCTCGGCTACACGCTCGACGAGATCCGCAACGACATCACCCAGTCCACTCCGGCCTGCTTCGAGCCGACCATCGACTACGTGGTCACCAAGGTTCCGCGTTTCACCTTCGAAAAGTTCCCGAACGCCGACCCGACGCTGACCACCTCGATGAAATCGGTGGGCGAGGCGATGGCTCTCGGCGGCAACTTCCAGGAGTCGCTGGGCAAGGCCATGCGCTCCATCGACAAGCGGCACATGGGCTTCAGCTGGGACGGCACCAAGCCGAGCCAGGCCGAGGTCGACCAGTTGCTTCAAGATATGCGTACTCCTACGGAGAACCGCTACTTGCAAGTGCAACGCGCGCTCTGGGGCGGGGCCACACTTGAGCAGCTTTACGACGCCACCAAGATCGACTCGTGGTTCCTGAAGCAGTTCGCACTGATCAACCAGACCGCGATGGAAGTGCGGTTCACGGAAATCCTTTCGCCGAAGCTCCTGAAAAAGGCCAAGCTGGCTGGACTTTCCGACCTGCAGATCGCGCACTTGCGTCACTTGGGTGACGAAGGCGAGAACACGATTCGCGAGCTGCGCCACAACTACGGCCTGCGTCCGGTCTACAAGACCGTCGACACCTGCGCTGCCGAATTTGACGCGGTCACGCCGTATTACTATTCCTGCTATGCCGACGAATCCGAATTGAAGCCGCGCGACCGCGAGGCCGTCATCATCCTCGGCTCCGGCCCCAACCGGATCGGCCAGGGCATCGAATTCGACTACACCTGCGTGCACGCCGTGCAGGAACTGGGCAAGGACTATGACACCATCATGGTCAACTGCAACCCCGAAACCGTCTCCACCGACTACGACATGTCCGACCGGCTTTATTTCGAGCCGCTGACCTTCGAAGACGTCATGGAGATCTACGACGCCGAGAAGAAGCTCGGCCCGATCAAGGGCGTCATCGTCCAGCTCGGCGGCCAGACCCCGCTTTCGCTCGCCGCACGGCTCAAGGCCGCCGGCGTTCCGATTCTTGGCACTTCGCCTGAGTCCATCGACCTGGCCGAAAACCGCGAGCTGTTTGGTGAGGTGCTGCGTCGCGAGAAGCTCAACGCCCCTCGTTACGGCACTGCGCTCAACATGGACGAGGCTCGCGAGGCTGCCCATTCCATCGGTTACCCGGTGCTGGTACGCCCGAGCTATGTGCTCGGCGGGCGCGGCATGGAAATTGTCTACGACGATGCCCAGCTTGAAAAATACGTCGACCGCGCGCTCGACGAGGCCAAGGCCGACACGGTGGTTTCCGGACGTCTGCCCTCGCCGCTCTTGATCGACAAGTTCCTTCAGGACGCCATCGAAATCGACGTGGACGCGCTCTACGACGGTAAGGAACTTTATATCGGCGGCATTATGGAGCACGTCGAGGAAGCCGGTGTCCATTCCGGCGACGCGGCCTGCACCCTGCCACCCTCCACGCTTTCCGACGACCAGATCCAGCGCCTGCGCAAGGCGACGCTGGCCATCGCGGAAGGCTGTGGTGTACGTGGCGTCATGAACGTCCAGTTCGCCTACATGGCCAACACGCTCTACGTCATCGAAGCCAACCCGCGCGCCTCCCGCACCATTCCCTTCGCCTCCAAGGCGACTGGTGTGGCGCTCGCCAAGGCCGCAGCGCGCATTATGGTGGGGGAGACCATCGCCGACCAGCGCAAGTGTGGGCTGCTGCTTCCCAAAGGCGACGGCGGCACCATCCGCCCCGGCCAGCAGGTCGCCGTCAAGGAATCCGTCCTGCCGTTCAAGCGTTTCAGGACCGTCGCCGGCAAGTCCGTCGACACGTTGCTCGGCCCGGAAATGCACTCGACCGGCGAGGTCATGGGCTTCGACCGCGATTTCCCGCATGCCTTCGCCAAGTCCCAGCTTGCCGCCTACAAGGGAGGGCTCCCCACACACGGCAACGTGTTCCTATCGGTTTCCGATACCGACAAGCGCCAGTTGCCGCTGATCGCCACACGCTTGAAGGAACTGGGCTTCACGGTCTGCGCCACCGAAGGTACCGCTTCGGTCCTGCGTCGTTACGGCATCGATTCCAAGGTCGTCAGCAAGATTTCGGAGACGCCGGATCACGAGCAGGAGCTGAAGGCGGAATACGGCGACGATTACATCAGCAAGAACCCTGTCCAGATGATCGAAGACGGCGAGATCGACATGGTCTTGAATACCCCGTCCTCTCGCGGTGCACGTAGCGATGGCTACGCGATCCGCGCCTCGGCCATCATCGCCGACATCCCCGAATTCACCACCATCACCGAGTTTTACGCGGTGCTCCTGGCCATCGAAGCCGTACAGGCCAACGATTACCAGGTGATGAGCATCCAGGAGCATGCCAAGCAGCTTTTCGCTTCTGAAATCGAATAAATCGGTGAAATGGAAGACAACCCGGAATGGGGAGTCTGCCAACAATCGGATATTTTATCGTCTCACGAAGGTTATCTCAGCTTTCGTGGGACAATTTTGTTATTTGGCCCGTAAATCCGGCCAAGGCGAAGGGAGAAGCTTCTGCAGGGAAACCCCGAGAACCTGCGCGATGGCCATGATGTTGTGGAGGCTGGGGTTGGCCGGTGTTCCGGGCATGGACTCACCTTTCTCGAATTTCTGATAGGTATAGCGGGAAAGTCCTGCATCGTATGCAACCCGTTCCTGGCTGAGGTTTCGTTCCAATCGTAGACGTTGCAAATTCAAACCCAATTCTTTGACATAGTCGTTCCAAGTTCCTGATGGAGTATTTTTTGACATAAAACTCAAACTATGAAGCTCTTTTACTGTATATGGCCTCCCTTATATGGCATCTGTGATATTATGCTAAAAGCAATTCCGGATGCATCCCTCGTGCTAAGGGCAGCTGGGAGAGATTCGGAAGGGCCAAAACGTGCGCGTCGTGGTGCTTCCAAGCTGGATTCTAGGTAGGAAACGATGGCGTTTCGCATGAGTTTTACAGAGAGGTAAAGAAGTTATCAGTATTTGAGAGAAAGGTAACGATGTCTGGAACAATCAGTGGGAATACCAGTTGTAAAGCCAAAACCGACGTACACGGCAATAAAATTCTGGCACTGCTGGCGATGCTTGTCTGTGTGGTCACGCTTTTCAGCGGCTGTGGAAAGCCGTTCAGCATTGTGGGTTCATGGGAAAACGAGGGGCCGGGCACCTATGGCCAGGCGTATGAGCAGGGAAAACTCATCCAATTTGGTTCGAATGGGAAATGTAACCTCTGGAGCCCTAGCGACAAATATGCGTTGAAAAAGGAATCCAATGGTTCCTACAAATTGGTTATCAACGGGCTGCTCGGAGGCGGTGGCGTGTTTGATGTGCAGGTTAAGGACAACGACCATATCACGCTCACCAAAGGCAATATCACACTGAATTTCGAACGTGCCGGATAGATATCGCTGCTGAAGCGCTTTGGTTATTGAAACAAACATAGAGAAAGAAGACAAGGATGCCGGGTAACAACATATCGGCTGCTGTTTCAAAGTGCGATGTTCAACGCAATCGTATTGGTATGTGTAGGTTCACGGCGGTGCTGGCGGTGATGGCATGTGTGCTGACCATACTTAGTGGCTGCGGCTCTTTCAGCATTATCGGAACATGGAAGAACAACGGCCCCGACAGCTGGAGCTCAACGCATTCGGACACCATCACGTTCACTGAGGACAACTGCAATGTTTATAGTCCCAAAGACACCTATGAGTTGAATAAAGAGTACGGAGATAAGCAATACGACTACGATCTGGAAATCGCTGGTCGTTCGGGTGGCGGTGTATCGCTTGGCGTGAAGGTTAAAGACAACAATCATATTGTGCTTTCTAATCGTGCCACCACTTTGAACTTGGAACGTATCAAATGATCCATGAAACGGTGCTTATCTCGCTTCGGTTTACCAATTATCAATGAATTAACAAAAGGAAAATAATCATGGACACTATCGAGAATCCCTCTTCGGCAAGTAACAACAAAATTAGTGACGTTGATGTGTCATTATCTTCACGAGCGGAGAAAAGCAAAGAATCTGGGAGTTCAGTGACGAAGAAGAAGCACCATTCCGTAGGCGCGATTATTCTCTATGTTCTCTACGGCCTGATTGCTTCCGCGATTGGCATTGCCTTAATGGTTTACAGCAATGGCGATACCACAGGAATTGTTGTTGGATTGGCTCTTCTCGCTTATGGGCTTTGGGTGTTCAGTGGGGCATTTACCGGTGGCTGGCGACCTATTTTCTATATTGTCGGATAGCGCGATGAACTGTCGGGAATATTAAGGCACAGAGAAAGAGAGAACAATGCAAGCAACGGCGATTCTGCTGATGGTGATTGCGCTGGCTGGTTTATGTGTTTGTGGCTACGTGATATATCACACTCGAGAGGTTCGCCCGAGTTGGGGCGGTGAATGGACTTCACTTATTCGGCCGATACTCTATCTTAAATATGGCTGGACACTTGCGATACCATTGACGATTTCAGTGATTGGCATATTGGTTAGCGGCTTCAGCAATGCTGGTTCATATGTGGGCTATACCGCAGGTTCGGTGTTCAATCCTGATAATTATGAGGAAAATCCCGCCGTGTTTATCCATGGTTCCAATATCGGCATCAGTGCGCAGAGCCTTAACAAGCACTTGGATAAACTGCGGGCCAGAAATCTGTTGTTAGTAGCTGTGTTTTTGTTGTTACTTGTCGCAGTCATCCTTCTTCTCGTCACATTGAGTTGGACAATGGCCTCTACTGTCGGGTATATGCGTGACGAAATCGCCAGTAGCGATAAACTCAACCGTTTCATGGCCGCTCAATATCAACAAAAATTCGGCAAATACGAACCAACGGGTCTGGAAAAGCTCTATCCCTTTAAGTACTACCAGTTTACTGTCGAATGCGTGCTCTCGCCGCAATGGGTAAAAAGCATAATCAAAGCGGATGAGTCTGAACCGGCCAAACAGATGTGGAAACATTTGGCGGTGGAGTTCGGACTGCCGTGGGGCAAGCCCTATCTCTGGTTCCAAGGATTGAAGCAGGATGAGGGCGGATGTCTCGTTTCCGCATAAATCTGCGACTAACCAGGGTGAACAGCGTTAATAAGGTTTCTGCAATTGAACCAACCGAACAAAAGTTTTAAAAGGAGACAATAATGAAAAATTCAAAATTGGTGAGAGCTGC
The DNA here is from genome assembly GCF_029433335.1 of Bifidobacterium sp. ESL0745. Classification (NCBI taxonomy): domain Bacteria; kingdom Bacillati; phylum Actinomycetota; class Actinomycetes; order Bifidobacteriales; family Bifidobacteriaceae; genus Bifidobacterium; species Bifidobacterium sp. ESL0745. Next base: position 537,977 of record NZ_JAQTHX010000001.1, read on the forward strand.
GGCAGCGATGTTATGTGCGGCGATGGCACTCGCAGGCCTATCGGCTTGTGGATCGAGTAGCAGCAGCGCTGAAGGGTCTTCGACCAGTTCTGATGGACAAAGAACCGAGCCTAAGTCAGAGTCGAATACGAATGGTTCCGACAACAGTCAGCAGAAAACGAAGCCAACTGAGCCAGAACCAAGAACATTTTCAGAAATTTTTAATGGTAAACAGTCGATTTGGTTCGCAAGTAATGAGATAACAAAGGATGCTCATTTCAGGTATGTATTGGTGTTTGATCATGGCAAAGTAACAACGTATCCATTCAGTTGGGGCACTCTAGGTGATCAACTCAAGCTTGTTGGTGGTTACGGATTTGCTGATTTGCGCGGAGTGCCAATGAACCAAGTACTCGCCAAAGTACAGGAAATGGATCGCGGCAGTTTTGATAAGCAAGTTGAGTTAGGGAAAAATCTAAATCAAAAAGAGCATAATGATAAAGCTGTAGCAGAGTTTCAAGCTATGGAAGGCCATTATCCGGTTCCGGTTCCAACAGATTTTAAATTGAGTGTGCAGACTGATTCAACCGGAAATAATGTTATCAGTGAAAAATTGGTTTGGAAACGTACTCGTTGTGAATGGCATACAAATGTTGAAGGGGTACATATGGAGCAAGAAGAAACTGAGGAACCTGTAGAATTTAAAGGTTACGGTTCATCTTCTGGTCCTGGTGGTGGCACTCAGACGGTGTATGATAAAAATTTCACTGGCACTAGTGGACTTGTCAGAATGAGTTCGACAGGTGAACAACTTCCGACTATTCCTGAATTCGATCGTGTTGGCGCTCCAGGAGTAATTGAAGATAGCGCAAACTGAGGAAATATATATTTGTACTTCAAAATCTTATAGTCAAGATAATCGTCAAAGAATGCCTTTTTCGCCGAGGATTTTGAGGACAAAAATAGGAATATCAATGAAGACATTAACAAATATTGTTGATAATTCTTGCTGGCTAATTGTATTTCTCAAGTATGGATGTATGGATGGATTCAAAGCGATATGAGTTTTGGCTTTGGATTCATTAGAAATTCAAAAAATCCTGATTATGAAAGAGAAAAAGTAATGAAGAGTTCAATGTTGACGAGAGCGACAACGGCGATTTTGTGTGTCGTGGTGGCATTTGCAGGCTTATCTGCTTGTGGATCTTCCTCGTCGAGTGATTCGAATGAGGAATCTTCAAGTGAAGCAAAGACTGATGATACAAAGTTCAAGATGACGACTTTCTCCGAATTGTTGAACGGGAAACCGACGATCTGGTTCCGGAATGGCATGGTCACCGCCGCATGGGATGATGTACATATCCCGGAAGTGTTGGTGTTCGAGAACAAAAAAGTTACTATCTATTCAAACGGTGAGGGATGCGAGAGCGATCCTGAATGCGGCATCTTCTATCGTGATTTTAAGGGTGTCAGTGATGACCAGATGCTTGAAAAAATAAAAGAATTGAACCACGTCGCTTTTGACAAATATGTAGCAAAAAACATACAAACATTGCAGAAGTCTTTAACTAAAGCCAGTCCTGCTAACGTCGATAAACTGAAAAATAAACTAGCAAGTTATCAGGCCTTGCAAAGCCATTATCAAGAACCTCAGCCGTATGATTATTCGTTGAGCGTTAAGACCAATAATGACGGGAAGGTTAATGGCGAAACACTTCATACAAAATATTACAGCCAGGTTGATGCCAGTGAAAAAGGTAATGGTAACTACGGTTACACCATGGAACTCAATGATGAATCAATACAGCATCCAAACAATAGTGTGACGACCGTCTACGGTACAAAGCTTATTTACGAAGGGCGTCTCTACAGAAGGATTCCAAAGGATGAAGAACCGCTTCTGGTCCCAAAGTTCGATAGCCTTGGCACTCCTGGGGTGACCAAAGAGAAATAAAACCGGCTCAAATTTCAGTAACCCAATTTGATGTCATATTCATTCGTTCGAGAGAAAGAGAAAATCTATGCAAGTGTTGTCGGCATTGTTCTTCATTATTGCAATCATCCTGTTGGTTGCAATTGTCTATGTGTTTTACCGGTTTAAGAAGACCCATTCGGATATGCCGATTAAGTTGGTGGATCTTATTTTGCCGGTGGTGTCCGTTAAGTACGCAAAACTGCTTGCGATACTTGCTGTCGTGTTTGTAATTGGCGCGTTGATCGCCGGTTTTAGCAACGCAGGTTCCTACGCTGGCTATGATGCAGGTTCGGTTTTTGACCCCAAGACCTACCATGAAACCGGGGTTACCAAGATGTTCGGCTCGGACATCGGAATGAGCGCGCAATCGCTTAACGACCACCTTGATCAGCTAAGGGCCGGCCGGTCCCGCTCTGGCTTGGTTGTTCATCGCACTGTTGATGCTGGTTCTGCTGGTTTTAGCGATATTGGTTTGGGCTTTGTTTGATACCGTGCTTTATATGGACGATCAGCTCGAAGATGCTTCCACTCGTGATTTCTTCGTTCAGCAATACCAAGCCGAACGCGGGGAGTACAGGGAGACGGGCCTCGAATCGTTGATTCGTTTTAGGCTGTCACAATTCGCCATCGAATTCGTTCTTTCGCCGGCTTGGAAAGATGCTCAGGCCAAGACTGAGGCAATGGGTAGCATGTGGAATCAACTGCTTTCCGCGCTGGAAACGCCGCAAGGCAAACTCTATCTTGTTTTCCAAGGCCTGAGACTGACGAGCGACTCATATCTGACGAACCGGTGAAAGGATGTGAGATATGGGCTTTGCCTATGGATTGACTGATTGATATTGACATGGACGGTCACGACTATCCCCAATCAGTCCTTAGCAATCAAGATGCTGACGGCCGGTCTTTTTGACAACAGTTAATGATGTATTGTTACCTTCTGGCTTTAGAGGGTAACAGCGAAGCAATCACGTATTCGTATGTCTATGAGAACGCTTTGTCCGATTTTGAACAACATCTGAAGTCACCGTCGAAAAAAGAATTGTTCTACATTATCGAGCTGAGCCTTTATTCGTAAGAGATATGCAATCGCAGTTGAATGCATATTCTGATTGGTGTCTTAACTGAACAGAAAGTTCCGCAGACCCCACCGGATCGGAAGGATGCTGTCACTTGTTAATTGATGTGTGTTTCGTATGTATAGCTGTTCGAAAGCAATAAATTATTAAGGAGAACAAAGTTGTTATCATTTGGAATTGCAGTTCTTGTGGCGACCGTTATTCTTGCCGCTGTCGTCGTATACAAATCATCGAAAAGCTACAAAGATTCCGGTTTCGGATCGGCACTACCTGCCTTGATTGTAATGCCGTTGGTAACGATGAGATATCGTGCCGTGCTCTGGGTATTGGTGGCGATTCCGATTATCGGTGTGTTGTTCTTTGGTTATAAAAGTTCCGGGTACTATCAAGGCTATGCCGCGGGATCGGTTTTTGATCCCAAGACTTACGAAGAGACCGCAGTGACTCGTACGTTTGGTTCGGATATCGGACTTTCCGCAAACGAACTGAACAAACGTGTGGGAATGCTGCGCTCCAAAAATTTGGGTATGATTTTCGTATTCCTGGCCGTTTTGCTACTGGTTGCGATTCTTCTGTTGGTGTTGGCATTGGTGATGACCGATGTCGTCGCAGAGGTTTGTGCAAAGTTCGCTGTTCAGCCCCAGCTCAAGACTTTTTTCATTGAGCAATATGAAAAGGACAACGGACCTTACTCTCCGAACGATGTCGAAAGTAAAGTCCCGATCAAGCTGAGTCTTTTCGCCAGTGAATACCTTCTTTCGAAGGAAAGGTGGTCGGTTGAGAACAAACCGCCGTTGGAGACGGAATTGGAACAGAAACTGAGCGCGATTATGGAAACGGTCAAAGGCAAGGTCTTTCTGCTTTTCCAAGGTCGAAAACTTTCTGGCTCAGGTTATCTCGAACCGTTGTTCTGAAATCATATTGTGATGAGCCCCTGCACACTTTTCATTGTCGAACCTACTCGAGTGTGCGGTGTTTGTTCCGAAATGACAATAAAGAGATTGTAAAAATGAGGGTGCGGGTACGAACTTTAGAACGATTACAAGGTTGCTGACTCGATGCTGACGGCAATCTGATGTATAGAAGTTAAACAGTCATTTATGGCATGCATCTGCACATTCTTATCTGTTTGCGATTAGCAATAAATAAAAATATCTAAAAGGAATTACAATGAAGAATTCAACTATACAAAGAGTGGCGGCATCGGTGTTGTGTGCTGTGATCGCGCTCGCAGGTCTGTCTGCTTGTGGATCGAATAGCGGCAGTGCTGACGGGTCTTCGGCTAGTCCCGATGGACAAAGAACCGAGCCTGAGTCCAGTTCTAATTCTGATAATAAGCAGAAAAATGAGTCTGAAACAGCGAAATCTCAGACTTTTTCGCAAATGTTCAATGGCAAGCAGACTATCTGGTTTTACTCATCTGAAAGTGCGTATATTGGCAAAGACTTTCATCCCGATGCGATTTTTGTCTTTGAACATGGAAAGGTAACAACATATAAAAATTGGCAGGATCGAGCTTCTGGAACCGCTTTTACCTTTGGTGATTTTAAAGGAGTTTCTGAAGACCAGCTTCTAACTAAGGTGAAAGAACTGTCGAAGGGTTCTTTTGACAAGGCGACACACGGGGCGAAAGGACAATATATTGAGCCAAAGCCTTATGACGTTACATTTAATGTAAGAACCGATTCTTCTGGTAACGCAGTAGCTAGTGAATTGATAAACATTAAATACTGGTCGCAATCCAAAAACAAAGAAGATGAAATCCGGCTAGAACTTGAACAGAACGGGACTACTTACAGTGGGTCCGAGATTAAAAGCAGAACCATTTACGACAAGCAATTCACAGGATTTACTGGGGATGGTCGTTTCTTCTTTGGAAGAATGAGCACGGCAGGAAGTCCTGAACCCACAATGCCGACGTTTGACTCCATAGGTACAGCTGGAATTACCGAAGAAAAGGGTATGCCGTTGAATGTGAGTGGTGAAATAATAGAAAGAATGTGATTATCAGGGATAGGTTTTTAGAAGAATTCTATGGGAAGCCGGTTGTTGCATAGATGCAATAGCTAGGTAACAACCGGATAGGGGACATTAGGTTAGGAGTTGTGTGAGCAACAATGACGGATTTGCTCTAGATGTCACAGAAATAACGAATAGTAGCCGTTATCGTAAGCAGAAAGTTGATTCTTGCTTTTTGACCTTATTGATTTGTTCAACCGTGACGTCAACGAATGTGCTGCAGATGAACTCAATATCGGAATCGCAGTCGGAACTGGGCTGGTTTAAGAAGTAAAGCCAGTGGTATTTTTGTTTTATTACACTGACTATGCGGCTTAGAGACTTTACGCCTTTCGTTTGCAATTATGACTTGATACTGATTCTCAATAATTGTAATGAAGGTCAGTTTGGAACTACTAATTGTTCTTGCAAGCTCATTCCGCGGGCTTAAGTAGACTGGAGTCCATCGAGAGGAGCATATCTTGAGCGAGCATGTCAGAAACGAGAAAACGAAACAGTCGCATAAAGGACGCCTTATTGTCTTGACCGGACCTACTGCCGTCGGCAAAGGAACTGTCGAGGCAAATCTGCTCAGCAAACATCCCGAAGTTTGGGTTTCTGTGTCTGCCACCACACGTGAGCCGCGGCCGGGGGAAGTTAACGGGAAGAATTACTGGTTCATGAGCGAGGATGAGTTTGTCGCTCGCGAGAAGCGCAACTGGTTCCTTGAGACCGCCGTCGTGCATGGCATGGCCCATTACGGCACACCGCTGCAGCCAGTGCTTGATCATCTCGCCAAGAACATCCCGACGATTCTTGAGATTGATTTGCAGGGCGCCCGTCGCGTCAAGCAACGTGCCGCCGAACTCAACCTTGAAATCGTTTCGGTGTTCATCGCGCCGCCGAGCTACGACGAGCTGGTCAAGCGTCTGATTGGACGTGGCACGGAGAACGAGGAGCAGCGCAGAAAGCGCCTTAAAACCGCGAAAGTCGAGCTGGCCGCCGAGCCGGAATTCGACGTCAAAATCGTCAACGACACCGTGGACCGCGCCGCCGACGAGCTCTGGGGCGTCATCGCCAAGGAATACGGCATCGCAAAGTAAACGGCTTACTAAACCGGCTTAGTCTGTTTATCTGTTTTGCGCGGTTTATCCGGTTTATCTAGCATCAGGTTTCTAAATCAAGCCTTGACCAACTGGTGAACCCGCTGGTACGAGATACCGAGCATTTTGCCGATGTCGCGTAGGGTAAGACCCATTTCGTGAAGTGTTTTGGCAGCAAGACCTGTTTTGAGTTTGGCTTGGCGTTCTGTTTCCTCCGCCAGAGCCCGTTCGCGGTTGGCATCAGTTACGCAGGCTTGTGCGGCCTCAGGAAGCTCAATGTGGACGTCCAGTTTGATGTCTTTTAATGGTTCATTAGTCATGATATGGATGAGGTCGCGGGCCATGGTATCCACTTCCTGCAGATTAAGGGCCTGCGTGACACGCTCAATTTGAGGTACGTCAACGAGCCATGCATCTTCATCCCTGGTCACGTTGACCTGATAGACCGTGCTCATTTCCACCAATCCTTACCGAGTTTTTCTTCGCATTCCTTGCGAATTCGTAAAGCTGTATTTTCTCGAATTTCATTGTGCCGAGGTATAGGTATGACTTGATCTCCTAAATGCAATAGTTCATGATTGCCACCCTGACTTGAACTGAAAGGCACGCCAGATTTCCGGGCCTGTGCCCGTATCTCCTTGATGAGTGCCTGACGTTTTGTCATAGAGTTAGTATAGCAAGATAGACAAGCTTATGTCAATTTGGGTTGACAAATCTATGTCTAGGATAGTAGACGGAATTTTGTGACGGTAAAACATCAACGCATAACTATTCAAAAGAATTGGCTTTTTCTCTATTCTTCGTTTATGCTTGATTTATTCGGTTTGGCAGTGTTGCGGTGATTGGATTCGACATCGACGGTTGAAGGTTGCCTTTATGAAAGACATTGACTGGAAAGAGAACGCGATATATTTCCTCATCACCCTTGTCACTTATTTTGTTTTGGGCATTTTCTGGTTTGATCATGGCAATCTCATGGCGGCATTGGCGGATGCGAAGCTCTGGTTCGAGGCCGTAGGTCTTGCTGTGGTCGTGGTGATTGTGCATGTCGCAGAAGACTTGTGGAAAGGCAAAAAGAAGCACGAAGCCGAGCATTCAGCGAGTACGAGTGAAGGATAGTTTTGGTCTGTTCGCAGATATCTGCATTTGATAGTTTGATACGAACGATAACCTATCAATATTTCTGTATAAAGTGGTTCCGTATATGGATTAAATCATATATGGGACCACTTGCAATTAGCAGATTGCCAAACAATTAGCACATCACGAAAGTTCGGAGAGCTTGTTGTGCTCGCCAAGCAACTTATCGAGCGGTTGGAACGTCGACGCATGGAAAGTGACCAGGAGTAATGAACAAGTACGAGTCTATGAACCAGAATCTGGGCAACGACGTCATTGTCGTGCACGGTGCGACGCAGAATAATCTGAAACATGTCAACCTTACATTGCGCAAGCATGCAATCACCGTGTTTGTCGGACTGTCTGGTTCCGGCAAATCCTCGCTGGTTTTCGACACTGTCGCGGCGCTCTCTCGGCGAGAACTGAATGAGACGTTTCCGAGTTTCACTCAGCAATACCTGCCGAAGTTCGGCCAGCCGTCGGTTGAGCGCATCGACAATCTTCCGGTTGCCATCGTCATCGAACAACGGCGGCTCGGCTCGAATGCGCGCTCGACGCTGGCAACATACACCGGAATCTATTCGCTGTTGCGACTGCTGTTTTCCCGCATCGGCAAACCGTTCATCGGTTATTCCGACACCTATTCGTTCAATCTCCCACAAGGCATGTGTCCGAAGTGTCAGGGGCTGGGCTATATCGACGATATCGATGAAAGCAAGATCATCGACAAGAACAAGTCGCTCAATGAAGGGGCCATGACTTTCGTGAGTTTCGGGCCGGACACATGGCGGTGGCGGCGTTATGTCAACAGCGGTCTGTTCGACAACGACAAGCCGATCAAGGACTACACTCCTGAAGAGTATGACCTGCTGATGCACGCCCCACAGCAGAAACTCAAGAATCCGCCCGCCAACTGGTACAAGACCGCACTCTACGAGGGTATTGTGCCGCGTATCCGTCGCTCGATTCTGCATAAGAAGGAGGCGAGCAAGCATAAGGATGCCATTGCCGCAGTGGTGGCACATGTGCCGTGCCCGGCCTGCCATGGCACAAGGCTTAAACCGGAAGTGCTCGGCGTCACCATCAATGGTTCCAATATCGCCGAAGTAAGTCACATGGACCTGATTCATGTCGTGGAATTCTTGGACAACGTCACCGATCCTTTGGCTGCCGAAGTGGTGCGGGAACTGAAGACCAAGGTGCAATCGCTGGTCGATATCGGTTTGGGGTATCTCACGCTCGACCGAGGGACCGGCACGTTGTCGGGCGGCGAAGCGCAGCGCATTAAAATCGCCAAGTATCTGACCAGTTCGCTCTCCGATATGCTCTATGTGCTCGACGAGCCTAGCGTCGGGTTGCATCCGCATGACATTAAGCTGATTGTGCAGGCGTTGCGTCGGCTTAAAGATAAAGGCAATACAATTTTCATTGTCGAGCACAACCCGGAGGTCATCGCCCTCGCGGACAACGTGGTAGAGATTGGGCCTGGAGCCGGGGCCGAAGGCGGAACGGTGACTTTTCAGGGGACTTATGCTGAGCTGATGGATTCTGACGCGATGACTGCGCAATATCTCAGGCAGAAACCTGCATGGCCCCAGGTGCGTCAGCCTCAGGGCTGGTTCGAGATTGACCACGCCAAAACCAATAATCTGAAAGAGGTCAGCGTTCGCATACCCAAAGGTGTGATGACAGTGGTCTCTGGCGTTGCCGGCAGTGGCAAAAGCTCGCTAGTCGCCGCATTCAGGCAGCAACTTGACAAAAACGGCACCGAATACGTCGACCTTTCGCAAGGGGCGATCGGCGTCAACATTCGCTCGACGCCGGCCACCTATCTCGATATCCTCGATTCGATCCGAAAACTGTTTGGCGCGGCCAATCATGTTTCCACCCAGCTGTTCAGCTATAACGGCAAAGGCGCATGTCCGCGCTGCAAAGGCAAGGGCGTGACCATCACCAATATGGCGTTCATGGACCCGGTGGTGCAGACCTGCGAAGTGTGTGGCGGGCAGCGGTACAATCCCGACGTTTTGCGCTACCGTTACCACGGGAAGAACATCGCCGAAGTGCTTCGTCTTTCGGTTGCGAACGCCGATGCCTTTTTCGCCGGAGAGCCTCAGATCGCGACGAAACTGGATAACCTTCGTAAAGTCGGGCTTGACTATCTTTCGCTTGACCAACCGTTGACCACATTGTCTGGTGGGGAACTGCAACGCCTGAAGTTGGCCTTCGAACTGAACAAGAGTGGCGCGGTCTATCTGTTCGACGAGCCGACTGCCGGCTTGCACCTGAAGGACACGGACAAGTTGCTTGACCTATTCAGGCAGTTGGTTTCCCAAGGAAACACGTTGGTTGTCATCGAGCATAATCTCGCCGTCATCAGTCAGGCCGATTGGCTTATTGATGTGGGTCCAGATGCCGGCCGCTATGGCGGCGAAATCATGTACGAGGGCACACCTGCCGGTTCATGTTCGGTTCCACGCTCCAAAACCGGCCAAGCGCTGTCAGCTTTGTTCTTCTAGGGCGTTTATACGAATAAAAATGTAGTTGATATTTCCGTAAAAGTGGTCCCGTATATGAATCAAGTCATATACGGGACCACTTGCGATTAGTTGATTGCTAAACTGCTAGTGCATCACGCAAGTCCTGAAAGCTTGTTGATGAGATCAGGATTTCGGGCCGAACCGTGAAGCGGGGAGTCCTGTGGACTCCCCGTAGGTGAGGTGAGCGACCGTTAAAGTCGCGAAGGCTACTTGAGACCGCTGAGCTTATTGATAAGATCGGGGTCTCGAGTAGCACCCTTGTCCGCGGAACGGGCGAAGGCGGCGTAGGCCTTGAGGGCCAACGAAACTTTGCGGTCGCGGTGGGCGACGTAGCCATCTCCGGCTTCGAGTTCCTTGCGGCGCTCCTCGAACTGCTCGGGGGTGAGCTCCACATTGATGGTGCGGTTCGGGATGTCGATGTCGATCATGTCGCCATCCTTGATCAGGGCAATTGGCCCCTTGTTCGCCGCCTCGGGGGCGACGTGGCCAATGGCGAGACCTGACGAACCGCCGGAATAGCGGCCATCGGTGATCAGCGCGACGTCCTTGCCAATGCCCTTGCCCTTGACGAACGAGGTGGGGTAAAGCATTTCCTGCATGCCCGGGCCGCCCTTCGGTCCTTCGTAACGAATGACCAGTGCTTCGCCTTTCTTGAGCTTGTCGCCCAAGATGACTTCGACGGCCTGCTCCTGGGACTCGACGATGTGGGCTGGGCCGCGGAACTTCCAGATGTTTTCAGGCACGCCTGCGGTCTTCACGACGCAGCCGTCAGGGGCGAGGTTGCCACGCAGAATCGCAAGGCCGCCTTCCTTGACTGCCGGATGGTTGATGTCATGAATGGCGCCGTTGACGCGGTCGGTGTCCAACGAATCGGACAGCGTTTCGTGCGTGAACGGTTCGGGGGACTTGATATGGCCCGGAGCCGCACGGTAGAGTTCCTTGGCCTTGGCAAGGCAGGTGGGACGCATGATGTCCCAATCGTCAAGCTTGGATTCAAGGTCGGGGTAATCGACGGAATGCACGTCACGATGCAGCTTGCCGGCGCGGTCGAGCTCGCCCAAGATGCCGCAGATGCCGCCGGCGCGGTGTACGTCGGAAATCTCCCAGTCGCCAGAGGGGCTGGCCTTGCAAATGCAAGGCACGGTGTGGCTGATGCGTTCGATGTCGTCGAGCGTGAAATCGACATCGGCGCTCTGGGCGGCGGCGAGGATGTGCAGCACGGTGTTGGTGGAACCGCCCATGGCCACGTCCATGGTCATGGCGTTCTCGAAGGCGTGCTTGGTGGCGATGGCGCGCGGCAGCACGCTCTCATCGTCCTTGTCATAGTAACGGTGCGCGAGGTCGACGATCTTCTTGCCGGCCTCGATGAAGAGCTGCTTGCGATAGCCGTGTGAGGCCAGCGTGGTGCCGTTGCCGGGCAGGGCAAGGCCGAGCGCTTCAGTCAGGCAGTTCATCGAGTTGGCGGTGAACATGCCGGCGCAGGAACCGCAGGTGGGGCAGACGGTCTTCTCATAGGCGAGCAGGTCTTCGTCGGAGACGTTGTCGTCGGCGGAAGCATACATCACGTCGATCAGATCAGTGGTTTCGGTCTTGCCGTTGGACAGCGTCGTTTCGCCGGCTTCCATCGGGCCGCCGGAGACGAAGATGGTGGGGATGTTCAGGCGCAACGCGGCCATCAGCATGCCGGGGGTAATCTTGTCGCAGTTGGAGATGCAGATCAGGGCGTCGGCGCAGTGCGCGTTGACGGAGTATTCAATGGCGTCGGCGATGATGTCGCGGCTCGGCAGCGAGTAGAGCATGCCGGTGTGACCCATGGCGATACCGTCGTCAACGGCGATAGTGTTGAACTCGCGGGGGATACCGCCGGCTTCTTCGACGGCTTTCGAGACGAGACGTCCGACCTTGTTGAGGTGGACGTGGCCAGGCACGAACTCGGAGAACGAGTTGGCGATGGCGACGATCGGTTTTCTACCCAAGTCTTTCCCTGGCACGCCAGCGGCGCGATAGAGTGCTCGGGCACCGGCGAACATGCGGCCGGTCATGATGTTATGTGAGCGCATTTGCATGATTCTATATAAGTTCATCCGTTTCGTATTTGCCGAATAGCGACCAAATGATGAACGTATTTTTTGTATTTTTCTCGGCCGATCACATAAAACCATGGTGAAATCGCAGTATCCGCGTATACTTGACTATTTGAGTAGCTTTATTCTTCTTTAGGGAGCAAACAATATGGCATTTGGCACCGAGCCTACACCGAGCGGTCTTGCCGATCCGACGATCGACCAGTTGATGGAGCATTCCGATCACAACAAGTATTCGCTGTCGATTTTCGCCGCGAAGCGCGCCCGTCAGATCAATTCCTATTTCACCCAGCTCAACGAAGGCCTTCTGCAGAACGTCGGCCCGCTGGTGGAGTACCAGAACAATGAGAAGCCGCTTTCCATCGCCTTCCGTGAGATCAATGAAGGCCTCCTGGAAGAGACCCTCGGCGAGGACGACCTGAGCGAAGGCAGCATCGACTAGTTTCCGTTCTTTAAAAGCCCGATTCCGTTCAAGGAGTCGGGTTTTTGTTTATTTGCTACCGATATTCATATTTATATTGCGATAGTCTTGTTGATATAGGGACATGCGCGTACAGTGAATTTTCGTATGTATACACGTCAGCCGCTATGCGGCTCTGGCATGGAAGAAAGAAGTTCACTGTGTCTACAGAAGTGACAAAAGAGCGTCGCCTGATTTCAGCGGAATCGGTTACCGAAGGGCATCCGGACAAGGTCTGTGATCAGATTTCAGATGCAATCCTTGACGATATGCTTCGTCAGGATCCCCATTCCCATGTGGCGGTGGAAACGTCGGCCGCCATCGGGCAATTTCTTATTTTCGGTGAGGTGACCAGCTCCGGCTATTCCGACATCCAGCATATCGTGCGCGATGTCGTCAAGAACATTGGTTACACTTCTTCCGAAGTCGGCCTTGACGCCGATTCATGCGGTGTGCTGGTCTCGCTGACCGAGCAGAGCGCCGAAATCAACCAGGGTGTCGACCGGCTCAACCCCGAGCAGGAATCAGCGGTTTCGCGCGAGGAACGCTACGAGGCGCAGGGTGCCGGCGACCAGGGCATCATGTTCGGTTACGCCTGCGACGAGACGGACGTGCTGATGCCGCTTCCGATTTATCTTTCCCACCGATTGGCATATCGTCTGGCCCAGGTCCGCAAGGAGGGCATCGTTCCACATCTTCGTCCGGACGGCAAGACGCAGGTCACCATCGAATACGATGACGACGACCGCCCGGTTCGCGTCGATACCGTATTGATTTCCACACAGCACGACCCCGAGGTCGGCCATGATTGGCTCATGGAGCAGCTGCAGGAGCACGTCATCAAGCCGGTGCTCGAAGAGGTGTGCGGCACTTCGATCCGCCACGACGATTACCGTGTGCTGGTCAACCCGACCGGTTCCTTTATCCTTGGCGGACCTGCCGCCGATGCGGGACTCACCGGCCGCAAGATCATCGTCGACACCTATGGCGGGGCGGCCCACCACGGCGGCGGCGCCTTCTCCGGCAAGGACCCGAGCAAGGTCGACCGTTCCGCGGCCTACGCCACGCGTTGGGTGGCCAAGAACATCGTCGCCGCAGGGCTTGCGCACAAGGTCGAGGTGCAGGTGGCCTACGCCATCGGCGTCGCCGATCCGGTGAGCGTCAACGTCAACACCTTCGGCACCGAAATCGGCGGCGTGACCCGCGAGCAGATTCAGGCAGCGGTGCGCAAGGTCTTCGACCTGCGACCGGCGGCGATCATCGACGAGCTTGATCTGCTCCGCCCGATCTATCTGAAGACGGCGGCATACGGCCATTTCGGCCGCACCGATCCCGACTTCACATGGGAGGCCACCGACAAGGTCGACGAGCTCAAGGCGGCCATCGCCGAGAGCTGAAAGACGTAAACTGATTCTATTCTTTTTTGAATGTCCGATTTTGGCCATATTCTGCAGCTCCTGCTATGTAGGATATGGCCAAATTTCATTTCTGAAGAGTAATGGCGATGGATTTCCGATTCCACTCGGCTATATCTCATTTTTTGACCCTCTTGGCGCGCCAAGAGACCCGTTTTTTACGGATTTCGGTTCGATTCTTCAATTTTTGATCCTCTTGGCACGCCAAGAGGATCCATTCCCATAGATTTGAGTTGATATCTTTGATTTTTGGTTCTCTTGGCGCGCCAACAGGGACGGAACCATGATAAAAGAAGTAAATTTTCACGCGCAGCAAAACCGTTACAGTGTCGTAACTGGGCAATAGGCTGAATATGATTTTGCATCAGGAAAATGCATCAATTGCACTTATTTTGGAGGTTGCGCATGGCCGCTATGACCGTAGCCGATATGGTCTCAATGTTCCTCGAGGACAATGGGAAAATCAACATCACCGCATTTGACGGTTCTTCGTTCGGGCCCCAGGACGCCCCGCTGCACATCACCGTGAACAATTCGCGCGCCGTCTATTATATGGTCGATCATCCCAATGATCTCGGCCTTGCACGTGCCTATCTGCAAGGCGATATCGCTTCTCCGGAACTTATCCCCGGCGATCCGTATGAGGTGTTCAAGAAGCTTGTAGCGCTGAAGCCGGATACGAGGAAACCGAGTCCCGCCGATCTGGCGCGTATCGTCGCTTCCGTCTATTCGCATGGCATCCGTCATCCTGAAGCCCCTTCAATCGAAGGCCCAAGCCGCTGGAAGCGACGCACCGAAGGCCTGATGCCCCACTCCAAGGCAGGCGATGAGGCCACCGTGAGCTATCACTATGACCAGTCCAACGAGTTCTACCGTCTCTTCCTTGGTTCCTCGATGACCTACACCTGCGGCGTATTCACCTCGCCCGAGGATTCGCTCGAGGATGCCGAATGGCGCAAGCTCGACCTCGTGCTCGACAAGCTCAACCTGAAGCCCGGCGACCGTCTGCTTGATATCGGCTGCGGCTGGGGCTCCATGGAAGTCCGCGCCGCTCAGCGCGGCATCAAGGTCCTTGGCGTCACCCTGGCCGGCGAACAGGTCAAGTGGGCACAGGAATGGATCAAGCGCGAAGGCCTCGAAGACCTCGCCGAAGTCCGTCAGATGGATTACCGCGATGTGCCCGAAGGCGATTTTGACGGCATCTGCTCGATCGGCATGATGGAGCACGTCGGCTTCAAGCACTATCCCTCCTACTTCAAGGAGATCTTCGACAAGCTCAAGCCCAACGGCCGCCTCCTGAACCACCAGATCACCCGCGTCAACTCGATGACCGGCAAGTCCGCCGGCGAGTTCATCGACCGCTACATCTTCCCCGACGGCCAGCTGGCCTCCCCAGGAGAGATCGAGACGGTCATCCAGGACACCGGCTTCGAAGTCGTCAACCAGGAGAACCTGCGTCAGCACTACGCGCTGACCCTGCACAACTGGAACAAGAACCTCGTTGCCGGCTGGGACCGCGCCGTCGAGCTTATGGGCGAGCCCAAGGCGCGTCTGTGGGGCCTCTACATGGCCGGTTGCGCGCTGAACTTCGAGCTCAACAACATCCAGATCCACCAGTTCCTCTGCGTGCGTCCGGACGACGAGAAGATGACCGACACCTATCCGCTGCGTCCGTGGTGGGTCGAGGATTCGACCGTCAAGCCGACCAAGATCTGAGGTCTGACGGATTCGGTGTGATGGGGTCGCATGCTTTTGGCATGTGGCCCTTTTCGTTTCCTGTTGTCCGTCGGCTCCGACCCAATTCCGTGGCACATCGCTAGTAGTCGTCACCTAGTCTTCAACGGCATACAATGCACGTTTTTCGACCAAATTTCGTGCATTTTATGCCGTCATCTCAAAGTAACGGCAGGAAATGCGCGTTTCGGAGTGGTATTTCGTTCATTCTCTGCCGTCAGACATCAGGAATGATAGTATGGTGTCAGCTTTTGTTTTCAACAATCCGAGGCCTTGCTATCCTTGAATCATGAGTGAACCACAGGCGCAGCAACCGGCGCTCGCAGGGCTGGCCCCGCGAAAGCGCCGCAAGGCAGTCACCCATACTCCGGCTACAGTCAATCCCATCGTGCAAGTCGTCTTGGACGTGCAGGCCACTCATCTGGGACAGACCTTCGACTACCTCATCGACGAGAAATTCTCGGAAACAGCGCAGCCTGGTGTCATGGTACGGGTTCGCTTTGGCGGCAGACGGGTCAACGGCATCATCTGGGCTCGTGTCGCCAAAAGCCATACCGCAGCATCGGCATTGCGTTATATCGAACGGGTCATGACACCCGATGTGCTTGTGTCTGGCTCGATGCGCCGCGATATTACGGCGATTGCGGAAGCATACGGTGGTACGCGAGCCAATATCCTTCGTCTGGCCGTTCCGCCTCGGGTTGCCAAAGTGGACAAGGAACAGCATTTGGCCATGTCCGGGACATGGGTCGGTAGCCGTGGCCGCGTGAGGCTGGATAAAGGGGAACTTGAACGGGGTTCACAGCGGATGAGGGCGAGTTATGACCAGGCTGTGGCTGTTGAGAATGCGCTGCGCGGCGGGGGATTCACGTCATTTGTGGTCGATGCCCTGCCCGGAGTCGGGCGTTGGGCCGATGACCTGGCGTATATGGCGTCACTTTCCCTTGATTCGGGGCGCACGGCCGTGTTGGTCCTGCCGACCATGCGCGAAGTCAATGATGTCGCCGTGGCCCTGCGACGATTTGGTTTGAAACCGTTCAGGCAGATAAACGCCGCCAATGGTGGCTTTGAGGGTGATTTCGACCTGCTGTCCGCAGCTATGGCACCGTCCGAACGCTATCGCTCGTATCTTGCGGCCGCGAGCGGACAGGTGCGTTGCGTTATCGGCACGAGGGCTGCGATGTACGCACCCGTCGAGGGGCCGGGACTATTCGCCATCCTTGAAGATGCCGCTTACCAGAACGCCGACGGTATGATGCCGTATGCTGCGGCTCGTGGTGTGTTGCGGCTTCGCGCCAAGCTGCATGGCGGTACGTTCATGGCCATCGCCAATGCCCGCAGCGTCATCAGCGAATGGGAGGTGAGCGCGGATTTCGGCAGGATGAATGAAGTCGCACCTGATGGTGATCCGTCATTGGATTCTTCTCGGATGAATAACACTGCCGATTCCGAGTCATCATCACGATTTGACAGTGCGCAAACGTCCGGAAACGCTATTGCCGATATGACAAAGACCATCGGAAACGCGGATGACGTTGTTGACGCTGCTGAAAACAGGTTTGCAAACGTTGAGGTCACCGACGCGAATATGTCTGCCTTTGTAAGCGATACGGCGAAAAACGTCATTGCCAAAGGAAACGCAACCGGTGACGAGGAAGCTTCTATTGCCACTGATTCCTCATTGGCTTCGGCTCAGACCCAGCATGAACCGATATTGGAGACCGGCGAAATGTATCCGCTGGGCGCGAGTCACGCAAAATACCCGATAAACGGAGAAGAAACAAGCACGCAGGCTAAGGCGGATGACGCGATATTTTCCGTTGTGCCGACGTATCGCGTAGAGGTGTGTGAAACGCCGGTCAGCGGCTTCAGTACGGCGGTGCATCCACTGCCGGCCGTAGTCCAAGAGGCCTCGCCATGGATTCGTTGGCTTAACCTCGACGAACTGGCCCGCTTGACCGACCCTTCCATCGGTGCCCGCGTACCGCACACCGCCGTTCGTGTACTCTCGGAAGCCTTGGAAAACGGCCCCATTCTATTTTCCATTCCGCACGACGGCATTGCCGAAGTCCTCAGCTGTTCGCACTGTCATCAGCAGGCCAGATGCCCGCGTTGCACAGGCCCTTTGCAACAAGTACGTGCTGGAGCGCCGCGTTGTCGGTGGTGCGGGGCTCCGGCCAGCAACTGGTCTTGTCCGAATTGCCATTGCAAGCACATGAGCGTGGTGCGTGTCGGCGCCGCCGGGACGGCAGCTCAGCTGCAGCATCTGTTCCGTGATATCCCGATGGTGCTTTCCAGCCCCTCTCAGCCGAACGGCATCGTCGAATGGGTACCTGACCGGCCGTTGATTGTCATCGCCACGCCGGAGGCCGAACCGCACGTGAAGGCGGGGGATGGGAAAGCCGGTCATTATCAGGCGGTGGCCATTCTCGACGCATGGACGAGCTTGTACGCGCCCGGTGTCGATGCCCGTGTCGACGCACTCACTGCCTGGATGCGCGCGGCTTCGATGTGCGCTTGCCGTGAAGACGGCGGACAGGTGCTCCTCATTGGGGAGACTGACCCAATCATCGCGCAATCGCTCATTCAGTGGGATTCGCGCATTCTCGCTGCAGACGAGCTGGATGAACGCGCGGAAACGGGACTTTCACCGGTTTTCGCCGTTGCCTGCGTTTGGGGGCGTCGCGATGCGGTGATGACCACACTGGAGCGTATCGGCGCCTTGACAGGCGATTGGAGCCAGATCAAAACCGAGGTCGGCGAGTTTCCGGCCGTGTTGGGTCCGGTGCCCATTGCACAGCCCAAAACGGTCGATGCGCGCGAACTGGAAGCGACCCATGACCGCGTTAAGGCGGTGGTGCGCGTGCCGCAGCGTTTGCGCGCGGAACTGGCGCAACGGCTTCATAGCGAAGTAGCGCGTCATGTCGCGACGCGCGCGCCGGGTGAGTTGCGTTTCCAGCTTGATCCCAAGGATTTGATCTGACAAGTTTCTGCCGGGTTAGGCCTCGCTTACGTCGCCGTTGCGTGGGAGCATGGAATTCACGGCGGAATTGAACAGTCTTCAAGGAGGAATTATGAAAAGCAGCTGGCCGGGCGATGTGGAAATGGAAAGCAACGTGATTGTGTCTGGTGACGAGGCAAAAGGTGCTGCCGGTAAGCCGATCGAGAACGTGATTTTCGATTTTGGCAATGTGTTGGTCGATTGGGAGCCACAGGCCGCCCTGCTGCCCAGGTATTCGAAGGAACTGACCGACAAGTTCCTTGATAATGACAATTCCGGTTTTTGCGACATCAGTGACGCCATGGATATGGGAGGCACCAAGGCTGAAGCCATTGCCGCCATGCGAGAGCAATATGGTGAGCCTTGGACCAGTATGTTCGAGTATTATCTTGAGAACTTCCTTGATTCTCTGGTGGGCACGGTCGAGGGGATGCGTGTCATGGTCAACGATCTGAAAGCCGCAGGTATCGGTGTATGGGGGCTTTCCAATTGGTCTGCTGATTTGTTCCCGCCAGCTAAGGAAGTGTACCCGATTCTAAGCAGCTTGGATGATGCAGTGATCTCTGGTTTTGTCAAGCTGCGCAAGCCGCACTGTGACATCTTCAAGTTTGCGCTGAAACGGTTTGATATTCCCTCCGATACCGCACTTTTCGTCGATGACAAAGGCATGAATATCGTCGGTTCCAATTCCGCCGGTATTCGTGGTGTGAAATTCACCGATGCTTGCAACCTGAGAAAACTGCTTAAAGGACAAGGTATTGTTATTCCCGGCATTATCGGCTGAGTATCCCCGATTGTTTCCCGCCTTTCAGGGAATGATTTCGGTTCCTTCTTATTGCTGTTTTGGTATTTGTCGGTTTCTGTTACGATAATGACGCCGTTGATATAGTATTCGCTCGAGTTTGTCGAAAAGAAGTGGGGAGTCTCCATGTTGAAAGTTTTGTTTGCTGGAACGCCTGATGTGGCGGTTCCCGCGTTGCGTGAACTGGCGGGTGACAAGGAGCATTTTCAAGTCGTCGCAGTGCTCACCAGGCCGGACGCCCCCCAAGGCCGTGGACGCCGGCTTATGCCAAGCCCTGTCAAAGAGGCCGCGCTGGACCTGGACATCCCCGTTCTGGAATGTGACCCCAAGGAACCGTCCTTCATCACTGAGCTCAAGGCCACGGGTGCCGAAGCAGGGGCGGTGGTCGCCTACGGAAAGATTCTGAAAGAAGCTGTGTTGGGCGCACTACCAATGGGCTGGTACAATCTCCATTTCTCCTTGCTGCCACAGTGGCGCGGCGCGGCCCCGGTGCAGCGTTCCGTCTGGAGAGGCGACACCATCACCGGCGCAACCGTATTCAAGATCACCAAGGGCATGGACAGCGGCCCGATTCTGGCCCAATCAACTTGTCAGATTGGTGCGCACGATACATCCGGGGATATTCTCTCACGTCTTGCCGAGGATGGCTCGCACCTGTTTGCTTCCGCCTTGACCGCGATGGCCGAGGGCAGGATTCTTCTCCGGGAACAGCCTCAGGGAGCCTATGAGGTAGCCAGGAAAATCACCCATGAGGACGCGCGCATCCGCTTCGATGTACCGGTTTTCGCCGTCGACCGCCAGATCAGAGCCTGTACGCCCGAACCAGGGGCTTGGTGCATGCTGCATCCGAAAGGTTCGGATGAGGGCAATGGAAAAACAGAAGGTGACAATTCCGAGGTTTCATCCAGCGCCGAACGTGATATGGGTGACACCGAACCATTCCATGTCTTGAAGGCTCGCCCTGCCTCCGCCGATGACCCACAAGTGCCAAATGGGCTGAAACCGGGTATGCTGGCATCCAGCAAAAAACACGTATGGATCGGCACGGCCACGGCTCCGATCGAGCTCGAAGAGGTCAAAGCCCAAGGGAAAAAGGCGATGCGGGCTGCCGACTGGGCCCGTGGCGCGCGCTTGTCGGCTGATGCCTATGCCGATTGACCGCTTATTGGGATAGCCTTGCTTCCGGATTCGGTAGTGCGGTGTGCGCAATCTGTCGCTTCCGGTTTTTCTTTCGATTGTGCCGGTTGATGCCGTATATTCGATTGTGTGCAATCTTGTTATTTCGTAAATATGATTTCATGTTAAGAAGTGCCCGTAAACTTGCTTGATGAAGGCAACGGGACCACGCTTGAGAAGCGTGGATATGCACAAAGGAGGCATATGGTGAGGGAAATCAATATCGCAGGGCAATCGGTGCCGGCGGTAGGCATCGGTACATGGCACATGGGCAGCGAGCCGGGGAAGCACGATGAAGAGCTCAAGGCAATCCAAGCTGGTATCGAAGCCGGGGCAAGGGCAGTCGACACTGCCGAGGTTTACGGTCAGGGCAAGTCCGAAATGCTGGTGGGCGAGGCATTGCAACCGTTCGACCGCGACGATATCTTCCTCATCTCGAAAGTAAAGCCGGAGAATGCTTCCAAGACGGTGATGGAACACCATCTCGATGCCAGCCTGAAACGTCTGCAGACCGATCATCTCGACCTGTATCTTTATCATTGGCGCGGCCCTATTCCGCTGGAAGAGACGGTGGCCGAACTCGACCGTCTGCGTTCCATCGGCAAGATCGGCGCTTGGGGCGTTTCAAATTTCGATATCCCGGATATGCAGGAATTGGTGGCGCTTCCGGCCGGCGGCAATGTTGCAGCCAATGAAGACCTCTACAACATCGAGTCGCGTGGCATTGAATACGACCTGCTGCCGTGGCAGCATGAACAGCATATTCCGCTGATTGCCTACAGCCCCGTCGGCGGACTTTCCAACAATCTCGACACCAGTATGTTGACCGATCCCGATGTCCGTAAAGTAGCGGCCAGGCACGGCGTTTCGACGTATGAGCTGTTGATTGCGTGGGCTGTGCGCGATGGCAACACGTTGGCCATTCCACAGACCTCCAACCCTGAACATATGTGTGCCAATATCGCTGCTGCCGGCATCGAGCTGACCGACGAAGACCTTGCACAGCTTGACAAGCGCTATCCGGCACCGACTCACCGTATCCCGCTCGACGTGGACTGAGTCGGAACGGATTGCAGAAGAGAAGTGGATTTGTGATGAGCAACGGTGAGCAAGGCGGCAATGGGCAGGCATCCGATCAAAACAGGACGAATGATCTGTCTGATGCAGGCAAGCCGGGCAGTACAGGCAACACGGATATGAATGGCCACTTCGATTCGGATTCTATGCACGCAGACACGTTCGACGATCTTGCGCGTGAAAACGACAACCTGCGGGCCAAGAACCACGCACTGGCGGTGGCGTTGACACGAGCCGGCAAAGAATTGCAGAAAGCCAAATCCCAGCTCGGTCTGATGGCCGCGCCGCCGTTGAACTTCGCCACCATGGTGCGCGTGGATTCGTGCAGCACCGATGAGCAGGGTGTACAGCACGCCAAGGCTGAAGTGCTTTCTGGCAACCGTCGGCTTATTGTGCCTGTTGCCTCGAACGTGTCCGCATCACGCCTGGGCGGTGGCAGAACGGTGCTTCTGAACGAAAACATGGTGTTGGTCGAGCAACGAGGGCTTGAGATTTCCGGTACCGTCCGCACGGTCAAGCAGGTTTTGGACGACGGACGGCTGATGGTCGCCGACGAATCCGGCAATGTCACGCTGGTTGAACGGGCCGGTGCGCTCGCAGATGTCATCATCGAACCGACGGCGCGAATACTGGTGGACGGCATGGCCAGACTTGCGCTGGAAGTGCTTCCCGTCGAGAACGCCACCGACTTGGTGCTCGAACAGACGCCTGATGCCACCTTCGATGACATCGGTGGTCTGGATTCCCAGATCGAACGAATCAAGGACGCTGTCGAGCTGCCGTTCCTGCACCGCAAGCTGTTCGAACGCTACGATCTTCGCCCGCCCAAGGGCGTACTGCTGTATGGTCCTCCGGGCAACGGAAAGACGCTGATCGCCAAGGCCGTGGCCAATGCGCTTTCCGGCGGCGATGCCGACAACGGCGTATTCCTCTCCGTCAAAGGCCCCGAACTTTTGAACAAGTATGTGGGGGAGTCGGAACGCCTGATCCGGCTGATCTTCAAGCGGGCGCGGACGCGTGCGGCCGAAGGGAAGCCGGTCATCGTTTTCATCGACGAAATGGACTCGCTGCTGCGCACACGCGGTTCCGGAGTGTCCAGCGATGTGGAGACCACCATCGTCCCGCAGTTCCTCGCCGAACTTGACGGCGTGGAAAGTCTTGACAACGTTATGGTCATCGGTGCCTCGAACCGCGTCGATATGATCGACCCCGCTGTGCTGCGCCCTGGACGTCTCGATGTCAAGATTCGCATCGATCGGCCGGACAAAAAGCAGGCGGCGCAAATTGTATCGCACTATCTGACCGGTAATTTGCCATATCAGGCCGGACAAAGCGCCGAAACACTGACCCAGGTCCTGGTCGACAGTGTCTATACGGACGGGCCACAACGGCATATCTGCGACGTATGCGACGAGCAAGGCCGTTGGTCGAGGGTCACTTTGGCCGATGTGATGTGCGGCGCCATGCTCAAGAACATCGTCGACCGCGTCAAGACCCACGCCGTCAAGGATTCGATCACCCTTGGCCGGTCCGTTCAGATCGGTGCCGATTCGGTGCTGAAAGCTGTGGATGACGAGTTTGACGAAACCAGTGATTCGGTGATGGATTCGGATCCGGTGCAATGGTCGAAGATCAACGGCATCGCCGACGGCCATGCGGTGCGTATTCGTCCGGCTGAATAATGGCTATCCTGCTGTCGGCAAGTCCATGACATTCTGATTTGGAGTGTAGTGACTGCTTTTGCCGTGACAGAGAATAGTCAATGGCTGAATATGGGCGGCTGTTAAGCTGGTTTCAACCAAGCTTGCTCGTGTCAGATGAAATACATGCAGTGTTGAAGAGGGAATACCAATGAGCGTATATAGGATGATGGGAACCGAAACGGAATACGCGGTTTCGGACATGGAAGCGGACCATTACAATCCTGTACAACTTTCGTTCGACGTGGTCAGTGGCGCTGCGAACCCGCAAACGCAGCATATTCGCTGGGATTACCGGCAGGAAGACCCATTGAACGACGCCCGCGGCACCCGTCTGCCTCGCGCCGCCGCTCGGCCGGACATGCTCACCGACGAACCACAACGTCAGATCGTCAACGTCATCGCGCCCAACGGTGGCCGCGTCTACGTCGACCATGCACATCCCGAATATTCCGCGCCTGAGACCATGGACCCGTTCGAGGCCGTCTCTTACGACCATGCCGGCGACCGGATCATGTTTGAAGCGGCGCAGAAAGCCAATGAGCGCAACGGTTCCCACATCGTTTTGCATCGCAACAACGTGGACGGCAAAGGTGCCAGCTGGGGGACGCACGAAAACTACATGATGCGCCGTCACGTTCCGTTCGACCGGGTGGCGGCGTTGATGACGCTGCATTTCGTCTCGCGTCAGATTTATACGGGTTCTGGTCGGGTCGGCATCGGCGAAAAAGGCGAGGAAGCCGGGTTTCAGCTAAGCCAACGCGCCGATTACATCCATTCCGTTGTCGGCCTGCAAACCACCTTCGACCGGCCGATCGTCAACGCGCGCGACGAATCCCATGTAACCGGCGACTATCGCCGTCTCCATGTCATCGTCGGTGACGCCAATCGCATGGATGTGCCGCAGACGTTGAAGCTCGGCACGACCAGCATGCTGTTGTGGTTGATCGAGCAGGCCGATAGCGCGGATACACGTATTTCTGGCAACGATGTTGACGGTACTGCAGGCGATACTGGCGACAAAGGGGAACTCGGCAATCTGTCCGGGAATAGTGCCGATAATCCACAGATATTCGGAATTGACAATGCGTTCGACTTTGATGAGCTGCTTGCCGATTTGCAGCTCGTCGATCCCGTTGAGGACATGCATATTGTTTCGCATGATCTGACGCTTGCCGCGCAGCTGCCGCTTGAACAGGGAGGAAACACAACGGCCTGGCAGATTCAGATACGTCTGCTTTCTGCGGTATCCGCGCAAGGTGCCGTGACATACGGCACTGACAGCAGGGGAGAGGTGATTTGGCCTGACGAGCCGACCAAACGAATCATGGCGATGTGGCGTCAGGCGTTGATGGATGTGGCGGCGGTGCGTCACACAAGCGATGATGAACGGCTGAAGATGGCCGACGAGGGCTCGCGTTTGGAGTGGTTGCTCAAATGGCAGTTGCTGGAACGTTTGCGTCGCAAAATCGGTGCTGATTGGTCCGACCCAAAGCTGGCGGCCCTTGACTTGAGTTGGGCCGCGCTGGACCCCGCCCATTCGGTTTTTGCTCGCCTGCAATCCCAGACACAGCGTGTACCTCTACGCCCGAACGAAAGTCAGGACCAAGCCGACGTTGAGGTTCAGCATGCCGCCTTAAAGCCTCCGGAAGACACCCGTGCCTGGCTGCGTGCCGAAATTATCAGGCGTTTTCCCAAGGAAGTGGTCGCCGCGTCTTGGTCGCATCTGACCGTACGGGATGGAAACCGTATGGATAATGATGATGAAGACATGGCTGGCCTCCATCAAACGGCAAAGGCGCACATCGGAAAGGTTCCGGCCGATAATTCGCGTGATTGTCAATTGCCCTTAACCGATGTGGAAGGAAACGTGATGGAAGCTTCAGGACCAGAGCTTTTTTCCTTGGATATTTCACAATCAAGGCGCTGGACCAAGCAGCGTTGCGGGGAAATCCTCAACGAATGCGGTCATCGGCATGAAACAGCTGCACAGACGCTGCGCAGCCTTAAAACTGCTGTTAGATAAGTGTCAACGGGCATCGCCCTTGCATTGACACTTGAAGAATTGGATCTTTGCCGGTCTTTGTTCGTTTCGGCCCGTGTTTGTCTGTGCTTCCGGTCCTGACCATGCCGAAAGCCTGAACGTGAAGACAACACCTACTAGCGACTGGTTATGTATTTGTGATGTTTCGCAGGGATGGGCTTGTTTCTTGTCTGCACGTATTTTATCGTCAGACAGCTGATCGCAGCGATGATGATGATGGACATTTCCAACATATCGGTCCTTTTCGTGTTCTTGCCGTTGGTTTCGGCAGGTGTGATCGTACGGATTGCGGAGACCAAAAGCCGATGGTCGTTGATTCCGTAGGGGGTACATGTCATGAGTGTGACCCTGTCTTGCCCGGGTTCGATTCTGAGTTTGCTGTCGTCGTCGGGCAGGATGACGTTGATGCGGTCGACCCGATACGACAACGTCCTGCCCATCGATTTGATGGAAAACCCGTCCCCGATACGCATCTCATCAAGTCTGGTGAACATCAATGCGTCGGTCATGCCGGTGTGGGCGGCTATCACGGCGTGTGTGGAAGGACCTCCCACCGGCAGCGAACTGCCGTAGAGATGGCCGGCTCCGTTGGCGAGAATCTCGTCGTCGGTGCCGTGATAGATCGGCAGCCGCACTGAGATCTTGGGTATGGTAATCGTCGCCATGATGCCTTCGCCTTGGTCGAGCAGGGATTGATAGCCCCCGGCATGGTCGGAGTCCGATGATGCCGGGATTGTCGAATATGGGGAGTTCGTGGGAATTTCCCCCAGAAATGGTTGACCGGTCTTGGCAAGTTCGGTGTTGTAGCGATGCGCCATCTCCAGCTCATATTTCAGATGTTGCGGTGATTGGGATTCGGCAAGAACTTCTGATACTTCGGCGTTGTGCGCCAATTTTCTGGAGGATATTTGCTGGAGTATCAGGGGATAGGCGATGGCGGAAATCCCTAGTACGATCAACGCAATCGCACAGGCCTTGAGAATAATGGGGGCGATCGGTGCATGGGTTCCACCGCCGCCTGACCATGAATCATTATTGATGGGATTGCCGTCAAAATCGGATGAGACCACATCGACCTGTTTGCTCGACATGCGTCGGCAAATCGATGGTGGTGACGTGGTCTCATCCGTTTTCATATCATTCTTCTTTTAAGCGCTGCAATCAGCGGGAAGCCGCGTTCTTGCCGACATGTGAACGTTGGCTTCTGCGCACGGCGAGGTAGATTCCTGCACCGGCGCCAACCAGCAGCATGCCGAGGATAATGCGAATCGTGATGCCCGCTTTGCCGGTGCTGGGCAGATCGATGACGGTCTTGATGTTCTTGACGATGTAGAGCTGCGGATTGGTGTCGTCTTTGGAAACGAGGCCGTAAAGGTCATCGGCGGGTGCTGAATAATTGACGGAGTCCAGCGTCTGGTCGCTCCTGAATGACGGGGTAATGGTCACGCTGAATTTGAAATCGGTGGGGATGATGTAGCCATCGGTCGGTTTGATCTCTTTCAATGTGTAGGTGCCTGCATCGACTCCTGAGATCGTGATGGTGCCGCTCGCGGGGACCACCAGCTTGTCCACACTTGCCTCGCCAGTCTGAGGTGGACGATAGCCTCCGTTGCCGTCGCTGTACATGGGCATCGGTGTGGTGGATGTGCCTTGGAAGATCTGGAACTCGGTACCGGGCAGCACCGTGCCTTCGGACTTCGAAATCTTCCTGATTGCGAAGTTGAAGGTGTAGACATGCTTTTCGACGCTTGGGGTGGTGGTCCCATGACAGTCGGTGGATTGATTGTCCTTGTAGGTGACTGTCGCGCTGTTCTTGGAATCCCCATGATCGATGGTGATTGCGTCATCGTTGAGCACCACCGTGTAGGTGATTTCGATCGGTTGTCCGGCAAGACTGTAATCCTGAATGCTCATTTTGCCTTTGATATATGCGGAGAGGTTGAAAACGAACGAGGCGCCCTTCGCTGTGGTGTGGCTGGAAGCAACGGTGGACACCGGTTCCTGATGCTGGTTGAACACCGAAAGGGCATATTGCCCTGTGGTGAGCGTTGTATCGCCGATTTTCACGGTTGGGTTCAATAGCGACGAGTCGTAGGTCAGTCCGGCAGAAAGTTGGTCGTTGACTTGCAGTATGTAGGTGTTCGGATCGTAATGGGTGTAGAGGGGAACCGTTGAATTGATGGTGAATTTGATTGGGTCGCCGACTTTGTGTGTCGGACTGTCCACATTCTTCACCGGTTTTTTGAGATATGTGGATTTCACCTGGGCCGATGAAGTCATACCTGGCAGGTTCACGCTTGCGCCGTCGACCATTTTGCCGGCTTTGGTGCTTACCAGCATGGGGATGGTTTGCAGCGTACCCGTATTCGGATCGGGTTGCGGGGTGGTGTCTTCGATCAGATAGATGCCGTTGGGGATGTTGAAATGGGCAACCGCATTCCCGCTTGCGTCGGCTGCGCCTCCTGTCGTTTTAACCGTTGAAGTTGAGATCGCATTGGCAATGTCGGTCTGGGTGGCGAGATTCTGGATGAAATCACGGACGTTGCCGGCATAGGGGGACTGTCCGGATGTGTCGTGGTTGAATCCCCAGTTTTCCGCGACCCAGCTGATGGGATCAGTGAACTGGGCGTGTGCGTCGGTCGCGGTCAGTGCGGTGGAGGCCGCGTTCCTGATTGCCGTGTTGCCCACGGAGACGACCTCCATGGTATTGTGTGCGGGGTCCTGAAGGTTGTAATCGCCGAGTTTGACGGCGACGAAGGTGTGGTTGCTGATTGTATCCTGGGCGCCGGTAATGTCGAAATCGACGTTGGGCTGGTCTTCTGTGGCCGACGCGATTGTCGCGGTGCTTGCAAGCATGGCTGTTCCGGTCAGCAAAGCCAGAGCGGAAATCATGAGTTTCTTTGCAGATAGGTGTTTCATGGGGAGGTTCTCTCCTGTTTTCTTCGATGAGATAAGGGATTTTTGATATGCCGTTATCGTTGCTCGATGGATTTTCGCAAATCGGTTGAGTACTCCTGAAACCAATGAGAGGCCGCCATACGGAATCATTCGTAGCTGTAAAACGACAATTTGTATTACCGATGAACAGGTTGTGTCCATGGCAGGCGTTGGTCCCGTTTATTGGTCAGGAAGCGTTTGGTTTGATATTCGGCGGACAGGCCATTATCGTCGGGGTAAATGCAATATGTGTTACGCCCCGGGAGTAAGATAAAAAAATGGTAGCGAGTTCACCAAAATTCGATACCTTGACTGTCTCCTGCATGATTTTGAACGGATCGCAGGAGACAGCATTTTTATCATTGGTCTTATGGGTTGACTGGATGCTTGACGTTAGGGGCATCCTTGTTGATTGTTCGAGCAACTATAGGCTGTTGCTCGCTTTGATCTCAAGACGGTGCCATGTAAACTCCTCGCGACTGTACATATATGTTGATAGACATCAATATTGGTTAGCATAGCGTCAAAAATATTGAGACATGTGTCTTGATAAAGCGTAAAACGATATGATCGAAGCGGTATAAGAATTTTTCGAAACCATTGATGTCTTTGAGAAATTACAAGACTGCAACGATGCGGAAATCAGTTTATTCATCAGTTAGTTATTTTTCGCTATTGATGATATTTTTTAATCAGATAGGCTTTTTGACGTTTATTGTTGTGGTGCATACTATGAAAACAAATTGGCCCGTTTTGCAATTCGTTGTGCAAAACGGGCCAATCCATGCAAAGGTTAAAGGCTTGCCACCAGCAGACGATACCGATCATCAGGCATAAAGGCGAACGGATCGATCAATACGGCTTCGTGATGGGTTGGAGCTGTCGTCTTCAAATGCGTCCAGTCGCAGCTGAACGTGGCACCCGATTGCAAGGCTCGATGGACGAATCCGCCGCGCAATGCGGCCCGGGTGTCGTGAGGCGGGTTTTTAACGGCATATTCGACGGCACCATCCGATACGAGCGTTTCCATCAATCCGTGGCCTACCAACAACGGATAAATGCTTCCATTGACGATGTCATGATAGTTCATATCGATTTGTCGGGCCTGTGCCGGTGAAAGCGAAGGATTGCGTTCCTTCATTTTGCCGAGCAGCTGGTATTTCGCCACCCAGTCGACACGATTGGAAAGCCCGTCGAAATCCTTGGCAGACAACGCATCGAGTGCTGTTTTCCACTCACGCAGAATCGTGGTGCAATTGGTATCCGGCAAAGAGGATTCTATCTGAACGCGATGGGATTCGACAAACCGTGAAACAACGGTCCAGTACAGATATTGGATTTCCAAGGCGGTGACAGCCTGAGAATCCGCTTTGGAATCCGTACTGGCATCAGCATCAGAGTCCGGAGATTGCAATCCGAATTCCCTCTGCGTCCTGCGAAACGCCGCAATATCTTCAAGCCCAATCACCGTCTTTGCACAACTCAAATCGGCGCTCATCGCCTTGTTCGATGCGCTGGGGTCGCTCAACGCACAGCATTCGAAACCTGAGGCAGCGCCCCGTTTCGCGGCGTCTTCCATGACGCAAAGCACCAAGTGGGTGGTGGCGAGTTTCATTTTCGTCGCCCATTGCGAACGGTTGGAATCGCCGATGATGACATGGAGCCTGCGGAATTCGTCCGGGTCGGCATGCGGCTCGTCGCGTGTATTGACCATTGGACGGAAACGCGTGGTCGATGAGGAAACACCTTCATCAAGGAACGCAGCACGCTGGGTGATTTCAAAACCGCTTTCGCTTACGCGTCCGGAACCGGTGAAAAGCTGACGGGTCACCAAAAACGGCAGAAGCTGCGCCTTGATGATGGGCAGCGAAACATAGCGGCGCACCAGATAGTTCTCGTGGCAGCCGAAGGCATGACCGGCCGAATCCACGTTGTCCTTGAACAAGTGAATGGTCGCATGTTCACCGTGGGTCTTGCGCAAACGTTCCTGCGCGCCGATGGCGAGACGGCGCATGATTTGCTCGCCGGCCAGATCCTGTACCAGCGCTTCTGCGGGGTCACGCGCCTCGGCGGTCGCATATTCGGGATGTGAACCCACGTCGAGATACAGCCGTGAACCGTTCTCCAAATAGGTATTGGTGGAACGCGAACGCGAAAGTATCGGTGCGAACATCATCATCGCAACCTGGCCGGGATCGCAAGGATGGTTCGCCCTGGTCACCGAGACCCCGTATTCCGTTTCGATGCCGAAAATGCGGTGGAACGAATCGTATTCGGGGGAGCGCGACGTGGTGTTGCCGGGTCCTTGATTGCTGCTGTCACGCAGCTGCGGCATCACTCGCCGCCTTTCTGCACGAAGCTCGAAACGTACGTTTCCGCATCGGTTTCCAAAGTCGAGGAGATGTCGTCGAGTACGGCGTCCAGAGCGTCTTCCTGTTTCTCGGCCTTTTCGGCATTCTTCGTTTTGTCTTGTACTTGTGATTCGGGTTCTTCGCTCTGATGCTGCCGTTGCACGAACTTCTGTGTCATTTCGCTCCTTGGTCTTGACAACCGTAAGCTGAATCAGCTGATAACAGTTGCCATGAATACACGTATCTCTTATCCACTTTAGCGGAACCCGAATGCAGCGGCCTCTTGCTTTTCGTTGGCTGATATCCGGTCTGCGCTCATCGAAAGTAACGAAGGGAACACAGCCATCCGAAGCCAGAAAAGCTGTCGCGCTGAAGTCAATTCAAGTTTTTTATTGGAAGGGATAGTCTAAATCGACGAGATAAGGTTTTAGTTCGTCGGTGATAAGGCCATTGGTGGCGACGATGTCATTCTCGCTGCGCCAGTGGATGGGGTTACCGTTCCAACGGCTCACTTTGCCTTGCGCCTGCCGGACCACGACGGTGCCGGCCGAGACCGCGGGAATATCCCAGCGGTGCAGATGGGGTTCGAAATAGGCATCATAGGTGCCATCGGCCACTTTGCACAGGTCCAACGAAACCGGACCGATACGTTTGACATCGGCCGGCTTACCGGCGATCTCGCTTAAGACATGGAATGCTCGTTCGGATTCGGCCGGAACATGGGACATGCCGAAGCTCACGATCGAACCGTTCAGGCTTCTGGTGGTTGAGGGAATGACCTTTCCGCGCTTCTCACCGATCGGCGTGCGGCGGATGCGGATGGCGCCCTGCCCGGAAGCGGCCAGATAGGTCAGCCCAAGTGCCGGGGCATGGACAACTCCCAGAATCGGCTGTGCCGAATTTTCCTTGTTGAATTCGAACAGCGAAACGGTGATGGTCCATTCGCTCATGTTGCGGCGGAAGTTGATGGCGCCGTCAATCGGGCCGACGCACCAGAAACGGTCTCCTGGCTTGGCGTTTTCCGGTCTGTCGCGCCACATCCCGTCAAAGGGTTCAAGATAGTTGAGACGGTTCTCGATGAAGGCGATGAGCTTTTTGTCGATATTGCTCCCAAGCTGCATGCTGGTGGCGGGAATTTCAAACTCAGCGAAATCCTGCGGATTGATTTGGTCATGAAGCGCATGTTTGCCGGCGTCCTGTGTCACCTGAGCTACTTTAAGCGCCAATGCCCTTGGATTTGTCGTCATGTCTACCTGCCTGTTTTCAACTTTGCCGTATATATACTATCCCGTAGGCTTTATAACCGTGGATAAGGCATAAAAAACCTCCGATCGCATGACAATCGGAGGTATTGAAGATCATATGATCTTGTGGTCAGCTCACTTGGAGGCAACGGCCTTCTTGAGGAGGCTGCCAGCAGAAATGCGAACACCGTAGGATGCCGGAATCTTGATCGTTTCGCCGGTGCGCGGGTTGCGACCGGTGCGAGCAGCACGGCGAACACGCTCGGCGGAGAAGAGACCGGTCAGCTTCAGGCCTTCGCCGGACTGCATTGCCTCGACGAACACATCCTGGAAGGCGTTGACGGCCGCTTCGGCCTGAGCCTTGGTCAGGTTGGACTTCTGTGCAATCTTCGAAACGAGATCAGACTTGTTGTATGCCATGAAGAATCCTTCTTGATTAGGGGCTTTCCTGTTTGGTAAAAGCCACGTTTCAGTTGTTCATTCTAGTCCAAAGTCTCGCCAAATACCGCCAGTTACGAGAGTTTTTTATCGGATTTGTAAAGATTTGGGCACGCCCAAGCACCAATTTGGACGATTTTGATGACAAAGTACCTCAGATGACTATTTCCCTGATTTCAGAGGCACGTTGCATAAAAGTCAGAGCAGGTTACGGTGGTCAAGCCGCTTCATGGCCAATGCACCGATGGGGATGCGCAGCCAGTAGAAGCCGACACGGTAAAGCAGAGTCGCGCTTAATGCCACCGCAGGCGGCACGCCAATTGAAGTGAAAGCGAAAGTCAGCGCCGCTTCCACTGCACCCAAGCCGCCGGGGGTCGGTGCCGCGCTGCCCAAAGTATTGGCCAGAAGGAACACGAACGTGGTCTCCAACGGATTCGACGAAGTGCCGAAGGCCATCAGCGATGCCCAGAAGCCCAGTCCGGTGGCGATATTGAGAATCAATGCCCCGACGATGCCGCCGGCAAGCTTTTGTGGCTGGGCCAGAACCTCGACAAGCTGATGGGCGTAGGAACGCAGGATCGGCAGGTATTTGTCGACGATCCTGCGTCGGATGGGGGTGATGGCCATGCACAGGCACAACACCAGTACGATCGCGCCGATGACCACGACCAACGTATTGGTCGGTACCATTCCGGAGAACATGTTGCGCCCGGTGAAAAGACCCATCAGCAGAAGCAATATGATCGTCGTCAAGCCCTGTACCGCCCAGGTCACCGACATGATGGCCGTGGCCGCAGTGTTCTTGTAGCCGTTCTTGCGCAGGAACTGAAGATTGACGAAAGCGGGGCCCACGCCGGCGGGCATGGAAACGGCGGTGAAACCGGAAGATGCCTGGGAACAGAACAAATCGAACCAGTGCCGTTTCCCGTTGTCCATGAACGAACCGAGGGTGATGGCCGAACCGACCCAGGCAAGCATGGAAAGCAGCAGACACACCAGTGCCCAAGCGATGTTGGCGTGGCGTACGGCGGAGATGACCTCGTTGGGTCTCAACTGGGTGAAGATGACGGCGACGGCGATGATGAGCAGGGTGATCGAAACGAACGATTTGACATTGAAACGAGCCAGCGTCACCGGTTCCGTGGCTTCGGCTTCATCCTGCGGGGCCAGGGCGTTGAGGCCGTCGCGTACCTGAGCGAGCAATTGCTTGTTCCATCCCGGCAGGTTTCTGGTGGACGAGGGAATCGCGACCTTCTGCACGAAAGGCGCCAATGAAACCAACGTCTTGCGCTCCCAGACCTTCAGTGCCGCCTTGATGGCGAGATCCGGGTCGGTGAGTGTGGCCAGGAGCACCAAAAGCTGCACTTTGTCCATAGCCACGTTGGTGCTGCCGCTGGCGTAGTCGCCGTTTTGCCAGCCGACGATGACATGTTCGCCATGGATTTGGGCCAGGGTATCGGGGGTGATGCGACGGTGGGTGTACCCGCGACTATTCGCTTTGGAAAGATAATCCATATAGTCGACCATCGCCGCCTCGTTGAGGTCGTCAAAATCGAACGGGGCAGGGGTATCGGTGGTATCGAACACCAGAATCGAGGATTCCTCGCTGTCCATCACTCCATAGGGGTTCGGCGCGCTCAGACCACAGGATTTCAGTCCCAGCAGCATCGAGAAATGATGATGGATCGCGTCGCTGGCAGAACGGTCTCGGCGTATGGCGACACCGGTGAAACGCAGTCCTTGCCAAAGCTGGTTCAGGTAACCGGCGGCATGCGGCAAGGAGTCGAGAACGGAGATGGTATAGCGTTTACCCTGAGCGTCTTTGGCATCGTAGATACGGGAATTTTCGATGAGATCGTCGTCAAGCCTGGACTTGAAGGCTCCTGTTTCGTTGTCGGCCTTGTATCGGTGCAGTTCGGTGAGTCTCAAGCCGATGCTGTTGACGGCGTTGACGATTCCCGACCCCCAAAGTCCCTGGGTTCGCGTGCCCATTGCGAAGCGCAATACCAGGCCGATGATCCGTCCGATGGCGAATGAGACGATGGTGCCGGCCACCGAATGCCACGAAACGATGACGAAGATGGCCGCCGCGACAAACAGCGTGTTCCATCCCCATTTAACTGAGGAATGGGAACGTTTTGGCCCTGCCACCGTCAGGAACGCGCCGATGCCGGCATAGAAGTCGGGCAGCATCGCCGGCCCTGCACCTTCGCTGGACTTGACGGCGGCAAGCAACGCGGGAACGCCAAGATGGAAGAGGGCAAAGGAGAGGAACAGAATCACCGCGTATCCGATGAACAATGCCACGACGGATATGGCCGATTGCAGCCATTCGCGGTTGATGAGCAAGTGAATGAGCACGCTGATGACAATGGCGAAGCTCAAAAACTGCTGAAGGATGGAAACCGGCAGATCCATGAGCCAGGTGAACGCCTGGCCGGCGGTTTTGGCGTCGTGTTCCACACCGGTGGTGATGCCATGCATATACGTGGCGAACACGATGATGACGACGGCAAGGATCAGCGCCCCCACCGCGTGAAGCAGATCGTTGGCGTTGTGGGCCCGCTGTGGGGCGACGTCATCGATATCGGCCATCTGACCATGTCGTGGCGGCTGAAGCGTGCCGTGATCAGTGGACTCGACCCGAATCGAAGTCTGGTTCGTTTCAGAATCGCCAACCGATGAAGGTGAGCTTTTTCCAGATGGCGAAGCGGGCGTGTTATCGCTCATTGGCGATCAAAACCCACCAAAATCGAGGCCAGTCCGGTATAGGTCTGTGGGGTCAACGCCTTCAAACGGGCCGCTGTGGCATCGTCGAAGTCCGACGAGTCGATGAACGTCTCGATGTCGGCCTTGGAAATGCTTTTGCCGCGCATCATTTCCTTGACCTTCTCGTACGGGCGTTCCATGCCTTGCCGTCCCGCAAATTCCTGGGCACGCATCGCAGTCTGGATGGGTTCGCCCAACACTTCCCAGTTCTGATCAAGCTCTGTGGCGATGACTTTAAAATTGGGATGGATGGATTCGAGTCCGCCAAGCAGGTTGTCGAGTGCCAGAAGCGAATAACCAAGTGCTGCGCCGATGTTGCGTTGGGTGGTGGAATCGGTGAGGTCGCGCTGCCAGCGGCTTTCGACAAGCGTGCTGGAAAGGGTATCAAGGAACGAGCAGGAGAGCTCAAGGTTCGCCTCGGCGTTCTCGAAACGAATCGGGTTGACCTTGTGCGGCATGGTCGACGAGCCGGTCGCGCCCTTGACGGGAACCTGGGCGAAGACACCACGGGAGATATACATCCAGATATCCACCGCCAGATTGTGCAGGATGCGGTTGGTGTGGCTGATCGTACCGTAAAGTTCGGCTTGCCAATCATGGCTTTCGATCTGCGTGGTCAGCGGGTTCCACGTAAGCCCCATACGGTTGGTGACGAACTCGCGCGAGATCGCCAGCCAGTCGGCGTCGGGGCAGGCCACGATGTGTGCACCGAATGTGCCGGTGGCGCCGTTGAGCTTGCCGAGGTATTCCTGGTCTTCGACGTGCTTCAACTGACGGTTCAGGCGGTGTACGAATACCGCCAGCTCCTTGCCCAACGTGGTTGGCGTCGCCGGCTGTCCGTGGGTCAGGGCGAGCATTGGCAGGTCCTTGAACTCCTCGGCTTTATCTGCAAGGAAATCAGTCAGCTTACGCGCCTTGGGAAGCCAGACCAGAGTGACGGCCTTTTTGATGCAACGGGCATTGGCCAGATTGTTGATGTCTTCAGATGTGCAGGCGAAATGAACCAAGGTCTTGAGGTTCGCAAGCTGCGTGTCCTCGCCGAGAACGCTCAATGCACGGTCGAGCTCGTCGTCGATGTAGTATTCCACCGCTTTGACGTCATGATGCGTTTTGGCCTCATAGGCCGCGTGCCTGGCGATGCCCTCGGCTCCGAAATTCTCCGGGATGGCACGAAGGTAGTCGATTTCTCCGGCGGTAAGGGGCTTGACTCCTTCGAGGACAGGTTTATTGCCGTTGCCATCGAATCCATTAGCCAAAAGGATCATCCATTCGATTTCCACGGTGATCCGTTCGCGGTTCAGCGCCGGCTCGCTGAGGTATTCGACGAGCGGAGCAGTTTGCTTGTGATAACGTCCGTCCAATGAAGTCAACGCGATTGCCGGAGAAATTTGGGTCAGGTGCATAAGGCTTTAGCTTAGTGCAACCCGTTGTCTGAGCGACAGTGTTCACCATAAACCAATGATGTATCACATTCTCTGTAGTCGGGGTTTACTTACCAAGGCTTGACATTTGTGTTCCCGCCATTGTTGGCAGGGGTCTTCTTTTCACTGCTTACCGGACCGTTGGGCTGGTTGGCTTTGAGCGTATCCTCGACCTGTTTGCGCTGTTCGTCACTAAGCCCTTGTTTCTTGTTGTCGTCAGAAGAGGTTTTTGAACCGGAGACGTTGGCTTTGGACGAGGATTGGTTCTTATCGGCTTGCAGCTTGCGCATAGTGGAATCTGCAAGATCCTTGGAAATGCTGCTGTTGAAATCGATAAGCCTTTTTGTTTCGGGGGCAACAACAGCGCCAAACCGTTTTGCCTCATCGAATTGCGTGTCCGTCTGATCGAGCTGGGTCTTGAGCGTTTGCGCATCTGCATCAGGCTTTTTGGAATAGGCAATGTTCGCGTTCAGCGATGCGGTGGCCTCGTTGTAATTGTCGATCGCGTTGATATTGACCAAAACGATTGCGGCGACGGCCACACAGAGAAGCGCCACGACTGCCAGCGCCACACGTACCGGAAGAGCGACCATTGCGGTGCCACGTTTTTGCGTTTTTGATGTCGCGTTGCCGCTCTGCTTTTTACCGGGTCGATGATTTTTGGGTGGTGCAATCGGTGGTTGGGGAGCGTTCTTTTGCTTGTTCTTTCTGTTCACAGAAGCCTCCTTGACATACCGATCCAGCTAGCCAACTCGAAGGCCAGCAATACCGCCAATGCGATGGAAAGCGGCCAAACCATCGGCATGACTCGTTGGCGTCGTTTCGGGGTTTCCACACTTCTCCAATGTTTCGAAAGCGCGGAAACCGAGGATTTGCCGAGTTTATGTGTGCCGTCGAGCAGAATGCATTTGCCGCTCATTTCATCGGCGATGTCCGTCAGGTTCTTTTTGTCCATTTTCGATATTCCTGGTGCCCCGGTGGCTGGGTCCTTCACCCAATCCTGGTTGTCTTGGGCTGGCTGGTCACTCGGTGAATCGGTGGGTCCCGCCTTGATTTCCGGTATTTGCCCGCCCTGTTCGCTGCCGACACCAAGTGTGAAGGCATCATCAAGGTATTGGCGAAGGGAGGAGAAAGTACGGCGTGATTTGTCCGAGGTCTGTTCTCCGTCGGATATGTAGAACAGCACTATTTTATCCTGAGGGTGCGTGGAGCGCATCGATTTGAGTGCCACCAAAAGCGGGTCGATCGGAGCGTCCAACGTCGACCCGGAGGATATGGCGGTCGGTTCGGGGCTTAGTCCCGATGCCCAGTTGCGTATGGCAGCGGTATCGGGAGTCAGCGGCACGTCC
Source organism: Bifidobacterium sp. ESL0745 (assembly GCF_029433335.1). Classification (NCBI taxonomy): domain Bacteria; kingdom Bacillati; phylum Actinomycetota; class Actinomycetes; order Bifidobacteriales; family Bifidobacteriaceae; genus Bifidobacterium; species Bifidobacterium sp. ESL0745. Next base: position 575,769 of record NZ_JAQTHX010000001.1, read on the forward strand.
AGTGTCGCGCTGGCACCGAAATGGACGGCGGCGAAACTGGAGTTGTCATAGATCGTGGTCAGGTCGTTGATGGCCTTTTTGGCCGCATCCAGCCTGGTGATTGTTTGCGCGGAACCGTATTGGGCGTCATCAACGGCCATGGAACCGGTTACGTCGGTGGCGATGACCACGTCGGTGGTGTTGACAGCCCTGCTTGTGGTCGTGGTGACGGTCGACGGGGTCAATGCCATCAGCGCAATAATCACGCAGATGGCACACCGGCGTGCGCATGCCCACACCGTTTCGTCGCTGTTGCCGCTCCTATGTCGGTGGACGACGACAAGCGCGACCGCCAGGCCGATCATGACGGCGGCGATGGCGATCCCGGCAGGCCAACCGAGGGCCGGGCTAAAACGCAAGTTCATAAGATCGTCGAGGTTCATCGTTTGAGCCTCCAAGCAAGGCCTATCCAAAGCGTGACCAAAAGCGCCAATGCCAGCGTCCACCAGCCGGGCGCGTCGACCAAAGCGGCCTTGCGCACCTTTTGTTCGTCACGGTTCTTTCGTTTTTCAATGGTCTGAACGAGGTTTTCTATGGGCTTGCCCGAATGTACGGAGAAATACGAGCCGCCGTGGGATGTGATGTCGTGTTGCATCTCAATGGTCGACGCATCATTCTCGTTGCTGGCCGGGCCTGCGTATAACCCGTCCACCACGATGCCGGCCTTTTGCGTCAGGTCCAAAGCGGATGAAAGCGTGTACGTCGATTTGCCCGAGAAATTATCGGTCGCCAGCACGATTGAGGCCTTGTCAGCCTCGGCTGCGGATCGGTTCGACTTGCCATAGGTGAAGCCCGGCAACATGGCGGCACAGCTGACCAATCCGTCGCCGATAAGGCTGGTCTGGTCTTTTCTGTTCTGTGTGCCGTCGATAAGATCCGAGAACTTCTGCAATGTGCGCGGATCGGTTTTGTCGATTTTGTCCTGTGAGGAAATGCTTGCCAGAATGTCGCTGGCATTCTTGAGTTGCCCAGAAACCAGTTGGTAGTCATCGGTCAAAGGGAACAGTGTGCGTGAAGTCGAGTTGAACAGGCTCAGCCCGATGCGTTCGCCTTTGAAATTGGAGACGAGCCGCTGATAGGAGGCGAGCACTTCGTGATCGTATGACAACATTGAAGGCGAGACGTCCAGGCAGAGCACAATGTCGCGGTTTGAAGCCCTTTCGTCGGCTTCATCGACGGTGGATGGCCTTGAAACCGTCACCAGGGAAAGCAGAAGCGCGATTACCAGCACCACCGTTGCGGTGCGTCCCAATACACGCCACTGGCGAAAAAGCTCGCTGACGACTTCGGTATTAAGGTCCTCGTCAAGGCCGAAGACCGGGATCTGCGCAGAATTGCGGCGTCGACGGGAAGAGACCAGCAGCCAGACGACGATAAGTACGATTGAAAGAGCGAGACCTATTACGCCCGCCCACGGCCAATGCCATTCGAGATTCACTTTCTCCACCTTTCGATCAGGTTGGAGACCCATTCAGCGGCCTGTTCGACGCTGGTGGAGCGGGCTTCGACATGGTGCTCGGCATCCGCGAATTCCGGCGGATAGAGGGCATTGATGGTTTGGCGCAAGAGTTTCATTCCTGGGTCTGAAGAAGCGGAAACAGGTAGATGGTTGATGTCCGCAAGGGTGTAAGTGCTCATGTCCTTGCCGGTTTTCACGCTGGCGAAATCACGTGCCACTTGAGCCAGATCGCGTAGTGCGGCATCGCGCGTCAGTTCGCCGCGCGCGTGGCGTTCGACGATGTCATCGATCCGCTCGCGCCATGCCCGCTTGTCGTTCTGGTTGCTGTGGACGCCATGGGGTTTCGGAGCGGTTTTCCTTTTCGGTTTTGACAACACCAGTATCGCGATGAAAAGAATCACCGCGACCGCAAGAAAGCTGATGAACGCGACGATCAAAGCCGTCGGCATGGTGATAAGGCCTTCGGGCTTGCGTTCGTCTGCGTTCGTCACCATGGCATTGAAGCCGAGGAAACCTTTGGAACGAATGGTTTCCTGCGCGCCCATTGCTTGTCCTATTCGAGGTGGAAGGAGGAATTGCATCGTCGGACTCATGCCATTCCTCCTTCAAGTATGGAAAATGACTGCGGTGATTGGAATGAGGTCTGCTTCAACGTCACACTTACCAGGTTGATGAATTGGGAGAACATATCCTCGCTGGATGTCGCGCGTATCAACATGGTTCCGCTGGCCTTCAGCTGTTCTTGCAACTGCATTGTCACATATTTGCGATGCGTGTCGACGGCATTGGCCGCTGAGTCCCTGATCAGAAACGAGGGGATGCCTCTTCCGTCAAGTCCGTCGGTGATATGGCCGAACCCGACCTTTCTGAAGGGATTCAAAGTCGCCACGTCGATGAGCATCAGCGGATGCATCGCGGCGATGAGCCGCAGAGCATGCAGATGGTCCTGGCTCAAGGCATGCTCGTCAGTGGCGATGACTAAGAGGGAACCCTGGTCGTTGAGGGTTCTGGCATAGCTGAGCAATGCTTCGAAATTTCGCGGGGAACGCTTGGAGCCACCCAACCCGTTGTCGATGGCCCGCTCGAATTGGGCGAGGCCGCCCTTGAACGGTTTGCGGATGATGTTCTTGCTGTCTGCGAATACCAGCGAAATCCTGTCATGCCGGCGTGCACTCAAGGCCGCGAACATGCACATCGCGTTGCCTGCCACCTCAGATGCAGTTTCCCCGGAGGATGTGCGCCCCTCCATTTCCAGGCCATGATCCAGCAGCAGGTGGACCCGTGAGGTCACGAGGCGCTCGCGGTCGATGACCATGGGATGGCCGGCCTTGGCGCTGGCCTTCCAGTCGATGAGTCTTGCCTCATCCTCAAAGGTGTAGTCCCTGGTGGATAGAGGATCGTTATTGCCTCCGAGCCTTGACGAGGAATGTTCGCCTTCGAGCACTCCGAGGGCGCGACGAACCGTGGGCAGAGTCAGTGTCGAGGAAAGGGTCTCGATCTTCCTGCGCACATTTGCCGCTTCGAAAGAGGTCTGACGTGGGTCGGAACTCATGGAACGGGCACCGTTTCGACAATGGAATCGATGATCTGGTCGGTGTTCACGCCTTCGGCCTGGGCTTCGAATGTCAGCAGGATACGATGACGGAGAATCTCATGGACGAACTTTTTGACGTCTTCGGGGATGACGTAGTCGCGCCCGTTGAGCAGGGCCTGGGCCTGCCCGATGCGGACCAGCGAGATTGAGGCACGAGGGCTCGCTCCAAGCCTGACTTTTGCAGCAAGGTTCTTGATCGGGTGGTTGCCTGCGCCTCGTGATGTGGCCACCAGATCGACGGTATAATTCATGATCGCTTCCGAGACATGGACGCGACGTGCGGCGGCGCGAAGGAAATCGACGTCGGCGATGCTCAGGGCATCCTGGGCGGGGACCGTGGGATCCACCACATCCGTTCCTCGTTGGGTAAGCATGGCGAGCATGCGCGTTTCGTCGTCCGCGCTTGGGTAGGTCATGATGGCCTTCATCATGAAACGGTCCATTTGCGCCTCAGGAAGGGTGAACGTTCCCTCTTCCTCGATAGGGTTTTCCGTGGCGATGACCATGAACGGTTTGGGCAACGCTATGCGCTTGCCGCCAATCGTCGTGGCTCCTTCGGCCATCGCTTCGAGCATGGCCGATTGGGTTTTGGCGTTGGAACGGTTGATTTCGTCGAGCAGAACGAAGTTGGCGTGGATCGGGCCAATCTGGGTGGAGAACTGCTGTTTTGAAAAATCGAAGATCTGCGTGCCTACAAGGTCGGAAGGCATGAGGTCGGGCGTGCATTGTACTCGTCGGAAGGTGCCGGAAACAGAGGTTGCCAAGGTCTGTGCGGCCGTGGTTTTTGCAAGACCCGGCACCGACTCGATGAGGATATGCCCTCCTGCGATCATGGTGGTGATCAGCGCCTCACGTAAATTCTCCTGCCCGATAAGCGTTTGGGCGAAGCGCATGCGGATGCGGTCGGCCAGTTGTTTGGCGCGGGTGCCGTCGCTGACTCCGGGCTGAGCGGCGGCAGTCGGCACAGGAATTGAGGTTTCGCCCTGTTGGGCTGCAGATTGTGGCTGTTGCGGACGTGGTGGGAAAAATGCCATGATGATTCATTCCGGTTTCAGATGGTTCGTGTCTCTTGTTGCTCTGTGAGTGGCATTGTACTGGCTGGTACGGTCGAACCCGAAGTGAGGTCCCAGTTGACCGGTTCGGCGCCCATTTGTTCCAATGCCGCGTTGGCGCGCGAAAACGGGCGGGAACCGAAGAATCCCCGTGAAGCGGAAAGCGGGCTTGGATGAGGGGATTTGATGATGAATGCATTGCTCAGCAAAGGTTCCAGGCTTTGCGCGTTGCGACCCCAGAGAATTGCGACCAGAGGCTTGGGACGGCCTTCTTCCTCTTTTCTTGCGTTCAGGGCGGTGATGGCTGCATCGGTTATTTTTTCCCAACCTTTGCCCTGATGGCTGTTGGGTCGACCCACCCCGACGGTCAGGCAGCGGTTGAGGAGCATGACGCCTCTTTCGCACCATGGGGTGAGATCTCCGTTTTGAGGGATCGGCAGGCCCAGGTCGTCGTGCATCTCCTTATAGATATTCTGCAGGCTCTTGGGCACGGGACGCACATCCGGGTTGACACAGAAGCTCAGGCCCACAGGATGGCCTGGTGTCGGGTAGGGGTCTTGCCCGACGATCAGCACCTTGATGGAATCAAAGGGTATGGTGAAGGCACGCAGGATGTTACGGCTCGCCGGCAGATATTGTCGCCCGGCTCGGTGCTCCGCGCGCAGGAAATCTCCCATCCGGTGAATGTCCGGTTCCACATCGGCAAGGGCCTGCGCCCATCCGGCCTCAACTAGCTGTGACAGTGGTTTGATATGGGTTTCGTTCATAGACCCAACCTTAGGTACCGGGCGGTATGTTTGATTTTCTTACTAGACAATATATTTATTTTTTGAGGATTTTTGGTGACGGTCGAGTTTTGGCGCTAGAAGACGCTATAGTTGATAGTAACTGTTTGTAGCGGAAACAACGGAGGAGAATTATGGCGCGCGATGAACGAGGTACCTATGAGTCTTACCAAAAGGACGCGTTCGATAATCCTCCGAAGGGGCCTATAGGCGTTCATCGTGGCAATACTTCTTTGCTTTCACGTTCCATTCCGTACATCGTCGTGGTTGTTGTGGCCATTCTCGCTGGTCTTCTGGTATGGGGGTTCTATTCTGGGGAACTGCAAAAAACCTTTGGCGGGCACAGCCAGAGTCAATCCCAGACGGTGAGCGCACCGAAGGTCGAAAAGAAGCAAACGACAAAGGAAAACACCGATACCAAATCCGATACGGATACTTCTACGAATCAGCCTCAGCAGACGACTCCTCAGCCTGGACAACAAGTGAACAAGCAGACCGCTGTCCAGGTCATCAACGCAACACATACCAACGGGTATGCCGCCAAGAAGACGGATGTGCTGAAACAGGCGGGCTACACCAATGCGACCCCGGCGAATCCCAGCGGTTCGCTTCCTTCCTCGACGGTTGTTTGGTATCAGAATGACACGGATAAGGCCACGGCACAGGATGTGGCGAACACTTTGGGAATTACCGCCGTTCAGCAGAAAAACGGCATCGCCCAGGCGATTGTTGTCGTGCTTCTCAACTGATACAGGTATTTTATTGATTCATATCTGTTAAAAGATGATCCGTTGATCTGGTAATTGTCTTTTTTATGTGTATATTGTTCATTTTCACGGCGTGTTGTGCGTTTTTGACCGGGGTCGTGGCTATAGTAAACGTATGTCATGTGATGTGGTATCCGGAATCAGCCGGGTTCCTCATATTGTTTTCGCGTGACACTCGGATGAGAGAATGGTTATTATGGCACAAGGTACCGTGAAGTTCTTCAATGCTGGCAAGGGATACGGATTCATCAGCCCCGATGACGGGAGCGAAGATGTGTTCGTCCATTATTCCGCTATTCAAAGTGACGGCTTCAAGAAGCTCGATGACGGCGACAAGGTGGAATATGAATTTGAGCAAGGCCCGAAAGGCCTGCAGGCGACTAGCGTCACCAAGCTCTGATTTCTGACCAGTACATATATTTAACGTCGGGTCCCAATTCTTTGGATTGGGCCCGATTTTTTTCATGCCAACAGCGCAATTTCATCAGTTTTGGCACTCGACGCGGGGGAGTGCTAATCTAGCAATTAGCACTCGAAGCCTAAGAGTGATAATCGGCAGCTGACGGTTGGTTATCATGTTTTATCGTTTTGGGTGAGTCAATATTAGCTGTGTAGCCACTTGTGGAGGAAACAATGGCAAAGATGATTGCATATGACGAGGAAGCTCGCCAAGGAATGCTTGCGGGTCTTGATGAACTCGCCAATACCGTCAAGGTCACGCTGGGCCCGAAGGGCCGCAACGTTGTGCTCGACAAGAGCTATGGCGCCCCGACCATTACCAATGATGGTGTTTCGATCGCCAAGGAAATCGACCTTGAAGATCCTTACGCCCGTATCGGTGCAGAACTGGTCAAGGAAGTCGCCAAGAAGACCGATGACGTCGCTGGTGACGGCACCACTACCGCTACCGTGCTTGCCCAGTCACTCGTGCACGAAGGACTGAAGAACGTGGTCGCCGGATCCAACCCGGTGGCGCTGCGTCGTGGCATCGAAAAGGCTTCGGACGCCGTCGTCAAGGAGCTCGTCTCCGTGGCAAAGGACGTGGAAACCAAAGAGCAGATCGCTGCTACCGCTACGATTTCCGCTGGCGATCCTGAGATTGGCGAAAAGATCGCCGAGGCGCTTGACAAAGTCGGCCAGGACGGTGTCGTAACCGTTGAAGACAACAACCGTTTCGGTCTCGATCTTGAGTTCACCGAAGGCATGCGTTTCGACAAGGGCTATATCTCCCCGTACTTCGTTACCAATAACGACGACCAGACCGCCGTGCTCGACAACCCTTACATCCTGCTCACGAGCGGCAAGCTCTCCAGCCAGGAAGACGTGGTTCACATCGCCGAGCTCGTCATGAAGAGCGGCAAGCCGCTGCTCATCATCGCCGAGGACGTTGACGGCGAAGCGCTGCCGACTTTGATTCTGAACAAGATTCGTGGCACCTTCAACTCCTGTGCTGTCAAGGCCCCAGGCTTCGGCGACCGCCGCAAGGCCATGCTGCAGGATATCGCGATCCTGACCGGCGCGCAGGTCGTTTCCGACGATCTGGGTCTGAAGCTCAACTCCATCGATATGTCGGTGCTTGGCCAGGCCAAGAAGGTCATTGTCTCCAAGGACGAAACCACCATCGTTTCCGGCGCTGGTTCCAAGGAAGACGTCGAGGCTCGCGTCTCGCAGATCCGTGCCGAGATCGAGAACACCGATTCCGACTATGACCGTGAGAAGCTGCAGGAGCGTCTTGCCAAGCTTGCCGGCGGCGTGGCTGTCATCAAGGTCGGTGCCGCTACCGAGGTTGAGGCCAAGGAACGTAAGCACCGCATCGAAGATGCCGTTCGCAACGCGAAGGCCGCCATTGAAGAGGGCCTGCTGCCCGGCGGTGGTGTTGCGCTCGTCCAGGCTGCCAAGAAGGCTGAGGAATCCGCAGATGTCAAGGCTCTGACCGATGAAGAGGCTACCGGTGCAGCCATCGTCTTCCGTGCCATTGAAGCCCCGATCAAGCAGATCGCCGAGAACTCCGGTGTCTCCGGTGATGTCGTCTTGAACAAGGTGCGCGAGCTGCCTGAAGGCCAAGGCTTCAACGCTGCGACCAACAAGTACGAGGATCTGCTCGATGCCGGTGTGGCCGACCCGCTGAAGGTCACCCGTTCCGCTCTGCAGAACGCCGCTTCCATCGCCGGCCTGTTCCTGACCACCGAAGCCGTGGTGGCCAACAAGCCGGAACCGAAGCCGGCTCCTGCTGCGGGCCAAGGCGCTGACATGGGCTACTGATCCGTACCTGATGCCTTGGGCGTTAGGGTAGAAACCCGAAGGCGTTAAGGCGTCGATAGGACTGTAACGGGACTGGTATCTCCTAGTGGGATACCGGTCCCTTTCCGATATATGGCCCGGATGAATGAAGATTACGCAAAGGCGGGTTATAGGTCAAAAGTTGGTTGTAATTCAGGTTCGGTCTTGGCGTTTTCGCTGAAACTTGCAATATGCTTTTAATCTTTCGCCAGATTTAAAAATTTTGGTATAAACCAAAAACCGTTTGAAACACAGGAATTCATTTTGTTTATAGGCAACTGCGGGCCGAGTCCTGTGTAGGATTCCTGTCACAGCACATTGCAGGCCCATTGGTGAACCTGCCCGCTACAGTGGTGGATATGTCAGTCAGCACTTCATGTCGTATGAGCAGTACCGAGGACTCCGGAATTTCGTCACATTATGCAAATCGCTTCATGCCTTATGCAGGTCGTCGGCATGTCGCGACAGCGGGACTTGCGTTGGGCTCATTTGTTCTTGCCGTGATAATGCTGATATGTTCCGTCATCGGCCCTGCCGCTTCTGCAAATGCGGCAACAGGATCGGTGGGGGAGCTCAGTTCGGAAGTTACCGACCCCCAGAATCTTCTTGGCGGCCAGGTTTCACGAGTCAATGATGAGATTGCATCGACCAAAACCCAGACCGGAGTGACGGTGCGTCTGCTTTATCTCGCGAATTTCACCGGGACCAAGGATCCCGATAAGTGGGCCGCGGAGACCCTTCAGTCCACCAAACCGCCGGCGAATACGGTTTTGTTGGCGGTGGCTTCGAACGATGGCAGACTTGTGGTGGCGGTGTCCCATAATTCCGACGACTGGTTGAAAGACAAGAAACATGTCTCCGAGCTTTCCCAAGCCGCATTGGGACCCATCCAAAAAGGCGACAATCCGGATTGGCCGGGTTCGGCCTGCGCGATGATGGAGAAGATCAAGGCACTGCATGGCCAAGATACTTCGAAAAAGCCGAAGATCATCATTGCGGTTTGTATTGGTATCGTAGTGCTGTTGGTCGCTGTTGCGGTGGTCCTCCTTGTGCGCCGCTGCAAGGGTTCACGTGCTAAGTCCGGGTCGTCCGGCAAAGCTGGCGAGACCGGAACGGATGGAACCGTAGAAATGACGGAGGCCGGCGGGAGCGGCAATAAGGAACCGTCGGGTCGCCCCACCAGAGGCCCTCGCCACAGGAAAAAGCATTAACGACAGCGGTTTTGCAAGCGATGTTGGCTATGGAAATAAAGGTCTGGTTGATCATGGCCTTTCCTCAGCATTTAGCTGAGTGATGAATCATGCAATTTGTGCAGGAAGCATTCAGGAAACATACAGACAGACGAGTCATTGTTATGGCTATGACCAAACAGATAGAAGCATCAATCGTTGTAGTGGACGATGAGCCGTCGATTCGTGACCTTCTCGTCGCTTCCCTGCACTTTTCCGGGTTCGAGGTCGCTACGGCGGCCTCTGGAACCGAAGCCATCGAAGTCATCGAAAAGACACAGCCGGACCTGATCGTCCTCGACGTGATGCTGCCTGACATCGACGGCTTCACGGTGACCCGTCGCATCCGTCAGGAAGGCATCGACGCACCGGTGCTGTTTTTGACCGCACGCGACGATACCCAAGACAAGATCATGGGACTTACAGTGGGCGGCGATGACTATGTCACCAAGCCATTCAGTCTCGAAGAGGTGGTCGCGCGCATCCGTGCAATCCTGCGCCGAACCCACGAACAGGTGGAGGACGATCCGGTCATCCGTGTGGGTGACCTTGAAATCAACGAGGACTCCCACGACGTTTCCCGCGCGGGTCAGACCATCGATCTGAGCCCGACGGAGTACAAGCTACTCCGTTACCTGATGGACAACGAAGGCCGTGTGCTTTCCAAAGCCCAGATCCTTGATCATGTCTGGCAATACGATTGGGGCGGGGATGCGGCCATCGTCGAATCCTATATCTCCTACCTGCGCAAGAAGGTCGACGGTGTGGTGGTCACCGATTCCGATGGTACGAAACACAAGGTATCCCCATTGATTGAGACCAAGCGTGGCATCGGCTACATGATCCGCGAGCCGAAGGACCAGTAATAGCCATGAATCAAGCACAGGCGTCGGGCAAACCGGAGGACAGCGGGGGTGCTAAGGCGGGTTTCCCAGAAGCGAAGGTCGATTCGGTGCAGCAACCTTACGCACAAAACACTGCCGAGAAGTCAGACAAAGGCAGCAAACCCAGCAGGTTTCCCGCATTTGCAAGAATGCGCAAACGCTGGCTTGGACGTCTCGATGCAGTGCCGCTTTCCACCAAACTGGTAGCTTGTACGCTCGTGCTGCTGATGGTCGGTACCTTTGGCATCTCGCTGACCATACGACAGCTGGTCAGCAGTTATCTCGTCCAGAAGACCGACACCCAGCTGCGCGACCAGGCCCAGCTGGTATACAGCAACGTCGATTTGCTCAGCAGCAAGGACGAAAACGAAAATGTCGGGCCCAACGAATACTTCATGCAGCTGCGCGATACTCATAACAACATCGTCAGCACCCCTCTGGTTCCGGTGCTGCGCAACAGCATCGTCTCGGAACCGGTGCTCCCCGCCAATGGTTCCATGGGCGATGTCCAGTTCGACAAGCCCTTCACCGCCCAAGCAAAGGTTCGAGAACTAAGCTCATCGGTCAAGGCGGACAAACGAACGATGCAGGTGGCCCAGGCCCCATGGCGCGTGCTTGCGCTGGAAGGCCGGGAACGTGGGCCTGATGGCACCAGCGTGTTGAAAATGACCGTATACATCGGCGTTTCCATGGCCGATCAGATTGACATCATCAGTACCTTGACCCAATACTCGATTTTCGTCAGCATCATCATTGTGTTGCTCGGTGCCGTCGTGGCGACGCTGATTATTCAACGCACGTTGCTGCCGTTGAAGCGCATCGAGAAAACCGCTGCCAAAATCGCTGCGGGTGACCTGAGCCAACGTGTTCCGACGGCCCCTGAAAACACGGAGGTCGGTTCGCTCGCCGCATCGTTGAACGCCATGCTGGCGCGCATTGAATCAAGCTTCCGTGAGCAACGTGAGACCACAGAAAAAATGAAGCAGTTTGTCTCCGATGCCAGTCATGAGCTGCGCACCCCGTTGGCGACGATTCATGGATACTCGGAACTGTATCACATGCAGCGTGATCTGCCAGGGGCCTTGGAACGGGCCGACGAGTCCATCGACCATATCGAGGCTTCAAGTCAGCGGATGACCGTGTTGGTGGAGGATCTGCTTTCGCTTGCGCGACTCGACGAGGGGCGTGGCATCGACATGACCCAGCAGGTCAATCTGACCCAGCAGCTGCGCGATGCCGTTGACGATCTGCATGCATTGGACACCAGTAGGACAATACGGCGCGGAAGACTTGAACTCAATGCCAAGGACGGCAACAAGCCGGCGTATCTTGCGTTCAAGGAAGGCCAATTCCCACTGGTGACGCTTACCGGTGATGCATCGAGGCTGCGTCAGGTCATCACCAATATTGTGGGCAACATCCATCGATACACTCCTTCGGATTCCCCCGTCGAGGTTGGTCTGTCCCTTCTTCCTGCCTCAATCAGTCCAGAATCGCTGCAGCGTATGCCGTCCAACCCACAATCATTGCGTTATTTCCTTGAGGCGGTGGAAGTCGGACAATCCATGCAGATGGGTATGAACTATGCCGTGTTCAGCTTCATGGATCACGGGCCTGGCGTTCCTGCCGATCGCCAATCCCAGATCTTCGAACGCTTCTACACCGCCGACCCATCGCGCGCCCGCCAAAAGGGAGGCACGGGGCTTGGCATGTCCATTGCGCAGTCCGTGGTGCGGGCCCACCATGGGTTCATCGACGCGACCACAACGCTGAATGGCGGAGGTCTGACGCTGACGGTGATCCTACCCGTCGGCCCGGTGGAACCCCAAGTGCCGCAACCAGCGTTGAGTGCCGAGGACGGAAAAGCCGGTAAATCGGATAAGTTAAGCAAGTCATCGCGGCAAAACAGGCAGGGGAGTCGTCAAGGCAAGTGGTCACACCGCGAGAAAAACAAGACGAACCGATCCGACCCGCATAGCCACGAAAACTAATCCAAAGAAACTTACTGAGACCGATTTTTCCGATTGTCTCGGTGGATATGGCATTAGGCGACGGGTAGGCGCTTTCGAAACTTATTGTATGACAATTTATCCGATTCGCTTATCCTTTATTTGTCCGTTTCCAGCCCGCTAACGTGCACTGATTGGCTCGTCGTTGAAAAATCTCCTGTTTCCAACCCATGGTTTCGCGGTTTGCGTAGCCGTTAGGCTAAACTGGTGATATTAAGGAAAATACGGAATAAGAACAGAGTGTTCCGTTTGAAGTTTTCAGGATGAATGAGGTGTGTCATGCCCAGTGGAAAAGTGCGTTGGTTCGATTCCAAGAGGGGTTACGGTTTTATCACCGACGAAGAAGGAAACGATGTGTTCTTGCCTGCGGCCGCATTGCCGACAGGTACGTCGACCCTGCGTAAAGGTGCGAAAGTAGAGTTTTCTTTGGTGGACGGACGCAAGGGGCCTCAGGCCATGGATCTGCATGTATTGGGACCGGTGCCTTCCGTGGTGCGTGCAACCAGGCCCAAACCCGATGATATGGCAGCCATCGTCGAGGATCTGATCAAGCTGCTCGACCAGGCCGGTAATTCGCTGAGGCGCCATCGCTATCCGAACCCCGGCGAAAGTCGTAAGTTGGCGACGTTGTTGAGGGCTGTTGCCGATGATTTCGATGTCGAGGACTAAAGAAGGAAACTGGAAGACAGTATGGCAGAGGACAGTATGACGGTAACCACTGCAGACGAGACTGCTGGGGATGACGAGGCGAAGCTCGATCCCCGCGCTTTGGCGAAGTCGGTGGTGCTGAGCGTGGCCGACGAGCCCGAAGAGGTCGGGGACTTCGTGCAAAGCATCGATCTGGGCGACAATGTCACTGATTTTCGTTTTGAGGCCTTAAGAAAGGGCTACGAAGGCTGGCAATGGGCGGTGACGCTCTACCACGATGTTGATCGTGACACTTGGAGCGTCAATGAATCCACGCTGGTTTCCACGAAGGACTCCTTGCTGGCACCGGCGTGGATTCCTTGGAAAGACAGACTTGAGGTAAGCGATCTTTCGGTGACCGATTCGCTGGGCACCGATCCGGATGACCCGCGTATGGAAGACGGATTTCGCAAAACCGAAGCCGTTGGGTCCGAAGACTCCAGTGTTGCCGAAGATGATGCGAAAAGTAGCGGTACCTCTGATGGAATCGACGGTTCTGATGACGGAATGTCATCGGCTGAGAACGTCGACGGCTCAAAAAGCGCCAAGGATGGAGTAGAGAATGCCACGGAGGACGTGCAAAATGCCGTCGATCGCGCTGAATCTGAAAACGCTCCAACCCAGGAAACGCGCTCCGAAGACGATCAGATCGATCCCGAAACCGGAATCAGCACCGAACTCGAGGATACAGTGGAGGAGTTCGCCCTTTCCCGCCGACATGTGATGAGCGAGCTGGGCCGTTCGCAGACCGCCAAACGGTGGTATGAAGGTCAGCACGGTCCGAAATCGCTTTCCACCAAGACGGCTGAAGGCAACCTGTGCTCGACCTGTGCCTTCTTCATCGGCCTCAAGGGTGACCTTGACACCATGTTCGGGGTGTGCGCAAACCGTTGGAGTCCTGATGACGGGCGCGTCGTTTCGTTGGACCATGGTTGCGGTGAACATTCCGAAATCGAGCAGCCTGAGCCTTCGCACCTGTGGGTGCAGTCCAAGCCGGCGTTCGACGACTTGCACATCGATATCATCGCGCAGGCGCCGCGTGAGGAACGTGGGCAGGTGGAGCTCATCGAGTCAATCGACGATGACGAGGACACGGACGAGGATACGGCAACCGAAACCGATATCGCCGAACATGCAGTTCCTGGGTCGTTGGACGATGATGTGGATGCCGATGACGACAATGACAATGACAATGACAATGACAATGACAATGACCAGGGTGCCGTGTCAAGTGCCGTCGCTACCGAAGTTGCCGTGGAATCGACCATTGATTTAAGCGATGACGATGACCTGCAGGATGAGAACGACGATGATGATTCGTCGGACGATGATAGCGATGACGATTCCGATTCACTTGGCGATCAAATCGAGCAGACGGATGAAGACGAATCTGATGACGACGATGAATCAGACGATGCTGATGACGCCGAAGTCGATGGCGAAGGCGAAACGCAAAGACAGTCTGAAGATTCCACGCAGGCCGCGTCTGCTGCCGATGACGATGCCGGCGAAGTCACAACGCAATCTCACGATGACTGAGAACAGGAGCGTAGCGTTGATGACGTCGAACGAAACGGGTCAAAAACGGTATGAATGATTGAAGTCTAGCCGTTTTCGCCGTGTTTGTTGCGTTCTCAGCGCAATCGTCGTGCGGCATGAAATAAACGTCATCGTAAATCGGTAGAGTTAAATGGATTATCAACAGTGGAAGGACAAGTATGTTCGAACGGTTTACTGACCGTGCCAGGCGCGTGATTGTGCTGGCGCAGGAAGAAGCCAAGGCCCTCCAGCACAACTATATCGGTACCGAACATTTGTTGCTCGGTCTGATTCGTGAAGGCGAAGGAATCGCGGCCAAGGCGCTTGCCGCCAAGGGCGTCACCTTGGAGGATACGCGCAAGCAAGTTGAGGAAATGATCGGCAAGGGCAACGCTGCGCCGAATGGTCATATTCCGTTTACCCCGCATGCCAAGCAGGTTCTTGAACTGAGCTTGCGCGAAGCGCTGCAATTGGGCCATAGCTATATTGGCACCGAGCACATTCTGCTCGGTCTCATCCGCGAGGGTGAGGGGGTGGGCACTCAGGTGCTCATCAAGATGGACGTTGATCTGGGCGATCTTCGTAGTACCACCATCGACCTGATCCGTGGAAACTCCGGCGGTGCCGAAGCCGACAACAAAGGTGATCTTGCCAACGCGGGTAGTGTGGAGAACAAGGGTCGTCAGACCGGTTCTGCAATCCTTGATCAGTTCGGCCGCAACCTTACCGCGGAAGCTGCGGAAGGCAAGCTGGATCCGGTCATCGGGCGCGCCAAGGAAATCGAGCGTGTCATGGTTGTGCTTTCCCGGCGCACCAAGAACAACCCGGTGCTGATCGGCGAACCCGGTGTCGGCAAGACTGCTGTCGTCGAAGGCCTGGCTCAAAAGATCCATGCCGGCGACGTGCCGGAGACCTTGAAGGGCAAGCAGGTCTATTCGCTTGACTTGGCCTCCATGGTGGCCGGTTCGCGTTATCGTGGCGATTTCGAGGAACGTCTGAAAAAGGTTCTGAAGGAAATCAAGACCCGCGGCGACATCGTGCTCTTCATCGACGAAATCCATACTATCGTGGGTGCAGGTTCGGCCGACGGCGCATTGGGCGCTTCCGATATTTTGAAGCCGATGCTGGCCCGTGGCGAGCTCCAGACCATCGGTGCCACCACGACCGACGAATATCGTAAGTACATCGAAAAGGACGCGGCGCTCGAACGTCGTTTCCAGCCCATTCAGGTCGACGAGCCGTCCATCGCGGACACCATCGAGATCCTGAAAGGCCTGCGCAGCCGTTATGAGAATCACCACAAGGTGACCATCACCGACGGTGCGCTCCAGGCCGCGGCCGAGCTTTCGTCGCGTTACATTCAGGATCGCAATCTGCCCGACAAGGCCATTGACCTTATCGACGAGGCAGGTGCCCGACTGCGCATCAAACGCCTCACCGCACCGCCGGAGCTTAAGGAGCTCGACGGCAGGATCGCCAAAATCTCCGACGAGAAGGACAAGGCCATCAAAGGCCAGGACTTTGAGAAGGCCGCCGAACTGCGTGACCAGGAAGGCAAGCTGCAGACTGAGCGCAAGGAAAAGGAAAAGACCTGGCGCGAGGGCGGCAGCGATGTCAAGATGGTCGTGGACGAAGAAGTGATTGCGGAGGTCGTTTCCTCGACCACTGGCATCCCGGTCTTCAAGCTCACACAGGCCGAATCCAAGAAGCTCCTGAATATGGAGTCCGAACTGCACAAGCGCATCATCGGCCAGGACGAAGCGGTTTCCGCGCTTGCCCGTTCGATTCGCCGTACGCGTGTCGGCCTGAAGGATCCGAAGCGTCCCGCAGGTTCGTTCATCTTCGCAGGCCCTACCGGTGTCGGCAAGACCGAGCTGGCCAAGGCATTGGCGCAGTTCCTCTTCGATGACGAGGATGCGCTGATTCGCGTCGACATGTCCGAGTTCTCCGAGAAATACGCTGCCTCGCGCCTCTTTGGCGCGCCTCCAGGGTACGTCGGGTACGAAGAGGGCGGCGAGCTCACCGAGAAGGTCCGCCGCAAGCCGTTCTCCGTCGTGCTTTTCGACGAGATTGAGAAGGCCCACCCCGACATCTTCAACACACTCTTGCAGGTGCTGGACGACGGCCATCTGACCGACGGTCAAGGCCGCAAGGTGGACTTCAAGAACACCATCATCATCCTGACGACCAACCTCGGCACCAAGGACATCGCCAAGGCCGCCAACACCGGCTTCAGCTCCGGCAATGACCAGGAGTCGAGCTATGAGCGCATGAAGAGCCAGGTGACCAGCGAGCTCAAGCAGCAGTTCCGTCCTGAGTTCCTGAACCGCTTGGACGACATCATCGTCTTCCGTCAGTTGACCGAGCCACAGGTCCGTCAGATCGTCGATCTCGACTTGGGCCAGCTCAATGACCGTCTCTTCGAGCGTCACATGACCATCGAATTGACGGATGCCGCCAAGGATCTGCTCGCGCAGAAGGGCTTCGACCCGCTGCTTGGCGCCCGTCCGCTGCGTCGCGTCATCACACGTGACATCGAGGACGCCGTCTCCGAGAAGATTCTGATGGGAGACCTCAAGAACGGTGAGAAGGTGGAAGTCGACGCCGAAGGCGAAGGCATCCTGGGGGAGTTCACCTTCAAGGGTGTGCCCTTCGAGGATCCGAGTGCCAAGCCGGCCGACACCGATGCTGATGGTAAGCAACCAGAATTGGTAGGTGTCGGTGCCCCGGTTGATACGGCTGCCGGCGCAGCTGCATCAACTGATTCAGGCGATGCGCCAGCCGCTCCGTCATCAACGCCAGCACCCGATTCGTCAGCGGATACGCCGCCGAACGCGTCGAATGATTCTTCGGTTGAAGGCTCTGACAGTGGTTCTGATGCCTCAGCCAATTCGAATGAGTGATATTTGCATAAGCGGGCGCTGATTCAGTAGCCCCTACTGTGTGAAGACCCGGTTTCCTCAAAAAAGGAGCCGGGTCTTCACACATACTCGTTCCTGAACGCCTCACAGCACAAACCCTCTGCCAGTGAGAAAAGCACGATTTGATTCCGTTTCGGTACTTTTCTCACTGGCTCGATTTGGAATAGGGAAGTGATAGCGGCAATTTATTCACTGATCTCTTCTTGGCGTACAACAAACTCTGCATTTCGCCAACGGTGGGGTGTACACACTTGAGCGGACGATGACTCAATTGAGTTTGTGGGTTGAATAGTTTTTCAGATGTTTGCCAATGTGGCCGATGACAAGCTTTCCCCCGGTTTTATCAGCAGCCCAGCAGTAGTATATGCGCACGCTTCGGCTGTCGTCTTTTCCTCCGCCACGTTTCAGATGGCTTTCGATGCTGATGATGTGGCCCTGGTACCCGACTTTTCGTAGATTCATGTAATCATCATCTTTGTGCGTCTCATGGCCTTCGTGCAACGCTACCGTAAAACCTCCGACGACATCATCCTGCTCTAGGAACGTCTTCGTGATATTGGAGTTTTTCGTCTCTTTATAGGTACGGTATAGCGGCTGGCACATCATATACATTGCCTGCCATAAATAGTTTGGACGGGTTACGCAGTCTTTTAGACTCTCGTATGCCTCTTTTGTCACGACGATGCGATCGCTGAAGATTGCGGCAAAAAACGTTACGATTTTGATGTCGGTTTCGTGGTTTCTGGTTGTATTGTCCGCCATCAGATTCTGCGGGGAAGACGAAGTGATCAGCTGCTGGATTTCGAGGTAATCGTTTTTGCCCTCTCCTCCCTTTTCAAGATTGGAAAGCCGGTTGATCAAATTGTAATTCTTTGTCTGCAGCTCATAGTTGTTCTGCTGGCTCTTGGAAAGGTCGCTTTCGTATGATTTGGCCAGTTTCAGCATGTCATCCGCATTGTTTCTGCTGCTTTTTAGATTGTCCAGTAAACCGGTGATCTGAGCCTGCAGATCCTTAACACTAGTAGTCTGCGAATGTTGCGGCTGTTCATACTCAATTGTTTGGTTTACCTGAGTAGCAATGGATGCACTGAGCTTTTCCAGTTTTTCCTTGTAGTCATTGAAGTGCTGCTTTGATTCGACAAGGTTCTGCTCAAGTCTGGATTGCTGGAGGTCATCCTTGACGTCCGACAAGCTGATAAGATCATCCGTCTCGTATGAGTGGACATCCTGGGCCAGAGCCTGCCGAAGAAT
Source organism: Bifidobacterium sp. ESL0745 (assembly GCF_029433335.1). Lineage (NCBI taxonomy): Bacteria > Bacillati > Actinomycetota > Actinomycetes > Bifidobacteriales > Bifidobacteriaceae > Bifidobacterium > Bifidobacterium sp. ESL0745. Next base: position 594,265 of record NZ_JAQTHX010000001.1, read on the forward strand.
GTTTTCTACACTATCAGTGTCTTTTTTATCCTGGCCTTCTCGAAGCTGTGTTATCGCCTTGCTCGACAGACAGCGATGCCTGCGCAGGTCCCTGTAGATTTCCTGCTTGTTGTTCAACCGTGGATGGGTTGCGAACAAGCGGATCGAGTAAGGCTGATAATTGAAGGCGACGATGGGTCGTTTGCGCATGATTTCCCTATCCTCATCTGCGCTTTGCGGACTGCAAACCAAGGCATTGGGGTAAAGTTTTGTGTCCAGATCGAAAGGATCCACGGGGTAGCGTCCCTGGCTATCAGGGCTGATATACAGAATCGGGTAATCCCGGTCTTCATCGCGCACCAGATTCCAAAACTTTTCTGCGGATATACCTCCATTCCCCACGACCATATTCATTTTGGTAATATCGAATCCCGATTTGGTGCATTTCAGTGTGCCATCCTCAACCAAAATCCGAATCAGTGCCGGAACCGAGGGCACAGGAGCATTTTTGGAAGGTCCGATAAAACCTGGTTGGTCTAAATAAGAGACAATGAGGGAAAATTGTGCGGAAGATGAGTCTTCGGACTGTCGAAACCCTATTTCCGTCATCCATTCGCGTGGTGCATAGACGACTCCTTCGACTTCCCTGGCTTTTCTTTTTTCGCAGAATTCGCACGCCCATTCCTGTGCGATGTTCTTATAGTTGGTCACCGAGGCAGTGGATAGGGAGAGGTCGACATTGTTGTCATGCCTGTACAGGTTGGTCCCGGATTTTGCATAGGTGAGGTCGGTGTTGTCCTTCAGGAAATTGTAATATCTTTTGTGATGTATCCACTTTTTGATATCCAGAAGAATCTGCCACAAAAGATCCGTGTATTCGCTGGAATCTGACAGCGAAATATCAAACCGACATTTATAAAAAAGAACTGCGCCCAACTTCATTGCCGACCTACCAGTATTGTTATTTGCTAATAATCAATAATATATAATTAATGGCTGCCACATGAATATTCTATGACAGCCATTATGTTTGTTAATCGATTCTGCTTACTTCACGGCGTTGAGCCACTGTTCCTTGGTGGCCTTTTCGGCTTCGAGCTTGGACTTCTTGGCCGGGTCGGACTCGGCGGCGATCTGGGCGTTGAGCTCATCAAGCTGGGCCTTCAGCTGGGTCTCGAAGCTTGATACGCGGGCATCGGCTTCCGGGTCGCTCTTCTTCCAAGCGGCTTCCTCAACGGCCTTGATCTGGTTGTCGACGGCGTCAAGGCGGCTTTCGATGCGGTGCATGTCCTCGCGCGGCACATAGCCAATCTGATCCCACTCGTCCTGAATGTCAGCCAGCGCCTGACGTGCCTTCTTGGCGGCCTTCTCGTCGGCGACCGGCACCAGCGCCTCGGCTTTCTTCAGCAGCTCTTCCTTCTTGGCGAGATTGTCCTTTTCGTTGGAGCTCATTTGGTCACGGTCGGCCTGGCGCGCATTGAAGAACACGTCGCAGGCCTCGCGGAACCTGGCCCACAGTTCGTCGTCTTCCTTGCGTCCGGCGCGGCCGGCGGCCTTCCAACGGTCCATGAGCTCGTTGAACTGATGGGAAGTGGCGCCCCAGTCAGTGGAGTCCTTGATCTCGTTGGCTTCCTTGATGATTTCTTCCTTGACACGCTTGGTCTCCTCGCGGGAGGCATCGCGGGCCTGCGCCCACTTGCGGCGGTGCTGGTTGAACGTGGTGCGGGCGGCGGAGAAGCGTTTCCACAGCGCGTCGGCGGTCGGCTTGTCAATGCGGACACTGTTGCGCTGATGCTCCTGCCATTGCTCGAAGAGCGAACGGAACTTGTCAGCGGTGGAACGCCAATTCGTGTTCTCTGAAAGCGAATTTGCAAGTGCCTCAGCCTTCTCCACGATGGCGGTGCGCTCCTTGATGGCCTTTTCGAGAGCGGCCTTGCGAGCCTCGGCAAGCTCGGCCTTCTTGGTCTCTCCGGCTTTCTTCAGCTCCTCATACTGCGCCTTGAGGGCGGCGATGTCGCCTACGATAGCGGGGCTGGCGGTTTCCTCGCCGAGCGTCTTGATGGATTCATCAATCTCGTGGGGCTTGATGTTCGCGGCCTTGAGGCGTGTGGCGAACAGGTCGAGCTTGGCCTTGAGGTCGAGATAACGACGTGCGTAAAGTGTCAATGCCTCGTCGTTGGTGACACCGGGGAACTGACCGACCTCGCGCTCACTTTCGCCTTCCTTGACATACACAGTGCCTTTGTCGTCGACACGACCGAATGCTTCGGCGGCCTTGACGTCGGTTTCCGAGTATGTGTGAGCCGGGGCTGTGACCGGGTGCTTCGCCGGTTTCTTGGCAAAGGCCAGGGGGGAGGGGACATGCGGCTTTGGTGCGGGCTTGGCTGGGGCTGCCGGCGCGGCCACAGTGGGCGCTGCCTTGGCCGGTGCAGGAGCCTTCGGCGTGTCGCCAACCTTAGATGTCTCGGGTTGCGTAGCCTTGACGGGTGCAGGAGCCTTCGGCGCTGCAGGCTCAGCAGGAGCCGGTGTGTTTGCCGGTTCTACCGGTTTGGACGTGGCGCTGGCCTGTGCGTCCGCGGCAGGCTGCGCTGCCTGTGCGTTGGGTTCATTGGTGTTTTTCGATTCAGTGACTTGTTCGTCGGCCATGGCCAGCTCCTTGAGAGTCTTCGTGTAACAGGCGTCGCAGAGTCGAGACGGTCGTCTCGATTTTCCGCAACACCACTTATTATAGGGAGTTATGGCAAAAGGCGCATCAATTTCAGGATTTCCGGAGTGGCTACCTCAAGAAAGGGTGGTCGAACAGCGTGTCATCGACACGGTCCGCAGGGTTTTCGAACTCAACGGATTCATCGGCATCGAGACCAGGGCAGTGGAGGAAGGCTCGAGTCTTCTGAAGAAAGGCGAGACGAGCAAAGAAATTTATCTGCTCTCGCGTCTGCAGGAGGTCGGCCACGAATCCGACACGCCTATTGAGCATCGCCTTGGCCTGCATTTTGATTTGACCGTTCCTCTGAGCCGTTACGTGGTCGAGCACTCCGGTCAGCTCGCGTTCCCGTTCAAGCGTTGGCAGATCCAGAAGGTCTGGCGCGGCGAGCGTCCGCAGGAAGGCCGCTTCCGTGAGTTCGTCCAGGCCGATATCGATGTGATCGGCAATGGCGAGTTGGAGGACCATTATGAGGTCGAATTGCCGCTGGTCATGGTCCAGGCGCTTGAGGAACTGCGTAAATTCGGCCTTCCGAGGGCCACTGTGCATGCCAACAACCGCAAGCTTTCCGAGGGCTTCTACCGCGGGCTTGGCCTCACGGATGTCGAGGGCGTGTTGCGTGAGATCGATAAGCTCGACAAGATCGGTGCCGACGAAGTGGTCAAGCTTCTGGTCAGCGAGTGCGGTGCCGACGAAGCGCAGGCTCGCGCTTGCCTTGAACTGGCGGAACTCACTGCCAAAGACGGCAAGGAACTTCTAGAGAAGTTTGATGAGCTGTGTGCCAAGCACGGTATTGCACAGGACAGCGACGCATACCGGCTTGCCCGCGAAGGCCTCGATACGTTGGCGATGATCGTCGATGAAGCGGCCATCACCCGTCCCGGCTCCGTCATTGCGGATCTGAAGATTGCGCGTGGTCTTGATTATTACACCGGTTCCGTCTACGAGACCTTCCTTGACGGTGCCGCTGAGCTTGGTTCCATCTGCTCCGGCGGGCGGTACGACAACCTCGCTTCACAAGGCAACAGGAAATATCCGGGTGTAGGCCTGTCGATCGGCTTGTCTCGTTTGGTCTCCTATATGCTGCACACCGCAGGTGCGCACGCCTCCCGTGTTTCGCCGGCAGCCGTCATGGTGGCCGTCTGGAACGAGGACGATCGCTTGGATTGCAACCATATCGCCGCTGCCCTGCGCAAGCGCGGCATCGCCGCCGACGTGGCTCCGAAGGCCGCAAAGCTCGGCAAGCAGATCAAATATGCCGACAAACTGGGCATTCCCTATGTCTGGTTCCCGGCCGACGCATCGGGCGACGGCGAGGGCAGCGACCATGACGAGGTGAAGAACATCATCACCGGTGAGCAGGTTCCCGCCGATGCCAAGTCATGGCAACCCGATACTGTGTATGCTCAGCAAACCGTCTCTTTGGACAAGTAAAAGAGCGCGGATTTTCGCGGTTTTCGAGCGGTTAGTAGATAAGGAATAGAGGGAGCATGAGCCAGACGGCATATAGAACACACCATGCCACTGAAGTGACCGAGGAACTGATCGGCCAGAAGGTAACCCTTGCGGGCTGGGTCGACCGCAGGCGCGATCACGGCGGCGTCGCCTTCATCGACTTGCGTGACAGCACCGGCTTGGTGCAGATCGTCATTTACGACGAGGAGATCGCCCGTCCGTTGCGCAGCGAGTTCGTCATCCAAGTCGTCGGCGAGGTGCGTGAGCGCCCGGATGGCAACGAGAACGAGCACCTTTCCACCGGCAAGGTCGAGGTCGTCGTCGAAAGCCTCAAGGTGCTGGCCAAGTCCGACGCGCTGCCGTTCCAGGTTTCCACCGCCCTGGAAAACGAGGCCGAGAACAAACTTCCTGGCGAGGATGTGCGTCTGAAGTATCGTTATCTCGATCTGCGTCGTCCTTCCATGCAGCGCAACTTGAAGCTTCGCAGCGACATGACCCGTGCGGCGCGCCACGCGCTGGAGGATATGGACTTCACCGAAGTCGAGACACCGACCTTCATCAAGTCCACGCCGGAAGGTGCGCGCGACTTTGTGGTGCCGGCACGCTTGGTGCCCGGCTCCTGGTACGCGCTGCCGCAGTCCCCGCAGCTTCTGAAACAGCTGTTGATGGTAGGTGGTGTTGAGCGTTACTTCCAGCTCGCACGGTGCTACCGTGACGAGGACTTCCGCGCCGACCGCCAGCCCGAATTCACCCAGCTCGACATGGAAATGAGCTACGTCGATCAGGAAGACGTGATGGCCATGGCCGAGAAGGTCATCGCCGCCATCTGGAAGACCCAGGGCTATGACGTCAAGCTGCCGATCGACCGCATCACCTGGCAGGACGCGATGGACAAGTACGGTTCCGACAAGCCCGATCTGCGTTTCGGCAACCCGATCGTCGAACTCACCGATTACTTCAAGAACACGCCGTTCCGCGTCTTCCAGGCACCCTACGTCGGTGCCGTGGTCTTCGAGGGCGGGGCCGATACGCCGCGTCGTCAGTTCGACGCATGGCAGGAATGGGCACGCCAGCGCGGGGCCAAGGGCCTCGCCTACGTCCAGTTCACCGGCGACGGCACCCTCAAGGGGCCTGTGGCCAAGAACCTTTCCGACGAGGAACGCAACGGTCTGAAAGAGGCCGTGGGCGCCAAGGACGGGGACGCGGTGTTCTTCGCCGCGGGCACCCGTGAATCCTCGCAGCTGCTGCTCGGTGCTGCCCGCGTTGAGATCGCGCGTCGCGCAGGCCTGCTCGATCCGAAGAAGTTCGCCTTCACATGGGTGGTCGACTTCCCGCTCTTCAAGCGCACCGACGACCCGGACGACGACGATGTGGCCGTTGGCCATTCCAAGTGGACTTCGATGCATCATCCGTTCACCATGCCGAGCGCCGACTGGATCGATAAGTTCGACAAGGACCCGGAACACGCCATGAGCGACTCCTACGACATCGTCTGCAACGGTGAGGAGATGGGCGGAGGTTCGGTGCGTATCCACCGCAACGACATCCAGGAGCGTGTGCTCGATGTGCTCGGCATCGGCGAAGAGGAAGCCCAGGAGAAGTTCGGCTTCCTGCTTGAAGCGTTCAAGTACGGTGCACCGCCTCACGCGGGCATCGCTCTTGGCTGGGACCGCACGGTTTCGTTGCTCGCCGGCGTTGACACCATCCGCGACGTCATCGCCTTCCCGAAGGCCGGCGGCGGCCGCGATCCGCTCACTGGTGCCCCGGCTCCGATTTCCGATGCTCAGCGCGCCGAGACCGGCGTCGACTACGATCCGGATGAGGACAAGGACTAGTTCGGTTTCGTAGGCTTTGTTCCAAATACGTTGGTATTGAAATGTGCCCGGTTGTGCTTGCAAGCCGGGCACATTTGTGTATTGAGTCAGTGATTGGAAGGTGGCAACCGAAGCGTTTCCCAGAATGAAGACCCTTGCAAAATGCGCAGATGTATGACAAGGAGATTTTCGTGATTGCTGGAATCTTTCTCTTCTTTTTAAGTTAATTTGACGTGATAAAAAGCAATGAAATATATACAAACCGCCGGATTGATGGCAAGTGTTAGTTGTGTAACACTAATTGCTGATATGTTCCAATAATTTCGCTGGTAACTATGTAGTAACACTGTGCAGGTATACTGCTTTTCATGTCTGATACCAAAGAAACCATCATTAAAGCGCATGATAATGGCGCGCTGAGTGCAACGGTGGAGGAGAACCAGCCGTTGGTCGAACTCTCTCATGTGGAAAAGCATTTCGGCAAGCTCCATGTCTTGAAGGACATCAACCTCAAGGTCGACAAGGGCGAAGTGCTCGTCGTGGTCGGGCCTTCCGGATCCGGCAAATCGACGATGTGCCGCACCATCAACAGACTGGAAACCATCGACTCGGGCACTATCCGCATCGACGGCCAGCCGCTTCCGCAGGAAGGCAAGGACCTTGCCAATTTGCGCGCCGAAGTCGGCATGGTCTTCCAGCAGTTCAACCTTTTCGCCAACAAGACGATCCTGCAGAACGTCACGCTTGCGCCGGTCAAGGTGAGGCATATGGACAAGAAGGACGCCGACGACCTCGGCATGGATCTTCTGGCCCGCGTCGGCGTCGAGAGCCAGGCCAACAAGATGCCGTCCCAGCTTTCCGGCGGCCAGCAGCAGCGTGTGGCCATCGCCCGCGCGCTGGCCATGCAGCCGAAGATTATGCTTTTCGACGAGCCCACCAGCGCCCTCGACCCGGAAATGGTCAACGAGGTGCTTGACGTGATGATCAAGCTCGCCAGCGAGGGCATGACGATGATCTGCGTGACCCACGAGATGGGCTTCGCACGCAAGGCGGCCGACCATATCGTCTTCATGGCCGACGGCAGGATTCTTGAAAAGGGAACGCCGGACGAGTTCTTCGACCATCCGAAAACCGAACGTGCCAAGGATTTCCTTTCCAAGATCCTCACGCACTGACGTTCTATGTATTTGATATTCGAGCGGCGGCACCGGTTCCTGTTGCGCTACGGGCTATCCGGCAGGAATCGGCAATCGCGGCAGATATTCGGCAGTAAAGACCGAGAAGCGCAATACATGAAAGCACAAAATCGTCAATCCGCTCAATAGCGAATGGGGAAGTATCGGGAAGCAAGTATATGAAACCATTATCCAAACAATTTTTGCGCACCTGGCGCAGGATTCTCGCGGCCTTCTGTGCTTTGGCCTGCGTGTTCACCGTGGCTGCGTGCGGATCGAGCAACGAGGCGGGCAAGATCCGCATTGGCATCAAATTCGACCAGCCAGGCGTCGGCTTCAAGAAATCCGGCACCTACGTCGGCTTCGACGTGGACGTGGCGCGCTACATCGCCCGCAGGCTTGGCTATTCCGACGACCAGATCGTCTGGAAGGAAGCCCCAAGCAAGCAGCGTGAAGCAATGCTGCAGAACGGCGATGTCGACATGATCGTCGCCAGCTATTCCATCACTGATGAACGCAAGAAGGCCGTAAGCTTTGCCGGACCATATTTCGTGGCCGGGCAGGACCTGATGGTGCGCAAGGACGACCATGAAATAACCGGACCGGACAGCCTGAACGGCAAGCGCCTCTGCTCGGTGACCGGTTCCACATCGGCTGAAGTGGTCAAGAAGAAATTCGCCTCCAAGGTGCAGCTGATGGAGCAGCCCGGCTACGCGGAATGCGCGACGGCACTGTTCAGCGGCATCGTCGACGCGGTGACCACCGATGACATCATTCTGGCCGGTCTCGCCTCCAACGCCCGCGGCAAGCTTCGTCTGATCGGCAAACCGTTCACACAGGAATATTACGGTGTCGGTGTCAAGAAGGGTGATGTCGCGTTTGCCAAGAAGATCGACAAGGCCATCGCCCAGATGGAAAAGGATGGGTCTTGGAAGCGCTACATCAACGACAACACGCGTGGCGTCGCTTATAAGCCGAATATGAAATACAATCCGCCGAAGCCGGATCTCGGAGAGACGGGAGCCTCGAAATGAGTGAATTCCTGCAACTGTTCAGCCAATACAACGTTCCTGGAGCGTTTCTTGTCAATATCGAACTGACGCTTTGGTCGGCTCTGTTCTCGCTGTTACTCGGTGTCGTTCTGTTGATGATGCGCATCTCGCCGATTTCCTCGCTGCGCACGGTGGCGGGCGCCTATGTCGAATTCTTCAAGAACATGCCGTTGACCATCATCATGGTCTTCATGGTGCTCGGTGCCTTCGCCCAGCTCAAACTCACGTTCTCCAGCACCTTCGCCACGAACTTCTTCTGGCTGGCGGTCACTGGCCTTTCGCTGTACACAGCGGCCTTTGTCTGCGAATCCCTGCGTTCCGGCATCAACACCGTTCCGCTGGGGCAGGCCGAAGCGGCGCGCGCGTTGGGTTTGAGCTTCATGCAGTCGGCCACGCAGATCATCCTGCCGCAGGCCTTCCGAGGATCCGTCGCGCCCCTTGGCAACACGCTGATCGCGCTCTTGAAGAACTCGACGGTCGCCGCGGCCGCATCGGTGGCCACCGAAACGTCGAGCCTGATGAGCGAGATGATCGAGTTCCACGCGAACTCCATCGTCGCCATCTTCCTGATCTTTGCGTTCGGTTACGTGATCCTGATCATCCCCATCGGGGCGCTGACCACATTCCTTTCCAACAAACTCGCGGTACGGAGGTGAACGCATGAGCAAGAACAACAACGAATCGGCCGTGCTTTTCGATGAGCCGGGGCCGAAAGGCAAACGCAACATCCGCATCGCCAACTGGATTGGCGGCATCATCGTCGCCATCCTCGTGGTCCTCATCCTCATGCGCCTGCACAACCCGCCGGACGGCGAAAATCAGCTCGACTGGGCGCTGTGGAAACCGGCGCTCGACGGCGAGGCCTGGACGGACTTCTACCTGCCGGGTCTGTGGATGACCATCAAGGCAGCCGTGCTCGCCGTCATCGGCTCGGTGGTTTTCGGCCTGATCTTCGGCGTCGGCAGACTATTGCCGAGCAGGATCGTACGCGGGGTGTCCGGCGTCATTGTCGAATTCTGCCGCGCGGTGCCGGTGCTGATGTTCATGATCTTCTTCTGGCGCCTGTTCTCCTTCATAGGTATTCAGAGCGCCTCCTACTGGGCCGTCGTGCTGGGGCTTATCCTCTACAACGGCTCCGTGGTCGCGGAACTGGTGCGAAGCGGCGTCGGCAACCTGCCTGGCGGCCAGCGCGAGGCTTCATTGGCCTTGGGCCTGACAACCACGCAGTCGCTGATGCAGATCGAAGTGCCGCAGGCGATCTACGCCATGCTGCCCGCCGCCGTGACCCAGCTGGTCGTGGTGCTGAAGGACACCGCGCTCGGCTCGATCATCATGTATACGGATCTTTTGCAGGAATCCCGCCGTTTGGGCTCGATGTACTTCAACATCCTGCAGACGTTGGTGGTCGCCGGCGTGGTCTACTTCATCGTCTGCGCACTGCTTTCCAAGCTTGCGGAATGGCTCCCCAGCCGCATGCAGGAACGCACCGCCGCCCCGGCCGAACCCGAGCCGGTCGCGCCGATCGCCATCATGGATGCCTCGAACGTCAACCAGATCGCGGTGGCCAAGGAAGTGGACGAGGACCATTACGGTGGCGTTCCTCGCCAGTATCATGTCCATCACCGTGGCACCAACGCCTCGGTGCATCACTGGAGGCGCACCCGCTACGAACAGGGATACGACGCCACGCACCCCGAAAGTGAAAAGGAGCCGGATCATCTCGAGCTTCCCGACATCCCGCTTCCAGGTCATAAGCCTCATCCGCATGGAGACAAGCCCAAGAAACCAAAAGATGAGTAGTTTGTAGGCTGGGTTTTGAAATGGTGACCATTGATTTTTCAGTGGTCACCATTTTGTTCCATCCACTTTTCATATTCCTCCACTCCGCTCGTTTTGGAAAGTAATCTGTCGTTTTCGTTTTGAGAGAAGTATCGTTTTGCTTAATTTTGAAACTTATCTTAAGCGTGGAGCGGAGAGATATGCGATGTTCGAGCGTAGGCTTGGCCTAAACAAAATCAGAGATTTTGTCTTCGCGCTCGATATGTCGCGCTCACTTCGCCTGAACGGAGGCCACAGGGCTTCGTTCTTAACGGCTCAGCCAAAGTGTCTCGAACATTGTATATCTCCCCGCTCCACGGTTCACTATGAAAACTGAACGATGCTATTAAGCGATTTACAGTAGCGAGCGGACGATAGAGTTGGGATTATGACACAGAGTTTAGGGGAATTGGCGCCGAGTTGGGACGGCGACGGGGACGAGCAGCGCAATATCGACGCCGACGAGATTTATGACAGGTTTTTCGAATGGGTTCGTGAGAGTAAAGGCATCGACCCATGGCCGCATCAGGAAGAGGCCGTCATGGATCTCTTGGCCGGCGACCATGTCATATTGAGCACGCCGACCGGTTCCGGCAAATCGCTGGTGGCGTTGGGCATGCATTTCGCGGCGTTGTGCACCGGACGCCGTTCGTATTACACGGCGCCGATCAAGGCGTTGGTGTCAGAAAAGTTCTTCGATCTGGTTGAGGCGTTCGGGCGCGACAATGTCGGCATGATCACGGGGGACACCAGCATCAATTCCGATGCGCCGATCATCTGTTGTACCGCGGAAATCCTTGCTAATCAGGCTTTGCGTGAAGGCGACCATGCTGATATCGGCTGCGTGGCGATGGACGAGTTCCATTATTACGGCGATGCCGATCGCGGCTGGGCCTGGCAGGTGCCGCTGCTGACGTTGCCCAAGACCCAATTCCTTCTGATGAGCGCGACGCTCGGCAATGTCACCGCCATCGCCGGCAAACTCGAGGACATGACCCGCCGTGATGTGGACGTCATCGATGACGCGCCGAGGCCGGTGCCACTGAGCTACGAATACACCGACAAACAGCTTGCCAGCACCGTTGAACTGCTCTTCAACCGCAGCGACACCCCAATTTATGTCGTCCATTTCTCGCAGGACGCGGCGCTGGAAACCGCACAGGCGCTTGCCAGCACCGGCGTTTCCAGCAAGGAACAACGCAAGGCCATCACCGAAGCCATCAAGGGTACGCGCTTCACCACGGCGTTCGGCAAGATTCTGCAACGGCTGCTGCGTACAGGCGTCGGCATCCATCACGCGGGGATGCTGCCGCGTTACCGTCGTTTGGTCGAACAACTCGCGCAGCAGGGCCTGCTACCGGTCATCTGCGGTACCGATACGCTCGGCGTCGGCATCAATGTGCCGATTCATTCCGTGGTGCTTACCCAGCTTACCAAATTCGACGGGTTCAAGATGCGCAAGCTGCGCGCCCGCGAATTCCACCAGATCGCCGGACGCGCCGGACGCATGGGCTTCGACACCGAAGGATTGGTGGTGGCGGAAGCCCCCGAATTCGAGATCGAGAACGCGCGGGCCATCGCCAAAGCCAACGGAGACCCGAAGAAGCTCAAGAAAATCAAGCGCAAGAAGCCGCAGGAGGGCTTCGTCACCTGGAACGAAGGTACGTTCGATAAACTTATCGAAGCCGCACCCGAAACGCTGGTGCCCCACATGAAGATCAGCCATTCCATGGTCTTGAACGAGGTAGCGCAAGGCGGCGACGCACGAGCCCGTATCGACAAGCTCATCGACGATTCTTCACAGACCCCCGAGCAGAAAGAGCATCTGCACGAGCGGGCCGACGAGATCTTCCAGACCATGTTCGACTCGTCCTTCATCGAGGCCGAAGACAACGGCCGAGGTGGCAAGGATTACTTCCTGGCCGTCGATGTTCCAGACAATTTCGCGCTCGACCAGCCGCTTTCGCCGTTCCTTTTGGCCGCGCTGGAACTGCTCGACCCGCAATCCGACACCTACGCGCTCGACGTCATCTCGATGGTCGAGGCGACGCTGGAAGACCCCAAGCAGGTCCTGAAAGCGCAACAACGGCAGGCACGCGACAAGGCGATGGCCGAGATGAAGGCCGACGGGATCGATTACGATGAGCGCATCGACAAGCTGCAGGAGGTCACCTGGCCCAAGCCGCTCGAGGAAATGCTCGATGCCGCCTTCGACGAATACCGCCACGACGTGCCGTGGGCCAACGACTACGAGTTGAGCCCCAAATCCGTGGTGCGCGACATGGTGGAGACGGCCAGCGATTTCACCGGCTATATCGCCCGATACAACATCGCACGAAGCGAAGGCACGCTGTTGCGCTATCTTTCCGACGCTTATCGATCGCTCGCTCGTACCGTCCCCGTCGAGAAACGCAACGACGAGTTGGAAGACATCATTTCGTGGCTGCGCGTGGTCGTGCGTTCCGTCGATTCCAGTCTGGTCGACGAATGGGAGAACGCCGGCAGTGATTCGGCAGCCGACGCCGAAGGCGCCGCTCTTACCGCGGCCGCACCCAGCGGCAAACCTGCCGTGGTGGAGGACAGGCGCGGGCTCATCGTCCTCATTCGCAACGCCATGTTCCGCCGCATCCAGCTGATGGATCAGGATAGGCCGGAGGAGCTCGGCGCGCTCGACAAGGACTGGAGCTACGGCGTGCACGAGTGGGAGGATGCGCTGGACGATTATTACGACGAGCACGAATACGTCGGCATCGACCAGAAGGCCCGCAGCGGCGATTTGTTCATCTTGGATGATCGCAACGAGGCCAAGGAACACACCTGGAAGGTGCGGCAGATCATCGACGATTCCGACGGCGACCATGACTGGGCCATCACCGGCACCGTCGATCTCGACGCCACGCAGGAAAGCGGCGAGGTGGTCTTCGTGGATTATCGAGTCGGCAATGAACTTGTGATGTGAAGGCATCGCCTTCTCGGTCCGCTTCTCGATTCTCTGCTTCTCTTTTTACGTTATTTTGGTACTGTTGGCGCACCAAGAGCCCTATAAAATAAAGATTGAGCGTAATTCTGCAGTATTTAGGTGTTCTTGGCGCGCCAAGAAGGTCGAAAATGGCAGAATGGGCGTTGAATCTTCCGAAAATGGCCTTCTTGGTGCGCCAAGAGGGTAAAAATAAGAGTTTTGGTGAATATAGTAAACGGATTTCCGATACGAACAAATGTTCGAATGAGGGAGTAAGATGAAAGCATGACCGAAGACTTGTTCAGCGCTGCCGATGCGCCCGAAGACGTGACCCGCCCGCTTGCCGTGCGGATGCGGCCGACGACGCTTGACGATGTGGTGGGGCAGCAGCAGGTGTTGGGCGAGGGCTCGCCGTTGCGCCGGCTTGCCAGCCCTACGTCGAAAGGGTCGCTGACCGCGCCGAGCTCGATTATCCTGTTCGGGCCTCCGGGGGTCGGCAAAACCACCTTGGCCTATATCGTCGCGCAGCAATCCGGACGTGATTTCGAGGAGCTTTCCGCCGTCACCTCCGGCGTCAAGGATGTGCGTGTCGTATTGGAGCGCGCCCACGAGCGTTTGGTGACGCAGGGGCGGGAGACGGTGCTGTTCATCGACGAGGTGCACCGCTTCTCCAAGTCCCAGCAGGACGCGCTGCTTCCCAGCGTCGAGAACCGTGATGTCACCTTTATCGGGGCGACCACGGAAAACCCGAGTTTTTCCATCAACAAGCCATTGCTGAGCCGGTCGGTCGTCGTCAAGCTCGAATCGATGGAACCTGACGATCTGAAAACCTTGATTACCCGTGCGCTGGAAAGCAAACACGGGCTCAAAGGCGAAGTCAAAGCCAGCGATGAAGCGGTAAACGAGATCATCCGCATGGCCGGGGGAGACGGGCGCAAGACGCTGACTATCCTCGAGGCCGCGGCAGGTGCGGTCACCGGGGACAAGGAACGCAAGAAAGGCGCTCGCAAGCCGGTTATCACCCCGGAGATCGTTTCGAAAGTGATGGATTCCGCCACCGTGCGCTACGACAAGGACGGCGACGACCATTATGATGTCGCCTCTGCATTCATCAAATCGATGCGGGGTTCGGACCCCGATGCCGCGCTGCATTATCTCGCGCGCATGCTGAGGGCGGGGGAGGATCCCCGTTTCATCGCCCGTCGCATCATGATCGCCTCTGCCGAGGAAGTCGGCATGGCCGCTCCACAGATTCTCGAACTCACTGTCGCCGCAGCGCAGGCGGTCGCTATGGTTGGCATGCCTGAGGCTCGGATTATTCTTTCCGAAGCCGTCATCGCCGTGGCCACTGCACCCAAGTCGAATGCCAGCTACAATGCTATCAACCAGGCGCTCGCCGACGTCGACGCCGGAATGATCGGTCAGGTGCCGCTATGGCTGCGCAACGCGCCGACCAAGCTTATGAAGGACTGGGGTAATAAAAAGGGCTATGTCTACGCGCACGATGTTCCTGGTGCCGTTGCCACGCAGCAATACATGCCCGACGAGTTGGTAGGGCGCGAATACTATCATCCCAACGATCGCGGCTATGAACGGGAAGTCGGTCCAAGACTCGAGAAAATTCGTGAAATTTTGCATGCGAATGATCCCAAAAATCGAAAAGAGCCGGATATCAATTCCAACGACAATCAAGACAAATAATCAGAAAAGCGATTAAGGTTATTAAAGAATGAGGAATTGCTTTTGATTAAGGAGCAACTATGACGGAAGAAAACAACAAGGCTGAGAAATTCATCGTCAATTGCATACCGGTTAACGATAAAGACCAGCAGCGGTTCATTGAGGCGGCAGGCGATGTGCGCATTGAATTCTGTGGAGACCCCAAGAATTATGGCGATATGAGCGTGAAGGCCCAGATTCCTAAGAAACTGCGCAGTCGGGCAACAGCGGTGTTGGGCAATTTCGACCCTGCTATTGCCCATGAATTCACCAATCTCGAATGGCTTCAGACATGGAGCGCCGGCGTCGACGCGTATATCAAACCCGGCGTCTTACCCGAAGGTGTGACCGTCACCAGTGCCACCGGCGCCTACGGCCAGTCGGTTTCCGAGCACATGATTGCCATGATGTGGGCGTTGATGAAGAACCTGCCGCTTTATGTCCGTGATCAGACGGCCCATCGCTGGCAGGACGAGGGTACCGTGCTCACTCCCGAAGGCGCGACGGTGTTGGTTATCGGTACCGGTGACATCGGTTCGCATTTCGCTCGCCTTGCCAAAGGTACGGGGATGCGTACCGTCGGTGTGCGTCGCAGCGCTGACAAGCCTGCGGACGGCATCGACCAGATGCACGGCTTCGATGAGCTTGATACATTGTTGCCGCAGGCCGATGTGGTTGCATTGTCGTTGCCGAAGGCGGCTGATACCCACCATCTGATTGATGCACACAGGCTTGCCTTTCTGAAAAAGGATGCCATCCTCGTCAATGGCGGTCGAGGTGATGCGGTCGATGACGATGCTTTGGCTGAGGCCTTGAGTAACAACGCCATTCGAGGTGCCGGGCTCGACGTCTTCGAGACGGAGCCATTGCCGCCTACGCATCCGCTGTGGAACGAACCAAGCTGCCTGATTACTCCGCATGCCGCCGGTGGTAGCCATTTGGCGAGCAACGACGCCCATATCGTCGATATTGCCGTGGCCAATGTACGCCGGTATGCCAATGACGAACCGCTGCAGGACAACGCCCATCGGTGAGGCTCAGACCTAAGCCGCTTCCAGCTTTGCCTGGTCCCACTTTGTTTGAGCATGGATTTTAGATGTTACATTGATGAGATAAATGTAATACCTAAAATAAAAGTCCCTGCGATTGGAATATAGAACAACCTACGAGAAATCCGCCACTGATACATAAGATCTGCGACGGATTTCTTTGTATATATAACCCGGAACGAATCAGGGCTTACTTGTATGCCTCGTCCAACTGGGCTTCCATGTCGTCGAAACGATTGACCTGCGGATGGAAGATCGGGTGGCCGGCTGCGACCACGAGCAGCGGCTTCTCCAGTGTGCGCAGGTTGTCGACGGGGTTCTCGTTCAAGACCAGCAGATCGGCGGACTTGCCGACCTCCAACGAACCGGTCTCATCGCTCAGGCCGAGGATTTCGGCGGTGACTTGCGTGCCGGCGTGGAACGATTCGGCCGGGGTGAAGCCGGCGAAGCGAACGAGCAGCGCCATCTCGCGCCAGGTGCCATACTGCGGCACGAACGGCATGGCGGAATCGGTGCCGACGCCGACCTTGATGCCGGCCTCGTGCGCCTGCTTGGCGCCGTTGACCATGCCTTCGACCACAGGCACGGAGTTCTGCATCTGGATGTCGGTCATGTTCAGTGTTTCCTGTGAAAGATACTTCATCGGCAGACCCGCGGAAAGCGTCGGTTCCAACGCGCTCCAGCCGCGCAACGAATTCGGGTTGTGCAGGAAGAGATCGGTCAGTTCGTCGTCCAGCGTGCAGCCATGTTCGATGGTGTCGACGCCGGCCTTCAACGCGCGGCGAACGCCTTCCTCGCTTTGGGCGTGGGCGGCGACGATGATGTCGTTGGCGTGCGCGGCCTCGCAGATAGCGCGCATCTGTTCCTCTGTCATCTGCGGGGCACCGGCCTCGCCGAGCACCTGCGAGTCGGTGACGCCGCCAGTCGCCGCGATTTTGAGTGCGTTGACGCCGTGGTCGATGCTGTATTCGGCCTCGCTGCGCGCTTCTTCGGGGGTAGTGCTTTCCATGGCGACGAGCGGTGCGCCGTGGCCGTCGGGGATCGCGAGCATGGGGCCTGCGGCCATGATGCGCGGACCGACCATTTTACCGGCGTTGATGCGGTCGCGGATGGCGACGACTTCATAGCCGACATCGCCCACGGTGCGGATCGTGGTGACCCCGGAGTTGAGCAGCGTCATGATATTGGACTTGCTGGTCTCATACATAAAGAGCTTGCCCGGCGCCGAATGCATGATCTTCGCGGTTTTGCGCTGGCCTTCAGGCGTGCTGCCTTTCGGGTCGAGCGGCTTGCCCTGCGAGAACGTGTGGGTGTGGCCGTTGATCATGCCGGGGGAAACGACCTTGCCGGTACCGTCCAACCTGTGGTAGCCCGGAGGCACCACGACACTCGATGAGGGGCCGATCTCGCGGATCTTGCCGAGGCCGTCAACGACGACGGTAGTGTCGCTTAAGGTGCGGCCGTCGAGGTTGCCGGTGGCAACGGTGGCGTGTTCGATGGCGAATGGTTCTATAGCGGTATTACGTGGTGCGTGCATATCGTCTCCTTGATAGGCAAAACAGTTACAACAGGCTCTGTTCCACTCTATCAGGATTTAGCACATAACGTTGCGAACAGTAAGAATTTAATCCCTATGATGTTCTCGCCGTTTCTCGCAAAATCGGCAAAGGAACCCGTGATGGTTCCAGGGCACTTACAGGCGTACTACCGAAAGCAATCCGGCCTTGAGACTGAGCAGCACCACCAGATACAGCGCGCACAGGAGGATAAACATCATGTCCCTGCCACGTATCCGCATGGCGTTCCAGTGGGTGCGCCGTATGCCTTCCTCGTAGCAGCGCGCGTCGAGCGCAAGCGAAAGATTGTCCGAATGACGCAGCGCGCCGGCGAAAATGGGGACGATGATGGCCACCAGCGCCTTGATGCGTTTGGTTGGGGAACCGGTTTCGATGCTGCCGCCGCGCGCCGCCTGTGCGTCCATGATGTTGCGGGCTTCGTCAGCCAGTGTCGGCAGGAAGCGCAGCGCAAGGCTCATGACCAGCGCCAGTTCCTGGGTATGGAGACCGAGTTTTCGTAATGGTGAAAGCAGAGAGCCGAAGCCGTCGGTAAGCGCAGTGGGCGTCGTGGTCTGCAGAAGGATGATTCCCAGCAGAATGACCAGCCCGAAACGGCAGGTATAGAGCACCGCGGCCATCACGCCCTCGTCGGTGATGGGAAAATTCCAGAAGGTCACCAACGGTTTGCCGGTACGTACGAAAAGCATGTTGATCACGCCCATTACCAATAGCAATACCAGGAATCCGCGCATTGAGCGGAAAAGCTGTTTCGGACCAAGTTTGGCTGCGGCAGCGAGGATGATGACCATCACTGCAGTCAATCCCAGTTGCGGCAGGGAGCTGACTATGAACGAGGTGAACATCAGCACAAGGAATACAACGAGTTTGACGCGTGAATCGAGCCGCTCGATGATGCTTTTGCCATTATGAACCTTGCTCCGTCCGCCGGATGTGTTGCGTTTGGCTACCTTGTCCGTTGCCTCGCCAAACGAGGATTTGATGGATTGTGTTGTCTTTCCAGGCTTTGATTTGGTGGGTTGCGCAGTCCGGTCTAGGTTGGATTTGGCGGTTTGTCTCGTTTCGCTGTGCCGGTGTTCGATGACCGGTTGTGTGGTCTTGCCTGTTGGATTGGTAGAGTTGCCGTCGGCACGGGTCCAACAAGCCTCAGTTGTCGATGATAATGCGCCACAGCTTGCCGGACTGGATTGGAATTGTGGCGTTGTATCAACGGATTTGGTCGCTGTGAAGTCACGGTTTGCACTCGCTGCAGCTTGTTCGTCGGCAGTGTTCGCGTCCGCTGTCACCGGTTCGCCCAGCGTGATGACGCGGTCGGCAAGTTGACGCGCCTGACGCGGGGAATGGGTGATCATCACGATGGTGACGCCGTGCGTGTTGAGCGTGCGCACCAGCGCGTAGATGCGTTCGCTGGCCGTGGCGTCAAGCCCGGCGGTCGGCTCGTCGAGGATGAGGATTCGCGGGTCGCAGGCGATGATGCCCGCGATGGCCGCAAGCCGTTGCTGTCCGCCGGAAAGTGAGAAGGGAGAGCGTTCGGCAAGTGCACTGATGCCAAGCAGATTCAAGGCTCTATCCACGCGCTGGTCGACCACCTGCTGCGGCAGGTCTTGGTTACTGGGGCCGTAGGCCACATCCTGCCGCACGGTTTCGGCGAACAGCTGGTGTTCCGGCTGTTGCATCACCAACCCGACGCTGGAACGCAAGGCTTTTTTGTCCCGTCGCTTCATCGAACCCAAATCGATGCCGGCCACGTTGATGGTGCCGTCATCAGGTTTTGATAACGCGGTCATGAGCTTGGTCAGCGTTGTTTTGCCAGTCCCGTTGCGGCCCATGATGGCCACGACCTCGCCCTGTTCGATACGCATCGAGAAGTCGTGCAGGGTATCGGTATCCGATTTGGGATAACGGAACGAAACGTGTTCGAAACTGATGGCTGGTTCACCGGAAGAATATCGGGGATCTGGCGTTGGTGCCGTGTCTGGTTCTTTATGGTCTTTGAAGCTGTGCAAGGACGAATTGCCGGAAACGGTCGGTTCTGATACTTTGGTGTCGTCGGTTCCGAAACGATTCTGTCTATCTGCGGGTTTTGCGGCGTGTATGTTGCCCGGTTTGCCAAGCCCCCCATCGATGACGAGGCCATCGGACTTGAACATGCCGATATCGTCGGCGTTGGTCACTGAAAGCCGCAACGTGGCCTCGGTCAGGTTGAGCTCGATTAACCTGCCGTTTTCGAGACTTACAATGCGATCGGCCGCTTTCAGTTCCTCCGGCCGGTGCGTGACATGGACGATCGTGGTGCCGGCCTTCTGCAGGTTGTCAAGCACGCGAAGCACATCGTGTTGGGCAGCCAGGTCGAGCATCGCAGTCGGTTCGTCAAGCACGATCATCTTCGGGCGCATGGCCAGTATGCCGGCGATGGCGGTACGTTGCTGCTGGCCACCGCTCATTCGGGAGGGATCAGCGTTGAGGAAACCACTCATTTCCACGGCATCCAAGGACTCGTTGACCCGTGTGGTGATTTCTTTCGGGTCGAGAGCAAGGTTTTCCGGGCCGAACGCCACATCGTCGCCGACGACGGTGGTGATGATCTGGTCCACCGGATTCTGGAACACCGCTCCGATGCCCTTGCGCGCTTTCCGATACAGGTCGCTGTGCGGGATGCCTTCACAAAACACGTCGCAGCCGAGCAAGGTCACCGAACCGCTGTCGGGCGCGGCAAGGCCGGCGACAAGCCTGGCCAACGTCGATTTGCCCGAACCGTTGGGTCCCACCAGGCAGAGGCGTTCGCCGGCGTGGATATCAAGGTTGATGCCGTCCAACACCCATGATTTGCCGCTGTCATAACTGAAACAGGTGTTCTTAAGCCGGGCGGCGAAGCCGTTGGCAACGTTTGCTTGATTAGCATCGGAATTTGCGGCACGGTTAGTTTCCGAGGAGCTGCTTGTATTGCGATCGGTACGATATGCCAAAGCCGAGCTTTCGCTGCCGTAAGGTGTTGCAGGCTCGGTTTCGGTGGATTTGCGGGGAACCGTAGTCATTGTCTGTTGCGGATTCCTATCGGTTCAAGAGATTCGAGATCGGCTTGTAGATGATGAAGGTCACCACGCCGTGAATCGCGAATTTGATGAGGTTGAACGGCAGAAGAACCGGTACGACCATCTTCAGCACCTGGGCGGTGGTCATATGCGCGTAGATCGGGGTAATCAAAAGATTGCCGCCGATGGCCGCGATAAGTCCGAATACGATGCCGACCAGGATGCCGACCAATGCTCCGACGCGGGTGCGCATGCGCTTGTAGACCATCGCAGCCGGAACGCTCAGGAACACGGAGACCGCAATGGACATGATGGCGCCCCATGGGTTCATGAAGAGGTGGGGAATCCAGCTCAAGACGCTGACGATGAAGGCCGCCATCGGTCCGAATGCGAAGCCCGCTACCAGGCAGATAATGCCGGAAAGGTCGTACTTGAGCCACGGGGTGCCCGGCATGATCGGGAACTCAATGAAAGAGGCAACCATGGCCAGCGCCACAAAAAGCGCATAGACCGCGATGCGTTGGGTGGACCAGCGCCCTTGGTCGGCCACGCCGGTGGAGTGTGAGGATTGCGTCTTGTCCCGGCTATGGGAATCAGACGAATTTTGGGTATCAGAAATATCGCTCATAGTGAGCCCCGTTTCTTTCATCCGGACTGTAACCGTTGGCCTCGGATTTTCACCGGATCGACCGCTTTTGCGGCTCGCGGGCTTCGGCTTGCTGTCGTTTTTAGTCCGACAGTGCCGTTACCGCCAATAAGGAATTTCACCTTCCCTGAAACTTGCCTTTCTATCTATACCCGTATGTGTAGTCATCTGTCAAACGATTTCGTACCGTTCGACGGATATGGATATGGGACCGTCAAGATTTCCGCATTCTGCAATCACCGTACCCGGTTTCGCCGCCATCGTGTGGGGGTGCAACAATAGGGATATGACTCAAAACGAGAAAACTGTGGAAACCGGTGCCGGAGAAGGCAAGGGGCTCGCGTACCCCGCGGTGTCACCGATCGAGAAACTGGCGATCGTCGTGGTGACCTACAAACGACAGAAACTGCTGGCCGGCCTGTTCGAGTCGATCAAGGCACTCAAGGTGGCCCCGTGGCGTGTGGTCGTGGTCGACAACGAGCACAGCAATGAGACCAAGGGCATGGTCGAAGATTTTTCTACCGACATCACTGTGCAGTGGGGTAAGACCGAACCGGACGATAGCGGCAACACCGCTCGTGTGGTCTACGCCCCTCAGAAGGGCAATATCGGTGGTTCCGGCGGATTCTCTAATGGAGTGAAGAAAGCTTACGAACTGGGTGCTGAGTGGTTCTGGGTGATGGACGACGATGTGGCGGTGCTGCCAAACGCCATCGAGCAACTGGCCAAGTGGACGCCGCGTCACGACGTGATTCAGGGTTCGCGCCTCGACTATGACGGTGGCCCCTTCTACTGGCAGTATGATTTCATCGTGCCGTTGGGTATCCCGAACCCCATTGCCCCGGCCGCGTTCGGCCCTTCCGGATACCGTACAATGGATACGATGTGTTTCGAAGGCGGCTTGTTCCGCCGCAATATCGTCGAGCGGATCGGCCTGCCCGATCCCCGCTTTTTCATCTATTGGGATGATACGATTTACGGCTATCTGGCCAGCAAGGTGACCGATCCGATCGTAGTCAACGACAAGATCATTCAGCGCACCCGCGATATCGGCAATTGGGACATCGCCGGCCTGCGCCAGCTCAATTCCACCTCCGACATGAACCGGTACCATATCATGCGCAACCGCGGCTACATGGCCCGTTACTTCATGGCCCATGGCGATTATCGACCGGCCTTGTTCGGTTTGGGAACGCTGCTTACGGCGGCCAAGGAGGTCATCCGTATCCTCGCCGTCGACCGCGAACACGTCAAGCCCGGGCTCAAGGCCATCGCCAAGGGCTGGGTCGATTCGCGCAAACTGTTGCACGACCCGAATTGGCAACCGATGCCGCCACTGAAGTAACGCTACAAATAAACAAGATAAGGTTTTCAAATAAATCGTTGATTCAAGCGTGTTGGGCTTTAATTGCGGTACAATATCTAGGTTATCTGTTCCGTTACCAGGTGGGGGTTAGCGATGATTGAGACAGCACAGGCCTTTGGCGTTGATATCGGCGGTTCTGGTATCAAGGCTGCTCCAGTGGATTTGGAAAAAGGCGAATTCGCTTTACCGCGTTTGAAGATCCTTACTCCCGAGGTCTCTACCCCCGATGCCGTTGCGGCCATCGTGCGTCAAGAACTCGAACATTTTGAGGTGCCGGCCGGCGCCCCGGTGGGCATTGCGTTCCCGGCCCCCATCAAGCCTGGCAAGCCGCTCGATTTCATTGCCAACCTCGACAAGTCATGGATCGGCCTCGATGTTACCGAAGTCTTCTCCAAGGCATGCAACCGTCCTGTCACCGTAGTCAATGATGCGGATGCGGCAGGCCTTGCCGAACAGCAGTATGGTGCGGCCAAGGGTGAGGACGGTCTGGTTATCGCGACTACGCTCGGTACCGGTATCGGCACGGCGCTTATCTACAAAGGTGTGCTGCTGCCCAACACGGAGCTCGGCCATATCCAGCTTGAAAAAGGCAAGGGTGAGGCCGAAAAGTACGCGGCATCCTCCGTACGCGACAAGAAGAGCCTCGGATACAAGAAGTGGGCCAAGCGTCTGACCAAATATTACGGATTGCTTGAAAAGTATTTCAGTCCGGATCTTTTCGTCGTCGGCGGCGGCGTGAGCCGTATGGCCGACAAGTTCATTCCTTATATTGACATCAAGACCCCGATCGTGCAGGCCAAGCTGCGCAACGAGGCTGGTATTGTAGGTGCTGCGTATTATGCAACCACCAGACTTGTCTGAGGATTGAGTTCTTGGGTTCCGCTCGGCCGCAGGGTCGGGCGGAACTTTTTGTATGTGTGAGTACGCTGAAGTAGGGTTGTCTTTGACGCCGACACATATTGTTGCTGCCAATGGGCATTATCGCTAATAGGGATTGTGATGGGCAATGGACGGTGGTGGTTCGCAGTAGCCGGCATGCATTACATCATCAACTGAATATGCGGGAATGGGAGATTATGCGTTTTTCGTCAAGGGTGGGTTCGACGCGGCTCAACCTAATCGCCAAGGCAGAGGCTGCGGCCCGCAACCAGGGAATTGCGTTGGAAACCGTGAACGATTCCAACCCGACAAGGCACGGCCTTGCACCAAACCAAGTGCCAGGCGTTTATACTGCAGACCCGCGCGGCCCGTTGGCGGCGCGGCAACAGCTGGCCCGGTTTCTGACCAAACGCAATCTCAAAGAGGCGGCTGCGGAACACAATCCTTCGGTATCGGTCGATCCGAATCGGCTTTACCTGCTCAGCTCCACTTCCGAGGCCTATTCCTGGCTGTTCAAGCTGGTGTGCGATCCGGGCGACATTGTTCTGGGGCCCAAGCCCGGCTACCCGCTGATCGAGTCCATCGGCGGGTTGGAGAACGTGGACACGTTGGAATATCAGTTGCGCTTCGATGGCTCATGGTTCATCGATGTCGCTTGGCTTCGTGAACTATTGGGAAGTGGTCAAGGGCAAAAGATACAGGCCATCGTCCTCATCAACCCCAACAATCCCACCGGTTCGTATGTCAAACCCGACGAGCGCGAGGAACTGGTGGCGTTATGCCGCGAACACGATGTCGCCATCATCGCCGATGAGGTTTTCTTTGATTATTCTTTGGAACCGTTTGTTGGCAACCGTCGGCTGGCAGGGGAGAGAGGTGCGCTGACCTTTGCGCTTGACGGTTTTTCCAAGCTCCTGGCTGCCCCGCATGCCAAAGTCGGCTGGATCGAAGTCAGCGGACCTGGCGAACTGGTGCAGGAGGCTCAGCGCAGGCTTGACATCATCGCCGACGATTATCTGCCGTTCAGCGATATCATCGCCGAGCGGATGCCAGAATTGCTCGGTGCCGTTTCAGGGCAGCTCGATCGTGTGCGGCAACGCATCAGAACCAATCTCAAGCGGCTGCATACGATATTGGATGAGGACGAGGCGGGTATGGTTTCGCTGCTGCGTGCCGAAGGCGGTTGGAACGTGCTGTTGCGTTTCCCGTCGGTTATCGACGAGAATGTGTTGGTGCTTCGCCTCATCCACGATTTCAACCTGACCGGGCAGCCCGGCTATTATTTCGACATGACCGAAAACGGTTATCTTGCGGTCTCGCTGTTGCCAGAGCCAGAAGTCTTCGAGCGCAATATTAGGGCTATTCTTGCGGTGGTTTCCCGAGAGCTTGATATGGTTTGAAAAGTTGGTGAAAAGAACTGCGGATAGGCGAATATGCTTTTTGCACAGCAAGAGCTTGCTGATTCCCTTATGTAATACTTTTTTGGCTCGCTTTATAATCAAAAGTGCATGTGCAAAGGACGCGAGCGCAGACTCACCCAATCATGAACCACGAGGCGACGGCCTGAAATGTCACGGGGTCGGTGCGTGTCAGGGCGTCTTCACGTCCGGGAACGAACATGGTGAAGAACGCCAGAATGATGCTCAATAGCACAAGCAGGAGCATGACCAAGCGTATGGCGACAAGCCCCCAATCGATACGTGATCGGGGAGATCGGGATGTGGCAGCACGGTGAGGTATCAGTTTTCCGAACTGATTACGAGGGTTCGGTTGTGGCAATGATGTTGATGTTTCGTGTGTGCCCACATGGGACCGCATCTTTGCCGAGAGCATTCCGGTGTCACGGCATGGCCTTGCATCCCCCAGAATCACGCCAAGCACCACAACAGCGCTCAGGGCGACCAACCATCCGAAATCGACCATGTAGCGCCAGCCGATACCGCCTTTGAGGCTGTCAACAAGCAAAAGCAGCAAGGCCAGCGGCAACGCCGTCAGTATGGTTCGCAGCAATCCTGAGCGGCGGATATGCCGTCTTACGCTTGGCAGGAGCAACAGCGCGACGACGAGCAGTGCCGGGCACAGCGCGAACAGGCCGCCGACCATCGGCTCCGCATAACTCCAGGATGGCAGAGGCGTCGGGTTGATGGTGAGGAATGGGAATTCGTGTGAGAACCGCAATGGCAGGAACAGGTAATAGCCGACCGTCGGCAGCAGGTTCACGGCGGTGTTGCGGTAATGGGTCATATCGGCCACGGTGATCTGGTAGCGTTCGCCGAAATTGAAGGGCGAGCCGAAACGGACCGCGTTATAGATGCACAATGGCACAACCACAACCAAAGCGGGCAACAGCATCGAGCACAATACCATGCCGACGGCCTTGCGTTTTGCGTTTCGTTTGTCTGTAACCGGTGTGTTACCGGAATGATTGGCGGCTGTCGTCTTGTTTTTTTGTGTCCTGTCGGTAGAATCGTCTTGTTTGGTCTTGTCTGACTTGGTGGGGCCGTTACAGGGATTTAGAACGGGCGTCGGCGTTTTCCGAAATATCTCGCGGATTTGAGGCCAGAATATCGGAAAGGCCAATAAAGCGACCAGTGCGAACGTAGGTCGGCAACCGAAATTCGCTGCCAAAGCCAATGATCCCGCCGACAGATGCGGCCACGAAATCGGCGGTGCTTGGCCAATGACGATCATATGATGTCGGCCTGCCCGGCGTTTTCCTTTTGTCTGTGGCAAGGGCTGCGATAGATTGTTGTGCTCAGACCGAATGATTGCTGATTCACTGCTTGAATCGGCACGTTGATATCCTGCCACGCCAAGCCAAAACCAAATGCCCATGACGCTCAGGGCCATCGAAGCCGCGAATGGTACCGAATAGAAATTCAGGCGGAACGCAAGGTATCCTGCCTGTGAACCTAGCACGAACAGGGTGATGGCCATAGAAACAGCGGCTACGGAAATATTTGGACGCACCATTTTGAGTACCCGGATGACCAGCAAGGCTGCGAAAATGACAAAGACGAGCAGCAGCAGCGCCACGGCAGCACCTGCCGGAAGCATCAGACCGCCAGGGGTGAACAGCGAAGTCACCAAACGGTACGGCACGAACAGGAGCAAGGCTGGCAACACGCCGAAATAGGAATACCAATGGTTCTGGTAGAAGGCATAGTCCCAATAGATCGGGTTGACGCCTTGCTCAAGCAGTGCTTCCCTCGTGTGCGGATCATAGGGATTGGCGGTGGTTTTGAGCGCCTGTGGCACCGGCAGGTCGATTGAGGTTCGGCCGTGAATGAGCGAGTCGGCCATATGGCCGTATTGGTTGAAATCGTAGGTGTAATTGTCAGGCTCGTGAAATGCCGAAGGGTTTGTCCATATCGATTGCGTTATGGATACCGCCGTAAGAATGGCGGCGATGACGATGAATACGGCGAACGCAATCCGTTGAGCGATGCTTGTGGTGTCCAAGCGAATGCGCCACAGCTTTGACGCCGGCATCCATGCCGTGATCAGCAGAACGAGTGCCGCCATGGCCGCCACGCGTCCCCAATCGGCATGGAACGGCACACGTACATTGGCGTGTACGGCGGCGACGTCGACCTTCGTGCCTGCCGGTTCTTCAATCCAAACCTTGACGAGGGTGGATGGGGATCCCGTGTCGAGTTTTGGAATATGAAGGTAAAGGGAATGAGCGACGGTCGTGGAAACGGGACGGGTATGGGAAGCGTGTCCAGCGGCATCGACCCGGACTTGGAAGGTGGTCAGCGGAAATTTCGACCTGCCTTTGTCCGTGTCACCGGTTTTTCCTGCGCTACTTGCAGCTCCCTGCACGCGTGAGGGCGATGTGAACCGGAATGTCGTTTCGGCCGAATCCAGACGAAGGTAGGGTGAACTGCCGTCGGCCTGTGTTATCAGAAACGCCGAGGTGGGATCGGTGACGAGCAGTGTCCCATTCTTTTGGCGTTTGAGCCCTGATCCAAGCGTATTCAGCGCAGAGGTGGAATCCCGGCTGGCACCTAGGGTGCTCCAGAACTGGATATTGAATGCGAAACATTCGAGCAGGAGTATGATCACCCCCGCCAGGGCCATGAATATGGCGGTCTTGTGGCGCGAGTGGAAGCTATGCTCGGAAGTGTTCACACCATTATTCTATAAGCATCATGTCTGGCTGAATTGAAACAATTACCCATATGTCCAATTTCACACAGCATTTGCATGATTTCGCCTCCTCACCGCGTTTTGGCAGGTTCATCAAAGGTGCCAAGGGTCTTGCGCATCGTGTGAATACGGCGGTCGGTAGCGGTGTATCGAAGAGCACCGTGAGGGATACCGGTTCCTTCTCCTCAGTCCGGCCTCAGGGCAAGCCTGGCACCGATGAGATGGTGAAAGAGCTTTTTGAGCGTGCCATCGAATTGGGGCCAATGGTCAAACGCCATATTTTCGAGGACTTTCCCGACGTTCCGGATGGACTTCGCCTTGGTTGGGCGCAGTTGCCCCAGCTTGATGGCCGGTTTTTCGCAATCGGCGTGTTCCTTGGACCTAACCAATTCTGTCAGGTTGCACTGGTCGATGGAAAGGGACGTGTGTTTTTGGGCACCGATCCGCAAATGGACACCCATGATGATGACCCGGTGCTTATTTTTGGCAAGGAGGGTGATTTTTCGCTTTCCGATGATAGCAGAATGAGCGGTGGCGGGGGCACGACGCAGGTTTCTTTGTCTGAAACCGGGCGAAACGGCGTGTCGGCGGCACAAACAGCAGGTCAAAACCGCTCGGATCATACGGGTCAAGGCATTGAAGTGGTACAGGGTGGCATTGTCGGTCGTGACATGTTCGGCAGAATGACCTGGTTGGCTTCCTGGCTCAAACGTGGCAACCGCTACACCTTGGAACAGATGCGTTACCGGCTGCCCGAATCCCTGCGTCTTAATTTGGAATATCGGGATGCTATGGCCATCGCCTTTTTCGCCACCTACATGCTTCCGCAGATGAGCGGCCAGCTCATCGGTTTTGGCGCCGGCAACATCTTCCGCAGGCTGAACCGCGAGGCACCGCTCGGCGCGATCCGTCGCAGTGTGCGCGACAGCTTGGAGGCTCGAACCCACGGCCTGCGTGTGTCCGGTCTTGAGGATTACTTTGCGGATTTGATGCGTGAATCAGGCGCATTGAAGGAATCCGCAGGGCTGGAGGCCGTTCATGGCGCTGAACCCTTGCATTTGTACACTTCCAGTTATTCCGGCGCGTATTTCTTCACCTGGGATGATTCGTTGGATCTTGCTCCGGCATTGGAAGCCCTGAACATCGAAGGCAATCTCAATCGTTTCTCCGCGATAAGCGCTTGGTTGGAGCATAACGCGCATACCGGCGCGTTGCCCATCGAAGACACGGTCACCCGTGCGCAGGCCGCCCAGATCGATCATGCCTTGCTCGAAAACCCGGCACTGATGGCGCTCAAACCGCTGCCCAACCAGGGGGCCGATCTTGATGAGCCGAGTTCCGCGTCCCTGTCCCGCATGCTATCGATTGCGGCACAGACCGCCGACCGCATCGCCGCTGACGCGCCCGACCGGAACGGTGTGCCGGGGCTAGGGGCAGAAAGGAAAACGGGACGCGGCGAATGGGTGTATCGCCAGACACTCTCCACGTTGTTGAGGCAGGTCAGGGTTCCCTACCGCTTCGATACAGAATTCCGCTCCAATCTTTCACAAGGCAATGTTGCCGTCGCCTTCACCACGGCAGGGCGCACCTTGATGCCCACCAGCCGATACGATTCCAAGCGCCATGCCTGGATTGCTCTGAGCGATGCCGAACGTACGTCGATGAGCGAGCGGTACAACCTGCGGGTCGGATTGATGATCGCGGCGCTGTGTTTCGGCAGCGACGAATCGATTCAGAACGTATCAATCCGCATCGATTCCATGGGGTTGGAGGAAGCGGTCGAGCAGCAGGATTCCGCCATTTCCAAGTTGATGGCGCAGGCGTTGGGCACATTCGAACGCATGCCGATGGGGGACAAACGCAAAGGCGGCTCGAAGGCGGATCCCAAGGATGGCGACATCCATGGCGACCCCTCGCAGGCCGGTGCCGTGGCTGCGGGACGTGATTCCATGCCGTTCGCTTCCTCGTCCGCGCAAAGCCCACAGGAGTCGGGCGAAAACGGTCCGGCGGATTCTGAAGACGGAAATGGACAGCGCGATCAGACAAGTTCGGTTTTCGATGACGGAAAAGAAAACCCGGCCGATATTCCGCAGAACGCTGCAGCTGCCGAATCGTCCGTCAATTCTCAGGATAATGATCCTCAACCGGGTACTGACTTTACCGGCACGCAGGGAAACGTCGCTGGAGCTCAGAGCGGGAATGGGCCTGCGAAGGATGAGCCTTTTGCGACTTTCGATTCCGGTGAGGCGGATGGGGCCGGTGAGCCGCATGATGATGAGGATCAGATCGATGCCCGATTCGCAGATCTGATGAAAGGTGTTGATTTCGACAGCATCGCCATGTCCGTGCCGCAGGGGGGCCAGCAGGCGGACATCGATGACGCCGACGGCGATGGCACAGACAACGAGGACAACGATCCACTCGCCGTGCTACGTAGCGGTCCCAGCGCTCACAATATGGCTTCGGTCACTTTTACGCGTGAGGAATTCATACGCTGTGCATGTTCTGCCGGTTTGGACCACCCTATCGAGACGTATCGCAGATTCGGTGCCTCACTCAATATCGAAGGCGTGATACCGCGTAATGCCAACCCAGAGTTCAACCTGCGTGACAAGCGCTTCTCGCCCCTCGGAAGCCAGGAGGAACCGGAACTCGCCGACGTGTCGATCGACGGAAAAGCCAGAAAAGTGCTTGGTACCGATAACATCATGGGACTTTCCATTCAGCGCGCCGATCTATTGCAGCGTGCCGTCAGCGATTTTCATCGTCTTGCTGCTCAAGGCGATCTACCTAGTGTTTCGAAGGCGCAGGAGGCCATGGCAATCGTCGAAGCCAATGGTGATCCTGAGCTCAAAAGGCTCGCACCGTCGGTAAGCAGTGCCCTGATTGACGGGGTGGATACCCCTGATCTGGATTTCACACTTGCCAAGGACCTTGACGCCGAGCGTGTCAAGGCCCGTGACCTGCTGTTTTCCGGTCAGGTCGATCAGGCCATTGCAAGCCTTGAAGAGGCAATTTCCAAGGTCGATGCCATGTACGCTCCGACCGGCGCCCCGCGTTATTTCAACTCCTACGCGGAGCGCGTGGTCTACAATCGCCTGTTCGCTACGAGCGACGAGCGAACGGTGCTCATCCCCGATAACCTGTTCTACGCCCACATGGAACTTGCCGATGTGCTCGCCCAACTGCAGGGGGCGAAGGCCGCCTTGCCGCACCTCAACGCCATGGTGTCGTATGCGCCTGCCTATCCGCTTTCGCACATGAGGCTTGCGGTGCAGTTGGCCCGCGAGGAGGACTGGGATTCCGCCCGTGCCGCCTGCCTTAACGCCTTGCGTGTCTCACTGGACCGTGATGATGCGGCCTATGCGTATTACCGGCTGGCCTATGCCGAATGGATGCTCGGTGACTTCGATGTTGCGGCCGCAAGCTACATCATGAGCGAACATATCTCCCCAGGGAAAATCGCTTCGCTCGACAGCGAGCTGCAGGAACTGCTGGCGCGTGCGCAATCGCAATGCATTCTCGTGCCTGTCTCCTTCGAGGTCGCTCAACAGGTGCTTGCCTCTCACGATCTGCCGGTCTGGCCACATACCGAGGTTGGCGATATCGTGCGTGACGCGGCACAGGTCTGCGTCGACAAGGCGCTTTTTGTCCCTGCACGTACGCTTTCGGTTGCGGCCGCGAGGATGGATGACAGTGCCGATGATGGAATGGACATGGCTCAAGCGCAATTCCTACGCTCGCTTAGTGCCTAGATTGTACTTTGAAACAGGTCCCATACGCACTGGTTTTCTTGGGGTATCACGGCAAAAGGTGGTGGCGCCGTGCTGTCCTGTCTTAAAGAATCGGTCTTTTGTTCCTCTTTCCTCGCATGACCGTACAATCGGGAAAGAACGATGCATGGCCCATAATGTAATACTATTGGGTTCCGCAGATGGATTGGATGGGTGACATGGTCAAGTCGACGAAACCGAAAACCGCACAGGGCAAGGCGAACGCAACGGCGCAAGGTGATCAGCTGGCTTGGGATTTTCAAAGTGGCAGAACCGACGCTGCCGAGAATACCGGCGCCGCCCGATACGCCTCCGGTTCTCTGGAGTGGATTGCCGCGTTGCAGCACACCGACGCCGATGCCGAACGGCTTGGAAAACTTGATGTCTCAAAACTCACCAGCGAGGCTGCGGCAAGGCTTTGGGCGCGGGTGGCTGCATGGGTAGAAAGCGATCAGATCGCCTACTACATCGATTCCGAGCCGGTTTCCTCGGATGCCGCCTACGATACATTTTTACGGTGTTTGCAGGCGCTTGAGGCTGATTTCCCGGCGCTTGACAACCCCCAGTCGCCCACGCATCGCGTCGGTGGCACATTCTCCAACGAATTCCCCGATGTGGTGCTCCCCTCCAAGATGCTGAGTCTGGACGATGTATTTTCCATCGCGGAGCTCAGGGAATGGTATGACGGCGTTTTGAAGGCGCTTGAATGGCCGGACGGCAAGCTTTTGCCGATGACCTGCGAGGTCAAGATCGATGGACTGGCGCTTGATTTGCTCTACCGCGACGGTGTACTGGAACAAGGACTCACCCGCGGCGACGGCACGACCGGCGAAGATATCACCACCAACGTGCGCACCATTGCCTCGATTCCGCAGAATCTCAAGGGTTCGCCCGAAGACATTCCGAGATTTGTCGAGATTCGCGGCGAGGTCTTCATGCGTTGGGATGATTTCCATGAACTCAACAAGGTGAATGAGAATGACGGCAAAGCGCCATTTGCCAATCCTCGCAACGCTGCCGCAGGGTCGCTTCGTCAGAAGGATCCGCGGATTACCGCCTCCCGCCATCTGAGTTTCTACGCACACGGCCTAGGCCTTTTGCAATGGGCGCCCGGCAGTGTGAACGTTGGCCATGACGCTGTTGACGACCAGTCCGAGGCTTATGACTTGTACAAGAAGTGGGGGATTCCTGTTTCCCCGCACAATCGTGAGATTACGAGCTTTGACCAGATTCTCGACATGATCGACTACTACGGCGAACACCGCGGCGACATCGAGCATGCGCTCGACGGCATCGTGGTCAAGGTCGACGATCTGGCGTTGCAACGCCGCCTCGGTGCCACTTCGCGAGCCCCGCGCTGGGCCATCGCCTACAAATACCCGCCTGAGGAAGTCAACACCAAACTGCTCAACATCATCGTTCAGGTCGGGCGTACGGGGCGTGTCACGCCTGTGGCTGTGTTGCAGCCGGTCTATGTCGCCGGTTCCACGGTTGCGGCGGCGACCTTGCACAACCCTTCCGAAGTCAAGCACAAGAACGTGATGATCGGCGACACTGTCGTGGTGCGCAAAGCCGGGGATGTCATCCCTGAGATCGTGGGGCCCGTATTGGAACGGCGTAAAGGCCATGAAAATGAGTTGCGCGAATTCGTCATGCCGGAATATTGCCCGTCCTGCGGCACCAAACTTGCTCCCGCTAAAGAAGGCGACAAGGATATTCGCTGTCCGAATGTGGAAAGTTGCCCGGCGCAGTTCACCCAACGAGTCATGAACCTAGCCAGTCGCAAAGCGTTGGATATCGAGCATTTGGGGGAGCAGAGCGCTATCGCCCTGACCAACCCTGAGGAGAACAGGCCGGAATCAGTGGCGACATACGCGCCGGACCTGCGTGATATCGAGGTTGAGCCGGGCGAAGAGCCTGAGCCGTATGAACCGGTTGCGGGGCTGCAGTTGCCTGCGAAACAGGATCCTGTGCTCACCAGCGAGGCGGATGTCTTTACGCTGAATGCCGACGATCTGAAGGATGTCGAAGTCTGGAGAGAATCCGCCATTATCGAGGTCAGCGAACATATCGACGAAGAGGGACGTAAGCACAAGCGTCGCAAGAACCGCGGTGGTTCCGGTCTCTGGCATCGTGTCCCGGCTTTCTGGACGGCTCCTATTGAGGCTAAGAAGGGGAAAGCCTTAAGTTCGCGGGTTGCTGCTGGAAGCCAGACCTTAGTTGATGACACCGGTGAAGAATCCAACCGGATCGAGGATCAGGCGCATGCTTTCGGTAGTGAAGAGACTTCCGTTCAAAACGGAGGCCAGACACAAGGCGCCGGTGTTCAAGATGTTTCTGCTCAGGCTCAAGACCATGCATCAGTGCAAGTTTCTTCGTCAGCTCAACTCCATCAGCCTAGTTACCCAGGCTATGATGTCCCTTCCGATGCCGTGGTCATTGCCACGAATCGTCGCAAGACGCGCGATGGCATCAGTGAGCAGCCGGTCTATGTGCGTCCGGGGGAGAATACCAAAAAGATGCTCGAGGAAATCGACAAGGCTAAGCAAGCCGACCTCTGGCGGGTGTTGGTGGCTCTTTCGATTCGTCGTCTTGGCCCGCCTACCGCTCGCTTGATCGCCAACCGTTTTGGTTCGCTAGATGCCATCGCCGACGCGAACGTGGATGATCTGGTCGCCATCGACGGCATCGGTCAGGAAATCGCCGAATCCGTGGTCTCATGGTTCTCCAACGCCCGCAAGCCGGGGGATTGGCGTGGCAAGATTCTCAAGGCGTGGAAAGCCGCAGGAGTCGGGCAAAGCGTGGAGAAAAACACGCTGCCGCAGACGTTGGTCGGAAAGACCGTGGTCGTCACTGGCTCGTTGGAAGGCTTCAGCCGAGAATCCGCCAAAGAAGCAATCGTCGAACGCGGTGGCAAGGCAGCAGGTTCGGTGAGCAAGAAAACCGATTACGTCGTCGTCGGTGCCAATGCCGGCTCCAAAGAGGCCAAGGCCGAGGAACTCGGCGTTCCGATGCTTGACGAAGATCAGTTCAAGAGGTTGCTGGAAACCGGCGAACCGGGAGACAAGAGCTGAATGTTACTGAACGCTGAAAGTCACGGAACGTTGAACATTATGAAACGCCGAAATCTACAGAACATTGAATGCTACGAAACGTTGAGCATGGCGGAACACTCAATCGGCAATCGTGTCGTTGGCGTCAATGGCATAACGTGTGAAGCGATGTCATAGTCGCGCATTGATTGTGCACACTCATTGGCAGGTGGAATCGGTGGATTATGTGTCCCAAAAGCGTTGGTCCTGATTGCGGTTTAGTCCTTACCATGTTTGGCCTCTACCGTGATCTAGTCGACTAGCCATTTCAGCATTAGGTAATACGTAAAAACACTGGCGAGCCTTCGTCGGAAACGATACAGTGGGAGGCAAGTGAAAAAGGAAGGTACGATGACGCAGAACGACACGATTGAACAACGGATCGAACAGCAGGTCTACGAACGTTTGAGTCATGTCATCGACCCTGAATTGGGTCGTTCTGTCACCGATTTGGGGATGGTTCCTGCGGTTGAGGTATCAAAAAACGATGATGGCGACAACGCCTACGATGTCATCGTTCATGTCGAGCTGACGGTGCCTGGTTGCCCGCTTTCCAAAACCATCAGTGAACGTATTACGCAAGCTGTGCTCGCCTATCCCGACGCAAAACTTACGCCGAAAATCGAAATCAGTGCAATGAGCCGTGAAAAGCTGGGCAACCTGGTCAACGAGCTAAAGGCAGAACGTCGTCAGAACCCGTTCAACAAACCTGGGACGAAAACCCGTATCTTCGCCATCGCCTCCGGTAAAGGTGGCGTGGGCAAATCCTCGGTCACCGCCAATCTCGCGGCCACGTTCTCGGCGTTGGGCTATGACACTGCGGCTATCGATGCCGATATTTACGGGTTCTCGCTGCCGTCCCTGTTCGGCGTGCATTCTCGTCCGACCGACTTGAACGGTATGCTAATGCCGGTGG
Organism: Bifidobacterium sp. ESL0745; assembly: GCF_029433335.1. NCBI lineage: Bacteria > Bacillati > Actinomycetota > Actinomycetes > Bifidobacteriales > Bifidobacteriaceae > Bifidobacterium > Bifidobacterium sp. ESL0745. The sequence continues at coordinate 629,419 of NZ_JAQTHX010000001.1, forward strand.
TTGCCTGGGGTGTCAAGATGATTTCCATTGGCATGTTCGCCGGGGCTGACCGTGCGATTCTTTGGCGTGGTCCGCGTCTGCAGCGCTCGCTTGAACAATTCCTCGCTGACGTATGGTGGGGAAGTCCCGACGTCCTCCTGCTTGACCTTGCGCCTGGTACCGGCGATATGGCCATTTCCGTGGCCCAGACCCTGCCCAACGCCGAGCTGGTGGTTGTTACCACCCCGCAGCCCAGCGCCTCCGACGTGGCCGTACGCTCCGGCCTTGTCGCCCTGCAGGTGCCGATGAAAGTGCGCGGCGTGGTGGAGAACATGAGCTATTTCGACTATAAGGGCGAGCGTCTGCATATCTTCGGCGAAGGTGGCGGCCAGCGTGTTTCCGATCAATTGACGGAAGCCCTTGGCTACGATGTCCCGCTCCTGACCCAGCTTCCTTTGCAGCCTGAAATCCGAGAAATCGATGATTCCGGCCGACCTGCCGTCCTGAATCCCGATGGTTCCCTCGCATCGACACCGGTTGCCAAGTCCTTCAATGATTTGGCAACCCAATTGATGCGATAATACCTAAGCAATTTACATTTTTGCTGCCTTAAATCTTTGTTCATTGAATACAGACAAGTAAGTATCCATATTTCAGAACATTCTGAAAGCAATAGTGCGCTTTATTGTGTCGATTATTATGAGGACTTGTGAATTAATCCAATTGCAATTGGGAGAGACTGCTGGTGACAGATATGAGAGATAGTGATGACAATCCCGTTACGGGCGGGCGATGGAATTCGGCGGCATTTCGCAAAGCCATTGTGACGTTTGATGATGCACCTACCCCTCCGGGCGAATCCCCGTTTGTCGGTGGGGTAGAGCCACGGCGTGATATTGCCGTCGTCCCTTACGATGCAGCGTGGTCGACGGTCTTTGAACGGTTGCGTGAGGAAATTGTCGAATCGCTTGGCTTCGGTGCACTGTCCGTCGAACATATCGGTTCCACGTCGGTACCGGGACTGGCCGCGAAACCTGTGATCGACATTGATGTCACCGTCGCCGATTCAGCAGAGGAGCAAGCGTACGCTCCTGCACTCGAGAAGCTGGGATTCCATTTGATAATTCGTGAGCCTTGGTGGTATGGGCATCGTATGTTCCGCGGCGACGATCCGGCCTGCAACCTGCACGTATGGTCGGTTGGATCACCCGAGGCTGTGCGGCATCTCATATTTCGCAACTGGTTGCGTCACAATCCAGAGGACCGGAACTTGTACATTGCGGTAAAGCAGGAAGCCGCAAAATATACAACTGCTGAGGGAGGCTTGGTATCTGAGTATAACCAGCGCAAGCAGGACGCTATTCGCTCGATTTACGCCCGGGCTTTCGCTGCTGCGGGACTTACCGAAATGGAATCAGAATAGTTTCTCATTGATGCAATACATGACTGGACAAACCGCCCTTGTACAGTCATGCATCGTGTGATGTGCGGTAATCAACGAAACAAAAAACAGAGGGGATTTTAGCTTCTTGATGCCATAAAATGCCTTCTATCCATTCATATTATTGATTCGTTGAAAAGAACAAACAATAAAATGTCTGCCACCTCGGTGAAGTGGCAGACATTTTAATGATGAGCGATGAACCGGCTCAGCAGTTGAAGTAGAGCTCGTACTCGAGCGGAGTCGGGGCCAAGCGCTGCTGGTCAATCTCCTCGCGCTTCAAGGCGACCCAGGTCTCCAGAAGGTCGGTGGTGAAGACGTCGCCGGCGGTCAGGAAATCGTTGTCTTCCTCGAGGGCGTCCATCGCTTCGCCAAGCGAGGCGGGGACGTGCTTCATGTTGTCCAGCTCTTCCGGCGGCAGCTCATAGATGTCCTTGTCGACAGGGGCCGGAGGCTCGATGTGGTTCAATACGCCGTCCATGCCGGCCATCAGCTGGGCCGAGAAGGCGAGGAACGGGTTGCAGGAGGGATCGGGGACACGGAACTCGATGCGCTTGGCCGCGGGAGCGGTGCCAGCGAACGGGATGCGGATGGCGGCCGAACGGTTGCGGGCCGAGTAGACGAGGTTCGTCGGGGCTTCGTAGCCGGGCACCAGGCGCTTGTATGAGTTGAGCGACGGGTTGGTGAAGGCGAGCACCGAGGAGGCGTGCTTGATCAGGCCGCCGATGTACCAGCGGGCGATGTCGGAAAGGCCGCCGTAGCCGTTCTCGTCGTAGAAGAGCGGCTTGCCGTCCTTCCACAGCGACTGGTGGCAGTGCATGCCGGTGCCGTTGTCGCCAGCGATGGGCTTGGGCATGAAGGTGACGGCCTTGCCCGCCTCGAAGGCGGTCTCGTGCACGACGTACTTGTACTTCTGCAGGTCGTCGCCGGCGTGCGTCAGCGTGTTGAAGCGGTAGTTGATCTCCTGCTGGCCTGCGCCGCCGACTTCGTGGTGGCTGCGCTCAAGGATCAGTCCGACCTTCTGCAGGTTGGCGACCATGTCGTCGCGCAGGTCCTGGTTGTGGTCTTGCGGAGCCGGCGGGAAGTAGCCGCCCTTGACGCGGTTTTTGAAGCCGACATTGGCTGAACCGTCGGCCTCCACTTCGGCACCGGTGTTCCATGGTGCCTCGATGGAATCGACTTCGTAGAAGGAACGCTGCATCGTGTTCTCGTAGCGCACGCTGTCGAAGAGGAAGAATTCGGCTTCGGGAGCGAAGCAGGCGGTGTCGGCCACGCCGGTCGACTTGATGTAGGCTTCGGCCTTGGAGGCGACTTGGCGCGGATCGCGCGAATACGGCTCCATGGTGATCGGATCGACCACGGAATGTGAGACAACGAGCGTCTTGTGCTTGCGGAACGGGTCAAGGAAAGCCGTGGAAACATCCGGAACCAGCTTCATGTCGGAGTTTTCGATGGCCTGGAAGCCGCGGATGGAGGATCCGTCGAACGGCTCGCCGTCGGTGAATGCGTCTTTCAGGAATTCACTCGCCGGTACGGTGAAGTGCTGCTGGCCACCCAGCAGATCGGTGAAGCGCACGGAGATGTATTCCACACCTTCCGTGTTGATGAGGGCTTCGAGGTCTTCCTTCGTTTCGAGTGCAGTCAATGGACCGCTCCTTTCGTTGTGCTAACAATGTTCAAGTGTAAGGTAACGAGTTTCCAGAGGTCGCGTATTGGGTTACGAATATGTTTCGGACGGGGATTTTTCATTGAAATTCGTTGATTTAAAGAGGAAACCGTATATGAAAAATCCTCTCGCAATTTGGTCACGAGAGGAAGGAGGTCACCGGCCGCGCATGGCCCGTTGGCTGATGTGCTGCGGACGCATCGGGTCAACGCCTTTGGGGATGCCGAGGCCACGCTTGTTCTGAAGGGTGCGTAGACGGTCATTCAGGGTGTCAAGTTCTTCTTTGGTCAGCAGGAAACGACGCCTGGGATGGATCTTCCTGATAATGGAGAACTTGTAGTCGGTCGGCTCATAGCTCTTGCATTTCAGCACGGTTTTGCGCAGATCCTTTAGACGTACCTGGCCTTCCTCCGTGCCTACCGAAATGCGGTAGACCGGGATGTCGCTGCCTGCGGTGATGCCTTTGATGGCCTGTTCCTGACGCTGAAGAGGACGTTTCGTGCGGTTTTTACTGCCCTCGGCGAGCAGGTAGATGCCGTTATAGCCTGTGCCGCGCCAGATGGCTTCCTTGGTTCGCGGGTCGATCCACACCGGGGTTTGCGGGAAGCTGTATCCAGCCTTGTTGATGTTGCTCAGCACGCTGATTGCGGCGCCAGGCTTGCCATCGAGTTTGGCATAGCCGACCTTGTCGGCACGGTTGGTGAGTGTCATTGTGAAGAACAGCACACCGAGCATCACCACCATGATCATCATCAGGATCCATGACAGCCAACCCCAATGCAGGAATATGCCGGCCACGATACCGATGACGACAGGCAACAGGAAAACGCCAAGCAGCAACCATGGCAAGGTCTTGTCTTCCTCATGGGTGTACTTGTAGATCTGGATGATCTGCTTGATGACTTTTGGACCCTTTTTCTTGTCTTTCTTTGCCTTTTTCTCTGTGGCCATCGACTTCCTCACTTGTTTTCGAACATGTAACAGACTAAATCCCGATTTTAGGGAGTGGTTCAGACGCGAGATGTCAGCACCATTTGGATGCTGGCAAAAAATATGTCATTGACCTGCAACATTATCGCGTATGCAATGGCCTGCCGTCGGCCTTGAGCAGGGCCTCTCCGAATGCCTCACTGAACGTAGGGTGAGGGTGTACGAGTCGGGCTGCATCGGAAAGGGGAATGCGGTTGCCGACCAGTTCTTCGGCCTCGGCGATCAGGTCGCCAGCATCCGGGGCGAGCATATGCACGCCGAGTACCACCTGCGTATCCGGCTTGTCGGCATACGCTCCGGTCACCACCGACATGGATGCGGCCTCACCGCTCATCAGAACGCGGGCGTTGCCCATCATCGGATAGGCGGACTCCCCCGGATCGAGGATATCCGGGTTCGTCTTGGCTTGGTCGAGGGTCAGCCCGACACTGGCGAATTCCGGAGTGGAAAACACGACTTCTGGAACCGTACTGTTGTCGACGGGTTTGGGGGTCAACCCGGCTATGGATTCGGCGATGACCATGCCCTGTTCGAAAGCCCGGTAGGCGAGCGCCGGCCCGACCGTGATGTCTCCGAGTGCCCAGATTCCCGGCTGTCCGGTGCGGCCGAAAGCATCGGTGGCCACCAGACCGTTCTCGTCCAATCCGATGCCGTTGGCTGCGAACCAATCGGCGTCGGTATTCGGATCGCGTCCGATCGCGGCCAGCACCACGTCGGCTTCGATTTTTTGCGGTTCCTTGTCCTTGTCGGTTCGATAGCGCACGGTTGAGCCTGCAATAGCCGAAGATCGGCCGTTGTCGATATCGATGACCTCGCTATGGGCAACGACATGCACGCCGTTTTTTGCCAAGGTCCGGGTCAACGCCATGGAGGTGCGCCGGTGCATGTGCGAGAGTACACGTTCACGGCGAATCAGCAGGGTCACGTCCACACCCGCGGCGTTCCACATCGACGCGAATTCCACCGCAACCGCACCCGCGCCGATGACGATGGCTGATTTCGGAAATTGCGGGAGGTCGAGGGCCTGGGTGGAATCGATCAGGGAGCCTTCGAAAGGATAGCCGGGTAACGGTCGGGGGCGCGAACCTGTGGCCACTACGATGTTTTGGGCAGTGATTTCGGTGGTTGATTCGCCGACTCTTTCGTTGCCGGTCTGGCAATGGGATTGCGCGGTTGCAGGTTTTGGGCCAACGTCGTCTTTCCCAATCCTTGATTTGTGATTATCCGTTTTGGCGAGTTCTATGCGGATATGGTGCGGTGCGACAATCGAGGCTTCCCCGTGGATGACCGTTACCTTTCTGGCGGAAAGCAGAGATGCAAGACCATCGGTCATCGAACGGACGGATTGGTCTTTGAAGGCCTTCAGTCTTGCGAAGTCGATGCGCTCGGTTCTTGCATCGATGCCCATGCGCGCGGCATCGCTGACATTGTGGATCGTACGGGTGGCGGTGATCAGTGCTTTTGACGGGATGCACCCGCGGTTGAGGCAGGTTCCCCCGATTACGTCCTCGCGATTGACCAAGGCGACCGAAAGTCCAAGTTGGGCGGCACGTAACGCTGTGGCATACCCGCCGGGGCCACCGCCGATGACGACGATGTCGAAATGTGTATTCTGCATGGTTACTCCAAGATTTGGTTAACCACAATAATAAACGATGCCATCAGCCAGAGGAGAGCGTCGAATGATTGCCCGGCCCAGGCTTAAGAATAAGGGCTTTAAGATGTGGAAAACCGTTTTCTTATTTCAGAACTCGCCTATGGCACGGATACTTGTGGTCGTTAGTGGGAATGCCACAACTATGAAAATGCCCTCGCACACGTTCCATGAATGTATGCGAAGGCATCATCTGCTCAAAGCTGTCAGCCGTGCTACTTCGGCCAGTTGCCGCGTTTCTTCGAAGTCGGCTTGGGAACACGCCAACGACGTAGCTGCAGGGCGCGGCTCCAGGCATAGGAGCACATACGCGAGCCTTTGGCCACCGATTTCTCGCCGAATTTTTCGATGAGCTTTTTCTTGAGCTTGTGCCACATGATGAAGATGTCGATGATCGCGACGATCAGGTAGATGTAGGTAAGGGCAAGTATTGGGGTATACAAATTCGGCCACTTGATGGCGATGAACATGGAAATGATCATGATGCCGAAGATGACCGGGATGAAATATTCGGCGAGGTTGAATCGTGCATCCACGTAATCACGCACATAGATATGCGCGGGGTCGCGTTCAAGACGCGGCATATGCGCCACGTCGCCGGTGCGCATGGCGTCATACTGCTCGTCTTCCTTTTTCTTGATGCGTTCCTTGGCGGCCTTGCGGTCGGCTTTGCGATTCTTGGGAACGATAGGATGAAGGTTGCGTTCCTCAGCGACTTTGCGCTTGGGTGTAGGATGGCCCTTGCTTTCTTGTTCCTGCGGTGCTTCCGCTTTGGAATCGGCGGTTTTCTGCGCCGTTTCCTTATCTTTGTCCTTGTTAAAGGGATTCCATGTCATTCTTTGAGAATAAGGGAAAGCCTCGACGCTGCCAACACCCTCTATCGGAATGGAACTGAAGCGTTTTCAGCGGATTTTCGGCGTTTTCTTGGGTCTGTGTGATTATCAGAGGTGAATGATCAGGTTTGACAAGGAGCATGACATGGCTGAATTGAGCAAAGAGGAAATACGTTCGCGGGTCGACGCCGATTTTGAGCGGATCGTCGATTTGCTGAGCAAGAAGGTCGCGCTGAAATCGGTTTCCGCCGAAGGCATCACAGCGGAGCACATGCGGCGTTCTGCGCAATTCGTGGCCGACGAGCTGAAGGAACGTGGTGTGGATGCGAAAGTGGTGCAATCCAAGAATCCTGATGGTACTGACGGCGCTTTCGAGGTCGTCGGTTCGAAGATTGTCGACCCGAATGCACCGACCGTGCTGTTGTACGCGCATCATGACGTCCAGCCGGTGCCGGATGCCTCGGCGTGGGACACCGATCCGTTCGTGGCCACCGAGGTCGACGGCCGTCTTTACGGCCGCGGTGCCACGGACGATGGCGGCGGCATTGCAATTCATTCCGGTGCGTTGCATGCGCTTGGCGACAATCTCAAAGTCAATATCAAGGTATTCATCGAAGGCGAGGAGGAGATGGGCTCGCCGAGCTTCATCCCCTTCATCGAGGCCCACCAGGACGAATTCGATTCCGATGTCATCATCGTGGCCGATTCCGGCAACTGGAGCGCCGAAATCCCGAGCCTCACCACCAGCCTTCGCGGCAATACCGATCTGGACGTCACGGTGAAGGCGCTGGAGCATCCGGTGCACTCCGGACAGTTCGGCGGTCCGATTCTCGACACCAACACGCTGTCGAGCATGCTGATTGCCTCGATGTATGCCGAAGACGGCTCGCTTGCCATACCTGGCCTTGAAGGGGGAGATCCGGTCGGCGGACTTCAGCGCGATCTGGACGAGGCCACGCTTCGCGCCGATTCCTCGGTCGTGGATTCCTATCGTTTCGCAGGCTCCGGCTCTTTGGCCTCACGCCTGTGGACCAAACCGAGCATCTCCGTCATCGGCTTCGACGCCCATCCGGTGGACGGTTCGTTCAACGTCATCGCCAACGAGACCCGCTTCCGCCTTTCCATCCGTACCGCGCCGAACCAGCGCCCCGAAGACGCGGCGAAGGCCGTCACCGATTTCCTGACTTCCCATGCCCCGTTCGGCGCTGAAGTCTCGGTTTCCATGGTTGACGCAGGAATGGGTTGGAGCATGGATCCGAACGCAGAAGCCACGAAGGACGCGATGGAATCGATGCGCGAGGCGTTCGGGGTCGATCCGATCAACAAGGGCGAAGGTGGGTCGATCCCGTTCATCCCCGAATTGCAGCGCATTTTCCCCAAGGCGCAGGTCCTGGTCACCGGTCCCGAAGACCCGAAGGGCAACGCCCACAGCCCCAACGAGTCGATCGACCTGACGAGTCTCAAGAACAACGTAATCACCGAGGCTCTGATCCTCAACAAACTCGCAAAGTAACCGGTAACTCTTTCGTCCCAAGACGTTAGTCGTGGCGGCGCGGGATATACAATGTTCGGGACGCTCCTTGGCCGCTCGGCCGTGTCTTACGCCCGACCATCGCATATCCCGTGCCGCCACTAATGCTAAAGGCAACTTACTGTTGCAATCTCTAAATGATAAAAGAATCAGGGTCGGTGTCATTAAAAAGCGAATATCTGCCATATGCCACAGATTTTGATGCATATGCGAAACAATTGCAAGGTAGTTTTATGAAACTTCTTATACAAGATAATTATTCGCTTGTGAGCCACCTCCCGCAAGTATCTGTCAGTCAAATTCCTCTGTGCATTAGTGCGGGGCTGGGGCATGTGATGCTGAGGCGTAAAGCTTGGCCTATGCAAAATCAAAGATTTTGCCTTCGCGCTCGATACATCGCGCTCACTTCGCCTACAGGAAGCCCACTGGGCTTCCTGCTTAACGGCTCAGCCGGTAAGGGTGCCGAAGCGTTACATGCCCCCAGCCCCGCACGACTCACGTCTGGTTGTTTGACAGGGGATTGCTCTAGGATGGCGAATTGACACGGGGGCTGTCTGCCGGCGCAAGCTGGCAGATGGCTGAGATGAGGATTTTCCTCGACCGAATGAACGTGAGTCCGGACAATGCCGGCGCACGGACGTCTCTCTTTCCCGTGCCTTGCAATGCACGCCGATAGGCGGTGTGCACAACGGAAAGGCACAAATCATGTCATCAACATCATCTCCGACACAACCAGTTGTTCAGGACCTCAAGTGGCGTGTCGTCGATATCGTCGTCGCGGCGGCGATTGGCGTCGCCAGCTCCCTGATTTACTGGCTTGCTGCCGTACTCACCGCAGCCCCATGGCCGCTGATCGACGCCATTCTTCCAGGCCTGGCCGGAATCCTCAACGGCTTCTGGCTGTTCGCCGGCCCGCTTGCCTCCATTATCGTGCGTAAGCCGGGTGCGGCCGTCTTCGCGGAAATCGTGGCCGCCATCCTTGAAGCGCTGTTCGGCAACCAGTGGGGTGGCGTCGAGACCGTACTTATTGCTCTGATTCAGGGTCTGCTCGCCGAACTGGTGTTCGCGGCATTCCGCTACCGCAAATGGAATGTCTGGGTGACCATGCTCGCCGGAGCCTTTTCCGGCGTGGGTTGCTGGGCCTATAGCTTCGTCAAAAAACTGGTGGCGATGAAGTCCACCGCGGCATACGGCCCTGTTTATTTCACGACTACCGTCATCTCCGGAATCGTCATCGCAGGTTGGCTGATGTGGCTGCTCTATCTGGCTATCGCCAAAACCGGTGCACTTGACAAATTCGCTTCCGGGCATACCAGCAAGGCGTAGGCTATAGAGAGTTTTGCAAAATACCGTTCATGACGATATAGGAAGTCGAATGCAGGCCATAACACCCACAGACACCGAGGAACTCACGGCGCAAGTCGGGCAGGCCGACGACAATCTGCCGCAATCCGTGCGTTTCGAATATTGGGGATACCGTCATGCCTCGCGCAGCGAGTTTACGGTCACCGATCTTAACCTTGATATCAAGGCCGGTGAACGTGTATTGCTTCTGGGTGCTTCTGGAATCGGCAAGTCGACGTTGCTTGAGGCTACGGCGGGGCTGATCGGTGGTGGGTTTGCCGGTTCCGACTCTCAAGCGGGCCAGGATAATACGGCCTATGAAGACGAGGACGGGGGTGTGAGCGTCGGTCGGATTCTGATTGGCGGCATCCCCGTCACCCAGGCGCGCGGCAAGGTCGGACTTGTATTGCAGGATCCGGACGCCCAGGCTGTTTTCGAACGGTTGGGTGACAATGTGGCGTTCGGCCCGGAAAACATGGCGATGTCGCCGGAGTTGATATGGCCGTGCGTTCGTAAGGCTTTGGACGAGGTCGGCCTCGGCGGTCTGCAGTTGCATCGCATGGTGACGCACTTGAGCGGTGGACAGTTGCAGCGGCTGGCGTTGGCCGGTGCGCTCGCAATGAATCCCGGCGTGTTGTTGCTTGACGAGCCCACGGCGAACCTTGACCCGGAAGGCGTTTCCCAGATTGTGGGCGCGGTCAAAAGGGTAGTTGACAGGAACCATTCGACGATGGTGTTGGTGGAGCACCGGGTCGACGAATGGATTGATTTGATCGACCGCGTCGTGCTGCTTGGCAAAAACGGTGATACTTCCGCCGCCAGGGTGGAGGCCGATGGGACGCCCGATAAGGTTTTCGGGGATAAGACCATTGACTTCGATGAGCTCGGCATTTGGATTCCCAGACGGTACCGGCACCGTGAATTGCCAAGTCGTGCGCCTGCTCAGGACAAAACAATGCAGGATTTGGGCGAGGTCAGGAAGGAGGCCGTTCTTTCCACCCGTCATCTGTCCATCGGCCGGGCAGGCAAGGCCATCGCCGAGGACATCAATCTTGATTTCAGCAGCGGTGAGGTGGTTGCGCTGGTCGGACGCAACGGGGCAGGGAAATCCACACTTTCTCTGACGTTGGCAGGATTGCTTGAACCGGTTTCCGGTGAGGTCGTCGCTCGCGGCCCTTTGGCAAAAGGCGTTAAAGGGACTGCTCCAATTACTTGGAAATCCTCTCAGTTGGCCAGCCGTATATCCTACGTTTTCCAAAATCCCGAACATCAGTTCGCCCGTGGTACGGTGCTCGAAGAAGTGATGCTCGGGCCGATCCGGTCCGGTACACCGGAAGAAGAGGCCAAGTCCGCCGCAATCTCGTTGCTCCGGCGTTTTAGCCTTGAACGATATGCCGAGGCCAATCCCTACACGCTTTCCGGCGGGGAGAAGCGCCGGTTGACCGTCGCCTCGGCCTTGGCATCGGCTCCGCATGTGCTCATCCTCGATGAACCCACATTCGGGCAGGACCGCACCACTTGGCGCGAAATGGTCGACCTTATCGCCAAATTGCGTGACGAGGGTATCTGCATCATCGTAGTGACCCACGATCGTGATCTGGTGCGGGCATTGGATGCCCGAGTCATCGAGTTTCGTGCCGATGCCGGTTCCGAGGACGCTGGCCGCGAAAATCGCGAGTTGATTGGAAACAATGGCTCCGGTGACTCGAAGCGCCACAGCAGTCGACCTGTCGGTGAAGTAGCGAAAACGCGACAAGCCGAACGGCAAAGCGAACGACAGATCGTTGAGGTCAGCGCCATCAATGATCGTCAGGAAGCGGAGCATTTGTCGAGCGCATCACCGTTTTTGGCGACACTCAATCCCTCGTTCCGTTTTATCGGTGGACTTCTGGTGGCCCTGCCGATGTTGCTGAGCCTCGATTGGGTGTCCGCCGGTGTCGCGTTGGCTGTGGAATTTCTGTTGCTGGCGTTGTTGGGCATATCGCCTTGGCGCGTGGTCAAGTCCACATGGCCGGTGTTCATCGGAGCTCCCGGGTCGGCCTTGGCCGTGGTGCTCTACGGCAAGGAGGGCGGCACCCTTTGGTGGCACTGGGGCTTGATGACCATTACCGATCGCTCTTTGATACTTGCACTGGCGACGGCCTTGCGCGTGCTGGCCATCGGTGTCCCTGCCATCATCGCGGTCATCGGCATCGATGCCACCGATCTGGCCGATTCCTTCAGCCAGATTCTTCATCTTCCCGACCGCTTTGTCTATGGTGGCCTTGCCGGAATGCGCCTCTTTTCGGTGTTGCGCGATGATTGGGCTGCACTCACCGCCTCGCGTCGTTCCCGCGGTCTTGGCGACGAAAACAAGTTTAAGGCCTTCTTCCCGCAGACTTTCGCGCTGCTGGTCCTGTCCATCCGTCGCTCCACGATGCTCGCCACGGCGATGGAAGCCCGCGGTTTTGGATCGGATCTACCGAGAACGCATGCAAGAGTCAGCCGCGTGCACACCCGTGATTGGGCGTTTTTGGCGGTATGCCTGCTGATTCCCGTCCTTTCCCTGGTGGTTTCCGCCCTATGCGGCACCTTTGCCTTCTTCGGTGGGTGAGCGGTGTTGCGGTAAAACCGTGCACTATTTTAGAATCGTCATGATAGTTTTCTGTATGACGCTTATAGTTTCCTTGGCAAATATCTGTCCGGAAAATGGTAACGATATCGCGTAAAGTATGAGCCATGCCTTTTAATCAGCACATCATCGACAATCCAAAATCCGAACGCGTGCGGCGTGTGGCCGAATTGGAGAAGACCAGAGGCCGCAAAAAGTCCGGCAAGTTCCTTATCGAGGGGCCGCAATCCGTTCGTGAAATGGTTCGCTGGATGCCGGAAGTTGTCGAGGACTGCTATGTCCAGATGGACGAACGACAGTCTGGGCTGCTTTCGTCAGTGGTCGATGACATTGCGCGTGAAGCCGACGGGCAAGGGCTCTATATTCATCAGGTTACCGATGATGTGATGCACCGCATGAGTGCGGTCGCACAAGGCATTGTTGCGGTTGGCAATCTTGAAACCATGCAAAAGCGGATGGTTCAGGACTTTGAACGCGGGCTGGTTGATGAGGCACAAAAAAAGAAAGTCGTCCACAATGTCGCCACTCGAGGTACTGAAGTAAAAGGTGATGTTGGAACGGACGATAACGTACGTGAAGCTTCTCAATCAGAGGGCAATGAATTATATTCCATTACGTCCGGTGATACCGTGGCCGCATTCTGGCAGATACGTGACCCTGGGAATGCTGGAACAGTGATTCGTTCGGCCGATGCCGCCGGGTGCCGGGCCGTGATTTTTGTGGATGATTGCGTTGACCGGTTCAACCCGAAAGTCATCCGCTCCACGGCTGGATCGCTGTTCCATTTGCCGGTGGTCACGATGAGCACCGAGGAGTTCTTTGCATGGGCGCAAGCACAGGATCGCGAAGTGATGGCGGCGGATGTCTATGGAACCGAAAAAATAAAACCGGAATCGTTGATTGACGTGGTGACCGAGTTCGGTGAGTCGCAAAGCGGCGATGCCGATTATCGGAATGATCAAAGTCATGAATTATCGTCTGATGTTAAAAATGCTCGAAATATTCAGATCGGAGGCAATGCTGTCAATCAAGCTGGTCAACATTTTTATGCGATCCTATTTGGCAACGAGGCGCGCGGGTTGTCTGATGATGTGTTGGAACGTGTGCAGCGCATCGTCTCCATACCGCTGTATGGCAAGGCCGAATCGCTGAATCTTGCCACCAGCACCGCAGTGATGCTGTTCGCGCTGGCGATGGCATGTGACGCTGCGCAACGCAAGTAAACGGGTTTGTATATGGCGCGATAATCCACGCAAACGGACCTAGAGCTATGTCGAGTCATATTGAAACAATGAAAAGGCTGTAAATGCTTGGGAATCATGACTTTTGCACATGTTTTCTACGACATTTCAAGGTTTGGAAAATCGAAGGAAAGGGTACTCGTGGCACAGAGTGCGTCATTCGATGCCGGAGCAGTGACCGATGAGGTCGCCGAGGGCATCTCGAAAATCAAGAGTGCCTCCACCATGGAGGAGCTTAAAGCCATAAAGACGGAGTACGCCGGCGCTGAGTCAGCGATGACCCAGGCCAGCCGTGCCATCGGTGGGCTGCCAAAGGACGAGAAGAAGGGTGCCGGCCAGCTTATGGGCAAGCTGCGTGCCGATTTCGGACGTGCCTACGGGCTCAAGGAGGCACAGGTCAAGGCCCAGGAAGAGACCCGTCAGCTTGCCTCCGAAACGGTCGATATGACGCTGCCGATCGATCGTAAGCCGCTGGGCGCCCGCCACCCACTGCCCAAGCTGATGGAAGATGTCGAAGACCTCTTCATCTCCATGGGCTGGCAGATTTCCGCAGGCCCCGAAGTGGAAACCGAGTGGTACGACTTCGACGCGCTGAACTTCGGCCCCGACCACCCTGCCCGCCAGATGCAGGACACCTTCTATGTCAAGGGTAACCAGGCCAAGGATGCCGCCGGATTCGTGGGCTCCAACATGGTGCTGCGTACGCAGACCTCCTCCGATCAGGTCCGCGCGCTGTTGACCCGTGGTGTGCCGCTGTATATTGCGTCTCCTGGTCGCGTGTTCCGTACCGACGAACTCGATGCGACCCATACCCCTGTCTTCCACCAGTGCGAAGCGTTGGCCGTTGATAAAGGCCTGACGATGGGTGATCTCAAGGGCGTGCTCGACAAGCTGGCCGTCTCGATGTTCGGGCCGGAGGCCAAGAGCAGACTCCGTCCGAGCTACTTCCCGTTCACCGAGCCCAGCGCCGAGCTGGATCTCTGGTTCCCCGACAAGAAGGGCGGCCCTGGCTGGATCGAATGGGGCGGCTGCGGCATGGTCAATCCGAACGTGCTACGTTCGGCCGGCCTCGACCCGGACGTCTATACCGGCTTCGCGTTTGGCGTGGGCATGGAGCGCACACTGCTGCTGCGCCACGATATCAACGACATGCACGACCTCGTCGAAGGCGACGTGCGTTTCAGCAAACAGTTTGTGATGGGGGAGTGAACCAACAATGCCAATGGTAGATATTGACTGGCTCAAGGAACACGTCGAGGTTCCGGCCGGTCTGACATACGAACAGCTTGCCAAGGATCTGGTTCACGTCGGCCTTGAGGAAGAGGAGATTCATTCCTCGCAGGTCACCGGGCCGATCGTGGTTGGCTATGTGGTCGACTGCACGCCGGAACCACAGAAGAACGGCAAGACCATCAACTGGTGCCACGTCGACGTCGGCGACAAATACAATGACACCGACGAGACCGGCAACAAGGTGCCACGCGGCATCGTCTGTGGCGCGCCGAACATGGCGGCCGGCGAAAAAGTCGTCGTCACCCTTCCGGGCGCGGTATTGCCCGGCGATTTCAAGATCGAACCGCGCAAGACCTACGGCCATATTTCCAACGGCATGTGCGCCTCCGAGCGCGAGCTAGGGCTGGGCAGCGACCACAGCGGCATCATTCTGCTGAACCATTATGGATTCAGCAAGGAAGAGGCCGATGCGCTGAAGCCCGGCGACGATGCGATGCATCTGCTGCATCTCGATCAGCCGGTGCTGGAGATCAACATCACCCCTGACCGCGGTTATACGCTTTCCTATCGCGGCGTGGCACGTGAGTATCATCATTCCACTGGTGCTCCGTACACCGATCCGGTCGATGCACTGAACGCCGAGACCCCGAAGGTCGCCGAAAACGGCAAGGGCGATATTCAAGTCGAGATCGAGGACAACAACCCGATCCATGGCGTGCCCGGATGCGACCGCTACTATGCCCGTATCGTGCGCAACTTCGACCCGTCGGCCGAGACGCCGAGTTGGATGCGCCGTCGCCTGATCCGCGCCGGCATGCGTTCGATCTCGCTGGCTGTGGACGTCACCAACTATGTGATGATGGACTTGGGCCAGCCGATGCACGCCTACGACCTTGATAAGATCTGCGGGCCGATCGTCGTGCGTCGTGCCAACAAAGGTGAGACCCTGACGACCCTCGACGGCAAGAAGCACGATCTGAGCGTCGAGGACCTGCTCATCACCGATTCGCCTGACGGCACGCGTGGTTCCCGTATCCTCGGCTTGGCCGGCGTCATGGGTGGTCTTTACGGCGAAGTCACGGTCGATACCAAAAATATTCTCTTGGAATCCGCTCACTTCGACCAGGTGACCATCGCCCGTTCCGCACGTCGTCACAAGACCCCGTCCGAGGCTTCCAAGCGCTATGAGCGTGGCGTGGATTACGATTTGCAGCCCGCCGCCGCGCAGATGGCCGCCGACCTGATGGCCGAGTACGGCCATGGTGAGCCTTCCGACACTCCGGTTGACGTCAATAACACCCATCCGCGCGAGGCTATCGATTTCAAGCTCACCGAGACCAAGCGCCTCACCGGTCTTGATACGACCGACAAGCGTATCCGTGAGATTCTGGAAGACATCGGCTGCAAGGTCAGCGACGGTAAGGCTGAGGGTCACATTTCCGTGGTTCCTCCGACCTGGCGTCCTGACCTCACCATGCCCTGCGATCTCGTTGAAGAGATCGCGCGTCTCGTCGGGTACGACGAGATTCCGGTCACCATGCCTCTGGCCCCCGTTGAAGGTGAAGTCGGGCTGACCCCCGACCAGCAGCGTCAGCGTGACGTGGCCAACGAACTGGCCGAATACGGTTTGGTGGAGACGCTGAGCTACCCGTTCGTCGGCGATGCCGATTTCAAGGCGTTCGGTTACGACTCCGACGAGATCAAGCCGGTAAGTGTCGAAGTCGCCAACCCGTTGGCCGGCGACCGTCCGTACCTGCGTCGTGAAGTCCTGCCTACGCTCGCACAGACCGTACAGCGCAATCTTCGTCGTGGTCTCGAGAACATCTCGTTGTATGAGATTGGTCACGTCTATCTTTGGGATCCGAACGCTCCGGCCATCCCGGCTCTGCCTGGTGGTCAGCGTCCGAGTGATGAAGCCCTCAAGGCGCTTGATGCGGGACTACCTGAGCAACCGCTGCATGTCGCCGCGATCCTGACCGGGAAGGCCGTCGAAACCGGTTGGCTCGGCGAAAGCCGCAATGTCGACTACAGCGATGCCATCGAAGCGATGAACCGTGTAGTCGATCGCCTTGGCGCCAATGTCACCATCGTACAGCCAGAACCGCAGGATGTTCCGATGCAATGGCATCCGGGACGTGCCGCCAAGGTTATGGCCGGCGGCACGTTTGTCGGTATGGTTGGTGAGCTGCATCCGCACGTCAACACGGCGCTTGGCTTCCCAGAGCATTCAGCGGCGTTCGAGCTGAACCTAACCGCCCTCTTCGCCACGCTGAGCGGCAAGCCAGTGCAGGCTAAGCCGATCTCGACCTTCCCGCCGGTCAAGCAGGATCTCGCTTTCACGATCCCCGATACAGTCACTGCGGCACAATTGCAGCAGCTCATTGAGGACGCTGCCAGCGATAACCTGGAGTCCATCGAGCTCTTCGACGTGTTCTCCGGCGACCAGCTGGGCGAGCATCAGAAGTCCCTTGCTTACTCTGTCACGTTCCGCTCTCCGGATAAGACACTCACCAGCGACGACACGGAGGCCATCAGAAAGGCTATTGTCGATAAAGCGGAAACGATTGGTGCACAATTGCGCGCCTGACGAGTATGTCTTAGGGCATCTTGGAAATTGAACGATGCGGAGTCTGCATACCGAAAGGTTCGCAGACTCCGCAAATTATCTACATGATTTTGGAGTGGCATGATGAATGAATCTGAAAACCCGTTCGACCAGAACGGTACGGAAGGCCAGAATCCGTCGCCCAATGCTGCTCCATCCGCAGGGCAAGACTCTCGGCAAACGCCGACAGAACCCTCGCAGGCCCCTCAAGAATCATCCGCTCCAGACAACACTTCGTCGTCCAATGGCGCCTCGCCTTCGCAGCTTCAGTATGGTCAGGTCAAGGTTCCGGAATACGGGGCCATGGCCAGTCAGTTCTCTCCTCAGTACAACCCGTATGTCTATGGCAAGCCTGATGACAGGCCTGCAAACCAGAACGCTCAGAATCAGACGAACCAACCGGTGAACTCGCCCAATGGCATGCCCAACCAACAGATGGGTGGTCCATTTGGCAACAATATGGGTGACGGTTATCAGAGAAATCCGAACAATCAAGGCAACATGCCTTATGGTGGATACAATCAAACGCCGGGAGGCTATGGCGGCAATCCGAATAATTCTTATGGTCAGCCTTACAACAACGGTCAGATGATGCCCGGAGAGCCGGGCTATCAGCCCGATATGCGCGACGGCATCGACATGAATGATCCCAACCAGAACCCACTTAAAGGTCATTGGGATCCGTTTGCCATCGTCTCCGTCATTCTCCTGTTCCTGCCGATTACGTTCCTACCTGTTATCACCGGAGCGGTTTCGATGTGGCGCACCAAAAAGTACCACATGAAAGGCTTTTGGGTGGCTGCTATCTGCACAGTGCTTGGTGTCGTTGCCACGGTGTTCGAACTTTGGCTGGTTTCCAAGGGCATCAATGTCAGCGATTTTACGCAGCAGCTGCAGAACCAATATGCGCCCGGTTCTGGTGGGGGAAACGGTTCGGTGAACGCATAACGGTGTATTTGCAAACTTGAATATTGAAGTTTGCAACTGCAAAATGTAAATAGGTATTCAATCAGCAGCCTTCCACTCACAACGATGAATGGAAGGCTGTTTTGCTTGTAAAAGACGATCAGCGTGATTTCGCCGACATCTATTGGTTAGTGTCTTTGCACAACGACCTTGCGAGCGCAGAAAATATGTCCACTATTTGGATGCATAAGTATGCATATTAATGAATATATGTAATGTTAGCATCATCTTCAAGAAAGGTGATGCCCATGAGCACATACACGGTGGCGGTGGCGGGTGCCAGCGGATACGCCGGAGGCGAGATGCTGCGGATACTGGCAGCGCATCCCGCATTCGAAGTCACGACGGTCACAGGGGATTCGTCGGCGGGTGACAGGCTCGGCAAGCACATGCCCCATATTCCGGCGCTGAAAGACATGGTCATCGAACCGACAAGCCCTGAAGTTCTCAACGGCCACGACGTCATCGTTCTCGCGTTGCCGCATGGGGTGTCGGGGGCGTTGGCGCAAAAGCTCAATGCCAAACACGCCATCGTCGACTTGGGTGCTGACCATCGTCTGGAATCAGGCGAGGCGTGGTCGCAATACTATGGCGGGAACTTCTTTGAACCTTGGGTCTACGGCATGCCGGAATTGATCGTCGGCAAGGACGATGAAGGTCATTACCGCCATCAGCGTCAACAATTGCCGGATGCGCCGTTCATCGCCGGACCGGGCTGCAATGTCACGGCGGTGACATTGGCTTTCCAGCCCGCATTGGCCGAGGGATTGGTGCAGACCGATGACATCGTCGCCGATCTTGCGGTGGGCTATTCCGGGGCCGGCAAAAACCTCAAACGCACCAATCTGCTGGCCGCAGAGGCACTTGGTTCCGCGACGCCGTATTCGGTGGGGGGTACACATCGGCATATTCCCGAGATCGTGCAGAATCTCACTCATGCGGCTTCCACGAATCTCAATGATGCCAATACGGCGAGCGATGATTCGGCTTCTGCCGATGGCGGTACCTCCGGTATCAACGTCGCGTTCACCCCGATACTCGTGCCGATGGCACGTGGAATTCTCGCTGTCGTCTCGGCCAGGCTCAGCGACAAAGGCGAGGCGATGAGCGACGAGCAAATTCGCCAGATTTGGAACAACGCCTATCAGGGCGAGGAATTCATCGAATTGCTCGATCCGGGCGAAATGCCGGCGACGGCGAATGTGTTGGGAAGCAACGAGGCGCAGGTGCAGATTGCCGTCGACCGAAACGCAAAGCGGCTCTACGGCTTTGCCGCCATTGACAACCTCAATCGCGGAACGGCCGGGCAGGCGGTGCAATCGCTGAACATCGCGCTCGGTCTTCCCGAAGACCAAGGACTGACAACGATAGGAGTGGCGCCATGAGCGTGACATTTGCAAAGGGCTTTTCGGCTGCCGGCGTCAATGCCGATATTTCGTCGAACAAGGCAAAAAGTGATTTGGCGTTGGTCGTCAACAATGGACCGCTTGATGCCGCTGCCGGCGTGTTCACCTCGAACCGTTTCTGCGCCGCTCCGGTGCAATGGTCACGCAAGGCCGTTTCCGATGGACATATCAAGGCCGTCGTCCTCAATTCGGGCGGTGCCAACGCCTGCACCGGGGAAGCAGGGCTGAAACAGAGCGAGGCCACCGCACTCAAGGTTGCTGAAGTCATTGGCGGTGAACAAAATGTCGCAGTAGGTGACATCGCCGTATGCTCGACCGGATTGATCGGAGAATTGCTGCCTTTGGATAAGGTGTTGGCCGGGGTCAGCAAGGCATACGAAATCTTAAGCGATGGTATTGAGGCCGGTGTCGACGCGGCGACGGCCATCATGACCACCGATACGAAGCCGAAAACCGTCAAATTGGAAGGCAGCGGCTACCGGGTGGGTGGTATGGTCAAAGGCTCGGGAATGATCGCACCCCAGCTGGCGACGATGCTGTGTGTCATCACCACTGATGCCGCCGTCGACGCAGCGCAATTGCAGACGGTGTTGGCCGGTGCCGCCGACAAATCGTTCAACCGCATCGACGTGGATGGCTGCATGTCCACCAACGATACGGTGTTGCTGCTCGCTTCGGGCGCTTCCGGGGTCGCTCCCGATCCCGACGAATTCGCGGATCTGATCCATCAGGCCTGCGCCAGCCTTGCCAGGCAGATCGTCGGCGACGGCGAAGGTTCCAGCCACGATATCAAGGTGACGGTAAGCGGGGCGCAAAGTGAGGATGCCGCGCTGGCCTGTGCCCGTGCGGTCGCCGGTTCGAACCTCCTGAAATGCGCCATTTATGGCAACGACCCCAACTGGGGGCGTATCGTCAGTTCCCTCGGGACGGTGCCTGTTGGTGTTGCCGCTTACGATTCGCAGGCGGTCACCGTCGACATCAACGGCGTACGCGTCTGCGAGCATGGCGGTGCCGGCGTGGACAGGTCTCAGGTCAAAATGGACGCACGTCAAGTCGATATCGATATCGACCTCAACAACGGGGCCGAAAACGCAACGGTTTGGACCGACGATCTGACCCACGAATACGTGCACATCAACGCTGATTATGAATCCTGAAACACTTGTTTCACGGACTTGGTCACCGCCTTTCTCATATATTAATAATGAGTTATTTAGACTTGATGACAATTCAAACAATTCGAATAATTCGAACAAGGAACGCAAATGGCGACAAACGCAGCAGAACAATCTGAGCAGCCGGTTCATTCGGTCGGCAACGGTACGAAAGCGGACGAGGATACGTTCGATGTGCACAATGACCTGAAAGATGGACAGAAGGCAGAGGTGCTGATCGAGGCTCTGCCGTGGCTCGAGGAATTCGCCGGCCAACGTATCGTCGTCAAATACGGTGGCAACGCGATGATCGACGAGCATCTGAAGCGCTGCTTCGCCCAGGACGTGGTCTTTCTGCATCAGGTCGGTATGCATCCCATTGTCGTGCACGGGGGCGGGCCGCAGATCTCAAGCATGCTGGGCGACCTCGGCATCCATTCCGAATTCAAGGCAGGCCTGCGCGTTACGACGCCGGAGATCATGAAGGTGGTGCGCATGATCCTCACCGGTTCCGTCTCGCGTGAGCTGATCGGGCTCATTAACGCGCACGGCCCGCACGCCGTGGGTCTCTCCGGCGAAGACGGGTCGCTGTTCGGGGCCAAACGGTATCGTCCGGTGATCGACGGGGTTGAAACCGATATCGGGTTGGTGGGCGAAGTCACCGAAGTCAATCCCTCGGCGGTGGAAAGCCTCATTGCGCAGGACAGGATTCCCGTGGTTTCCTCGATTGCCCCCAATGCCGACGATCCGACGGAGGTCTTCAACGTCAATGCCGATTCCGCTGCGGCGGCGCTCGCCGTTGCGTTGCACGCGCGCAAGCTGGTGATTCTGACCGACGTGGACGGACTTTATGCCGATTGGCCCGATCGTAACTCGTTGATCAGTTCCATTGGCGTCGATCGGTTGCGCAAGGTGCTGCCGAGCCTGCAAAGCGGCATGGTCCCCAAGATGCGTGCCTGTGTGCGGGCGCTGGACGGCGGCGTGCCGCAGGCGCATATCATCGACGGACGCCAGCCTCATTCCATCCTGAACGAGGTGTTCACCAGCACGGGCATCGGCACCATGGTCGTACCAGGCGACGGCATGAGGCTTAGACGGAGCTGATAAAAATCGTTACGAAATGATAGTTGAAGAAACCAACAAGAACACAAGAAAGCGGAAGTCTTATGAACGAGCAAGAACAGACAACGGCGATCGGTCCCAAAAGCCAGGAATGGATAGCCCGATATGAACAGGTGCACACCCATGCTTTCGGCACCCCGCTGCGGGTGATGGATCACGGCAAGGGCATGCATGTCTGGGATGTGGACGGCAACGAATACCTGGACTTCCTTGCGGGAATCGCCGTCAATTCGTTGGGCTATGCACATCCCAAATGGGTCAAGGCGGTAAGCGAACAGGCGGGGAAAGTCGCGCATATCAGCAATTATTTCGCCTCTGTTCCGCAAATTAGACTGGCCGAAAAGCTGCTGGAGATTTCCGGGGCGCCTGAGGGCTCGCGCGTCTATTTCGGCAATTCCGGAGCCGAAGGCAATGAGGCCGCGATGAAAATGGCCAGACTTTATGGCAAGACGCTTCCAGGTGGAGACCCTGAGCAAGGCGGCGCCCCCGCACGAATCATCGCGCTGACCCAAGGATTCCATGGCCGCACCATGGGTGCCTTGAGCGCCACTTGGAAGCTTTCCATCCGTGAGCCCTACAATCCGTTGCTTCCGGCGGTTCAATTCGTCGAAGCCGGTGATCTTGATGCCATGCAGGCGGCATTCGACCAAACCCGCAAGGGCGGTGTCGGTCCTGTGGCGGGCGTGATGCTCGAACTCATCCAGGGCGAGGCCGGTGTGCGTCCGCTCGATGCCGAATATGTCAAGGGCGTTCGCCGGATTTGCGACAACAACGATGCGTTGATGATCATCGACGAGGTGCAGACCGGCATCGGGCGCACCGGCAAATGGTTCGCCTTCCAGCGCGAGGATCTTTCCGGCGGCATCACCCCTGATATCATCACGTTCGCTAAAGGCGTTGCCGGCGGGTTCCCAATGGGTGGCATGATCGCGTTCGGCAAGCCGTTGGCATCCCTCTTTTCGCCAGGACTTCACGGATCCACGTTCGCTGGTGGCCCATTGGCTACAACGGCCGGATTGACGACGTTGCAGACCATCGAAGAGGAAGGGCTGGTGGCCAATGCCGAATCGCGTGGCCGACAGCTGCGTGAGGCCATCACGGCCTGCGGCAATCCGCTGTTCGTTTCCGTGCGAGGACGCGGATTGCTCAATGCCATCCAACTTGCCCATCCCTGCTCGCATGCCGCGATGAACTGGGCATTGGATCACGGGCTCATCGTCAATGCGGTCGCGCCTGATGCGCTTCGGCTTGCCCCGCCGCTGATTGTCGGCGCTGCAGACGTCGATCAGGCGGTTTCGATTCTCGCCGGAATCCCCGCCGATTTGTCTGACGACTGAAATTGGTTCCGACAAAGAGTATTCTATCTTGATAATTGTATAGCATATATACCAACATGTGGATAGAATTCGAATAATTTTTTGTTTATGCGGTATATTTTATAAGGTCAAATCAGTAAAAGGAGACGGTTATGGCAGGTGCGCTACGGCATATGCTGCGCGACGACGACGTAAGCCACGAGGAACAGAAGGAAATTCTCGAACTGGGTATGAAATTCTGGAAAAATCGCTACTACCATCGTCCTTTTGAAGGACCGCAGGGTGTTGCGGTCATTTTCGACAAACCCAGCACCCGTACCCGCTCCAGCTTCTCAGTGGGTGTCGCTGAACTTGGTGGTTACCCATTGGTCATCGACAAGTCCGGTTCTCAACTAGGCCGTGGCGAACCTGTCGAGGACACCGCCCGTGTCCTGACCCGCATGACCAGCGCCATCGTCTGGCGCACCTTCGGTCAGGATCGTGTGGAAACGATGGCAAAATTTGCCACGGTACCCGTAGTCAACGCCTTGACCGACCAGTTCCATCCCTGCCAGATCCTCGCCGATTTCCTCACCATCGCGCAGCACCGCGGGGGAGTCGACGCTCTTGCCGGCCAGAAAATCGCCTATCTGGGCGATGCGGCCAACAACATGTCCAACTCTTATCTGTTGGGCGGTGCGACGGCGGGCATGGACGTGTGTGTCAGTGGCCCCGAAGGGTTCCTTCCCGACAAGCAGATCGTCGCCGATGCCGAACGGATCGCTGCGCACAACGGTGGCTCGATTTTGGTGACCACCGACCCGCGTGAGGCCGTGGCCGATGCCGACTGCATCTTCACCGACACTTGGGTATCGATGGGTGAGGAAAGCGAATACGGTGTGCGGTCCAAGCCGTTTTGGGACTATCAGGTCAACGACGAGTTGATGAGACTCGCCAAACCCGACGCGCTCTTCCAGCATTGCCTGCCGGCCTATCGCGGCAAAGAGGTCACCGCGTCGGTGATCGACGGGCCGCAATCGGTGGTGTGGGATGAGGCCGAAAATCGGCTGCACGCCCAGAAGGCCTTACTGACTTGGCTGATCGGTATGCAACGAGACGACAAGGATCTGCTTCGATGAACGATTCACAGGATAGCGATATTACAGGCACTGCCGATATGACAAACACAGTTGGTAATCGACATGATTCCGCCGATTCGGCCGGGATAATGAAAGAAGGGCAGGAGACGGAAACCAAACTCCAACATCCGACCAACAGAACCGCCCGTCTGAGCGTCATTGAGGAGCTGCTGACGAATTCGGTCGTTTCCTCACAAGGCCAGCTTCTCGACCTGCTTGCCGAACGCGGCATCGAGGTCACCCAGGCGACGTTGAGCCGCGATCTCGACGAGATGAAAGCCGTGAAGACCAGACTCAAAAGCGGGGAAATGGCCTATACGCTGGGAGTGGAGCCGGAATTCGACGATGTCACTGCCGAGAAAATAGACCAGCAGCTTTCGCGTGGCCTTTCCGGTCTGATCACTTCTGCAGCGGCGGCGCGCAATCTGGTCATCGTGCACACCCCCTCTGGTGCGGCGCAATACATGGCCAGCGTCATTGACAAGCAACCCATTGACGGGATCCTGGGAACCGTCGCCGGCGACGACACGGTGCTGTTGGTGTGCAGCGACGATGACGCGGCCATCGGGCGTATGCAATGGCTGCTCGACATCGTCTCGCGCGGACAGGGTACCTCCAGAAAATAACGGTAGAAAGTAGTGTTTTCAAGTTGCCGGTCTCGAAATTCGGACACTTTGGTGATCTGATTGAATATGTATACAGAAGAGTGTATATATTAGTGTATAAATTCTTGAAGAAAGGGTTGTCATGAGCGATAAGAACCGCATCGTACTGGCGTATTCCGGGGGTCTCGATACCTCTGTGGCCATTCCGTATCTGAAGGAGCGCACCGGCAAGGATGTCGTCGCTGTTTCCCTTGATGTCGGCCAGGGGGGCGAAAGCCTTGAGACCATCCGCCAGCGCGCGTTGGCTTGCGGCGCCGTCGAGGCGTATGTCGTCGACGCCCGCGAGGAGTTCGCCAAGGAATACTGCATGCTGGCACTGAAGGCCAATGCCAAGTACGAAGGCGTCTATCCGCTGGTTTCCGCCATTTCACGTCCGTTGATTTCCAAGCACCTCGTCCGGGCCGCCCATCAGTTCGGCGCGGACACCATCTCGCATGGCTGCACCGGCAAGGGCAATGATCAGGTCCGTTTCGAGGTCTCCATCGCCTCCATCGACCCGAACTTGAAGGCCATCAGCCCGATTCGTGACCTTTCGCTGACCCGTGACGTCGAGATCCAGTTCGCCAAGGACCATAAGCTGCCGATCACGCAGACCGAGAAGAGCCCGTATTCCATCGACCAGAACGTTTGGGGTCGTGCCATCGAGACCGGCTTCCTCGAGGATCCGTGGAACGGGCCGACCAAGGACTGCTATACCTACACCGACGATCCGGCCTTCCCGCCGGTCGAGGATGAGGTTGTCATCGAATTCAAGCAGGGCGTTCCCGTCAAGATTGACGGCAAGGAAGTCACCCCGCTGCAGGCCATCGAAGAGATGAACCGTCGCGCCGGAGCCCAGGGCATCGGCCGCATCGACCTGATCGAAGACCGTCTCGTCGGTATCAAGTCCCGCGAACTCTACGAAGCACCGGGTGCCGTGGCGCTGATCGCCGCGCACGAGGAACTCGAGAACTGCTGCCTCGAACGCGAGCAGCACCGCATCAAGCGCGACATCGACAAGCGCTGGGCCGAGCTGGTCTACGACGCGCAATGGTTCTCGCCCGCGGTCCGCTCGCTGAACGCCTTCATCGAAGACACGCAGCGCTACGTTTCCGGCGAGATCCGCATGGTCATGCACGGAGGCCGTGCCGTGGTCACCGGCCGTCGCAGCGATTCCTCGCTCTACGACTACAAGCTCGCCACCTACGATTCGGGCGACACCTACGACCAGAATGCCTCCAACGGCTTCATCTCGATCTACGGCCTGCCCGACAAGGTCGCCGCTGCCCGCGACGTCAAGTTCGGCAACGGCATCGAGGTCCCGGACAACTCCGTCGAATAGTTAGTTTTACTATATCGAAAACACTGTTTAACAATCCTCATTTTTCAGGTTATTAACTGTGGGGGAGGGATTGGGATATACAATGTCCGACACGCTCCAGGCCGCTCTGGCCAAGTCTTTACGGTCGGACATCGCATATCCCAATCCCTCCTTTGACTCATGTTGAGTAAATCTGAATTATGGGCATTGGTTTTTACAGTCGTGATTGAGGTCCGGGGATATGCGTTGTTACGGCGTAAGACACGGCCGGCGAAATCAGAGATTTTGCCTTCGCGCTCAAGTATCGCGTTCACTGCGCCTACAGTAAGTCCACAGGACTTACTGCTTAACGGCACAGCCAGGAGCGTCCGGAACAACGTATATCCCCGGACCTCCGCACAGTTAGCTTTACTCAAAGACTAGTTTGTTGCAGAATGAAGGGAATGA
Source organism: Bifidobacterium sp. ESL0745 (assembly GCF_029433335.1). Lineage (NCBI taxonomy): Bacteria > Bacillati > Actinomycetota > Actinomycetes > Bifidobacteriales > Bifidobacteriaceae > Bifidobacterium > Bifidobacterium sp. ESL0745. Next base: position 656,041 of record NZ_JAQTHX010000001.1, read on the forward strand.
GGATGACGGAGCAGGATAATAAAGGGAATGAGCATTTGGCGCTGTGGGGCGGGCGGTTCAAGTCCGGGCCTTCGCCGGAGTTGGCGAGGCTTTCCAAGTCCACGCAGTTCGATTGGCGGCTTGCAGACGATGATATCGCCGGGTCCCGGGCTCATGCACGGGCGCTCGGCAAGGCGGGTTTGCTGACCGACGATGAACTTAAGCGTATGGAAGAGGCGCTGAACAAACTGCAGCAGATGGTGGATTCGGGCCAGTTCACGCCTGTCGAAGACGACGAGGACGAGGCCACGGCGCTGGAACGCGGATTGTTGGAAATCGCGGGAGACGAGCTCGGTGGCAAGCTGCGTGCCGGACGTTCCCGCAACGACCAGATCGCCTGCCTCATCCGCATGTGGCTGCGTCGCCATGCGCGCACGGTCGCCGGTTTGGTGCTCGGCGTGGTCGATGCGCTGATCGGGCAGGCGCAGAAGGCCGGGGAAGCGGTGATGCCGGGGCGTACGCACATGCAACATGCCCAGCCGGTGCTGCTCGCCCACCAGCTGATGGCCCATGTCTGGCCGCTGCTGCGCGATGTCGACAGATTATCGGATTGGGACAAGCGCATGGATGAAAGCCCATACGGTTCTGGCGCGCTGGCCGGCAATACGCTTGGTCTTGACCCTGAGGCCGTGGCGCATGAGCTCGGTTTCTCGCGCGTGACCGCCAATTCGATCGATGGCACAGCTAGCCGTGATTTGGTGGCCGAATTCTCGTTCATTGCCGCGATGATCGGCGTTGATCTGAGCAGGCTCTCCGAGGAAATCATCATCTGGAACACCCAGGAGTTCGCCTTCGTCCGTCTCGACGACGCCTATTCCACCGGCTCCTCGATTATGCCGCAGAAGAAGAACCCGGATATTGCCGAGTTGACGCGTGGCAAGTCCGGCCGTCTTATCGGCGACCTGACCGGCTTGATGGCCACCCTTAAGGGGCTGCCGACCGCCTATGCACGCGATTTGCAGGAAGACAAGGAAGCCGTCTTCGATCAGATCGACACGCTGGAAACCCTGCTGCCCGCGTTCGCCGGCATGGTCCGCACCATGGTCTTCGACCTCGACCGGCTCAAGGCCCAGGCTCCGACCGGTTTCGCGCTGGCCACCGACATCGCCGAATGGCTGGTCAAGCAAGGCGTCCCGTTCCGCCATGCCCACGAGCTTTCGGGAGCCTGTGTGAAAATGGCGGAAGGCCGTGGCGTCGAATTGTGGGATTTGAGCGATGACGATTTCGTCACAGTATTCAAAGATTTCCTTCCGGCGGATGTGGCCCCGCAAGTGCGTAAGGTGCTTTCCGTGGAAGGCTCTGTCGATCAGCGTGACGGCAAAGGCGGCACTGCGCCTGTACGTGTGCGTGAACAGATCGCTGAAGCCAGGCGTGCTGCCGATAAAGCGCGCCAATTCGCCGATTCCAGCAGTGATGGGCCAGCTTTTGTGGCTGAAAATAAGTAAAATCCGTACCATTTGTCGCACGTCATATCGTTTTTCGAGTGTTATAGTTTGATGGCGATAATCGACACGGCGTAGGGATGCCATGCCGGATGCAATCGCGGACAGCAGGTCAAACCAGGGCTGTTGTCTGCGATTTTGTATCTCCGTTGCAAGGCAATATGGAATTCCGGCCGGGTCGCAAGACCTGGTTCGCGAAGATTCAGGCTGCCCTGCATTATCGGAAATTATTAACATATATCAAAAATCGTCATTCAAATACAAGCGGGAAAGCTTGTCCCTCTCGCCTGTTTATTGGTTTTCACGAAAGACAAATCTATTCATGGTTGCTGCATTTGGTGTGCTTCTTCTGGCTACGTTGTTCCAGGGAAGCTTTGGAATCTGCTTTAAGAAATACAAGCCGTTTTCCTGGGAAGCGTTCTGGGCGCTGTTCTCGGTCATCGGCGTACTGCTCATGCCCAATATCTGGGCCTTCATCTGGATTGGCAAGGACTATTTCCATTATCTGAGCCAGACCCCATGGCAGATGCTCATCGGTGGTGTCGCCGCCGGGTTCTTCTGGGGTGTGAGCGCCATCTGGTACAGCCTCGCCATCGATGATATCGGCGTATCGCTGGTCACCGGTATCAATATGGCCCTTTCGAATCTTCTCGGTTCCCTTGTTCCGATGGTTGTCTTGCACGCGTATCCGAAAACGGCGACCTTCATTGCGATCCTTGCAGGCCAGGCGGTTCTGATTGCCGGCGTGGTGGTGCTTTCCAAGGCGGGATTCATGAAAAGCTCCCGAATGAAGCAGGCCGAGTTGCAAAAGGCCGAAGGAGCCCGATCTGGCAAGAACTCGAAGTTCATGGTCGGTTTCATCATGGCATTGGCCTCCGGCGCCGGTTCCGCCGCCGTCAATATCGGCGCGACCCTATCGAAGACCCCGATCGATCTGGCCGTGTCCGGGGGAGTCAAGCCGATGTATGCCACGCTTTTGGGATGGGTTGTTGTGTTCTTTGGCGGGTTCCTTTCGAACTTCGGTTACGCGCTGTACAAACTCATTCGCAACAAGACCTACAAGGACTATGTCAAGCCGGGTTGCGGCATCGCCTACGGCAAGGTTCTGCTCACCTCTTTCGTCTGGTTCGCGGCCATGGGCCTCTACGGTTTCGCGGTCTCCATGCTGGGTCGTCTCGGTCCGGTCATCGGCTGGGTCATGTTCAACGGACTGGCGCTGATCGTCGCCAACATCTGGGGATTTGTGGACGGCGAGTGGAAGGGGCACCGCAAGCCGCGAAATGTTGCGCTCGTGGGCAATCTGATCATCGTCATCGCACTGGTCCTGCTTGGGGCGACGAACGCGATGTGATTCGTGGAGACACCGTCGAAGCCGGTTTCGATTTACGGTTTTTCATGGGGCGTCGGTGTCGATGAGATCTTCCCGCCGCTTTCGTTCAGGCGTCTTATGTGTCAATACCCTTGGGGTATGTTGAGTTTGCATAAGGAGACACGAAGCATGACATTGGGCATCAAGACCCCGGTCGCGACCATTGAGGCGATCTGGGCCAAACACACGATTCATCTGGCCGAGCCCCCTGCAGGAGAACCTTCGGGAATCAAGAAGTTCGAAGGATCGGGAGCCGAAGCGGCTTCGGCGTTGACACTATGTGCTGTCGGCGATTCCATGGTTGCCGGATGCGGCACACAGGACCAGCAGGAAGGCTTGATTCCCGACATCGCCGAGGGATTTGCCAAGGAATTTCGTCGCGATGTCGCTTGGCAAGCACTTGGCAAGCTCGGTGCCACCATGCGCCGCGTGCGTTATCGCCTGCTTCCCGAAGTGCTCAAATTAGACAAGAAATTTGATATCCTGATAATTTGCGCCGGGTCCAACGATATCATGGCCAACCGCACACTCGAAGAATGGCGTGACGACCTTGCCGCCGTACTTGAAGAGGCCAAGCCCCTGAGCAATCATATCGTCGTGCTGAGCCCAGGCCAGATGCAGCATGAACCTTCGTTGGGGCGTGCCTTGCGTCGTGCGCTCGAACGCGAGATGGACGGGCAGGCGGCGGTGAGCAAAGAGGTCTGCTCCGAACATCACGCGACCTACGTGGACATGATCCACGAAAACGTGCATGCCGACGCGCCCGACTTCTTCTCGCCCGATCATTTCCATCCCAGTGCGCAGGGCTATCAGTACATGGTCGATGGCGTGATTGCCAAGCTTGGAGTCTCATTCACCCAACAGTTTGTTGCTTAGGTGACCGTTCGGTTTTCTTGATGTTGGCATCACTTTGGGATTTCTCCATTTCGGCTGGTGACTTTACTTTTACAAACGTCAGCGGGGTTTGCAATTCGGTCGGGTCCGCATCAGACAAATTCCACAATCGAAGCGACATTGCGGTGTCGCTATCTTCTGTGAAAATAGATTGGTTATGGAGTCGTTCGGCTCCGGTTGTTCAGCTACAAAAGAATAGGGGAATACGGTTATGGCTCACGTCACCAATTTCAAGGAAGCGGGATTCGACTCCCTCTTCGATGAATTGAACTGGCGCGGGTTGATTTCCCAGTCCACGGACCGGGATCAGCTCGCCAAGGCATTGAACGGCGGGCCGATCACCTATTATTGCGGTTTCGACCCCACCGCGGCTTCGCTGCACATCGGCAATCTCGTGCAGCTGATCAACATGCGGCACTTGCAGGAAGCGGGTCACCATCCCATTGCGTTGGTGGGCGGTGCCACCGGACTGATCGGTGATCCGCGCCAGAGCGGCGAGCGTACCTTGAATCCCAAGGATGTTGTCGAAGGCTGGGCACGCAGGCTTAAAAAGCAGATCGGCACGATTCTTGTCACCAATGGCGATAACCCGGTGCGTTTTGTTTCCAACTACGACTGGACCGCGCAGATGTCCGTCATCGACTTCCTGCGCGACGTCGGCAAGAATTTCCGTATGGGCACCATGCTCGCCAAAGACACGGTGGCCAGAAGGCTTAAATCCGACGAAGGCATCTCTTTCACCGAATTCAGCTATCAGGTGCTACAGGGCAATGATTTCTTGCATCTGTATGATGAATACAACTGCACCTTGGAGCTCGGTGGCTCCGACCAGTGGGGCAACCTCACCAGTGGCCTCGACCTTATCCGCAAGGTACGCGGCGAGAGCGTGAACGTGTTCACCAGCCCGATCATCACCGACAGCCAGGGCAAGAAATTCGGCAAGTCCGAAGGCAACGCCGTCTGGCTCGATCCGACGATGCTCAGCCCCTACAAGTTCTATCAATTCTGGTTCAACCAGCCCGACGGCGAGATGCTGAAGCTTCTAAAGGCCTTTACCTTCCTGCCCAAGGACGAGATCGAGCGGCTCGCCCATGAGGCCGAGGTCAACCCCGGTGCTCGCGAGGCGCAGAAGGCGTTGGCATGGGAAGTCACCAGTTTTGTGCACGGCGAAAAGGTCACGCAGGAGGCGCTTGATGCGGCTTCCGCACTGTTCGGCCGCGGCGGCGATTTGAAAACCATCAGTTCCGACATGCTTGAATCCTCCATCGAAGGGCTCAAGATCGAAAACGAGGAGGGCGAGAAGGTCTTCGCCAAGGCAGTCATCGGCGAACGCATCGCCCAGGCGGCCGTTACCGCAGGGCTTTTCAAATCGATTTCCGAGGCGCGCAAGACCATCAAATCCGGTGGCGTCTATGTCAACAACGTGCGCGTCGAGGATCAGAATCAGGAACTGACCGGCGATGATTTCCTTACCGATCATTTTGCATTGATTCGTCGCGGCAAAAAAGCGATTGGCGCCGTGGAACTTGGCTGACAGCAAGCTTTCGTCCATCTGATTAGAATTTATTTCAAAAAGTTAATATTTGGGATCGTTGCGTTCGCTACAGAAACGTGAGGTCCAGAATCAAGCAAAAGGTATAGGCATATGGCAGAAGAACAGCGCGGTAACCGCGACGGCAATTCATACGGTCACGGTTCGTCCCGTTCAGGTGGCGGCTATCGGGGTCACGGCGGCTTCCACGGCAACAATCGAGGCGGAGGGTTCCACAAGGGCGGCCACGGCGGTTACCGTGGCCATGATGACGACCGGCGCGGAGGTTACCGCGGTAATGGTGGACAACGCGACTTTCACCGTGACGATCGTCGTGATGGCGAACGCAGCGGCGGCTATCGCGGGCACAACGACGGCGAGCGTCGCGACTTCCGCCGTGATGACGATCGTCGCGGAGGCTATCGCGGGGGGAATGACCGTAGGGACTTCCATCGCAATGATGACCATCGTGGCGGCTACCGAGGCAATGGCGGTTACCGTGGGCATGACGACGACCGGCGCGGCGGCTATCGCGGCAACGACGGACACCGTGACGGCGAACGCGGCGGATACCGCGGCGGCAATGACCGTAGGGACAACTACCGCGACGGTGAACGCAGGGACTTCCATCGTGACGACCGTCGTGACTTCCACAAGGATGGGGATCGTCGCGATTTCCACAAGGGTGGATTCCGACATGACGACGATCGACGTGGAGGCTATCGAGGGGGAGACGATCGTAGGGACTTCCATCGCAATGATGACCATCGTGGCGGCTACCGAGGCAATGGCGGCTATCGCGGACACGATGACGATCGGCGCGGCGGCTATCGCGGTCATGATGACGACCGGCGTGGTGGATACCGCGGCAATGACTATCGTGACGGCGACAGGCGTGACTTCCGTCGCAGCGATGACCGTCGTGGCGGATACAACTCCCGTGGTAACGACCGTCGTGACTTCCGCCGTGACGAGCATCGTGACGGCGAACGAGGAGGCTACAGGAAGAACTACAACGATCGTGGAAACGATCGTCGTGATGACCGCCGTGGCGGTTTCCACAATGACGGCCGTGACCAATACATGCACGATGGTCCGCGTCGCAATTCCGACGGCACGGTCTCGTTCCCCTCGCAGAACCCGTATACCGATCGCCGCCCTGGCGAGCCACGCATGCCCAAGGGCATGGAGTGGTCGATGCTTTCCAAGGATGAGAAGGAACGTCTGAGGGGGCTTTCCAAGGAGCACGCCGAAAACATCGGCCTGCATATCCTTGCTGCCTATTCGCTTGAGGAAAGCGATCCCGAGGCTGCGCGCGACCACGCCGAATGGGTGGCGCGCCAGGCTTCCCGTATCGATTTCTCGCGTGAAACGCTGGCGTTCATCGCCTACCGTCAGGGCGATTATAAGACCGCGCTGAAGGAATTCCGCACCGCTCACCGCATGAACGGCTACAATGACTATCTGCCGTTCATCGCCGACTGCGAACGCGGGCTCGGCAATCCCAAACGTGCCATCGAAATGGCCATGTCCGACGATGCCAAGGCGCTCACGGGCGAATCGAAGGCCGAGATGTTCCTCGTCTACGCCGGTGCGCTTGGTGATCTGGGATTGTGGGACAAGGCCGTTGACGTGGTCAGTAAGCTTGCGGATACCAAGGGTCTTCCCGGCGCCTACCGTATGCGCGCGCTGCAGGCCGAACAGTATTTCCTTGAAGAAGGGGGACGCGGGGACGAGGCCGCCGATCTTGATACGCCCATCGAGGCGCTTGAAAACAAGTACGCCGACGAGGACGAGGATGATGAAGATGGTGATGAAGTCGTCATTGACTACGACCTCGAGCGTCTGCCGGATGACATGATGGAAGAGCTTGGAATCACCGAAGACGATGCGCAGTATGCGCCCGATCCGTACGAAGATGACGAGGACTACGATCACACTGAGGATTCCTCCGATTCTGAGGAATCTGACCGGTCCGAAGGCTCGGATAATGCCGATGGCGGTAATTCGGATGACGCGGACGAGGCCGAGGAAGCCGATTCCGATGAAGCGGCAGGAGCCGAATTGGATACGGACGCCGATCTCGACGACCAGTCCGAGTCAGCGCTTGACCCGCAGACCCCGGAAGCCAAGGAAAGTGCCGAAGCCACTGCCAAGGAAAACGCCGATAGCATGGAAGTCGTCGACGAGTCCGGCAAACCGGACGAATCCGCTGATTCCGTTGCTGAGCAAGACGGCCAAGGCGAAGTCGGAGAAGACGATGAGGCACAAACCGAAGGGGATTCGGACGACGATGAGAACGAGTTGCCGGCCGAGGAAACCACGGAAGGCGCGGAGCATTCCGACGACCCTGCTGTAGAGCAGGAGATCGCCGACGAAAAAGACGAGTCCGACGAGGAGGAATAGGAGAAACAGTGCTTAAGGCAACCGAACAACCGATTGAACAGGCCTATGGTTTGGCTTTGCTTGATCTTGATGGTGTGGTCTATCGTGGCAAGAATCCGGTGAATCATGCCAGCGAATCCATAACGAAAGCCCAGAACGCCGGAATGACGGTGGAATACACCACCAACAATTCCTCGCGCTACCAGCAGACCGTGGCTGATCAGCTCAATGGCTTTGGCCTTGAGGTCGAGCCTTGGCAGATCATCACCTCATCGGTGGTTGCCGCCCGTATGGTGGCCAGGGCTGTGCCGAAAGGTGCCAAAGTATTCATGGTCGGCGCAGGGCATCTGCGCGAGGAATTGGAAAAGCAGGGGCTCGTCATCGTCGATCATGTCGAGGACGATCCTGTCGCCGTGGTGCAGGGTTGGTATCCCGAAGTCACTTGGCAGGAGCTCGCCAATGCCGCCTACGCCATCGAACGTGGCGCGCAGTATTTTGTGACCAACCGTGACCTTACGATTCCACGGGAGCTCGGTATTGCTCCCGGTTGTGGATCGCTTATTCGTGCCGTCATCACCGCTACGGGTGTTGAACCTGTGGCCTCCGCCGGTAAGCCCGAATCAGCGATGTATGACGAGGCGCGGCTCCTGGCCTCACACGACGGCACCACTTTGGTGCCTAAAGACCGTTGCCTTGCCATCGGTGACAGGCTTGACACCGACATAGAGGCGGGCAACCGTGGCGGCTATGACTCGCTGGTGGTGCTCACCGGCGTGGCCGATCCCAGGCAGCTGATGTTGGCTGAGCCGCACCTGCGTCCCACTTATATTTCCCGTGACCTTCGTGATCTGCACTCGGCCATGCCGGCAACGCTTCAGGTCTCGAAAACGCAGTGGACATGCCAGAACGCGACGGCACAATTGCAGGGTAACGAGGTTCGTGTCAGCGATTCGAGCGACATCAACGCGTTGCGTGCGGCGTGCGCTTTGCTCTGGAATCTCACTGACGAGGGAAAGGCCAATGTTTCAGAACTGAAGCTTCCTGATTTCAGGCTTTTCGAGGACTGATCATGGCATCTGAATATGACGGTATTCAGCACGATGACGATTCCGGCAATGCTGAACGCCGTCATGAGTCCTCTTTCGAGAGTCTGAGGCAACGCTATCCACAGCTTGACAGGCTTTCTGGCATGGATGATGAGCAGAAGATAGAAGCATTCCGCAGTGTCTTGGGAACGCTTCGCAAAGATTTGGATAGTCGGTAGTAGGCCTGTGGTCATAGAAGGATGTGAAAAAAGTATGCGTCTGGACGCCTATATGGCTTCTACCGGTCTGTCCCATAGCCGTACCCAGGCGCAACGCCTCATCCGTTCCGGCAAAGTACGCGTCGACGGTCAACCGGCGACCAAACCTTCCATGCCGGTAGATACTGACGTGAACGTTTCAGTCGACATCGGCGACGACTACGTTTCCAGGGGAGCCTACAAACTGCTCGGAGCCTTTGAACGATTCGCCGACGTCGGCCTGCCATCCCCGAAAGGCCGACACTGCCTGGATATCGGTGCCTCTACTGGCGGCTTCTGCGACGTACTGCTCAGGGGCAATGCGGCAAAGGTCATCGCCCTTGATGTCGGCCATGGCCAGCTCGACCCTCGTATCGCCAGCGATTCACGTATCATCGAGATGAGCGGCATCAACATCCGTGATGTCGAAGCCGCCGATTTGCCGTACCGCCCTTCTCTGGTCGTTTCCGATGTGTCATTCATCTCACTGGCCTACGTGATCCCGATCATTGCAAAAGTAGCCGCGAATCCGGCCGATATCGTGCTTCTGGTCAAACCCCAATTCGAAGTCGGCAAAGGTCATCTTGGCAAAAACGGTGTGGTCGACGATCCCGTGTTGCGCCAACGTGCGCTGGAAACGGTCTGCGAATGTGCACGAGCCAATGGGCTCAACGTCATGTCGACCTGCCCCTCTCCGATTGAGGGGACTCATGGCAACGAGGAATATCTGCTTTACGCCACCTTGCGTTGAATGCCATCATCCGTATCCTCCGATCTGCGATGTTCGATAACAGTGACGTTTGAGGTTCTGTCGAATTTGAGTTCTTTGCTGTATATCGCTTTACGGACCTGTGTATGGTGAGAAAGCGAGATCGCATCGGCGTCTATGGTGCGGCAGATGGTATTGGACAGTGTTACATTATCGGCGACGATTTGTTCGATGCTGTTTGCTTTAAGATACTTGTTCATTCCGAATCGTTCGAACATCGCCGTGTGCATTGGCATCACTTCGAGATTGTGGATTTGCGCAGACTGTCCGATGTCGATATGACCGACGATTGTCGCATGCTTTGTCGTAAGGGATTTGGCGCTGAGTACACCATTGACTTGGACGCAATGGTTCGCTTTAAGCGTGTAGGCTGTCGACAGCTCACCGATGAAAGTGATTGCGGTCGCCTCGATCGATTTGCCAGCGGTAACACAGCCATGACCTGAAAGCAGGGCGGTGGCTATGCCACCCGAAGCGTTCAGCATTCCTCCGTCGATGATGATTCGCCGTCCTCTGCAGCAAGTGGTCTGAAGAATGCCTTTTATCACAAGCGTGTCGAAGGTGACATCAGGAGAAAGCGCGGCATTCCCATGCGAGATGAGGACGTCATAATTGCCGCGCGAAATGTAATTGCTGAAGGTATTAAGGTTCATCCCGCCTTCTTTCCGGCCGTTCGATCCACCTCGGTTGGATGGTTCACTTTCGGTATTACCGGAAAAACCGGTTATTGGGAAATCGAATCAAGAAAATAAGGGAAAGTTCAAGATTCCTTGATAATACAAAATGTTAGAAATAGTTATTGGTTGTCAGTCGTTTGCTTTGCGATGGTCTGCGGCTGGCAATCCCGGCTTGCCAGCTTGATGTTTTGAAAGCAGCCATGGCCAATGTCACACCTTCGTCGGTGCATCTTGCGCTAAGCTCATGTTGTAGATACTGTCCGGTTAGGATATGGGTAGCAACGAATTCGTTTTTGAATCATTTGATGCAGGAAAGAGGCAGTCGATGGGTGCTAGGCGACGTGCGGTTGTGGTCACTCATATCCGGCTCCGCGAGACCAGTCTGGTGGTGCGCGAGGCGGTCGAACAGCTTAGGCGTGCCGGCTTCGTCGTAAAAGTGGTTGATAGCCTTGATCCGCCAAGATTCGGGGAACCTTCGCCGATTGTCGACAGCGACACGGAAATCGTGGTGGTGTTGGGTGGCGACGGCACGATTCTCGGTGCGGCCGAACTTGTCCACAATACTGGTGTCCCCATCCTCGGCGTCAATCTTGGCCATGTCGGTTTCCTTGCGGAATTCGAAAGTTTCCAGTTAAGCGAGGCCATCGCGCGTGTCGCCGACCACGACTATTCGATAGACGAACGCAATCTTGCCTCGGTTTGTGTGACTTCTCCGGATGGCAAAGCGACGGTAAACGACTGGGCACTGAACGATATCATCATCCAGCAAGCCGATCGCGACCACATGATCGAGCTGTCTGTCGGGGTCGATGAGGTGGAGGCCAGCTCGTTCAGTTGCGATGGCGTAATCATTTCGACGCCGACTGGTTCGACCGCTTACGCTTTTTCCGCCGGAGGCCCCATCATCTGGCCGGATGTCAAGGCGTTGCAGCTTATTCCATTGGCCGCCCACGCCTTGTTCACGCGTCCGATGGTGATCAGCGAACATTCTCGGTTCAGCGTCGATCTGATTGACGACTCGCTGACCGACGGTTGGATCTGCTGTGACGGCAGAAGGAAGATGAAACTCGGGTACGGTACGCGTACCACGGTTCGTCTTTCGCAGAGTACCGTCCGCCTTGCCAGTCTTTCCGGTGTCCCGTTCACCAATCGTCTGGTTACGAAATTCAATCTCCCCAGCGTGAGCCTTCGCCAACGTTCGCGGCTTGAAGAGCGCAGGCGGGAGCACATCATCGCCAACGAAAACAAGGGTCGCAATGGCGAGGCGGAGAATGATCGGGAAGAATAAAGGGTCGGGTCTCAACGGACGAGACCCGGCCTCAGAACAAGGCTCATCTGAAAGGTGAAGACCGATGCTTGAAGAACTGGAAGTGCGTAATCTTGGGCCAATCCATTCGGCAGTGCTTGCGCCCAACAAGGCAATGACGGCCATCACCGGTGAGACCGGGGCCGGAAAATCCATGCTGCTCAGCGCTGTTCGGCTTATTTCTGGCGCCACCGCCAGTGTAGCCCGTGTCACTGCCGGAGCGGATTCGGCATGGGCACAGGGTATTTTCGACGTCGATGAGGATAGCACCGCCGCCAGACTGGCACAGGATGCCGGTGTGCTGGATGTCGACAACGGCGAAACGGATCCGGACCCCGATGAAATCGGTCGTCGGGAGCTTTTCCTTTCGCGTACTGTTCCGGCTTCGGGTCGTTCGCGGGCGGTGTTGTGCGGACACAGCGTCCCCAGAAGCGTGCTTGGCAACGTTGCGACGGAATTGGTGACGATTCACGGACAGGCCGACCAGCTGCGTCTCGCCTCGCCTGCACGCCAACGCGAATTCCTTGACATGGCCGCAGATGACAAGGCGGAATGTGACACCTATCGTGTCGCCTGGCAAAAGCTTCAGACGTTGGACGAAAGGCTCAATAATCTTGCCAATCAGGAGGCTTCCGCACGTCAACGAGCTGATTACCTGCGCGAATCCATCGAACAGATCAACAAGGTCGATCCCAAACCCGGTGAGGATGAGGAACTCAAGGAAAAGCGTGCGCGGGTGGAGAACGCGGCCGAAATCGCGCAGGGCGTGGGGTCAGCGCTTTCCGCATTGGATGCCTCCCAAGTCGATGCCGACACCGACGCGCAGGGTGCCGCCGATGCCATCAACCATGCGATCCAGGCGCTGCGCACCATACATGTCGGCGGTTCTTTCGGACAGGCGGCCGACCGTCTTGAATCGTTGAACGCTGACCTTTCCGATATCGTTTTCTCGCTTTCCAACGAGGTGGATACCGACGAGGACGCCGAAGGCTTGGACGCCATTAATTCACGCATCCACGAACTTGACGAACTGACACGCCGTTGGGGACCAACGCTTGAGGATGTCATCGCCTGGCGGGACAAGGCGGCGTTCGAGGTCGAGGATCTCGATGCTTCGCCAGAAAAGGTGGATGAAATCAAGGAACAACGGAAACAGGCGTTTGACGATGCCGTAAAAGCTGCTGAGGTGCTGAGCAAGAAAAGGAAGCTTGCGGCCACCACTCTGGCGAATACGGTCACCAAGGAGCTTTCCGCTCTTGCCATGGCCGGGGCGGGACTTGAGATTCGTGTCATTCGGCGCAATTCGGCTTCCAAGAACAAGACGGCTTCAAAAGACGGCGAAACGCAGGTGCCATCGGCTACATGGCCTCTGGATGCCAACGGCATCGATGACATCGAATTTCTGTTCACGCCATTCCCTGGTTCTCCGCAATTGCCGATGGGCAAAAGCGCTTCCGGCGGCGAGCTGAGCCGGCTCATGCTGGCGTTGGAACTGGCAGTTGCCGAAAAGCGAACGTCCGGATCGAGTGACATGACCTTCATCTTCGATGAGGTCGATGCCGGAGTAGGAGGCAAGGCCGCGGTCGAACTGGGTAAGCGGTTGGCCACGCTCTCGCAGACATCTCAGGTCATCGTGGTCACCCATTTGGCGCAGGTCGCCTCGTGGGCCGACTCCCAGTTCGTGGTGAGCAAAGGCAACACAACAGCCCAGAGTGCCAGCTCGAAGGCGCCAATCGAAACGACGGTCAACGAGGTCACTGGAGACGCCCGCATCCACGAAATCGCGAGAATGCTTTCTGGCAGCGAATCTGCTACATCCCTCAACCACGCCAAAGAGCTATTGGAATCCAGTAAGCTATGAATAAGACGAACGAAGGCAAAGCAGCCATCTTTGATTTGGACGGGACCTTGCTCGATTCGATGGACGTGTGGCATCAGGTTGATGTCGACTTCTTCCACAGCCGTGACATTCCCTTGACCGACGACTACATGGGTGTCGTCAATGCGATGCGGCCTGAGGAAGTGGCACGCTACACCATAGAGCGTTACGGCTTGAATGACACACCTGCCGAGCTGGCCAAGCTGTGGGACTCGATGGTGCTTGAGGCGTATGGCACCACTGTCGAGGCCAAACCTCATGCGGTCGAATACCTGAATTACTTGAAATTGAGCGGTGCACGTTTGGCAGTGGCAACCTCGCTTTCGCCACAGGTACGTGAGGTTGGCATGGAGCACGTAGGTATCCGGGAGTTCTTTGACGTCGTAGTGAGTGTGGAGGATACCGACGCAAAAAGCAAGCACAGTCCCAAGGTGTATCTTGCTGCAGCATCACGCTTGGGTGTCGCTGCCAAAGATTGCACCGTGTTTGAGGATCTGTTGGTGGCGGTGAAGGCCGCGAAATCCGCAGGGATGCACGTCTGGGCCATGGAAGATAACTATTCCCTTGAGGACAGGCCGGCCATTGCTACGATTGCCGATGGGGTCATCAATGACTTTGCCGATGCACCCCAAGTTCTTTGACGCGATTATTCGTTGTCAAATAATGTCAAATCCTATCTGAATAAATATACCTTTGTCGCATGCTGCAAAAAAACTGTTATGTTTTGGCCTTGCACAGTTGATTTAACTGTTATATAGTTCTACTTAACAGTAGAACTGTTAGAGAAATCCAAGAGTTTTGCTGGACACTGATCAGCAATAGGAAGGGGCATAGATGAAACTGATCATCTCATCCGTGTCCGGAGAACCGATCTACGAGCAAATCAAACGTCAGATACGCGAGGCGGTACTGAACGGCGAGCTTAAAGGCGGGGAGGCGCTGCCGAGCCTGCGCAAGCTGGCCCGCGAGCTGCGCATCTCCGTGCTCACCGTCACCCGTGCCTACAACGAGCTGGCGGATGAGGGCATCATCGTCAATGTGCAGGGCAAGGGTTCATTTGTCGCCGAAAAAGGCGATGAACGGATGAAGAAGAAGCTTACCGGCCAGGTGCGCAACGCCTTGCGTCAGGTGGGAATCGCGGCCAAAGCCGCTGATATCCCGCTTATTGACCTGATGGATATGCTCGAGCAAGAGTACAAGAAAGCTAAGTGAGATTCGCTGGCAGAATGAAAAATCTATGGGGGCTGCCGTCATTGTAGGGCATCTGCCAATCATCTTTCATTCAATTGCCAATGAAGGTTTTTGAAACTTATCGGTTCATCGGTGAACAGGAAAGGAAACGATGATGACACAGTCATCACCTACAACAATCAGAAAGAGCGACGAGAACGCCAACGTTAGCAGCGATGTGCAGCCGATGGCGCTGAGCGTCACCGACGTGGCGAAACGCTACGGCTCCGGTTTCGGCTTGGGCCCGGTGACCTTCGATCTGCCGATGGGCTACATCATGGGTCTCATCGGCCCCAACGGTGCCGGCAAATCGACGCTCATCAAGCTTATTCTCAATATGATCCATCGCGATGCCGGCTCGATCAACGTGCTTGGCCTCGACAACATCGCCGATGAGGTGAAGGTCAAGGAACAGCTCGGTGTCGTCTTCGATTCCAGCTATTTTTCGACGTATTGGACGGTCAAAATGGCCGGCCAGGTCATGGCGATAATGTATAACACTTGGAATCAGAAGCAGTTTGAGCATTACGTTGTTCGATTCGGACTTGGAATGAAGAAGGTCGTCAAAGACCTCTCGCGTGGCATGCAGATGAAGCTGATGATTGCGGCCGCCCTGAGCCATGACGCGAAACTGCTGATTCTTGACGAACCGACCAGCGGTCTTGACGTGTTGGCGCGCGATGAGCTGATGGATATCCTGCAGCGTTACGTGGAAGACGGGAAGCACAGCGTGCTGTTCAGCACCCACATCACTTCTGACCTTGAACGTGCGGCGGATTTCATCACCTATATCACTCAGGGACAGCTTTATTACACCGGTCCGAAGGACGAGTTCGAGGATTCATTCCGCGTGGTCAAAGGCGGTCTCGACCAAGCAGCGCGCATCGAACCGTACGTTGCCGGACTTCGCCGTTTCAGCACCGGTTTTGAAGCGTTGGTCCATCGCGAGGTCGTCGACAAGATTGTGGGTGAATCTCCTGAATTGATCAGTGAACCGGTGTCCATTGATGACATCATCCGCCTGACCAATACTACAGCCAAGTCGTCCAGAGATATGTACGAGGAGTGATGAACATCATGGATACTAAGCAAATCAGTAGAGCATTTCGCATCGATATATACAAAATTTTGGCATACGGTAGCGGTAAAGGCATCGGTAGTGGCAGTATATGGTTTCTGATGGCATTGCCCATGCTTTTCGCGATTGTAGCGAGGTTGGGAAGGAACAATGGGCTGATAAGCCCCATGAGTGGCGGTGTCACAGGATTGCTGGTCGCCATATCTGGCATGATGGGGATATTGGTATTCAGCTACGAAGATCAGACCGGAAGCGGGAAGCTCAACGGGCCGTTGCCAGTTTCTCGGATGAATCAGGTCATCGGCAGGTATGCTTTTACTTTGTTTGCGGTTGCCATTGCCGCCCTGTTGCAGGTGATTTGCGGATTGGTAATATATATGCCATACAAAATGAATGCCGTATCTGGATTGACCGCAACGGTGCTGGTGGCAGGTATTGTGTACGCCAGCTTGACATTGCCGCTCGGCTATAGGTTCCCTGCGGCGAAAGCGACAGGTTTCGCATTCATTGTTTTGTTTGTCATAGCCGCGATCATCACAGTCACCGGATTCGCTCTGCCGGATTCTGTGATTGATAATGTGAAGCGCTTTGTCATGGACGCCAAACTAGGTCCTATTCCGTGGATAGCCATTATCGGCATCATCGTGGCGGCAGTGATGTTCTTTTTCTCCTGCAGGCTTTCGATGCATATCTACGAACGCAAGGATCTTTAATGAACGAGGATAATTGTTCTCGTGACGAAGATAAAAAAGATGCTCAAGACCGTGAGAACAAGCAAAACATGACCAGAAAGCGGACCATTTTCTTGCCTTTGCTTCTTGTTCTGGTTGGTTTGCTTGTTATGTTGACAAGTGGTTATTTGACTTCTGTCGCCATTCGTATATTCTTCGTCGTGTTGATGCTCGCGGATGTCGGCGTTATGGCGGCATTAGCCGCGAGCGATCACAAGTAAGGCTGATTCGGCACAAACTCATCGTGCCAAATCAGCCTTAAAAATGAATCCTTAACCTCCGATAAAAACTACAAACGTTCGGATACATTGCTGACATAGTCAGGCATCTCGTCGATGGAGATGACGTCGGTGAAGCGTTCGGTGGCGTGCTCCAGGCCACGCAGGTTCTTGGGAGCGGTGGTGCCGGTGGCTTCACAGAGCCGGTCCATGCAATCGAAGTCGGTACCGGTGGTGTCGAGGCCAAGGGCCTTGCCGACCACTCGCGGGAACTTGTACGGACTGGCGGTGCTGAGCAGCACGCGGGGCATCGCAGTTTCTTGAGGCATCTGCGTCAGCACATGGTAGCCACAGGCGGTATGCGGGTCGATGACGTAACGGTTGGCGTTCCAGCAGTCGGTGATGGCCTGGCTCACCTGGTCCTCATCAGCCCACCCGCAGGAGAACAGTCCGCGGATACGTTCGAGCAACGAATCGGGAATCGTAAATGAGCCTTTGCTCTGCAGATCGCTCATGAGACTGCCGATAAGCTTGGTATCGCCGTCCGACATATAGTAGAGCATGCGTTCGAGGTTTGATGAGACCAGGATGTCCATTGAGGGCGACGTGGTTTGGTAGAACGGGCGCTCGCGGTTGTAGGCGCCGGTCGTTAGGAAGTCGAACAACACATTGTTGCGGTCGCTGGCTACGGTGAGTCTGCCAACAGGTAGACCAAGTTTCTTGGCGTAGTAACCGGCGAGGATATCGCCGAAATTGCCGGTGGGTACGACGAACTCGACCTCGTCGCCGACCTTGATGGCACCGCGTTCAATGAGTTGTGTGTAAGCGGAGAAGTAATAGACGACCTGCGGTACAAGCCGGCCGACGTTGATGGAATTGGCGGAGGAAAGCGAGACGCTGTTGTTTTCCTCAAGTTTTGCCGCCAGATCTTTATCGCCGAAAATGCGTTTGACGGCGGTTTGCGCATCGTCGAAATTGCCTTTGACCGCGCAGACGTTGACGTTCGAGCCGGTCTGGGTGGTCATCTGCAGGCGTTGGATCTCGCTGACCTTGCCTTCGGGGTAGAAGACGGTGATGCCGGTGCCGCCGGTGTCTGCAAACCCTGCGAGCGCCGCCTTGCCGGTATCGCCGGAGGTGGCGGTCAAGACCATCACTTTTTCGTTTGTCGCAGTCCCGGCAGTAGCGGTACGTGCCATGAACTGTGGCAGGATCTGCAATGCCACGTCCTTGAACGCGCTGGTCGGGCCGTTGAAGAGTTCAAGGATGTAATCATCGCCCAGCGGCTTCAACGGAGTGATGGCGCTGTCGAGCCATTGGGAGTCATAGGCCGCGCGCACGCATTCGTCAAGTTCGGAAGCCCGGAAGTCGGGCAGCAATACGCCCAGCACGGTGAGGGCCATATCCTGATAGGATTTGCCAACCAAAGCGGAGACGTCGACCTGCTGCTTGCCGAGGTCATCGGTGACGAACAGCCCGCCATCGCCGGCAAGTCCTTGACGGATGGCCTGGCGGCTCGTCAGATTCGCAGAAGAACCTCTGGTGCTATGGAAAGTGGTATTCATCACAAATGCCTCGTTTGCTATGGGCGGTCGTGTCATTTTGCTGATAGTCCAGTCTAATGGAAAGTAAGGCCGAATACCGGCGGTGTCCAAATCAACGGTTTCGGATTCGCTTTGGACGAGGCAGGGCTTACAATCGTTGGCAAAGAAGATAACGGTTTATCCGCTTTTTATGGATTCGAGACTACGGCGGATTTATGCAGGTGGATTCAAGGATTTTCGGAGAGTTTCATGGTCGCAAGTGATGGTAAGGGAACTGCGGTTCTCGACCCAGAAGTGTTTCGGCAGGTCTGTTCCATGGCGGATGCCGCGGCCCGGTCGCAAGGTGTGCTGGCGCTCGCCAACACCGAGCAGAAGAATACGCTGCTCAATGCCATTGCGGACGAGCTTGAAGCAGGCAGTGCAACCGTTGCTGAAGCCAACCGTTTCGATATGAATAAGGCCAAGCAGGAAGGTATGAGCGCGGGCAAGCTCGATCGCCTGCTTTTCGACGAGGCACGGATCAAGGCCGCAGCGGATGGTGTTCGCCATGTCGCCACGCTTCCCGATCCGATTGGCCAGATCGTACGCGGCTCGACGCTTCCCAATGGTCTGCGTTTGAACGAAGTACGGGTGCCGATGGGTGTGTTCGGCATGATCTATGAAGCGCGGCCCAATGTCACCGTCGATGTCGCCTCGCTATGTCTCAAATCCGGTAATGCGATTGTACTGCGTGGCGGGCACGAAGCGCAGCGCACCAACGAAGCAACGCTTTCCATCATTCGCAAGACGTTACAGGAGCAGGGTTTTGATGCTTCTTTGGTCGCTTCCGTCGACGAGTTCGGGCGTATGGGTGCCACGGCGATGATGGAGGCGCGCGGGCACATCGATGTACTGGTGCCGCGTGGGGGAGCAGCGCTTATCCAGGCCGTTGTACGCAATTCCAAGGTTCCTGTCATCGAGACCGGCGCCGGCAACGTTCACATCTACGTCGACAAGGCAGCGGATTTCGCCAAGGCCATTCCGATTATTCTGAATGCCAAAACGCAACGGGTCGGCGTGTGCAACGCCGCGGAAAAGCTCATTGTGCACCGCGACGTGGCCAAGGATTTCCTGCCGCTTGCCGCTAAGGCGCTCACAACAGCCGGAGTGGAACTCCGTGCTGACGATGAAGCCTACGATATTATCGATGGCAGCGACGTCAACGGGGTGAATCTGGTTCATGCCACCCCTGAGGATTGGGACACGGAATATCTGGCGTTGAAAATGGGTGTCAAGGTCGTCGGCTCCCTCGACAAGGCAATTGAGCATATCAATGCCCATTCCACCGGCCACACCGAATGCATCATTTCCGAGGACTACAGCGCCATCGAACGGTTCACCAAACGTATCGATTCAGCGGTGGTCATGGCCAACGCCTCTTCAAGGTTCACGGATGGCGGTATGTTCGGTTTTGGAGCTGAATTGGGCATTTCCACCCAAAAGTTGCATGCGCGCGGACCAATGGGATTGACCGAGATGACCACAACCAAATGGATCGGCTATGGCACCGGTCAGGTGCGAGCTTGATGACAAGCGAAGGACATGACATGAACGACGCTGAACGAAACGATAACGACACTGCCGACAACGATGGCGGCAAGGAATTCGAAGGCAACATCTCCGCCAATCAGAATCCGGCCAATCAGCCGGTGACCGCCACGACGGACGGCCGACAGTCCGAGGAAAGCGACGAGAACGTGCAGGACGAGGAACAGGTCGGTGTCAAGGCCGACTACGGGCTTGCCAAGGACCGTGGCATCGATGTGAACGATCCTCGCATCGGGTTGAAGATCGCCTCCGAACGCCTCGCCATTGTTCGTTACGTGTTTTTGGTGCAAGTCGAGGACGGAATCGCCACCGCCGACCAGCGTGCTTCCCTCGAATATGCGGATGCCGCGTTGATCGGTTGGCCGGAAATGGACTCGGATGACGTGGTCGATCTTGACGAGGACGGCAAGAAGACCGTGGCCGAACGGTTGTCGGCCATGGAACGTTACATCGCAGAGTTCAGCAAGAAGGAAGCGGAAGGTGACGTTGACGCCATGAACGACCTGCTGGTGCGCGCCACGGAGTGCGTCGCCTCAGTGCGTCGCCTGTACCAGCCCGATTTTCCGATTCCCACCTTCACTGAGATCCGTCGCGTTGTTCAGGACGAATATGACGAGGATATGGGCAAAATCGACCCCAGCGAGCATACTACCGTCGAAGCCATCGAGGAACAGACCGAACAGGCCGATGAACACCGCGAAAAAACCGAAGCCGACAAGCCGCATGATGACGACAAAGCCAAGAGCGAAGACGAGCGCAAGGCATGAGTGACGGCTCGTTGGTTGCCGGTACGCTGGCAAGCAAAGACGAAGGGCATGTGACGCATGTGCAAACTGCCGGCGAATCGCTTTCGGATCCAACCGGCGACGTGCTCCAACCTCCTCAAGAGACCCGCAAGATGTCGGGACTGTCCGGTGTTGCCGATCCGAACTCCATTGAGGCGATCGGAAGCAAACCGGCCAGCCGACACAGCAAAAGCGGTCGTCGCCGTATCGGCATCATGGGCGGTACTTTCGATCCTGTCCACAACGGGCATTTGGTCGCTGCCAGCGAGGTGGCTTGGGTTTACAACCTTGACGAGGTGATTTTCGTGCCGACGGGCCGTCCAGCCTTCAAGCTGGGCAAGCACGTCACCAACGCCGAAGACCGCTATCTGATGACCGTCATCGCCACGGCCTCGAACCCGAAATTCACCGTTTCCCGCGTCGATATCGACCGTCCTGGCGTCACCTACACCATCGACACCCTGCGCGATATCCGTGCGCTCAATCCGGACGCCGAGTTGTTCTTCATCACTGGTGCCGACGCCGTCGCCGAAATCCTCAAGTGGAAGGAAGCGCGGAGCATGTTCGACCTCGCGCACTTCGTCGCCGTCACGCGCCCCGGCTACACCAGCCCCGAGCATATGCGCACGCAGGTCGAGGTCGACACTCTGGAAATTCCAGCGCTGGCCATCTCTTCGACCGACGTCCGTCACCGTGTTTCGCTGGGTGAGCCTGTCTGGTACCTCGTTCCCGACGGTGTGGTGCAATACATTGCCAAGCACGGGCTTTACACCGGCGCTGAAACCGCGGACCGGACGCGATAACCAGCCGTGTCGTTTCCGTCGCGTTGAACGGTTACTATTATTTTTGGTTTATACAGACGATAACGTTTGGAGACATGGTGAGCGCAATCCTAGAAGGAAAGCCCAGTAAGAATCTCATACTCGTCACCGGCAGGGCCCATCCCCAGCTGGCGGCGGACGTCGCTAACCAGCTTGGCATCGACGTCCTGAAGACCACGGCATACGATTTCGCAAACGGCGAGATGTATGTGCGCTACACCGAATCGGTGCGAGGCTCGGATGTCTTTGTATTGCAAAGTCACGCCGGTGATGTCAATAAGGCCATTATGGAACAACTTATCATGATTGACGCGTTGAAGCGTGCATCGGCCCGTTCCATCACGGCTGTCTGCCCGTTACTGGGTTATTCCCGCCAGGATAAGAAACACCTCGGCCGTGAGCCTATTTCCTGCCGTCTTGTTTTCGACCTGCTGCGCACGGCCGGTGCCGACCGTGTGATGAGCGTAGACCTGCATGCCGCACAATCGCAGGGCTTCTTCGATGGCCCGGTTGATCACCTGATCGCCATGCCTGTTCTTGTCGATTACATTCGCGACCGGTTTGAAGACAACCTCGACAATGTCGCCGTCGTCTCCCCGGACGCCGGTCGTATCCGAGTCGCCGAACAGTGGGCACAACGCCTGGGCGGCGGTCCGCTCGCCTTTGTCCACAAGACCCGCGACATCAACCGCCCGAACCATGCCACGTCAAACCGCGTGGTCGGCGATGTTCTCGGCAAGGATTGCGTCCTGGTCGATGATCTGATTGATACCGGCGGCACCATCGTCGGTGCCTGCGACGTACTCAAGAAGGCCGGTGCCAAGTCCGTCACCGTCGTTGCCACGCACGGTGTGCTCTCCGATCCTGCCGTCGATCGCCTCAAGAACTGTGGAGCCCGTGAGGTCGTTTTGACCGACACGGTGCCGATCGACGAATCCAAGCGTTGGGACGGGCTTACCGTGCTTTCCATCGCCCCGCTGCTGGCCAGCGCCATCAGGGCCGTCTTCGAGGACGGTTCAGTCGCCAAACTCTTCGACACCTACCCTGAGCACCATGGCCAAGGCTTCCTTTTCGCCTGATTCACGGTGTGGGTACGGTCTCAGATTGTCGCTGGCCACATGAGCGGCAAAGCCCATGACTTGCCTTCAGGCGTGTCGGGTTGTCAGCAGTGGCCAGCATAATAGAAAAACGGTTCGGTCCCGCGATCGAGCTATTCCTCCATGGTGTAAAGGCAGCACACGGGTCTTTGGAACCCTTAGTCTTGGTTCGAATCCAGGTGGAGGAACTTCTCGCAATCGGCTGTGTTTCCTGCTTCGGATACCAGCCGATTCGCGTATGTAAAGAGAAGATATGTTTCGCCCACAAGGCAACGGAATTGGAGCAGATATGTCATTGAGTGCAGCAATCATCCTCGCGGCCGGCGAAGGAACGCGCATGCGTTCGACCAAGCCGAAGGTCCTTCATGAACTTGCCGGCAAGACGTTCCTTGAACGCGTGATGGCGTCTGTGGCTGCGCTTGATCCGAAAACGCTCGCAGTCGTGGTGCATTATCAAGCCGAACGCGTTGCCGAGGCCGCCCGACGTTACGACGGCAAGGTCGAAATCGTTCATCAGGATGACATTCCCGGCACCGGGCGTGCGGTGCAGTGTGCCATGAAGCAACTCGACGGGGACGGGCAGCTCTCCGGTCCCGTTCTGATTGCCGCCAGCGATATGCCTTTGCTCGACACCTCTACACTGGATGCGCTGCTTGCCTTCCATAAAGCCAGTGGCAACGATGCCACGGTGCTCACCGCCAACCTTAAAGACCCCACCGGCTATGGTCGAATCATCCGTGACAGCGACGGCAGCGTGCTACGCATCGTCGAGCAGAAGGATGCCAACAGCAGCGAACTGGCCGTTCACGAGATTAATACTTCGGTATATGTTTTCGACGCAGCCGTGCTTGCCCGTGCGGTTCAAGGACTGGATTCGCAGAATGCACAAGGCGAATTCTACCTGACTGATGCCCTCGAAAGCGCCAGGAAGAACGGTAAAGTTGGCGCTCTTGCCGCATCCGATGCATTGAGCGTCGAAGGCGTCAATGACCGCTTGCAACTGGCCCATCTTTCCCGCAAGCACAACCTGCGCATCTGCGAGCAGTGGATGCGCGAAGGGGTCACAATTCTTGACCCCGAAACCACGTGGATCGAAGACGATGTCGAACTGGCGCAGGATGTCACCGTGCTGCCCGGCTCCTTCCTCCAGGGGCATAGCACCGTGGCGGAAAACGCCGTCATCGGACCGTATACGACGCTGATTGACGCACATATCGAGGCCGGTGCGACCGTTGAACGCAGCCGTGTGCAGGGATCGCGTATCGGTGCAAACGCGAACATCGGCCCATGGACCTATCTGCGTCCGGGTAATGTACTCGAAGCGGACACGAAGGCCGGTGCATTTGTCGAGATGAAGAAGGCGCATATCGGTGCCGGCACCAAGGTGCCTCACCTGAGCTATATGGGTGACGCGGAGCTAGGGGAGCATACCAACATCGGTGGTGGCACCATTTCGGCCAATTATGACGGCGTGCACAAGAACCGCACCCACATCGGCTCGAACGTCCATGTCGGCGCGGGCAATCTGTTCGTCGCGCCAGTCGAGGTCGGTGACAATGTCACCACCGGAGCCGGCTCCGTCATCCGCCATGCGGTTCCGGACGATTCGATGGTATATTCGGAGAATACACAACATGTAGTAGAGGGCTGGAAGCCCGAATGGGAGCGTTAATATATGGCAGCACTGCAAAGTACGATTGATGCCCTGCGTCTGGCTGCGGCTGCGGCCGACAGCGTCAAGGCCACGGATATCGTCGCCTTCGACGTGACCGGTCCGATCGCCATCACCGATGCCATGCTCATCGCCACTGCATCAAGCGAACGCCAGGTTCTGGCAGTGGCTGAGGAAGTCGAAAAGGAACTCTACACCAAAGGCGGCAAACTTGAGCCGCGTAGCCGTGAAGGCCTCGACGAGGCACGTTGGGTGCTGCTTGACTATGGTGATTTCGTCATCCATATCATGCACGAAGAAGAACGCAGCTATTATGATCTCGAACGGCTTTGGCAGGATTGCCCCGCCATTGACCTTCAACTTTCCGATACAGCCAAAGATGTATCCGCCGATGCAAAGTCCGCAGCGGCGCACAACTGAACACCCACTCGTTTTAGGAGGCGACTGATGGATTTCAGCACATTATTCGATCCCGATGTCCATGTCCATTCATTGACATTGGTGAGGCATGGACGCACCGCGTACAATGCAGCCGGGCGCATTCAGGGCACGATAGACATCCCGCTCGACGAAGTCGGCAGCTGGCAGGTTCATCAGACCGGTCGCGCCTTGAAAGAGCTGTATGTTGACGCCGAAGAGGACCAGCAGCGTCATTGTCTGGTTGTCGCTTCCGATCTGGGCCGAGCCATGGCCACAGCACACGCTTTTGCCGATTTGATCGGCGAGGAGGTCCATCCTGACGAACGTGTGCGTGAACGCCATTACGGCGAGTGGGAAGGCGAAGCCACCAAGGAAATCGTGAAGAAATATCCGGAGGATTTCTACTCTTGGCTCCACGGCGAAGGCGGGGAACTCAAGTACGGTGTCGAGCCGGACAGACATGTCGGTCAGCGAGCCGTGCAGGCCATTGCCGAATGGACGGGCAAGGCCGAGCCGGACACCGACCTTTTTGTGTTTTCACACGGTGCATGCATTGCCGATACCGTTCGCACACTGCTTAATGCCGGAGGCGAGTCGGATGCCAACAGTGCGGTCTTCTCGATGCGCAATGCGCACTGGGCAAGGCTTATCCCCGTTGTAGTCCCCGGCAAGCCGCTGCATTGGGCGCTCTCCGATTACAATCACGGGCCGGCCCTTGCCGATACGCCTGAATGGGAGAATCCGAAGCTCTGACTCAATTTTTGCTTCGAATGTCTTGTTTTCCAGGTTTTAAGCGTCTTTAGCCCAGTCATACAACCATATGATGTTTAGTCTTACATACTGTTTTATACGCTAAAATAGTAAGAGTGTGATGGTGATATGCCGTCGTGCCCCGACAGACAGATCAACCGCTATTCGGCTGATCTTCGGGTGGATTAGATCTCTTAAGGGGAAATGATTATGGGAATTTTCGATGACGCCAAGGATGCGGCCAAGCAGGCTGGCGATAAGCTCGGCAAAGCCGCTGCCGACGTCAAGGACAAGGCCGCGGACATGGTCGATGACACCAAGGACAAGTTTGCCGACAAGGCGGATGAGGCGAAGGCCAAGGGCGAAAGCGCGGTAGCCGATGGCAAGCAGAAGGCCACCGAGGTCAAAAACCAGGTGAAGCAGCAGATTCGCGACAATAAGTGAAGTCAGGGTTTCAAGACCTCCGAGGTTTGCTGATGTCTGCTAACCCGATGTGATATCGGGGTTGATTTTCTGCACCAGATAGGCCGCTGATACGTGTAAAGCGTTTCAGCGGTTTTCGCGTTTTACATTGTGCTATCTGTTTTTATCATTTCTGATAAAATATTATTCGGTGAATAAGCACACCGTGACGGCTTTGTTGCTGGCCGATTCCTGCAGACTGCCGATTGCGGTGAGCGATGAATCCAGTTATGGCTGGTATCCGTCTGACTTGGCACAGGTAAAGTTGGGTCGGAAACGACGCAGAGGAGTATGACACGAAATGGGGCATGATATGAACGACATGAGTCGCAGGATTTGGTGGCAGGTCTATCCTCTGGGCTTTTGCGGGGCGCCGGTTCGCCCGCAATCCGATGACGAGCGCCGCATGGTCCCCAGGCTTGACCGACTTATCAATTGGCTGGATTATATGAAAGGCATGGGCTGCGATGGCCTGTTGCTCGGCCCCATTTTCGATTCCGACACCCATGGATACGACACCACCGATTTCTACAAAATCGATTCGAGGCTCGGCGACGATGAGACTTTTGATCGTTTGGTGGCTGCGTGCCACGAACGCGACATCGCCCTGATGCTCGATGGCGTCTTCAACCATGTCGGGCGAGACTTTCCTGAATTCCAGTGTGAGCTGGGACAGGCGCAAAGCGAGCTGAACGATGGCAAACCGGTCGGCC
Organism: Bifidobacterium sp. ESL0745; assembly: GCF_029433335.1. Lineage (NCBI taxonomy): Bacteria > Bacillati > Actinomycetota > Actinomycetes > Bifidobacteriales > Bifidobacteriaceae > Bifidobacterium > Bifidobacterium sp. ESL0745. Next base: position 682,719 of record NZ_JAQTHX010000001.1, read on the forward strand.
ATAACGATGAGGACATGTTCAGCTTCTTCAAGGCCGAAGACGGAACGCTTGATTACGCGAAATTCGAGGGGCATGCCATTCTCCCCGCGTTTAACCATGATGCTCCAGGTGTTGCGGATCTGGTGACTGATGTCATGGTTCATTGGATGCGTCGAGGTGTTGATGCCTGGCGTCTGGACGCGGCCACGACCGTGCCTACGACGTTCTGGGCGAAGGTTTTGCCACGCGTGCGTGGAGAAATCTCGGATGCCTGGTTCATGGGTGAGGCCATCCATGGCGATTATCCGCAGTTCGTTCACGATTCCACGATTGATACCGTCACCCAATACGAGCTGTGGAAGGCGATCTGGAGCAGTCTCAAAGACGGTAATTTCTTTGAGCTTGATTGGTGTCTCAAGCGCCATGATGCGTTTCTTGAAACCTTTACGCCGCAGACGTTCATCGGCAATCATGACGTCACAAGAATCGCAAGCCAGATCGAAGACGAGGAAAAGCTTGCGCTGGCAAATGTGATTCTTTTCACGGTAGGGGGCACACCATCGGTCTATTACGGCGACGAACGGGCATGGAAAGGCGATAAGACCGAAGGTGTCGGCGGTGATGATATCGTGCGCCCGCAATATCCGCAGCGTCCCGAGGATCTGGCCGAAGACGGTGCGTGGATGTATCGGCTCACCGGCGAATTGGCGGCGATAAGAAGTGCACGCCCGTGGATGACGGACGCCACCAGTGAACCGGTGCTGCTTGAAAACCGGCATTATATCTACGATGTCACGGCCCGTGATGGCAGTGCAGGCATTCGCGTTGATATGGATCTCGATAAAACGCCGCACGCCGATATCTACGACAAAGGCAATGCCAGCACTGGCACTGGCAAGCTTCTGCTGCATGTCGAACATCATGCCGCTTAGATATACCGCCCGGAATGGGCACAGACAGGCACCAGAAACAGCCTCGAATAAATGCCATCTAAATAATGCCGTTCAAGCAAAACAGAGTGAAAACGCGGCCTGTCAGTGTTTGGCCACTATTTTGTTATCGCAAGATTAAAAGTAATTCCCATCCATGATTATCGAGATCAGGATGGGAATTACTCGTTTGAACCTAAGCAATAGTTCCGTTTCTTGGAGCTTTATGCCAAGAAACTTGCCATGCTACTTGGCGAACGGCTCGGAGGCCTTGTTAAGGGCTTCCACATCAGCATCACTCAGCACAAGTACGCTGGAAGCGAGCAGGTCGGGCAGTTGCTCTGGGATACGGGCGGAAACGATGGGTGCGGCGACCTGTGGACGATGGCGCAGCCATGCCAGCGAAACGGTGGCGATGGCAACGTTGTGTGCTTTCGCGACCTTGTCGAGCACGTCGATCAACGCGAAACCGTCAGGCGTGAGATAATCGGCCACCATGCCTTGGCGGGCCTTGCCTTCGGCGTCGGCGGCGGAACGGTATTTGCCCGTCAAAAAGCCCGATGCCAAAGCGAAGTACGGGAATACGGAAAGTTGCTCGCGTTTGGCGACTGGGGCCAGCGTTTTCTCGTAGTTGCCGCGGGAAACCAGATTGTATTGCGGTTCAAAGGCGACGGGCAAGGTGTAACCGTTTTCGCGGGCGATCCTGAACCATTCCTCGATGCGATCGGCGGAATAGTTGGAGATGCCGATGGCACGGACCTTGCCGGATTTGACGAGCTTGTCGAAGGCTTCGACGGTCTCTTCGAGTGGGGTCTTCTCGTCGTCGAAATGCGCGTAATAAAGGTCGATATAATCGGTGCCCAGTCGCAGTAGGGACTCATCGGCGGCCGCGGCGATGTTCTTGGCCGACAGACCCGGATACTGTGGATGCTGGCTCACTTTGGTGGCAATGACCATATCGCTGCGGTTCTTGCGTGTGGCGAGCCAGCGGCCGAGCACGACTTCCGATTCTCCGCCGGAGTGACCGGGAACCCATGCCGAATAGACGTCAGCGGTATCCACGAAATTGCCGCTGGCCTCGACGTACTTGTCAAGCACGGCATCGCTGGTCTTGTCGTCGCTGGTCCAGCCGAAGGTGTTGCCTCCAAGCACCAGCGGGAAGACCTTGAGGTCGCTTCGTCCGACATTGATGCGATTTTCAGTCATAACTGTTTATTCCTTTCGTTATGAGAAAACTTGTTACGGGTCGATGACCCTTATTCCTATTGTCTCGCAGGGGAGGGAAGCGTTGCCGGTTTTCGGCTTGTCGAGAAGCCTATGCGCCCAGAGCTGATCAATGAGACTTGTGGAGCGTCATACGTCGAATTGGTGGGAGACGAAAACTTTCGAAAAATCTTTCTCGCCATCGGAATCTGTTTCAGATTGATTCAGGTTGATTCTTGTTGTCGAAAATCCAATGGCTGCACCAGGTATCGGGACCAATGGATAGTGCACAAAGGGGACAGCGGTGCTGGTTGAAGTCATCACGCTCCGTCCGCAATCCTCAGAAAAGACTTAAAGGAGCGTTGTTTTTGATCGGGTGAATGCACTGCGGTCCGTCCTCGTCCGCTTTTGGCTCCGCCACTTCATAGTATTCGAGGTTTTCAGATACAACTCTGCCTTTGTTGTGGATTTCAAGGATGATACCCGAACCATCTATATCGGGATCGAGCCATTGCTTCCTCAGATCCGTTGGCACAAGCAATGGCATACGATCGTGTATCTTTCTGGGGCCGTCTATTGCCGCACAGGTCATGACAGTAGCCGTCAGTACCCAAGAGGAAGTCGTGCTTGGCCTCCACCATGAGTACAGGCCGGCCATAGCCAACGGCAGATTGCCGGGAGCATGGAAATAGAACGGACGATTGTTTTTGAATTCAAAATATCCGGCAGCAGGAATGATAGCCCGGCAGTGCCGTGCCGAATCTCTGAAAGTGGGTTTCTGAGCAGCCGACTCCATACGGGCATTGTAGGTCGGGTAGTCGAGTTTTGCGCTGGAGTTCCACGACGGTACCAGTGACCAATAGCCGCCGCGTAGGTGTCGTTCACCTGCGTGGTCGGCTGCGATGACGCCGATCTGCTGATGGGGTTCAACACGAAAAGTGCGTGCCGGTAGTGACGGAGTATCGATCTGGTCGCTATCAACCTCGAATTCGCGGCCGACGGCGTTCCAATCGAGGTCGAGTGAGAATCTGCGGCACATATTCGTCCCTTTCACGTAGCGACAAGACACAGCATACAAAATGAGGGCCTCCGATTGTGGAGACCCTCATACATTCAACGGCTTGAAACCATAGACATCAAGCCATCGCTACCGGCCATTTCAGTCCTTGCTGATGGTGGTGCCGGCCTTGGGGCCAGCGGAAAGATCCTGAATCTCGGTGATCTCGAGCACTGGAACGGTGGCGGGCTTCTTGGTGCCGTTCTTCTCGGCGACCTTGACCTGCTCGTCATAGATGGCATCGTCGGAGTGCAGGGTCACGTTGCCGCGGAAGCGGTAGCCCTTCTTCTGTTCCAGATTGGCGAAGCAGATGACCAGCGGGCTGCCGTCTTCGAGGTTCTTGTAGTGCTGGCCGGCGGTGCGCTCGTGATAGGCGAGATGATTGTCGTCGAGCACGAACATCGACATCTTCGGGCCGAGGTCGAGCTGGCCTTCCTTGCTGACGGTCGCGATCCAGGCGAGATTGTTGTTGATGAATTCCTTCATCTCAGGGGTAAGAGTAGCCATGATGCTGTCCTTTCATTCGAACTGCTGTCTATACATTTACCATTTTACTTCCTTATCGTTCGTTTTGTCGTAGGAAACGTGTGACATTAGTCACCGGCCAACCGGGAATAAGCGAAATGGGCAGTGTCCCGGTGCGTTTAGTGACAGAAAAATCATTCACTTCGGTTTTGTTATGGCAGGCACGCTCGGAAAATAGCATGATTCGGAAATGTCGTGTCATATCGTGATTGTGTAACCAATAAGTGAAAGGTTGATAAAGCCTACGATTCACCATTGTTTTAGGCGTGTCTTCGGGTTGGAATGGCCTAATTTAGATATCAGCAGTTGCGTTTGATATGTCCAACGATGACGATTCGACCAAGCGTTGATCTGTGCGGGCGCGTTGCATGCGTGCCCGGTGTGTGTATGAGTGAAGAGGCTGGCCGTCAAAAGCCGCAAGGAGAAGGCCTGATATGGCTGCTGGAACTGGTGCGAAGGCATCGAACACACTTGGTGGAACATCCATGTCTGCTTCTGGCGGAAACATTCCGTCCAGTGGTATTCACCGCCATGGTTTCCAAGGCTTGCGCAGTCGCCTTTCCCGTAATTTCCCGCCGAACCTGGCCCGTCTTATGTTGCTTGGGTGCGCAGCGCTCTGGGGCGGAAGCTATCTGGTCGCGAAAATTGCCATGGCGGCAATATCCCCGCAATGGATGATGGCCTTGCGTACCGGCGGGGCATGCCTGATCATGCTGCTGTTGTTCCACAAAAGCATCATCCCTGCATTGAACAGGTCGATTCTTCTACCTGCGGTTATCGTCGGCGCCACCTATTGGGGCACGATGGTTCTGCAGACCAAAGGGCTCTTGACGATCGACCCTGGCCGAAGCGCGTTCCTGACCGCTTCCTATTGCGTTTTGACGCCGTTTGCCGCATGGTTCGCCACGAAAAACAGGCCGCACAACATCAATATCATCGCCGGTGTGATCTGCCTGATCGGTGTCGGTTTCGTCGCGCTCAAACCCGGTAGCTTCTCGCTTTCCCTGTCATTCGGCGATTTGCTCACGCTCGGTTGCGCCGTCGTGTTCTCGTTCAATCTGACCTATCTCGGCATCTATTCAAAGAAATTCAATGCCATCGCCGTCACCTTCGTACAATTCGCCGTCGCCTTTGTGCTTTTCCTGGTTGGTGCGCTGCTGACCGAGCCCTTGCCGAACGCCTCGTGGCTTGAACCGAAAATCGTGGTCAGTTTCCTGTATCTCTTCCTCGGTGCCACGACCTTGGCGCAGATCATGCAGAACATCGGCTTGGCCCACGTTTCCGCACCTTCGGCTTCCGTGGTGATGTGCACGGAAAGCCTGTTCTCCGAGTTCTTCTCCATACTGTTCTGGGGGACGAAGCTGAGGTTCACGACCTTGATCGGTTTCGCGCTGATTTTTATCGCTGTGCTGATGTCGATCGTTCGCCGCTCGACAATCGTCAATCTCTTCCGCAATGTGGAGGATTGGGTGCACGATCATCGCAAGAGGTAGAAGCGGCGGTATCGGCAGGCCGGTTTCAAAAAATGTCCCAGAACGGGACGAGTAAGCGATAATGTTTTTCGTTTGAGCTTATGGCATATTGCTAGCTGAATGGGTTTTGTCGACATTGGTATTTTTCTGTAGGTTTTTAATAATCAGCATTCTATATTTCGCATTGCTTATTCAGCGCACCATTCTCAGTGCCACGGTTTCAGCACGCCGGCCGGTATCTTCGAAGCGTCGAAACGATAGTGGGCGAGGATAGGCATGTGGTTCGTCTGGTTCAGATAGTCGTTTTCCCTGTCTTTCTGCCCCATATTGTGAATGAGATAGGGGATTGATTTGTCGTCCCGGCGGTCGGAGACCATGCCGATATGCCCGTTGTGCTTCTGGTTGGCGAAGAAGACGAGGTCGCCCTGCTGCCACTGGTCGGTCTGGTTGGCATCGGTCGTCAGCGTTTGGCCGTATTTCCTGAAGAACACATCGAGCATGGCCGTACGACGGAAATCGATATTGGGATCGAAATTGGATGTGCTCTTGCGATAATCGGCAGGATGCGCGGCGACATCAGCGTCCACCATGTCCTTGAGGCTGTATCCGGCGTTCCGGAAAGCACGCCAGATAGTATCGGTGCAGGCTCCACGATTATCGGCCGGATAGCCGCCTTGTACGTAACTGTCGTCGTAGGTGGGATGGGTTTTCGCGTCCTTGCGGGCTCCCTCGACCAGATCGCTGTAATCATCGATACCGTCGTGGTCGTAATCGACGGAACTTTTGAGTTTTGGTACGGGCTTACCCGGCAGCGTTGCTGAGGTTTGGGATGCGGAAGGTGTTTTTCGCTCCTGGCCGGTCAAGTCCGATTTCCTGAACTTGACAAACAGAAAGCCGCCAGCGGCGACAAGAGCGACGACGAGCAGCACGGCCACCAATACAACCGGCCAACGACGGTGCCTCGTATACTGATCGGACACCGAGTATTCCGTTGTGTGTGATCGCCGTTGTCCCATACCGTCCCTTTCGTTATCGGTTCAATCTATCAGAAAAGCTCACGTGTCTGCCAGTATCTGGGTTTTTCTTGACAGTGTCGACGAAAGTCTCTGAAGTTCCCCGCGTTGTTGACCTGTAAGCATTCGGCAAGGTTTTGCCACTTTTCAGCCTTTTTCAATCTTGTTTCGTTAATCTTGGATATCATGAAGAATTTTTTCAAGGGGATTTCGGTCTCGCAGATCATAGCCGGTGCGCTTGCTGCGGTCACTTCGTTCCTGTTGTCAGCCAAAATCGGCATCGCCGGTTCGGTAATCGGTGTTGCAGTCGGCTCCATCGTCTCTGCGGTGGCTTCGCAGATTTATCAGAACGTCCTTAATGAATCCGGTAAGAAGCTTCAGGAGAACACTCCTGACGATGACGCCACCGATCAGGACATTGAACCCGTTCCTGAACCTGAACGTGAAACGCGGGTGGTGGGTTCCGATGCGCGGCACCATGGTCAATTGGCTGCTCCGAGGGCCTTGTCTCGCGTTTCCGGAACACCTGCTCTCCGTGTGGATGGAACGTCCCCAAGTCTGGCGGCTTTGGCGCGCTCCGGTAAGGAGCTGCCTGACAGCGAGACGAAGATCTCAGACAGGTTGGGCAGCACAGCAGCGGATCAAGGCAAACATGATGTGCCAGGCCTCGGTGACAAGAACGATGCCACTTCAGTCACGCCGGCGGCCGTCTCTGGCAAGACCTCCGTGATGAAGCCCGTGTCAGGTAAACAGAATGGAAAAGCCATTTCCGAATCCGGTAAATTCAAGGGACCGGGGCAGCACGACGGAAAGATGCGCACATTTGAGTCCACGAAGCAGAAAAGGCTGGCCATCGTCGTGGCCGTAGTCAGTGCCTTGGTCGCCGTAGGCATCAGCGCCGGTATCATTTCGCTGGCTACACGAGGGAAGGGCACTGACGACGTGGTGCGCAACATCGTCACCAATTCGACGACCAAGAACCCAAGTCAGAAAACCGATAGCAAAGACACCGGCAATACATCGACCGACAACAGCAAGAAGACTGACGGAACCACTAAGCAGAACAGCGGAACCACCAATCAGAACAACTCCGGCTCCACCACTGATTCCGGTACGCAAAGCGGATCGAATTCCAACGGTTCAGGGACCACCAGCGGATCAGAAAGCAGCAATTCCGGCAGTAGCAGCACTGGGTCTGGCAGCACCGACAGCGCTAATTCGGGCAGCAGCAATTCCGGAACTACCGATTCGAACAACGGCACCACAGGCACTACGAACGGTGGAACAAGTTCGGACTCCACTGGTTCCACAAACGGATCCAATGGTTCGTCGAGCAACGGGAGTTCTACCGGTGGAAGTTCCACGAACGGTTCGACCAGTGGAGGCAGCAGTACTGGCACCAGCGGTTCGGACTCCACAACGAACTCCCAAACGGGTAACGGAACATCGGGGACGAATTCCAATACGACAAGTAAATAAGGTAATGGTTGGTTCAGGATTCATTCCCCGCTGTTCATAGGATTACTGGTTTGTTGCATCCTGAGTTTGCCTGTGCCTGGTTTCGTGCGACGCTTGCCGATGCTCGCCATTCCGGTGAGTATCGGCAAGCGTCGTTTTTCGCGCTGACTTCCTTTTAACGACACGCCGGTTTGGTCATTTTCAGAGTTTGTTGTAAAGTATCTAAGGCTTCGCAAGGAGCAATAATTCAATTAAGACCGGGGCTATGGCGCAGCTGGTAGCGCATCTCCATGGCATGGAGGGGGTCGGGAGTTCGAATCTCCCTAGCTCCACGGTTAGGGCTTTCGAGGGTTTCCTCGGAAGCCTTTTTCTCATTTTTGGTGGCTTTCGAGGATTCACCGATTTCTATAATTTGGGGTTAAAGGCCAGAAAACGTGTCTCAATTCTCAATATTTTTCGGCACCGCTCGTCAAAGAGACGGCTCTGCGTTAGGCTGGAAATAAGAAATAAGTACAAATAAGGAGCTGCAATATGAGTGAGGAAGCAATATCACAAGAAAACGCCGACAAACAAAGCGTGCCGACGCAGAAACAGACGGAATCGAAACTTCGTCCGACCGGCGAACATACGACAAGCCATACCATGGAGCTCAACGGTGAAACGTTGCATTATCAGGCGACCGTGGGCACCATCACCATCGACACCAAGGACGTGAAGCCGGCCGCCAGCGATTTCTACGCGGCCTTCGAGCTGACCGATGAAGCCGGCAAAACCGACACCACACGTCCGCTCACCTTTATTTTCAACGGTGGCCCTGGTTCCTCGTCGACGTTCCTGATGATGGGCTCGCTTGGTCCCAGGCGAATCGATATTCCTGACGCAGCTCCGGTTCCTGCGGCTCCGTATGGTCTTAAAGACAACCCCTACACGGTGTTGCCGTACTCTGACATCGTCTTCATCGATGCCCCCGGGGCCGGGTTCTCGCAGATCGCCGAAAAAGCAAAGAAAGAGCTGTATTCGGTGGATGGCGATGTCAAAGGCTTCAGCGCGTTCATCCGCGCCTATCTGACGCGCTTCCATCGCTGGAATTCGCCGAAATATGTGCTGGGCGAATCCTATGGGACCACGCGCGGTGCGGCGTTGTCATATTGTCTCCAGCAGGATGGGGTGGCGCTCAACGGTCTGGTTCTGATTTCCAACATTCTTGATTATGCATTTACTTTCGATACGTCCGACCAGTTCTACGTCGGCTATTTCCCGACCTTTGCCACTGTGGCGCACTACCATGGCAAGGCTGGTCAGGACGTCGACATTCAAACGCATCTGAACGCGGCACGAGACTTCGCCAATGGGCCTTTGCGTGCGGCCTTGGCACAAGGCGATGCCATTGATGAGGCCACTAAGCGCGATGTCGCCAAGCGATATGCCGAACTTACCGGGCTTAGCGAACAATACGTCTATGATTCCGATCTTCGTGTGCTCGACATGCGTTTCCGCAAGGAACTACTGCGTCACAACAGCGGCGAGGACACCGGAATGATCGTCGGTCGCTACGACGGGCGTTCCAAGGGCTACGACCTCGACCGTACCGCACAGGAGGAGACATTCGTCGTTGACGACAGCTTCCTTGATCCCGCCTATTCCAGCGTCGCCAACGCCTATCTGCGTGACGAGCTTGGCTGGGACGGCACCGAGGAACGGCGGGGCTTTGCCGATTTCGATTGGAATTCCATGGAGCCGGGCAAAGGCTGGACGTGGTGGCATACGCTGCCGGAAGGTGCCAAGACCTCGTGGGGTGCGCATATCCCGTTCCCGACGGTCACACCCGATCTCGCGGCGGCAATCGCCCACGAACCGACGCTGAAGGTCATGATCGGCAACGGCATCTACGACCTGTGCACGCCGTTCAATCAGACCGAATACGACATCGACCACATGGCGTTGCCCAAGCCGTTGCGCGGCAACGTGGCATTCACCTACTATCCGGCCGGTCATATGCTCTATACCGCACCGGAAAGCATCAAGAAGTTCTCCGGTGATCTGTCGCGCTTCTATGCTGCGGATGTGAACGGGCTTGCCGATATCAACGAACGCAAGATCTGAAGCATCCGGCTTTTGAGGCTGAATATCAAGACTCTGGCGTAATGCAGACACAGGTTCAGAACAAGAAAAGACACCGAATCTTGGCAAACACGGGGGAGACGCGCACATGACCGATTGGTGGCAGGTCGTCCTGCTGTACGGGCCTGCCGTATTGTTCGGCCTGTTGCTCGTCTTCTCCGTGGTCCAGGAGCCACGTCGCTTCCGTAACGCGATATGGCTCGCTCTGTTCGTGCTGAGCCTTTCCAGTGCGCTGATGCTTGATTTCTGGTGGGACTGGGCGTTCATCCCGATCGTGCTGGTGGCTGTTTTCACGCCGGTCATCGTTGTCGGATTCCTTGTGATCAACACCTTCATTGTCGTGCGCCATGAAGGTTTTTCACTTTCCACGATTCTGCCGGCATTGTTCGCCTTGGTGATGATGGCGTGCATCCTCATATACCCGTTGACGTTCTATTTCAATGCTTCGCAATGGGGGAAAAGCATTGGCCTGTTGATCGCACTGGAAGGCCTCTGGTTCTTCTTCACGTTCGCCGCATTGTTGCTGTATTCCACCATTTATCGGATACTTCCACGACGGCGGCAATACGATTACATCATCATTCTTGGAGCTGGCTTGCGTGGAACCAAGCCGACCCCGCTACTACGCGGAAGAATCGACAAGGCGGTTGATCTATGGCTGCGGCAGGAGCGGAAAGGGCTTTTTGTGGTTTCTGGCGGGCAGGGAGCCGACGAGGAAATCAGCGAGGCCGAGGCCATGAAACGGTACCTGGTCGAAGAGCGGGGAGTGCCGGCAGAAAAAATCATCAAAGAGGACCAATCCACCACCACCTTCGAGAACCTGCGCAATTCCAAGGTGATTATGGATAGCCGCAGTGGCATAGGTCCTTCGTCAGATTACCAATCGTTATCTGCAAATACCCGTCGGATTTCAAGATTGGATATTGGTAATGACGTCTCGGATATCGGTGACAGTGCCCAATCGTCTTCGGTGTCTGCAATCCCAGGATTTCAACCTGGTCGTGTCGCTATTCAATCATCGACGTCACTGCCACCCACAGAACACAAACCGGGTCGTGTCAAACGGATGAAAAATCGGATGTCCTGTCCCTACCGCGTCGCCGTGGTCACCAGTGACTACCACGTGTTTCGTGCCAGCGAATACGCTCGCGACCTTGGCCTCAAATCGGACGGTGTAGGCAGTCACACCAAAGGCTACTATTGGCCGACCGCATTCATTCGTGAGTTCATCGCCATCAGCAAGGCACATTTCTGGCCATATGTGGCCATCTTTGCTTTGTGGGTCATCGGGATGGCGGTAATCTCCTTCGGCAGATGAGTATTGTGCTGATAACGGCGTTCCTTTCATCTCAGGGGTGCGGCACAATGAAACCAGTGACACATTCCTTATGTAGGGTGTCGAGGTTACGGGGAACGACTCGGAAACGGAGTGAACGAATATGATTGACGAGATTATCTTTGTACGGCATGGGCGCACTTCCTACAATCTGGTGCATCGGCTGCAAGGCCAGATCGATGTCCCGCTCGATATCGTGGGCCAATGGCAGGTCGACCAGACCGGCTTGGAACTGGCCAAGCGTTATTACTGGGCTAAGGTCAGCAGCATCGTCCGAACCCCCGATTTGCTCGCCCAACCCGGTGCACAAGCCGCCGAGCAAAGCGATATTGAGGAATATCGTAAGGCGCCTGCCTCCAAGCGGGTTATGAAGGTCTATTCCAGCGACCTGTTCCGTGCCGCCCAGACCGCGCACGCATTCGCCGATATCCTGGGTTTGCCAGTGACGCTCGACAAGCGCCTGCGTGAACGCAGCTTCGGCCAATGGGAGGGCATGACACGCCCGGAAATCAAGGATATGGACGAGGTGGCCTACCGTTCATGGCGCGCACATACCGGTGGGGAAGCCAAGTATGGGGTCGAGTCGCGCACCGACGTCGGCAAGCGTGGTGCCGAAGCCGTTCTGGAACTGATGCAGGAGCATGCAGAAGACGAGACGCCGACCACTCTGATGCTGGTGAGCCACGGCTCCTATATCGCGGCCACTGTCGAGACGCTACTCGGCATGGATCCCGAAATCGACGAACTTGGCAATATCCCCAACGCTTTCTGGTCAACGTTGAAACCGCATGCGAAAGCCGACGGCGGCTATACTTGGAAACTCGCGGAATTCAACTGTGGCCCGACAATCGCCTACGAAACGGACTGGTTGAACGGGCCTGCACAGCTTCGCAACCCTGATATGCCTGAAATGATGCCGCTGCCGGTAACCGAACAGGTGTGATGAGAGATTCCTATTGGTTTCTTGAGAAGCTCTTCTTGCGTATTGGCAGCATGTAGTGACGGCGTCGATCGTGTTTTGCGATTCGGTAACGTCGTGACGATGATGAAAGTCCATTAATTGGACGAAAAGAGCTGATGATTCCATACGCGGGTTGCGAATTGGTCAGGAAAAGTTCCGACTGAGGGTTATTCTTGAACTTTGGTTTAACAGCAGGAATCCGGAATGTTGTTGCGTTTTTTTACACTCGGCAAACGTTCCGGTGGCCAGGATGTATGGTTTTGGAGCCGGCATCTCCTGCAAAAACCGTACAGCGAATGATGCGAAAGGCGGGTGGCAGACATGTTGAGGATGTTCAATACGATCAACGGACAGGTCGAACAGATAAACAAGCTGGAAAACGGCTCTTGGATCTGTCTGTCGAACCCCACCGACGTCGAGCTTGCGACCGTCTCCTCCCAGACCGGCGTCGATCTGGCCGATCTGCGTGCACCATTGGATGACGAGGAACGTTCACGAGTCGATTCCGAAGACGATTACACGATGATCATCGTCGATATCCCCACCGTCGAGCAGCGCGACGGGCGCGACCACTATGAGACCATCCCTTTGGCCATTATCGTCGCTTCGCATACGATCATCACCGTCTGTATGCAGGACACGCCGGTGCTCCACCCCTTCATGGAAGGTACCATTCGGGGTTTCAATACGTACATGAAGACACGTTTTGTATTGCAAATACTGTATCGGAATGCAACGATGTACCTGCGTTACCTGCGCATCATCGACCGCAGCTCCGATAACCTTGAACTGAAGCTCCAGCACTCGATGCAGAACCGCGAAATCCTGCAGCTGCTTGAACTTTCGAAGACCTTGGTCTATTTCACGACCAGCCTCAAATCCAACGAAATCGTCATGGAAAAGCTTCGCGTGACCGAAAAACTCAATTCGTTGACCCACATCAAGCAGTATCCAGAGGACGAGGATTTGCTCGACGATGTCATTACCGAGAACAAGCAGGCCATCGAGATGGCGAACATATACAGCGGCGTTCTTGCGAACATGACGGATGCCTCTGCCTCGATCGTCTCCAACAACTTGAACAACGTGATGAGGATCTTCACGATCATCTCCATCGTCCTGTCGATTCCGACGTTGATCTTCTCGATGTACGGCATGAACTTCCAGGACGGCATGTTCGGCATGCCGTTCACCAACTCGCGCTGGGGCTTCATCATCGTCATCGCCATTTCCATGGTCATCACTGGCCTTGTGGCATGGTGGCTGACCCGTTCCAAGCTTTTCAAGTAGGCGCTCGGATGCGATTTGTAAGATTGAAAGCGAATCCGGTTCCGGGCAAGCGCAACGTGTGTAGGCGTTTCAAGGCATTGCTTGCGCTGCTATGCGGTACCGGTGTGCTGTTCTCCGCGTCCGCGTGCGGGCCGGCCCAGACCCCGCCTTCGGCCAACGTCCCTGAGGGGCCTACCATCGCCATCGCCGTGTCGAGTGACGAGCCCGGTCTTGGTTTTGACCATGAAGGCAGATACTCCGGCTTCGACATCGAAGTCGCCCATTACGTGGCGCAGAAACTCGGCTACGCGCACAAGCAGATCGTCTACAAACCGGTGAATGCCGCTTCCGCTGTGGACACTTTGGAACAATCCAAAGCCGACATGTTCGTTTCGGTATTGCCAGCCGCTACGACCTCCAGCACAGGCCGGAAATTCGGTACTTCCAAACCCTATCTCACCGATCCGTTGGGGCTTCTGGTTCCGACACGCCTGCAAGGCAAGTTCACCGATATATCGTCGTTGACGGATCAAAGCATCTGCACGGTCAAGGGGATGACCGACGGCAGCGAACTCGCATCCGCGATTCCCGCCGTAAAGATTCAGGAACGTGATACCTATCCGCAATGCCTTACCGCACTGCTCTCAGGCGAAGCCAACGTAGTGGCGGCTGATGTGGCCATCCTTCACGGGCTGGCTTCCAGCGTTGTCGAGCACGATGTCACTGTCTTGGGGGACGGGGATTCGGCATCGTCGGCACCGCTGGTCAAAGCGGTCGCGCAGGTTTCCCAGGTTCGTCATGCCGTCATGATCCGCCCCTCCGATGGGGAACTGACCAAAAAGATCGACACCATTCTGGCCGATATAGTCAAGGACGGCACGTGGCAGAAGGCCGCCGAAACCATGCACAAGGACATCGGCTACAGCCCGGATGAATCCCTTAACGCCGAGATGAGGCGTCGCTGAGTTGTGCTTGTTGTGGCTTCGATCCGGCATGCGATGAAAATCAGCTTTTGAGAGCCATTATCCTGATTTTGCTCGCATCGTCATCATGTATGCAGACGAAATCACAGTCTGGTACCGGATTTGCCCCTTTTGCAAAGGGTCATGACCATTTTGCGGAAACATGGCACCCTGTGTCCAGTTGAGCCGCGATAATCCTGTTTATGAGTGACAACGAGCAGGGCGCGGATTCGAGCGCCAATATTTCTAGTGAACCGGCTTATCGTTACAACGCCAAAATGGCGCAGGGTATCGAGGAAAAATGGCAGAAAACGTGGGATGAGAAGGGCACCTTCTGGGCCGCGAACGTCAAAGGTGATTTGACCGATGGCAAGGGACGCCACGCCGACGGACGCACCCCGTATTTTGCGATGGACATGTTCCCGTATCCTTCCGGCAAGGGCCTGCATGTCGGCCATCCGCTGGGCTATCTGGCCACCGACGTCGTGAGCCGCTATCACCGCATGAAGGGCGAGAATGTGCTGCACGCCATGGGCTACGACGCCTTCGGCCTTCCCGCCGAGCAGTACGCCGTGCAGACCGGTCAGCACCCGCGCGTGACCACCGAGGCCAACATCGCCAACATGCGCCGCCAGCTGCACCGCATGGGCCTGAGCTTCGACAACCGCCGTACCTTCGCCACCATCGACCCTGGCTACATGCGCTGGACGCAGTGGATCTTCTCGCGCATCTACGACGCCTGGTACGACCCTGATTTCGTCCGTCCCGACAGCGGCAAAGGCTCCGCACGTCATATCGACACGTTGATCGACCAGTTCAAGTCCGGCAAGCGTGCCATTCCCGGTTTCGAGGACTCCGGCAAGAAATGGGACGAATTGACCGAAGCCGAGCAGGCCGACGTGCTGAACGATTTCCGTCTGGCCTACATCTCCAAGTCGCCGGTCAACTGGTGCCCGGGCCTCGGCACGGTGCTCGCCAACGAGGAGGTCACCGCCGAGGGCAAGTCCGAACGCGGCAACTTCCCGGTCTTCCAGCGTGAGCTGCGCCAGTGGTCCATGCGTATCACCGCTTACGGCCATCGCCTGATCGAAGATCTTGACATCATCGACTGGCCTCAGAAGGTCAAGCTGATGCAACGCAATTGGATCGGCGAATCCCACGGCGCTTCCGTGCACTTCAAGGTCGCCACCCCCAACGGCGAGCGGGATATGGAGGTCTATACGACCCGTCCCGACACGCTGTTCGGCACCACCTTCGCCGTGGTCTCGCCCGAGCACGACCTTTTGGCTGACGCCCCGGCTCAATGGCCTGAAGACACGCCGGAAAGCTGGAAGGGCGGCTATGCCACACCGGCCGAAGGCATCAAGGCCTATCGTCTCGCGGCCGAATCCAAGACCGCACAGGACCGCGTCGACGAGGGTGGCGAGAAGACCGGCCTCTTTACCGGTCTCTATGCCACCAACCCCATCACCGGAGACAAGCTGCCGCTTTTCACCGCAGACTACGTGTTGATGGACTATGGCACCGGTGCCATCATGGCGGTGCCTGGCGGCGACCAGCGCGATTACGATTTCGCCAAGAAGTTCGACCTGCCGGTCATCTACACCGTCAAGCCTTTGCCCGATTCCGGCGAGGACCTGAGCGATTACGAGGGCAAGGCTCCATTCGTCTCGCACGACGGCATCGTCATCAATTCCTCCACCGAGCACACGCAAGCCAAGGGCGACATGCTGGATCTGAATGGCCTGCGCGTCAACGACGCCATCGAGAAGGTCACCACGTGGCTCGAATCCGCGGGCGCAGGCGAAGGCACCGTCAGCTACCGCCTGCGCGACTGGCTCTTCTCCCGCCAGCGCTACTGGGGCGAGCCCTTCCCGATCGTCTACGGCGAAGACGGCGTGCCGCACCTCTTACCGGACTCCATGCTGCCGATCAACCTGCCCGACGTGCCGGACTACAGTCCGAAGACCTTCGACCCCGAGGACGCCGAGAGCAACCCCGAGGCACCGCTGAGTCGCAACCCCGATTGGGTCAAGGTCACGCTCGATTTGGGCGACGGCCCCAAGACCTATTACCGCGACACCAACACCATGCCCAACTGGGCCGGTTCCTGCTGGTATTACATGCGCTACCTTGACCCGAACGACACCGAGCACATGGTCGATTCGGACGAATACGAATACTGGATGGGCCCGAACCACAACAAGGAATCGGGCAAGACCGGTGGCGTCGACCTTTACGTCGGCGGTGTCGAGCACGCGGTGCTGCACCTGCTCTACTCGCGTTTCTGGCACAAGATCCTCTTCGATCTGGGCTACGTCGACACGCCGGAACCCTTCTACAAGCTCTTCAACCAAGGCATGATTCAGGCGTACGCCTACACCGACGACCGCGGCCAATACGTGCCGGCGGCCGAAGTGGAGGAAGGGCCAGCCGACAAATCCGGCGAACCGACCTTCACCTGGCATGGCCAGCACGCCAACCGCGAGTTCGGCAAGATGGGCAAGAGCCTCAAGAACATCATCACGCCCGACGACATGTACGCGCGCTACGGCGCCGACACGTTCCGCCTCTACGAGATGAGCATGGGCCCGCTCGACGAGTCCCGTCCGTGGAACGACCGCAACGTCGTGGGTGGCATGCGCTTCCTGCAGCGCCTCTGGCGCAACGTCGTCGACGAGAACACCGGCGATGTCACCGTTTCCGATGACGCTCCTGAGGCCAAGACGTTGAAGCTCCTGAATAACACCATTGCCGCGGTCACCGAGGAGATGGAGCACATGCGTCCCAACACCTCCATCGCCAAGCTGATTGTGCTGAACAACCACCTAACAGGACTCAAGGCAGTGCCACGTGCCGCCGTGGAGCCGCTGATCCTCATGCTTTCGCCGATCGCCCCGCATATCTGCGAGGAACTCTGGTCGAAGCTCGGCCACGCCGATTCCTTGGCGCATGAGCCGTGGCCGAAGGCCGATGAGCGATATGTAGGCGAGGAATCCGTCACTGCCGTGGTGCAGATCAAGGGCAAGGTCCGCGCCAAGCTCGAGGTCAGCCCCTCGATCGACCCCGACGAGCTCAAAGACATGGCGCTGAAGGCCGTTGCCGACCGCCTGGGCGGCAAGGAGCCACGCAAGGTCATCGTCAAGGCTCCGAAGATCGTCTCGATCGTGCCGGCGGAGTAGAGAAAAGCCAAATATTCGTCAGCGATAATTTGGAATAAATCGAATGACCGCTTGATCGACTGAACGAACAAAGGGCATCGGGTCGGATCCCGGTGTCCTTTTCGTTTATTTTGTTTTCTTTTTAGGAATAGACTTCATTCTTATGCGAAGCAGGAAGTCGGAATATTAAGCAATCTCGGATTGATTATCGGCTGGTTTTTTTGACCGAATGCTTGCCTTTGTACGTATTGGCTTTGATCTACGCGATGTGGATGAATGTGGACGACCCGGCGCTTGAGGCTGCGACACGCCTCAAATGTGGATAACTCCTATCGTTCGACCACAGTGGTCGTTTTGGCTGGATTTTCACATTCGGTTCGGCCATGCTTGAAGGTATGGGTATTCATTTCGGGAACAGGGAGCATGACGAGGGCCGGCATATGGCGGCGCGTCTGCATTCGTCTGCCATGTTTACGGATGAATCATATGAAGAAAAGCAAAACCTCGATGAGGATTTGCTGCACGTCGGGCTTCCTCCTTTGCCGCCTATTGAAAATTGGCTTATCGATTCGGCAGATGGGCAGGAAAAACGTGAGGATGGCGATGCCGGTTCCGTAGATGTTGAGGATTTCGGTTCGATCATCGATCATCACGATTTAGTCTTGGAGAACGTTTCGAACAAGGGACAAACCCGTCAATCGGCTTCCGGGCAACGAACCATGCCCAGACTGGTGTTCAAGCCCACTCAGGCTGTTGTCGTGATTCTGGTGCTGGTGGTGGCGTTGTGCGCGAGCCTGACGATGCTGGTGACGCAGGCAATCAACTACAACAGGCAGCAGGCTGAAGCCTCGTCGTCGGCGAGTACTTCAGTGGGGACAGGGAGCAAAACCGAAGATGCAAGAAGTGAACACAATAATGCTCCAAAAGCCGGTGACGCTTCCGCCTCGTCCCCAAACCCGACTGGGAGCGAAGGACAGAATCTGGCGGTAAACGGTAATGCGGCCCTGGCGGATCCTCCTGCTCAAACCGGAAGCTCGACAGGCATTACCGGGACTTCAACCGACCAAAGCAATCTTGTCAACCTCAACACCGCCGACAGCACACAGCTCCAGCAGATCAAGGGCGTAGGGCCGGTGATGGCACAGAAGATCATCGACTATCGGTCGTCGATCGGCCGTTTCACCAGCGTTGACCAGCTGCTCAAGGTTTCAGGCATCGGTCAGAAGACCTTGGAGAAGATGCGAGGGCAGGTGACGATCTGATGAAAGGAACTGGTATCTATCAGGACCGAGGCTTTGACGGCAGACGTGGCTACGAGCAGGGCAGCCGTGACTGGCGGATGCTGCCGGTGGCCTTGTGCACATGGGTCGCGGCACTGGCTTCGCATGCACTTTTTGTTTTGTTGACGAGCCAACAGGACAATTCGGCTTCGACGGGACATAATGCCGGTGAAACGAGTGGCTCTTCATCGTCGGTTCCTGTATTGGGCATGGCTATTGGCAGGTTGATGGGTTCGTTGAATGCTGAAACCGCCTTTTCGATAGTTGTATTGCTTTTGCTGTCAGCCGGTCTTATCGCCCTGCTTGCCGTATCCCGCCGATGGCTTGGCCGTAACGGGAATTTTGCCGATGGTTCAGCCTATCGGCATCCTGTTATCAAGTTCGATGCCCGTCAATCGTCGGAAATCCATCGACAGAGGCAATCCGGCAATGAAACAGGCATTCAAACCCCGATAACCCCGGTAATCAAACTCCCAATGAGCGAAAAGAAAAAGTCAAAACAGGAAACACTTTCAGTTAAATCTAAAATTTCGTTGGTGCTGCACGAATCGCGCGGGAACCGAACGGTATGGGCGGCGGTTCTCGCATGTTCGACACTCGCCGCGTTCATCGCTTCGATGGGCGCCGATGTCATGGCGTATCGGGATCCGGCCGCAACACTTGTCAGGGAGGGCGAGAGTACGGTTGAAGCGACAGTAAAGCTTGACTCGCCGGTAACCGCGGCCAGCTCGTGGCAGGCGGATTGTCAGGCGAATGCCCGGCTGAGAGGTTTCATAAACAATGGCATCCGGCAAGCCAGCGGGTCGCGTATCGTCTTGTATGCCAACAAGCCGTTGTGCGGGAAGCTTTCCGACGGGCAGACCGTGGCGATTTCCGGTACGATGCAAACCGCCCGATACGGCATGAGACCAATTTGGCTGAAGATGGACGACGATGCCGAAACGCGTGTGGTCGAACGAGCTCCGCCCGCAAAGAGGCTGGTCGATTCCATGCAACATTCGTTTTTCTCGGTGACCGAAAGTCTTTCCGAGCAGGGACGGGTGTTGGTTCCGGGCTTGACGATTGGTCTTCTGGGGCAGGATTTCATGGGCGAGAGCACAACCAGGCGTGAACCGGTCAATGCGACGTTCGCCACGCTGCTTGAGATGCATTTCAAGGATTCCGGCATCATGCACCTGATGGCCGTTTCCGGCGGGCATTTCGCGCTCATTGGCAGTCTGATACGCTCTGGCTGCGCACGGTTCCTGCTGCCACGTCAGGCGGTGACGATACTGACGGTGATGGCGTACGTTGCGCTCGCGAGCGCCATGTATCCCTCCGACTCGGTGATGCGAGCTTTGCTCATGGGCGTCTTTACCTCTTCGGCCATGTTCGTCGGCAGGAGGCCACAGGCGATCAGTGCGTTGAGCTGGACGGTCATCTTCACCCTGCTGGCTAATCCCGTGATGTCGAGAAGTTACGGATTCGCGCTCTCCTGTGCTTCGGTGCTTGGCATCGTGCTGTGTGCCGGTCCGATAGCGGAACGTCTTTCGAGCCTATTGCCGGGATTTCTTGCCGACGGCATGTCGGTGACCATCGCCGCCCAGCTCTTCACCCTGCCCATACAGGTACAGATGACCCCGACGTTGCCGTTGCTTTCGGTACCGGCGAATCTTGTGGTGGCCCCGTTCGTGGATTTCTCAACGTTGACCGGACTGGCGGGATTGGTGTTTTCGTCATTCGCCCCGCATCTGGCATTCGGATGTGTGTGGCTGTCCAGCTGCGGAACATCGGTGATGCAGTGGTGCGCGGACACCATCGGCGGCTCCCAGTCGGCGACCATGCCGTGGGCTGGCGGGGTCGGTGGGGCGCTGATGGCAGTGATATGCGAGGCAGGCATGATACTGCTTTTCAAGGTATTGTCTTCAATAACGAAACGGCAGGATGCGGAAGGTCTGACAGACCGCAATGACGGCTATCTCGTGCGTCTGCGAAGCAAAGGAACGATATGGCTCAAGGAAACCGAACAAATGTTCGAACAGCTCTGGAAGTTGGATTAATCCAAATGACACGGCGTATGTCCACCTGTGACAGCACATTGAATATTATGGATACGGGTGGTGTCAGACTCGCGCCCATTATGGATGTTGTCGATGAAACCACGAATCGAGGAATGTGATGGCTGCGAAACAAAGCAAACAGCGAACGCGATTCATACTGGTCCTCGATGGTGATGAATACCTGAATGAACGACAGGTCCGTGACTGCCGTGACCAAGCCATGAAGAACGACCCACAAGCGGAGGTCATTGAACTCGATGCAGGCGAAGCAAGCCAGTATGACTTCGATGAGGCCGTGAGCCCGTCCCTGCTGAGTCCCAGCTCCATCGTCATCATCCGGCACATCCAAAACGCCGACAATGCCTTGGCCGACACCATGGTCAGCTATTGCGCTTCCATGGCCAAAGATTCTGCAACACCAACAGGCACGGTCATTGCCCAGCACGACGGCGGGCAGAAAGGCA
Organism: Bifidobacterium sp. ESL0745; assembly: GCF_029433335.1. Classification (NCBI taxonomy): domain Bacteria; kingdom Bacillati; phylum Actinomycetota; class Actinomycetes; order Bifidobacteriales; family Bifidobacteriaceae; genus Bifidobacterium; species Bifidobacterium sp. ESL0745. Next base: position 703,948 of record NZ_JAQTHX010000001.1, read on the forward strand.
AAAAGGTTATCGACCGGCTTAGCAAAGCCGGAGCCGAAAAGAAGGACATTCCCGATCTCAAGCGCGCCGACGCCAAGCTGAACTTCGTCATCCAGTGCTTCGAACGCAGGAATCGGCGTGTCGATCCGGCAGCCGCCCAACAGCTGGCCGCCGTATTGGGGGAGAAGACCGGGGAACTCGCAGCCATGTGCGAGCAGCTCTGTTTCGACTTCGACGACGACCCAATCGGTCTTAATCTGGTGAACCAATATCTGACCGGCAACGCCGAGGTCACCGGATTCGCAGTGGCGGATGCGGCGCTCGCCGGCAATGCTGCCAAGGCCATTATCGACATGCGTGCCGCCGTCGCTCAAGGCACTGATCCGATCGCACTGGTAGGCGCTTTGGCTATGAAGCTGCGCACGTTGGCAAAGGCCTCGGCTGTGCGTTCCGGCAGCATATCGCAGGCCGAGGCGAAAATCAATCCGTGGGTGCTGCGCAATGCCACGCGTCAATTGAGCGGTTGGACGTCCGACGGACTGTCGAAATGCATTCAGATGCTTGCCTGGGCCGATGAGCAGAACAAGACCAATGGGGGAGACCCGATGTATGCGCTGGAACGTTCCATCGAACTGATCAGCCACAAAGGACGCATGACAGTATGAGCAATAAATCATCGTTTAGGATTGAAGTGCCGACCGGCCCTGATATGCAGGCGCTTGGCGCCAAGGTCGCCGCTTGTGTGCATGGTGGCGATGTGCTTTTGCTTTCCGGACCGTTGGGTGCCGGCAAGACCACGTTTGCGCAAGGTTTCGGGGCGGGTCTCAAGATCGGAGAACCCATTGTTTCTCCGACGTTCACCATTGCAAGAGAACTTGACGGCAAATTCGCCGATGGGGCGCCCGCCCATCTGATTCATGTTGACGCTTATCGGCTCGGTGGCAACGATTTTGCCCCTGGGCAAGATACAGTAGATAGGTTGCTTGATGAGCTGGAATCGCTGGGGCTGGACGAGGAGCTTGAAGACCCGGGCGAACACACCGTTATCCTCATGGAGTGGGGCGAGCAGATGGCCTCGGCTTTCGCTCAAGAGCGTCTTGAAGTGCACATCGACCGTCCGATGGATGAGGAAATGATTGCCGCCGAAGTCGATAATCCTGCTGCCGAACTTACCGGTGACGGCATGCGCACGGTCGCTTTCGTACCGGTCGGTGCGCGTTGGGAGAGTTTCGGTAAGGATTTCGAGGCATTGTGTAGGCATGAAAACCGCTGATCGCTGATTGCACATCGATGGTTATATCCGCGTTGTACAGTAACAATGGCATGAACGCCAGGTGATTGAAAGTCATACACTGGGCGGTGCAAGACAGCAGGAGTAGCAGATATGACGAACACGTTGGTCATCGACACCTCATTCGGTTCGACGGTCGGAGTCTTGGGGCAAGAGGCGATTGTAGAAACCGACTCGCATACCCATGTCGAAAAGCTGCAGGTCAACATCGCCAGAGCCGTTGATGCGGCGGGGCTCAACCCCATGGATCTTGACCGCATTGTCGTCGGTGTTGGTCCTGCCCCGTTCACCGGGCTTCGTGTAGGCATCGTGGCCGCAAAAGCCATCGCATACGCCACCGGCGCGCAACTGCTTGGCCAAGATATTCTTGAGCCTCAGACGTGGATGATGAAACTCAAGCGTCAGGGTGATTCCAGACTTAAGAATTGTGATTTTCTCAATGGTGATGGGCAATCAACCAATACTGAAGTAGCTCATCATCTGACGCTGGCTGTCAATGATGCACGCCGTCGTGAGCTTTACTTTGCTTTGTATGCTGACACACAAAGATGCCTAAATGGTAGAAATATCGGTCATGAGCCCGAAGAAGAAACCCTTGAGCCTTTTGTTTCCACGGTGGTTGGTATGGATATCGACTATCCGCAACATATTGTCGAACGTATCAATCAGGCCGTAAACAAGCTGGATGGAAACAGCGCTTCGACAAATGGCACATTCCGAATCGACGTCGTAGGACATGGAGCCTTAAAATATGTCGATGCATGGCTCGGCTTCGGCCATATGCTGGGCAATGTCATAGACCATTCCGTGTTGGATACCGGTGCTGCAGGCCTTGAGATTTTCTCCGAATGTGCCATGTTGAGCAACGGTATCAATTCCAATGATCCGCGGAAAGCTGGTATTGGTTCCAAAATCAATAACGAGGGTGTCATAAAGCCAGTCGAACCACTGTACCTGCGCCGTCCGGACGTTTCTGTGCCCAATCCCTTGAAGCATGTTCTCAATCATGCCGGAGCCACGAAGGCCTGAATGCCATCATGATCGTAGAATTCAGCGAGCTCGACCTCCCATGGGCTTTGAATGCAGCTTCCGCGTTGGAGCAAGAGCTTTTCGGCTCACAGGCCTGGGACAGGGAAACTGTGCGCCAGGAAGTGACGCAAGCATCCAGGATCTATCTTGCCGATGTCGTGGATTCAGGAAATCAGACGCAACTTGATTCCAAATCAAAACAGGAACCAGTACGTCTGGAATCGGCGAACATGGTGATGCGCGGATATGCGGGCATGTGGCACGCGGACAGTGAGGCCGAAATCATGGCCGTCGGTGTGGCCAAGCGCTTCCAAGGAAACGGCATTGCGAAAAATCTGCTCAACAGACTGATTCGATACGCTTGCCTGTATCATGTCCGTCGCGTCATGCTGGAAGTGCGCGTTGACAACAAAGCGGCACAACGGCTCTATCGCGGTATGGGATTCAGAAATATCGGCTTATTAAGGCATTACTATCAACCGGAAAACGTCGATGCCATTGAGATGGCGTTGGATCTTCAAGCGCATATCATAGGTTTTGAAAGCAGCGAGCGGAATATGGAGCGAGTGCAATGAGCGAACCGACAGTACTGGGCATCGAATCGACCTGCGATGAGACGGCCGCCGCCGTCGTACGCGGGCGAACGCTCGTCTCCAACGTCGTGGCCTCTTCCATGGAGGAACACGCACGTTATGGCGGCGTTATCCCCGAAATCGCCTCCCGCGCCCATGCCGAGGCTTTTGTGCCTGTAGTCAGTAAGGCGCTGGCCGACGCGAATATGGAACTCTCCGATGTGGATGCCATAGCGGTTTCGGCGGGCCCTGGACTGGCTGGCTGCCTGGCCGTAGGCGTTTCCGGGGCAAAGGCGTTGGCTTGGGCCGCAAACAAGCCGATTTACGGCATCAACCATGTTATCGGGCATATCGCCGTCACCCAGCTGCAGTTTGGTCCATTCCCTAAAGACACACTGGCACTCATCGTTTCCGGTGGCCACACCTCGCTGTTGCATGTCGAGGATGTCGCCCGTCACGTTGACGTGGTAGGCACCACACTTGACGACGCTGCGGGGGAGTGCTTTGACAAGGTCGCCCGTTTGCTGGGATTCCCTTATCCGGGCGGTCCGCATATCGACAAGCATGGCCAGCTTGGCAATCCTCATGCCATCAAGGTTCCCCAGGGCCTTACCAAGGGCAAGGCCGGCAAGGATCATCCCTACGATTTCAGTTTCTCCGGCGTCAAGACCGCCGTCGCGCGTTGGGTTGAGGCCCAGCAGGCGGCAGGTAGGCCGATTCCCGTCGACGACGTCTGCGCCTCGCTTGCCGATTCCGTGGCCACGGTGCTTGCGAACAAGGCCATGCACGGCTGCGAGGAATATGATTCCAAGACCCTAATTGTCGGTGGCGGTTTTTCCGCCAATTCACAGTTGCGCGCCAAGCTGCTTGAAGTCGGCAAAGAACATGGCATCGAGGTTCGTATTCCACAGATCAAGTTGTGCACAGACAACGGTGCGATGGTGGCGATGCTGGGTGTCAATCTGGTCAAGGCCGGAGTTCGTCCGTCCGTACCGGATTTCCCCATTGACTCAGCCATGCCGATGAACGTCATCAGCGTATGAGCCTGACGCAGGAATCGTGACACTCCGCAAAATCCAAGCGACACGCCATTGGGGTTGCGCGATGACGATTCTTGTATAAGATATATTTCTTGTGCGGTGCTTCGAGTTCCGTACGGGACATTCCCGCATAGCTCAGTTGGCAGAGCGTCTGACTGTTAATCAGAATGTCGCTGGTTCAAGCCCAGCTGCGGGAGCGGAATGAAATTCTCGGAATCGTAAGATTTCGAGAATTTTTCGTTTCCGGCCACGACTAGTTTGATTCAACGTGAATTACGTTGCAGATTTTGGCCTATTGCTTCTGTAACGGAAATTTTACAGGAGCGATAGACCGTGCAATATCACCCGGAACTCAAGCCTCTTCAGGGCATCTGAAACAGCCGATGGCATGGTCATTGACGATGCCCATCGACTGCATGTAGGCGTACATGGTAGTGGGGCCGACGAACCTGAACCCGGTCTTTTTCATGGCCTTGCTCATGGCGATTGACTCGTCGGTCACTGCAGGCACCTCGGCATGGCTTTTCGGCCTGTTTATCCGAGGTCCGTCAGGTGCGAAACTCCAAATATAATCCGCGAACGGCATGTTCAGATCAAGCACAACTTGGGCGTTGTAGATGATGGCTTCGATTTTTCGTCGGTTACGGATAATGGCTTTGTTCTGCATCAGTTGAGGAATCTCGGAATCCATTTGCGCGACGCGTTCGATATCGAAATCATGGAACGCCTCGTCGATGGCCTTTCGTTTGTTGATGATGGTGCTCCAGGAAAGCCCTGCCTGCAAGGCTTCAAGGGCAAGCCTTTCGAACAGGGCCTGTGAGTCATAGCAGGGCGTGCCCCACTCCGTATCGTGGTAAACGAGGATATCGTGGTTCAGGCCCAGATAGGAGTCCGGCCAGCAGCGTTGCAAACCGTCAAGGTAAAGCGTGGCTCCGCTGTTTCTATCATTGAGGGTGTTTTCCTTTGATGTTGCGTCAAGACTCATCGCTCAAGCAATCCTTTCCTTTATGGATACGTTATTTATACTCGTAGCCACGAACCCGTGAACAACGGTGGATAAGTTTTCCGACACACCCGGACGTTGTGGATAACCGGGGTCATCCGACCACATCACCTTGTTTTCCCATGCTTTTTTGCCAATACACGGCATAGTGGAAAACAAGCAGGAAAAACAGTTCGGCTATCTGCAGAAGGAGAGGAGGGGCTATGGACCCGAAGGAAAAGCAACGCTATAAAAGAGAAAAACTATGGTTTGAACGACAGATACGTAGACGAAGCCTGACGAGTCTGGTTTGGGGTTTGGTGACGATTATGGCGGTGTTCGCGGTTTTGCTCATTGGTTTCGTGACAAGCAGTCATCGGGCGTTTGCCGCGGTTGATGGCGATGTCGGTGAACCGTTCGACATATACACGACGCCAGGTGCTCCCAATCAATCATCGATGCTGTTCGAACAACGAACATTGGGATTCATCGAGCGTGTCGGTTCGTTGGATCCTCTCATCTCGGATAGCAAAGGTTGCAAAGCCGACATGCGCTGGCCGGTGCTGCCGCATGTACTCGTCCGCCGCTTCAAGGCGCCTGTTCAGGTCTGGGCGCCGGGTCATCGCGGGGTTGACATTGCAGCCGTCGAAGGCACGCCATTGCTGGCCCCGGCGGATGGTGTCATCAGTTTTGTCGGAATCGTCGCAGGAAAGTCCGTTGTCAGCATCCGCCACAAGAGCCTTACGCTGACCTTGGAACCGGCGCAGACGTTGCTGCCGACCGGGACGCCAGTGGTAAAAGGATTGCCGATCGGTACGGTCACCGGCGTTTCTGATCATTGCACCGGCATCTGTGTGCATTGGGGTGTGCGAAAAAGCAGAAAGGAGTATCGCGATCCAGAAAAATTGGTGTCGAAAAGGAAAATCGTCCTCAAACCGGTCGGCACTGGAACCGGATAATCAAAATGGCGTGAAAGCGGTTACCTACTGGCGAAAGAAAACACGTAAAAAAGACCAAGATAGACCAAAAAAGACAGAGTCGAGGAGAAGGGAATTGTGTGTAGCTGCGATTTACAGTCCCGCGTCGGCCAGCGAAATGTATCCAGGCTCAATCAACAGGTGTTTGAGGTTACCTGCGCTGATGGCCATCGGCTTTCGATGAATGGTAGCAACCTTGGTGTCATTGATCGAAAGAGTCTTCACGTAGGAAAGATCGGTCAGGGTTTTCCCGGAAACCATTGCGGCCGTCGCCACGGCTATATCGCCCGAAAGATGCTGAATGTCTTCCATTCCCGTCATCCATTGTTTGCCGTTGACAATCTCAGGCATCATGTCGGCATAGGCCCCGTAACCTGTGACAATCGGCCAAGCCAGACTTTCTGTGCTGTTCGTTTGTGTTTCCGTCTCGGTCCCACTTACATTCTGTTTGCTATCTCTCGGCTTTGGAGGCGCCTGTCGATTGAGATTGTGTTTGCCGGTAAGCGTGCCGACGATGCCGGACACTTCAATCTCAGGGTTGATGTCGGCTGCGCTACCGGTGTATTTAAGATCACCAAGCTCGTCGATAACCGCCGAGGAAACGAAGCCGTTCATGGCGATGATGCCGTCGACGTGCACCGGCTTGCCGTCTTTGGAGGAACCGGTGAGTCGGGTGTTCAATTCGCTTTTTATCTCAGCAGTTTTGGATGCCTTGAACGATACGGATCTCCAATCGTTCTCGGAGCTGGCGGAGGTGAGGATCTTTGAAGGGCTCACGGCCTGCCCGTCTTTGAAATAGGGCCCTAACACACTCCAAATACCTGCGAATGCCTCTGAAGAGAATCGCTCTGTCGTCTTGCAAGTGGAGTCATCCTCGCTTACCGGCATCATGATTTCGATGGATTTGGGATGGACCTTGGTGGTTTTGGCCAATGCAAGTTTTGAAACCAGCTGACGGGCTTGAAGCGCACCGATTTGGCGTGGGGTCGACATGCTGACGAAGAGGTCCGGGTTGAAGTCCTGAATGGGATTGGAGAGGATGATGGTGTGAGCTCCGGCTTTTTGCGCCAATTTCATGGCTTTCGCCAGTTTTTCCATGGCGGTGGCCTCATCACTGTCCGTCTTGTTTTGCTGCTGATCCGAGTTCTGCGAAGAAGTGGTTGATGATGAGCCGGCATCCGCGGTGGAACTTGCCTTGTCTTGGCCGTCGTTGTTTTCCGTGTCGTAGTTTTGTGCATCCACCGGGTTGGTGACATAATCGCCGTATTGTTCGTTCCCTTTGTTTCCCGAAATGGCCGGAGCGATGATCAGCGTTGTGTGGTGGTAGGTTTGCGAGGATTGCGAAGAAAGCTGGTTGACAACGTAGTCTTGAACGTCTTCGCTTTGCTTGACCAGGTTGCCATCGGTTTTCACCTTGATGTTTTTCGAATTGAAGCCAGCTTCGTCCAAGGATTTTGTGATTTCAGGAACGAGCTTCGCCCATTTGTTCAGTGGGGTATGCGACGAGATGGAAATGCCGTCCGAGGGCGTGAAGATCATGATTTTGCTTTTGGCTGCCGCCGAGCTTTCGGACACCTTATCCGTGTCTATCGAGGTGGTTTCGTTATCCTGTTTCGGGGCGCCACACGCGAGCGTTGACATCGTCAAAACAGCCGCGGTGGCAAAAGCCGCAAATCGTGCCAAGAAGCGCTTGCCACGCGTCGCCATAGTCCAGTCCTTATCTTCACAATTACCGTTGATCACTACCGATATTAGCCCGAGGCCGATATGAGGAAGCGTCGCCGCAGTGGGGTTACAGGAATCGTCCTACGGCGACGTATAGATCGCTGTTCACTGTCGCTGTGCGAGTTCCCTTTGAAGCCCCTCGTCCAGCGCGTCCATGAACCCTTCCGTGTCAAGCCAGGCCTGATTCGGTCCGATGAGCATGGCAAGGTCTTTGGTCATCCTTCCGCTTTCCACGGTCTTGATGATCACATGTTCAAGCGTTTCGGCGAAATTCGCGACTTCGGACGTCTCGTCAAGCTTGGCGCGTTGCTTCAATCCGCCGGTCCAGGCATAAATCGAGGCGATGGGATTGGTCGAGGTTTTCTCGCCTTTTAGCCAGCGGCGGTAGTGACGGGTCACGGTGCCGTGCGCGGCTTCCGCCTCGACGGTCTGTCCGTCAGGCGTCATCAACACTGAGGTCATCAGTCCCAGCGACCCGAAACCTTGCGCCACCGAATCGGACTGCACATCGCCGTCGTAGTTCTTGCACGCCCAGATGTAGCCGCCATGCCATTTCATTGTGCTGGCCACCATATCGTCGATGAGGCGGTGCTCGTATGTGAGCCCTTCCTTTTCAAAACGGTCCTTGTATTCGGTTTCGAAGACTTCGGCAAAGATATCCTTGAATTCACCGTCGTAGGCTTTGAGGATCGTGTTCTTGGTGGAAAGATACACCGGATAATGCCGCATGAGCCCATAGTTGAAGCAGGCACGTGCGAACCCGCGGATGGAATCGTCAAGGTTGTATTGCACCTGAGCCACGCCGTCGCCGGGATAGTCGTAAACCACGTGTTCGACGGGCTCGCTGCCGTCGGCAGGCGTGAAGGTGACAGTCAGGCGTCCGGGCTTGCCGACTTTGAAATCGGTCGCCTTGTACTGGTCGCCGAAGGCGTGCCTCGCCACGACGATCGGTTTTTCCCAACCTGGGACCAAACGCGGGATGTTGGAGATGACGATGGGTTCGCGGAAAATGGTGCCGCCAAGAATGTTGCGGATGGTGCCGTTCGGTGATTTCCACATTTTTTTGAGATTGAATTCCTTGACACGCGCCTCATCGGGGGTGATGGTGGCGCATTTGACGCCGACATGGTGCTTTTTGATGGCGTTTGCCGCGTCGATGGTCACCTGGTCGTCGGTGGCGTCGCGGTTTTCGATACCGAGGTCGTAATAGTCAAGATTGATATCCAGATATGGCAGGATAAGACGATTCTTGATATCCTTCCAAATCACTCTGGTCATTTCGTCGCCATCGAGTTCCGCAACCGTTCCCTTGACTTTGATTTTTTCCATGCTGTTGTTCCTCCAGTGTCCGATTGCGGCTATTATCTCGCTTCAATATGTCTGAGGTGTTGCTTTGGTTGTTTGGCGAGACAGATTTTCGCTGGTTTTTGCATCTGTTTTTGGTCATGTAGAGGAAGTAACCTTAAAAACATGACTCAGGAAATTGAAATCGGTTTGGGCAAAAAAGGCCGTTTGGCCTATTCGTTGGACGATATCGCCATCGTTCCCTCGCGCAGGACACGCGATCCGAAGGACGTATCGACGGCATGGCAGATTGACGCCTATCAGTTCGACGTCCCGGTGCTTTCGGCTCCTATGGATTCGGTGACCAGCCCCGCAACGGCGATTGCGATGGGCAAGCTGGGTGCTCTTGGCGTACTGGATCTTGAGGGATTGTGGACCCGTTATGACGATCCTCAGCCGCTTCTTGACGAAATCAGCCAGCTTGATGAGGCTGATGCCACTGCACGTCTTCAACAGATTTATGCCGAACCGATCAAGCCGGAGCTGATCACCCGCCGTCTTCATGAGATTCGTGATGCCGGTGTCACGGTTGCCGGCGCGCTTTCGCCCCAGCGCACCCAGGAATTCTATTCGACGGTCATCGACGCCGGGGTCGATCTGTTCGTCATTCGTGGTACGGCGGTTTCGGCGGAACATGTTTCGCAAAGCCATGAGCCGCTGAACCTGAAGAAATTCATCTACGATCTTGATGTGCCGGTCATTGTCGGGGGAGCGGCCAGCTACACCGCCGCGCTTCACTTGATGCGTACCGGTGCCGCCGGCGTGTTGGTCGGTTTCGGTGGAGGGGCCGTTTCCGCGACCCGTGCCACCATCGGCGTCCATGCCCCTCTGGCCACGGCAATTGCCGATGTGGCCGAGGCAAGGCGTGATTACATGGATGAGTCTGGCGGACGGTATGTGCAGATTATCGCCGACGGCGGGATGGGTACTTCCGGTTCGTTCGTGAAGGCCTTGGCGTTGGGCGCTGATGCCGTCATGCTCGGTGCCCCATTGGCCCGAGCCGAGGAGGCTCCAGGCAAGGGCACACATTGGGGCGCCGAAGCCCGCCATCCGTCTCTGCCTCGCGGCAAGCGTTCCAAGGTCGGTACGGTGGCCCCGCTGCAGCAGATTCTCTTCGGGCCCAGCCACAGTGCCGACGGCACGGTCAATTTCATCGGTGCATTGCGTCGCGCCATGGCTTCAACGGGTTATGTCGACCTCAAGAACTTCCAGCATTGCGACGTCGCTGTGACCCTCGCACATCTGGGTTAACTGGTCGATCAATCGCCGTCAATGGGCTATCCGCATCGCGCGGTAGTCCATTTTTTGTAGCCTCGATTTTATGGCTTCGACCTCATTATTTTGTAATATTTGTCAGCAAATGTGGTTCAAGATTTGCGTGTAAACCTTGAATAATCTTGATTTTTCTCGAAATGGTCGCATAGTTTTTGACATTCACACAAATATCTGATGCGCTGTATGTATTTAAAAAACACAAGGAGGCGCAACAATGACTACTCAAACGCAAGTGCAGCCCTTGCATATGAGCATGATGGACCATTCCGGACTGGCGGCCTGTGACGGATCCATTCGAATCGAATTATCGAACCGTCCGGTTCCCTACCATATTTCACGATGCTATCCGGGAACGATGAGCGAGGCGGACTGCCGGCAGTTCGCATTGTCCTCCTGCAGGCTTGCGTGCATGAGTCTCGACGTGGTGCGGGGTCGCACGCCGCCCCAGAGCCTTCAACAAGCGCTTAGCGGACCGTGCATTCAACGGCTGGAAACGATGTCGTATCTGCTGGAGAACCATCTTCGCACCCATCAGGACCTCAAGGCCAAGCTGTGTTACCTTCCGGCCGTCCCGACCTTGGTGCATGCGACGTTGGTCAGCCCCGATACCACCGAGACAGTGGTAAGCCTCGGCGTCGGCAAGACGACATATTGGGTCACCTTGGTGTTCAGACGTACTGGATCCCGATGGGTCTGCACTACTGCGGACCTTGGATGAGAGAACCGGAAAGAAGCTATTACAACTTAGCGGAAGTTACGCTAACGTAGCATTGGGGTTACGGTTGCGTATAGTTGTGTCTATGTTGCGAGAATTTTATTTGGACCCTGTCACCAAGACCACAGATAAAGACACCATCTATTCATTGTTGTCGAAGCGAGCTGGAAAAGACCCTGATGGAGCCATTGCGGAGTGGCTCGATGAGGATACACAGCAGTGGCACACCGTCACAGCCGGCGAAATGCTTGCGCGTGTGCGTAAGGTCGCCAAGGGACTTATGGGTTTGGGCGCGAAGGCCGGAAGCATGGTCGTCATCTACGCGGCCACCAGCTATGAGTGGGGCGTGGTGGATTTTGCCTGTGCGGCCATCGGAGCGGTGAGTGTGCCAATCTACGAGACGGATTCACCCAAGCAGGCCAAGGGCATCGTCGAGGATGTCGACCCGATTGTGGCCTTCGGCGGAGACGCCGAGCATACGCAGACACTTGAGGAATTCCGACGCGACCGTGACGGGCTCAAATACGTCTTCAATCTTCAGGAGGACGGTCTTGAGGCCGTGGCTGATTTCGGCACATCAGTCAGTGATGACGAGCTTGATGAGGCTATTTCCCGTGTGCGTGCCGACGACATGCTGACCATCGTCTATACCTCCGGATCCACCGGAGCGCCCAAGGGCGTTATGCTTTCCCACCGCAATTTTGTCTCCACCGTCTTCATTGGATGGGCTGTCCTTGACGACATGCTCTTCCAGCCGAGCCGGCTGTTGCTCTTCCTGCCGTTGGCCCACTGCTTTGCCCGTTACATCCAGTATGTCGCCATCGGAGCCAAAGGCGTCGTAGGCTATACGCCGAGCGCCAAGCACCTGCTGACGGATCTGCGTACCTTCAAGCCGACCTATCTGCTCGGCGTGCCGCGTGTGTTCGAAAAGGTCTACAATGCCGCATCCCAGAAAGCCGGAGCAGGTTTGCAGGGTCGCGTCTTCAATATGGCGTTCGATCATTTTGTCAAGTGGTCGAAGGACCAGCAGGCTGGTCGCGGACATAGCCTTGCCGAACAGCTCAAGCACAAGTTCTATATGAAGACAGTCGGTGCCTCTGTGCGCAGCGCCCTTGGCCCGAACCTCAAGTACGTCGCCTGCGGCGGTGCCCCGATGAACGCCGATCTGGCGCATTTCTTCAACGGCATGGACGGCATCACCTTCATTCAGGGTTATGGCATGACCGAAACCGCCGCGCCTTGCATTGTGAGCTTCCAGGACTTCAACAAGGTCGGAGCCGTCGGACGTCCCGGCACCGGTATCGCCGTCAAACTTGCCGATGACGACGAGCTTCTGATCAACGGTGAGGATGTCTTCCTCGGCTATTACAAGCAGCCCGAACTCACGGCCGAAGCCAAGGAGCCAGGCGGCTGGGTGCATTCCGGCGACATCGCACAGATCGACGACGACGGCTTCGTTTACATCACCGGCCGCAAGAAGGACATCATCATCACCGCCGGCGGCAAGAACGTTAGCCCCGCCCCGATGGAAGATACCATCGGCACTTGCCCGATCGTTTCCCACGCCGTCGTCATCGGTGATGGCCGCCCCTTCATCGCCGCGCTCATCGAGCTCGACCCTGAAATGGTTCGCTCTTGGCTCGCTAACAACAGGATGGACGAAAGCATGCCGATGACGCAGATCGTCAAGAACGATGCGGTACGTGCGTACGTTCAGCAATATATCGATCAGGCCAACAGCTCGGTCTCCCGCGCAGAATCCGTGCGAAAATTCGTTATCGTCGAAGACCAGTTCACTCAGGAGAACGGCATGCTCACCCCGAGCATGAAGGTTGTGCGTCCCGAGGTGCTCAAACACTATGCCGATCTCATCAACACGCAGGTCTATACTCCGAAGACGCGAGTCAAACCGGCGCCGTCGGCCGCGGCCGGTTTCATCGACAAGACCGCAGAATCCGTGCGCCAGGCCACCGACGCGATGACCCCCAAGGTTCGTGAGGCCTACGAACAGGCCAAGCAGAATGTCGGGGCTCGTCTTGCTGAACGTGAGGCGGAGCATGAAGACGGCGACCCGTGGAAGGAAACGCCGAAGTCCGAAGAGCAAGAAAACGATTCGCCGGCCAACAAATAAAGGTTGTTAGTGAAGTCAAGAGGAGCAGTGCATTGTCGCTACGAGAAATAAGGGTTGTGCCCGATCCTGTGTTGAGGACCCCGTGTGAACCAATCCGAGAGATCACTCCCGCCGTTCGCAACATGGTTCAGGATCTATTGGATACCGTCGACGACCCAGGGCGTGCAGGCCTGTCGGCCAACCAAATCGGCATCAGCCTCCGTGCGTTCTCCTATAACATCGACGGCAAGTTGGGCTACGTATTGAATCCGGTCCTCGAAGAGACCAGGGGAGAGCAGTACGGCGATGAGGGGTGCCTTTCGGTGCCGAAGCTTTGGTACAAAACGCGTCGCGCCGATTATGCCAGGGTTCGCGGAATGAATCTGGAAGGCAAGACGATCGTCGTGGAAGGCACTGGCATCATGGGGCGAATGCTGCAGCATGAGACCGATCACCTCGATGGTCATATCTATCTGGATCGCCTCGAAAAGGAAGAGCGCAGAGAGGCCATGCGCCGCATGAGGGAGTTGCGCTGATCAGACGCTGGTTTCAATCTTTTTCATCGTTTTAATCGCCTGGAAATCCGTACGGTATAAGTCGGATATCCGGGCGATTTATTTTGTTGCGGTTGGCCTTGGTTTGCAACACGCCGATAGCGTAGTTGAAAGTCGGTTCATCGAGTTTACATTTAATGAAACAGGCGATTGAACTAAGCCTGTAGGTCATGATCGCGTCCGGGTGTCGGCTCTGAAGGTGGCAGTTTCTTCCCTCCATCGGATTGATGCTGACGTTGGCGCAGCATAAGAGAACAAGTACTTGTCTGGGTGATACGAGGGCTCATCAATGTATGTCGATCCACAACGCAACAAAAACGCCGGGAATCTCAGATGGATCATACAGTATTGCAAACCTGACCTGCCAAGGGTGGCGGTTTCGCTGGTTCTGCTGTTTGTCAATGACGCCATGGCGATCATCATGCCGCTTCTGGCGGGCATGATCGTCGACCAGGTGATCGGAGCCAAGCATTTTGGCATCTTGACCCGCATCTGCGGAGCCATGATCGTGGTGACACTGGTACGCGTGATTTCACGCTATATCTATCAGATTCTGATGGAACGCTTCGCACAGAATTCCATCTACCGGCTGGTAAGCGACGAATACGAGAAGCTGCACGAGCTCGATTTCACCTACTTCAACCACACCCGCAACGGCGACATCATGAGCCGCATGACATCCGACACTGATGCGATTCGTCACTTCCTGTGCTGGGTGAGCTACCAGGCCACCGATTGCGTGGTTATGCTACTTGGGGCCCTTTGCATGATGTACACCATCGATTGGCGGCTGGCGCTGGCGCTGACCTGCGTCACCCCGTTCCTCTTCCTGCTGACGCGGGCGCTCTCCAAACGTGCCGCACCTCTGTTCTACGCCATACGTAACTCGCTGGCCGACCTCAACTCCATGGTCGAGGAGAACATCGAAGGCAACCGCGTGGTCAAGGCCTTCGTCCGCGAGGATTACGAAACCGAGAAGTTCGACAAACGCAACGACGACTACATGCAAAAGAACATGGATTCCGCCTATAACAACCGCAGGTTCATGCCTTGGCTGGACGGCCTTGGTTTCTTGTTGCAGCTGATCACGCTCGGCATCGGTGGCTTCCTGGTCATCAAAGGCTATATGACACTCGGCAATCTGGTCAGTTTCAACAGCCTTTTGTGGATGATCGACATCCCGGTGCGCCAGTCCGGCTGGCTGATCAACGACTGGCAGCGTTTTGGGGCAAGCTGTATCAAGATAAGGCGTCTGCTGACCGCAGAATCCCGTATTACCGAGAAACCGCACGCACAGGAATCCATCAGGCAGGCCATCGACATTAAGGAACATGTTGGCGCACGCAGTACCGAGAACGTCGCCCCTGACCGTATGAGTGGCGAAATTCGCTTCGACCACGTCAGTTTCGCCTTCCCCGACGACCCTGAAACACCGGTGCTGAAGGATCTCAATTTCTATGTGCCTGCCGGTACGAAACTTGGCATTCTGGGGGAAACGGGCGCAGGCAAGTCCACACTGGTCAACCTTATCGCCCGCTTCTACGACCCGACCGTCGGCACCGTCTTCCTCGACGGCATCGACGCAAGGGACTGGCCGCTGAAAACCCTGCGCAGCCAGGTGAGCATCGTTGCCCAGGACACGTTCCTCTTCTCCGATACCATCGGTGACAACATCGGCTTCGGCGCCGGTCCCGCGCATTCCTCCGACCCGAATTACATCCGCCGCATGGCCGGTATCGCAGGGGCAGATGATTTCATCCGTTCCATGCCCGACGGTTATGACACCATCGTCGGCGAGCGCGGAGTCGGTCTTTCCGGAGGGCAGAAACAACGTCTGAGCCTCGCCCGATCGTTGGCCGACAACCCGTCCATCCTCATCATGGACGACACCACCTCCGCGGTCGATATGGAAACCGAAGCGCAGATCCAGGATCACCTGCGTGACATGGAAACGAAGAAAACGGTGGTGACCATCGCCCATCGCATCTCCTCGGTCAAGGATGCCGACCTGATTCTCGTATTGGAACACGGCCGCATCGTCGAGCGAGGCGACCACGAGCATCTGGTGGCGGCGCACGGCCGTTACTGGGAGATCTACAAAAAACAGCTGGGCATTGAGTCCGGTGGTTCACAAGGCTTCGAAGAGTAGGGAAGGAGGATATCATGGCAAAACGTAATACATACGATGAGGACGAAGAGCTTGATGAGAAGATTAATATCCATGACATCTTCCGCATCGCGACCTATCTCAAGCCGTATCTGGGACAGGTCGCTCGAATTGTTACTGTCGTGCTTTTCATGAGCTGCATTTCCGTTTCCACGCCATATCTGACAAAGATCATGATTGATTCCGCCATTCCGCATAAGGATTTCGGGCAGCTGGGCATGCTCACCGGCATCTTCGCAGTGCTCATCTTCCTTTACGAACTCGGTGTGCGTTACCGTACGGTGGCCATCACCCGTGTCGGCCAGCTGATGCTCAAGGACATGCGCCGCGACATCTTCACTCATATTCAGACTTTGCCGTTCAGCTACTTCGATTCACGCCCGCACGGCAAGATCCTCGTGCGCGTGGTCAACTACGTCAACACGCTTTCCGACACGCTTTCAAGCGGTCTGATCAACGTGATCGCCGACATCTTCACTTTTGTGGTCACGCTCGTGGTCATGTTCGCGATTGACTGGCGGTTGGCGCTGTGGAGCCTCATTCTTTTCCCGCTGCTCATCATCTGGGTGTTCGTACTGCAGCGTCTGCAGAAACGCGCCTACCAACTGCTCTCGAATAAACAGAGCAATCTAAACGCCTACCTACACGAATCCATTGCCGGGGTAAAGACCACGCAGACCTTCGCGCGTGAACGCAAACAGTTCGACACCTTCCAGAAGCAGCAGGGAACCGTGCGCAGCTACTACATGAAGGCGATCTATGTGCAGGATCTTATGTGGCCGGGCGTGCAGACCATCAGCTCGATGACCGTGGCCTTCATCTACTATGTCGGCATTATGGGCCTAGGTGGGGTCAACGTCACCACCGGCGTGCTGATCGCCTTCGTCGGCTATGCCAACAACTTCTGGAATCCGGTCATCGATCTCGGCAACTTCTACAACCAGCTGATCACCTGCTCGGCCTATCTCGAACGCATCTTCGAAACACTTGACATCAAGCCCGAAATCGCCAACAAGCCCGGCGCGGCCGACCTTCCGCAGATCCGTGGCAAGGTCGATTTCAACGATGTTGTCTTCCGCTACGAGCCCGACGGCCGCAACATCCTGAACCTTGTCGACTTCCACGTCGAGCCTGGCAAGACCATCGCCTTGGTCGGCCCCACTGGTGCCGGCAAGACCACCATTGTGAGCCTTCTGTCGCGCTTCTATGATGTCAGCGAGGGATCGATCACCATTGATGGCTACGATATACGCGACGTCACGTTGCAATCGCTGCGCCGTCAGATGGGCGTGATGCTGCAGGATACGTTCGTTTTCTCCGGCAACGTGCGAGAGAACATCCGTTACGGTAGGCTTGACGCCACCGACGAACAGATCGTCGAGGCCGCCAAGGCCGTGCACGCCGACGAGTTCATCCGTGAGATGCCAGACGGCTATGACACGGTGGTAGAGGAACGCGGTTCGACCATGTCGGCCGGCCAGCGCCAGCTGATCTCCTTCGCCCGCGTGCTGCTCGCCGACCCGCGTATCCTCATCCTGGATGAGGCGACCAGCAACATCGACACCCGCACCGAGGAGGCGCTCCAGGCGGGACTGCAGCATCTGCTCAAAGGTCGTACGAGCTTCGTGATAGCACACCGCCTTTCCACCATCGAGAATTCGGACGAAATCTACTACATCGATCACGGGCAGATCGTTGAGCATGGCACGCACAAAGAGCTGCTGGAAAAGAAGGGTGCCTATTACCGCCTTTACGAGTCCCAGTATGCCATGCTCAAAGTACGTGAGAATGCCATGAAGTCCGAATAGTCGCAACGATTTGGGACATCCAGGCGTTTCAAAGAGGTTTCGGTTGGTTTCGCGGCCGCCGAAACCTCTTGGTTTATACCGGGTTTGTGATAGCTTAGACAACTGTGTGTTGAAGGGTTTCAAAGCAGTCACGTTGCCGAGAAATCCAAAAGTTCTATTGTCAATCAAACACACAAATTCGCGTCATGCACGTGACGGACTGTGTCGGTCGATCGACCTGCCTATTAGGCGGTGAGATCGCACTCAGACCCGCATGGCCAGGCAATAACCGACTGAAAGGTAGCATTATCATGGCTCAGATCACTATGAGCGAAATGCTGAAGGCAGGACTGCACTTCGGCCATCAGACCCGTCGCTGGAACCCCAAGATGAAGCAGTACATCCTGATGGAGCGCAACGGCATCCATATCATCAATCTCTTCAAGTCGCTCGACCTGATCGACAAGGCCTACGATTTCATCAAGCAGACCGTGGCGCACAACGGCACCGTCCTCTTCGTCGGCACGAAGAAGCAGGCCCAGGAAGCCATCGCCACCCAGGCTACCCGCGTCAATATGCCGTATGTTTCCGAGCGCTGGCTCGGCGGCATGCTCACCAACTTCCAGACCGTTTCCAAGCGCGTCGCACGCCTGAAGGAACTGGAAGAGATGGACTTCACCGACGTCCACGGCTCCGGGCTGACCAAGAAGGAGCTCCTGCTCCTGCAGCGCGAGAAGAACAAGCTCGAGAAGCAGCTCGGCGGTATCCGCAACATGACCCGCACGCCTTCGGCCATGTTCGTCGTCGACATCAACAAGGAGGCGCTGGCCGTCGAGGAAGCCCACAAGCTGAGCATCCCGGTCGTCGCCATCGTTGATACCAACACCGATCCCGACCTCGTGGACTATCCGATCCCGGCCAACGATGACGCCATCCGCGGCATCGAGCTGCTGACCAGCCTTATGGCAGATGCCGTCGCCGACGGTCTGCTCGAACGCAGCGGCAAGGCCGAGAAGACCGAAGACAAGTCCGAGCAGCCGATGGCCGCTTGGGAGAAGGACCTGTTGAAGGACAACGAGAAGCCCGCGGAGGACGCGACAGCCACCGCCGAAACCAGCCCTGCCGAGGCCAAGGTCGAGGAAACCAAGGTCGAAGAGGCCAAGGCCTGACCAACAAACGTGCGAAGGGCGGTGTCGGAAACTTCCTGGCTTCCGCACCGCCTTTGGTGCATTGAGTACGATTTACAACATTTCAAGGAGATATACATGGCAGCAATTACAGCAGCTTTGATCAAGCAGGTGCGCGAAGACACCGGCGCCGGCATGATGGACGTCAAGAAGGCGCTCACCGAGGCCGAAGGCGACGTCGCACGCGCCAAGGAAATCATCCGTGCCAAAGGCATCCAGGCCGCAGGCAAGCGCGAGGGCCGCACCGCCCAGGAAGGCACCATCGCCTCCCGCGTGGTCGACACCGCCAATGGCCAGGCCGGCTATGCCGTTGAGCTCAATTCCGAAACCGACTTCGTCGCGAAGACCCCGAAGTTCGTCGCTTTCACCGACGGCGTGCTCGATGACGCCATCAAGGCAGGTGCATCGACCGCCGATGAGGTCCTTGCGGCTCCGTCCGCCGACGGCACCGTCAAGGAGACCGTGGAGGAAGCCGCGGCACTCTTCGGCGAGCATGTCAAGGTCGGTCAGGTAGCCAAGGTCGAAGGCCCGAAGGTCGAGATCTACGCACACAAGAAGTCGGCCGAGATGCCGCCGAGCATCGTCGCCATCGTCGCCACCGACGAAAAGGGTGCCGCTGTTGCCCACGAGGCTGCTCTGCAGATTTCCGCCATGGGCGCCAAGTGGCTCAAACGTGAGGATGTTCCGGCAGATGTCGTCGAATCCGAACGTCGCGTCGCCACCGAGAAGTCCCAGGCCGAAGGCAAGCCCGAGAAGATTATCCCCAAGATCGTGGAAGGCCGCATGAACGCCTTCTACAAGGAGAATGTGCTGCTTGAGCAGGAATACGTCAAGGACACTTCCAAGTCCGTCGGCGATCTGTTCAAGGAAGTCGGCGGCGAGCTGCTCGCCTTCGCCCGCATCGAGGTCGGCAAGGGCGACGAGAAGTGATTTCTCGTTGTTGATGTCCTTGTGATCATCACATCAATGTTGGCTGGTACCGATATGGGTATTGGCCAACATTTTTGTTAGAGGACTAAATCCTCACTGATATGGTTTACTTCGAATTCAATGGTTTATATGCGTATGAACACGAAAATTCTTCGGTACTTCCGGTCTGTGTAATAAGCCGACCAACGCTGTGCGGCAGAACCAGTGGTATTGCACAATAAGAGGACATTCCGGCAAAGATGCTGTCGTTGTGAACGGATAACCTATAAGACAGCAATATGCCGCCAAACAATGATAGAGAGGCCGCTGATGACTCAAGACAACAATGAAGACACCGCCCGACGAGTGCTGCTGAAGCTTTCAGGCGAGGCCTTCGGTGGTGGCAAGATTGGTATCGACACCACCGTGATTCGTCGCATCGCGCAGGAAATCCACAAAGCTGTCAAGCAAGGCGTCGAAGTTGCCATCGTCGTCGGCGGCGGCAACTTCTTCCGTGGGGCCGAACTCCAGCAGGCGGGTATCGAACGCAGCCGTGGCGATTATATGGGCATGCTCGGCACCGTTATGAACTGTCTCGCCTTGCAGGATTTCCTTGAGCAGGAAGGTCAGGCCACTCGTGTGCAGACCGCCATCACCATGGGCCAGGTCGCTGAACCGTATATTCCGCTCAAGGCCATTCGTCATTTGGAAAAGGGTCGTGTGGTCATATTCGGCGCCGGCGCCGGTATGCCGTATTTCTCGACAGACACTGTCTCCATTCAGCGTTCGTTGGAAATCCACTGTGATGCTGTGCTGATGGGCAAGAACGGCGTTGACGGCATTTATACCGCCGATCCGCGTAAGGATCCGGGCGCCAAACGTTTCAAGACCTTGAGTTACCAGCGTGCGTTGGTCGACAATCTTGCTGTCATGGACGCCGCGGCGCTTTCCATGGCGCGTGAGAACGACCAGCACATCCGTGTATTCGGCTTGGAAGAAGCCGGAAACGTCACCAAGGCCCTGATTGGAGAACCCATCGGCACGCTTGTCTCCAATCTGGAATCGGAAATCATCCAATAATCCAAGTATGGCGGGTGTGCGAGTACGGCAACAACCAATAATCAATTGGCGACGCCATCAATAACGTAAGCAACAAGAGATTTAAACAGAAATCTTAAAAGGAGAAAAAATGGCAAACCCTGTAGATCAAGCCAAGGAACAGATGAACAAGTCTGTGGAAGCCACCAAGGAGAACTTTTCCGGCATCCGTACCGGCCGTGCCAACCCGGCACTGCTGAACGGACTGCTCGTCGACTATTATGGTGCCCCGACACCGATCAAGAACGTCGCTTCCATCGGTGTACCAGAACCTCGCACCCTTTCGATCACCCCGTTTGACGGATCGCAGGCCAACGCCGTCGAGAAGGCTATCCGCGACTCGGACCTTGGCGGCAGCACCCGCCGCGACGGCAACGTCATCCATCTGACCATGCCTGAACTGACCGAGGACCGCCGCAAGGAATACGTCAAGCTTGCCAAAGGCAAGGCCGAGGACGGCAAGGTCGCGGTACGCAACATTCGCCGAAAGGCCAAGGAGACCATCGACAAGTCCGTCAAGGACGGCGACATGGGTGAGGACGAGGGCGACCGTCTGCAGAAGGATCTCGACAAAGCCACCAAAAACACCACTGAAACCATCGATCAGCTTCTCGAAGCCAAAGAGAAGGAGATCATGGAAGTCTGATTCCGGGATCGTTCGTTTTTTCAGGGCTTCAAAGCTTAGGCTTTCCATTGTTGAAAAGACTCACAGAGAGAAAACGTATCGGAACTGGCATGAAAGACAAGTCAATGACCAACAAACAACGGCATGAGGCAGGTGATGAAGTCAATGCTGCGCTCAATGATATCAACAAGAAGACCGGGCGTAACATGCCTCAGGCCGTTGCCACCGCAGTGTTTCTCATCGTTCTTATCGTCGCATGCCTGCTTTTGAAAATCGACCTGTATATCTGGCTGATTGCCGTTTTCCTTGTGCTTGCGTTGCGTGAGCTGCATGTCTCGTTTGCTACCGTCCACCTATACATCCCCTTGGTGGTCTTGTGGATCTGCTGCGCGGCAACATTGCTTGCGGTCTATTATGTGCCCAATCACGTTCTGGCGGCAGGAGTCGGCATCGCCATTGCGGCCATTGCGGTCGCCATTGCGGCCAACGTACGCCATAACGTCGGCAAACGTCTTGCAGGAGCCATCGAAGGCAAATTGGCCGCGGCACAGAATATTGAAAAATCTTCCGCTTCTTCGGCAACCAACAGCAAAACCGGAGAAAACAGCATCGACAATGTCTCGGTATCAGTGTTCCTCGTCCTTTATATCCTCGTTTTGGCTTCGTGCATCATCCTGCCGGAGACGTTCAACGGCCATCCAGTGGCCCATGCCATCATGCTGATTTTCCTCCCTGCCCTCTCGGACACGGGCGGTCTGTTCTTCGGTGCGTTCTTTGGTAAGCACAAGCTCTCGCCGCGTATTTCCCCCAAGAAATCGGTCGAAGGTCTGTGCGGCTCCATATTGTTCGCGATGGTCGGGGCTTTCGCAGTGTTTGCTTTCACCTATCCGAGCCTGTGGTCGACTCGCTGGTGGGTTCCGATTCTTACCGGCGTAATGGTCGGAGTCATCGGCACGTTCGGCGACTTGTGCGCTTCGATGCTCAAGCGTGATATGGGATTGAAGGATATGGGCCATCTTTTGAAAGGTCATGGTGGGGTGATCGATCGTGTCGATTCGATTCTCCTTTGTGCACCGTGCTTCACGTTGTTGCTCTGGGCGACAGGCATGTGATTGCCTTGGCATCATCTTCTCCCTTTGAACTTTGACATTTCAGTCAGATACGAGAGGAATCCTAGATTACTGGTTGTTTTTTGAATGGATTGAATCGGTTATGTAATCCGTTACTTTCCGCATGGCCAGATAAAAACGATTTCAGCGTTTATATGACAATAAATGAGTCGAACATAGAGAATCGTAATAATGAATTTGAACCGTAATGAGAGCACAATGAACAATTCGGATGGAATGACGACGCCACCATCTCTGGGCACCGTAGAATCTGGGGTCACCGCGGGAGGGGAGACGGGCGGATTCCGGGATGTACTCGCGAAAAACCATGCCCGTCGTGGCAAGCCGCCGCTGCATTTCGCCGATATGAATGAGCCCCAGCGCATTGAGATGGCCAAATCGCTGGGGCTGCCGAAATTCAGGGTCAATCAGCTTGGTAACCACTATTTCGAACATTTCAACAACGACGTCTCCACTTTCACCGACTTCCCTGCGGCCAATCGCGAGGAAGCGCAGCGGATGTTCTTCCCTGAACTCATCACTGAGGTGACTCATCAGGTCGCCGACAACGGCACCACCATCAAGACGCTGTGGGAGCTTTTCGACGGATCGCACATCGAATCGGTTTTGATGCGCTACCCGAACCGCGCGACGCTTTGTATCTCCAGCCAGGTGGGTTGCGGCATGGGCTGTCCCTTCTGCGCCACCGGCCAGCTGGGGCTCACTCGCAACCTTTCTACCGCCGAAATCCTCGAGCAGGTACGTGTGGCCGCCAAGGCGATGGCTGACGGCAAAGTCGCCGGTGGCCCCGGCCGGCTGAGCAACGTCGTCTTCATGGGCGAGGGCGAGCCGATGGGCAACTATAAGTCCGTGCTTGCTGCGGTTCGTCAGATCAGTGCCATGCCGCCGGTCGGCTTCGGCATTTCGGCACGCAACATCACCGTTTCCACTGTCGGTGTGGTGCCTGGTATCAAAAAACTGACCCAGGAAGGCATTCCTGTTCGTCTTGCCGTCTCGTTGCACGCACCGAACGACGAGCTGCGTAATGAACTGGTGCCGATGAACCGACGTTTCAACTCCGAGCAGGTGCTCGATGCCGCCCACGATTACTATCTGGCCAGCCACCGTCGCGTCAGCATCGAATATGCGCTCATGCGCGGCATCAACGATCAGGCCGAGCACGCCCGTCAGCTGGCACATCGCCTGAATCATTACGGTGACAACTGGGTGCACGTCAATCCGATTCCGTTGAACCCCATTGAAGGCTCGAAATGGACCGCTTCCAAGCCTGAGGACGAAGCGCGTTTCCTTGATATCCTGCACAGTGCCGGTATCACGGCGACTT
Source organism: Bifidobacterium sp. ESL0745 (assembly GCF_029433335.1). Lineage (NCBI taxonomy): Bacteria > Bacillati > Actinomycetota > Actinomycetes > Bifidobacteriales > Bifidobacteriaceae > Bifidobacterium > Bifidobacterium sp. ESL0745. The sequence continues at coordinate 727,768 of NZ_JAQTHX010000001.1, forward strand.
TGCGCGACACCCGTGGTTCGGATATCGACGGTGCCTGTGGCCAGCTTGCCGCCAAGAACATTCGGGCCTGATCCACGGACTTTGGGGATATCCAGCTTCCCCGTTTATAGAATGTTGTGTTGGAGCCGGAGAACCATGTTTTTGCCTCCAATACAACAAGAAACATCTCATCAAGAAGGGTCAGAGTCAGGAATCAGACAATCCTGCCTCCAACCCTGTGGGAATTGCGTCGGTTTTATGTGTTGGAGGCAGAATCGCCGTGTCCTGCCTCCAACACACTTCGCATTGGTGCTTCTATCGTTCGGGAAAGAACGGTAGAAGCTCCAATGGCAACACATGGTGTCTGCTCGTGAGATATAACGCATACGGACAGGGTTTTTAGTCTAGGCTTATAACATTGTTTGTTGGAGATAGGAGTTGCCTTATGTCACTGGCTGTACGAGTGATTCCGTGTCTGGATGTGGACGACGGACGTGTGGTCAAGGGCGTGCATTTCGAAAACCTGCGCGATGCCGGCGATCCCGTTGAGCTTGCGGGACGCTACTACGATGAGGGCGCAGATGAGCTGACGTTTCTTGACGTGACCGCTTCGAGCAGCCATCGGCAAACCATGATGGATGTGGTGACTCGCACGGCCGGACAGATTTTCATTCCCCTGACCGTCGGGGGTGGGGTGCGCACGGTGTCTGATGTCGACGCGCTGCTCCGTAGTGGTGCCGACAAGGTCAGTGTCAACACAGCCGCCATCAACAACCCCGAACTCATCAGCCAGGTCGCACAGCGTTTCGGCAACCAGGTGCTGGTGCTTTCCGTCGACGCCCGACGCGAAAAAGGGGAGCAACATACCGAGTCCGGCTTCGAAGTCACCACAATGGGTGGTCGGCATTCCACCGGCATCGATGCCTTGTGGTGGGCGCAGAGGGCGCAAGAACTCGGTGTGGGCGAGATCCTGCTCAACTCCATGGATGCCGACGGCACCGGTGATGGTTTCGACATCGAAATGCTCAAGGCCATGCGCAAAGTGGTCAACATTCCTCTGATTGCCAGCGGCGGTGCCGGCAAACTCGAGGACTTCCCTCCGGCGGTCGAGGCCGGAGCCGATGCGGTACTTGCCGCTTCGGTGTTCCATTACGGCAAGATGACAATCGCACAGGTCAAAGAAACCATGAAAGAGCACGGCATCACGGTCCGTGAGCCCTCTCTGACATGATAGAAGGATGTGGCAAAACCAATATTAGAACGGCTTTTATTGTCATATTACAATAACGGATATTCGACAGTTAACATTCTCTACCCCGAAGAACATTTGATTGGAGAAGGCAAGGACATCAATCATGGCACAGAGCATCACATATGATAACAGCAAAACATTGGATCCACGTCTCTCGGCACGTCTGAAACGTGACGACAAAGGCCTGGTGGCGGCGGTCATCCAGCAATACGATTCAAAGCAGGTGCTGATGGTCGGTTACATGAACGATGAGGCCTTGCGTCGCACCCTGACTACTGGCCGCGTCACCTTTTGGTCGCGTTCCCGTCAGGAATATTGGCGTAAGGGCGATACTTCCGGACATGTGCAGTATGTCAAAAGCCTGTCATTCGACTGTGACGGCGACGCTCTGCTTGTTCAAGTCGATCAGATCGGCGCCGCCTGCCACACCGGCGCCCGTTCCTGCTTTGATGAAGGTGGCCAGGTGCCAGTCGTGGTCGGACGGCGCAAACCTGAGGATGCCGTCAACGACGTTTGCCGCTAAACCCAGCCGGAGTGAGGTTGAGACAGTATATTCGGTTTTAGGCGGATTCGGCGCAATTGCAAATATCGTTATCGACACTGATCCGCTCTCCCGATCTTACCGTTTTTGTAAAGCCGGTTGGACGCGCCTTTCTACTTTAAAAACCTTTCATCGGCGAAGCCACCTCATGATTGCCTTTTGCGGTTATGGCGTCGGGTATGATGGCCGACAGAACAATAAAAGTTGACAGACGATCGAGGGTCATGACGCAAGGATTTACATTGAACGTGTTTACAGGACAACATCTGGCGTATATTCCTTCTCCGGGCATTTCAAAGATCGTCATTCCCAAGGTTTCCATCGGCAACTGGTCGATAGGTCCCATCCCGATTCGTTTTTATGCGCTCTGCATTCTTCTTGGCATCGTTCTTGCCATTTGGATCACCGAAAAACGCTGGAAGAAGGTCGGTGGCAATTTCGACCAGATTCTGGACATCGCCCTTTGCGCAGTGCCTGCTGGCATCATCGGCGCGCGGCTTTACCATGTCGTCACTACCCCGGAACGGTTCTTCGGACCTAACGGCGACCCAATGGAGATTCTTCGCATCTGGAACGGCGGGCTCGGCATCTGGGGCGGGGTGCTGTTCGGCGCTTTGGCAGCTTGGGCCTGGTGTCGGCACAAACACTATCCGATGGCACTGCTGGCCGATGCCGTGGCCCCGGCACTGCTGGTTGCGCAAGCGGTCGGCAGGCTTGGAAACTGGTTTAATCAGGAACTCTATGGGGCTCCGACAACCTTGCCATGGGGGTTGAAACTCAACATGACCGGTTCGGCCATCGGACATGGCGAACAATGCTATGACGGCGAAACCTGCCCGACGGGCACACTGTTCCAACCCACGTTCCTCTATGAGATGATCTGGAACCTCATCGGAGCGGCTCTGATCATTTGGATTGGCCATAAGGCCATGAACCGCCTTAAATCCGGTAGTCTTTTTGCCATTTATGTGATGTGGTACACAGTAGGACGCACCTGGATCGAGGCCTTGCGCATCGACTTTGCCCACGAAATTTTTGGCGTGCGCGTCAATGTCTGGGTTTCCTTGGTTGTTTTCATTTTGGGTGTTGTGGCCTTCATTGTCATCCAACGCTTGGGAAGCTCCACCATTGTGCTCTCCGAACGGTTGCGTACACTGACGGAAGTCGAGGAACAAGCCGAGGCCGATGCACAAAAATCACAGAAGAAAACAGAAAAATAGACTATCAATCAACTGATACTTCCCCAAATGTGGAATATTATCACAACCAATTTTTAGATGTCTAAAATTATGGATATGATTCTCTAAGGCATTGTTTTTAGCCGTTTTTCAAGTCGTTCGTACAACATAGGATAGGTAATTATGACCATTCAAATCGCACCCAGCATTCTTTCAGCGGATTTCTGCAATCTTGAGCGTGACCTCAAAGCCATTGACCACGCCGATATGGTCCACGTCGATGTAATGGACCATCATTTCGTGCCGAATCTGACCATTGGCGAGCCGGTCGTCCAGCGTATCTGTGAAGTCACGGATCTGCCTGTCGACGTTCATCTGATGATCGAAGACCCGGACCGTTGGGCCCCTGAATATGCCAAGCTCGGCGCTTCTTCGGTGACTTTCCATATGGGTGCCGTCCATGCGCCGGTACGCCTTGCCCGTCAACTTCATGAGATGGGTTGCAAGGCATGCTTCGCCGTTCGCCCTGCAGAACCGGTGGAACCGATTTTCGATATCCTCGACGAGTTCGACATGATTCTTATCATGACTGTGGAACCCGGCTTCGGCGGTCAAAAGTTCCTCAACAACCAGATGGCCAAGGTCCGTCGTCTTCGCGATGAGATCACCCGCCGCGGATTGGACACGCATATTCAGGTCGATGGAGGCGTAAGCCCGAAGACCGCCGACATCGTAGCCAAGGCCGGCGCCGACGTGCTTGTCGCAGGTTCGGCAGTATACGGTGCCGATGACCGTGCGAAGGCCATCGATGACATTCGCGCCAAGGCGGAAGCCGCGTATCAGGCCTGATACCGCTCGATGGGCGGGCCAAGGCAGCAGAGAAACAGGAGAACAACATGAAGACATTTGAATCACTGTTCAAAGAGCTCAGCGAAAAGGCCGAGACCCGTCCAGAAGGTTCGAAAACGGTTGATGAACTCGACAAGGGTACACATTTCATCGGCAAGAAGATCAACGAAGAGGCGGGGGAGACCTGGATTGCCGCCGAGTATGAAGGTGCCGACCGTACGGCCGAGGAAATGAGCCAACTCATCTACCACATCCAGGTGATGATGATCAAGCACGGCATCAGCCTCGAAGATCTTTATAAGAACCTATGACGTTGCCGGATTCGTTATTGGATCGGCATGTCCAAAAGAACCCTTCGAGAAAGCCTGATGAGAGAAGTGAAGGAGGAAAAATGCTGAGAATTGCCGTGCCCAATAAGGGTATGCTTTCCGAGCCTGCGTGGAGTCTGCTGCAAGAAGCCGGGTACCAGCTGCGTACCCAGCCTCGTCAATTGGTGGTCGACGACCACGACAACAACGTCCAGCTTTTTTACCTTCGTCCTTTGGATATCGCCATTTATGTGGGTCGTGGAGCCATTGACGTCGGCATCACCGGACGCGACATGCTTTTGAACACGGACACCGAGGCGAGCGAAGATCTTCCGCTTGGCTTCGGAACTTCCACGTTCCGTTTTGCTGCGCCAAAGGATTCTTCGATCAACAAGCTCGAAGACGTCAACGGCAAACGCATCGCAAGCTCGTTCGACAAACTCGTGGGCGACTATTTGAAGGAGCATGGACTTCACGCCGACATCACCCATCTTGACGGTGCCGTTGAATCCTCTGTTCAGCTCGGTGTGGCCGACCTCATCGCTGATGTGGTCTCCACCGGTACCACGTTGCGCAACGCAGGATTGAGGATCTTTGCCGACCCCATTCTCCATTCGGAGGCAATCCTCATCCGTTCGCCCCACGTACCGGAAAACGACAAACAGCTGGTCACCTTCAAGCGTCGCCTTGAAGGTGTGCTGACAGCCCGACGATATGTCATGATGGACTACGACGTGCCTGTCAGCAAGGTAGGAGCAGCGGTTGCGCTTACCCCCGGTCTTGAAAGCCCGACGATTTCACCGCTTCATGATCAGCAATGGTGCGCTGTCCGTTCCATGGTGGAACGTGAGAAGGTGAATCAAACGATGGATCAACTCTACGACGTAGGCGCCCGAGCCATCATCGTCACTGCATTACAGGCTTCAAGAATCTGAATCTAACTATGAAACTTCCACTGAATTCCACCCGCTATAGTCCGGATGCCCGTGATATTTATCTCACGGTGCCGAACCTCATCAGCTGTCTGCGCATCGTCTCGATTCCTTTCATCGCCTGGCTGACTGCACAACACAAGATGGTAGCGGCCCTGATTGTGTTGGTGGTTTCGGCGGCAAGCGATGGGCTGGATGGCATCATCGCCCGGAAATGGAATCAGGTCAGCAAAATCGGCCAGATACTCGATCCAGTGGCCGACAGGCTATTGATTTTCTGTAGTATTCTTGCGCTTGGGCTTGCTGGGATCATTCCTTGGTGGATGCTTTTCGTTGTGGGTCTGCGTGATCTTATCCTGTTGGTGCTGATTGTCATTCTGGCGCAACATGATTATGGACCTTTGCCGGTGCATTTCGTTGGAAAAGCCGGAACCGCACTGTTGATGATCTCCATCACTGCGTTGATTTTCGCAGATCTGTGGAACAACACGTTCACCCAGATTCTTCATCTGGCCGCGTTGGCCGCAGGAATCTGGGGGATTATCCTGTACTGGCTAGCGGGGTATATTTATATCCGCCAAGGTGTTACGTTGCTTCGTCACGACTCGGACAATGTATGACGAACGTGGAGCGCACACCTTTATCCTTTCCTGTTGGCGTTGAGGAGCAGTCAAGTAAACGGCGTGCTGTCTTCTCGCAAGAGGTGCGCAACGTCGGCTCTTGGCATGTGCTGAGCGATGATGACAATGCAACACTTTCCGCCAACCGTCATCGTCGCAAGGTCGATGACGACAGTCTGCGGCTTATCGATGACCTTACCAATCGCCCGCTGGACCCGTTGTTTTCGGATGCCAGACTTACCCAGCAAAAACCACACTCTAGATTTTCGATTTGGTTCACCCGTATCATCGTCTTCATTATTTGCATCGCTGTGGGCTTCATAGGAAGTGTTTTCGTCCGTCAGCTCAATACCGATCCGCGCAAACAGGTAAGGGCAAGCTTGATTTCGGAACTTGAACAACAGAATGTCAGCCTCAAGAAAATAACGACCGAAGTGACCGACCTGCATGCCAAAGTGGTCAAGCAATCGGATTCGATGCCGAATTCCGGTCCGGATTCCACGCTGACCCAAGATGAAATGGCCAATGGAACTCTTCCTGTCAAAGGCCCCGGTATTGTTGTCACGCTTGCCGACCCGGTCGCTTCCGCTGGCCAGACGGGCTCAGCCCCTCGAGAAAACAGCGGCAGCCATATCCGTGTGGTCACCGATGCCGATCTGCAGAGCATCGTGCTGTTGCTTTGGAAGGCCGGGGCCGAAGCGATTTCGATCAACGGCCAACGTATCGGGGTCTCGACTTCTGTGCGGACCGCAGGTCAAACGATTCTTATCGGAGTGAACCAGGTTGCCAGTCCCTATAAGATAGAGGCGATAGGCAACCAAAAGGACCTGTCGCAGCAGATGAGCGGCAAATCTCAGCCTGACCTGTATAGCACGCTCAATTCGGCGGGTATACACCCACAGGTGTCGAAATCCTATTCATTGAAACTGGCAGCCGCGGAAACCACGAACGTGACCTACGCAAAAAGGAGCAAATGATGGCAGCAGTGCTCGGTTTGATTATCGGGGTCATCGTCGGTATCTTCGTGAAGCCGGACATTCCCATCGTCCTGCAACCGTACCTGCCGATTATGGTGGTGGCGGCGCTTGACGCCCTGCTCGGCGCTGCAAGGGCCTATTTCGAACGTTCCTTCTCCGACAAGGTATTCGTCATCTCCTTCATTTCCAACGTTCTTACCGCAACGCTGCTCGTGTTGCTCGGCAACCAGCTCGGTGTCGGCTCGCAGCTGCAGACCGCCGTTATCGTCGTGCTCGGCATACGAATCTTCTCCAACGTCTCCGCCATTCGTCGGTTTATCTTCAAGGGCTGATGGACATGGCAGGGAAAAAAGGTCGCAATATCCTCAGCCGCATGCATATCCAGCATGCCCACGACCGGGAAAATGATCGGACCGATACCGGTTCCTTCCCCGTCGTCCGTAAGAAGCCGCCACGTCGCATCGGCGGTGGACTGGTCAGCAGACTCATGACCAGTCTGTTAATCGTCCTGCTGTGTGCCTTGCTTGGCTTCAGCTATGCCATTCAGCTCAACAACAAGACGTCCAGCTACGAGACCATGAGCGAGGAAGAGCTGACACGGCTCATCAGCGAGACCAGCACTCAGGTGCAGAACCTACAGCAGCGCAAAACCGAGCTGACCGGTCAGCTCGATTCTCTGAAGGCTGCGGCGAACAAACAGCAGGAGGCCCAGCGCATTGCCAAGGAGAATGAGGACACTAGTGGCATTCTCTCCGGCCGGCTGCCGGCGCAAGGCAAAGGCGTCATCATCACTATCTCTCAAGGAAGCAAGGAACGCATCGATGCGGCGACCATGTTCCAGCTACTTGAGGAGCTGCGCAACGCCGGCGTCGAGGTCATGGCATTGGACAATGTCCGGGTGGTCACCTCGACCTATATCTCCGACACCAAAAAAGGTTTGGAATGCGATGGACAGGCCCTTAAGGCCCCGTACAAGGTCAAGGCCATAGGGGATCCGCAAAATCTGCAGAATGCGGTCAACATCGCCGGGGGAGTCGGTTCCCGGTTCAAAGTGAAATTCGGCGCTGAAGTCACCGTAACCCCAAGCGAAAGTGTAGATATCAGCGAGACACGCGATGTTGGACAATACCAATATGCAAAAACGGTAGAATGAAGTTATGACTAATCCGATTCCAAGTGCGGGCGAAACGACCATCATCGGCCTTCCCGCTGTCAATATCCCTGCTACCTCTTCGGGGGACCGTCCTCTGACGCAAGAGGATCTGGACACCATCACCAAGCTGTCACCGGGGTCAGCGCTGCTGATTTCGACCAGGGGAGCGGTTTCCGGTTCTCGTTATCTGCTTGATGAGGATGAGGTCAGTGTCGGTCGTGACACGCATGCCGATATCCTGTTGGATGATTCCACGGTTTCCCGCGCGCACGCTGTGTTTCGCCGCAAAGGTGAGACGTTTGAAGTCGTGGATGCCGGCAGCCTCAACGGAACATATGTGAACCGCCAACGAGTCGATCAGGCGACGCTCCACAACGGCGATGAGATCATGATAGGGAAGTTCCGTCTGGTGTTCTTCTCCCCATCCGCCATCGTCTCCAAATGACGAATCTGTTGTAGATCGAGATGGGAAATAAGGGAAAGGACATGATCATGGATGTCGCCAATCAATCTTCGTCGGTGTCCCGAACCTTTTCTGCTTCCTCTTCAGCCGATCGTTCAACGAATAAGTCGGGCTCCGCAGCACGATTAGTACAAGGGGAGCTGTTCTCTGAAGCCGACGATGACGACATCACCAGAGGCTACCGCGGTACGGTGGCTTCCAAAGTCGCCGGCATCACTTACCGCCAGCTTGATTACTGGGCGCGCAAGCAGATTGTGGTTCCTTCCATTACGCCTTCGCACGGTTCCGGGTCGCGGCGACTGTATTCCTTTAAGGATGTTCTCATCCTCGCCGTCTCGAAGAAGCTTCTAGACCTCGGGGTCAACCTACAGAATGTAACCGCTGCCATTGGCTTTCTTTCTCGCCATCGCACCGCAGAACTTGAGAACATGACGATTATCTGTGACGGCGAGGATGTCAAGGAATGTGAAAACGGCGAGGAAGTGCTGAAACTGATCAATCAGGGAACGGCGGTGTTTGCGGTTACGGTGGGGAAGCTGTGGCACCAGGTCACCGAACAGCTTGAACAGGAAAAATACGTCGATGTCGGTCCGGGCGAGTCCGCTGCCTCCTCATTGCCCATCTCGCCCGTCGATGAGATCGCCGCACAACGGATGCGCGAAAAATTGGAAAACCAGCATCGTGAGCGTACCTTGCAACGTTGATTTGCATGGATATTGGCAGTTGGAAACAACCACCTTATTTATCGTGTATATTAGAATTTATTAGCTGTCAATTTATTGACCGATTCGATGTAAGAAAAACCGATTATTGAATATAACGCAAAGGCCTTACCAACATTATGATTGCTATTCTTCCTGGATTCCTATGGATATTCGCCTTGCTTTGGTCACTGGGAATTTGTGCCAAATGCCTGGTCAACGGTGCCTTGCGTAAGAAGGACGATCATCGCAAGGTCGAAACCTTACCATGGTCAATCATCATCATGCAGATTGTCTCGATGTTCCTGTGCTGCGTTCCGTATGGTATCTACAAGCTGTTGAGGGCTCAAATTACCGGCACAATCCGCCATTGGTACGCCATGCTCGGTATCCCGTCCGCTGTCATCCTCGGCATTCTCTTTGTGGCTGAACTTGTCCTGATGTATCTACAGGCCAAACGCGCCCAACGAGACATCATCGACGAAGTGCTTTCAAAGCGTCATCATCCAAAAATGAACTAACGAAACGTGCAACTGAAAAACAATGCAATAAGAAACATCGTGTGTGGAATCGGTTATTCAGAAAAATAAACTTTGTTGTCCGATAACCGAGGGACGTTATGCTAATGCAAAGTTGGGGAGCGCAAAGAGCTCCGTTATGTAAGCCAAGCGAAGCTTGGGTATATAACGGAGCGACGTTATGTCAAGATTTCTTCAAAATCTGACATAACGTACATTATCGGATTTTCGTTAACAATTGGATACTTTATAAGCAGCAGGTTCCGTTAGCCTCGTCACCAGTCAGATACTTTCCGGTTTCCTTCTCAACACCTCAATTGATAATCCGTCCAGCCAATAAAAGCTTCCAGCCGTTGTTCCATCAGAATGCCTTGTGAAACGAATCCGAACAGCATGCAGCAATCACACAACGCTAAAACCGCCATAATCAGCAATAAGGAAAACGGTGATGACTTGAGAGTCTTCAATCTCTCAAGTCATCACCGTAAAACAAAGCATTTATAGCCTGTTACCGATCGAGCTCACTCGTAATCCGGGAACCAACCTTCACGATGCATCTTGAGCCGCTTTTCAAGCAGTTCCTTGAGTTCGTCTTCGGTGCGGCGCTCCATGAGCATATCCCAGTGGGTTCGTGTCGGCTTTTTGATCTCGTCGACCTCGTCAGGATCGGCATCCTCACGTTTTGCGATTTCACCGCAGCGGCATTCCCATTCGTCAGGAATTTCGGCACCTTCCGCGAACGGCAGAATCGTGCGATGACCTTTCGGGCATACATATGCCACATCAGTTCTTGCCGCAAAATCAACATTTTCATCGGATTCAAGAGATTTCGCCCCGATACTCATACCGCGCAGACTGCGTTCCGCCATACATGCTCCTTATCTAACCTATTTCTAAAGTACAGAACAGTTCGGACGAGTCGATTATTCCCTCGTCGCTATCGTTTTACCGCTCAGTCAACGCCTGAATACGCTACGATGCCGCGGTTGATAAGTTGGTTTGCTTTTCTGGCGTTCTGCGCCAGATGTGGATTGTCGTGCTCATAGTAATCACCGGCAGTGGAAATCTGTTGAAGCACGTCTGAAAGACGTTTGGCGTTGCGAACGAAATCACCGCCGGTCAATTCGGTGCCATGCAGGATTTGTGCAAGGTCGTCGCCCCTCGCCCAGTCATATATCACGTCGACAAGTCCGAAATCGAGTGGTTCCAATTCATCGAGATCAGCGTCTTCACGCATCATCTCGACATCGGAAAACACGTCGCGCAGCTGTCGGCAACTCAATGCCACAGGGCCGTCCGGGCCGCCGGGATAGCGACGCGGTTCGTTGTCACCTCCCCTACGCGCCTGATACACAAGGGCAGACAAGGTCGCGGCCAATTCCTCCGGTTCCAGTTTGTCAAGGAAACCGTCGATAATCGCCTCGGAAAGCACCAGGTCGTACTCGCTATACAGGTGACGAAGCAACTGTCCTCGCAACGTGAGCTGGTAGTCTCGTTGATCTTGCACAGGTTGCACATCGTTCGCATGGCCTTTTGAAGATGCAACGAACTCGCCGTTCGCCTTAGATTGAGACGCTAACACATTGTTCCCGACATTCTGAGAATTGCTGCCTGTTGCATTGCCGGTCTCTTTAAGATATCCGAGAGAAGAAAGCACACTGCAGATCTGATCGAATTGCCGCGCAACAGAACCTGTCCGGGACATATAACGGACCCTGGCACGTTGGAGTTCTCTGGATTCACGCAACCAGCGATGTCCCCATTTCAGATGGTTCTGAAAGTCCGGGCAAGATTTGCACGGATGCTCGCTTTCTTCGGTTTTAAGCTGTTCAATGCGTCTATCGAGACTGAGGAATGCTTGGCTGCGTTCCTTGTCACTCCGGAAGCTTTGACGTTTGAGATGTCTGCGTTCGTCTTTCTGCAGATAGGAAAGCTTCTGGCGGTTGGTCATGAATTCCTTGAAGTCCCCATGCGAGCAGGCGAATGCCTTTTCATAGCCGTCGACGGCCTTTTCGAGCGTCTGGATGCGTGACACGAGATCTTCTGCGGATTCGTTGGCTTCCCATTGTGCAAACGAATGATCCAACGTATCGCGGGCGGTCTCATAGCTGCTGGAATTCAAGAGATTCACCGCCATGTTGAATGTGGGTTTGAAGCTCGAATGCAGCGGATAGACACGTTTGCTGGAAAGCGAGGCGGCCGTGGCCGGAACGAAGCCCCGGTGATCGACGATGACGGCATGGCCGATGGTGTCGATGCCACGTCTGCCGGCGCGGCCGGTGAGCTGTGTGTATTCGCCTGGGGTCAGTGTGACGTGGTCGACGCCATTGAATTTCTCAAGCTTTTCGATGACCACGCAACGTGCGGGCATGTTGATGCCTAGGGCAAGCGTTTCCGTGGCGAAGACCATCTTGACCAAGCCTTCTTCGAAAAGCCGTTCAACGATCTGGCGGAAAAGCGCGACCATGCCGGCGTGATGCGGTGCGAAGCCTTCTTCCAGGGCATACCGGAAACGCGCGAATCCGAGCGCCTTAAGGTCGGCATGATCGAGTTCGCCTTCGACCATCTCATCAACGATGGCACGGATGCGCATCACTTCGTCCTTGGTGGTAAGCTCCAGTCCGGCGCGAAGACATTGCTCGACCGCTTCGTCGCAGCCGTTGCGCGAGAAAATAAAATAGATGCCCGGCAGCAGGCCCATGAAGTTCAGTTCATCCACCACAGCCCATCGGCGTGGCGTGTAACGACGCACCTGGCCAGGTCTTCTGCGTCGTTCCACTCCCCCTGCCCGATGGCGATTCTTGCTGCCGCGACGCTCCTCATGGGCCCGTGACACGGCTTTGCGGTCAAGCTGATCGATGCGATCGACGAGTTTGGCGTTGAGTTTGTCGGTCTGCACTCCCGTTTTGCTGTGTCGGTAAAGATCGATGAGCTCAGGTTCGTGCTCATCGTCGCTTTGGACCATGACATGCTGTTCAAGCGGTACGGGACGCTTTTCCGAAACGACCAGCTTGGTGGCACCACGTACGGATTCGATCCATGCACAGAAATCCTCGACATTGGAAACGGTGGCGGAAAGTCCGACGATTTTGACGGATTCAGGAAGATGAATGATAACTTCTTCCCACACAGGCCCGCGGAACTTATCGGCCAGATAATGCACCTCATCGAGAATGACGTACCGGAGCGCACGCAGCGTTTCAGAATTTTCGTAGAGCATGTTGCGCAGGACTTCCGTGGTCATCACCACGATATTGGCCTCGGAATTGATGGATGTGTCGCCGGTAAGAAGGCCTACGTTTTCGCTTCCGTAAATATCGACTAAATCATGGTATTTCTGGTTGCTCAGCGCCTTGATGGGAGTGGTATAGAACGCTTTCACGTTCTTTTCCTCGGCCAGATGCATGGCGAAATCGGCTACGATGGTCTTTCCCGCGCCTGTCGGCGCCGCAACCAGTACATTCTTGCCGGCTTCCAGCGCCTCGTTCGCCTCTATTTGGAACGGATCGAGCTCAAACGGCAGCGTTCGGGCGAATCTCGCGGCTTCCGATCGTTCGTAAGCATTGTGCTTTTTAAATCTGGCATAGCGTTGTGCCGGTGATTGAGGTCGCTCCTCCGCCAAGCTTGTGTCATTAACCGAATCGAAGGCCTCGGAATCTTCGGAAGAATGTTTTTTGTGACGATAATGATGTGAATGACTCATAACAATGAAACTGTCGATTCATGAAAGGCGGGTTGCTTTGATTCAATGCCTGTGGATACCCGCGAAATCCGCATTCAGTTGGCTTTAACACCGTTGCCGGCATTCACGGCATCTGTCGATAAAACGTGATTTGCAGAGGAGGAACCAATGGTTTGCAGCGCTGGTTGTGAACATGGATGGGTAGCCTCGCAATTTGGGTCGCTGGTAAAGGGCACGCGGTTGCGCTTCCACACGCTCCAACGTTGCGCATGACGGTTATGCCTAGTGATCTTTCTGCATTCCACCTGTGTCTGCGCAAGGCTGTAACGATGGGCTGCTGTGGAAAGTGGCTGGGTAAACAGCGGTGCCTGATTCGAATTGCTGCTGGGCACAGGCTCCTGCATAGCATCAAGGTATTTCCGGATTTCCGTGCCCGTATCGGCAACGCTGTGGACCGCACGAAACGCATGGATGCCGGCATAGACACAACCCACCACAAGCGCGGTAAGCATGACAACCGTCACAATAATCCAACCCCACCAAGGCATGTGACTCTCCTTCACAGTCAGGATTGCGACCAATCAATCAGTCGACAATCCCCAGGTCTTTCGTGCTGTATTTACTGTTCCTGCTGGTTGTTGTTCTCAAGGCTCAATTCACGATGAGCACGCGCGACAATCATGGTCAGCAACGGTTCTGGTGCCACAGCCGTGATGTGCCGCGCGTGGGCGATCGCAAATGCCACGAACCAAGAATCCGAGGAAACCGTCAGGTGCACTTTCTCACCATCGCCGCAGCGCTCGACCGTGGCGCCGGGAAGGGTCTTGATGAAAGGCAAATCCGGTTTGTCAGTGATGAATACGGTCGGAGTGCCGTTGTCGAAACTCCACTTGCGCAACTCAGCCACCGGAACGTCAGGGATATCAAGGCGCGCGGTGGGCTGCACGAGCTCCGCCTTTTCGATGCGGGAAAGACGAAGGACCTGCCAGATGCGTGGCTGCCCTGTGGCCTTATTGATAGTGGTGTCTTTGGAAACGAACTGTTTTTCGTCCTTCGGTGCGGCCTTGGCGACATCCGTCCAGACGGCGACATAGTAGACGCCCTCATCCACGAAGATCTTGGATGGAGCCACCAGCTTGCGCCGGGTGCGTCCCGTACCATCAGTGTATTCCATATCCAGCAGAGAATCAGTGGAAATGGCGCGCTTGACCACGCTGAAACTGCGGGGCTCGACCTCATAACCGGTCAGCGAAAGCCAAGGGGTCTCCCCCGGCTTGACATGCTGGCGTAGACGTACGTACAGCGATTCTGCCTGTTCACGCTGCTCGGTAGGCAATAGCGAGGAATGAGCCAGATAACTTACCGAAGCGGTCAACATGCTCAGGTATTGTTGTGAAATGCCCGCCAGACGCTCAAGTCCGAGCGAATTCGTGGCCGAAACGATGCCGTCGGCATCGAGAAGCGACCAGTCGATATCGAAGAATTGGCTGCCGGCCATCTCGCCATCGTCGGAAACGGTGGTCAACGTGTTGATGTCCTTGCGAATGACGGCGACGCCCTTTTTCTTTTCATCTTCGGTTTTGGGCTCGCCGATAAAACGTTCCGCGAGTTCCTCCAGGGAATATTCCTCACCGAGGTGGGCCGAAAGGAAAAGCATGAGCCGCAGTCTGCGATCGACTTCGCTGCCCGTCTGGAACGAGGAATTACGCTTGGAATGCGACTTGCCGTTCTCAGAATCGATCTCACCGTTTGCGGTGGTCTTGTTGATCGACGGGGTGACGATGGTTTCCCGGATTTCACTTTGGCTTTCGTCGGCCAGTTTGAAATTGACGGCCGCGTTGAGTCTACGGTTCCAGGCATCAACAGCCTCTTGGGGCGAAACCACCGAGGAGCCGGGATGTTCGAGCATGAACATCGCCAAATCGTCCGAATCCGTATAGGCGACGTTCATGTGTCCGCCGTCAACGTCGATGGTTGCAGCGAACCGTCGCTGGTCGACCACCTTCATCAGGTTGTCGGGAATCGGTTGGGTTCCCAGACCCGGCGCTATCGAATCAAGTCCGAGACCGGGTGTCGGAGTTTGTGGCACCCTTGGCGCCGTACGAGAAGTATGCTGTTCCTCATGTTTCGCCGAGGACGAAGAAATCGACATCGAACGTGCCAGATAGTTCGCGGCGGCAAGCACCGGTAGGTCTTCCTGCTTGAAACGCAGCCTTACCCTAGGCTCATCCCCTAGTTGCAGACGATAGGACGCGAAATCCTGTCCTTCCGACTTCGACGAATATTCGGGTTGACGAGACTCGATGGCGATTCCCATTGCCGCAAGCTTGGCGCGGTCACGCTGGAATTGTTTGGCGAATGCCGCTTTTGCCGCCTGGTCTGCAAGTTCTCCGTACGAGTCGGCGTAGGCTTTGACCCGCTGTGCTATCTGCCGTGAAGTCAACCATTGAGGGAACGCAGATGATAGGACAGCGAGCACATCCAGTTCGTGCTTGCCCCACTTGTCGGAAAAACGACGCCTCCCGTTACTTCCTTCTGCCATTAGTCCTCACGTATCGTTAATGTTCAAATAAAGTACGCGCCTTGTGACACGCATCCTTATCTATATTAGATGCTTTTTCTGGTGAATTGCGGATTTTTACAAATTTAATTGTATTTCTCACGTTTTTGCCGTGTGTTATGGGCATTTTTTCAGTCGATTCACCAGAAAACATGGGAGACGTATTTCGTTTTCCGCCACGTCCCGTAACAGCAAAGTAAACGAGCCGAGCCGAATCCTTTACGCAATGGATTCGCTTCGACTCGTGCATTCAGCCAGTCACCAGAGCCACTCATCGGGTTCGACCCCTTGCGGTCCTACGAATTCCCCGTTTGGCACGTAGCTCGGCTTGCCTTGGTCTTCCAAAACCACATCACCGTAGAAGACGACATTATGCCCGAAGGTCCAGTCCCCATTGATCGTCACCGAATTGGCTGCGGCCAGCGACGGTATCGAATACGGGAAGCGGTTGTTGAAGTCCTCGATATTGCGATAATAACGGGGATCAAGGTTCACATCCGGGAAGAGATAATTGCCGTCCTCCATCTCATAGGAATCGGTAAGATGGAAGCGGTCGGAACGCATGATGAAGAGGTCGTCGGTGGTCTTGACCGGCAGGAAGCGCATACGATCGACCTGCACGCAGATCGCACCGTCGAAAAGACCGATCGCCGCTCCCATGGCGGTCTCCAGTTGCAGCACCTTCGTGGAATCGGGATCGGTGGGATCGACGGTTTTGTAATTGCGGATAATCGGCAAAGGCAACACGCCGTCATATTGCTCAAGCTTGGCCTTCAAAGCATCGATACGGACCCAGATGCTGTTGGTGTTGAAGTACGGATGACGTTCGATATCCTCTGCGGCCTCCTTGTCTTCAGGGTTGACCTGCGTCATTTCGCGCAAAACCAGACGGCCGGACTTCTTGTCGCGAACGAAATGGCCACCCTTGCGGTCCGCATATGTGCGGTTGGAGACCTCGACCATGAACGGCGCGCCCGTGTTCTCGAAATACTGTGCCAGCGTACGTGAAGGACGGGCGCCAAGGTTGTCGGAATTCGAGATGAACAGATATTTGAAACCCTGCTGGTCAAGAACATCCAGAAGACCGGATTCCCAGATGGTCGAGAACAAGTCGCCATGGCCGGGAGGGCACCATTCCAGTTCCGGATTTTCGGGGAACTCGACGGGTTTGCCGGTGGCCAAATCGATTTTCGGCTCCTGATGCTGCACGATCTGCATGGGTACGTTTTCCTGATGGAAATCCCGGCTGTGCCTGAGCACATTCATTGTGTCCTTCGAGGTGTGGAAGGAATTCATCAAGGTCAGCGGCAGCGGAACGTTGAGGCGCTGGCGCGCGGTGACCACCTGGCCCAGGATGATATCGATGAAACGCATGCGGCGCGCTTTGTGCCGGCGCACAGGAAGCAGCGACTTCGCCCTGTCCAGGCCCATAGATGTTCCGAGCCCGCCATTGAGCTTCAGGAATGCGGTCTTCGCGAAGGCGTGCACGGCCTGGTCGTGGTCAATGGTCTTGTAGACATCATGGAAGCTCGGTACATCCTGCAATGGTTCGATGTCACTCTCACGAATCCAGCTGCTGGCGTCGTTGTGCTGCCATTCCTCATACAACCGTTTGAATTGCGCTATGGCGACATCGCTCATGTTATGCTCACGCATCTTATGCGCAGAAGCTTCGAAGGCGTCTTCCAAGCCGCACCTCTTTCATAGTTGAGTAGTGTTCGTTGCTTTTTGGTGATAACCGACGGAGCAACGAACCAATAAACATAGTCTTCAACTGTACTAGCTTTTCTGGAAGCTCGCTGGACGGCAGACCGACGAAACGTAAACGAACAGTAAAAATGTTCGGTTTAGCGTGTAGATGATTATTGCGATACTGATTGTGAGAACGTGGTTACGTCAACATTATCTTGTGCGTCCAGATTCAATTCGTCAGGATTTGCTTTCTTGCTTGATTCAATTGTTTTGCACGGTGGACCCAATATTTTGTCGCGAACTATTGCAGCACAACCTCGGCTCCTATGGGCCTGCGAACTAAAACATAACAAACCAAATTTAACTATATCAATGAGATATAAATAGCATTCTTGAACTATCTCGAAGATATGTACTATCTTTAGGATAGTAAGAATTAAGATAAATGACTGAACAGAAGCCACGCATGTATTCTCATAATGATTTTCAGGAGAAAACCTCCGAAAAGAAAAAGCACACGGGCGATGTGTACTCGCCTGACTGCCCATGCCGCGGTTTGCTTGACGTCGTGTCGGGCAAATGGTCGGCAATGGCCGTGGAATCGCTGGCTGACGGTCCGATGCGTTTTGGCCAGCTGCAGCGCAGATTGGTGGGAATCTCGCCGAAAGTGCTCACGGCCACGCTGCGTCGTCTCGAGGACGCAGGACTCATCGACCGTGTGGTGTTTGCCGAAGTGCCCTCTCACGTCGAGTATTCATTGACTGAAGACGGACGAAGTGCGGTAGTTCCCCCTCCACGATTTGCGTCACTGGACGGAACAACATTACGATCTTGCCGTCAGACTCAACGAGGCCAGTACACACTGAAGCATGAATGTTTCACTTTCCATTAAGTAGTCAGCTTTATTTTTAAGACAGTTGATTGCTTTTATTTTCAACGCGAGTTCGGCTTCGCGCAATGTTCTACTTTCTCTAAAGTAACCCCATGCCCTTGCGGGTAACCACAATGGCAGCGTTAGACTCCTTTCCGTCATAACGACACCATATGGAAAGGAAAACGATGACGAAAGTTGCAAACAAGGCTGAAAATCAAGTAAAGACAAACCTCGAGAACGAAAATAACAAGATGAAGGCTGTAGTCCGCAGACAGGACGATAGTTCTTCGAACCACGAAAGTTGCGTGGATACAATACTTCCCGTTCCTGAGTCTCCTACCGGCCACAATCTGTTGGTACAGGTCGAAGCGGTGTCGGCCACGGCTAATGTCAAAGCGCAACGCTCCTTTGGTGCGGATACCGGAGACGAGGTTTACGGTTTTGATGCCGTAGGTATAGTGGAGCAATCAGGCGCGGATGCCACGCTTTTCCACCCCGGAGATAAAGTCTGGTATGCGGGCGATATCACTCGACCAGGCTCGTACGCGCAATTCCAGCTTGTCGATGAACGCATCGTCGGCCATGCTCCCAAGACGCTTAAGCCGGAAGAGGCTGCGGCATTGCCACTGACCGGTCTGACCGCTTGGGAAACGCTCTTCGACAAGCTTCATCTTTCCGAGGATTCCAAGGGTACATTGCTCGTGATCGGTGCAGCGGGAGGTGTCGGATCAATCCTCATCCAGCTGGCCAAACAGCTGACGAAGCTCAACGTTATCGCGCTAGCTTCAAAACCGGAATCACAGATGTGGGTACGCAAAATGGGCGCCGATTATGTCCTCGATTACCATGCGTCAGACTTGGCCAAGCAAATTCTTGAAATCGCTCCCAACGGCGTAGATTATGCATTCAGTGCGTATAGCAAAACGGCGATACCACTGCTCGCACAGGTCATGAGACCATTTGGCGAAATCGTGGCGATCGACGATCAACATGGGCACGATATGGACTACTACGCATTGAAAGACAAAGCCTTGTCTTGGCACTGGGAGCTTATGTTCGCCCGATCCAAACATCATGCGTCTGATCTCATTCGACAGCACGACATTCTTGAGCGTCTCGCCGAATTAGCGGACAAAGGTATTATCCATACCACAGCAACCACGCAACTCGACCCTATTAATGCGGAGACTGTCAATCAGGCGCAAAATCTCATCGCCACGAGCCATGAAATCGGCAAGATAACCATCGCCGGTTGGCCTAGTGAAAGCAAATGATTCTGCAAAACGGTGTTGACTGGAAACAACGAAACCTGGAATACCGCTATGCATAATTGGGATTCCAGGTTTTTTCGTCGGGTCGGCGGGATTTGAACCCGCGACCCCTTGACCCCCAGTCAAGTGCGCTACCAAACTGCGCTACGACCCGAACAGTGCAAAGCACCGAGAGAAAAGTTTAGCACATGCTTACCTTCAATGCTCAATCGGCGTGGCGAATCTTTCTAAATATCCCTTTTGGCAAATACTCAGTGTCATACAATCGGCAATAATGAAAAATGATTTGCTATTTTTTCTCCCCTTACTTCTCAAAGAATTCTCAAGCTTCCGATTGCATATTTGCTTGGTCTTAATATAGATATAGTATTAGTATGTCTATTTTAATAGATATCAGTTTTAGGTTTACCTATGTTAATTGTAGGTCTTTCGAAGAAGAAGGAAACTATGCGTAATGCATTAGGCAAAGCGGCCATCTGGATCACGGCTGCAGCAACATTATTGTGTGGCGTCGCCGTAAACGCGTCAGCCGCTGAACCGACACCGCAACAAGCCGCACAGACTGCTCTCGATGCGGCCAACAAACGTGTCGCCGATCTGAAACCGGCGGCTGACGCGGCCAAGGCCGAGGAAGCCAAAGGAACTCTGGGGTTCTTTACCGAAAACGGCAGTACCGAAGCCGTGGCAGATGTTGATGGCACCACCTTCGGAAGAACGTCTTGGTGGAAGTACGTGAATCTTGGGCAAAAGGGCGATGCTACCAGTCTTGAAAACCTTAAAGCCTCCATTGCTTATATTCGTAAGCTCAATGAAATCCGAACAGAAAATCATCTGGCTACTTTCAAAGTTGACGATTTTGCCATGGCACGAACCGAAGTGAACGCTGACTACGATGCCGTTGAATTCGAGCATCACAATTTCCTCAATGCTGAGAACATCGCCTCGGGCTTCAATAATCCTGAAGAGGCCTTTGATATGTGGTATACACAGGAGAAAGCTGTGTACGATGCCGCAATTGCTGCAGGGCAAACACCCAATTATTCAACAACAGGGCATTATCAGAACATTGTCAATTCCAGGTGGGTTACCACAGGTTTCGGTTTGCAGACAAAGGGTGGGTACGGATACACTGGCGTAAATGATTTTGAAGATACCGCCACTGGAAAGACCTACACCGTTGATGAATACGAAGCCAAAGTGGACGCCTATATCGGCAAGATCAACAATGCAATTGCTCCTTACGATCAAGCATTAAAAGACCAGGAAGCGGCACAGAAAGCTCTCGACAAGGCAAATGCTGATGCAGCCAAGCCTCAACAAAACGACAAGCAACCCACGGACGATAACAGTGGAAAGCAAACGCAGAATCAGCAGCCGACTCAGCCTCAGAATAAGGATTCTGCAATACATCCTACCTCAGCAGATTCCCATTCAGACAATGCGACTTCAAACAATCCGGTTTCCGGCAATCAGGTAGGTAATTCGACCCAGCGAAACACACAAACGCTTGCTAAAACAGGAGTGGCAGTCAATTTGGTCATTGCCATTGCGTTCTCAGCGATGCTGGCAGGTGCTTGCCTGCTGTGCCTGAACAAAATCAAGAGGTGACAACAACATAAACAATCTGTATTTGTGAAATTTTCAGCACAAAGATACATGGCCTGTGTTCGGTGAACAATCATCATCGGACACAGGCATTTTTATTCCCCATCTTCCTTGTATCTGGTATTTATCTTACCTTTGCATGACTGCAACAGCGAGTTTTGCTACCAAGACATTTTCCGAGACATCAATGCTTTGAACTTTAATCGATGAGTTGATATCTCAGCGGTTCAATTTACTTCTTCTTCGACTTGCGCTCGCGGATGTGCACCGAAATCTGAATCGGGGTGCCCTCGAAGCCGAATTCCTCCCGCAGCTGGCGCTCGATGTAGCGACGGTAGCCGTGCTCGAGGAAGCCGGTGGCGAAGACGACGAAGCGCGGAGGCCGCGTCGAGGCCTGGGTTGCGAACAGGATGCGAGGCTGCTTGCCGCCGCGCAACGGGTGCGGATGGGCGGACTGGATGCGGCCGAGGAACGAGTTGAGCTTGCCCGTCGGTATGCGCTTGTCCCAAGAATCCAGCGCAGTGTTCATTGCCGCAAGCAGTCGGTTGGTGTGCCAGCCGGTCTTGGCGGAGAGATTGACACGCTGCGCCCAGGTGACCTGGTCGAATTCGGTCTGCCACAGGCGTTCGAGACGCTGACGGTCGAAGTCGTCCATCAGATCCCACTTGTTGAATACCAGCACGATGGCGCGCCCGGCATCGACAGCCTGGCTCATCACTTTGAGGTCCTGATCGGAAATCGGCTGTGAGGCGTCAAACAGCACGAGCGCAAGCTCGGAACGTTCGATGGCCGCCTGCGTGCGCAGCGACGAATAGTATTCCGCCCCGGAAAGCTTATGCAAACGCCGCTTGATACCTGCGGTGTCGATAAAAAGCCAGTCTTCGTCGCCGATACGAATGATTTCGTCAACCGGATCACGTGTGGTTCCTGCAAGATCGTTGACCACGCTACGTTCCTCATGTGCCAGTTCGTTAAGCAATGAAGACTTACCTACGTTCGGTTTGCCGATCAAGGCGACACGTCGTAGGTTGGTCGGCGTGAGGAATCCAGAGGTCTTCTTGGCCTTTTCCAGGATATCCACGGCCACGTCGAGCAGGTCGCCCACTCCCCTGCCGTGCATCGCGGAAATGCCGTAAGGTTCGCCCAAGCCGAGCTTCCAGAAATCGGCGGTCAGGTATTCGTTGGCGTTGTCGTCAATTTTGTTGACGGCCAGAATCACCGGCTTGCCGCTTTCGCGCAGCATCTTGACGATTCGTGAGTCAGTGGACGTAATACCGACCTGCCCATCAACCACTAAGATCACCGCATCGGAAAGGCCTACGGCTACCTGCGCCTGAGAGGCGATGGCTGATTCGATACCTTCGACGTCGGTCTCCCAGCCGCCAGTATCGACAAGTTTGAAGTCGGTTCCGGCCCATTCCGCGTCATAACTGACCCGATCGCGGGTCACGCCGGGAGTATCCTCTACGACGGCGGCACGACGGCCAAGAATACGATTGACCAGCGTCGATTTGCCGACGTTCGGTCGGCCGACCACGGCAAGCACACCGACGGCCTTCTGTTTGGCCGCAGTTTCGTCGTCTACGGTTTCGCCGGCAAGCAGTGCTTCGTCTTCGTCATCAAGGTCATAACCTTCGAGATTAGCTGCGTACTGTTTGTAAGATTGCTCTTCAACGGCGACATCCACCAGCGAAATGAGCTTGTCCAATGTCTCTTCGAACGTAAGGTCGGAATTGTCGACGGTCGTCACACCGTCCGCCGCCTTCAAAAAACTGGTGGCTTTGGAATCGGCCTTGTCGCGGGCGATGACATTATCGGCGCCGACACCGGACCCAGCGGCAGATTGCCCAGTACGTCGTGCCTGACGCACTTCCGGACGTGCGGTCAAAAGCACGCGTACTTCAGCGTTCGGAGCGACGACAGTGGTGATGTCACGACCCTCGGCGACGATTCCGGCACCTTTCGAGAACGAATCAGCAGATACCTCGCGGTTGATATACGCCCGTTGCGCGGCGATCAGCAGATGCCGCACCGGTA
Source organism: Bifidobacterium sp. ESL0745 (assembly GCF_029433335.1). NCBI lineage: Bacteria > Bacillati > Actinomycetota > Actinomycetes > Bifidobacteriales > Bifidobacteriaceae > Bifidobacterium > Bifidobacterium sp. ESL0745. Next base: position 750,960 of record NZ_JAQTHX010000001.1, read on the forward strand.
CGATATTCGAGACTTTCGAGACATGCGACGAGACGTTCGAATCACGAATCGCCTCGCTGATGTCCCCGCCGTCGACCAGGACTTTGGGATCGTCGGGGTCGACGCCGATATCGAAATGATCATCGGTGAACAGATCCCCAACCATTTCGGTGATGGCCTGTTCGTCAACAACATCCGCGTCCAAATCGGCACCCTGCTTGAGGCACCACCAGGCGGCGGCACGGTACATGGCACCGGTGTCAAGGTAGGCATAGCCGAAATATTTGGCCAACGCCTTGGAAGTGGAAGATTTGCCCACGCCTGCGGGCCCGTCAATGGCTACTCGTATCACAAACCCACCTCCTTGGCCAGCGAGCGGACTTCCGTCTGCGAAAGCACACGGTACGAACCCGGCTTCAGATCGCCGAGCTTGATGGGTCCGATTTGCGTACGCACGAGCCGGCGCACCGGGAAGCCGACGGCACCGAAGATGCGGCGGACGATACGGTTCTTGCCAGAATGCAGCACGACCTTGACGATGGTCTGGTCGCGCGAGGAATCGATGATGGCGCAATGGTCCAGGCGGATGAGCCCGTCGTCAAGATTGACGCCCTGCGTGACCAAGCGCCGGCAGATGTTGCCGCTGATACGTCCGTCAAGCGTGGCGATATACGTTTTCTTGACCTCGTAACGCGGGTGCATTACATGCTGGCTGAGTTCACCGTTGTTCGTCATCAGAATGAGGCCTTCGGTTTCGTAATCCAAACGTCCCATATGGAAAATGCGCTCGTATTTGTCGCCCACGATGTCCCGGAGCGTATAACGGCCCTTCGGGTCGTCCATCGTCGAAAGCACTTTCTTGGGCTTGTTTAGCGCCAACGTGATGTGCTTGTTGTTAAGCCGAATCCTCGACCCGTCGACGCGGATCTCTTGGCTGGAAGGATCGACGCGGGTGCCGAGTTCGGTCACCAGCTCACCGTCGACTTCCACCCGGCCTTCCGTAATAATCTCCTCACACTTGCGCCTCGAGCCGAAACCGGCCTGTGCCAAAAGTTTTTGAAGGCGAATCCCTTCATCGTAATTTTCCTGATGCGCCTTTTCGGCGCGTGAATATGCGTGTGGCATCGTTCTCCCAACGTGGCCTTGCGAAACGGCTTTAACCGATTCGTCGCGTACTGTATCAGTTGCATACCGGCGTTATTATTCATGTGTCGATACAACTTTACTTATTGTACAGTAATTACTCCCCCTTTGCTATTATAACTAATTGTATGGCGTATATTCGTCGGTATAACAAAAAAGGAACGGTAATGACGGAACAACAAGCACAACATACAGAAAGCAAAACTGCAGCCCCTATTCCAATTTCGGCAATAGGAGGAGAACTCGTCGGCAGTTTCCTTATTTTTCTTGTGATTTATCTGGTATCGGCACTGAGCCCTTCACTGTATGGTCCGAGCGCGATTCTCATTGCAGCCGCCACAGGGCTGGCTTATGCGGCAATGACCTTCATCTTTGGTAAGTTCTCCGGCGGTCAGTTCAATCCTGCCGTGACATTGTCAGCGATGCTTGTTGGCAAGACGGGCGTCGTTAACGGCATCTGCTACATTCTCGCGCAGGTGGTTGGCGGTATCGTCGCTGGCGGTGTTGTCAAACTCGTGCTGCCGACTTCCAAAGCCGCTCCTGCCAAGATGTGGTTCACAAATGCCGTCAACGGTTACGATCAGGGTTCGATTTCCTCTGCCCAATTGCAGCAGGCAGGTGTAAGCTTCGGTATTCTTTTCGCGGTCATCGTCGAAGTCATTGCAACCATCATCGTGGTGGCAGCCTCTTTGTATGCTCTTGATGACGATGGGAAAGCCACTTCAAAAGCCCCGGCCATCATGGGTATCGCGTACGCACTTGGCGTCACCTTTACCTATCCGATTACCGGCGCTTCGCTCAACCCGGCACGTGCAACCGGCATCGCATTGTTTGCCAGCCAGGCAGGACTTGCGGCGAATCCTTTGAAGCAACTCTGGATTTTCTGGATCTGCCCGATTCTTGCAGCTGCCATCGTTGCCATTGTCGTCATCATTGCGCAAATGGTCTCCAGCAATAAGCCTGCACAGGTCGAAGGCGTGGATGTCACGGAAAGTTGGGATAAGCAAGATTCCGAATCCGATGATGATACGAACGATGACTCGGAACCCGCTGATGATTCACAAACGGCTACGATTTCAGAATCCGTCACTTATTCAGCAACAGGCGACGATAGCCAAAGCATGTTCGGTTCGTCCGATGAACAAAGCACAACCGATCAGGATACAACGAAGTAAATAGCATTCACATCATCAACTGAATGCTGAAATAGACCACCAGAAGGCCGGTTCCCAACGCGATTCCTATGAAGGAGTCAAAACCGACGGAGCGGATTTTCCAAGGGCTTCGGTCTTTGAGAATCAGTCTGATGAGTCCCGTGATTATGGCCGTCGCAGCGAACACCACTGTAGCGGCCATAGTATATCCAAATCCGGCCAATACTGCTGAAATGATGACGACCACAAGTACTCCCCATTCAAATACGGGGTTGCCCTCTTTTGCTTCAGAGACATATGGGTGATTGTGGGCCATATTCACTCCTTCTGTATCACTTCTGTCTAAGACGAAAATACCGGTACGCAGCCAGTTTAGCCGTGTACCGGTATTTTGTTATTGAAAGCAAATCAATCAATGATGCTTTCAACCTGCCATTGAAGAACGGCATTACTCAGTGGAAGAAATGACGTGTTCCTGTCAGATACATCGTGATTCCGTGCTTCTGTGCGACATCGATCACTTCCTGATCACGTATTGATCCTCCGGGTTGGACAATCGCCTTGACACCGGCATCGATCAATGCTTCGGCACCATCTGCAAACGGGAAGAATGCATCCGAGGCGGCCACGGAACCGCATGCGCGATTCTCACCATTAGCAAGCGTATTCGCACGTTCGACAGCCAAATGGCAGGAGTCGACCCTATTGACCTGTCCCATGCCGATGCCAACAGTTGCCTGATTGTGAGCCAACAACACCGCATTGGATTTCACGCAGCGAATCGCACGCCACGCGAACACCAAATCGCTGAGCGTATCTGCCTCTGCAGTTTCGCCTGAAACCAATTTCCACTGGTCAGGATTGTCACCAGGGGCATCGATTTTGTCAATAGACTGTACGAGAATACCGCCGTCGATTTGACGGAATTGAACATCGGTATGAGGAGACTGGGCCACCTTCAGGATGCGCAGGTTCTTCTTATGAGCCTTCAGCAGTTCCAATGCTTCCGGTTCGTAATCCGGTGCCACAATGACCTCGGTGAAAATGGGACGGACGTTTTGAGCCATTTCCAGCGTGACCGTTGAATTCGCGGCAATCACGCCGCCATAAGCACTCATCGGGTCGCAGGCATGGGCCTTCAGATGCGCTTGCACCACATCCTTGCCAATGGCCAGTCCGCAAGGATTGTTGTGCTTGCACACGGCCACGGCAATCTGAGGAGCGAAATCCCAGACCGCTCGCCAAGCCGCATCAGCGTCAACGTAGTTGTTGTAGCTCATTGGTTTGCCGCCAAGCTGCTGCGCGTGGGCGAATCCCGTCTGGTCGAGCGCATCGACATAGAGACTGGCTTGCTGATGGGGATTTTCACCGTAGCGTAACCCGTGCGAATAGTCCCATGTATGAGTCAGGTGAGGTGGGAACATCGCGATGTTCCGGTCTTGCTGTTGTGACTGCTTCGTTTCAGTGTTTTGTGTTGTAGACTCGCTGCCGACCTTGTCGCTTGCGGAAATGCTTTGGGGTTCCGTCCAGTGACTGCCGGTCCATTCGAATATCGTCGCATCGTAAGCCGCAGTCGTTGCGAACGCTTTGGAAGCCAGCCAGCGCCGTTCCTGCAAAGAGAAACCTGAGCCATCGGCAACACGCTGGGCGGCAAGGGCATAGTCTTCGGGATCGGTGATGACGGCAACGCTTGCACTGTTCTTCGCCGCTCCACGAATCATTGAAGGACCGCCAATATCGATTTTCTCGATGATATCGGCTTCATCGGCGCCGGAACGCACCGTGTCGGCGAACGGATAAAGGTTGACGATGACCATGTCAAAGGACTTGATGCCGAGCGACTTCAATTCCTCGGCCTGCGTCGGATTCGTCATATCGGCCAGAATACCGGCATGGATATGGGGATCAAGCGTTTTGACGCGGCCTCCAAGGCTTTCCGGGAAACCGGTGACTGTTTGGACTTCAGTGACATTCACACCAAGTTCCGAAAGTCGTTCCGCGGTAGACCCCGTGGAAACCACCTCGGTGCCTGCCTTGATGAACGCATCTGCGAGGCCTTCGATACCGGTTTTGTCATAAACCGATACCAAAGCTCGCTGAATCCTACGATTGGTTGCTGTCATCTGTTTCTCCCTTTGTTGCGGCTTGATTATGGGATTTTCGTCTCATCTTCAGCAAGTACTCCGGTTTTTGAAGACGAAACGGAAGTTGTTAGGGAATCAGAGGCGTCGACGATATCGTCATCGGTGCCATCGCCGGAACTGACATTCGGTTTGTTTTGTGCTCGAAGATAGCCGAAGAACAATCGCATAGCAAACACCATCGCCACGATTATCACCGAAACAAGCCATGCCAGCGAAAAACCAAGGGCACTGGGCAGGCATACCACACGCGAGGAGGCCACCGAATCAACACCGACTTTGGCAAGTCGATGCTGTCCCAAGGCTCCCGAAGAAAGGACGAAAAGAATATTCATCAGTACGGCCATCAAAGCGCTGGTCAGAAAGAACGAAACAATCGGATACAAGAACTGGCCTATGGTTCGGCCAATCGTGACCGGTTCACTGGGTTTTCCGGCGCCGATGGCGAAGTATTTGGACCAAAAAAGCTCAACGATCCCAACAAGGAATCCGCAGACCAAAGGAATCGATATCAGGCAAAGCCGCAGGACATCATTGGAAACCGCCGGGGGAAAAATGGCAAAAACGGGCAGCGCGGGAAGCCCTGAAGCGTGATCGTTCCATAACGAAAAAGCGGCGAGATCGCCGATTGAAAAACCCGAACCAAAGAGCCATGACAGTGCCCATAAGCACAGGTTCGGAAGCCATGCCAAGGTGCAGATGGTGGTGAGGATCCTCGATCCGGTCTGCATATTCGACAACTCGAAGATTCGAACGACAGCACTCTGATTCGTAATGACCCAGAAAAGAACCGTGATCAAACCGATGTCCAAATAGCCGATCAGCAATATCGCCGTGTTCATGAAACCAAGTTTCAAAGCCACTACCAGACGATCGGAAATATTGTCGCGAACGAATTGAATGCACTTTTTCATTGTCGCCGAGCCCGACAATGCTCCACATAAGAAACCGACGGTGAAGACCATAGCACTCTTAAGCAAAACGAGCCATACAGGGTCTTCAAGAATGACAGCGACGTTCTGGGTGAACACCCACATGACCCCGACCCAAACCAGAAGACCGGTGACATAGGATTTCGGACTGGAAGACAGCATTTTGGTCAACCACGCAACCAACCAGATCAGGAGCAAGGTCAAAAGCAGCGGTATGATGCCGAGAGTGATGGCACCGGCATGAAAACTCGCACCCTGACTTAACAGCACAATCGCGAAAGTCAAAGGAACCGCTTGGTTTTGAACAGTGTTGCCTCCTTCTTCCACGGAAACCACCAGCAAGGTCAATGCCAAGAAAAGCCCTAACGTGACCGTGAATATCATCGATCCGCCCAGAGCCGTCACAACCCCTTTTATCCATGGCCGCCGGTTTTTGCTCATGCCTTGGATATCCCGCCGTCCACGATCCTGCGAATGAGTTGGGCCGCCTGTGCCGGGGTCTTCCCGACCGGAATCCCGGCGACTTCAAGCGCTTCCTTCTTATCCTGCGCGGTGCCTTTGCCGCCGGAGACGATGGCACCGGCATGGCCCATCTGCTTGCCTTCTGGCGCGGTAAAACCTGCGATATAAGCCACAACGGGCTTCGTCATATGTTCCTTGGCCCAAGCGGCGGCATCCTGCTCCGCATTGCCGCCAATCTCCCCGATCATGATGACGGCTTTGGTGTTTTCATCCGCTTCGAATTGCTGTAACGCCTCGACCAGCGTGGTTCCAACTATCGGGTCACCACCCACTCCGATGCATGCGGTGAAGCCGATATCCGAAAGCTCACCCATCAGTTGATAGGTCAAGGTTCCGGACTTCGAAACTAGGCCCAGGGGACCGGATGAGACGATGCCATCGGGAATGATGCCAAGGTTGATGCCCTTGTCGCAAACATTGGAAGTGTCAGGAAGTTTAAGCAGCCCTGGGCAATTGGGACCGATGATTCTGATGCCCTTCTGCAGGGCAAGTTCCACACAGTATGCCGTATCGGCCACAGGAATGCCTTCAGTGATGACGACAATCAAGCCGATGCCGGCTTCTATGGCTTCGAGCATCGCGTCCTTGGCAAAACGTGGAGGGACGAAAATAACACTGGCCTTGGCACCGGTAGCCTTTTTGGCATCACTACATGTGGCATAAACGGGAATATCGACATCTTTGCCGGATTCATCGATATGAAAGGTCACGCATTGACCGGCCTTACGAGGATTGACACCACCTACAATACCGGTTCCGGCGTTGAGCATACGCGCCGTATGCGTCATGCCCTGATGGCCGGTCATGCCTTGGACGATAACCGGTGCATTGTCTTCGACGAAAAGTGTCATTTCGTGGCCTCCTTAGCGGTCATGGCAAGCCTTGCTGCTTCTTGAGCCGCTTCTTCCATGGTGCCACTGACGTGGATGTTGGGGTTGTGAGCATCCTCCAGGATTCTAAGGCCTTCCTTGGCAGCATTGCCGTCGAACCTTACGACGATTGGCTTGGACACGTTCAGTTTTCCCAGCGCCTCAATGATTCCATGAGCTACCTCATCGCAGGCTGTAATGCCACCATACACATTGACAAACACGGATTCGACCTGTGGATCAGAAAGTACAATCGAAAGACTCGTACTCATCACTTCAGCAGAAGCGCCACCGCCAATATCCAGGAAGTTAGCCGGTTTCGCACCCGTCCCCTGTTCCTCTCCGGCACCGGATACGGCATCAAGCGAGCTCATTACCAGTCCTGCGCCATTGCCGATGACGCCGACTTCGCCTTTCAGATGGACATAGTGCAAACCGTGCTGTTTGGCACGTTCCTCGAACAAATCGGTATGGGTTGTATCAGCGAAACGTTTCCAACCGTCATGGCGGAATGCGGCATTATCATCCAACGAGATCTTTGCATCAAGCGCACACAGTTTCTTGGTGGATTCGTCATCCGGATCACCGATCTTGGCCAGCGGATTGATCTCGACAAGCGTGGCATCGTCGTCTTTGAAGCATTTCCACATCTTCAACAGCACGTCAGCCGCTTGGTCCACATCGGCATGGTAGAACCCAATTGATTCCGCCATTTTACGTGCGGCATCCCTATCAAAATCCTGTAAGGCGCTGATATGAAGGCGCTTCACCGATTCGGGATGCTCACGAGCAATTTCCTCGACTTCAGTGCCACCGTTGGCGGTTGCCAGCACGTCGAAATCGCGAGACGAACGATCAAGTGAAATGGAAACGTAATACTCATGAATCACATTTTTTGCTTCAGCCACAAGAACGCCACTGACCTTATGACCACGAATGGTCATAGGCAGGATCTGTTCCGAAGAAAGGATGGCATCATCCTGTGTTTCGGCAAGCTTCACGCCACCGGCCTGACCACGATGCCCAGTACGCACCTGAGCTTTGATGACGCATGGATATCCTATTGCATCCGCAGCCTCGGCGACCTCATGGGAATTCTGGGCGAATATGCCCTTGGGCGTGTCTATTCCCTGCTCCTCAAGAAGCTGCCGTGCCTGATACTCATAAAGATCCATAAGAAACCTTTCACTACTTTGATGACTGCTCGATCTACGCTATCGAAGACTGAAACAAAGATCATCATGCAGGCATAGTGACAAGCGAACTGATCGGCACGCCTGCCAAATCGCTTCTGCCGGAAAGACCGATGAGTTCCATGACAAAGCTAAAACCAACGACCTTGCCTCCAGCCTTTTCAATGAGGTCGGCCGCTGCCTTTGCGGTGCCGCCAGTGGCTATAAGATCATCAACGATAAGTACTTTATCGCCCGGCTTGATAGCATCTTTTTCCATCTCTACGGTCGCTTCACCATATTCAAGCGAATAGCTTTCACCGATGGTTTCCGGTGGCAGTTTTCCTGCCTTTCGCACGGACAGGAAGCCCTTGCCCATTTGTGCAGCAAGCGGAGGTCCGATAAGGAACCCTCGTGCCTCCAAACCTGCCACATAATCGAATGAATCGGCAGAAACTGGCAGCGCCAGTTCCAAGGCTTTCATCATGATCGAAAAACCGCGAGGGTCTGCCAGAACCGGGATGAAATCACGGAACAGAACACCTTCTTTGGGAAAACCGGGGATGGTCCGGATGAGCGAGACGACGTATTCTGCGTCCTCTTCCCCGACTTTGCCAAGTTCTGTAATGGTGATGTCCGATTGTGTCATGAGCAAGCCTTACTGCCTATATGCCATTGATTGTTAAACTAAAAAGTGAGCGGGCCATGCAAGCGCACAACCCGAAAACTATTGAAGAAGAGACGCTTTACTTGTCTTTTTTAGCGTCGTTCTTCCCCGCATCATCTGACGAATTGCCATCAGCATCATCTGCGTTTTCTTTGGTTTCGTTCTCGTTATCAAACGGCTTCTGCGCCTGATGATCACCAGACTGTGTTGATTGTTCGGTGCTGCTGGCGGTACCCTCAGCCTCGTTGGCAGCATCCGTATCTTCGTTCGCAACCGGGTTGCCGTCCTCGTCTACCTCGTCATCGTCGATGAAGGCGGGGCGCTCGTATTTCTTGCTGATTGAACGGAACCCGAATCGAATCTTGGATCCCTCGGAGTCGATGACGATCTCTTCGTACTTGGTATCGACGGAAACGACTTCACCGATAACGCCACCGATCGTCTGTACTAGATCACCAGGCTGCAACGAGGAACGGAAATCCTTGACTTTTTGTTGCTGCTGTTTGGATTTGCGTGATTGCCACCACATCAATCCAACCATTGCAACGATGATGATAATAATAAAGAGCGTATTGCTGCCACCGGGCACTTGGGGTCTCCCATCGAACGAATTTTCAGACGAAGGCCACCTAAATGGCCGACTCTCTTACATACCTAACGTAAAGAATTTTAGAATAACTTGTTGACATCATCCTTGGGTACAAGCCCCAAGTGCTGCCAGGCCTTTTGCGTTGCAACCCTGCCTTTGGGCGTGCGTACAAGGAATCCTTCGCGCACCAGATAGGGTTCACATACGGTTTCCACCGTCTCGGATTCCTCACCGACCATCGCGGAAAGATTGTTCAGACCGACCGGACCTCCGTCAAAATTCTTGACAATGGCGTTCAAAACCGCCAAATCAAGTCTGTCAAGCCCTTCTGAATCAATCTGATACAACTCAAGTGCCGATTCGACATCATCCGGCCCTACCTGGTCGAGATCATGAACGATCGCCCAGTCACGCACACGCCGAAGCAGACGATTGGCGATACGCGGTGTACCGCGGCTGCGTAGTGAAAGCTGCTTAGCGCTGCCCTCGGCCAAATTGATGCCCAACACACCTGCGCTACGCTCGATCAGCCGTTCCAGTTCCTCATGCGGATAGAAATCCAAATGCGCAGTGAAACCGAAGCGAGCGCGAAGCGGCGAAGGCAGCATACCTTCACGCGTAGTAGCGCCGATGACAGTGAAGCGTGGCAACGTCAACGGAATGGAAGAGGCTCCTGGCCCTTTGCCTACCATGACATCGACACGGAAATCCTCCATGGCGATATAGAGCAGCTCTTCGGCAGGACGAGGCAGACGATGAATCTCGTCGATGAACAGGACTTCGCCCTCATCAAGAGAACTGAGAATGGAAGCCAAATCGCCGGCATGCTGAATGGCCGGACCGGACGTGACGCGTATCGGCACCTGCAATTCGTTGGCCACAATCATCGCCAATGTGGTCTTGCCCAATCCTGGAGGACCGGCAAGCAGAATATGGTCCGGAGGCACGTCACGCTTCCTGGCGGCATCCAAAAACAGCTGCAGCTGCGCTTTGAGCAGGGGTTGGCCGATGAAGCCTTCAAGTGCACGAGGACGGAGTTCCTCTTCGCTGACCGGTTCGTTGCCAATCGGTTCGGAGGAAATCATACGCAATGATTCCTCGTCGGCTCCCCTATTGGATTGTGTTCCGTTGGTCTCTGCCATGATGGTTTACCGCCCCCGATCCAAGGATGTCAGTGCCAATTTCAGCACTTTGGGAATATCCGACTTCTCCAATGGCGTGGCAATGTTATTTTCCTTGCAGACCTTGGTAACGGCATGGGCGGCATCACTTTCTCGCCATCCCAATGAAACAAGGCCTTCAATGACCTCGGTGGTACCGGTATCGTACTCAGGTTCGGCCGAAGCATGTCCGCTTTCAATCTCGTCAAGATTGATGGAACCACGAAGTTCGAGAATGATCTTCTGTGCGCCTTTCTTACCTAGTCCAGGTGCCTTGGCCAGAGCTGCCGCGTCCCCGTCCATGACGGTTTTCGCAAGCTTGTCAGGAGGAAGTGTGGAAAGCAACGACAGCGCCACACGTGGGCCGATACCGCTGACTTTCTGAAGCTGCAGAAACATACGTTTCGAAGACTGGGAAAGAAACCCGTAGAGCGCAATGGCATCCTGCGAGACATTCAATGAAGTGAAGATCTTGGCTTCCTGCCCCGAATGAAGGGCGGAAAGCTCGGCAGCGGGCATGCGCACTTCAAAGCCGATGCCGTTGACATCGATAAGTGCGGCGTCACCCCCAACTGTCTCCACCCTGCCGTTAAGCATTCCGATCATTGTCACTCCCAGCGATTGAAAATGTAATGATTCTTTCGGCGCATCCTGATTGCCAGTTGTGGTCAGTCACGACCTGCAGGCCTGAAATTGAAACGAAAGAATCAGACGACTTCAATATTCGAACATCTGTTCGATAGCTTACATTCCCCTGTCGACGCTATGGCGTTTCTTGGCATGCTGCTGGGCCTGTGCCCACTGGCGTTGGGCAAGGGTCAGATGTTCTTCGCGTTCCCCGCCTTCAAGCGCTCCGGAAGGCCGCAACGCGTGGCATATCGCCTGTGCCAGCGCGTCGGCGGCGTCGGCTGGTTCCGGAATCTTGTTGAGGTTCAGAATACGGGCCACCATACGTTCGACCTGAATCTTTTCAGCCCGTCCATTTCCGGTAACGGCCATCTTCGCTTCCGTCGGCGTGTGCAGGGCGACAGGAATGCCACGTTGCGCCGCGGCAAGCATCGCCAATCCGGCGGCCTGAGCGGTGCCCAATACGGTGTTGCGATTCTCTTGGGCGAACACACGTTCGATGGAAACGGTATCAGGTGAAAACTCGTCGATTTTAGCCGCAAGCCCGTTGTAAATCGCCAACAGGCGCAAATCCTGCGAAATGTGCGGGTCACTACGTACGACATCGACGTGAACAAAAGAAAGCCGGCGCGATGCGTCGGCTTCTATCACACCGACCCCGCAGCGTGTGAGCCCAGGGTCGACGCCAAGGATAATCACAGCGGATTACTCCTCTGCATCCAACTGTTCCATCACCTCGTCGGAGGCGGTCCAGTTACTGTAGACGTTCTGTACGTCATCCAGGTCATCGAGATTGTCGATCAGTTTCGAGACCTTTTGCGCGTCCTCAAGCCCAAGTTCGACTTCGGTCTTGGGAAGCATCACCAGATCGGCCGAATCATAATCGATATCGGCCTTTTGCAACGCCTCGCGGACCGTGACCATGTCTTCGGGAGCAGTGATGACGATATAGACATCGTCCTCGTCTCTGACATCCTCCGCACCGTCTTCAGCGGCAAGTTCGAAAAGCTTGTCGTAATCAAGCCCTTCGGAAGGAACCACAATCTGGCCCTTACGCTCGAAGTTGAAGCTTACGGAACCGGAGGTGGCCAAGGAGCCGTTGCCCTTGGTCAGTGTGGAACGCACTTCGGCGGCCGCACGGTTGCGGTTGTCGGTAAGGCACTCGATGATGAGGCCCACGCCTGCGGGCGCATAGCCTTCGTAGTTGATGCTTTCATAATTGGCGGCACCGGCCTCGGCACCGGAGCCACGCTTGATGGCTCGTTTGATGTTGTCGGCAGGCATCGAAGACTTCTTGGCCTTGACGATGGCGTCGTACAGTGTCGGATTGCCGTCGGGGTCCCCGCCGCCCAGACGCGCTGCGATTTCGATGTTCTTGATAAGTTTGGCGAACAGCTTGCCGCGCTTCGAATCAATGGCGGCCTTCTTGTTTTTAGTGGTCGCCCACTTGGAATGCCCTGACATATTGCTCCTAGCAGGTATACGAATACGTTAAACGAGATAATTTTAAAGCGGTTTCACGACAATACACGGGCATAGACCTCAAGAACCCTGTCCGCGACCTGCTGCCAGTCATACCGTTTGGAGCGTGCAAACCCTTCGTGTTGCAGATGCTTGCGACGTTGCGGATCATCCAGCAATTGCAAGACACGGCGGGCGCAATCGTGTCCATCGCCGTTGGCGAACAACATGGCGTCGTTGCCGTCCTGTGCGACGGCGGCGAACGCGTCAAGATCACTTGATACGACCGCGCATGAGGCGGCCATGGCCTCAACCAGGACGATGCCGAAGCTTTCGCCGCCGGTCTGGGGGGCGACATAGACATCAAGGGATTTGTAGAATCGGGCCTTGTCCTTGTCACTGACTCGGCCAAGGAATTCGAAGTGACCTGCCAGCTCACCGCTCGGATCTATTCTCCCAAGGATTTTCATCGCGTCCTGCTGACCGGTGCCTGCACACAGGAAACGCGCGGAGGGATAACGCTTGACGATGTCGTATGCGGCACGGGCGAAAACGGCAAACCCTTTGCGTGCCTCCCCCATGCGTCCCAGAAATCCGATGGTCGGCTTATCCGGCGTCCCCTGCCACGACGCTTTTGGCTGCGCGTTGGCGAAAAACCTACAGTTTATGCCGTTAGGAATGACGCTGTATTCGATATTGCGCGGACCATAATGGTTGACTACCTTCTTTGCCGCTTCCGAAACGCAGATACCTGCGGAAAGTGGGGAAAGATACTGCCGCAAATAACCTTGGAAGAACCTCAAAGCCAACGGATACGGGTCAAAGGCCGCATGGAAGGTAGCGACGAACGGCGGATGGTGAATCATCGTCAACGGTTTGTGGCTCAGCGACGGCGTCTCCGGCTCATGAAGATGAACAATGTCGAAATGCCCCTGCTTGACCCAGCGACGGGTGCGTGGGCCGACAAAACCGAAATAGCTCAGGCGGGCTACTGAGCCGTTATATGGGATGGAGAACGAGGAATCATTGGTTGTCACCCATAGCGGCATGTCTCGTGTGCGTCGGCCGGGAGCCAGCACTTCCACTTTGTGACCACGCTTCATCAATTCCTCGGCGAAATCACGGATATGGAACTGTACGCCGCCAGGCGTCTCGAACGAATAGGGCGAGATAATCCCTATATTAAGCTTTCTGCCGTTCAGTGGGTCGTGATGCAGGCCTGTTCCATCGGATTCTTGATAAGACATGATTCTTCATTCTGCCATAGCATTCGTATTTTACCATTTACTTCTGAGCTCAATTGCAATTATAAAACTCATCGAGATGCATCAGTTTGACGATTTCCTTTGATTTGTTCCAACTCGTCCATCACATCATCAGGAACATCTTTCAGGCGTGAAATATCCAGATCTTCGATGAATATCGGCTGGAGCATATGCCAATCCTCCGGGTGCGCCGAAATGTCGCGGCTCCATACGTCGACCCATACCTGGCTGATGGCGTGGATGGCTTCTTCGCGTGGCAGAGTGCGGAACCGGTCGATATCCACCGGCGCACTGATATCGACGACGTAGCCGTATGGGATTCCCGCTTTGCGACGAGCCTCACCGTGAAGTTTCTCACGAAACATATTGACTACGAATAACGGTTTGCCTGTATCGAGCGCCAATGTCGCCGGCCCGCGCGCCACTCGGATGGTGGAACCGAACGCATGCACGAATTCGCCGTGGCGGCTCAAATCGCGATCGGCAAGCAACGGCACCAAAACGTGGGGCTTGGCCAACGCCTCCTCAAGTTGTTCGATAAGACGCGGCTGTCCGGTGAGCAATACGGTGATGTCCATGCGTTTACGGATCTCGATGAAGGTATCAAGCAGTTTCTGGTTCGCCAGTCGTTCTGCGGTGACAGTCACCGGAGCGAGAACGTTGGCTGCGAGAAACCCTTCGTAATCCCAATTGCCTTGATGGCTGATGGCCATTGGCGCGCTGCCCGGATTGTCATGCACGAGTTCCTTGCAGATGGGCAGCCCCGGGCCGATCGGCCGGGCACGGGCAAGAAGTCGCTCGTCGGATCGGCCTCCCACAGTCATCGCTTCGGCAAAATAGGTGAAATACGAGCGCATTCCCTGGTGGCTGGTCTTACGCAACTTTCTTTTCGTGACCGTACCGTCACGCGATTCAAGGACATGATGCAGGTTGCGTTCGAGCTGTTTCACTCCGCCGATATGGAACAACCAGCAAACGTCCGCCGCGAACAGAAAAAGGCCACGAAGCAATGGCTCAGGGATAATTTTTGGATGTTTGGCCAGAAATACGAGAAGATTATCGAACATGTTGATGATTGGTCTTTCGGACGCTTAACAAGGACTTGACAAGGTCGTTTGACCGCTTCCGTTGAAAAAGCCCAGTAACGGATCGGCAAATTGCGAGACAAACAGAAAACACGAAGGCCCATCTTGCACTGCAGATTGGTACAGTCAAGACAGGCCTTCAACAATGGTCAGATCGCGCCGTCAGCTTTCATTTGCCGACGCACTTCGAAGATGCGCTGGAACACGGTGATCGTTCCCAACACCGCAAGAATCACAATAAAGACCATAAGCCATCGAGGATCGCCGAAAATGCCGCTCAGAAGCATACCGACAAGGATGATGACCAGACGGTCGCTTCGTGTCGCAATGCCATTCTTGGCCTCGTAACCCACCGATTCGGCACGTGCTCGGGCGTAGGAGGTGACGAACGAAGTCATCATCGCGTACATCGCTGCCCCGACGCCAATCCAACCGATCACATCGTCCATATCGATGGTTCCGGAGGCAATCGACATGCCGCCGTGGAGCAGGAAATACAACACAACGGCGAAAAGCACCGCCCAATCGGCGATACGATCAAGCGTGGAGTCCAGGAAAGCGCCGAATTTCGTGCCGCCCGTGGTCAGCGCCGCCACCGAGCCGTCCAGCGAATCGAAAGCCGCCAAAATGGCCATGAGTATGGAGCCGGGGATGAGCCAGCCGGTGATTCCCGTAGCGATGGCCACGAGAATCGTACCGACCGCCCCGATAATGGTCACTGCGTTCGCCGTAAAGCCCATCGCCACCAATAGCTTGGCTATCGGTGCGATAAGGCGTTTGAACGGTGGTCGTAGTTTTTCAAGCATGCTTACGATATCCTCGACAACTTTCTCTTATTTGGTCGCCGCAGCGAAATCGTCAGCATTGTTGACCTGAGCGCGGGACTTGATGACCTTGAGGATATCGGCCTTCGCCTGATCGACAGGAACGCCGTTGAGCTGGCTGCCGTCACGGAAACGGAAGCTCACCGCGTTCTTGTTGACGTCATCCTCGCCGGCAATCAGCGTGAAGGGCACCTTCGACTTGGAGGCGTTACGAATCTTCTTGCCGAAGCGGTCGTCGGAAGTGTCCATCTCGCAGCGCACGGTCTCCTCGTTCAAGGAGTCGATGAACTTCTGTAGATGAGGCGCGAACTCGTCGGCCACGGGAATGCCCGTGACCTGAACGGGGGCGAGCCAGACGGGGAACGCGCCGGCATAGTGCTCGAGCAGGATGGCGAAGAAGCGCTCGATGGAACCGAACAGGGCACGGTGAATCATCACCGGGCGCTGGTGGGTGCCGTCTTTGGCGATGTACTCGAGCTTGAAGCGTTCGGGCAGGTTGAAGTCGAGCTGAATGGTCGAAATCTGCCAGGTGCGGCCGATGGCGTCGCGTGCCTGCACGGAGATCTTCGGGCCGTAGAACGCGGCCCCGCCCGGATCGGCCACGAGGTCGAGTCCGGATTCCTCGGCGACCTCACGCAGCGTCTCGGTGGCTTCCGTCCAGATTTCGTCGGATCCGACGAACTTCTTCTCGTCCTTGGTGGAAAGCTCAAGGTAGAAGTCGTTCAGGCCGAAATCGCGCAGAACCTTCAGGACGAAGTTCAAAATGGACTTGAGTTCATCCTTCATCTGGTCGCGGGTGCAGTAGATGTGCGAATCATCCTGCGTCAAGCCGCGAACGCGGGTCAGGCCGTGGACCTCGCCGCTCTTCTCGTAGCGGTAGACGGTGCCGAACTCGAAGAGGCGCAGCGGCAGCTCCTTATAGGAGCGCTGGCGGGACTTGAAGATGAGGTTGTGCATCGGGCAGTTCATCGGCTTCAGGTAGTAGTCGAAGCCCTTCTTGGTGACGTTGCCGTCCTCGTCCGTCTCTTCGTCCAGATGCATCGGAGGGAACATGCCGTCCTTGTACCACTGCAGGTGGCCACTGGTCTCGTAGAGGCCGCCCTTGGTGATGTGCGGGGTCTGCACGAAGCTGTAGCCGGCCTTACGGTGCATCTCACGGGAGTAATCCTCCATCGCGTTGATCACCGCGCCGCCCTTCGGGTGGAAGACGGGCAGGCCGGGGCCGATCTCCTCCGGGAAGGAGAAGAGATCCATTTCGGCACCGAGCTTGCGGTGGTCGCGCTTGGCGGCCTCCTCCATGCGTACCTGATAGGCCTTGAGGTCTTCCTTGGAAGCCCAAGCCGTGCCGTAGATGCGCTGCATCGACGGGTTGTGCTCGTCGCCGAGCCAATAGGCGGCAGCGGTGCGTTCAAGCTTGAACGCCTTGATATAACGGGTGTTGGGCAGATGCGGGCCTTGGCAGAGGTCCTTCCAGACGATGTTGCCGTCACGGTCAAGATTGTCGTACATCGTGATCTCGCCCTGATTCGGCACTTCCGTACCGACGGTTTCGTCGATGTCTTCCTTCTTCTTGCCGATGAGCTCCAGCTTGTAGGGTTGGTCAGCCTCCTCTTTTCTGGCCTCGTCTTCGCTGACCACACGGCGGCGGAACGATTGGGAGGACTTGATGATGCGCTTCATGCGCTTGTCGATTTCCTTCAGATCTTCAGGGGTGAAGGGCTTATCGACGTCGAAATCATAATAGAAACCGTTTTCAATGGCCGGACCGATGCCAAGCTTGGCATCCGGCCTAATCTCCTGAACGGCCTGGGCCATGACGTGGGTTGCGGAATGACGCATAATCGCCAGGCCGTCTTCGCTGTCCAATGCGATGGGTTCGACGCTATCGCCATCGTGAAGTGGGGTGTACAGATCGCGAGGCTTACCGTTCAAACGCACTGCGATAATGTTCTTGTCTTCGGCAAAAAGACCGGCGCCTGTCTGCGTGGCTTCCACCTCCTTTGCTTCGCCGTTGAGTTTGATGGAGATGGTTTGTTCAGCCATGGTATGGTGTCCTTTGCTTTCAGGGTCCGCGTTACTAGGGGCAGACCTGGACGATAATCAACGTATCTTAGGTTATGAGGCGACACAGACATAGAAATAATACCAATAAAACTGCCCGTTGCCTGCAACAAATGTGTGGACATGCCATGTTCCGGACGTTTCACATCCGAACACCGCTCAATGCCGCCACCAGTGTGCGAAGACATATTTTTCCAACGGTACCCGTCCATAAATACGGATCCGTTTATTCCAGCATGTGAAGTCTTTCTGACATCCCGGAACGTCCTGCCTACCATACGGAATGAAGTTCAGTGATGGGGAGCATTATGAACATACAGAAGGGTTTAATCAGACAATGCGGACAAAGGGGATACTACGTCACGCGCGAAGCGGGTCCTCGATCAACGTTTGGCCTGCATTTTTCAATTGGGAGGTGTGGACGATGAACGACAAGTCTCCCACAATACCTTCCAATGAGTCGCTGCTGCACGACTTGAATCTGGCCAAGCCCTCACCATTGTTCCATAAGATTGTGGTTCTGGTGGCGGCCGGTATGTTCATCGACAGCATCGACGTCTACATGGGCAGTTCCATCGCCACATGTCTGCTCTCCCAGGGCTTCACTAATTCAGGAACGAATGCCACGTTCCTCTCGGCCGGCTTTATGGGACTGCTGATAGGCTCGCTGGTCTCCGGGATCATCGGCGACGCGAAAGGCAGGAAGATCTCATACAGCATCAACCTTCTGGTGTTCGGCCTGTTTACTTTTGCCTGCACGTTCGCCCCGAATATACTGGTGCTGATCATCTGCAGGTTCATCGCCAGCATGGGTCTCGGCGCAGAGCTCGTCACAGGCTTCACCTATATCAACGAGTTTGCGCCGGTGCTCAAACGTGGTCACTGGTGCGCCATCGTTGACCTGATCGCCAATTTCGGCGTGCCGGTAGCGATGGCCCTGTCCGCAGTGGTGATCTCGCATTGGTCTTGGAGGCCCTTGTTCGCCGTCGACGGTGTTCTGGCGCTCTTGATCTGGTTCTTCAGGAGGGGTTTGCCGGAATCGCCGCGCTGGCTGCTGGTCAAGGGTCGCAGGACCGAAGCGGCACGCATCATCAGTCAACTCACGGTCAATGGTTTTTACGATGCCTCGCCTCAACAGGAAAAGGCACCCCAGCCTTTCACCAGAGGAACCTTGTGGAAGAATTTCATCGTCGCTACGGTGGCGGTGACAGCGACCATGGTTTGCTCCTACACCTTCACGACATGGATGCCCACTATTCTGTTCAAGCGCGGCTATGACCTGCATCATTCGTTATGGATCAGCGTACTGATCATGCTCGGCGCCCCTTTGGGATGCTTCATCGGTTCATTCCTTATCGACAGGATCGGTCGGAAACGCTTGATCGTCTCGGCCTTTGGTATAGAAGCGATGCTGGGCTGCCTCTATTCCGTGCAGCATAACATCGTCTTCGTGTCGATAGTCGGATTCGCCTTGGTCGTCGTCCTGTACGTACTCATGGCTTCAGTGACCGCGGTCTATATTCCGGAATTGTTCCCGACACGCGTGCGTTTCCGGTTTGTAGGCGTCGCCAATGCCATAGCCAAATTGTGCAACGCGCTCATGCCTTACCTCATCACACTGCTGCTGAACATTGGCAACGAGAATTGGGTCTATTATCTCATCGCTCTCATCGCTGCAGTGACCATGGCCATCGTGGCGTTTTGGGGACCGGAAACCGCCGAAAAAGAATTGCTGTGAGACGCACACCATACTTCGAAACTGTCAGAAGCGGGAATTAATAGAGAGAGCGGACAACGGGACTCGGACCCGCGCTCTCGACCTTGGCAAGGTCGCGCTTTACCAACTAAGCTATGTCCGCAAAGACAACATCTAGAGAATATACAGGCACATGGGTCATCTCGCAAGTCATCGGCGCGTTTCCTGAAAGAGGAATCAATTTACTCTTAAAACCACACACTTACGCCGTACAAGTCGTGACATCCGAGATTGGCGGTTATAGGCCAGAATGTGGTTTTAAGATTGGATTTAGCCTTGTGGAAGTAAGCGTTTTATACTACTACTTTTAACAATGAAAATTCGTCAGCGACAAGACTTTGGTATAAGTCTTGCTATCGCGTTGTGATGGCCCATCGCGGTTTGATCACAATGAACGAAGGAAATACCTTCCAGTCAGACGCGAGGCCACCAGCATGGTGTTATTGCCCAACTCACGCCAGCCATCATCTGTATCCTGACGGAATCCGGAACTTGCGACCAATACCCCTAACCCATGGTTCTTCTCGTCTTTGATATCGCGGAAGCGCATGACTGCATAGTCTTCACTCTGACCGGTCCAACCATAATCATTGTAGTGTTTCGTGATTCCCGGAGAAGTCTTTCCTTCATGACCGGCCTGAACGGCGACCATCTGCTCTGCGTCACGCACAATGCAGTTGTAACTTGAAGTCGGATATGTCTCACGCAACTTTTCCACAGCATGCAGTACAGCGTCACTGAGATTCATGCCTTGTCGGACATACCCTACTATGACGGCGAAAAAGATCGCCGAATCACTGTGGAGGCTGATGGATCGGACAATGTCACGATCTACTTCAAAATCAGGATTATCGAGAACATTGACATTATCCGTGCCGACGATATGGCCATTGTGCATGAATTCAATGTCATCGAACGCGAACGGCTGCTGATTCTCCATGACCTTGGCAATACCAGGGCTCCCCCAACGCAAATGCCACAATGCCGACTGCGCAGGCATATCGGACAAAGCGGAAAACATCGGGTCAGCGTAGGCGGCAACCGTGGTGTGGTAAGTACGGTCCTGCGATAATTGCGATGCGCTGGCACCTGCAAAGCCTTTCAAAGACAAACCCCAGCCGTCCTTATGAATCTCACTGAGCCTGCGAAAATCCGCGGTATCGGCCTCCCCCAAAATATCTTTCAAACTCAATTGAGCTGCATTGACGCAATATCCAAGCAATCTGCACATGGCTGCCAACTATAACTGCATTATTTGAGAACTGCCTGCTCAGGGCCAAATAATCTGTCAGGTATTCCTAGCAAAAGATGTCGGCAAAGCAACAAAACCAAATAATCACAAAACGGAATCGTCACACTTATTTGTTTTCAATGTTGTTTGACTTCTTTGGATTTTCGATATAAGTCAGGCTCCACGTAGATTTCGAAACGATAGAACGGCAATGCCTTGCGCACGGCCGATTCGATTTTGTTGATTGTCTCCACGTCGTAATCCCTATCAAGTTTTGAGGTCTGTACTTTCAGACACAGCAGGATATCGTCTTCTGCCATATGCATCGCCTGCATATTGATGAGCCTGTCAACCCCCGGCGTCTCCTGAACGGCACGGCGTATGCGGTCGACCATTTCCGGCTCAACCGCTTCACCGATCAGGAGCGAACCTGATTTGAAACCCAACGCGACCGCTCCCACAATCAGAATGACACCGACGCACATGCCGCCCACGGCATCCCAGATTTCGTCGCCGGTAACCAAAGCCATCGCGATGCCCAAGCCCGCAAACACCAACCCCACCAGTGCAAGAGTATCCTCCATCATCACGGAGGCAAGTTCAGCGCTTTTTGTCTTCCGCCAAAAAGCGAAAAGATTGAGATGGCCGACTTTGAGCGTTTTCATGCGTTCGTGGGCCTCACGAATCGAAGTGTGCAGACCATAGCTTTCCAGGCACGCCGATACGACGATAACGGCCAAGGAAGCCAGAAGCTCGACGGACTCCACGCCCCTGGGCATACTGCCGTTGGTCAGTTTGGCGAGTTTCTCAAAGCTTTGTGAGGCCGAGAACCATCCACCTACAAAGAAGAGCAGGGTGGCTACCAAAAAAGAAGCCAAATATTTGGCGCGATACAACCCGAAGGGATGGTCTTTATCTGATTTCGCAGCGGCCTTGCCGCCGACCATAAGCACCAACTCGTTGGCACAATCGGCTACCGAATGCACCGCCTCGGACAGCATGGCCGAGGAACCGGTGAACGCTGCCGCAAGTCCCTTGGCCACTGCCACACCAACGTTGGCCAACAGAGCCGTTTTCACCGAATCGCTTGCCATATCTTGTCCCCCAGTTAAACCGATAGATCAATGAATAAAAATGTGATCTTTTAAAGATAATAATTCATAACGGAATATACGCAGAAAGAGGAAACAAAAAACGAATTGAAAAGACAAGAAAACCAGAAAACCGTGGGTGATGCTGGAATCGAACCAGCGACCCCTTCCGTGTGAGGGAAGTGCGCTAACCGCTGCGCTAATCACCCGATAATGCGTTCAGTTATGAAACAAAAACCGGAGTTTCCTCCGGTCTGCGTGGGCGATACAAGATTCGAACTTGTGACCCCTTCCGTGTCAGGGAAGTGCGCTAGCCTCTGCGCCAACCGCCCAGGTTGTTTGGATTCAGGACTTTCATCCTTCTTCCGAGGTGGGTACGAGAGTCGAACTCGTCTATACGGCTTTGCAGGCCGCTGCCTAACCGATTGGCTAACCCACCGTAAGGTCGTTTACAACTCCTCGGACCTAGAGCGGACAACGGGACTCGGACCCGCGCTCTCGACCTTGGCAAGGTCGCGCTTTACCAACTAAGCTATGTCCGCAAAGCTTTCAATGAATTCCTTCACCGAAGCACGAGAGATAACTATATATGGTCTTGCCTGATTTGACAAATAACTGCGTGTCGCCCCGAAATTTCACGATTCTTGTGACTCGATACCATAATTCTGCTTGTTCTTTCATGATGCTGATTTCTACTCCCGTAGATGAAACTCATTCACCAATGGCATAAGCCCTCAAATTCCAAGGTTTTCACCGGCTAAATTAGGATTTATGACAACGGAATCGGAAACAACAAAGCCCATCATGGTCTGTGCCTTCGAAGGATGGAACGATGCCAGCCAAGCGGCCACCAATGTGATTCGCCATCTCGTGGCCAATTACGAATCCCGCGAAATCAGGCACATCCGCACCGACAGCTACTACGACCTTCAGTCTGCACGTCCGATGATTTGCCACGTCACTGGCCAACCACGCATCATCTGGCCGCAAACCACCTTCTACGACATCACCATTGCTCCACAGATGCATCTCTATGCCCAGATAGCACCGGAACCGAATTACCGGTGGATCGATTATTGCCGCAATTGCCTGCGTATCGCCGATGAGCTGGATGTCAGTGAAATCGTCACCCTTGGGTCGATGTTCGCCGATTGCCCGCACACTCGTCCCCTGCCTGTCGACGAATCGGCCCTGCGTCGCGGCGAATCAAGCATCCGTGGAGGTGCCGTGAAAGATTCCGAGAGCCCTGACAATGGTAGGAATCCTTACGACGGGCCGGTCGGTATCCCAACAGTGTTGGATATGGTCGCCGAGCAGGAGGGATTCGATACCAATTCGATGTGGGTGTGCGTGCCGCAATATCTTGCCGGGGACGAATGTCCGCAGGGAACCCTGCAAATTCTCGGCCGGCTCTCCAAGATTCTGGGCGTGGAACTTGATGTCGGGACCTTGCCCAAGCAAGCCGTCACTTGGAAGGCACAAGCCGATGTTCTGGCCAACTGCAACGATGATCTGAAACATTACATCCGCCATCTTGAGGCCAAATACGACCTCGACCAGCAACTTGACAAGCTCGGCGACCCAACGGTTATGCAAGGCGACAAAATCGCTCAGGAAGCCGAGGAATTCCTGTCGCATATCGAAGAGTAAATATTTTCCATTGTTACAAGAAAACGTAAAAAGGTGTCTGTAATTATTTCAACAGGCCATGCCCAAAATCAAATTGCAGCGATGACAGGCGAGATTGCCGAGGCAATGGCCTGCGCGGCCGCAGGGGCAGCCGGAAGTACTCCGGCGATCAACAGAATTGCGACCACAACGGCAATGACGATCCGGTAGATCGCGAATGCCTTGTATGAGAAGGTCGACACGAACCTCAGGAACGCAATGATGACGATATAGCCAACGAGGAAACTGACCACTGTCGCGGCCAAGGTCGCCCCCCACCCAGGGAAATTCGCCTCGCTCTTGTAGTCGCCCACAGCTTTGACGGCTTCGAGTATTCCCGATCCGAAAACAGCCGGGATGGCCATGATGAAACTCACCCGCACTGCGTCCTCACGCGTGTAGCCCATGGCACGTCCGAAGGTGATGGTGCCGCCAGAACGGGAAACGCCGGGGATAAGTGCCAGCATCTGACCGACACCAAACAGCAGAGCCTCTTTCCAATTCATTTCCCTGACGGTTTTACGCTCCGGGAATTTGGCATCAACAACCCACAAAAGAATGCCGAAAAGCAGCAGCACCGTAACGGTGATCCATAGGTTGCGAAGCGTGGTCTCGATGGTTTTTTGGAAGAGGATGCCGGCTATCAGAATGGGCATTGTGCCGATGATGATGTACCAGCCGAACGTCGCATCGCGATCGCCTTTGCCAAGCCTCGACTTCCAGTCCCTGCCGTGATGTCCAAAGAGGCACCCGAACCAGTGCGAAAGGATATTGAAGATATCATGACGGAAATAGAGGATCACCGCAAGCTCAGTGCCCAGCTGAATGATGGCTGTGAACGCCGCTCCAGGGTCCGAATGCAGCATCAGCTCACCGATAATGCGAATATGAGCACTCGAAGAGACCGGAAGATACTCGGTGAGCGCTTGGACCAACCCCAAAACGATGGCTTGGAAGAAATTCATAATCCCTCTTTATGCGTATCCCCGCCTCGAGGTTCCGGCCAATCGGAGTCTTGCAAAAGCCTGGCGACAGGGGTTCGTGTCTAACGTGAACAGCCTACCCAATATGCACGAACTTCGCGTGTCTTTGGCGGTTATTGTCGCACAGCACTCACACAATTGAACCGGTAGGCCAATGCCCGTCAAACAGCCAATCAGTCAATGGTCTACAGACGAAAACGTTGGATTCCTACTTGGCCGTTGAAAGTCAAACGAAGGGTGACATCATGGCGAAATATCGTAAAAGCAGGGCGTTCGCGCCAAAAGGATTCTTCGAATGCGAAGGCAAAGGACTCAAATGGCTGGGTGAGGCACAGCCACAAGGCGGTCCTCGGGTGGTCGACGTCTATGGATGGAGTGACGGCTGGCTTGATATCGAACGTGTCGATTCCTGCGCTCCCACGCCCAAGGCCGCACACGACTTCGGTGCCGCACTGGCGCATATGCATGATAGCGGAGCGGATCATTTCGGTTCCGCCCCGGCCGGATATGATGGAACCTGCTATTTCGGACCTTTGCAGGACCCGGTTCCCATGGATACCGGCAAGTGGACGAACCCTGTGGATTATTTGGCAGACGGCCGTTTGCTTCCGATGGTCAGGCTCGGTATCAAACGAGGCGCGTTGAACGATAACGACCTGGAAATGACGCAGGAGGTCATCGACGTCTTACCGGACCTGCTCGGCCCGGCCGCCGAAGACAAACCCGCTCGTGTGCATGGCGACCTGTGGAGCGGCAATGTGATGTGGACGAACGATTCGGGCGAAACCGAAGCCGTACTGATCGATCCTGCGGCGCACGGCGGTCATCGCGAAGAGGATCTGGCCATGCTCAACCTGTTCGGAATGCCTTATCTCGATGAGATTCTCGATGGCTACGAATCGGCTCATCCACTCAAAAAAGGATTTGCCGATCGCACGACCATCTGGCAGCTTTACCCTATCGCCGGCCACTGCGTCTTCTTCGGAGGCGGCTACGTCAGCGAATACCGTGCCATGTGCCGTTCACTGCTTTCCTAAACGTTCTGACCGCTTCTCAAACGTTGTAAACGTTCCCGATCCTTCAGTGAAGGGCGTCTTTGATTTTGTCGAAGAAGCCCTTCCTGTTCGTCGTCGGGCGTGAACTTTGATTGACTTTCCCGCTATCCGCGTCATGACTTTGTGCGAATTGCTCGATGAGCTCCCGCTCGCCGTCATTGAGTTTGGTGGGGATATGCACACTGACATGGGCAATCAGGTCGCCGCGTTCTTCTGGCTTGCGGATTTTGGCGACGCCGATGCCCTTGATCGATACGGTTTCCTCAGGCTGGCACCCTTCGGGAATCGTGATGGTCTGTTTGCCGTCAAACGTGTCGATCTGAAGATCATGTCCCAGCACGGCCCAGCTCATGGGAATCTGAATCCAGCAATGCAGGTCGTCGCCTTCGCGGGTGAATTGTTTGTCTGACTTGATACGGATATCGATATAAAGATCGCCGGCAGCGCCGCCGCCTTCGCCCACTTCGCCTTGATTGGCCAGGCGCAGGCGTGTGTTGTCCTCGATGCCGGCCGGGACGGTGACACCGACATCGCGTGAGGTACGGATGCGGCCATGGCCCTGGCAGACCGGGCAAGGATGCTCGATGATGGTACCGTGCCCCTCGCAACGCTCGCATTGCACGGTCGTCATCATCTGACCGAGCATCGTGCGGCGGACCTGTTGCTTGGAACCTTGACCGTGGCAATCCGGGCAAGTAACCGGCTTCTCGCCATTGGCGGTGCCAATACCCCCACATTTCGGACATAGGCCGAATGTGTTGATCTTAACGTGTGCGGTTCCGCCGAATACCGCGGTTTTCAAATCGATGGACGTACTGGACAACGCATCGCGACCAGGTTGGGTACGCGGAATCGGCCCCTGTGCGCCGCCACCGAAAGCGTTACCGAAGAACTGGCCGAAAATGTCACCCATATCACCGAAACCGGAGGAGGCGAAACCTGAACTTGCATTCGGATCATTCGGGTCGACGCCGGAATCATACATACGTCGTTTGTCGGGGTCGGAAAGCACCTCGTAGGCGTTGTTGACTTCCTTGAACTTGTCCTCATATTGAGGACCGGCGATGTCAGGATGGTATTTACGGCTCATCTTGCGATAGGCCTTTTTAATCTCTTCGTCGCTAGCCGTGCGCTCGATGCCCAACACTTCGTAATAATCTGTTTCTGCCACTGAAATTCCTTGAATGTATTATCCGTGAATACCGTTTTGTTGCGTTCTGCCAGTTATTGTGTCATAAACCTTGGAATACTAGGCCGCCTCATCTCGTGTTATCAGGTCGGTCAGATACTTGGCAACGGCACGCACCGCAGTGATTGTCGTCTCATAATCCATGTGCGTAGGGCCTATGGACCCCACGAACGCGACCGGGTGCGAAGATTTTGAAGGCTCACTCTTGTCTTTTGTACCGTTACCGTCTTTTGTCTGCCCCTCGGTCTCGCTGCGTCCATAACCGGAAGAAACCACCGAGGCATGGATAAGTCCCGGGGTCCTTGTTTCCGAACCGATGGCAACGCCGACATCATTGTTTTCCTCACTTAGGTCACTCATAAGCCTCATAATGACCACCTGTTCTTCAAGCGCATCGAAAAGCGGAGCAAGATCGACTCGAGGCTGCCGATGGGCAAGCTGCGACGTACCAGCCATATACATCTGGCCAGTGCCTTCGTCCTGCGCCATCGATTCGACGGTTTTGGCCAGGCTTTCGCCCAAAACGCGAACCGAACTGTATTCAGATGCTTTGATAATCGACCTGATACGTTGGGCCGCCTGCACCAACGGCATATCCATGCACTGAACGTTGACCAATTCCGAGAACCGCGTCAATGTCATCGCATCCGGCATCTGGCGCAATGTAAAGGTATGCTGCGCCACCGATCCTGAATCGGTGATGATGACGGCCAACATGATGACCGCATTCAAAGGGACTATCTCTATATGACGGAGCTTGGATTTCGAAAGCGCCGGCGAGGATACCACCGCGATCTGCCCGGTGATGTTTGCCAACAGGCGCGCGGCGCGCTGCAAGGTGTCCTGCAAGCTCGCCGAACCGGATAGGAACGTGGTGATCCCCCTGCGCTGACCCTCGGAAAGCGGGACAACGGAAGCAAGGCGGTCGACAAAGTAACGGTAGCCGCGTTCGGTAGGGATACGCCCGGCGGACGTGTGGGGCTGGATCAGATACCCCTCTTCTTCCAAAGCAGACATGTCATTGCGAATGGTCGCCGAGCTTACCCCCAGATCGTGCGCCCTCGTCAAAGCGGTCGAGCCGACCGGTTCCTGTGAACGGATATAGTCCTCGACCACGGCCCTCAGCACCAGCATGCGTCTTGACTGTGTCATTGGTCCTCCTTCCATGGTCTTTTACTACGTTTTCTGTAATCAGTATACCAATGTATTAGCACTCTTAACGTGAGAGTGCTAATTGTTCCACTCTCAGAAGATTCGAACATATTTCAAGGCTTTGTTGATGTGAACGCTAACAACACAAAACGAACCAAACACGTTCAAAACCTAACTTTTCGTCGGCTCTTAAAGTTAGCATGAAAGGGCAATGTGAGGGTGCTAAGCGGCGCGGAATAAGCCGTGTTGGCGGCATCCAGAATATTGGAAGGAAAGTAAAACCTATGACCGATTTCACTTGGTCGGATTTGGACGAGCGCGCCGTCAAGATGGCGAAGGTGCTCTCCGCGGACGCGGTTGAGCGGGCTGGCCACGGCCACCCGGGCTCCCCCATTTCCCTGGCTCCAATTGCCTACACGCTTTACCAGCATTACATCAAGCATGATCCAAACGATCCCACCTGGGATGGTCGCGATCGTTTCATTCTCTCTGGCGGGCATGCCTCATTGACTCAGTATGTTCAGCTCTACTTCTCCGGTTACGGCTTGACCATTGATGATCTCAAGTACTTCCGCGGTGGCGCCGATACGCGCACTCCGGGTCATCCTGAGTACGGCCTTACGCCGGGCCTGGAAATGACCACTGGCCCGCTCGGCCAGGGACTTGCCTCGGCTGTCGGCTTCGCCTATGGCCAGCGTTTCGAACGCGGTCTGCTTGATCCGAATGCGCCTGAAGGCACTTCGCCCTTCGACCACAAGGTCTGGGTCATCTGCGGTGAAGGCGACGTCGAGGAAGGCGTCTCTTCGGAGGCATCCTCCCTTGCAGGCAATGAACATCTTGGCAACCTTACCGTGATTTTCGACGCCAACCACATCCAAATCGAGGGCGACACCAAACTCACCTTCTCCGAGGATATCCTCAAGCGTTATGAGGCTTATGGCTGGTACACCGACGAAGTCAGCTTCGTCCAGCCCGACGGCTCCTACAAGGAAGACACGGTTGCTCTGGCCGCTGCACTCGACAAGGCTGAAAAGGTCACCGACCGTCCGAAGTTCATCAAGGTCGACACCCTGATGGCTTGGCCTACCCCTGGCAAGACCAACAACGAATCCGCTCACGGTTCCAAGCTTGGTGCGGAAGCCGTTGCGGGCCTCAAGAAGGTTCTCGGCTTCGATCCCGATGTCAACTTCCAGATCGACGAAGAGGCGTTGGCTCACGCTCGCAAGGTCGCCGACCGTGGCCTCGAGGCTCACAAGGAATGGGACGAGAAGCTCGCCGCCTGGCGCAAGGCCAATCCTGAGCAGTCCAAGCTCTATGACCGTATCAAGGCGCACAAGCTTCCTGAAGGCTTCGACGAGGCTATCGACGAGCTCGAAAAGAGCTTCGCCGTTGGCGACAAGAACGCCACCCGCAAGTCCTCTGGTCAGGTCATCAACGCCATCGCCAAGGTCATGCCGGAAATGTGGGGCGGTTCAGCCGACCTCGCAGGTTCCAACAAGACCGACATCGATGGTGCCGAGACCTTCGGTCCTAAGACCGACGAGACCCGCACCTGGCCTGAAGCCAGCGATTACGGCCGTCAGCTGCACTTCGGTGTTCGCGAGTTCGCCATGGGTGCCATCACCAATGGCATCCTGTTGGGCAGCGATACCCGTCCGTACGGTGGCACGTTCTTCCAGTTCTCGGATTACGAACGTCCGGCCGTGCGTCTCGCCGCGCTGATGAAGATTCCGAACCTCTATGTCTGGACCCACGATTCTGTGGCTCTTGGCGAAGATGGTCCGACCCACCAGCCGATCGAGCATCTCGCGGCCTTCCGCGCTATGCCTGACATGGAAGTCGTTCGTCCTGCCGACGAGTTTGAGACCGCCGAAGCCTACCGCTACTTCTTCGAGAAGAAGAACACCCTGCCGACCGCGATGATTTTGACCCGTCAGGGTGTGCCGACACTTCCTGAAACCGCTGAGAAGGCGCGTGACGGCGTGCGCAAGGGTGCTTACATCCTCGTGGATACCGATGGCGAGCCTGATGTCATCATCATGGCCAGCGGTTCTGAGGTCCAGTGGGCTGTCGAAGGCGTCAAGACGCTCGCCAGCAAGGGCATTAAGGCCCGCGTGGTCTCCGTGCCGTCCATGGAATGGTTCGAGGAACAGGATGACGAGTACAAGGAAGCCGTGCTTCCCGCCTCCGTCAAGGCTCGTGTTTCCATCGAAGCCGGCGTCGCTCAGCCTTGGTACAAGTACCTCGGCAGCTACGGCAAGCCGATTTCCATCGAGCGTTTCGGCCTGCAGGGTGACGGCGCTCAAAACATGATCGACCTCGGCATCACCGCCGAACACGTGGTCGAAGCCGCTGAGGCCTCTATCGAAGAGGCTCGCGCCTGAGGCTAACCCTCAAATGTATAAGCGATGCGGTTATTCGTGAATTTCGTAAGAACCGCGAATGACCGCATCGCTTTTAAGATTAAGAATCTTTCCAATACCAACATTGGAATAAGGAGATAACAATATGACAGAAGCAACGCAGCGTACCAGTGATTCCGGTGTTTCGATCTGGCTCGATGACCTTGACCGTACCCGCATCACTTCCGGCAATCTGCAGGAACTCATCAATACCAAGAACGTCGTTGGCGTGACCACCAACCCGTCCATCTTCCAGAAGGCCTTGGCTCAGGTCGGACCTTACGATGAACAGCTCAAGGAACTCGGCAAAATCAACGTCGAAGACGCCGTTCGCGAACTGACCACCACCGATGTTCGTAACGCCACCGACATCTTCCGCGAAGTCGCCGAAAAGACCGATTATGTCGATGGCCGCGTGTCCATCGAGGTTGATCCTCGTCTGGCTCACGACACCGAGAATACCGAGAAGCAGGCTGAACTGCTTTGGAAGATGGTCGATCGTCCGAACGCTTTGATCAAGATCCCGGCAACCCTCGAAGGTCTGCCGGCCATCACCGCCACGCTTGCCAAGGGCATTTCCGTCAACGTGACGCTGATTTTCTCGCTCGAGCGCTATGGTCAAGTCATGGACGCCTACATCGAGGGCATGGAACAGGCTGCCAAGAACGGTCATGATCTGAAGCACATGGCTTCCGTGGCATCGTTCTTCGTCTCCCGCGTTGACACCGCCGTGGACAAGCTGCTCGAAGCCAACGGCTCCGATGAAGCGAAGGCTCTTGAGGGCAAGGCCGCAGTGGCCAACGCCCGTCTCGCTTATAAGCTCTGGCAAGAGAAGTTCGCTTCCGATCCTCGCTGGCCTGCGCTTGAAGCCAAGGGTGCCAAGAAGCAGCGTCCGTTGTGGGCTTCCACCGGCACCAAGAACGCCGCCTACTCCGACTGCAAGTATGTTGACGAACTCGTCGCTCCTGACGTTGTCAACACCATGCCTGAAAAGACACTCAACGCTCTCGCCGATCACGGTGACGGCAAACCGAGCATCGAAGGCACCTATGAGGAGAGCCAAGCCATCATGGACAAGCTCGCCGCCCTCGGCATCAACATCAAGGATGTCACCGACCAGCTCGAAGCTGACGGCGTTGCCAAGTTCATCGCTTCTTGGGATTCGGTCCTTTCCGATACCCAGGCCGGTATCGACCGCGTCAACGGCTGATTTTGGCTAATTCCCTTTAACGGGTAGTCGTAACAAAAGGGGCCCACGGATACAAGATGTATCCGTGGGCCCCTTTTTATATCGAATAAATTAAAACTGCTATCAATTCAATAACTTGAAAGACCACTGCGCGAGGAGTGATTTTACGGCTTCGGGCTGATCGATGTGGATATTGTGACCAGCGGGGTCAATGACTTTGTAAACTGCATTGGGATAGTGCGAGAGCAGGGCTTTCTGATCTTCGTAGCCGACCACCTGATCTTCTTTACCGGTGACAATGAGGGTTGGTCCGGCGTAAGTTCCCAAACGTTGTTCGGGGTCACCATCGAGCCAATAGCGCTGGCCCAGCTTGGTGTTGGCATCGCGGTCACAGAGCTTGGTTCCAGGGAGGATATAGCGCTGATAACGCCTCCAGGCATCGAAGGACTGGTTGACACCCATCGTGACAAAATCAATGACCTTATCCTGCGGCAAATTATGGGTTAAATCAGGATTGGCTTCGTTGACGACATGCTTGGCCAAATGACGATGTGACATTACCGGATCAACAACCGGAGCAATCAAAGCAACACCAATGACTCGCTTTGGTTCCCGTGAAAGCGTGTCACGAACCAAAGCTCCACCCATGGAATTACCGAGCAAGGCAAAGCGTTTGTTACCAACCAACTCATTGACGGCATTCGTGAACCATTCGGCAAGCTCAGGTAATCCCCCAACATCTGGCAACGCACGAGTCTGACCGTACCCCGGCAAATCCATATAAATACGCTGCGTGCCCTCAGGGAAGGCATCATCAAGCACCATCAGCGACCGATGATCAACGCCCATACCATGGACAAGAATGATGGGCAGCCCCTCTCCCCTTACAACCGTATATGCTTCAGGCTGCTTGATCATAGAACTACTCCCTTTTATCTGCAATTATGCTTGACAAAATAATGACCCAATTCAAAGAACCGTTTACAATTCTTAAATTTGTGATTCAAACGCTGTCGATGCCGAACAAATTCATTCTATTACAGTCATATCTATTTTCGGCATTACGCTGACAATACATTGGCTGTCATCCACAGAATCAATTTAATTCCAGTGATGTTTATAGCTCTCAGTCTTCTATCAGAAAGAGGCCTATACAACAATCGCAATCCATAAGACTCGAACATATTCGGTGAAATATATTTCATTTTTCTTTTAACTATTTGAAATATTGTTATTCTTGGACAGTTCAAAACAGGCACGACAAAAAATGATTACAGCTGCTTTTCAATCCATTGAGCCACACCGTCATCGTTGTTTGACGGACAGATTTCATTCGCAATGGTTTTCAGTTCCGGCTTGGCGTTGGCCACGGCCACGCCGCAACCTGCATGTTCCAGCAAATCCATGTCAATCAAATCATCACCAAATGCGATGGTATTCGAAAGCGGTATGCCGAAATGTTGACAGGCCAGATTCGTCGCGTCCAATTTCGTGGCTTTTGGATTCATCAGCAACCAAAGAACGTCTTCAGAAATAAGCAGTGCCATATCACTCGGTACCAAAGCCCTGACCTGTTCTCGCTGCTCTTGGGTCGGAAACATCAGGATCTTTTCAGCCATTCCGACCGGCAGATCGCTGAAGTCGGTTAGTTTGTATTCCTGGGACGGCCAGACCTCGGTCAAATCGAAATTCGTGTAACGAGTGTCGTTAAATTCGATACCGATTCTCAGTTTTGGAATCTGGGATAGCAGCTGACAACAAACTTCTAGGCAACGTCGGACAGGAACACCGAACCGAAGAATATTGCTATTCCCGGTACTTTGGTCATCACTTAATTCCATTAAAGAAGAATGTTCGCAATCCAAATCCACGGCGCCACCATTATGGTATGCGCAAGCCGAGGCACCGATGCGATGGACCAAATCATAGGCCGTCATTGGCGGCCTAGCCGTCGCCACCATCACCATGTTACCGGCCTGTCGTGCTGCTGCGAAAGCCTTCTCACTGCGTTCCGAAAGCCATCGCTCGCCGTATTCGTCGCCGCACAGTGCGGTCAGATCCAAGTCCACGACCAGCAGCTTGCCACCAGCTGACAAATCAGTATTCCTCATATGTTTCTATTCCCATAACGCTCGATTGAAACCATTTAAAGTACGAAATATCTAAGAATACAAAAAATGCGTTTCATGAATAATTCATGAAACGCATATATCGAATATCTAAGAAATCACTTAATCAGATTGAACTTGGTCATCAGACCCAAAGCGATGATGATGGCGACCCACAGCAGCGCGATGACAATCGTCCAACGGTTCAGGTTCTTTTCCGCGACACCGGAGGTGCCTGCGTTCTGGGTGAGACCGCCGCCGAACATGTCGGAAAGGCCGCCGCCCTTGCCCTTGTGCATGAGAATCAGCAAGGTCAACAGGATGCTGAAGATAACAAGGATGATTTGCAGAACCAGCTTGACGATAGCCATTGTCGACACAGTTGAACCTCCAATTCGAAACACTAGTTACTCAGTATACCGCACAGTACGGAAAATGTCTCATTAATCAGCGAGAAGAAGTCACTGTTTTCAACGTAAGACGGCAGATCTTGGCGAGTTCGTCAGCATCAAGTGACGCACCTCCGATAAGGAATCCGTCGACATCGGGCTGACCGATGAGCTCGACAGCGTTCTTGGAAGTCACAGAGCCACCGTAAAGGATACGGACAACATCGGAGACCTTCGAGCCAAAGGTCTCATGGAGATTGCTACGAATGGCCTTAGCCGCGTCCTGAGCGCTCTCAGGTGTCGCCACAAGACCTGTGCCAATGGCCCAGACAGGTTCGTAGGCGATGACCAGCTTGGCCGCTTCCTCATCGGAAAGATCGCGCGTGACATCGTGGACCTGGCCGACCGCAAAGTCGAGCTCGATGCCCTTGCGCCGCTCTTCCATGCTCTCGCCAACACAGAGAATCGGCTGCATGCCGGCAGTCAATACTGCACGTACCTGGTCGACGATGTTGGCGTCATCCTCAGGATGATATTTACGTCGTTCGGAGTGCCCTACGATGACATATTTGCAGCCAAGCTGAGCCAGCATGTCAGCCGAGACATCGCCGGTGAACGCGCCTTGATTGGTGACCGAAACGGACTGGGCACCGTAGTTGATCTTCAACTTGTCGGCGTCAACCAACACCTGGACGCTGCGAATCGAGGTGAAAGAAGGCATCAATGCTACTTCGCAGCGTTTGTAATCGAAATGCGCGTCACGCAGGAGCCAGACGAGCTTTTGCACGAAATACGTGGCTTCAAGATGATCAAAATTCATCTTCCAATTGCCAGCCACCAACGGAATACGTGCAGAGGACATTGCTTTCCTTCCCGACTTGCGGATTCATCGCATATCAGTTTTGGATTGACACGACAGACCAAAGGCCCACCGCAGCAATCCATCGTCAAAAAGAATGCGGACATACCAAACGGCATGTCCGCAAACATTCCTGTTAGTAGTGTAGCGCACCTCGGCTACTCACCTTTAACGCGCTGCACCACCAACGGTTTCGAATCGATTACTCCAGCACCTTAAGGCCAGGCAGGGTCTTGCCTTCGAGGAACTCGAGGGAGGCGCCGCCACCGGTGGAGATGTGTGAGAAGCCATCCTCAGGGAAGCCGAGGTTGCGCACTGCAGAAGCGGAATCGCCGCCACCAACGATGGTGAAAGCACCCTTGGCCGTGGCGTCAACCATGCCCTGGGCAACGGCCTTCGTGCCGGCCTGGAACTGCTCGACCTCGAACACGCCAGCGGGACCGTTCCACACAACCGTCTTGGAATCGACGATCTTGTCGTGGAAGATCTTCTGGGTCTTCGGGCCGATGTCAAGACCCATCATGTCGGAAGGAATCTTGTCAGCATCGACGACCTGCGGGTTGACCGGGGTGTTGCCATCCGGGAATCCCTTGTTGACCACGACGTCGACGGGGAGAATCAGCTCGACGCCGTTCTTCTTGGCCTCGTCCATGTAGCCCTTGACAGTCTCGATCTGGTCCTTCTCAAGAAGGGAGGTGCCGACCTCATAGCCCTTGGCCGCGAGGAACGTGTAGGCCATGCCACCGCCGATCAGGAGGCGATCGGCCTTCTTCAGCAGGTTCTCGATGACACCGAGCTTGTCGGAGACCTTCGAGCCGCCGAGCACGACGGTGAACGGACGCTCCGGATTCTCGGTGGCGCGGGACAGCGCCTTGACTTCCTTCTCGATGAGCTTGCCGGCTGCGCTCGGCAGATCGGCCGCCACATCGTAATCGGAGCCCTGTGCGCGGTGCACGACACCAAAGCCGTCAGAGACGAAGACATCGCCCAAAGCGGCGATCTTCTTGGCATAGGCAGCGCGCTCGGCGTCGTCCTTGCTGGTTTCTTCGGGATTGTAACGAACGTTCTGCAGCAACACAACGTCGCCGTCCTTCATGGCAGCGACCTTGGCCTGGGCGTCCGGGCCGTAAGTGTCGCTGGCAAGCGTCACGTCAACGCCGAGCAGCTCGCTCAGACGCTTGGCGACAGGCGCCAGCGAAAGCTCAGGAACAGCCTTGCCCTTCGGACGGCCGAGATGAGCCATCAGAATGACTTTGGCACCGTCGGCGCGCAGTTCCTTGATGGTTGGCAAAGCGGCACGAATACGTCCGTCATCGGTGATGGTGGTGCCCTTCAGCGGCACGTTGAAATCAGCACGGACAAGAACCTTCTTGTCTTTCAGATCTCCTAAATCCTTGAGTGTCCTCATTGGTATCCTTTCCTTGAAAAACCACTCTCAGCCGGAAAAATCATTTTCTCCAGCCAAGAAAAGAGTACAA
The DNA here is from genome assembly GCF_029433335.1 of Bifidobacterium sp. ESL0745. Taxonomy (NCBI): domain Bacteria; kingdom Bacillati; phylum Actinomycetota; class Actinomycetes; order Bifidobacteriales; family Bifidobacteriaceae; genus Bifidobacterium; species Bifidobacterium sp. ESL0745. The sequence goes on from NZ_JAQTHX010000001.1 coordinate 787,161, forward strand.
AATTATGACTTATGTCACTAGCTATGGTACATTCCTCGCCCAACAACAAAGCCATTTTGTCGGATAAACTCCGCCAAAAACGACTTATATTGTTAACGCTCACAGCAAAACAGCCCAAAAATATTTCCAATGCATTGAAGCTTCTGTGAAACCGAGCGACTGGCGTCACTGGTATACTGACACTTCAACAAACTGGGACCGTCGCAGTGGATACCCCAGACTACTGGTTCTGCTGCTGCTCCTGCGCACGCTTCGTCTTGGCGGCAAGCTGCAGCAAACGGCGGATACGACCAGCGATGGCATCTTTCGTGATAGGCGGATCGGACAAACGACCGAGTTCCTCCAAACTGGCATCCGTGTGTTGAAGTCTCAGATCACCGGCTGCCTTAAGGTTCTCAGGAATATCGTCCCCAAGAATTTCGAAGGCCTGCTTGACTTTCTGTGTGGCCTCCGCAGCCGCCTTGGCGCTGCGGCGCATATTCGCATCGTCGAAATTCGCGAGACGATTCGCTTTGCCTCGGGCCTCGCCGTCAGTGCGCTTCCCCGTCCATTCGCGTGCGGATCGGGGCGCTCCCATGAGCATGAGCATTCGCTCGATAGAGTCCGAATCCCGCAGCGTAATACGCTCAGAGCTGCGAACCTTACGCGCCTGGGCCGAAATCCCAAGCCTACGGGCGGCTCCTTGCAGCGCAGTCACCGTCTCATGCGAAGGACAGATGATTTCAAGGTAACTTGATTTGCCGGGATCGGAGATCATGCCTCGTGCAAGAAAGGCACCTCTCCAGGCAGCCTTAATCTGGGCGATATTGCCACTGATGACATCAGCAGGCAAACCTTTTACTAAATGCATCCTACGATCGAGCAAGCCGGTCTGGAGGGCAAGTGCCGTGGCTCCACGGTCGACGAGAAGATCGTAACGTTGCACGACCCCATTAGGGGTCTGCCTGGTGACTTTGGTAACTTTTGCCTCACGCTGAAAATAATGTGCGATAGTCTTGCGCAGCCATTCAGTGGCCTCAAGCGAATCAAATTGCGCACGGATGACGGCCTTGTTGTCGACAGGCCGCAAACCTCCCCCAAACCGCATCATCGTCGCGGCTTGCGCCATTTTCGCAGCCGGCAGATCCGTTTGTACGCTTGCCAGCTCGCTTTTGACCTCGTTCAGAAGAGCCAAAGCCCAACCTCCTACTTCCCGTTCTTCATGTAAGTGTAATTGGAACATTAAACGGAGTCATCTCACGCCATGCCACGGCTATCTGTGATAGCGAATGACTTGGACAAGAATCCATCGTTTTACTTTCCCTTGCCTATTTCCATGTCCGTAATCGAATATTCACAACAATGATATGCCTGGAACAATCGAAACATATCAATCAATGCTATTGTCGCTCATGTCGGTGCAGTTCCCTTGCGGATACGCTCACGCTGAGCCCATGAGTACGGAAACGCTTCGCCAGCTCGTTGCTTATCGCAACGGAACGATGCTGACCTCCAGTGCATCCGACTGCAATTGTGACATAGTGTTTATCTTCCTGAGCGTAACCTTTTATCGCCACCATGATGGCTTTTTCGTAAGCATCAAGGAATTCTTTGGCGCGCGGGTTGGATAATACGTAATCGCTGACCGGCTGATCATTGCCGTTGAGTTCGCGAAGACTCGGCACCCAATAGGGATTGGGCAGGAACCTGACATCGGCGACGAAATCAGCATCAAGCGGAATCCCGTATTTGAAGCCGAAGCTGAAAATGTGGACAGACACGGTTTTCGCGCCCTTGCCCAGCAGCGCATCATAAAGCTTTGTCGAAAGTTGGTGAATGCTCAGCGACGAGGTGTCGATGACCGTATCGGCCCGCTCCTTCAAATTGGAAAGCAGCTCACGTTCCTCATGGATCCCGTCAATAAGACGGTTGCCGTGCTGCAGAGGATGCGGCCGACGGACGGATTCGTAACGTTGGACCAAGACCTTATCACTTGCGTCGAGGAACAGGATATGTGTACGCACTCCCAGGTCATCCAAATGGCTCAAAACCGCTGAAAGATCATCGAAATAGCTCCGCGAACGCACGTCAATGACCGCTGCAAGCCTATGGACTTTCGAACCGGAAGAGGTCATCATATCGACCAACGGAATCAAAAGTTTCGGAGGAAGGTTGTCGACCACATACCAACCCATATCCTCAACACAATCTGCGGCATGAGAACGACCTGCACCGCTCATGCCCGTAATAAGCATGACCTCAAATTCCTTGGCCGGTTTCGGCTCGTCATCGGCCTTCGGAGAGGATGAATTTGCATTTTGGGGGGCAGGGGCCGTCTTTTCGACCTGATCTCCGGTGTCTTCCGGTCCTTGCGTTTCCGAACTCACAGTGCCTCCTGTAGGGCGCTTCTCATCGCCTGCTCAAAATCTGCCGTTCCTATGATATGCGCCCCTACCGTCATCAATCGTATCTGTGCAATAGCCTGATAGAGTAACATTTCTTCACCACCGATAACTTTCCCGCCACCTTTAAGCCAAATTTTCATAAGTCTGGTCGGACGCGGATCATAAACCACGTCCAGAAGCGTTCCGTGGAACGGGGCCGGGGAAACGCCAGTAAAGATCTTCTCAAGTCGTCCTGCGGTCTCATCGGCTCCATGCGCCGGTATGGTGTTAATCACAACATCAGCCTGTACCAAGTGCCTCGTGGCTTCGAGGAGCGGCACCTGATGGTAGGAAAGCCCCGGTTTTGATTCCGCCAAACGCTTCATCGGATCGTTGTCATGATGGTGCCGCGCACAGACCGTCACCTTTGCGATGGCTCCTGATTCGGGAACCGTCATTTCCGTGCATGCGGCCATGGCTGAAAGCGCTGTATTGCCATTACCAAGAATAACCGCTTTCGCGCTTTGATGTTCATTGGCTGATCCGTTTTGTTTACCGATGTCGGTGGCCGATTTGTTGCGAGCCTCGCAATGCGAAATACGCCAAAAATGCTCGAACGCCTGCTCGATACCTTCCACATCGGTGTTATAGAGCCTGATATTCGGTTTCGTCGTTTCTGCAGACCAGTCGAACACAGCGGTATTGGCAACCAGAAGTCGCCGTGACCAGGTGTCACACGGGGTTCCGTACGGCTGAATCGTCCGTTTCAACGGCATCGTGAGGCTTAATCCCGCCCATGAAGAATCCAATGTCTGAAGAAAATGCGCCAAATCCTCTTCACCGACTTCAACGCGGGTGTAATGCCAATCTGTGAGCCCAAGCGACTTGTAGGCCGCGTTGTGCAGCACAGGTGAAAGCGAATGGGAGATGGGCCTGCCCAAAACAGCACAACGGTGGTTGATCTTATTACCCATTGGTTGACGTTCCCTCCCGTCGATTCGTCACGTGCCCGCTAATCTGATCTGCTGGCTGCTCGTCTAGTTTATAAGTCATTTTTTACTGTTCGGTACCTGCTTTGTCCGCGATATGGCCTCTTCTGAAACGTCAGGTTTGTTGGCATCAGTATGAAGAGCTTGATAGATGGCCTGTGCCTTGGCTTCACCGATCCCATTGACACCCTCTAAATTCTCCATACTGGCATTGCGAATGCCCTTGACCGATCCGAAGGCACGAAGCAGCTTCTTCTGGTAACTTTCGCCGATGCCTGGAATGTCATCAAGCGCGGAACGAAGGGCTCCTTTGCGGCGCGACTTGCGATGGTAGGTGATGGCGAAACGATGGGATTCGTCACGAACGCGTTGCAACAGGTACATCCCCTCGGACTGGCGTTTGAGGATAAGCGGGTAATCCTCACCTGGTATCCAGACTTCTTCGAGCCTTTTTGCCAAACCGCAAACCGCAACATCGTTCACACCACAATCTTTCAGTGCTTTTGCTGCGATTTCGACCTGGGGCTTGCCACCGTCGACCACGATGAGGTTCGGTTTGTAGGCGAAATGACGCGGATGGGTATCCTGCTGCACGACGGCATCGGCGCTGGTTAGGCCACGGACTTCGGAATTCTGAACGTTTCCAGTCGCACTGCCGGTAACGGTGTCGGTCTTTCCACTGGCACTGACGTCAATGCCATACTCACCGTGAGCCGATTCGTTTTTTGACGCTGCTTGCGCCTGCTCGATGCGTTTCTCGTTGTCGATGCTTTCACCAGTATCGCCGGCGATGTTTCCGTGCCGGAACCGGCGGGTGAGTGTCTCATACATGGCGCTCAGATCGTCAAGCGCGCCTTTGCCGTCCTTGCCACGGATGGCAAAGCGACGGTATTCGGACTTTTTGGCGATTGCATCTTCGAACACCACCATTGAAGCAACCTGATAGATGCCGCCGATGGTGTTCGAGATATCGTAGCCTTCGATGCGCAATGGCGATTCGCTCAGTCCCAGTGCCTTGGCAACGTCGTTCATCGCCTGCGTCCGGGCGCCGATGTCGCTGATCCTGCTCATTTTGCTGCGTTGCAACGCCTGTTTGGCATTGCTGTCGGCGCGGTCCATCAATGTCTTTTTCTCACCGCGACTGGGCACACGAATGGTGACGGCAGCACCGCGCAAAGAGCTGAGCCATTCCTCAAGTTCGCCGCGACGTGCAGGCTCGATCGGTACCAGCACCTCACGAGGAACCGGAGCGATAGGAGCGAGCAAATCACTGCGTCCGGTCTGCATCTGGCGCTCACGACGAATGTGCGTCGCCTGAGCGCGCGAAAGGCTGTCGGTAGCAGTGATGCTTTGGGTGGCTCCCAACGCGTCGCGACGTTCGACAATGTTGATGGCGCCATTGGCGGCAGCCGGAACAGCATCAGAATTATTCACATCGGCTGAATTATTGGAATCCTCAACCTTGTCATGGCTACTGATTCCGATTTCATTATCGTGGGAATCAGAATCCGAATGGATGTCTTCACGCTTTGAATCATCAATCGAACCTTGCGTTTGCATCCCGTTATTACCAAGAATCTCAGAATCGTCTAAGACATCACCATTCTGTTCCAACAGATCCTCGCCGTTGCTCGGCAGGTTAAGAGGCGTACTGGCCTGGCTGTCCGTCTCCCCCATCAAATCGGAATAGACCTGCGTGATGAGATCAGCGATGAGGTTGGCATCGTCAATATCCTCCACACGCTTGACACTCCAGTTGCGCTCGCCACGAATCGACCCGGAACGCACGAAGAAAGCGTGAACCGAGGCCTCGAGTTCGTCCGATTCCATGCCGAACACGTCGGCGTCAACATCCTGGTCAAAGACGACCGCGTTCTGTTCCGAGACGGTTTTGAGCATGGAAATCTGGTCACGCAGGCGTGCCGCTTTTTCGAATTCCATGTCTTGGCTGGCCTGCTTCATCTCTTTGGTCAGCCCGGCTATAAACGATGTGCCATAACGCCCGGTGAGCACACCGACCAGCCGCTCGCACATGCGGCGGTGGTCTTCCTCACTGATGCGTCCGACGCAAGGCGCCGAACATTTGCCGATGGAAGCGAGTAGACACGGACGGTCGGTCATTTGGGCGCGGTTGAAGACGTTTTTGGTGCAGGTCCGTACAGGAAATGCCTTAAGCAGTTTGTCAAGGCTCTGACGCAGATCCCATGCCTTTGCGTACGGACCAAAATATCTGGTGTCACGACGTTTGCGATTTCGTGTGACCCATACCCGCGGATACTTTTCACCTAAAGAAACTGCTAGATAGGGATAGGTCTTATCATCACGGAACACGACGTTGAATCTTGGATCGAATTCCTTGATCCATGTGTATTCAAGGGTAAGCGCCTCAAGCTCGGTGCCGACCACCGTCCACTCTAGGCTGCGGGCGGTCAACACCATGTTCTGCGTGCGCGGATGCAGCTCGCTCAAGGGCTGGAAATAGAAGGTGAGGCGATTACGCAGATTCTTGGCTTTGCCGACATAGATGACCCTGCCATCACCGTCACGCCATTTGTAGACGCCCGGATCGGTAGGAATATCACTGGTGGCTGGGCGAAACAGGTCGCGGGTGTCCCCAAGCTTGCGTGTTGTCTTGCGCCAGCCGGTGTTGTCTCCGTTTCGCTGTTCGTTCGCCGTTACCGCCATTCCGCCCTTTCGTTTCAAAAATCTAACAGCTTATGCCATTATCCAACGCAGTCATGCATAAATGCCACTGACCGCTCGCTTTACCAAAATGAACTATCGCTCCGATATAGTCCAGTACTGATGTTCGCATCAAATCGCTTTCGAATCTGACTGCAATCATCAACTTACACAGCAATGGGTTACCCGAGCATAGGGCTCAGATACTTGCCCGTCCAGCTCTTTTCGCACTTGGCCACATGTTCCGGCGTGCCTTGTGTGACGATGGTTCCGCCGCCGTCGCCGCCTTCGGGGCCGAGGTCGATGATCCAGTCCGCGGACTTGACCACGTCAAGGTTGTGTTCGATGACGATGACCGTGTTGCCTTTGTCGACCAAGCCCTGCAGCACTTGCAGCAACTTGCGGACATCCTCGAAATGCAGACCAGTGGTCGGCTCATCTAGAATGTAGATCGTACGACCAGTGGAACGGCGCTGCAGCTCGGTGGCAAGCTTCACACGCTGGGATTCACCGCCGGAAAGCGTGGTCGCGGGCTGGCCAAGTCGAATGTAGCCGAGGCCGACGTCAACCAACGTGTCAAGATAGCGCGAGATGCCGGTGTAGGCCTTGAAGAAGTCGGCCGCCTCGGAAATCGGCATGTTGAGCACGTCGGCCACGGACTTGCCGTTGTACTTCACCTCGAGCGTCTCGCGGTTGTAGCGCTTGCCATGGCATTCCTCGCATTGCACATAGACATCAGGCAAGAAGTTCATTTCGATCTTGATGGTACCGTCGCCATGGCAGGCTTCGCAACGCCCACCTTTGACATTGAACGAGAAACGTCCCGGACCGTAGCCGCGAACTTGAGCCTCAGGCGTCTTGGCGAACAACTGACGGATCTTGTCCCATACGCCGGTATAAGTGGCAGGGTTGCTGCGCGGAGTACGGCCGATCGGGTTCTGATCGACATGGATGACCTTGTCGCACTGTTCAATGCCTTCGACGCGGGTGTGTTTGCCCGGTACAATGCGTGCGCCGTTGAGTTTGTCGGCCAACGATGGGTAGAGAATCGAATTGATCAGCGTCGACTTGCCTGAACCGGAGACGCCGGTGATGCAGGTCATTACGCCCAAGGGAATGGAAACGTTGATGTTCTTGAGGTTGTTCTCACGCGCCCCGATAACTTTAAGTTGCCGGTTCTTATCGGTTTTGCGACGCTTTTTCGGCACCTCGATGGTCCGTCGGCCGGCGATGTAGTCGCCAGTGATGGAACGTGGAGCGTCGACCACATGAGCGGCCGGACCGGAGTAGACAACTTCTCCGCCGCGTTCGCCGGCGCCTGGACCGATGTCAACCAGCCAGTCGGCCTTTTCGATGGTCTCCTGATCGTGTTCGACCACGATCAGCGTATTGCCGAGGTCACGCAGGTGATGCAGAGTCTTGATCAGCCGTTCGTTATCGCGCTGATGCAAGCCGATGGATGGCTCATCGAGCACGTACATCACGCCGACGAGTCCGCTGCCAATCTGCGTGGCCAGACGTATGCGCTGCGCTTCTCCGCCGGAAAGCGTTTTTGCGGCGCGCGAGAGTGTTAGATAATTCAATCCGACATCGTTCATGAAGCCAAGACGGGCACGGATTTCCTTCAAGACCTCGCCGGCAATCAGCGCGGCGGAGCCTTCAAGTTTCAGTGAGCGAATCCATTTGAGACTGCGTTCGACCGGCATATCACAGACGTCGGCAATGGATTTACCGTCGACGGTGACCGCCAACACCTCAGGACGTAGGCGTTTGCCTTGGCAGGTCTGACAAGGCACTTCACGCATATAGGACTCGTAATAGAGCTTCATCTGGTCGGAGTCTGTTTCGTCATGGCGACGCATGAGCGTGCGCACCACGCCTTCGAAGCCGGTGCTGTATTCGCGCAAACGTCCCCAGCGGTTGCGATAGGAAACCTTGACCTTGAAATCATGGCCATACATGATGGCGTGCTGTACCTTTTTAGGTAGGTCTTTCCATGGGGTGTCAAGGCTGAAGCCCATTTCTTCGCCAAGGCCTTCGAGCACGTGACGGTAATATTCGCCGGTGCCTTTGGTCATGCCCCAAGGTTCGATGGCGTTCTCGTTGAGTGATTTGCTTGGATCAGGAATAACCAGCTCAGGGTCGATCTCCAGCTTATAGCCGATGCCGTCACAATCAGGGCACGCACCATATGGGGCGTTAAAGGAGAACGTACGGGGCTCGATTTCATCAAGCTCCAACTGATGGCCGTTCGGGCAGGAACGTTTCTCGCTGAACGGTTCACGGCGGTTCGGATCCTTCTCGTCTAAGTCGACGTAATCGATGACCACGATGCCTTTGGCGAGTTTCAGCGCGGTTTCGATGGAATCGGTGAGGCGCTGGCGAATGCCGTCCTTGATAACCAAGCGATCGACCACTACTTCAATAGTGTGTTTTTTCTGCTTGGTCAGCTTGATGTCGTCGGAAAGCTGGCACATCTTGCCGTCAATCAACGCACGGGAATAGCCATCGCCGCGCAGCAGCTCAAGCAGGTCTTCGAATTCGCCTTTACGACCGCGGACGACCGGCGCAAGAATCTGGAAGCGGGTCTTTTCCGGCTTCTTCATCAATGTATCGACCATCTGCTGCGGTGTCTGGGCGCTGACGACCTCGCCGCAAACCGGGCAATGCGGGATGCCGGTGCGGGAAAACAGAAGTCGCAGATAATCGTAAATTTCGGTGATGGTACCGACCGTGGAACGCGGGTTGCGGTTGGTGGTCTTCTGGTCGATGGAGACGGCCGGGCTCAGTCCCTCAATGAAATCGACATCCGGCTTGTCCATCTGCCCCAGGAACTGGCGAGCGTAGGCACTCAAGGATTCGACATAACGCCGCTGCCCCTCGGCAAACAATGTATCGAACGCCAGCGAAGACTTTCCGGAACCGGAAAGCCCGGTGAATACAACCATGCGGTTGCGCGGGATGGCAAGGTCGATGTTCTTCAGGTTGTGTTCGCGAGCGCCCTGAACCGTGATCTTCAGATCGCTGGGAATATGCGAAATGTCCGCCACCAGCGAATTGCCGGTCTTACGCAAGGGCGCCTTTGCGATCTCTTGGGACAGGAACGAATCGCTGTCCATCAGCTTCTGCGCCACCACACTTGCCGACGAGTCACCGGTTTTCCCTGATTTGTGCGCCGTCGATGCTGTTGCCAATGCTTACCTCCGCTTGATGCCGAATGCTCCACTGTAGGATATCCCATCATAGTGGACGGTTCGAACAATTGTTCGACTATGTGCCAAGCCAGCCAATACTTTGCAGGTCGTTGCCGGTAACCAAAAACAACAAAGAAAGTGCTCTGCGACTTCTTCAGAAGCAGAAATCCAAGTTTTTTGCTGTTATGCAAATTACAGAACACAATTATTATTCGGTAAAAGCAGACGTGTCGCTATGATGGCATGTTGGTATATTCGCCGCAATTTCGTGATGACAACAGGATGGGTAACAAGGTATGGCAATCGAGGCGCAAGGGCTGGAAATTCAGATCGGGGCACGGACGCTGCTCAATCCCACTGATTTTCATGTGAGCAAGGGCGACAAGATCGGCCTCGTCGGACGAAACGGCGCAGGCAAGACCACCCTCACCCGCGTCATCACCGGCGACCTGCTCCCCACGGCCGGCAGGGTGCGCGTTTCCGGCAAGCTCGGCTATCTGCCGCAGGACACCCACGCCGACGACCCCGAACAGAGCGCACTCGACCGTATGATGAGTGCTCGCGATATCGCCGCCATCATCAAGCGTATGCGCAAGGCCGAAAAGGAAATGACCAACGAGAACCCGAAGGTCATGGAAAAGGCGATGGATAAGTACGACAAGGCCATGCAGGCGTTCGACAAGGCCGGCGGCTACGCAGCGCAATCCGAAGCCATTTCCATGGCAGCGAGCCTTGGTCTTCCTAACGACGTGATGCAGCAACCGATCGGCACGCTTTCCGGCGGCCAGAAACGTCGTATTGAACTGGCAAGAATTTTGTTCTCCGACGCCAACACGTTAATCCTCGACGAACCAACCAACCATTTGGATGCGGATTCCATCGAGTGGCTGCGCGGCTATCTCAAGCGTTTCGAGGGCGGGTTCCTTGTCATCTCCCATTCAACGGAACTGCTGGACGAAGTGGTCAACAAGATCTGGCACTTGGACGCGCAGACCGCCCAGATCGATATGTATTCGCTGGGCTGGAAGGCCTACTTGAAGCAGCGTGTGGTGGACGAGGAGCGTCGTCGCCGCGAACGTGAAGTGGCTGAAAAGAAGGCCGCACGCCTGATGAGGCAGGGTATCCGCCTGCATGCCAAAGCAACCAAGGCAGTTGCGGCACAGAACATGATGCGTCGCGCGGAACGCTTGCTTTCAGAAACCAGCGAAGCCGAACGGCAAGAGAAGGTGGCCGACATCCGCTTCCCCGAACCCGCGCCCTGCGGCAAGACGCCGATTATGGCCAAAGAAATCTCCAAGGCATTCGGCTCCAATATTGTCTTCACAGGCATCAATCTGGCCATCGACAAGGGTTCCCGCGTGGTTATCCTTGGTTACAACGGCGCTGGCAAGACGACGACACTTCGCATTCTGGCCGGTGAGGACAAGCCCGATACCGGCGAGGTCGTCTACGGTCACGGCTGCAAAATCGGCTATTTCGCACAGGAGCACGACACATTGGAAATGGACGCGACCGTGCTCGAGAACCTGCAGCACGTCGCCCCCGATCTTGACGACACCCACGCCCGGTCCATTCTCGGCAGCTTCCTCTTCTCCGGCGACGACGCGTTCAAACCGGCCAAGGTACTTTCCGGCGGCGAGCAGACGAGACTCGCACTGGCGACGTTGGTGACTTCGCGCGCGAACGTGCTACTGCTCGATGAGCCAACGAACAACCTCGACCCGGTCTCACGTGACGAAATCCTCAAGGCCATCGCCAAATACGAAGGCGCCATCGTTCTGGTCACTCATGACGAGGGCGCGGTCAAGGCGCTTAACCCCGAACGGGTGCTGCTGATGCCTGACGGTGACGAGGATCTTTGGAGCGATGACTACCTCGACTTGGTCGCCGAAGAGTAACCGCGCACCGAATCTCCATGTGGCCGCGCTAGGGTAACATCAAGCTAGACATTGATGAACACACAGGAGGTCGGCAATGGACGAGGTCACAATGACGGAACTGATGCGCAAGTCGCTGTTGCAGCACCGCGCCTACAGCGTTGAGACCGTACGCGGCATGGAACGTCCGTTACTTGACAAAGGCGTTCCACTGATGCGTATGGCAGCTTCGGCTGCGGCACGGGTCACCGCCGAGCTGCTTGACGAACATGACATCGATATAGTTGAGGCAAAGGTGGTGCTTCTGGCCGGAGCCGGAGACAATGGCGGTGACGGGCTTTACGCTGCCGCACAGCTCGCTCGGGCCGGCGCTCAGGTCACGGCCATCGCCGTTGGCAAATCACTGCATTTGCAGGGTTTGCTGGCTTTCACGCGAAGCGGCGGACGGTTGCTAATCATCAATCCTGAAGCGGATATACCCGGCGTTTCATCTGGTTTCAGCGCAGGAGAAGCCGGCGAACGCTTGCAAGCAGCAATCGAACTGACGCAACAGGCCAATGTAATTCTTGACGCAATGACCGGCATCGGCGTGCACGGGGCGCTACGAGGGCCTGCCGCAACCATGGCGAATATCCTCCATCCCACCAACGGAGACGGGACGGAACCGGAGAGACCGCAATTTGTCGCTGATACCGAACGAGAGCAGAAGCCTCTGGTCGTTGCCATCGATACACCTTCCGGTGTCGGTGTGGACGACGGCACCTTGCCCGGAAGCTACATTCCGGCCGACGTCACGGTGATGTTCGGAGCGATGAAACCTTGCGCAATGCTACCTCCGGCAAGTTTTGCTTGCGGGCATACCGTTCTCGTTGATTTTGGTTTCGATATTACCTATGCCATGCCAGTCGTTTCATCCATTGATGAGACTGCCGGTAGCATGATACGACTGCCGAAACCGTCCGATTCCAAATATTCTCGCGGAGTCGTTGGACTGATTACGGGATCCGCAAAATATCCTGGCGCTGCTGTGCTCAGTTCAGGCGCCGCTGTTCGTTCCAATATCGGCATGGTACGTTATATGGGGCCGGTGAATGCATCTGATATGGTGCTGCGGAACGCTCCCGAAATCGTCATCGGCAAAGGTCGCGTGCAAGCCTGGGCTGTTGGTTCCGGTGTCCCAACAGCGGACGCATTAAAAGGTAACGGTAATCAGAATTCCGGAAGGCACAGCGTAAATGGTCCCGACGGTCAACGAGAAGCCATTGCCGCGCTGCTCAGGCATTATGCATTGCCAGCCAAGAATGTTTCCAAGACTACAGATGAGACTGAGATTCCAGTTCATGATCCGAATAAAGAAGAAACGTCATACGTATCGGAACGAACTGGAAACGTCTGGGGTAATGCCGATCCCAATATCGATTATGACAGCGAACCTTGGTCCATGCCGCCAATCTGTGTTGATGCGGGTGCGCTCGACCTACTGCCAGAACGCGTACCGGCACATGTCGTCATCACCCCGCATGCCGGTGAGCTTGCGGCATTGCTGCGGCAACGTGGCGAAGATGTGGATACCGCTGGTATCACCGCGGAACCCTGGCGTTGGGCCAGACGGGCTCACGAGCTGACAGGAGCAACCGTGCTGCTCAAAGGTGCGGTGACCATCGTTGTTGGTGATTCCAACATGGCTGGCCTACCGGCCGGTACTGAGGCTGGACCAGAAAATGCCGACGTGACACACAAGATGACCACCACTTTGATTTCTGGAAGTGGACCGGCATGGCTGGCAACCGCCGGAGCCGGGGATGTGTTGGCCGGAGTGATGGGCGGAATGTTGGCGCAACAGGGCGAGGAACAGCTTCAACATGACCCGAGCCTCGATATTATGACCGCCGCTAGCGCCAGCTATATCCACGGTTATGCCGCAAGCTTGGCCTCCGAGTCGGACCGGCATGGCTGGGAACCTCCCGAGATTTTCGATGCGGATGGCACCATTGTTTCCAACGGAAAGCCAGGGCATCCGATTGTAGCGACCGATGTCATCGAGGCATTGCCTCAGGCGTTTGAAGAATTGATGCAGAACTAGGTATTGGTAAGGCTGAACGAAACTTTCCTTTGAGAATATCGGAAGGGCGGTTTTCGATAACTCAGGCAAGCAGAGTCAAAACGAAGATGAGCAGGAGATAACGATGGATACGACGGAGAACAATGACGTTGCCAATCGAAACGGCGAAATCCGTGATGTCATGTTCGATTTTTGCGGCGTATTGCTGGAACTAAACTATCGGCCTTGTCTCCAAGGCCATTTTCCGCAGGAAATCGTTGATACCTTATGCGCGGGCGACGATGACGTCTACGGCTTCTTCGCCGCCGAAGCCCGTATGGACGCCGGTGAGGATTTTGCCGAGGTTATCAAGGATTACCGAAAGCAATATGGCGACGACCTAGCCACGATGTTCAGCTATTACATCCAACATTACGATGACGCCCTGCCGCAAATGATCGATGGCATGGAATCGTTGCTGACCGATTTGCACGGCGCTGGCTACGGCGTATGGGGACTGACGAACTGGTCCAGTGAAACCTTCCATTTTGCCTTCGAAAAGTTCCCGCAGCTCGAACGCTTGCTGCAAGGCACCGTGGTGTCCGGCGTCGAAAAGATGCACAAGCCCAACGCCGATATTTTCAATCTCGCCCTGAACCGTTTCGGCCTGGAGGCTGCGCAAACCGTATTTTTTGATGATACCCAGGCCAACGTGGATGGTGCGAAAGCTGTCGGCATCACAGGAACTCGATTCCATGATGCTTCTACCGCACGAAGTGAGTTGCAGCGTCTAGGCGTAAAAATCTGAACGTTGCTACGGTCTCCGCAAACTCTTAGATTTAAGCAGCAGGAATGCCACTATTCCGCCATCGTCAGCATGGTCCCCACGTACTTCTGGGTTTAAGTGGTAACTGCCACCGATATCTGATTACAAGAATTTCCGATTATCGATATTCAATGTTGAAAACACGATAGTTATTGCGATTGGTATAAGTAACTCTCTCCTATCCATAACATTTCGGCATGGCTGAAACAAGACAATTATCAACTTTCACTGATTTCAATATCAATAATCGTTATAAGTTAACGTGCTCGATACACACGTTGTTATAAACTTTAGATATGACACTGCTGCAGCTGAAATATATCGTCAAGATCGTGGAGTGCGGCTCGATGAACGAGGCCTCGCACGAGCTGTATGTCTCCCAGCCCGCGCTGAGCTCGTCGGTCAAGGAGCTCGAGCACGAAATGGGCATCGAGATCTTCACCCGCTCATCGCAAGGCATCGCACTGACCGTGGACGGCGCGGAATTTCTCACGTACGCTCGCCAAGTGCTCGATCAGGCCGAGCTCATGGAGGAACGCTACAAGCACGCCAAGCCACGCAAACAACTGTGCAGCGTCTCCACCCAGCACTACATGTTCGCCGTCGAGGCGTTCGTGGAAATGATCAATTCCATCGAATCCGACGAATACGAATTCACGTTGCGCGAGACCCGTACGCGAGACATCATTGATTCGGTGGCCAACATGCTTTCCGAAATCGGCATTCTCTATCTTTCCGATTTCAACAAGGACGTCATCGGCAAGCTCCTGCGCGGCAAACACCTCGAGTTCCATCCGCTCTTCCGTGCCGGTCTGCATGTTTTCATCTCACGTGACAACCCGCTCGCGTCCAAGAAGATCGTAACGATGGACGACCTCAAGCCATACCCGTTCATCCAGTACGAACAGGGCGAGGAAGGCAGTTTCTACTTCGCCGAGGAGGCGGTCTGGCCCAAGGACTCCCCCAAGCTGATCACCGTCACCGACCGCGCCACCATCCTCAACTTCATCATCGGCCTCAACGGCTACACCATCTGCACCGGCATCGACAACGGCGACCTCAACAACGAGAAGATTGTCACCGTTCCGCTCGACACCGACGAGACCATGCTGGTCGGATGGATCACCAATGAACGCGCCAACCTCTCCAACGCCGCCGAAAGCTACCTCGCCAAGCTCAAGTCCGTCATCGCCAGCCATGGCTACACACTGATTGAATAAGTTAAGAAAATCGGAACTCAACGAAATCTACCAAATCTCAGCACCCACGGCAGAGCCGGTATCCCATTCCTCGCCACGGTAGTCGCCACGGTAATCCTTGAACAAATCACTGAGATCAGGAACATCGTAACCAATCAGTTTCAAGCGTTCTTTCATCGGCAATGACGTATCTTGAATGATTTTGTTTTTACATTCCATATCATCGTCCATAATCTAATGTTATCAAATGGCTTTCGGCAATGAGATTGAATAACACATCCTACTTGCGGTTAATCTTTCCTCCGACATCGCCATATTTCTTGCCGGCGTAGACGCTGTAGACGGCGAATGCCGCCACTATTGCCAAACCTACAACAAGGACGGCATACAGGTCGACGAAACGGGACGAGTGCACGAAGAGACCTGCAGCAATCAAAACGATGCCGCCAATGATGAACGCAAAACCGCCGAAACGCTGGCAGCGGCGCCATGATTCGCGGCTTTTGAAAGCTCCAGGCAGACGCATACCGGACCATCCGTTCGGTTTGACGCTCGGCATGACATTGCCGAAAATGATGAGGGCCAAGCCAGCGGTCACGTTCATGATGGGCTCCAACGGTATGCTGGAACCCGTGCCTCCCTTGCTGAAGGCATCAGAGATAATCCAAATGTTGACGATGTTCATCTCCAAACATACCCAACATCCGCCGCCAATCCAGACTCGCACTGTCGTTTTCGGGCTCATATCCGGATGCGATTGTTTGTACACGGAAAGTCCGAGAGGAATCTCGCACACCAGCCAGAACACACAAAAAATCAACGCAATCCAAGCAACAACGAGCCCCTCGTATTTGCTTCCCCAATGGTCAAGTTCGTTCTTACTGTTGTAATGCATAGGTATGGTGTTCGGCATATACGGCAAAGCCAGCAGATAGACAATCAGCGGCAACACAGCGAGAAGCACTAGCGCGAAGTTCCAATTTTTCGCGCCGACAAACACATCTTTCCAGCCAATATGTTGCTTGATGCTTGCGGATTCGCCATCGCTGGATTCTTGAACTTCCGTCTGATTATCTTCGAGTTTTTCCATTCCTCACCGGCCCGGTAGTAATCTTCTTTGAATGAGACAAAGTCCTGTCAGGAGACACATTACCATCAATCTCCCTTAATCGAACCACCGACATCGCCGTATTTCTTACCAGCATAGGCACTGTATACGTAACACGCCACCACCATGACCAAAAGAACGGCGAGGATGGCGTACGTATTGATCAAGCTAGATGAATGTACGACAATGCCCAGAACCACCAAGATCACGCCGCCGATAATGAATGCCAGTCCGCCGAAGCGTTGGCAACGACGCCACGATTCACGGCTTTTGTAGGCTCCGGGCACACGTATGCCCATCAACCTGTTCGGCCTTGTGTTTGGCAGGATGTTGCCGAGAACGATGAATACCAAACCGGTGACCACGTTCATGATTGGCTCCAACGGTATTCTGGACGCGGCACGTCCTTTACTGAAGGCGTCCGCGATAATCCAAATGGTCATGACGCTGAAGACTGCGAACATGCAGCATCCAGCGATAGCCCAAGTGCGTATCGTCGTCTTTTGGCCCGTACCTGAACCAGACTGTTTACGCGAGGAACGCTCAACGGGGATCTCGCACACCAGCCAGACCGCACATATCAGCAATGACAGCACAGGCAAAATGAGATCCTCGTATTTGCTGCCCCAGCGATCCAGCTCACCGCTGGCGTTGTAATGCGCGGGCACAATATCCGGCATGTATGGCAAGGCGAACAAAAGGATGATCAGCGGCAACAGGCCAAGGAGCACCATTGCGATATTCCAGTTCCTCGCACTTGCAATCACTGCTTTCCAGCTAGCCTGTTGCTCGATATCTTGAGATTCGGCCTTACTCAATTTTTGAGCTTTGGTCTTCTTATTTCTGTGTTTTCTCATCTCTCACCGCTCCAGTTGCAGCTTCTTGTGAACCTCGTATAGCGTTTCCTCGTTCCACCGGCTTCGCCTTGTACCGAGAAGCCTTGGAAACGGCATTGTTGCGCTGCAGCTCTTTCATCCAGACAATGGTGTCGTCAAGGACGGTCAGGTTCGGCTCGTACCAGATGATCGTTCCGTCACGACTATCCGTCACCAGCCCGGCTTCGCGCAACTTACGCAGATGATACGAAAGCCTCGAGGCCGACAACCCTGTGGCTTCGGCGAGTTCGCCGGCATTCATCACTCGTTGCCTCAACAATTGAAGAATCTCACGCCGCGCCGGATCCGCAAGCGCGGACAATGTAGTCTGCACACCCACTTGAGATCCTTTCACTAACTTGCTGCTTCTTCATATTTCAAATCAAGTTGAAATATATTTTTACTCTAATCCTTTTCGATAGCTAATTCAAATTGTTTTGAAATAACTTTTTCCAATCCGAACTTAGAAGAATAAGGCTTCTCCATCTTTTAAACAAGAACTGCCTTATGAATCGCAAAGTCTGAAATAATTGTTTATTTGCGATTCATAAGGCAGTTTCGTCTATCAGAAACGAACTCAGCTCTTCTTCGGAGCGTAAATGACATTGTCGATGAGGTCCTTGTAGTAGTCGGTGATGACCTGGCGCTTGGCTTTGAGGCTTGGGGTGAGCATGCCGTTGGCCTCGGTGAATTCGTCGGGTACGATCTCGAACTTGCGGATGGACTCGGCACGCGAGACCAGCTCGTTGGCCTTGTTGACGGCACGCTCGACCTCGGCTCGGACGATCGGGTTCTCGCCGGCTTCCTTCAAATCCTTGACCGGCTCGGCACCTTCGGACTTGAGCCAATCGTTGGTCTCCTGCAGATCCAGCGAGATAATTGCGGCGATGAATGGCTTGCGGTCGCCGACCATGACGCACTGGCTGACCACGGGCGAGGTCATGACGGCGGTCTCCACCTCGGCGGGCGAAACGTTCTTGCCACCGGCGGTAATGATGATGTCTTTCTTGCGGCCTGTCAGCGTCACGAAACCGTCGGAATCGATCGAGCCAAGATCGCCGGTATGCAGCCATCCATCGACGATCTGTTCCTTGGTGATTTCCGGATGGTTATGATAGCCGACGCACACCGCCCGGCTTTTGATGCACAGCTCCCCTGTGTCGCTGACGCCGACGGACACACCTTGCAGCGGAATGCCCACGGTGCCGATCTTATAGCCTTTGGTGGGATTGACCATGGCCGGCGCGCAGGTCTCGGTCATGCCGTAACCTTCGAGCAGCGGCAGGCCGACGCCGTTGAAGAAATGCGCGATGGTCGCATTGAGCGGAGCACCGCCGGAAACCGCATATTCGACCTTCCCGCCGAAAATCTGCATGATGGTCGAATATACAAGCTTGTTGTAAACAGCGTGACGCATACGCAACATGCGCGGAATCGGCTTTCCGGACTGTTGGGCCTTCGACCACTCAATCGCCGTGTTGGTCGCACGCGAGAAAACACGTCCGGCTACACCTGAACCTGCCCTCTGCGAGGCGGCGTTATAGATCTTCTCGAAAATACGCGGAACAGCAAGAATGAACGTCGGCTTGAACGTGCGGAAATCGGCCAAAATGGTCTTCAGATTGCTTGACAGACCCAAAGTGACCGTCCCCGCAAAGCAGACCAGCTGCATGAATCGGGCGAAGACGTGTGCCAGCGGTAGAAACAGCAACAGCCTGCGGCCAGGCTTGTTGAGGATGTCGCCCATGGATTGCACGCCGGAAATGGTGATGAAGACGAAATTCGAATGGGTCAGTTCGATGCCCTTCGGCGTTCCCGTGGATCCGGACGTGTAGACGATGGTTGCCAAATCGCTGCCTTTGACCGCTTTTTCACGTTGCCAGAATTCCTCGTCGGTGACGCTTTGGCCGAACTTTTCGATGGTCTCGATGGCACCTGCGGCGATGACATACACATCTTTGAGATCGGCACAGGAATCACGAACGACATCAATCTTGTCACGCTGTGCGTCATCTTCGGCAAAGGCCATCTTGACGTTGGAATCGTTAAAGATCATCTGCACTTGAGCCGGTGAATTCGTCTCGTAGACAGGAACCGTGAGCGCACCGATCGACATGGTGGCCACATCCAGTGCGGTCCATTGCCAGGACGTATGCGCAATGATCGCAACGGAATCCCCTGGTTTGACGCCACGGGCAATCAGCCCTTTGGCAAGCCCAATGACTTTGTCCCGGAATTCGGTCGCCGTAAACGACTGCCACTTGCCGTCATCACCGACATATTCAACCAGCGACTCATCCGGCGTACGCTTGGCACGGTCGTCAAGCAACGTAAAAATGTTCCGATCGCTTTCAATCGACTTTTCCAACGGCTGTGTGTATTCCTGTTGCATACGGCTCCCTTGTTGACGTAATACTAGATAAAACCATACTCCGTACATAGGAACTTAATCGTCATATCTAGGATTTTCGACTAACGCCTCCATTGATATCGCGTTGCGGAAATTGTTTTCAGATTCCTTCATCTTGTTCTTGAAAACCTGATAATCGGTCTCGCCTTGCGGAATCCGAAAACCTATTTTGTGGACCTGTACTTTAGGATTGCGTTCTTTAAAAAGAATATCGGATCCACCGATGTCTGATCGCAGTGTGAAAGTCGAAATATCAGGTTTTTCGGCATCGGCTTCGTTATCAGATTGATGAGATGAAATCGGATACCAATATTGCCCTGTGTTCGCCTCAAAACGGAACATGTAGGACAATAACTGCTGATAATCCCTTCCTCCAACGTTGTTTTCGGGCTTGTATTTCGCGTCGGCAACCATAATAGACGGATAATCCTGGCCGCGACTGCGGTCAATCGCGAGAAAATCAGGGAATATCGGTCCTTCCGCTTTGTCGAAAAAGTATTGTCCGCCGGTTTTCGCTTTGTTTCGAGGGTGCAGAAGTTCAAATTCCATCTCTCCCTCGCGGCAGACCAGATTGAGATATTCCTCCCAAAGCCATGCACAATCGAAAAGAACCCCGAAAATTTTTCCGGAACGTTTGTCTTGCGGAACGAAACCCCTGTTCTGCAAAATAGCGATGCAAATACGCTGCAGAATACGATAATTATGGAAATAAGGCTTGTCTACAGGATGGCGGAGATTCCAGGAGATGATGTCGCGTCGCTCGGATTTGGCATAGCGCGTAGTCACGTAACGTACGGTGCTGGCATCGCTTCTGATCAATTCCGAATAGTTCAAAACACTGTAGCCAAACGAACCCAAACCCGCAATATATTCAATCGTGTGACGGATAAGCTCGGTTACGTTGTTATCGACGTCAAAAGGTCTCGTCGAGTATGCGATGTGGCCGGAAAACGGGATGTCATCGCGGATGTAACGAGGAATGTCAATGACGCCTTTGGGACGGGAATCATCGTATTCACGCCGCATGTAGGCTTTATAAACGCCCTGAGCAAGCGCATGATGCAGATAGAAAGGAAACAGCATGATCAAGATCTGTTGCCAGCTTTTATTCGCAGAATTAGTGAAGTCGAGATTCTTTACCACGTTTACATGAAGCACTTTAGAAACAAGGTAACTGAATAGATAATCCTTATCAAAGGAGGAAGGTTCTCCATTGGCTTTTCCCCCAAAGCGCGTGGTTATTGTCAGACAATCAGTTTTCTTATGTTCCGAGTCGAATTTACCCAGAACACCTACTAGATTTGCGGTACCGTAGTAGCTGCCGTTCCCTATCCAATGCTGGATTACATATTGGCGCGCATCTATGTCCTTTTGGCCCTCCATATCGTTTCCGAAATTCAATATATCGTTTTCGGCAACAAGGTCTGTAACGCTCATATCGATAAGATCCCTTCCTAGAGAGCTTTTAGGAAGATTCTTATTCTGATCGGCAATTGGAGAATTGTCTTTCAACTGATAGAGCTGGAATTCCTTATTCACTGTTTCACTGGAAATGTCCATCGACTCTCCAACTTTTCAAAAATCTGAATCCGCATATTCAGGCAATATGCCATTGTCAATCGTTGCCCGAATGATCATCTGATTGGGGCGCGTTTTGCTGATTATTTTTAATATTGGCGGAGTTCGAATCGGAATTGCTTTGGGAATTGGATTCAGCGCCATCATTTGATTTCTTGATTTCTGCAACAGCATCATCGAAAGCACCTTTGACTGCTTTGAAACTCTTTGAGGAATCATCCATGCCGCGCAGATACTCATGAATCAGAGGTCCGATCTTATCATTCCAAAGGTGCGTATACACTTCTTTCTCGTCTGAGTCTCCAATTTTTGGATCGACAACATCCAAGAAATAACTGGCACCAATCTGGTAATTCTCATCGAGGAAATTCGGGCTCGCGATTTTGTCGTTGACCGCTTCCATCACGGTTTTTGCGTTTTCACTATGCTTCTCATCACCACATAGCATGAACTCGGATTTTTCAGCGGTTATTTCGATGAACGTAAACCGTCGACGCATCGCGAAGTCAAATGAGTCAACGCTGCGGTCGATATCGTTCATTGTGCCGATGATATAGAGATTCTCCGGGACATAGAACTTCTCATTGCTATCCAGCCCGCCCCTCTTTTTGAACTCACTACCGTGAAGATTGCGATACTGGGTATCGATGCTGCCGCTTTCACCGCGATAATCAGGATCGACACTAAAGAACAATTCACCGAAGATCTTGGAGATATCGCCGCGATTGATTTCGTCAATCACGATGACATATTTTTGAGGGGCTTGCTCAGTATTAGCGCAACTTTCCCACTCACGCCGAGCCCTATTGGCGATTTCCATAAATGTGCCAGGGTAGAGCTCGAAGGACATCTCTTTATGACCAGGATTATCGGAATTCTCAGACGAAACCGGTCTCAACCCCTCAACGAAATCAGTGTAGTCATAGCTGGGGTGAAATTGCACAAAAGCGAATTGGTCACTGCCATTCAGCTTTGTACCTGAAAGCTTTGTCATCCTCTCGGCAATTCTTCTGGCCATATAGGTCTTTCCCGTGCCAGGCGCACCATGAAAAATGATGTTGTGCACGCGCTTAAGCATTTCAACGTATTTGTCTATCTGCGCTTCCATTGAATCTTCCCCTCCATTGGATTGATTCGCAGACTGCTTAGTCCACTCGAGAAATCGACCATAGTCATTTACTGCAGCACGAAAATTGGAACTACTGTTTTTCGCTTCCACACTGCCCATAATCGCCTTATCTTCGTTTATTTCCCTATTAATTGCTTCAAATTCCAGTGGCTCAGAATACTGGAAAATGGATTCCTTTGCTTTGTTAGCCGCAGAACTATTTCTTTTCAATAAAAATTTTTTGAAACCCTGTAATCTCTTAGTGAGATTATGGCTACGTTTCGGGTTATGCCCGCGAACTCGAAGATCTCCCTCCAGCCACTTTTCAAAGTGGTCTTGTCTCGCTTTTATATCCAAATCTTCGTTGATTGCAGCAGCTTTCGCTTGATCACTCATGAATATGCTTCACCTTCTTCAAGATATTAGTGTATCTTGTGACGCTGGTTATTTGTTCAAGCATTGACCAGATGTTTAGGCACCATACTTCGCAAGATAGTCGTTGGCCCGTTCTTTGAGAGTTTCGTCGAGCAACGGTTTGCCGTCGGTGGTGACCATGCGGGAGGCGGCGGCGAAAATCTCACGAACGTTGGCGATGGAGAGGACCGGGAAACCGAATTCCTGCTCGACCGATTTGACGGCGGAGATGCTGGAATCCTTGGTCTTTTCCATGCGATCGACCGAAAGCACCAAACCAACGATATCGACGTCTGCGGCGGACTTGAGCTTGGGAACTACCTCACGGACGGCAGTGCCGGCGGTCATCACATCATCGACCAGCAGGACCTTCATGCCGTCTTTGAGTGGTGTACCGACCAAGATACCGCCGTCTCCGTGATTCTTCTTTTCCTTGCGATCGAAGGTGTAGCCGACTTCCATGCCATGCATGCTGGTCAGGGCGATGGCCGTGGAAACCGCGAGCGGGATGCCCTTGTAAGCAGGGCCGAAAATCGTAGCGATATCCTTGGGAAGGGTGCCATCAGTAATGGCCGAGGTGATTTTTTCGGCGTAGAACGCACCAAGCGTGGCGATTTTGCGTCCGTCATTGAATGCGCCGGCGTTGATGAAGTAAGGTGATCGTCTTCCGGATTTCAACGTGAAATCGCCGAATTTCAGCGCTCCCGATTCGAGAAGGAACTCGGTGAAACGCTGGTCGATCGGGGTCATAAATGAATTACCCGTTTGCTCTGGATTGTTTCCCTTATTGGTCATCATTGAATCTTCCTTTTCATGTCTTACATCTTGTCTATTTATATCTCATGTTTGCATTAAACGCGGCGGCATGGCGTTCCGAACGACGTATTCAGCGCAAACTTAATCACCAGGTCTGGCCCTTTGCCAGCTTCGCGGCTAACTCGGGGCGGAAATCGAGCAAATCGTCGAGTTCGCGGGCCACGCGCATCGGAGCGGTCGGGTCGAAAAGCGCTGCTGCGCCGACTTCAACCGCATTGGCACCGGCGTAGAGGTATTCCAATGCCTTCTCCCCCGAATCGATGCCACCGATGCCGATAATCGGAATGTCGGGAATGGCCTGACGCACGCGCCAAACGAAACTCAGAGCAATCGGGAAGATGGCGGGGCCGGAGACGCCGCCGGTACGGTTGGCGATGATGGGCTTTCCCGTGTTGATGTCGATGCGCATGCCGACCAGCGTGTTGATAAGGCTCAGCGCGTCCGCACCGGCGTCCACCGCTGCATGGGCGATCTGGACGATGTCGGTGACGTTTGGGGAAAGCTTGACAATCATCGGCTTGCTGGTCAGTGCCCGCAAATGCTTGATAAGCCTGCTCAAGGCTATCGGATCAGTGCCGACGATCATGCCGCCGTGGCTGACGTTCGGGCAGCTGACGTTGATTTCCAGCATATCGGCCTGAGAATCCGCAAGCTTGGCGACGACCTCGGCATAGTCTTCGTCGCTGTGGCCGGCGACGTTGGTGATGACGGTGGCGCCGAGTTTTTTAAGACGGGGCAATTCATCAACAAGATAATGGTCGACGCCGGGGTTCTGCAAACCGACAGCATTGACCATTCCGGAAGGCGATTCGGCGGTGCGCGGCGCAGGATTGCCTTCCCACGGAACCGGCGAAACACCCTTGGTGGAAATTGCGCCAAGTTGGCTGACATCGTAATAGTCGCCGCATGCGTCAAGCTGGAAGGTCCCTGAGGCCGTGCCGACCGGGTTCTTCCATTCCGTTCCGGCGACGATGGTCTTGTGGCGCCATTCGTGCGGCTCAAGGACGTTCATTGCCTCGTTCTGTCGTGTCTGTTCGTTCATCGCAGCGGTTCTTTCGTTGGTAGCATCGGTCATCGTGCTCACGCCTCCCAGCCAAGTTGTTCGGTGGTGAAAACGGGACCGTCCTTGCATACTTTCAACCTGCCGTTCGGCGTATCGACCACACAGGCCACGCACGCCCCATACCCGCAGCCCATACGGGCCTCAAGGCTGAATTGGGCGGGAATACCACGGACACTTGCCCAGGCCGCAACTGCTTTCATCATCGGCGTCGGCCCACAGCAAAGGATGACCGGCAGCTGCTCGGACGCCTTGAGCTCGTCTTCAATCGAATTCAGCAAATCGATGACGTTGCCGTCCTTATTGCTGATGCTATGCATGCACTCGGCGTAAGGCTTCACCAACTCGTCCGCGAAATGAACGTCACGGTAACCGAAAACGGAAGTGACGTATGCAGCTTCACCACCGTCAGCCAGTGTCTGCGCCGCATAAAGCAGCGGCGGAATGCCTAATCCTCCGCCGACCAACACATAGTTGGCCCACCAAGCGCTGAAATCAAAGGGCTTGCCGAGAGGACCGAGTACGTTGACGGTGTCGCCGGCCTGCAACCGCGAGAATTCGCGCGTTCCGGCACCGACGATCTGATAGATGAGGGTCACGTCATCGTCCTCGACTCCGGCCACGCCGAACGGGCGAGGCAGAGCCATCGTGGCATCGACGGGATAGAGATTCACAAACTGTGCCGGCTTCACGGTTCGGGCGACATAAGGGTCCCGAATGACCAGTTCGTAGACACCTTCAGACAGCACCGACGTCGAAACTACCTCATCGGTGCGTCTTCCCGGCTTTCGTCCGGCTGCAGCGGCTTGTCGTTCGATGGTTTCCGTGGTGAGTGTGGGCATAAAAGCAGTTGCGCTCATGTCTCTCCTTCTGAAATTCTGTCAATTGATAAGTTTAAAAGTTATGATTATCAGTGCAGGGCTTTTCTCAAGTCGTCGCGCATCGCGATGGCTGAGGCTCGGGCACTGCGCCCTACCAAGTCAAGCGCTTCCTCCTTGGTCATTTCCTCGCGGTACTCCCCCGACTTCTTCCACGCGCCGATGATGCCACGAGACGAGTTGACGATGGCACCACGTCCGTTCTTGTCGAACATCTGTACGGCATCGGCGGCGGTACCGCCCTGTGCTCCGTAGCCGGGAACAAGGAAGAACGTATGTGGCATACGTTCGCGCAGTTTTCGGCCCTGTTCAGGATGGGTCGCCCCGATCACAGCACCCAGCCGCGAATAGCCATACTTCCCAACCGAATCAGCGCCCCAACCTTCCACGAGGTCAGCGACATGCTCGTACAGCCTGTCGCCATCGGCAAGTTCGAGTTCCTGAATCTCCTTGCTGGATGGGTTCGAAGTGCGTACGAGCGCAAACACGTCCTTGTCGGTTTGCTTGGCCGCGTCGGTGAATGGGATGATGCCATCGGTGCCGAAATAGGGATTTACGGTAACGGCATCCTCGCTCCACGGCTGGCCATTGCAGTCGTCTTTCAGAGAATTGACGCCGGTCAGATGCTTGGCGTACGCGGCGGCGGTCGAACCGATGTCACCTCGCTTGATGTCACCGAGCACATACAGTCCCTGCTTCTGCGCATATTCACAGGTCAAACGGTAGATATCAAAACCGATGGGACCGTATGCCTCATACATGGCGATTTGCGGCTTGACGGCCGGCACGATGTCTTTCACGGCGTCGATGATGGCGCAGTTGAACTCATAGAAGCCTTCAACGATCTCGGCACCCGGATCAGCCTGTTCCAAGGCATCTTTCGCAGCCTTGATCTTGGCTTCCATGCCATCGGCATTGTCGATTGAAGCCAGAACTCGCTGATCTCCAGGACTGTTGCTGCTCCTCAATCCTTTAATGAATGCCTCGAGATCCTTCTCGCTGAATTCGATCTCCATGGTGAAAGCCTGCGGAGGCACCAGCGCCTGTGTAGGATCCAACCCGACGACGCTGGGATTGTCTTTGGCTTCGATTGCCTCAATCAGTCGATCCATTGTTTGCCTCGTTTTCTAGGTTTTCTAAACTGTTCTGTTATGGATTATCACAGTTATTTTAACTGTTCTACTCATTTATATATCAGTTGGGATTTCGCTTAAACTGCCCTTGAGCTGTCTTCTTTACTCCCGGAGCCATTCGATAACCTGCTAAACACCAGCTTTGAACCGATAATCGTGGCCATCGGCCTGCCGGTGAGTTTCCAGCCGTCGAACGGGGTGTTGCGCCCTTTGGAATGAAACTTTGAAGAATCCACCGTCCATTCGTTGTGGGTATCGATCAACGTCAGATCGACATTTTCGGGGTGCTCGACCTTGCTCAGATCCAACGTCCGTTTCGTCGCGCACTTCGCCGAGGTGTTGAGCAGCATCGCGACATCAGTCGGTGTGTGGCCCATCAGCCGTTCCGGTTCCAAGGACATAAGCTCGATCAACCGTTCGTCACTGATGGCACCGCCCTCGACCAAGACCTTGCGGCAGACACCATACGCACATTCCAATCCGATAATGCCGTTTGGCGCATCAGCCAAGCCGGAAGCTTTTTCGGCGGCGGTATGCGGAGCGTGGTCAGTGGCGATCATATCGACGGTTCCGTCTGCAATCGCGGCAACGGTCGCACGCCTGTCCGCCTCGCTTCTCAACGGTGGGTTCATCTTCGCCATCGCACCATATTTCAATATATCCTCGTCGCATAGCGCCAGATAGTGCGGCGCCGTCTCGCAGGTGATCGGCAGTCCCTCGGCTTTGGCCTTACGGACAGCATCGAATGCACCGGCCGTCG
Organism: Bifidobacterium sp. ESL0745; assembly: GCF_029433335.1. Lineage (NCBI taxonomy): Bacteria > Bacillati > Actinomycetota > Actinomycetes > Bifidobacteriales > Bifidobacteriaceae > Bifidobacterium > Bifidobacterium sp. ESL0745. Next base: position 814,472 of record NZ_JAQTHX010000001.1, read on the forward strand.
AGACATGCTGGAAGTGGATGTGGGCACCTGTTCGACGCGTCGCCTCGATATCACGATCGACTATCGCCAGTTCGGTTTCGGCCGGGATACCGGCAATGCCGAGTTTCCTGCTGACAGCCCCGTCGTTGATGGCACCGGAATCGTGATGCTCGCAATGCTCCAGCACCGGCAGTCCTGTCGCCTTCGAGTCGGCAAGCACTGCGTCGAGAATCTGGCCGGTTATTGCCGAGCCGTCGTCGGTAATCGCACGCAACGGATGTTCCAGAACGGGATTATTGGAATCATCCGAACCCTCGCTCGCGTCTGTTTCCAAATTATCAGAATGCGATGATTGCCCAGCACAATCCATGAATCTTACATAATCATCCGGCTGAGTCGGCAGTTTTCCGGCACGTCCCAGCGACGCGCAAACGGAAAGGTCATAACGGACCGGCAGTTTGACGTTGTGCAACTGCTCATAGCGTTGCAGATAATCGAGTGTGTTGACGACGCCGACTTCTTCGAGCTCGTTGCCATCGTCAACGACATCCTGGATATTGACGTCACGCCCGTCGGCTGCTGGCAACGTATTCGGCATGATAAGCACCCGTGTGTAGCCTCCGGCAGCAGCAGCCTGAGAACCGGTGACCATCGTTTCCTTGTCGCGCTGTCCGGGGTCGCGGAAATGCACATGCGGATCGGCAAGCCCCGGAGCAACAATCAACGATGAACCGTCGATGTCACCGGCAACGACAGCACCCGACTCAGCGAGCAGGCGTCCCCTGTCGATTTGCGGGATGATGAGGTCGACGCGTTCGCCGGTGTCCCATACCGCTATGTCATGAATGGTCAGCATGTGCATTCCGTTCTGTCAATAATCACTTATCTACTTATGTGACCCTGCTTGGTCTACCTTACCAACCAAACACTTTTTGTCCGTGCCAAACTTCAATTCCGACAAAAAATTTAGGCCGTGGCCAAGCTTTTCTATCGTTCCGCTTCCTCGTCGCAATAATCACAGCGATATTCGCGACGTTCAGCATTGGCCAGATGGAAGCGCTGTTCCAAGCCGGTTTCCGAGGTAGTCACGCAGCGCGGGTTCTTGCACGAAATCACGCCGACAAGGTGCTCCGGCAGTTCGGGCTTCGCCTTTTCGACGATCTTGCCGCCACGGACGATGTTGACCGTGGCGTGCGGAGCGATGAAGCCGAGCGCGTCAAGATTGACGTCTTCGATATCCTCGAGCTTGATGATGTCCTTAGCCCCCAGCGCGTGGCTGCTGGCATTCATGATGAGTGCGAGTTTGGTGGTTGCGGGGTCCACCTGAAGATAATGCAGCACGGTGAGGGCCGTGCCTGCGTCCACATGGTCGATGATGATGCCGTTGGTGATGCTTGTGACTTCCATCAGGCCAGCACCTCCTTGTTCTCGTCAAAACCGGGCAATTTGTCACCAAGCACGGAGCTTTCCAGCGCCATGCGCATCAGCATGCCGCGACGTACCTGTTCGAAGTAGGCGGCGCGTGGGTCGTCGTCCACGTCCTTGGCAATCTCGTTGACGCGTGGCAGCGGGTGCAACACGGCCATCGTCGGTTTGGCAAGTTTCATCTTGCCTTCGTCCAAGATGTAAGTGTCGCGCAGACGTAGGTAATCGTCCTCGTTGAAGAACCGTTCCTGCTGGACGCGGGTCATGTAGAGGACATCGAGGTCGCCGATCACCGCCGAGAGGTCTTTGGCTTCGACGTATGAACAGGTCGGGCTCTGGTCGATGCGATCGAGCACGTATTGCGGCGTCTTGAGCTCGTCGGGGCTGATCAGCACGAAACGGATGTTGCCGAAACGGCAAAGTGTGGAAATCAGCGAATGAACGGTGCGACCAAAGGTCAGATCGCCGCAAAGGCCGACAGTCAGATTGGTGACGCGGCCGAATCGGGCCTGAATGGTGGACAGGTCGGCCAACGTCTGCGTGGGGTGTATGTGCCCGCCATCGCCGGCGTTGATAACCGGAACGTCTGAGGATTCGGCAGCTACCAGCGCGGCGCCTTCCTTGGGATGGCGCATAGCGATAAGGTCGGCATATTGCGAAACGACCTTCACCGTGTCGTGAATGGTCTCTCCCTTGGTGGCAGAGGAAAGCTGGGCTCCGGCGAAGCCGATGACCTTGCCGCCGAGCCGGAGCATCGCAGTTTCGAAACTCAGACGTGTGCGCGTGCTGGGCTCATAAAACAAAGTGGCCAACACCCGGCCATTGCAGGTGTTCGCCACTTCTTCGCGATGAGAATCAATATATTGCGCTTTGTCAAGCAATAACCGAATCTCGGAAGTCGGTATATTGTCCAACGTCACCACGCTGGAACCGACCAATGATGATCGCTGAACCCCATCAGTGGGATTTTTCGTAGGTTTTTGTGTTATCGACATCGGCTCACCTTTCTTCAACCAAGGTGGCCACTTCGTGTGACCATTGACAAGATACCCGCACACGGCGACAGTGACGACCAATAGATGTATCACTGCCATATGTCGAAATTACCGGTATCCGCTTACTTGGAATGTGCCAATCGTTGGCATTGCGCCGTTATCTGGTTTATCAGAAAGCAATTTCGCAGAAATGTGTAGTACACGCCGTTCGTGAGGCAGATACAGCATTATCCTGATCGTTATCGCTTCTCCGTCACTTTACATATGCTTTCTACAGCCCGTAGAACAGCCGTTCCATCACCTCACGGCAACGACGCATCACGGCCTGTAGGTCGTTGCCGAAGTACTGGCCGCGATTGGCGTCGTAGCCCAAGAACGTCGCCACGCCCCCGAGCCCGTAGAAATCCGTCGGCAGCACATCGGCCTGCGAGAGCCTCGCACCCCAGAGATAATTGCCGTTTCGAGCGGCAGTGAGCATGTTCCATGCCTTGCGCAGCACGTCGGCGTCACTGGCATTGATATAGTCCAGATGCTCGAGCTCGCCAAGTGCCTCCAGAGTGGAATTGACGCGCAGGCTCTCGTTCTCCCCGGCATGCTCAAGCTGTAAAAGCTGAACCGTCCATTCGACGTCGGAAAGTCCGCCGGCACCGAGTTTCAGATGCTGGTTGCGCTTGACGCCGTGGGGCAGGCGTTCCGCTTCCATGCGTGCCTTAAGTTTGCGGATCTCGCCGATCTCATCGCCTGTCAACGGCCGATCCATGTAGCGCAGCGGATCGACCAGCTGGGAAAGGAAATCCTCTGCCAATTGCCGGTCTCCGGCGGCGTAGCGCGCCCGCAGCAACGCCTGACGCTCCCAAGTGCTGTACCACTTGGTGTAGTAGTCGCGGCACGATTCGTACGAACGAATCAGCGGACCGTTCTTGCCTTCGGGGCGCAGGCCGAAATCGAGGTCAATCTTCGGTTCGAGACTGGCCGGACCCTGCAGAATGTTGCGAAGATCGGCCACCACATTGCGGGCGAATGTTGCAGCGGGTTTCTGCGAATCTTCGCCGTCCGCATTATTGTCATCTGACATTGGTCGATACATCATGATGATATCGGCGTCGGAACAGAAGTTGACCTCACGCCCGCCGTAGCGCCCCATGGCGATGACGCTGATGGCCACAGGCGCCGCGTCCAGCCTCATTTCGGTACACTGATGTCGAATGGACCATTGCAAGGCCGCATCGATTGCAGCATCGTAGACGTCGGTCATGCCGCGCAATCCGGCATCATCGTCAAAGACGCCGGAAGTCCATCCCAAGCCGATGCGCTCGATCTCATGACGGCGCATCGCACGGATTGAGGTGGCGAAATCATTCATATTCTCCGCGTAACGGGCAACTGCCGCCTGCGCCCGGACGTCAAGGCTTTCGCGTGTACGGGGCTTGAGCATCTCATCGTCGCCAAGCCACGTCACCGATTCGATGGACTGATTGAGTGAATCCCCCAACAGCCTTGAATTGGATAAAATATGGCACAATCTAGTGAGCGCCTGCGGCGAATCACGCAGGAACCCCAGATACTGGCTTCCGCTGCCGAAACGCTCCTCAAGCTTTCGCCACTGCAGCAGCCCCATGTCGGGGTTCTGCCCCTGCGCCAGCCATTGCAGAATCGAGGGAAGCAGGATTCGGTTGATTTTGGCCGCGCGGGAGACGCCTTTGGTCAACGCCTCGACGTGACGCATCGCGGCGTCGGGATCGGCGAAACCGATGGATTCGAAGCGCTCGCGGGTCGCCTTATCACTTAATGTGACTTGATCATCATCGAGCTGGGCATTGATGGGCAACATAGGGCGATAGTAGATATCGGTATGTAAGCGACGCACCTCGCGACGAACCTTGTCATAGCGGTCGACCAACTGATCAGGCAGCAAACCGAACGTTCGTGCCATTCGACGCAATTCCGGATTATCGTCTATCGCCCGCGGATCGGCGTTACGGACGATGTCAAGTCCACCTTCATTGGTTTTGCCAAGATCCGGGAATAGATGCGTGCGTTTGAGCTCCCACATCTGCGCCCGATGCTCCAATACTCTTTCGAAACGATAATCCTCATCAAGCTTGGCTGCTTGCGGACGGGCGACATATCCTCCCGCGGAAAGCGCCTGCAACGCGCCAAGTGTGGAACGGCCACGCAACGATTCGTCGGAGCGGCCATGGACCAGCTGCAGCATCTGCACGGTGAATTCGACATCGCGCAGTCCGCCTTTGCCGAGTTTGATCTCCCGATCACGCAGATCGGGTGCGATGTTGTCTTCGACACGCCGCCGCATCTTCTGGCAATCATAAACGAAATTATCGCGTTTTGATGCCGACCAGACCAGTGGCTGCACCATGTCAAGATACGACTGTCCCAATTCCCCGTCGCCGGCGACCACACGTGCCTTCAAAAGCGCCTGAAACTCCCAGTTGCTGGCCCATTTATCATAGTAGACACGGCAGGAATCGACCGTGCGCACCAGCGGACCGTCCTTGCCTTCAGGACGCAAAGCCGTGTCGATCTGCCACAGCGGCGGCATATCGACTCCCAGCATCACCGACTGGCAGATCTTCTGCAACATGGTTCCGATTTTCGTGCCGATACGTGTCAGTGCTACGCCGTCGATTTTTTCCTCACTGTCACCGGCAGTTTTCGCTTCGACGATATACACAAGGTCGCAATCGGAGACATAATTCAATTCCTGGGCCCCGAGTTTGCCCATGCCGATAATGGTGAATCCGCAATGCTGGCTGCCGTCGACCTGCGTTCTGGCAATGTCAAGCGCGGCACCGATGGCGGCATCCGCGAGGTCGGAAAGTCTGGCGCTGATCTGCGGCTGGATTTCCACCGAATCGGCTGCTATCGTGTCCTCGGCCATGATGGCCGCCAGCTGAAGATAATAGTTCTCACGCAAGGCTTCCACAGCGGCCGTCATACGTTCATTGGCTGTCGCCGTATCCGACTGCTGCGACGCACTTGCCTTGACTGCGTCCGACATATGCGTGATGCGCTCGGCTCTGGTAAAGTCGAGACTTCCGCAAGCGTCGCATGCAGCCGCCGACACCAGTTGGGAATGTGATCGCATAAGTCCGCCCATGGCATCGGAAGCCCCGAGTACGCAGATGAGTCGGGACAACGCTTCCGGACGATGAATCAGATCTATCAAACCGGCCCCGGCCTCACCGGATTGCCGGCCGCTGAACCGGTTTTGCTCAGAATCAGCAGATTCGCCACCGCCATCGGCATAGATTTCTGCCAGATGCTTCAGGGCGACATCAGGGTCACAAGCCTGTTGCAGCGAATCGAGCACCGTCTGCAACGCCTTATTGTCAAAACCAAGCGCACCCAAACGCGCGAACCGATCGCGCGCATCCCCCAGATTCTGCACCCCTGCATGAATCAGGTCATGGGTCGTGATTTCGAATTCCTTGGAAGCATCCATAATCCCAATCTACAACCGGGTCACACTTTTGTCAGGGTGTTGACCGTCGAAACGAACCTATTCGACGACATTGAACAGGGGTTCCACGTTGGTCCAAATATGACGCGCCAACGCAGGACGGTTCATCGTGTAAAGGTGAATGCCATCGACGCCGTGCGCCACCAGATCGGAAATCTGCTCGGAAGCATAATTGATGCCGGCCTGCTGCAAGCAAGGCAAATCGTCACCCCAACGATCGACCATACGTTGCACGGCGGGTGGAATCTTCGAACCGTTGCGCTTGGTCATGTTGTTGATTGATTTTACAGTACGCACAGGCATGATACCGGCCTCAATCGGCACGTCAATGCCCTTGGAACGCGCCAAATCGAGGAAGCGATAGAAATCCTCGTTGTCGTAGAAGAGCTGGGTGATGAGGTGGGTGACGCCGGCGTCCACCTTCTTTTTAAGGTTGTCAACATCAACATCGAGACACGAGGCCTCGAGATGACATTCCGGGTAGCAAGCGCCCATGATCTGCATATCGGGATCATGCTCACGGATATAGGCGGCGAGGTCACTGGCGTGTTCGAAGTCACCGCAAGGTTCGTTGCCTTCGACATAATCACCTCTCAACGCCAGCACACCGAAGACCCCTGCCTTACGGAAAAGGTCCAAAGCTTCATCCACCGTTGCCCGATTGCTGTAGAGGGCGGTCAGATGAGCTACGACCGGGATGCGATAGTCGTAGTTGATGGTGTGGGCGATCCTCGCCGTCTTGACGCGATCCGCATGAGTGCCATGGCGGTAGGTGACGGAAATAAAATCGGGGTTCAACCCTTGAAGTCCGTCAAGCGCATCATAGATGGCACCTACCGGGGAGTGCGGCCTGGGCGGGAACACCTCAAGCGAGAAAATCGGCGAATGCATGGCTGTCTCCTATGACAAATCGTGTGGCCGGCATCGTTTTGCTGATGTCGGCCACACATTGATCTACTTGAATATCGGTTTAGTGTTGCGCGGCTTGCGAACCGTTCGCGATTTCGGCGCGAACCGTCTTGGCGGCCTCGACCATGTGTTCGAGGCTTGGCCAGGTCTCCTCGTTGCCGCGGGTTTTCAGTCCGCAGTCTGGGTTGATCCAGACACGGCTGGCGTCGGCCTTCTTCAAAATCGCGTGGATGCGGTCGACCAGTTCCTTGGTGGACGGGATACGCGGCGAATGGATGTCATAGACGCCGGGGCCAACTTCAGTCTCGAAGTGAGCATCATGGATGGCGTCGAGCACCACCAGATCACCGCGGGAGGCTTCGAACGAGATCACGTCGGCATCCATGTTGTCGATGTCCTTGATGATGTCATTGAACTCGGAGTAGCACATATGGGTGTGAATCTGCGTGGTCGGCTTGACGGCCGAATGCACCAGGCGGAAGGCGGGAATGGCCCAATCGAGGTACTTCTTGTGCCAGTCGGAGCGGCGTAGGGGCAGCTTCTCGCGCAGCGCGGCCTCGTCGATCTGAATCACCTTGATGCCGGCGGCCTCGAGGTCGAGCACCTCGTCGCGGATGGCAAGTGCCAGCTGCTGGGTCTGCAGCTCGTTGCTAATGTCCTCACGCGGCCAGGACCAGTTGAGGATGGTCACCGGACCGGTAAGCATGCCCTTGACGACGTGCTTGGTGCGGCTTTGTGCATATTTGCTCCAACGCACGGTAATCGGCTCGGCACGGGAGACGTCACCCCAGACGATTGGAGGCTTGACGCAGCGGGTGCCATAGGACTGTACCCATGCGTTCTTGGTGAAGAGGTAACCGTTCAAGTGCTGGCCGAAGTATTCGACCATATCGTTGCGCTCGAATTCGCCGTGGACCAGCACGTCAAGGCCGATCTGTTCCTGATGGGCAATGACCTGGTCAATCTGCCCGGCGATGAAATCGTCGTAGGTCTTCTGGTCAATCTCGCCCTTGCGAGCCTTGGCACGCATGGAACGGATCTCGCGGGTTTGCGGGAAGGAGCCGATGGTGGTGGTCGGCAATTCCGGCAGGTTCAGTTCCTCGTGCTGCAGCTTCCTACGCTCGGCGCGGGCCGGCTGACGCACGAAGTCCTTGTCGGTCAAGGAGGCGAGACGCTTGGCCACAGCCTGATCGGGTGCCACTCGGCTGCCATCGAACAAGGCCTGATTGGCAGCGAGAATAGACGAAGACTTGCGAGCAGCATCGTCGGCGTCCGCCAGTTTGGCCACATCGACGAGTTCTCCGAGCTTCTGAACGGCGAAAGCGAAATGCTTGAGCACTTCCGGCTTCAGTCCGGTTTCGCCTTCCGTACTGAACGGTACGTGCAGCAGGGACGAGGCGGTGGATACCGCAACCTTATCGGTTTTGGTTTTCAATGCATCAAGCAGGCCGAGGCTTTGCGCGTAGTTGTTGCGCCAGATGTTACGGCCGTTGATGACACCAGCGAAAATCGTGGTGTTCTCGGCGACACCGTACTTTTCGACGGCAGCGAGGTTCTCGTCGCGTCCCTCAATGAGGTCGAGACCGACACCGTCGAACTCGAAGAGGTTGACAGTCTCGTAAATGTCGGCGATGTTGCCGAAATAGGTATTGAGCAGAACCTTGACGTTCTTGCCCTCAGCGGCGGAACGCGCCGGCAGGATGGCGGAGTATAGCGCCTTGAAGAGTTCGGTGTCGCCGTCTTCCTTGTCGAGCACCAGATACGGTTCATCCAACTGCACCCATTGTGCGCCCAGCTCGGCGAACTTGCGCAGGACCTGCGCATAAACCCCGGAAACCGCGTCAACCAGTCCACGGTCCAGTTCCAGCTCCTCAGCCTGCGGATTGCGGGCCAGTTTAAGGAAGGTGTAGGGGCCAATCAGCACTGGCTTGGTGAGGATTCCCTGCGCTTTGGCCTCGTTGAATTCATCGAACGGCTTGGTGGAATTGAGTTTGATCTGGGTGGAGGCGTCAATTTCGGGAACCAGATAGTGGTAGTTGGTGGTGAACCACTTCTTCATCGGCAGTGCGGTGACGTCGCCTTCCGGACCCTGATAGCCGCGACCCATGGCGAAGAGCGTATCTTCCGGATTTTCGAAGGAAAGACGGCGATAGCGCTCAGGAATGACGTTCAACAGGATCGCAGTGTCGAGCATCTGGTCGTAATAGCTGAAATCGTTGCTGGGAATGAGGTCAACGCCGGCATCAGCCTGCAGCTTCCAGTGGTCGACGCGCAGCTGCTTGCCGGTCGCGCGTACGTCATCGAGGCTGGACTTGCCTTTCCAATAACCTTCGATGACTTTCTTCAATTCTCGGTCGCGCCCGATGCGCGGGAAACCGGAAACCGATGTGAGAGCTGACATGATTCCTCCAAAGATTGACAAACGACTAACGAAATCCTATCAAAGTTTCACGTTCAAAGGGCATCAAGCCACTTAGGGTGTCGTTATCAATATTATTTATATACTCTGTTCAATGTTTATAACAAACTTCTCAGATAATCTTAGAACAAAGAGCCTCTAAGAGTTCCCTACAACATGCCGGCCGCCATACGACACCAATCGACGAATGCCTCCCACCAGGGTTGCGCGACTACCCACAACGGATAGGCGAACCACAGCAACGCGAAAACGGCGAATACACGGGCGATCGTCCTTGTACGGCGTGAATAGCCGTGTCTTCGTTCATGCACCAACCTAACCAACAGCACAACGAAAAGCACGAGCACAATCAGTGAGAGAACCGGTTGAAACAACAGAAAATACGCCAGTCGATCCACACACCCGCCTTCACAACCCATCATGGCCGGTCTCCGTTCAACGATTCGTCATATTTCGCGCAACTGGTCGCCGAGGTCGCGCAGGACCTTGCGCAGCTTGCGGTCGGAAATGTCGCGCAACTCAAGATCGGCCAGGCGGGACTCACGTTCTTCATCAGTGAGTGAATCGATGTCGGTGACGGTGTCTTTGGTGGCGCGGTCGCGTTTGTGGAGAGCCTCAAATCCGGGAGCCATCGCACGGGTGACGATGAGGAAACCGGTATGGCCGATCATCTGGTGGTCGGGACGCACGGCAAGTCCCTGTGCTTTCCAAGTTCGTTCGAACGTTTCCTGCACCTCCGGTTCCATCCAGCAACCGACCTCACGCAACGCCTCGCAGAATCGCGACATCTGCGTGGTTGTGGTGATGTAGGCGATCAGCACGCCGCCGGGAGCGATGACCCGATACGCTTGTTCTAAACGATTCCATGGGTCTAGCATATCGAGCACGATTCGGTCGAATGGTTGAGGCACAAAACTGGAATCCGAACCATCCGTACCATCTGAATCCGAAGAGGACTCGGACTGGATATTTTCCGCCAATTTCCCGGCAACCGTATCAAAATCACCGGTTAGCAAATCCCACCATTGCGGGCGCTCGCCGTAATAGAGCGTCGCGTTGGCCTCGGCTATTTTGGCGAATTCCGGGCGCATTTCGATGGTGGTCAGATGACCTTGCTCCCCCACGGCCTCGAGCAGATTGAGGCTCATCGCGCCACTTCCGGCACCGGATTCCAACACATTGAGGCCAGAGCGAATATCGCCGAGCTGAATGACCTGCGCAATGTCTTTCGGGTACATGATCTGCGCACCGCGCGGCATCGAAAGCACGTAATCCGCGAGCCGAGGCCGCATCACCACGTAATCCCAGCCGCCAATGGCCCGAGCGGCCTTCCATGGCTTCGGTTTGTCGTGACCGGGAGTGCCTCCACTTGTTAACGCCTCACGCTTGGAGGTGACGGTAGTGACGACGATGCCTTCGCTGGAACCGATGATGTCGTCGTGAAGGATAATGCCGTGATCGGTTTGCGTGGAACCGCCAGCGACAAGCTGATCTGTGATCTTTTTGCCCTTACGGTCTGTGAACTGAACCTTTTCACCCGTTTGCAACGCGCCGCGTCTTGGCATACCGCATTCACTCTTTCCATCGGAAACGATACCTACTGGGACTTATGGTCTCATATCATCTCGATGAAGCGGAAATCGTGCCTTTCTAGTTTTCGACGGCGTATGCCGACCAACGTCCCTGATCATGAGTTACTTTCAGCGGCAGACCAAAAATGTGGCTCAGACGTTCAGCGGTGAAGCCGTGCTCGAGGTCACCGGTATAGATGATGGTACCGGGCTGAGGATCGGCCCCGGCGACGTTGTCGGCATGGGCGTCGGTCTCGTTGCCGGCCATACGCCCCATGATAGCGACATGGTCGAAACCCTGCGGGATTTCTTCAAGCCGATGCGTCACCAGCAGTACCGTACGGTCGGTGTCGTGCCGGCCAATATCGCTCAGCGCGCGCAATGCCAACTCCCGACCGCCCAAATCCAAACCGGTGGTCGGTTCGTCGAGAATCAGCAGATCTGGGTCGCCCATGAGCGCACGGCAAATCAGGACACGGGTGCGCTCGCCTTCGGAAAGCTTGAACATCTGCTTGCCTTCAAGGTATTCAATGCCGAACATCGCCATAAACCCACGGGCCTTGTCGTAATCGGCCTTCGTGAACTGTTCACGCCAACGGCCGGTGGTCGCCGTCAACGCGGTCAAAACGACATCGAGCGGATCCTCGTCATTGGGGAACGAACGCGACAATTCCGCAGAACTCAGACCTATCCGATTTCGATAGGAAAAGACGTTGACCTTGCCAAGTCGGTTACCGAGAATGTCGACGGTGCCGACCGAAGGAAACCCACGCGTCGCCATCATCGCGACAAGGCTGGATTTGCCGATGCCGTTGGGACCGAAAAGCACCCATTTCTCGCCGCGTTTAAGGTCGAGGTTCACGTCGGTCAGAATGACGCGACGGCTCCTACGAAATTCCACATTGGTCAGTTTCAGCGCCGAAACAACTTCACCCATTCCTCATCCCTTCGTCATCATCACGTTTGACGATAATCTTCAAATTATGTCGTATTTATCGAGACTAATCCGACAAAAACGTGACGATGAACTTCATTCCACAATATGACGAAAGCGCGGCGAATCAGGTGAGGAAACTGGCCACCAAAAGAATCACGGCCAGGAAATACAGGCAGCAACCCACAACAATCTTGAACGTATGGAACGCCCGACTTTTGCCGAATGCCGCAGAAAGGCAGAGCACAGTCGCCACAACGGCGATGACGGCTATACACCCATACAGCACATACTGGAACATGTCGTACCTTTTCTGTTTAACGATTCGAATTTGTCGGTAGTCGTGACGATTGTGAACCCATCATAACCGCGCTATCTCAATCTAACATTCTGCCGGTCCATGACCAAAATACGGTCGTCAACGCAAAACCTGTCGATACACGTCCATGGTCTCATCGGCGATACGTTCCCAGCTGAACCGGTCGCGGGCACGCTTATAGCCCGCCTCGCCCATCTGCCTGGCTTGCTGCGGATCGGCCATGAGGCGATCGATCGCCGCTGCCATATCGTGCACGAAATCATCAGGATGAATCGGCGTACCGCTGCCGTCATGTTTCTGGTCGATCGGGACCAGATAACCGGTGACGCCATCGACCACAACCTCGGGAATCCCTCCGGTCGCGCTGGCAACCACCGGCAGACCGCAGGCCATGGCTTCAAGGTTGACGATGCCCAACGGCTCATAGATGCTCGGGCAAACAAACGCATTACAACCATGTTCAAGGGCGTTGAGCTCGGGACGGGGAAGCATCTCTTCGATCCAGATGACGTTGCCGCGCTCCTGCTCAAGACGTGCGAAAGCGGAACGCACCTGGTCGCCGAGCTCTTTGGTATCGGGCGCTCCTGCACACAGGACAACCTGAATGTCCTTGTCGATCAGATCGATGGCATCGAGCAGGTAGGGCAAGCCCTTCTGCCGCGTGACGCGACCGACGAACAGCAACGTGGGCTTGCTGCGGTCGATATGATACCTCTCGAATACTTTCCAACCCGAATCGTCGGGTCCCGGAGTCGTAAAGTCGGCCATGGTAATGCCGTTGTGGACCACTGCGATCTTGGCTGGGTCAATGGACGGATAGGCCGTAAGAATATCCTGTTTCATCCCACCGGAAACCGCGATAACACGGTCGGCATGGGTGAAGGCGTCACGTTCGACCCAAGAACTCAGGTTGTAGCCGCCGCCGAGTTGATCGCGTTTCCATGGACGGAACGGTTCGAGGCTGTGAGCGGTAACGACCAGCGGAATTTCATGCAACTGTTGGGCCAGTCTTCCCGCGAGGCAGGCGTACCAGGTATGGGCGTGGACGATGTCGGCATCGACATCGTTCGCCATCTGCAGGTCGACTCCGAACGTCTGCAGCGCGATATTGTCTTGTGACAATTCTTTCGGGACGTCATAACCGACCACGCGCAGATGGCCGCCAGCAACTTGCGGAATCTCATCGGCCATCCTCGGTCCGTCAAATGCGCGCACCGTCACCTCGGCGCGTTCGGCGAGGACCTTGGAAAGCTCCTCGACATGTACACCTGCCCCGCCATAGATATGCGGCGGATACTCCCGGGTCAACAAATCAATATTCATACGCGTCAAATCAGCCTTAATTGCTTCGCTTTGCAATGTTGGTCACTTCGGGATGCAACCACTATCAAATGGCGGTCCCGTTGGAATCGAGATTGGGATTGTGTCGGTAGTCCCCTGCCGTGAAGAACAGGCTCAGCACACCGACAACGAACACGATGGAAACGGTCAGAATCAGCCACATCGGGTGCTTTGGCACCCACATCAGAACCGCAAACGCGATGCCAGAGACGATAATCAGAACCCAACTGAAAATCCTGAACCACTGGTGCAGCGAGTGCGGGGCCTTGACGACCTTCGGGTCGCTGTAGTTCGGATCGAGGTTCTCATCTTTCGGCGAGAGTTTCTCGGCCTTGGGCGTCCATTCGGCACCACCGTTTTCTTCGAGACGACGACTGCGCTCCTGCAACGAATACTCGTCGACCAATCCCCCGCGACCACGGTTCTGTGGCTGATTTGGTTGCGGCACTCCCTGGCGGCTTCGCTTAGCTTGGGCTCTGCGTTCGGCGCGATTTGGCATCTCGATTCCTTTCGGCTCTTGAGTTCGTTCTATTACTAGATTTTAACCCGAACCCTGCCAAGCCGACCGCACTTTGACTTCTTCAGATTTCTTGATATTTCTCGGTGCATTCAGACTCTCGGAAGCACCATCGGTTTCTGGGTGGAAACGATGGGGGCGGGCAGCTCGGTGATGCCGTTGAGGAAACGGTCGACGGCGGAGGCACAGCTGCGGCCTTCGGCTATCGCCCAGACTACAAGGCTCTGGCCTCGTCCGGCGTCGCCGCACACAAACACGCCATCCTGGCTGGTCTCGAATTGCTTGTTTCTCGCGACATTACCGCGTCCGTCAAGTTCGACAGGCAGCTGGTCAAGTAGCGTGGAGGTGTCGGGATGCAAAAAGCCCGTGGAAATCAGTACCAAATCGGCGTCAATGATCCGCTCAGTACCGGCAACGTGTTCCCGTCGCCCGTCCGCCGTGCTTTTGACATCAACGACCTTGACACCGGTGATATGGCCGGATTCATCGGCCACGAAACCTCTGGCCAAGCCAGTGTCATCAAGCGTGACGCGTTCGGTTTCGGCAACTTCCTCGATGCCGGTGAAGCTGACGGTATCAGTGTTGTATTCGTAGGTGCCGCCTTCTTCCATCGAGGTTGTCGGCTGGTAGAGACGCGCATAGGTCGGCCATGGCTGATTGTCGGGACGGACGCTCGGTTCCTTGGGATTGATCTGCAGGACAGTGATGCTCGTAGCACCTTGTCGGATGGCGGTTCCCAGGCAGTCAGAGCCGGTGTCGCCGCCACCGATGATGACGACTTTCTTGCCGTTGGCGTCGATGTTGTTGACCGGTTCCTTGCCTTCGCAACGCCGATTGGCATCGGGCAGGAAGTCCATGGCGAAATGAATGCCGTCAAGCTCGCGGCCGGGCACGTTCACATCGCGGGGCACGCCGGAACCAATGGCGACAACCACGGCATCGTAGCGCGAACGCAGCTCATCCCAGCTTACGTCCTTGCCGATTTCCATATTGGTACGGAAGACAGTGCCTTCAGCCTCCATCTGCTCGATGCGTCGATCGATCAGGTGCTTGTCGAGTTTGAAGGACGGTATGCCATAGCGCATGAGACCACCGATTTCGTCGTCACGCTCGTAGACGACGACGGTGTGTCCGGCGCGTGTCAGCTGCTGGGCGCAGGCGAGACCGGCAGGGCCGGAACCGACGATGGCAATGGTCATGTCGGTCAGGCGCTGCGGTGGCATCGGCTTGACATAACCAAGTTTCCAGGCCTGGTCGATAATGGTCTGCTCGTCGGCCTTGATCATGGTCGGCGGCTGGTGAATGCCCAAGACGCAGGCCTGTTCGCAGGGTGCGGGGCAAATCAGGCCGGTGACCTCGGGGAAATTGTTGGTTACGGAAAGCCGCTGATAGGCTTCGTCCCACTGACCTTGGCGGACCAGATCGTTAAAGTCTGGGATGATGTTGCCAAGAGGACATCCTGTCATACAGAACGGCGTACCGCAATCCATGCAGCGCGCGGCCTGCTCCTTGGTCCAAGGCTGGAAGCCGGATTGGGCATGCACGTCCTTCCAGTCATGGATACGTTCGGCGACTGGCCTGTCCTGCGCTTCGTGGCGGGTACGTACCTTGAGGAATCCTTTGGGATCGCTCATTAGTCCACTCCTTCCATCACATGTTCATAGACATTGTCCCAAGCGCCGGGAGCGTTGAAATCAACGTTGTTGGCACGGGCCTCGTCCATTGCGGCGCTCATCGCCACGAACTGTTTAGGCACGACGTGTGTGAAGCGGGTACGTGTCTTGTCCCAATCATCAAGCAGGCTTTGGGCAAAGGCGGAACCGGTTTCTTCGGCGTGCTTCTTGACCATTTGACGCACATGCTCGGCCTCGTCATCCAACGGTTCGAAAAGCAGCGAACCCGACTTGACGGCACCCGGATTGACCTTGTTCATATCCAGATCGAGCACGTAGGCGTGGCCGCCGGAGAAGCCGGCGCCGAAGTTGCGGCCGGTCGGGCCGAGCACCACGACGGTGCCGCCGGTCATGTATTCACAGCCATGGTCGCCCACACCTTCCACCACGAATGTCGCGCCGCCGTTGCGCACGGCGAAGCGTTCGCCAGCGCGCCCGGCGACATACATCTCGCCGCTAGTCGCACCGAAACCGGTGACGTTGCCGGCGATGACATTGGTGTGCGGGTCAAAGCTCATTTGGCCGTCTTCCGGACGGACGATGATGCGTCCGCCGGAAAGCCCCTTGGCCGCATAATCGTTGACCTCGCCATAGATGCGCAAGGTCTCGCCGCGCGGGATGAACGCACCGATGGACTGGCCGCCGGAACCGCGCAGGGTCATGTCGATGGTGTCGTCGGGCAGGCCTTTGGCACCGTAGCGCTTGGTGATCTCGTAGCCGACCATCGTGCCGACGGTGCGGTTGACGTTGCGGATCGGCAGATCGAGACGCACGGGCTCACGATTGTCGAGTGCAGGCTTGACCAGTTCGATGAGCCTGTTGTCGAGCGCCTTGTCGAGCTCGTGGTTCTGCTTGATGGTCTGGTGCAGGATCGTTCCGGGTGTCGGGCCGGACTGGGCGAGGACGTTGGTCAAGTCGATGCCGTTGGACTTCCAGCGTTCCACCGCTTCGTCCTGATCGAGGCATTCGACGTGGCCGACGGCCTCTTCGAGGCTGTGGAAACCGAGTTGTGCCAGCAGTTCGCGTACCTCGCGGGCAATGAACATGAAGAAGTTGATCACGTATTCGGGCTTGCCTGTGTATCGCGCGCGCAGTTCCGGATCCTGAGTGGCGATGCCTTGCGGGCAGGTATTCAGGTTGCAGGCTCGCATCATGACACAGCCTTCAGCCATCAGCGCCGTGGTGGCGAAACCGAATTCCTCGGCGCCGAGCAGCGCGGCGATGACCACGTCGCGACCAGTTTTGAGCTCACCGTCGCACTGCACAACAATACGTGAACGCAAGCCGTTCAGGATCAGTGTCTGCTGGGTCTCGGAAAGTCCAATCTCCCAGGGGGTACCGGCGTGTTTGATGGCGTTCAGCGGAGCCGCGCCGGTGCCGCCGTCGGAACCGGAGATGAGCACCACATCGGCATGGCATTTGGCCACGCCGGCCGCCACAGTACCGACGCCGAATTCGGAAACGAGCTTGACGTGGATGCGGGCCTTCGGGTTGGCCATCTTCGCGTCGTAAATCAGCTGCTTCAAATCCTCGATGGAGTAGATGTCGTGGTGGGGCGGCGGCGAAATGAGCTCGACACCGGGCGTGGCGTGGCGCACGGTGGCGATCCACGGCGGCACCTTGGCTCCGGGCAAGTGGCCTCCCTCTCCAGGCTTGGCGCCCTGCGCGAGCTTGATCTGCAGGTCGGTGGCGTGGACGAGATAGTCGCTGGTGACGCCGAAACGGGCAGAGGCGATCTGCTTGATGCGGCTGGAACGAAGCGGGTCTTCGATACGGTCGTCGGATTCACCGCCCTCGCCGGAATTGGAACGTGCGCCGATGGAGTTCATCGCGATAGCGAGCGTTTCATGCGCTTCCTGCGAGATGGAACCGTAGCTCATCGCGCCGGTGGAGAACCGCTTGACGATCTCGCTTTCCGGCTCGACCTCCTCGATCGGGATGGGCTTGCGGTTTCCGGTGAATTTCATCAGCCCGCGCAGAGTCATCAGTCGGTTGGAGGTGTCGTTGACGTGCTGCGAATACTTCTTGAAGAGGCCATAGTCGCCACGTTGGGTGGCCTGCTGCAAAAGGAACACGGATTCGGGATCGTTCAGGTGGTCCTCGCCGGTTCTCCTCCATTTGTATTGGCCGCCGACGCGCAGCCTACGGTGCGGGGTGGCCGTCCACTGGTTCGGATAGGCGACGCGGTGGCGGATGGCAACTTCCTCGGCGATCTCGTCGAGGCCGATGCCGCCGACGCGCGAAGTCGTGCCGGTGAAGTATTTGTCGATAACGTCCTGGTTCAGGCCTACGGCTTCGAACAGCTGGGCTCCGCGATAACTCATGATGGTGGAGACACCCATCTTGCTCATGATCTTCAAAACCCCAACGGACAACGCCTTGCGCAGGTTCTCCACACCGGTTTTGGCATCGACGTCAAGGAAGCCGCCACGGGCCAGATCCTCCACGGATTCGAAGGCAAGATACGGGTTCACACAGGCCGCACCATAGGCGACCAGCAGGGCGACATGGTGAATCTCTCGCACGTCACCGGCCTCGACAGCCATCGAGACCTGCGTGCGGGTGTGGGTGCGCAACAGATGGTGCTGCACTGCGCTGGTGAGCAACAGCGAAGGAATCGGGCCCCACGTATGGTTGGAATCGCGGTCGGAAAGCACGATGAAGTTCTTGCCGTCTGCGATGGCGTGGTCGACCTCGTCGAAAATCTCCTCAAGACGGGCCTCGAGCGCTTTGCCGCCGCCGGCGACCTGGTAAAGGCCGTGAACGATGAACGGCTTGTAATACCCATCGAGCACCTTGGCGCGGTCAAGGCGCTTGAGCTGGGCCATCTCGTCGGAATCGATGACCGGATTGGGAATGACGATTTTCTTGGCCGAAAGCTCCAAGTCCTCAAGCAAATTGGGTTCGGGTCCGATGGCCGAGGCCAGGGAGGTCACGATCTCCTCGCGCTCCCAGTCCAACGGCGGGTTGGTGACCTGCGCAAACTTCTGGGTGAAGTAGTCGAAAAGCATGCGGCTGTGGCTGGAGAGCACGGGCTGCGGCGTGTCGTTGCCCATCGCGCCGATCGGTTCCTTGCCAGTGTTGGCCATAGGCCGCAGCAAAATCTTTAGGTCTTCCTGTGTATAACCGAACGCACGTTGGCGGCGAACCACGGAGACGTTGGAATGGCGGACGTGTTCACGTGCCGGCAGGTCGCTCAGGCTGACCGCGTTGCCTTCAATCCATTCGCGATACGGATGCTGCGTGGCAAGTTGATGCTTGATTTCCGTATCAGGCACAATGCGCCCCTCGGCGGTATCGATGAGGAACATCTTGCCTGGTTCGAGCCTGCCTTTGGCGACGATGCGTTCCTGTTCGGTTTCTGGCAACACGCCAGCTTCGCTGGCCAGCACGACATAGCCGTCATCAGTCATCTGCCAACGTCCCGGACGGAAGCCGTTGCGGTCGAGCTGCGCCCCGACCAAAGTGCCGTCAGTGAAAACGATGTCGGCTGGACCGTCCCAAGGTTCGATTAGGGAATTGTTATATTCGTAAAACGCCCGTACGTCGGGATCAAGCGTATCGTCCTTCTCCCAAGCCGGCGGCAGCATCATCAGCACCGCGTGCGGCAGGCTACGGCCCGCAAGATGCAACAGTTCCAAGCACTCATCGAAGGTGCCGGAATCGGAATAACCGGGGGTAGCCACCGGCAGCAACGGCTTGAATTCCCCCAGCAATTTGCTGCTCAGTTTGCCTTCACGGGCGGAAAGCCAGTTGCGGTTGCCTTGGATGGTGTTGATCTCGCCGTTGTGGGCAATAAGGCGGAATGGCTGGGCAAGCGGCCAGCTCGGGAACGTGTTGGTGGAGAAACGCGAATGGACGATGGCGATGGTCGTCTTCATCTTGGCATCAGTCAGATCCGGGAAGAATCCGGTAAGCTGCATTGTAGTGAGCATGCCCTTGTAGGTAATCGTCCGCGCGGAAAGCGAGGCGAAATAGACCCCGGCCTCGTGCTCGGCACGCTTGCGTACACGGAACGCCTTGCAGTCAAGTTCCAGACCACCCAGCGATTCCTGTCCCTCACCCTTCGGCGAGGCCATGATCAGCATCTCGAATGCCGGCATGGATGCCAATGCCTGCAATCCCAGCCCGTCAGGATTGGTAGGAACCGTACGCCAGGCGAGTACTTCCAAGCCTTCTTCGGCCACGATATCGGCAATCTGCCGCTTCTGCTCGCCCGCTGCCGCCAGATCGCGATCAAGGAAAGCGATGCCGGCGACAAAATGACCGGCTTCGGGCAAATCGGCTTCGATCACTGAACGCATGAACTCGTCAGGCATGGCCAACAGAATCCCGGCACCATCGCCAGTGTTCTCTTCGGCCCCCACAGCCCCGCGATGGTTCAGATTGACGAGCACCTCGATGGCATCGTCGACAATCTTGCGTTCCGGCCGCTTGTTCAAGGTGGTGACCATGCCGACACCGCACGCGTCGTGCTCCGCCGCGGGGTCATACATACCTTCCGGGCGATGAATAGTCAAATCGAGTGGGGTCTTAAACGTCACCACAATCACCTCTAGCTTCCGATAATGAATACTCTGTTACGAGTGCTCTCATAGATTACCGGTATGTAATGTCAGGAATGTATCAATGTCCATTTTCGGACAAAATCTTCCACATCCTGGACATCTGACTATCGTCGGGTACACTTCAATGTGATTATCTCCGCATATCGGCACCAACACCGATCAAAATCACACTTTTCGGACATATTTCATGATTATCTCTGTAACTTTGCCGCAATCAGCCGCAATCAAGTTGAATGTCATATACGCGAACTCGAATGAGTAATTCTTCGCGTTACGTACCGTCACCAGCCACAGATGTCGAGCACTTGTTCGACGACCGTATCGTTGAGCAGTCGGCCCCGCAACGTCGGCACGATGCGATTGTCGTCTTGAATCTCAATCAAACCAGACTGCTCTATTTCACGGAGTTTCGTGCGATCGACCACATGCCCGGAAGCCTGTTCGATGCGCGAAATATCGATCCCTTCGCGCAGACGCAACCCGAGCATCACCGTTTCCTCAAGGTTTTCCTCGTGGGTGATGGCCTCGCTGCCCTGCCACGGGACATTGCCCGTGTGCATCGCCTCGGCCCATTTGCGTGGATGGGCGATATCCCAAGCGCGTATGCCGAACTGGTTGGCATCGGAGTGAATATCGTCATCGGCTTCAAAGCAGGTATCGTCACGTTGGTTCTGTGTCTCGTCCAAGACCTCAGACTTTGGCAAAGGCAGATTCATCCCAGACTTGGTCGTATCAGCCATACTCTGGTTACTCTGTTTGTTTGATGCAGCCATCCGAGAAGTCTTTTGATGGCGCGATGGGTCATGGCCAGTCTGAAAGTCACTTTGATTGCCCGATGCGTTATGTTCGGTCTGAGTGGCGTCCGTCTTTCTGAATCCGTCTTCGCCAATATCGCGAGCGCCGGAAACCGCGTGTTCCTGCCATGCACCGACATTCGACGTGCGATAGTGCGAGTGCGCTCCGGGACCAATGCCGGCCCAATCGACGTTGCGCCAATACCCCAGATTGTGACGACTCTCATAACCGGGACGTGCCCAATTCGAAATCTCGTACCAATTCAACCCAGCCTGTTTAAACAGCTCGTCGGCAATTTCATACTTCGCCGCCTCATTATCGTCATCAGGTTTGGCGATAGCCCCGGCCTTGATCTGCCGACCCATTTTCGTGGTGGGTTCGACGGTCAGCGCATATGCCGAAATATGATTCACCCCCAATTCGATGGCGGTTTCGACGGACTTGCGCCAGTCATCCATACTCTCGCCGGGTGCCCCGTAAATGAGATCGACGCTGGAACGCAACCCCACCTTGTTCGCTGCTTCCACCCCCGCGGTCACATTGGCCGGGGTATGCGTGCGATCAAGCGTTTTCAACACATGTGGTACGGCTGATTGCATACCGAACGAAATACGGGTGAATCCCTTCGCCGCCAACGTTTCCAAATATCTTTCGTCAACCGTGTCAGGATTGGCTTCGGTGGTGATTTCCGCGCCTTCCTCGATACCCCAGATGTCCTTCACCGCATGAAGCATACGTCCAAGGTCGTCCGCCGGCAACAGGGTCGGCGTCCCTCCCCCGAAGAACACCGTCGAAGCCGCAGGTTCGTTGATTCCGTGCCGTTCCTGCCACGCCCTGACCAGCCGCATCTCATCGATGGCGAGGTTCGCGTAGTTGTCACGCGACGCGCCCCCACCCATATCGACGGCCGTATACGTGTTGAAATCGCAGTACCCGCACCTCCGGTAGCAGAACGGCACATGAATATAAACCTCGAACATAGCCTTCTACCCTACCTTGGGGCGGTTATTTATGGTTTTGCCATCACTTAACAAGTCTAGGACAAGTTTTTTGACCATCATTTTCCAATATCGCCAGGTAACAAAATTGCATTTACCCTTGATTCCCTCTCTTCAAAAATTATATATACCGAATTTGGATGAGACACGGTTGGATTCATGTATATTTATGCAGCAAATGAGGTTGGAAAAGTGTACAATCATTAGAAGAATAAGGTTGGAAAAGTGTAAGAATGGATGAAAAATGACACTGTTTCGTAAGGTTTACCAAGACTTGCTGAATTGGAAAAACAACAAGACTACACAAGCTTGCCTTGTGACGGGTGCCAGACAGGTGGGCAAGACCTTCATCGTCGACGAATTCGGACGCAAGGAATATGAGCATTATATTCATCTCGATCTTATTGAACAGCCCGAAATGTTGTCCACATTCAACGCTGCAAATGGCGCTGAAGAGTTATTCTTGGCTATCTCAGCAGTCGCCGGAGCAAACATGGTGCCAGGAAACACGCTGATTTTCATCGATGAAGTTCAGGAGTGCAGCAAGATAGTCACCGCGATTAAGTATCTAACCCAGCGAAAAGGCTATGACTTTATTCTTTCCGGTTCTCTACTCGGAGTCGAGCTTAATGACGTACGTTCTTTCCCGGTCGGATATCTTCATGCAATCGATATGCACCCTCTTGATTTCGAAGAATTTTGTCGGGCCAACAGCGTCGGAAAAGAGGCCTGGGACGAAGCTCTGAATGCATTTCGTTCACATCGGCCAGTCAGTTCAGCCGTTCATGAACGATTGATGACTCTCTTTCACCGATACCTCGTCATCGGCGGTATGCCCCAAGCAGTTGATGAATTTGTCCGTACGCAGAACCTTGGTCAGGTCAATATCGTACAAAATGATATTTTGCACTTCTACCGAGCTGATATTACTAAGTACGCCGATAACCGAAAACTTGCCATTCGGGAAGTTTTCGATCAGATGCCTTCACAACTGAATTCACAATCCAAACGCTTCAATTTCAGCGCTTTAGCTTCACAAGGACGTTACGAGCGCTACCGTGACGATTTCCTGTGGTTAGTCGATGCCGGTGTCGCATTACCTGTGCGCAATGTGAAGGAACCACGCGCACCGCTCAAACTGGCGGAAAACCGACAATACTTCAAACTCTTCTTCAACGATGTCGGTCTACTCGCCGCTGCATGCGGAATGCAGGTCACCCGTAGCATCATCAGCGACAAGCTTGGAGTGAATTACGGTTCTATATATGAAAATGTTGTTGCGGAAGAACTGCACGCACACGGACACGAGCTTTATTACTATCGCAACAAAAAGTTCGGGGAACTCGA
The DNA here is from genome assembly GCF_029433335.1 of Bifidobacterium sp. ESL0745. Lineage (NCBI taxonomy): Bacteria > Bacillati > Actinomycetota > Actinomycetes > Bifidobacteriales > Bifidobacteriaceae > Bifidobacterium > Bifidobacterium sp. ESL0745. The sequence goes on from NZ_JAQTHX010000001.1 coordinate 837,743, forward strand.
TTTCGTCATCGACACACCAATATCTGGGACAATACCAATTGAGGTTAAATCAGGAAAAGACTATAAGCGCCACAGTGCGCTTAGCAATGTGATGAAAACACCAAACTGGGACATCGATCATGCCATCGTCTTGTGTGAGGACAATCTTTCGGTAGAAGACAACATCATTTATTGCCCTGTTTACATGGCTGCGTTTTTATAGAAAACTCTTTGCTTACGTTATTTACCCAACAACTGGCGGTGAGTACCGGTCTCCACCAGTATGAGTGTCAGAGTTTCGTGCTTGATTTCATAAATCAACAACCAATCAGCATCAATATGAAGCTCGCGAAATCGCCGCAAGTTACCTTTCAACGCATGATCACGATATTGGCGACGCAGCATTTCCTTGTCCTGCTCCATCAGAAGACGAATCACATGTTCTAACTCGTCGAAATCATAATGCTTGCGTTGAAGCTGCTTTGCCTGCCGTAAAAACTTCGACGTACGCTCAATCCGTTGCAGTACCACGAAGCTCCTTCATCAAGTCATCAACGTTGTCGAATGAACGGGTCGGACCGTCAGCAGCTTTCAGCACGCTTTTTTCGAACTTGGAAAGCGTCGGTTGGAAAGGTAACCCCTGATCGTTGATAGTCTGCTGCAAAAACATGTTCAGCGCGGTCGACATATCCAAACCAAGCTTGGCAAAAATCGAATTTGCCTCCTCTTTTGTCTCCTCGTCGGTACGAAAGTTAATTCGCGTGGTCTTGGGCGCGTTAGCAGTAAAACTCATGATGGCTCCTTATAACAACATTTGAGTCCAATGTTAACACAGTGGACTCAAATGTTCCATTCAATCATTTCACGGCCTTTTCGGCGGCGCGAATCTTGTTTTTGGTGTCGATGTCCATGGACTGGTTGGAGCCGGCCTCGCCGGTGGACAGGGCGGCGACGAACGCCTCCTGCGGCACCTCGACATGACCAAGCATCTTCATACGCTTCTTGCCGGCCTTCTGCTTCTCCAGGAGCTTGCGCTTACGGGTGATGTCGCCGCCGTAACACTTGGCAAGCACGTCCTTGCGCAGGGCGCGAATGGTCTCGCGGGCAATGACGCGGGAACCGATGGCCGCCTGAATCGGAATCTCGAACTGCTGGCGCGGAATGAGTTTCGAAAGTTTCTTGGTCATCATCACGCCGTAGCTATATGACTTGTCACGGTGGACGATGGCACTGAACGCGTCGACCTTCTCCCCCTGGATCAGGATGTCGACCTTCACCAAGTCCGCGCTCTGCTCGCCGTCCTCGTGGTAATCAAGCGAAGCGTAGCCTTTGGTGCGGCTTTTGAGCTGGTCGAAGAAATCGAAGACGATTTCGGCCAGTGGGATGCGATAGTGCATCTCGACACGCTCGGGGCTCAAGTATTCCATCGTGCCCATTTCGCCGCGGTGGTCCTGGCAGAGATCCATCACCGAGCCGATAAATTCCTTGGGGGTGATGATGTCGGCCGCGACCATCGGCTCGACGATCTGCTTGATCTTGCCGTCCGGGAATTCGCTCGGGTTCTTGACCTCGTGCGTCGTGCCGTCTTCGGTGGTGACCTTGTAGGTCACGTTCGGGGCGGTGGAAATCAGGTCAAGCCCGAATTCTCGGCTCAGGCGCTCGACCACGATCTCCATGTGCAACAGGCCGAGGAAACCGCAACGGAAGCCGAAGCCCAACGCCACGGAAGTCTCCGGTTCATAAGTCAATGCCGCATCGTTCAATTTGAGCTTGTCGAGCGCGTCACGCAGTTCCGGGAATTGTGCGTTGTCGATCGGGAAGATGCCGGCATAGACCATCGGATGTGGGTCGCGGTAGCCGGGCAACGGCTCGGTGGCCGGCCGGGCGGCGGAAGTTACGGTGTCGCCGACCTTGGACTGGCTGACATCCTTTGCGCCGGTAATGATATAGCCGACTTCACCGGCGCCAAGCGCCTTGGTAGGTACCATATCGGGGCTGATCACGCCGATTTCGATGGGTTCGTGCGTCATGCCGATGCCCATCATGTGTACCTTTTCGCGGCTTTTGAGCTCCCCGTCGACCATACGGATATAGGTGACGATGCCACGATAGGTGTCGTAAACGGAATCGAAAATCAGCGCACGTGCAGGAGCCTTGGAGTCACCATGAGGGGCGGGAATCTCCAAGACAATCTGGTCGAGCAAATCCTTGATGCCTTCACCGGTTTTACCGGAGACGCGCAGCACATCCGAGGGCTTGCAACCCAGCAGATTCGCGATCTCTTCAGCGTGCTTGTCCGGTTCTGCACTGGGCAGATCGATTTTGTTCAGGACGGGGATAATAGTCAGATCGTCTTCGATGGCCATGTACAGGTTGGAAAGCGTCTGCGCCTCGATGCCTTGTGTGGCATCGACCAGCAGCACCGCACCTTCGCACGCGGCCAAGGCTCGCGATACCTCGTAAGTGAAATCGACGTGGCCCGGAGTGTCGATCATGCCGAGCGTGTATTCCTGCCCGTCGAAGGTCCACGGCACACGCACGGCCTGGGATTTGATGGTGATGCCGCGTTCCTGCTCGATGTCCATGCGGTCGAGGAACCGGTCGTGCATCTCACGTTGCGGAACGATGCCGGAAAGTTGGAGGATGCGGTCGGCCACCGTCGACTTGCCGTGATCGATATGCGCGATGATGCAGAAATTACGAATCAGCGATTGGTCGGTGAATCCCGGTTTGTTCTTCGCCTCAGTCACTGATGCCACTCCTTCACATACGGATATCCATAACGGAACCTTTACGATTCCGCCTTCTTGTATAGTAAGCCTTATTCTAACGGCCGCGGTAGGCAAAGGGATTACGGAACGATGCAATAGACAAAGTGTCCCTGTATTGCGAAATCTTCGAACCTATGCAAAAAAAGAAAGATAGGAATATTCAACGAGAAGAACGCAAATATCGGCATGAAGTGTTATTCTTAATTTTTGTATGTCCTTATAGAAAACGTTGTTTGGAGAAATTGTGGCAAACATTAAGTCGCAGAAGAAGCGCGTGCTGACCAATGAAAAGGCGCACAAGCGCAATGTGTCCGTGAAGTCCAGCCTGAAGACTGCGATTCGCAAGACCCGTGAAGCCATCGAGTCCGGAGACAAGGCAGCAGCCCAGGCCGCTTACCAGATCGCCGGCCAGAAGCTCGACAAGGCCGCCAGCGCAGGCGTGGTTCACAAGAACCAGGCCGCCAATCGCAAGTCGAATCTCGCAGTCGCCATCAACAAGATGTGAGATAAGCACTCAAGGTTCAAGCTTTTAAACGCTTGGCACTGGAAATCCCCGTGAATCGTATTTTTATGATTCACGGGGATTTCATTATCCAAGCCAGGTCAAAGCAAGCCGTGTCAAATCAGGTTGACCACTGCCGGAATCGCGAACAGAACAAGCGTGGCGACGAAAAGCGGCGATTCCCAACCCAAGTATGCATGCGGCGCCGTGCGGTGAGCCTCACGCCATTCAACAATATGCTGACGTTGCGAAATGGCGAGTACGACCAGAACCACCACCGAAAACACCGCCATGATGATATCCAATATATTCTGCTGGCTGCCAGACAACATATCGGTCAGTTTGCCAAGTCCCGTTGAGAAAACGAGATTGTTGACAATATGGAATACCGCCGACCAGACCACTGAATATTCGCTGGCGACATAGCCCAACAAAAGTCCTCCCAGAAATGCCGAAAACCCTTGTGGAATGTCACCGTGGAAGAATCCGAACAACGTCGCCGAAGTGACGATGGCAAACCAACGACCGTAATGCTCGAGGTTATCCATGACGATTCCGCGAAAGAGTATCTCCTCCACAATCGGGCCAGTGACACCGACAAACAACAGTCCGCCCAAAGAACCATTCGTAATGCTGTCGATGGCGGTCAACGTCGTCGAAGGCTGAAGTCCCATAGCTTTGACGCCCGAGAGAATACCGTCGCCTATTACTTCCCCAACCTCGCTTATTGCAAAAAACAGCACAAAACACAGCAGAAAACCGAATATCGTCATCGGCTTTCTGGATCGAAATCTCACGGCACACGAAAGCTTGCGGTGATAGGCGCCCGTGACCATCATGAGCCGTTTCGTCCAGAGCATAACCACGATGACTGCCAATATCTCGCTGAAGAGCATGACCCATCCTGATTTTCCAAGTTTGTCCAGCGTGCTCAAGGAAAACCCAAAGAAACACAGTCCAATAACCAATTGAAAGAGACTGGTAAATACTTCAAAGAACCAAAGGATGCCGGCCTGATGGCCAACATCCTGCCTCATTTTCTGGGCCACGCTCAACGTTTCTTCGGGTTGCTGGGCTTCCGGGGAGATACTTTCGGGGTGAGCATCGACTTCTTGCTTGGTTACAGCAGAGTCAGGCTCCTTCATCGCAGTATCGGCCTCAGCCGGTGTCGTGTCTTGGTCTTCCATGTCTATCCCTCCTTGGATTCGTAAATGATGGAAAGCATCATAACACCAATTTAATGAAATTCATAATTATTTTAATGATTATCGTTAATTACTTGTTGATTAGTGATATGCTTTTGCTATTAAGAAGTTTGCAATTAACAAAGGAGCAGCGCCATGTACAAAACCACCAAGGTCGACGCCTTCATCATGTGGGCCGCGAAAATACTCGAATGGTTCAACATTGCGGCATCGGTGGTTCTGCTGGCCGGTGCGATTTATCTGGGGGTCGGGCAACCCTATCCAGATGCCATCAAAGACAAGAAACTGCCAAACATCTACGGTTTTTCTATCGATACGACCTTCCAAAAGGCGTCAGAACATGAGGGAGTGATCGTATGGTATGCCATCGAGGGAATTGCTATTCTGCTCATCATCGCCTTTGCGGCCAAAAACCTCAGTGCGGCGTTCAAAACCATCCACCAGCCTGAAATTGGGGAAGAACCTTCCCCCTTCCGGGATTCCATCATCAAAAATGTGCATACCATCGGTTGGTGCTTCATTGCAGCGCCTTTGGTCGCAGGAATCATGCCATTCTGCTTGGGCTTCATGAGCGGTTTTACGCAAGCTATGGCTGAAGAGGAAGGAATAGCGACACCGACTTCATTTTACGATACCCTCGATGGCTCCAGTATCGGTTTGTCGTGGCTTATCATCGGGATTTTCATGCTGTGCATTACACGAATCCTCAGATACGGCGAGCAATTGCAACGCGAACATGACGAGCTGATTTAGGAAGACAAATCATGATTTTCAAACAACACTCTGACCGTTCGACGCCTCAGGATGCCACGTCATCTACGAACAACGAAGACCATTCCACGAATACCACAAAAGAAACGACACGAAATGATAGCCCCGCTCCCTCATTAGAAAACCGGAGCTCTTCATCGCTGACGTATGAAGAAAGGGTACAGCTCGCCCAGCAACAGCACACCACAACTGATGCAGTCACTCCACCCGTTCCGACGGCCGACGAACCCCACCAGCCCAAAGGCACCATCGTGCTGGAACTCGACAAGGTAATGGTCGACCGGCACATGTCGCTCAAAGAGCTGGCGGACGAGGTGGGCATCTCCAACGTCAACCTCTCGAAAATCAAGAACAACCGCGTGGCAGCCATCCGTTTTACGACACTGGCCGGCATCTGCGAGGCGCTGGAATGCCAGCCCGGCGACATCCTCAAGTACGAATCAAAACAGCCGGCATGATAAACGCTCGTCCACACGACGAAAAGCACGTTTTCGGGCCGTTTTTCGTGACTTTCGTCGTATGACAGGAATTCGAATACCTAGAATTCCAGCGATATGCGATGACAGAATCTGCAGGCAATCAATGGTTACAACGAGAAGTCATGCACTGGCGAATCTTATTCTCCTTGTTGCAAGCAATTCCATATGGAAAGTACTCGTCATGCTCACAACCACGAAATAAACACAGATAGATGAAGCATACCTTAAGTCACGAAATATTTTCAGACCCCATACGTACGCCTATTCCTTCGATATTCTCCGGACGCAGCATCGATGCGGGATCCTCGTGCCGCTGACTGACCACTTGGGCCTCGTATAAACCGCGGTAATACGGGCAATCGGACAATAATGTCTCGTGATCGCCCTCTCCGACTATATCGCCATCACGCAGAACGACTATATGACTGGCGTGGGTGATGGTGGTGAAACGATGAGCAATGAGGATGGTGGTGCGCCGCGACCCTTCCTCCGTACTATCCGCCCGATCCAGTGAGTCGAAGAAGTTCTTCTCGGAAAGAGCGTCCACGGATGCGGTCGGCTCATCCATAATAAGCAATGACGGCCGCCTGAACAAAGCTCGGGCCAGGGCGACGCGCTGCCATTGCCCGATGGAAAGTTGGTAACCGCCCTCGAAGTGTCTTCCCAATACAGTACCGAGACCCTCTGGCAGTGACTGCTCCAGACCCTTCATCCCTACCAGATCAAGCGCATGTTTAATGGCATCATCATCGTTGATTCCATCCAAATCGCCAAATCCCACATTCTCACGTAAGGGCCGCTCATATCGTATATAATCCTGGAAAATCGCAGAACACCTCTCGTACAATGACGCACGGGAATACTCACTGATATCCCTACCGTTAATGAGAATCGACCCGGAAGTGGGCTCATAGACACGTAAAATAAGTTTTGCGATAGTTGATTTACCTGCACCATTGAGTCCGACAAGAGCCGAACATTGACCGGCCGGAAGATCAAAAGAGACACCATGGAGAATTTCTTTGCCATCGATGGAACCAGGATAGGCAAATCTTACGTTTCGGAAAGAAACGGTCACGGGCGTTCCGTCATCGAGTTTCTCGCCGCCGGAGCGGATCACAGCCGGCTGCGTGTCCATAAGATGAACCCAATTGCCGGCGTAAAGCAGACTCTGATAAATGGTGGAGACCGAAACCAAAATGAGTAATACCGATTGCCCGAATGACCCTGTCGCACTGATATAACCGGCCAGCTGCCCGACATTGCCTGTATGCATAGCCTGAATCGCACCCACGGCGACCGCCCCGATATTGGCCAGAGTCGTACCCCAAGCCAAGCGCAATCCACAGATAGGTACGTGACATAGCGAGATCCTGTTTGAGAAAACCACCGATAAGCGTCTTATAACGCCCTGACAACAAACCACCCAGACCAAACAGATGGACTTCCTTGGCTGCATTATCCGATGTCAGAATCGAACGATAATAGTCCGACAAGCGTTGTTCCCCTGCCCGCTGGTAATCGATATTGTACTGTTTGGAACTGGCCATCAATGTGCCGATGGTACCTGGAATAGGCGCCAGCAGAAGGAAAAGGGCCACCCATTTGTTCCATGAAACCAGTAAAGAGAATACGGATACAATAGTGAGGAACGACTGTAGAAAATCACGTGCACTATCAAATATATTGAAAATATGTCCGCCGGTATCTCCTCCGGCCCGCTGTATACGATCGAAGGTCTCCGCATCCTCGAACTGCTGCGTTTCGAGCGTAGTGAGCTTATCGACGATACTGCAATTAGCGCAGTATGATAGTTTTTCTCGAATTGAGTCGGATAGATATTTAATGATGTTCTCGGCAACAAACATTCCCAGTAGGACCACAGCGAAAAGTACCGTCGAATCGACAACCTTCGGCATCAAACCTGTACCCACGGAATTCACGATCTGTGTTGTGGCCAAAATCTGTAGGGGCGACAGCAGGGCCCGCACCACAGTAAGAATGAGAAGGACAATGACGGATATCGGTGCCACTGCCACGAGTAGCCGTAATGACTTTCGCAATGTCGTCAGAGACGAGATGCGAGAACGCCCCTTTGCCGAAGGCTTATCATCCCTCGTACTATCATCAATCGACATGCTGCTCCCCTTCGAGTCAGTTCCCAGCTTTTCGCCCGCTTCCGTATAGCAATCCACAAACTCTTGTCTAAAAGCCCTTAGACAGTCACGTGCTTGAGCTGAAGGTTTGGTGTCAGTTACACTGATTTTCCCAACCTGCTCGGACAACAAATGCTTGTAATAAGCTATGCATGATTTACCCGTTGCAAATAGCGATCATTACTCTGATCATTCTTGATACCGGTACTCAATAATAATAATATATGCGGAAGGCTATTCACGATTCATCCGCTCAAGTATGGAGTCGAAGGAGAACAGCAATAAATAATTAATCAGCTGAATGGCTAATGGAAACATAAAAGCAAAAACAATCAACCGATTAATCAGTCAACAATGACCAAAACGAATCTCACTTGCTGCTATCGGTCTTCTCTTCATCCTCTTTTACCGGCAATGGCAAGTAGGCATGATGACGCTTGATCGCACCCGGCACCTTCCAATCGAAGCGTACGGAGAGCACACGCAGAATGACGACAAAGGCGACGATGGCGATATCGAAGGTCACTTCGAGACTGAACGGAATATGCCCGCCTTGGTAGGCGCGAGTGACGAACACCGTGAGCACGCTGCCGATCAGCGCCGGTACGGCATACCAATGGCTATCGCGGATAACCGACGGCACATCGTTAATCAGGATATCCCGAATGATGCCTCCTCCGATAGCGGTAATCAATCCCATAAACACGGCGGTCATGCCAGAGGTGTGATACATCAGGGCCTTTTGCGTGCCGTTGACCGTATAGAGACCAAGCGCAAGAGCGTCAAGGGCAACCATAATCCACTTGAGTCTGTCGACTTCCGGGTAGATGACAGCAACCGTAAGGCTGGCGAACAGCGTGGTGATGACAAGCCCTTTGTCGGAAACGCCGACGGGAGGAAAAATGCCAAGTAGCACGTCACGGATGATACCGCCTCCGAGGCCGGTCAGCCAGACGGTCATCAGGATGGCGATGAAATCGTACTTTTTCTTTACGGCGCAAAGCCCGCCCAACAGGCCGCAACAGAAGGTCGCGATGTATTCGATGGCCCAGAAAAAGACGTTACTTTCCAGCGCCAATTGCATATCGCACATCCTTCATGAATTCGTATGGATAATTGAAGACTATACCAAGTAAGCGCCAAAACATTGCCAGAGAATATTCCGCTTTTTGCAATACACCAAATTCGTGCGGCACAGAGAGTGATACATCGCCGATTACGCCAACAATTACGGATTACACACAACCCATGAAACGACGTAGAGTCAATCCCTTCCGGCAATCCCCGATAGGGACTCAAAGCGATTCAAATAAAAACATAAAAACGACCTGCAACATCTCCCAGGCATAAGGAAACGCGGCAGGTCGTTTTATCAAGAAAACCGAAAAGATTGGCCGGCGTTAAAACGCTCAGCAGACCTTCCACATCCAGTCGTGCGGGTCTTCGATCTCGCCCATCTGGATGCCGAGCAGCTCGTCGCGCAGCTTCAGCGTGAGGCCTCCGGACTTGCCGCCGTTGACCTGAACATCGAACTTCTCGGACTTGAAACGGCCGATGGGCGTGATGATCGCCGCGGTGCCGCAAGCAAAGACCTCGGTGACCTCGCCAGACTTGATGTCTTCGAGCAGATCGTCGAGCTTGATCATGGTCTCAACGACGTCGTGGCCGTGGTCCTGCGCGAGCTGAATCAGCGAACGGCGGGTGACGCCGGGCAGAATGTTGCCGGTAAGCGACGGGGTCTCCAAGTGGCCGTCCTTGTGAACGGTGAACATGTTCATGCCGCCGAGTTCCTCAAGGTAGGTCTTGGTGGCCGCGTCAACGAAGCAGACCTGCTCGCAGCCGTGATCGGCACCGCGGTATTCGCCCAGAAGCGAAGCCGCATAGTTGCCGCCGCACTTGGCGAAGCCGGTGCCGCCGGGGCCGGTGCGGAACCACTTGTCTTCCACCCAGATGCTCACCGGCTTGACACCGCCCGGGAAGTACGGGCCGGAAGGCGAAGCGATGACGCAGTAGTCGACAGTCTGCGGTGCGCGCACGCCGAGGAACGCCTCGGAGGCGAACATGAAGGGACGCATGTACAGCGTGTATTCGCGGCGTGTCGGCACCCAATTGACATCACGCTTGACCAGCGCGGCGACGGAGCCGAGGAAGTCGTCCTTGGAAAGTTCAGGCAGGTAAAGGCGCTTGGCGGAATTGGCGAAACGCTCGGCGTTCGCGTCCGGGCGGAACAGCCAGGTGCTGCCGTCGGCGTGGCGATAGGCCTTGAGACCTTCGAAGCATTCCTGTGCATAATGCAGGACTGAGGCACCAGGGCTCATGGCAAGCGGCCCGAAAGGCTCGACTTGACGATCGCCCCAGCCGCTGCTTTTGTGCCAGACCATGTGGGTCATGTTGTCGCTGAAGAGCTGGCCGAACGCCGGCTTGTCGATGAGCTTCGCGCGCTCAGCGTCAGAGGCGGGATTAGGGTTGTCGAGAACCGTGAACGGCTCGGCCAATTTCGACAACGCTGCTGGATCATGATGGGATTGTTCAGTCATTTGCACTTCTTCTTTACTTCAGCCGCTCTGGCGGCCGGAATTGTGGTTTACCATACGCTTGTGGCGCTGGGTTATGCTGCTACTTTCGCACATAACCGCACAGGCATGGTGGAATCGTTCACAATATGAAAAGACAACGAACCCAAGCAGACGCTTACGCAGAAACCAAACACAAAGAAAATGCCCCGCACCTCCATTCATATTTTATCTGGAGGGTACGGGGCAACATCAGAACTACCATGTCAACGGCAATGTCTGCGATGTCTCAGAGACGACATCACTTCTTGCTGTCGGCATCTGCGTCAGCGTCATCGGCAGCAGGAGCAGCGGCATCGCCTTCGGCAGCAGGAGCACCTTCCTCGCCCTCGGCACCGGCTGCGGCAGCGGCGGCATCTTCGGCGGAGACGGCGGTGGTGGCCGTGGCATCCTCAGGAATCTCGACGGTGACGACGGACTCATCAGGATCGGTGTTGACGAACTCGACGCCCTTGGGCAGGTCGAGATCCTTGGCGAAGACCTTCTCACCGTCCTGCAGGCCATCGACGTTGACATCGATACGCTCGGGCAGTGCGTCGACGCTGGCACGTACACGCAGCTGCTGGATGTCGACGAACGCGACAGCCGCGCCCTTCGGGGTGCCCACAGCGAAGACCGGGACGTCGACCTCGATCTTCTCGCCGGCCTTGACCTCGTAAAAGTCGATGTGCTCGACAATGCGCTTGACAGGGTTGCGCTGAACGTCCTTGACGACGGCCATCTTGGAATCCTTGCCATACTTGATGGTGAACAGTGCGTTCGTGCGACGCAGGGCCAGCGTGGTCTCGCGCATCGGAAGCTTGACGAAAACGGGATCGTTGCCGCCGGCGTAAATGGTGGCGGGAATCTCCTGGGCCACACGCATACGGCGGGCTGCGCCCTTGCCGAACTCCTTGCGAACTTCGCCTTCAATGGAAATGGTGTTTGCCATTATAATCTCCTTGAATTTATTTATATTGTGTACTGCATTGTCTCGGTGCACCGACGCGCCGAAATCGCAGCCCCAAAGAGACCTTCAACATTCAGCCCAGTCGATAACGGGAATCTCTTCCCCTCGCCAAAGCGCAGCAGATATAAAATCTGCCGAAACAACATTCTTATTATAGCGGGAAAGCGGACATCTTGCGAACGCGGTGAATTTGTGAGCCTGCCCTTTTATAATTTGACATTATCCGAAATTGCTACGATTGGAGTCCTTGATGGTTCAGCATTCCCAGACAAGAACCTTGGCCGCCGGCTTGCTTTGCAGTGGTTTCGCGATAGCCGGAACGATGTACGCCGCAGCGGACTACCTGTTCCGTTTTGCGCTTGAGCCGGGTTCGAACCATTCCCTGTTCAAAAGCAACCGTCCGGATACCACCCTCGCCGCTCGCCAGCCCCATCACGATGCGAAGGAGGAGACGGAAGCCGCACAATGGTTCGAAAACGCCAAACGTGGAGTGAACATGACCTCCGGCGACGGAACGCGTCTACACGCCTGGATGCTCGACCCGGACTGCGTCAATCCCCCGCAACACTTGTACGCCATCTGCTGCCACGGGTTTTCAGGAGTTCCCAAGGAAATGGCGAAATACGCACATCGCTTTGCAAATCTTGGCTTCACCGTTCTTACCCCGGCCAGCCGCTGCCATGAGTTGAGCGGCGGAAAATACATCGGCATGGGCGCATTGGAACATCTTGATCTGCTCTGCTGGATCAAGAGCATCGTACAAAACGATCCGCAGGCGCAGATCTTGCTGGACGGCAATTCGATGGGAGCAGCGACGGTGATGCTTGCTGCCGGCGACCCACACCTGCCGAAAAACGTGAAGGCCGCCATAGCCGATTGCGGCTACACCGGCCTTAAAGACCAATTCCTTTACAGCGCCCGACATCTTTATCACGCCCCGGCGTTTTTGGCCCGTCCGGTGATCGGCATCATGAGTTCCATCGCCCGCCGACGCGCCGGCTACGATTTCAGCGAGGTCTCATGCGTCGACGCTTTGCACCGCGCGACGATTCCTATGTTGTTCATCCATGGATCCGCCGACGATTTTGTCAATCCCGCCAGCCTCGACCGCAATTTTCAGGCATGTGCAAGCCCCGTAAAAGAGAAACTCATGATTCCGGGGGCGGCGCACGCGATGTCGGCCTCGACCGATCCCAAACGCTACTGGAAAACCGTGACGACGTTCGTCCGTGAAACGTTCCGGCTCTCCAAGCCCAAAGGTGTGTCGGGATATATCGTTTTTAACTGATAGCACAATCGCGGATTGATAAAATATTGAAATTTAAATCGAGCAAAGTTCATCCGGGCGTACTGAGATTCCCACGATGCGGCTGTTTTCGAGTTTCTTTTTTGCAACGCGCCTGAGCCCAGAAATGCTTGGTGACACATAGTCTGCCTTACGCTACCGTAAGGTGACGAAACGTGGCAAATCCTATAGAATTGGCTTCATTGCTTGAAACAACGCCACTATAGAAGGTCGAGGAGTGCATACGTGTCAGTCATCAACTCACTGAAAAAAGAAACACTGAAGCTGAGCCAGAAGGCCTTCCATTTAGGGAACGGTTTCGAACACCCGGTCAATACGGAGGATCCGGAGACTCCGGATTTCAACGACGATCGCCATCTCGCCACCATCAAGCCCGTCGACTTCTCGACGTTGCCACATAGCCACGAATGGGGTCCCGGCTACCCCACCAAGCTTTTTGTCGACGAGAAGACCGGTCTTCTGACCGTCACCACCCCCGGAAATCCTCCTATCGATGACGATATGTCGATTTATGACCTGTATGTCGAACGGGCGGAACGCATGGGCGACGACCCGCTATACACCTTCAAGGTCGATAACAAATGGGTCACCAAAACCGCCAACGAATTCCTTGAGGATGTCCGCAGCGTGGCCAAAGGCCTGATGCATTACGGAATCGACAAAGGCGACGGCGTTTCATTTATGTCCCACACCTCCTACGAATGGGACGTCGTGGACGCGGCCGTGATGGCCGTGGGAGGCGTGCTCGCCACCATCTACGACACCGACTCCGCCGAGCAGATCCGCAACATCGTCAACAATTCCGATTCCCGTCTGCTCATTGTCGAGACCAACGAGATGCGCGAGAAGGCCGACGGATCCGTCGAGGACTGCCCGACACTCGAAAAGATCTACACGCTTGAGGCGGGTGCGCTCGAGGAACTGCGCGACTACGGCAAGTCGGTCAGCGACGAAACGCTGGATGCCCGCATCGATTCGATCAAGAAGACCGACCTGTGCTCGATCGTCTACACTTCCGGTTCCACCGCCGCACCCAAGGGCGTCGAAATGACGCACGAACACTACTGCACGACAGCACTCAACCTGCGCGACTATATGCCGAAACTCTTGAAGCAGAAAGGCAAGTCCGTCCTGCTTTTCCTGCCGCAGGCACATACCTTCGCGCGCGCAGTCAACTATATCGTGGTTGCCAGCGACCTACGCATCTACATTGCCAGCGGCATCAAGACATTGATCAGCGACCTGCAGGTTTCGAAGCCCATTGTTACCATTCTCGTGCCGCGAGTATGGGAGAAAGTCTACAACGCCGCCTCGCAGAAGGCCGGAAACGGCCCCAAGGGCGTGGCATTCGCCGCAGCCGTGGTGGCAGCCCAGGAATACGAAAAAGAAATGAGCGAGAACGGCAAGGCCAGCTTCGCCACCCGCGCACGTCGTGCGGCCTTCGACCCGATCGTCTACAAATCCCTGCGTGAGGTGCTCGGCGGACATGCCGAATGGTTCGTCGCCGGCGGCGCACCGCTCGATCCGGAACTGCTCGCCTTCTTCCGCGGTGCCGACATACCGGCTTACGAAGGCTACGGCCTGACCGAAACCACTGCGCCTTGTGCGTTCAATCCTAAGGGAACGCCGTTCCACGAAGGTTCGGTCGGCGTGCCCTACCCCGGTTTTTCCATTCGTCTTGCCGAAGACGGCGAGATTCAGGTCAAGGGTACCTGCGTCTTCCACCGTTATCACAAGAACGACGAAGCCACCGAACTCGCTTTCACCCCCGATGGCTGGTACGCCACCGGCGATCTCGGCCGCTTGAGTGACGACGGATTCCTGTACATCACTGGCCGCAAGAAAGACCTGATCATCACCGCCGGCGGCAAGAACGTCGCCCCTGGCCCGATCGAAGAGATTATCCAGCGCTGCCCGTTCGTCTCGCAGGCACTGGTGCTCGGCGACAAACGTCCGTTCATCTCAGCGCTTATCACTTTGGACGAGCCTTCGTTGCGCCAGTGGCTCGACGCCGCCGGACTCGACCAGGATATGCCGATGGAGGAAGCCTGCAAGAACGCCGTGGTCCGCGCCGAAGTGCAGAAGTGGGTCGACAAGGCCAATGAAGGCGTATCCCGCGCCGAATCCGTGCGCAAGTTCATCCTCCTGCCTGAAGAGTTCAGCCAAGAGAACGGCATGCTGACCGCGTCGATGAAGGTCAAGCGTCCTGTGGTCATCAAACACTACGCCGAACTGCTCAACACGCAGATGTACACCAAGAAGAAGTAAGGTCCATTGACAGTCTAAGGCCGGATGGGTTGGAATGATTTCCTTCCCACCCGGCCTTTTAAATGCGATTATCTGAATTTGCTATTACTTGCTATATGCGATGCCAATTGATTTTGTTGATGCCGTGTTCATCGTTGTAACGGTCAAGTTTTTCGTGCTGTTTTGTCTTCATACGATCAATATCATCACCGAATGTTTCTTCCGTCATCTTCTTCATTTCAGCGCTTTTATGAAGTTGGCTCTCTTTTTCGGTCATACCGGGTTCTGGCTTTACCATATTCGACCGTACACCCATGAAAGCGTCAAAAAGCGTTGCAACGATGACGATGACATACCAATAGCCTTGGTGATTGACCAGATAGGCGGTAACCAGCAGAACAACGCAATATATCAGGGTTCTGGCTATCACCATACCCCAATTATGAGAAGCCCAGGTACGTTCACGTTTCGACACCGCTGTCTGCAAAGCAGCTTCGGGAATGCAAGCAATAAGACCACCTACGATGGTGACTTCCAGCATGTCAGAAACAGGCATATCAAGATGCAGCAACAAGCTTAACAACCAAGTCAAAACAGTGGCTACCACGACTTCGATCATATTGATGGTAGCCACACCCGTCAGCTGATATTTAAACGGAATATAGTCCCAAGTACTTCGGTCATTGGGATCGTAAGCAGGTTCGTTTTCAGTCGCTTCGCCATCCCCTGCGGGATCAACCTTCTCGTTCTTTTGTGTCATGTCGTAAGCCCCTTCGCTAGCAATGACATTTCAACGATTCTATTCTATTGGCAATCGAATAGCTCAAACACTACCATAAAAAAAACTTTGCTCAACAGACATTCCCGCACACTTGTTGAGTTCGATTACCGCGACTGTTCGATTTTGGCACCACCTTTTGCGAGTTATATTGAATGCACACCTTTTTCTCGTTAATGGTCTGGAAGTGAAACCCAGATATCCCTCAAGTTTCATTGGACCGGTCTTTCGCGCTTTTCAACCTACCAGCAAATCTTGGAGAATCATAAAACCTTGAAATCTTGAAAATCTTGATATCAAGGTTTTCGGTTTGACTTGTTATTGATGCTATATTGGGCGTTACAGGTTGAAATACATATTTTGCAAGAGCATGGAAGGAGGCAGTGAGATGAGTTACTTATCCGAGGGAGGACATCTGGTCATTGACGATAGCAACATCGACGCCTTCATCGCCTTGGACCAGTCCGACGAGAAATTCCCCATCGGTAAGGACTTCCATTCGCATCTGGTCACCTTTGAAGAATTCCAAAAATGGTTGCATGAAGATCAACCAGATTCCTCGGCCAAGTCTGACAAGGCGGAGGAAAAGCAATGATTAGCTACCAGCTCATGCCTTATCAAGAACTTCTCAGAGTTTGTAAAGAGTCTCCCGATAACAAGGATGCGCTTGAAACGCTCAATGCTTTGATGCGGTTTGAGTGCAGCCGGTCTCAATCCGTTCAATCCTTTGTTGCAAACAAAGTGGAAGCCATCGAGGAATCGAACGAAGGTCGCACCTACTTGCTGGTTTGCAAGGAACCTGACGGAAGCGTCGAAGTGGCGGGATTTTTCGAGCTGTGTCTGACCAGCATCGATTTCGGCAAGATGTCAGGCAAGAAACAGAAGCAGTTCAAAGGACCATATACACACCTACGCGACAACCACGCCGGCGGCTACTGCATCGGCGAGCTCGGTAGATCCGACAAATACAGCAAGAGTGAGCTGCCCGGCAAGGTTATTCTCAAAGAAGCACGTTCTCTGATTGGTTGCTCTCAAAACGTGGTCGGCGGACGCTACGCGTTGATTGACGCTAGACGTGAGGTCTTCGAGAATCTCTATCGTTCAGCCGGTTTTAAAGAGGTCGCCACCACCAACGTTCCCACCGAAGGCGACATGGACATTGTCGTTGGCGTCGCCAAAATATCCACATGGGAATAAACTGAAGTTTTATGCTTTTATAAAGCGCTGAATTAATTGATGTTGAATAAATTTACATACAAGTTGCATCCTAATAATTAGGCATTGTATGATATTTGCATTCGCTTGTTATTGATGACAGACAAATTACTGAGAAGAATTATTGCAGTGCAGCAGAAAAGAGAAGACTCATGAGCGCGGATTCTATGGACAGAAACAACCATTCGGACAGCACAGTCAGCGAAAAACCAAGTCGTCTCAAAACAACGCTCATTTCAGTCACCGTCGCCGTATTGACTACCACCACATTACTGAGTGCATGCGGCGGAACGCAAGGCTCCAGCAGTAGTTCCACATCAAGCGGCCAATCATCTTCAGAATCAGCACCCAAAAATGAATCAAATAATAATCAGGACAAAGAAAACAATGGAGAGAAAGGGCTATCGACCAGCCAAGTTGCTAAAGATCTAGGATATAAAACAGTTGGCGAGGCTGGTATTCAAGATCGCAAAGACTTTGATGATTACATAAGTAAACATGTAGTAGACATGGGTTACATAGGTTGCACAGTCGATAGCAACTATGAAGTAAGTCATGATGGAATCATGACTGATTGCAGCTTTAATGGTAAAAAGCATAGTGGAAATGTTTCTATAACCACTAACGCAAAGTCTAATCAATTTAACCTATACTATTATACTTTTGCAAATGACAGCAAAGAATACGAAACAAAATCTAACTATATTCCTACGGCGGACGAAGCAGAAAAAATTATAATAGAAAAAATCCTAAATTAAATAAATTTCCTTTTACCATCCCATTTATATTTTGCAAAAAAGATTATTTAGCAGTACTTAGACCTATTACCAATAGGATAATCTCCAGTAGACAGATTAACTATTCAACGAATATCCAATTTAAAACAATTACCTCATTGATTGTTATACTTATCTGAGCTGTTTTCGGGCGAATGTTTTATAGTAGTTCTTCTTGAATTCACGCCACTTGCCGAACACCAATAACTCAGAATTCGTAGGCGTGTTCGTTTCATAGTGCAACTTGGAAAGCTGCAAACAACATGCCAAATCGGCTACCTGAGCCAAGCGATACTGCTGATAATTCGCTGCTGCAACGTGTCGATGATCAACGTTGGGGATGAGCGAGTCCAGTTGCGAAATAATCTTGGCAAGCTGCTTTTGACCATCATCATAATAAATGACTGTTGAATCAAAACCTCGGAATAATTGCTGATTTTCAACGACAAAATCTGTTATCGCAATAGAAATAGCCTTGGCAAGGCTGTCAGGCGTTCTGCACATCCTGCGTTCAAAAACGAACATTCGATACTTAAGGTTGCAATTTTTCGCAAACAAATATAACCGGGACAACAAAAGTCGACGTTCTTGCACCGAAAGATCAAAGTATTCATCTTCATGTCTTACCAGTGGACGCGTATGAATGGAACCTGTCCGAAGATTGTCATGTTGAAGCTGCTCATCGAGACTGGCAAGATTTGCCTCTATACTGTTGTCCTGATTGTGAAGCACCATCGCAACGATGTAATAAGGCGTACGTGAATCGTAGGCACCGAAATCTCCAGACTCATCAATGAAGATACTCAGCGCTCCCATGCGTTCCCCTTGCGAGAAAAGAAATGGCGGGGATCCCCCCCGCCGATTCGTAGAACCCGAAAGCTCTTTAATTAGAATAACACATACTTTAGAAAAATCAAATAACTAGTTTCAAAAACCTAGACGCTCCAATTGCTTGGGGTCGGACTGCCAGCCTTTGGCGACCTTGACGTGGAGGTCGAGCTTGGACTTTTGGCCTACGATGCGATTGACTGCGGTGCGCAGGCGCTTCTTGACTTGGACCAGGTGCTCGGCGCGGTGACCGATGATAATGGGTTTTTGGGAGTCGCGCTCGACGTAGATGGAGACCATGACGTGTGCCTTGCCGTCTTCGGTCTCGGGATTGTCGGATTCGCCGGGGCGGTCGATGGAGTCCACGACCACAGCCAACGAATGCGGCAGCTCGTCGTCCAGTTCTTCGAGGAACGCGCCGCGCACCAACTCGGCGATGGTGTCCTCCGGCTTTTCCTCGGTGATCTGGTCATCAGGATACATCTGCGGGCCTTCAGGCATGTTCTCGATGAGCACGCGCTTGACCTCGGCCACATTGTCGCGTTCCAAAGCGCTGACCGGCACCACATCGGTGAAGTCGGCGAATTGGCTGATTTCGATGAGCTTGGCCATCAGCTCCTGACGGTTGAGCTCGTCAATTTTGGTGACGATGGCGATCAGCGGCACTTTCCAAACAAACTTGCCGTGCTCATGGTCACTTTCCTGCTTGGTGTTTTGAGAACCGTTGCCGTTTTTGTTGTTATTGTTTTTCTTGCCGTTTTCATCGCCGTCAACCTTGCGTGCAAACTCACTGCGCAGACGGCTCAGGATACGCTTGTCCCCCGGCCCGATCTCCTGATCGGCAGGCAGCAGGAACGCAATCTCGTCCACATCACTCAACGATTCGTCAACTACGTCGTTCAGACGCTGACCGAGCAACGTGCGCGGGCGATGAATACCGGGAGTATCAACCAGCACGAGCTGGGCGTTATCAGTGGTCAAGATGCCACGAATAGCCTTACGTGTGGTTTCCGGACGAGAAGAGGCGATGGCAACCTGCGTGCCAATCAGCGAATTGATCAGCGTGGACTTGCCGACGTTTGGACGCCCGACAACCGCCACGAAGCCGGAACGATAAGGTTCTTTGCTTCCGCTCTGTTGTTCGTTGTTGTTGCTATCAGTCATGCTTTTCGTTTTCCTTTACGTCCTGGTTCATATCTCGATTAATTTCTTTGTCATCGTCTTCATCCTGCTTTTCATCCATATCAAGCGTTGCAGGCTCGACCTCGATGGTGGAGACCTTCTTGCGACGGCCGGCAGAATCGACAGCGGTGAGGCGCAAGCCTCGTGTCACCGCGCTCATGCCGACAATCGGCACACGACCGAGCAGCTTGGTCAAGAGACCGTAGACAGTGTCCACGTCGTCCTCGTCAATATCGACTTCGAACAGTTCCTCAAGGTCTGCAATGGGCGTGCGGGCGGGCATCTGCCACTTGTGGTCGCCGATTTTCTTGGGTTCGGTGTGCTGGATGCGGTCGTGCTCGTCCTCCAATTCGCCGACAATCTGCTCGATCGCGTCTTCAATGGTCACCAGTCCGGCGATGCCGCCATATTCGTCAACGACAACGGCCACATGCTGGCGCGTGCGCTGCATTTCATGGAAGAGATCATCGACCGGCTTGGATTCCGGGACCAACATCGGCTGGCGGCAGATGGACTTGACCTCACGGTTGCGAGCCTCAGGATTGAAGGCCGTGGCACGCACGGCGTCCTTCAAGTAGGCCATGCCGACCAAATCATCGACATCCTCACCGATAATCGGGATACGTGAGAAACCGGATCGTGAACAAAGCTGCAAGAAGCGCTCAAGCGTCGAATCCGATTCGACGCAGATCATATCGGTGCGAGGCACCATGATCTCACGGGTCAACGTGTCGGAAAGCATCAGCACATTGCGCAGCATTTCCGCCACTTCGGGGTCGAAATCATCGGTTTCGACCAACCGGTCGATGGTCGCACGTCCCTGCTCACGCTGGATCTTCTCCAGTTCCTCATCGTCGGAAAGCTCGTCTTCCTTGTCGCGACGACGCTGCTCCTTGCCTTCCCCGGCCTTTGCGAATGGTGTCAGGACAACCGCCAGCGAAATAACGCCAGAGAACCGCATCATCACGTCAAGAGGTTTGGAGGCACCGGCGGAACGCGGACGAAGCAGAACGGATACCACCGCGACAATCAGTGCGAAAATCACGCCCGTGACCAAGGCGACCCAGACTGGTTCGGAAAGCAACATAACAATAATCGCGACCAGAACCCCGTCAAACACATTGCAGAAGATGCGGAAGAACGCACAGGAACCGGCCGTGGCGTAGCGGTCGACGATAAGCCGCTGGACCTTGTGGACCTTACGAATCTGCTTGGCCTGTACGAATTTGCCGAGATCCTCGTCATCCGTTTGGATTTCGATGATGCGGTTGTTGAGGCTGGCCTTGGTGACGCGCGAGACCGCGGATTCGCTCGATGCCATCATCATCGAAAGCCACACCAAAAGCGCCGCGACGATGACGAGCACAACCACGGTAGCAATGGTCAGGGTATCCATATTCTGCGTGCTTTCCTATTCCTCAATGCGATTTGCCGGTTCGTTGTGACAGTTGTTGTATTCAGGTTTATCAAATCGTCGGTATTTCCGAGTTTATTCGCAAGGCAAGATAGCCGGTACATATTATCGATAGATTTCATCAAGATATAAAGCCCATTGACAAGGCCAACAAGAACAAACCAGAAACCCATCACGATTCTTTGTTATCGCCAGAGGAATGATTCGCATCCCATTGAGCCAGCAAATCCGTAGATCCAGCCGGCAACACAGCTTGAGGCACCGGCTCGTCTCGGATGGCAAAGAACGTCAGCAACAACTGGCGTTGCAGACCGAACATCTGCCGTTCCTGCTCAGGGTCAACGTGATCGTAGCCCAACAAGTGCAGAATACCGTGGATGGCCAGAAGCATCATCTCGTCCATTGTGGAATGGCCGGCGGCCGCGGCCTGCTGCTGGGCGACCCATGGGCAGATGACGATGTCACCCAAGACACCCTCCATGATCTGGCCGTCCTGACCAGGACGAAGCTCATCCATAGGGAAACTCATCACGTCGGTCGGTCCCTCGAGCTGCATCCAGCGCATGTGCAGCTGGGCGATCGGATCGGGGTCGACGAACAGGATGGTCAGGTCGGACTGCGTGCTTACCTGCATGCGTTCCATCACCCACAAACCCAAGTCGGAGAAGAGTTTCGGGTCGATCTGCCAGACCGTCTCATTGGTGACTTCGACGCTCAATGACGTTCCTTTCCGTTTGGCTTCCGTCCGGCTTCTTCGGCAGAATGCGCATCGTAAGCCTGTACGATCTTACCGACCAGCTCGTGACGCACCACATCCTTTGCGCCGAGGTGGGCGAAGCTGATACCGTCGATATCGCCGAGAATCGATTCTATCGACTTAAGCCCGGAATGCAGCACAGCCAGATCAATCTGCGTGACGTCGCCGGTGATGACCATCTTGGTATTGAAACCGAGCCGCGTCAAAAACATCTTCATCTGCTGCTCGGTGGTGTTCTGCGCCTCGTCGAGAATGACGAAAGCGTCGTTCAACGTGCGGCCGCGCATGTAGGCGAGCGGTGCGACCTCGATGGTGCCGTCGGTCATGTAGCGGTGCATCTGGCCGGCTCCGAGCATATCGGAAAGCGCGTCGTAGAGCGGGCGCAGATACGGATCGACCTTGTCGTTCAACGTGCCTGGCAGGTAGCCGAGGCTTTCGCCGGCTTCGACGGCCGGACGCGTCAGGATAATACGGCTTACCCTGCCATCTTCGAACGCACGCACCGCTTTGGCGACGGCAAGATAGGTCTTGCCGGTTCCGGCAGGGCCGATGGCGAACGTGATGGTATTGGCATCGATGGCGCGGACGTAGAAGACCTGACCGGCGGTTTTCGCACGGACCGGCTCGCCGTTGGCGAATGCGATGACCCCGGGAACGTGCCGGTTTGCAGCAGAGCGCTTGCTTTCTTCGGAATAATCATCATCGTTCTGGAACGAACGAGATTGTGGCCGCGAACTGGTCCCGGCACCGGCAAATCCACGCGTATACGAATGCTGCGCATAGCCCTGCCCGCGGCCGCCATCACCCATCAGTCCGGCCTTCTTGCCGACCTGCCGCGCCTCGAGCATCCGCCGCACATTCATCGCGTTGGCTGGAGCCTTATATGCCGCGTCGATGATGTTGTTGAGCACGTCGGAAACTTTGTCCGCTTCAACGTCGTCACGCTTGTTATAGGCGGAAATCTCGATGCGATTGCCCCGCACGAACACGTTGACCTCGGGGAAGGCGTGCTGCACCTCGGCTAGCACCTTGTCACCCGAGCCCAGTACTGCCACCGGGTCGAGTTCGGTGGGGATGGTGATGACTCGTTTTGCGCTGGCCACCGCTCTCCTACTCTTCCATCGTCTCGCCGGTGAGCACATGCGCATGCACATGGAAGACCGACTGGCCGGCATCCTTGCCGGTGTTGAAGATGAGACGATAGGCGCCGTGGAATTCCTTTTCCGCAATGGACTGGGCGATCTCGACGATGTGGGCGAGCTCGGCAGGATCGGACTTGGCCAGTTCGGCCACGTTGGCGCAGTGCTTCTTCGGCACGATCAGCACGTGCACCTTCGCCTTGGGGTTGATGTCCTTGAATGCATAGGTGGTGTCGTCTTCGTACACCTTGGTGCTCGGGATCTCGCCCGCAATGATCTTGCAGAACAGGCAATCGTCGGCCATATATGCTCCTTACCAAAAGCTCTCGGGGCGCGGTTGCGCCCTACTCCCCCATGCTATTAGCCCGCACGGATAATTATGCTGGCCGGTATAGCAGAAAGGGTTAGGGAAAGAAAAAGACAAATTCCTTGCCCCTAACCCTATGAGAAAGCCGGCTAAAGCTGCAAAAGAGGCAGTATTGGAGATTCCTGTTCCTACCACAAGACGAAGATGGGGTTAGAGACAGAAAGACCATCACAAACGTATACGACACGGAGATTCCGATACTCGCACCGCCGAAAACTAAGCGAACCTTCCCAGTGCACGCGCCAATAGAGTCAACGCCACCGGACCTGCACTCGAAGCCCGCATGATGTTCTTGCCGAGTACACAGACCTCGGCACCCGCATCGGTGAATTGCTCCACCTCTTCGTCGCTGATGCCGCCTTCCGGGCCGACCACAACATAAACCCTGCGGGGTTTGCCGTCGTCTAGGCAGCGTTGCTCAAGTGCGGCGACCTTCTGCTCGATGCCGTCCCATGTCGAGGTCGCGTCCTGGTGCAGCACAATTACCAGCCCATGATGAACACACGCCCGACGGCATATCGCCACGACCTGCTTGCTGGAAACGCAATCATCCAAAGCCGGTTTCCATGCCCGACGCGATTGTTCGGTGGCCGCGATCAACGTCTGATCCCATTTGCGGTCGGTACGTCCGGCCTTCCACTTGGAAATCGAACGGTTGGCCTGCCATGGCACCACCTCATCCACACCGATCTGCGTGGCCATGTCGATGGCCTCAACGTCGTGCCCGGTTTTCGCGAGCGCCTGCACCAGCGCAAGCCGAGTGACCGGCTGCTCTTCCGTGGTGAATTCCGAGACCTTGACCAACCCGTTCTGTGTATCGACCACTTCGGCGTCGATACGTAACCCGCGCCCGTCGGAAAGCTGGAGTTTGTCGCCGTTTTGCAAACGCATGGCACCCAACGCGTGCCGTTTGATGGCGGGTGGCAAGGTTATCGTCCAGCCGGCACGCAGCTCGTCACGATTGACCGGTACGTCGTCATGTTCGGCGTCAAATACAAAAAGTGGACTTGTCATAATTCAAGGCTACTGGAGCCACGGACGAACCGCCTACATACGCAGAATGTCGTCACGGGAATAGTAGACGGCACCGGCTCGTGGGTATTCGCCGGTCAGTTCCGGAATAGTGACGAAACGATAGCCCTTCTTGCCGAGCTTGGAAATGACGCCAGGAACGGCAGCGACGGTATGAGGGTGGATATCGTGCATGAGAACGATTGCGCCAGGCTCGATTTGTGACATGATCTTGCGGGTCAGAGATGACGAGGTAGCGCCATTCGACCAATCGTAGGAATCCACCCCATACATGGCAATCGCGGCACCGGTCTGCTCGCCGATATACGTGCGGCTTGCCTCGTCCGCGGCACCATGCGGGGGACGCACGAAGTTAACGGGGGATCCCGTAGCCGAACCGATGATGTTACCGGTATCGTTGATCTGCTGCTGTTCATGATGGTTCTGCATGATGGCCGGCAGATCCTCATGGCTCCACGTGTGGCTTTCCACAGGGAAACCGGCCTGCGTGACCTGACGCGCTAACGCACCGCCGTCGGCCTGCACTTTCTGACCCATCTCGAAAAACGTCGCTGTGGCATTCGCTGATTTGAGATCAATGACCAGTTTCGGCGTCAATGTCGGGTCAGGCCCGTCGTCAAAGGTCAGTGCCACACAACGTTGCGTGCCGCAATTGATACCTTTGGCCTTGTTATGCGCCGCGACAGCCTTATCGGCGGTTGCGTAGAGTTCGTCTTCGTCACGTTTGCAGACCGAATAAGAAGCCGCCTTGGCAACATCGTCATTGGCCTGATCGATGGCTTTGTTGAGTTGTGCCAGCGTCGCGCTATCGATAGTGACTTTCTGCGACTTGGCGAATCCCGCCACCCCGGCAGTCACTGACTTCAGTTCGCTTTGAGCGGTTCTGGAAGCCGCAGGGTCTGCATCTTTCAAAACAAGCGCCGGTGCGAATGCCTTGTTCAATTCCGAAATCTGCCGTTGCAGCGTATTTACCCATTCGTGTTCCCGTTTGGTCTCGGCGTTGAGTTTCGGCGTCAATTGCCTGGTGGTACAGTTCATAACAGGATTGGTGGATTCCTGGGTTCTGACTTTGTCACGCTGATTCTGCGCGGTTGCCAACACGTGCCTTGCCTGTTCAAAAGTGCTGTCGGAAATGGTCGATTGTCGCGATTTGTTGCTCATCTCGCCCTGCTTGACCAAAGCGGTGTCTTCCGATATCAGGGTGTCCAAATGCGCGGCGGCAAGCTTATACGAATTTGACCATTGCACGCATTGTCCCATACCCTTGCGGTAATAGGAATAGGCAGGATTGAAAAGAGCCACACCCAAGACCACGACCAACGCCACCACCAGCGCTATCACCAGGACAATGCGCGTACCACGCTTTTTTCCGCTTTTCCGTGACTGCTGCGCTTCCGCCATATCGTCCCCAATTTCCGGTGTATCAAAGAACAAAGTCTTATTCTACCCTGATTCTTTTACTAACACCGGTCTGCAGACAAGGGAATCATCTATGCAGACAGACCTTTTCCCAACCCGTCTTTGTAATGTTCCTTCCACTAGATATGTATTTATGTGTCCGGAAAAACCTTCGCTCCAACCGATGACCCAAAGTTTCCGACACACCGACCCGCCAAACGACTGAGGAATGGTGTATAGTTCTATCTGTTGCTTGAACGACACCTGCCCAGGTGGCGGAATGGTAGACGCGCTAGCTTGAGGTGCTAGTTCCTATAATTTTACAGGAGTACGGGTTCAACTCCCGTCCTGGGCACGAAAACTGAAAACTTGAGACCCCTTGAAAATCAAGGGGTCTTAGTATATCCGGCCACTTTTCAACGCAGAGTTTGAGCCCAGTTTGCACACTGCTGGCACAAAGAGATACAAGTTGTTGCAGTAGCTTCTTGAGTAAAAGGACCAT
This sequence comes from Bifidobacterium sp. ESL0745, assembly GCF_029433335.1. Classification (NCBI taxonomy): domain Bacteria; kingdom Bacillati; phylum Actinomycetota; class Actinomycetes; order Bifidobacteriales; family Bifidobacteriaceae; genus Bifidobacterium; species Bifidobacterium sp. ESL0745. The sequence continues at coordinate 864,069 of NZ_JAQTHX010000001.1, forward strand.
AGAACATGCGGATCATCAATATCGAATCAGTCGATGACGAACGGGTGGCCGCATACGTAGGTCTTACCGAAGCTCAGCTGCGCAACCGGCTTGAACCGGAAAAAGGCATCTTCATCGCCGAATCGCCAAAGGTCATCGACCGGGCACTGGCCGCAGGACGCGAACCCGTTTCGCTGCTGGTCGAAGAGCCTTGGCTTGATGGCATGAGTGATATTTTCAAGCGCATCGACAAACGCTGGGGCAAGAATGTTCCGGTATATGTCTCCTCTCCTGAACAACTCAAGAAGCTGACCGGGTATCGGCTGCATCGCGGTGCCCTTGCCGCGATGCGTCGCTGGAAGTTGCCAACTGTAAGGGAACTCTGCAAGAATGCCCGACGGATTGCCGTCATGGAAAACATCGTCGATCACACCAACGTCGGCGCGATCATGCGTTCAGCGGCAGCGCTTGACGTGGATGCCGTGCTGGTTACCCCTTCTTGCGGCGACCCGCTCTATCGTCGTGCGGCACGCGTATCGATGGGTACGGTATTTCAGGTACCATGGACTCGTATCGATGCCGAAACATTGGACGTAGAAACCGAAAACAACGATACTTGCGGATCGGAAACATCACAAGATCATGGAATGGTTACCTTGGATAATGCCAAGAACAACGATACCGACGTCATCGATTCTGTCGGCAACAATTCGGACAAATCTTTCGCAGGCATGAACAATCGACGTGATGAGAGAGAAATCCAGCCGAACTTTGATTCTGATTTCCGCAATCGTCACACCAAGGAAGAAGACCGGAAATACTGGCCCATACGCGGGCTCAGAAAACTGAATGACCTTGGTTTCACGACTGTCGCAATGGCACTGACCGACGATTCCATCAGTCTCGACGAACTGACCAGACGACTTGACAACGAAACGAACGAACCCGATCATATCGACAAGCTCGCCCTCATATTCGGCACGGAAGGCGACGGATTGGCGCATCGCACCATCGCCAACACCGACCTGACTGTCAAAATCCCCATGAGCAACGGCGTCGACAGTCTCAACGTGGCCGCTTCAAGCGCCGTCGCCTTCTATGCGACGAGAGTCAAGCAAAACTAGACGTTTCAGTAGTCCTCGGGCGTTTCACGTCGGCTCAATCCGATACAGTGATGGGTAGAAAAGGTCGTGCGCAAAGGTGAACTTCTCGCGGCCGTACAGGTGGCGTGAGAACGGTTCACATTGCATCTGTGCTGGGACCGGAAACCGAACCGGCCGCCCGGACGCGGCACCGGAGGGGGTAGGAAATGGCGAAGAATCCTAAGGTATTGGCAATCGTATTGGCGGGCGGCGAAGGCACGCGTCTGATGCCCCTGACCCGCGACCGCGCCAAGCCTGCGGTGCCGTTCGGCGGCGTCTACCGACTTGTCGATTTTCCCCTGAGCAATCTGGTCAATTCCGGCTATTCGCAGATCGTCGTATTAACGCAATACAAATCACATTCGCTGGATCGGCATATCTCCAAGGTCTGGCGCTTCTCACCCTTGCTCGACGCCTATGTTTCCCCGGTTCCTGCACAGCAACGCCTAGGCAAGCACTGGTATTTGGGTTCGGCGGACGCGGTCTACCAGACCATCAACATCATTGAGGACGAACAACCCGACTACGTGGTCATCGTCGGAGCCGACCACGTCTATCGCATGGACTTCGGCCAGATGCTCAAGCAGCATATCGAATCCGGTGCTGAATTCACTGTCGCCGGCATTCGCCAACCTCTTGCGGCTTCACGTCAGTTCGGCGTCATCGACGTCGACCCGGATCATCCACACATGATTCGCGGTTTCAAGGAAAAGCCCGAGACCACCGAATCAATGCCCAGCCACCCCGACCAGATCCTCGCTTCCATGGGCAATTACATCGCCAACACCGATGCGCTTTTCGCAGCGCTGGCGGAAGATGAAAAGGCCGAAGATACCAAACATGATATGGGCGGCGATATCGCCCCTTACTTCTCCGAACGCCATGAGGCTGGCGTCTACGATTTCAGCGAGAACGAGATTCCCGGAGCCACCAAATACGACCGGGCCTATTGGAGGGACGTGGGCACCATCAGGCAGTTCTATGAGGCCCACATGGATCTGATCGAGTACAATCCGCCGTTTAACCTCTACAACCAGGATTGGCCGATTTATACGCTTTCCGGCAATATGCCGCCGGCTAAATTCGTTCGCTCGGAAACCAATCGCATCGGCAGGGCCACCGAGTCCATCATCTCACCGGGCGTCATCGTTTCGGGCGGCGACGTGCAGCATTCGGTGCTTTCGCCCAACGTCCGCGTCAATTCGTGGTCGCAGGTCGTCGATTCCATCCTTTTCGACGGGGTTATCATCGGCCGCCGCGCCCGCGTCTGCAAGGCCATCCTTGACAAGAACGTCATTTTGGAAGAGAACGCAACCGTGGGCATCGACATGGAGCACGACCTCGCCCGAGGATTCACCGTCAAGGACGGCATCACCATCGTTCCGAAACGCACTGTTATTAAGGACTGAACACAGACAAAAAGGTGTTCTATCATCTCGCCTCAGCGATGCGAATAATTGTTTTTTGACATGAGCTGAAAACTGTGCCGAAAAACAGCCACTCAAATTTCTTTACCGACGGTTTTCGGCACAGTAAGTTTGTTATACCGAAAAACCGTTCATTAATGTCAGCTCAGTGAACTATTTTCTGTATCCAGAATAGTAAAAGCTGAAAACCGGTCGCTGATGACCAAACGACCATATTGAGAAGACTGAAGTAAACCTTGTCAGTACTTCGGCATGTTGTCGAAGTTGAAGCCAATGGCTTCAAGCTGTTCTCGGCCCTCAGGACGAATCATGTCAAGCGTCCAACGCGGTTGCCATGTCCAATCGATACGGAATTCCTCTACAAGTCCAGCCAATGTCGAAGCGCACTCGTCCTCAAGCAGATCGGTCAGCGGACAAGCTGGCGTGGTCAGCGTCATCGTGATGATGGCACGTCCCTTTTCATCGATTTCGATGCCATAGACCAAGCCCAGATCGATGACGTCGATGCCCAGTTCGGGGTCGATGACCTGATGCAATGCCTCGCGCACGTCGGCAGCGGTTGCTTTACCGATGTCGTTGAAGGAGGTCAGCGGGATACCCGTCTCTTCGTCTTTGACGGTGTTGCCAGCAGACCCTGTGGGAGCCTCGGCCTTTTCGGAAGTCGCTTCATCCTGCTTATCAAACTTATCGAGTGAACCCACCGCACTCGGATTGGCGACAGCTGCCTGGCCCTTTTCCTCGCTGCCAAGCGCTTTGACCGCCGAATCAAGAATCGACGACTGCGGCGTGGGAACGAGATTGTCTTGGCTTTCCATATTGCCTCCTGTGCGGTGAAACCACCATTATTATGTCATGTATTCAGTGCGATTGACACAAGCGGATAGCGTAATCACGCCACCTGGCGAATCACAGCCACGACATTCAGTTTGATGCATGCCTCTTGTCCATCAGGCATATGCCAATGATCAACGCGCGCGTCGGTTTATCACATAGTCAAAGCTACTTATCCGCCGCCAACGCCTTGGCCAACGAATCCTTGAGACCAGCCCAGCCCAGCAATGCGCATTTGATACGCATCGGGTACTTCGAGACGCCTTGGAACACCACGGCATCGCCCAGAGCCTCTTCGTCGGCGTCATTATCAAGACCAGCACCGCGTGATTTCATCAGCTTTTGGAAGACGCCCTCAAGCCGCATGGCCTCGTCAACCGTCTTGCCATCGACCAAGTCGACCATCATCGACAGGCTGGCCGTGGAAATGGAGCAACCACTGCCGTCCCACACCAAACGTTCGATCTTGTGCGGCTCCGACTCGGAGACTTCGACATGAACAGTCACCTGGTCGCCACAGGTCGGATTGAACTGGTGGGACTCCCCCGGCGTGCAGTATTCGTGGCTGGCACGCACAGTCGTCTCGCCGGTATCGTTGGTGCCGTCGCTCGGCTCCTTGGTCACGTCCGCGGCGAAATGCTCCTTGCCATGCGGATGTTTTGACGCGTCCAGGATGACCTCCTGATACATCTGTTCGAGATCGTCCCCGCTCATACCAAAATCACTCATTGCTCACACCTCAAAGAACGAACGGACTTTACCGGCCGTTTCGACTAGTTGTTTGGCTTCCTCGACGGTATTGTACACGCCGGTCGAAGCACGGCTCGATGCGAAGAGGCCGAAATGACGATGTACGGGCTGGGCGCAATGGTGACCAACACGCACGGCGACGCCCTGTGCGTCGAAGAACTGGCCAACATCATGGGGATGCACGCCTTCGACATCGAACGACACTGTGCCGATACGATCCTTGTTCTCTAACGGACCAAGCACACGGAAGCCAGGGACATCGTTCAACTTAAGGAGCTCTGCAGTAATAGTCTTTTCGTGAGCCTCGACGTTTTCCATCCCGATTTCACGCATCCAATCGGCGGCGACACCTGCGGCAACAACCTGAGCGACAGGCTGGGTTCCGGCTTCAAAACGTGCTGGTGGTTCCATATACTCCGCCGGCTTGTCCATCCAGGCGAGTTCGACCATCGACCCACCGAAACTGGCCGGCGGGAGGGCTTCCAGGAACTCTCGCTTGCCGTACAAGAAGCCGACGCCGGTAGGCCCATACATCTTGTGCGCGCTCCAGGCGGCGAAATCGACATCCATCTTGTGGAAATCGATTTTCAGATGCGGAACAGACTGACAAGCGTCGAGGATAAAGATGGCACCGACTTCATGCGCCCGTTTGATAATGGGTTCAATATCGGTGATGGCCCCGGTGACGTTGCTGATATGCGTAACCGCGACAATCTTGGTGCGGTCGGTGATGACCTCATCGGCGGTATCGGAACGAATACGTCCATCATCGGTCAGGTCGAACCACTTCAGCGTGGCGCCGGTGCGATAAGCCAATTCCTGGAATGGCAGCAAAACTGAATGATGTTCGGCTTTGGAAACGACGATCTCGTCCCCCGGCTTCAAAGCAAACCTCTTGGCCGCGTCCCCGCCGCGTCCCAGCGAGGCATTGCCAAAGGCGGTGGCCAGCAGATTGAGCCCCGCGGTTGCACCGGCAGTAACAACGATCTCTTCCTGCCCTTCAACAGAGTTGGCACCAACCAACTTAGCAACCTTGGCACGAGCCTCTTCAAAGGCAACAGTGCTACGAGCAGCCAACTCATGCGCCCCACGATGCACCCCGGCATTGATGGTCTCGTAGAACCGACTCTCGGCATCAATCACGCACTGCGGCTTCTGCGCAGTAGCCGCAGAGTCAAAGTACACCAGCTGATGTCCATGGACCTCCTGCCCCAAAATAGGAAACTGCTTCCGCAACTCCAAAAAATCCACCATCATTGCCTCTCATACTCATTTAATTCTATAAAGCTTCGACTCCCGTGGTGGGGAGGGATATACGATGTCCGACACACGCTCTGGGCTTTGGCGTTAAGCGTTCAGTCCAGTGGATTGAACGTAGCCAAAGTGAGCGCAAAACCCGAGCACGAAAGTAAAATCTCCAGATTTTACAGGCCAAGTCTTTACGGTCTGACATCGCATATCCCTCCCCACCACTCATTACGTATCCAACTCAACAATAGTCAAAAAATTCTGACTGAACAGAAATTTTTCTTAGCTATCAAAATTGCTAAACCACGCTGTAACCGTACAGGCGAAGCCTGCAGATTTCGATACTCGATGTATCGAAATCTTCCAAAGCCCTAAAAAAATAACCTGCCAAACAAACGCAACATAAGCGGATTGGGAAAGAATGCCTTGTTGAGGAGTAAAGCTCGGCCTACCGGCCTTGAGGGTTCCGAAACAAGACATTCTTTCCCAATCCGCGACCAACCGACAAAAGCAAGTTAGCTACGAAATGTAACTAGTCATCAAACTAAATCAAGCAAGCGCCGATTCCGTAGACCCCTCCGGCAGATACTGATCATATCCAGTCTCTTCGAGTTCATCCGCCAGCTCAGGCCCGCCAGTCTTGACAAACCGTCCGCCAGCGAAGACATGCACAATATCCGGCTTGATATACTTCAAAATGCGCGTGTAATGCGTAATGAGCATAATCCCGAGTCCGGTGTTTGCCTTGGCGCGGTTCACACCTTCGGAGACAATGCGCAGCGCGTCAACGTCAAGGCCTGAATCGGTTTCATCCATGATGGCGAACTTGGGCTTCAAAAGCTCAAGTTGCAGCACTTCGGCACGCTTCTTCTCGCCGCCGGAGAAACCTTCGTTGACGGAACGGGAAGCGAACTTCTTGTCCATTCTGAGGTTCTTCATCGCGTCCTGCAGTTCCTTGGTCCAGGTGCGGATGGCCGGAGCCTTGCCGTCGACCTCGGTCTTGGCGGTGCGCAGGAAGTTGGTCATCGATACGCCCGGCACTTCCACCGGATACTGCATGGCCAGGAACAGGCCGGCCTTCGCGCGCTCGTCGGGCTTCATCTTCAGCAGGTCCTCGCCGTCAAGCAGGGCCTCGCCGGAATCGACGAAGTACTTCGGGTGGCCGGCCAGCGTGTAGGCCAGCGTGGACTTGCCGGAACCGTTGGGACCCATGATGGCATGCGTTTCGCCGGAATTGACGGTCAGGGTCGCACCCTTCAAGATCTGCTTGCGGCCTTCCTTGGTCTCCACCGATGCGTAGAGATCCTTGATTTCCAATGTTGACATTACTTATCCTCCAATACCGCTTGCATGTCGGCACTTTCGCCGCGCGCGAGCCTGCGGTCAATGACATTCATAAGGTGTTCGGCGATGCTGGGCACGCCTATTTGTTCGATCAGATCAGCGAAGAAACCACGAACTACCAGCTTGCGGGCCTCGGATTCCGTGATGCCACGCGACTGCAGGTAGAAGAGCTCTTCGTCGTCAAAGTGGCCGACGGAGCTGGCGTGGCCGGCACCGATGATGTTGCCGTTCTCGATTTCGAGGTTGGGCTCGGAATCGGCCACAGGACCAGGTGTGAGCACCAAGTTACGGTTGAGTTCGTAGGAATCAGTGTTCGGCGCCTGCGGCTGGATCAGCGCGTTGCCGACCCACGTCGAATGTGCGTCCTTGCCATCCAAAGCACCCTTGTAGACCACGCGGGACTTACACTCCGGATAGTTGTGAACCACCATCGTGCGATGTTCCAGATGCTGGCCGGCCTCGGCGAAGTAGATGCCGAGCATGTTGAGGTCGCCCTGAGGTCCGCCGAATTCCTGATCCATGCGCAGACGCACGACGTCGCCACCGAGGGTGACCACGGCGTGGCGAAGCGAGGCGTTGTCGCCGACGTGGATGCGCTGGTTGCCCACATGTTTGGAGCCCCTGTCCCATTCCTGCACGAAGGTCGTGGAAACGTGGGAGTCCTTGCCGGTGATGATTTCGATGCCCTCGGCAAGACGGGCCAGACCCTGATGACGTACGACGATATCGGCGTGCGTACGGTCGGCAATCTGAAGCACAAGATGCAAAGAATCAAGGTCCGTGCCATGACCTTCGACTTCCACCAGTACCGGCTGATCAAGCTCTCCGGAGATGGAAACGACGACGGTTTTGCTACCACTGTTCCATTCGACGGCCGAAACACGGTCATTCGGCTTCATCACAGTTCCTGAAGGAGCCTCACTACGGTCAATGACCGACTTGGTCACTTTGCTGTTATCAATCGGCGTTCCGTCAATATTACTGACGGTTACCTCAGTCTCACCACTTGGGGTGAAGACGCTGAAGAACTCCTCGATACGTTCGAGCGGCGTATAGCGCCAATCTTCCTGCTTGCGCGTCGGCATCTTGAAGTCCTCGACCTCGAACGAACGACGCTCATTGTCGGCGCTGGACGGCATGGCCGCCGGCATCGCGTAGGGATCATTGGGATCCGCCACTGGAATATTCACTTCTTTTTCGGCCATCGATCAGCCCACCGATCCTTCCATTTGCAACTCGACCAGCCTGTTGAGCTCCAACGCGTATTCCATCGGCAGTTCGCGGCTGATTGGCTCGACGAATCCTCGCACGATCATACCCATGGCTTCCTTCTCCTCCAGCCCTCGGCTCATCAGGTAGAAGAGCTGGTCCTCGGAGACCTTGGAAACGGTCGCCTCGTGCGCCATCGTTACGTCGTCCTCGCGGATGTCGACATGCGGATAGGTGTCGGAACGCGAGTAATCATCGACCAACAGTGTGTCGCAGACCACCGAAGAGCTCGATCCCTTGGCACCGTCAATAACCTTGACCAGGCCGCGGTATGCGCAACGTCCGCCGCCGCGCGAAATCGACTTGGCGACGATGGTGGAGCTCGTGTGCGGGGCAAGATGGATCATCTTGGCGCCGGTGTCCTGATACTGTCCTTTTCCGGCGAAGCTCAGCGACATGGTGGAGGCCTTGGCGTATGGCTCGGCCAGGATGCAGGACGGGTACTTCATACTCGCCTTGGAGCCGATATTGCCATCGACCCATTCCATGGTGCCGCCCTCTTTGACGTAGGCGCGCTGGGTGACGAGATTGTAAACGTTGTTCGACCAGTTCTGCACGGTCGTATAGCGCACGCGGGCGTTCTTGCCGACGATGATCTCGACGTTGGCCGCATGCAGCGAATCCGTCGCGTAGATCGGGGCCGTGCAGCCTTCGACGTAGTGGACGTAGGAGCCTTCCTCGGCGATGATCAACGTGCGTTCGAACTGGCCCATGTTCGGCGTATTGATACGGAAATAGGCCTGTAGCGGGATATCGACGTGAACACCCTTGGGAACGTAGACGAACGAGCCGCCGGACCATGCAGCCGTGTTGAGCGCCGCGAATTTGTTGTCATCATAAGGAATGACGGTCGCGAAATATTTCTTGACCAGATCCGGATACTCGCGCAATGCAGTATCCGTATCGGTGAAAATCACGCCTTCCTTCTTCAGGTCCTCCTGAATGGAGTTGTAGATGACCTCGGACTCGTACTGCGCGGCGACACCGGAGACCAGACGCTTCTTTTCTGCATCGGGAATGCCCAACTTATCGTATGTATTGCGGATATCTGTGGGCAGGTCTTCCCAGCTCTTGGCCGGCTTGTCGATTGGCTTTACATAATACTTGAAATCATCGGCATCGAAATCGGAAAGATCCACGCCCCACTTGGGCATGGGCTTTTCGATGAACGAACGATAACCCTTCAAGCGCATATCGAGCATCCACTGCGGTTCGCCCTTATCGGCGGAAATGGCGCGAACGACGTTCTCGTCAATGCCCTTCTTCGCAGCTTCACCGGCCGCATCGGAATCGTGCCAGCCGTAGTTGTACTCGCCGAATTCCTGGATGATCTCGTCATCCTTTTTGATCTTATCCTCGTTGACACGTTCACGATCAGCCACATACTGGCTCATCTCCGTATCAGACGCGGCGTTTGGTGTTGGTTTTTCTGCCACCGTACGCTGCCTCCCATCATTGACTACACTCAATATAAACGTAACAGAATCGGACTTTTATTACTAGGGTTGTGTAAGAAAGAACGCCGACAACGAAAGTGATTTAATTCACAAGTGTTACATATTGACGATTTCTGCATCATTACACCGATTTGGCTTTGGTACAGGTTTTCCTGACCTGCATCCTACTTATCTTACGTATAGCAGAAAACCCCACCGAGGCGGGGTCTTCTTACGTTCGATTTTGCAGCAACAATAAGCAGCATCACCAACCGATGATGACACTCGGCTCAATTATTGCCGCAGGGGCAGGCTCAGTCCTGTTCAGACTGGCTCTTGCGGGCCTCCTGATGATCGAGCGCGGCCTTCACCAGACCCTGGAACAGCGGGTGCGGCTTGGTCGGGCGGGACTTGAACTCGGGATGCGCCTGTGTGCCGACGTAGAACGGATGCACGTCCTGCGGCAGTTCGACAAACTCAGTGAGCTCGCCGTCGGGGCTTTCGCCGGAAATATCGAGCCCGCCTTCGTGCAGACGGTCCTTATACGCCACGTTGACCTCGTAACGATGGCGATGGCGTTCGCTGACGTGAGTTGTGCCGTACAGCTTGGCGACAAGCGAACCTTCCTTGAGCACAGCCGGATAGGCGCCGAGACGCATGGTATGGCCCATATCCGAATTCGCGAGGATATCCTTCTGCTCTTCCATCGTGGCGATGACCGGGTTCTTGCATCCGGGCTCGAACTCGGAGGAATCAGCATCCTCAAGTTCCAGCACGTCACGTGCATACTCGATGACCATGCACTGCAGGCCGAGGCACAGGCCCAATGCGGGCAGCTTGTGCTCGCGGGCGTAGCGCAGTGCGCCGATCTTACCGTCGATACCGCGCACACCGAAACCACCGGGAACGATGATGCCGTCCATGTCACGCAGCTCAGCATCAGCACCAGCTTCGGACTCGCACAGGTCAGCCGCGACAAGCTTGACGTTGGCCTTGGCATAATTGCCGAAGCCACCGGCCTTGACGGCCTCGATGACGGAAAGGTAGGCATCGGGCAGGTCGATGTACTTGCCGACGATGGCGATGTTGACCTCTTCTTTCGGATGGTGCACGCGCTCGAGCAGATCGTCCCATTCGGCCCAATCCACATCGTGGGCGGACATCTCAAGGAATCGGACCACATAGGAGTCAAGGCCCTCATTGTGCAGGATCTTCGGCACGTCGTAGATGCTCGGGGCATCCACGCAGTTGACCACGCCTTCCTCATCGACGTCACACATCAGGGAAATCTTGTCCTTGATGCCTTGGTTGAGCGGGCGGTCGCTACGCAGCACGAGCGCGTCAGGGGTGATGCCGAGCTGGCGCAGGGTCATCACGGAGTGCTGAGTCGGTTTGGTCTTCAGCTCATGGGCGGCCGGCAGGTATGGCACCAGGGAGACATGCACGAACATGCAGTTGTGCGGGCCAAGTTCACGCTTGACCTCACGCGCCGCCTCGAGGAACGGCTGGGACTCGATGTCGCCGACAGTGCCGCCGATCTCGGTGATGATCACGTCGACATCATCCGCGGCCTGGGCGCGCATGCGACTCTTGATCTCATTGGTGATATGTGGAATGACTTGCACGCACTGGCCGAGATATTTTCCGGCGCGTTCCTTCTCAAGAACGGACTGGTAGATCTGACCGGTGGTGACGTTCGCTTTCTGAGAAAGGAAGACGTCGAGGAAGCGCTCGTAATGGCCGATATCCAGATCGGTTTCGGCGCCGTCTTCGGTGACGTAGACCTCGCCGTGCTGGAACGGGTTCATTGTACCCGGGTCAACGTTGATATAAGGATCGAGTTTCTGCTGCAGAACGCGGAGACCACGGCTACGGAGAAGGCGACCGAGAGAAGATGCTGTCAGGCCCTTACCAAGGGAAGAAACAACGCCACCGGTGACGAAAATATGCTTGGTGACATGTCCATGGGAATTATCATTTTGTTCTCTTGCCATGGAACTTCAGCCTATCAGCCTCTATTGACTCGGCGTGTTCGTAGGCGGGGATGAATGTAATGCTTTTATCGCGCCAGTAGATGAGCCACGGCATCGAGGGCGAGCTTATAGCCGTAAAAGCCCATACCGGTGATGGTACCAGTGGCGACAGGACTGATAACGCTGTATTTGCGGAAGGAATCGCGAGCCGACGGGTTGGAGATGTGCACCTCCATCAGTGGCAGGCCGGCGTCCGTGACCATTTTGGCGGCGTCGGAAAGACCGTAGCTGTAATGGGTGAACGCGGCAGGGTTCATCACCACAGGGGTCTGCTCGTCAACGGCCTGGTGCATCCAGCCGATGACTTCGGCCTCATCGTCAGACTGGCGCACTTCGACCTCCAGGCCAAGTGTCTTGCCCCATCCGGCACAGTCTTTGCGCAGGGTTTGCAAGTCCTGATGGCCGTACACGTCGGGTTCACGCACTCCCAGACGTCCGAGATTCGGCCCGTTGACGACGATTACCTTGGTCATTTGTTGTGTCCTTTTGTGTGATGTGGAGTAAATTTGCCAACACAAGTCGGCAAATGGCTTTTTAAGAACCTTGATATTCCGCTGATCTTTAAAACCTATTTACAGACTTGTGCATCGTTCAACCGCGAATGCGCTGGAACGCCTCGACGAGCGCATCCATCGGCGGATCCTCGAGGTGCATCGGATGACCAACACTGTCGAGAATGACGAAGCGCAGCGTGTTGCCGCGTGCCTTCTTATCTTTGTGCATCAACGCCAGCACCGAATCCCAATCGCCGCCATTCCAGGAAATCGGCAGGCCGAGCGAGGAGAAGATCGAACGATGAAGATCGACGGTTTCCTGATCAATGTGGCCGAGGATACAGGAAAGTTCGGCGGCGTAGACGCAACCGACAGCAACGGCGTTGCCATGACGCCAGCGGAAATTCTCCAGTTTCTCGATGGCATGGGCCAACGTGTGCCCGTAGTTGAGAAACTCTCGCAGGCCGGCTTCCTTCAAATCGTTGGAAACGTGATAAGCCTTGACGCGAACGGTGCGCTCGATGAGTTCGGCGACCACATCCTCAAGCGGCGAACCAAGGAAATCATCACCGTTGAAGTTCCTCAATTCCTCGGCGTGTTCCTGCAAAATGTCGAGAATCTTCGTGTCACGGATGAACCCGGATTTGGTGACCTCCCCAAGTCCCTCGGTAAAGATGTCGCGCGGCAACGTCTTCAACGTGCGCAAATCAGCGAGCACGCCGGCTGGCGTATAGAAGGAGCCGACCAGATTCTTGCCCTCGTCGGTGTTGATACCCGTTTTGCCGCCTGTCGAGGCGTCAACCATCGCCAGCAGCGAGGTCGGGCAGTTGACATAACGGATGCCGCGCATCCAGGTGGCCGCGATAAAACCGGCCAGATCGGTCGCGGCTCCTCCTCCGAGGCCAACGATGGCGTCGGAACGGGTGAAGCCAATCTCACCGAGCCGCTTCCAGATGGTTTTGGCCACGTCGATGGTCTTGCCTTTTTCCGCGTCAGGAATGACCATATCGTAGACTTCATAGCCAGACTGGCGAAGCAGGGCTCGTGCTTGATCGGAGTGACGCTGCACGGGTTGGGTATGGATCAGCGCGACTCGCAGTACGTCATCTCCGAGCATTTCCGGCAAACGGTTCAATGCGCCTTCACCGATGCAGACGTCATAGGGCTCAATGCCCGAACCAGTGACATGAACGATACGTTCCTGAATCATATTGCTCAGCTTCCTTGCCGCCACGCGCGGCGTCGAACCATGGGTGTGCACATGCAGATTGGAGATTTTGCGGAAAACGGGATCACGTTCCTCATAGAGCTTCATCCAGCGTTTGTTGGCGTCACCGTTAAGCATCGGCCGGTTGCCACTGCGGGAAGCCCGTTCCATCGCCTCATGCGTGTCTGCTTCCAGATAGACAAGCTTGCCACCGTCGGCAATGTAATCGGCCAGTACTTCGCGCGTCGATTCCGTCATCGGCGCCCCACCGCCAAGCGCGAGCAGCCCGTCAAATGAGACCAGCAAGTCGGCAATGACATCGGCTTCCAGCTCGCGGAACGCAGGTTCCCCGTATTTTTCGAAATATCGGGGAATCTTCATACCGGCCTCGTGCTCAATCTCGATATCGGCGTCGGCGAAATCAACATCGAGCATCTGCGCCGCCTCACGCCCCACCCGTGTCTTACCGGCACCGGGCATCCCGATGATGACGGCAAGCGGACGATGACCACTCATGATTGCCACACCTTGTCTCTCTGCATTCCGCATTTTCTCTTTCGTATCGAGTCTCGCCTTCGCCGCAATCAAACCCTGCGGGTTCCGGCGAAATGTAGATCAGCGCATGTGCTCCGGCCAGGAATCGAGATAATTCTGGGCATTGCGACGAGTCTCTTCGACACTGTCACCGCCGAACTTTTCAAGCACGAACTTGGCCAGCGTCAGGCGCACCATGGCCTCGGCTACAACGGAAGCAGCCGGTACCGCGGTGGTATCGGAACGCTGGTTGATGGCCTTGGCCTCTTCACCAGTTGCGACATCCACGGTACGCAACGCCCGCGGAATGGAAGGAATCGGCTTCATCGCAGCCCGTACACGAATCGGCTGCCCGTCGGACATACCGCCTTCAGTGCCGCCGGAACGGTTGGAATAGCGCCGGATATGACCGTTGTCATCCACGAACATCTCGTCGTGGGCCTCGGAACCAAATCGCTCAGCCTCAAGGAATCCATCGCCGACCTCGACACCCTTCATGGCCTGAATCCCCATCAATGCACCTGCCAACGCGGCATCAAGCCTGCGGTCGCTTTCCACATACGCGCCCAACCCTGCAGGCACGCCGTAGGCAATGACCTCCACCACGCCGCCCAGCGTATCGGCACGGGACTTGGCCTCGTCAACCTTGGCCATCATGCGCTTTTCCGCGTCCTTGTCAAGTGTGCGCACCGGCGAAGCATCAAGCGCCCCGATATCGGCGGGCGTCGGCAGCGTACTCGTATCAGCTTTTTCACCGCCCAAAGCAACCACATGGGCGACCGTGCGGATGCCGACTGTCTGCTCCAGGAATTTGGCAGCAACCTCACCCAAAGCCACACGCGAAGCCGTCTCACGGGCGCTGGAACGCTCAAGCGCATTGCGGGCGTCGTCAAAACCATACTTGCGCATGCCGGTAAGGTCGGCATGACCGGGACGCGGACGGGTCAGCGGTTCATTGCGTCCGGTCGGAGGCAACTCGTGATCAAGCGGATCCGCGCTCATGACTTCGGTCCACTTCGGCCATTCGGTGTTGGCAATCTCGATGGTCACGGGCGATCCCAGCGTCTTTCCGTGACGAACCCCAGTCAGCAGCCGCACCTTGTCCTGCTCGAACTTCATGCGCGCCCCACGGCCGTATCCCAGACGACGCCGCGCCAACGCATCCACGATATCCTGCGAGCGCACTTCGACGCCGGCCGGAAGCCCCTCAATCATCGCGACCAACGCCTCACCGTGCGACTCCCCAGCCGTCTGCCAACGCAACATGCCTACTCCTTGTCGAACCTTGACGAACCACCTTGAAAACCTTGAATTTTTCGCTTTTCGCGCTTTCCATTCGTCAAATAATGGGTTTATCAACTATCTTACCGATATGGCCTACATTGCTGTACTGCCGAGTCTGATCTGCGGACTGGCGCTTGCGCTCGAAGACATCCGCCGTTTTCGCGTGCCCCGAACGTGGGTGGCGACCGGAGTGTTGACGCAGCTGGCAGTCTTCCTTGCGTTTTCCGTCTTCGAACACAATCCCGCCAAAGTTCTGCTGCCCCTAGGATATGCATTATTTTCCGCTGCTATCCAGTTCTTGCTTTCGCGCTTAAAGCCGGGCGCCCTGGGCTTCGGTGACGTCACCGCATCGTTCCTGACTGGCCTTGCCATAGGTTCATTCGGCCTCATGCCCTATCTCTATTGGTGGCTTCTCATGGGCGTCCTAGGCCTGCTCTGGATCCCCCTCTACCCCAAACTCGTCAAGCCCTCAACCTCTAAGCCCTCATCCTCTCCCTCATCAAAGGCCCCGTTCGTCCCCGTAATCGTAACTTCCGCAATTATTGCAGCGTTTTTGTCCGTTTTATAGTTCGCTTCGCTTCATTCATTATTTAGCTTACGTTCCGAGGTTGGTCGCGGGTTTGGCGGGATATACAATGTTCTGGACACTCAAGGCCGTTCGGCCAAGCCTACGCCAGAACATCGCATATCCCGCCAAACCCGCTTATGTTGCGTACAAAAATATTCTTAGATTTCGTTAAGATTCCCAGCTTACATGAGTGGATTTGGGGGAATATGCGATGCTGAGGCGTAAAGCTTGGCCTACCGGCCTGGAGGGTGCCGAAGCATTGTATATTCCCCCAAATCCACGACCAACCGCCTAAAGTAACTTGGTCACAAACCACACCACGAACTAAACAAATAACTCAGTTGGCACCAGGATTTTGGGTCTTGTATTCCTGACGAATCTGGTTGAATTCAGCTTCGGTGGCGACGAACTTGGTCTCGCCGGTCTGCAGGTTCGTAGTGACGAAATAAAGCCAGTTGCCGGGGGTTGGGGCCATAGCGGCATTGATGGCATCGTCTCCGGGCGAGCTGATCGGGGTGGGCGGCAGACCTTTGTTGATGCGCGTATTGTAATGATCAGCCGGGTCGTTCAACATGGCGTTGGTCAATTGGCTCGGTTTTACATTCGCGCCGTAGGCCACCGTCGAATCCATACCCAACGCCATGCCCTGAGCAAGACGGTTGAGAATGACACGCACGACCTTGCCGTAGTACTCCGGTCGGTTCACTTCGGATTCGGCGATCGAGGCCATATTGAGGATGGTTTCGCGTTCCGGGCCCGCCGGAACCTTCAGGTCATTGAGCTTTGCGACGCGTTTGTCGACAATCTGTTTGAGGATCGAAGCGGCGGTGCTACCCTTCTTTTTCACATCGTAAATGCCGGGTTCCAGCCAACCTTCGAACTTGCCACCGGCTTCAGGGGGCAGAATACCCTGACCGCCGCCGTTGACCACGGCATCGAATTGGGCTTGGTCAATGCCGGAAAGCTGTGCGGCCTGGGCTATGACATCCGCGCTGCGCTCCCCGGACTTTACTTCAAGGAATCCAGTGGCCTTGGTCTTGTCAGAAAGAATTTTCACCGCATCCACGGAAGTCATGTGCTTTTTGAGCTCGTACATACCCGGATAGAGCGTGCTGTTATTGGCGGACACCGTGCTGGCAAACGTATCGGCGTTCTTGACGACATTCGCCTTGACCAGGTTCTTGGCGATCGAGGCAACGCCTTCGCCCGTATCGATGGTGAACCATACCTTGCCGGTTCCCGGCCCCGGATAGTCGGTTGAGACACTCTTGGAATCGTCACCGCCAAAATGACGGGCAACGGCTCGAATGCCGAAGAACCCGCCACAACCCACAATCACAATGACAACGGCCACAATGGCCGCAATAATCAAATGCTGGCGCCGTTGACGCTGCTTTACAAGCCTCCGCTCACGCATTTCATGGCGGGATTTCGGAGGCTTGGGTGGTTCACTTGAAGGCTGGTCATCAGTGCCAACCCACTCGGCGTTGGTGTCGAAAAGCTCGTTGAAGTCTTCGGGCATGAATCCTCTCTCTGTCCTGGAGCGTCAGTTACGCCCGTCCAAAGCCGACTGAAGAATAACAACCGCCGACTGCTGATCGACCACCGGCCTATGGTTTCTGCTCTGAACGCTGGCTTGGCTTAATTGGTGGTGTGCGCTCACCGTAGTGAGACGTTCGTCCTGAAGTACTATTTCAGGAACCTTGCCTATTTTATAATCCTCGCTCTGGACGGCCATTTCAAGCCGTTTGGCAAGGTTTGCAGCCCAACGCCTGGCCTTTTTGGCGCTTTTGCCCGCCTCTCCGCTCAGCAGCAAAGGAAGACCGACAACCACCCGATCAATGTCGGTATGATCGTCGATAAAATCCACCACTTCGTCCAAGGCCCGGAACGAATCACCATTGGACTGGATGTTGCCTTCGGGATGGGCAAAGGAGAGCTCAGGGTCGCTCAAAGCCAAACCGACCCTGGCATCTCCCAAATCCACGCCCAACCACGTCATAGAAGGGTTCAGTCCTTGCGTACGGCCTGACGCAGGGATTTCAGCGCCTCGTCGATCTTGGAAGCATCGGCACCGCCGCCCTGTGCGAAGTCCGGCTTGCCGCCGCCACCGCCGCCAAGCACCTTGGATGCCACACGCACGAGGTCTCCGGCCTTGAATCCGGCCTTGCGTGCGGGATCGTTGGTGGCCACCGCGACCATCGGCTTGCCCTGCTCATTGACACCGGAAAGCGCGATAACCGCCGACTTCTTGTCACCAAGCTTGGCACGAATGTCCATTACGGTCTTGCGCAATGCGTCAAAGGAACCGAAGTGACCGACGTTGGAAGACACCAGTTCCACCGGGGCATCGTCATCCGCCTCTGCCTGTGCAATAAGCGCAGGCACCGCAGCCTCAAGTTGGGATTCATACAGCGAGTTCAGACGCAGATCGGCTTCCTTGACCTTGTTTTCAAGGGCGAGCACGCGGTCGCGCAGCTCTTCGGGACGGACCTTGAGCTCATCGGCCAAGCCGGAAACGGTCTTGTGCTGCTTGTCGTTGAATTCGTAGGCTTTCTTACCCATGAACGCTTCGATACGACGGACGCCAGAACCAACGGAAGACTCGGAAGTGATGACAAATTCGCCGATTTTGCCGGTGGCATCAAGGTGAGTGCCGCCACAAAGCTCACGACTCCACGCGTCCTCCCCAATGGTCACCACACGCACGCGGTCGCCGTATTTTTCGCCGAACAGATGCATGGAACCAAGCTTGATGGCTTCCTTGTAGTCCATTTCCACCATCGTGACCGGCAGATCGTCGCAGGCGCGTTCGACGACGCGAGCCTCGACCTGGTCAATCTGTTCGCGGGTCATGGCGGTAGGCCACTGGAAGTCGAAATGCAGGTAATCGGGGGCCACGAGCGAACCACGCTGGGTCGCCTGCTCACCGAGCACCTCGCGCAGGGCCTTGTGCAGCATATGCGTGGCAGTGTGGGAACGCGCCAAGCCACGACGACGTTCCTCGTCGATGGTGGCGTTGACGTTGTTGCCGACGCTGAGCTTGCCCTCGGTAAGTCTGCAGCTGTGAACGATCAGGTCCTTGATGGGCTTCTGCACATCGTCGACCTCAAGCACCGCGCCATCGTCGGAAATCATTTCTCCTTCATCGGCAAGCTGACCGCCTTGCTCGGCATAAAACGGGGTACGGTCGAGTACGATTTCGACGTTGGCCGGGCCTTCTACACTCGTTACGCTGCCCTTACCTTCCTCGAAAATGCCCAGGATGGTGGAACGGCTGGAATGATCCTTGTAACCAAGGAATTCAATCGGATTCTTAAGGGTCTTCTTGAAGTCGTCGTAGACACTGACATCCACATTATGGCGCTTCTTCAGGGCATCGGCGCGGGCACGGGACTTCTGTTCGTCCATCAGCTCGTGGAAGCCTTTTTCATCGACCTTGACGCCCTGCTCACCAGCGATCTCGAGGGTGAGTTCGATTGGGAAACCGTAGGTATCGTGAAGCGTGAAGGCGTCCTTGCCGGAAACCTCACCGTCTTCGGACTTCTTGGCCTTCTTGACGGCGGTATCGAGAATGGTCGTACCGTTTTCAAGCGTGCGGCGGAACGCATCCTCCTCACCGTATGCGGCTTCGGAAACGTCATGGAACGTGTCGTTCAGTTCTGGATAGCTAGGCACCATCGCGTCCTTGGAAACCGGGAAAAGCGTGGGCAGCACCGGCTCGTTGACGCCGAGCATCTTCATCGAACGCACGGTACGACGCAACAGACGGCGCAGCACATAGCCACGGCCAACATTGCTCGGGCGCACACCATCGCTCATGATCATCAGCGCAGAACGCACATGGTCAGCCACGACGCGGAAGCGGACATCGGATTCCTGGTCCTCGCCGTATTTGTGGCCGGAGATCTTCTCGGCGGCTTCGATGACCGGATAGATTTCATCGGTTTCGTAGATGTTCTGCTTGCCCTGAAGCAAATAAGCGACACGCTCAAGACCGGCACCGGTATCGATGTTCTTGTGCTCGAGCTCGCCGACGATGTGCAGGTCCGTCTTGGACTTGACGTTGTCGACGGCGTAGTTCTCAAAAACCAGATCCCAGATCTCGATGTAACGGTTGTCGTCGGCGCTGGGACCACCTTCCTTGCCATACTTCGGGCCACGGTCGACGTAGATCTCGGAGCAGGGGCCGCCGGGGCCGGGGCCGCCGGTGGTCCAGAAGTTGTCTTCCATGCCAAGGATCTCCATGTGTTCGGGATCCATACCCTCATTGACCCACAGGGAACGTGCCTCATCGTCATCGGTATAGGTGGTGACCCAAAGCGTTTCGGGGTCGAAGCCCAGGCCGCCCTTGTCCTGCGGAGTGGTTAGCAGATCCCACGCATAATGAATCGCCTCAGCCTTGAAATAGTCACCGAAGGAGAAGTTGCCAAGCATCTGGAAGAAGGTGCCGTGACGAGTGGTTTTGCCAACCTCGTCAATATCAAGGGTGCGCACGCACTTCTGGTTGGAGGTCACCCGTTTGCTCGGTGGGGTCTGTTCACCCAGAAGATAGGGAATGAACGGCACCATGCCGGCAATGGTGAACAACGTCGTTGGATTCGGTGAGATCAATGACGCGGAAGGAAGAACCAGATGGCCCTGCTTTTCGAAATACTGTTGGAACCGACTGGCGATTTCAGAGGTGCGCATACTTGCTGCTGCTCCTTGCTTAGTTTGCAACACATTTGTTGCGATTCAATATTTTAAGATAAAACTAAAACTATTTAATTTGGAACCTTCTCGATTCCTTGCCGTTCACATTGGCCTTTAGACCGCCCTTTAATCGAACGTTTTTGCGATCTGTGTAGCGAATCCATTGCCATCGAATCTGTGTCCGATTACCAACATCAGGAATCAGATGAGCTTATCGGCGTATTGGGCGTTGAGCTCCTCTTCTCGGGCAATACGAGTGGCGTTGAACTCGTCAAAAAGGCCGCGCAATGAACGCTGCATCACATGATCCTGATCGGGGCCAAGCACGAACTGTCGTGCCTTATCCGGCGTATTGGAGCGAACATAGGCCTCGGCCTTCGAAACAGCCACCACACCGATGACCACGCCAAGCGATACCCAGAAAATTCGTTTGACCATCGTTACTCCTTGCCGCTTTTCGCCTTGTAGGCTGCAGCCTTGGGCTTTTCAGCAGCATTGGAAGCCGCACTTTTCTCATGCATGAAACTTTGTGCGGTTGATTTCAGCGCGTAGAAGGACGACGCCAATTTGATGACCGGTTTGCCCAAGAACGATCCGTAAAGATCGGTCAATGCGCCGATATTGCCGGCTGTGGTCGAAGCGGCCGAGGAAATCTTGTTGACATCCTCAAGCGACTTGTTGACCTGGCGGACGGTGGTCACGCCTTCGTCAAGCGCCGGGATGGCATGATCACCAGAATCCTTGACGGTCTGCGCAAGCTGGTCAAAGAGCTTGCCCAGCCTGATGAGCGGATAAATCAGGAACCCCGCCAGCACAGCGAATGCTATGGCGGCGATAAGCCCTGCGATGTCCCCAATACTCATGTAAGCCTCTTTCCGATACAGTCCCTTGACATTTCAGCCATAATAAAGTCCAAGGTTACCCAACGCCCGCGACGCTGAATCCCAGGTTCATTGATTGTAGGAAACGACGGTTACCGCCGTTTCGATTGGCTTGCTGGTGTCGAAATCGAGCGAGGTGACGCTGCCGTTCGCCGGACGTTCGGAAAGGTCATAACCTGGTCCGGCAAAGCGATGCATCAGGCTCAAAAGCGTATTACCGTGCGATATCTGCAGGATGTCATCACCATCTTTGAGCGCCGTGTTCGAGGCGATCAAAGCGAATCCACCCTCGATGCGTTTCCAGTATTCCTCATCACTTTCGGCGTCATGGAACGGATCGGCTTCTTTCAGGAAATCCCTCGTACCCTTTAGGCCGTATTGTTCGACGATCTGGTTGTAGGTTTTGGCACCATGTGGGGCTCCTGCGGCCCACCATGCCATGGCCATGTCCTGCCCTTCGAAATACCCGTAGAACTGTTCGCGAAAATGCATATCGGCAACAAGCTGCGGACGGGTGTGGCCAGCCCGCTCATTGACGTCGAGAATGCGTGCGGCGGTCTGCTCGGCACGGGTGGTGTCGGAGCAATAGGCCGCGGCGAAATCGAAACCTTCAAGCTTCGCGGCGGCTTTGTCGGCGTCGGCAAGCCCTGATTGGGTCAGCGGTGAATTCGACCAGCCCTGCAGACGGTTATAGCGATTGAAATAGGTCTGCCCGTGGCGGACCAGATGAAGATGCAACAACATGGCTCCATTATCGCACAGCGCCATGTCTCATATTATGAGTCACGATTTTGTCGTTTCCGGCGCGTCCATCTATGGTTAAGTTACATTTTCAAATGCAGAAGGAAAGGAGCAGTCGACATGATTTCGACATCGTGGCTCCCGTTGCATTTTCTTTGGCGTGGCTGGCGTAGCTGAATAAAAAATCAAGCAAACCAGAATTTAATATCGAACTTTCGCCAAGCGTTTATTAATAATTCGTATGGAATGATCATTGGTTTGCTGTCGTATTGTTTCGACCGCATCGTTTCCATATTGATACGTTCCATCAGCACGTCTGAGATGTTGTGCTGCTGATACCATTTCCACTTGGGCTGGGTTCGAAAGCCGGAAGAGCAACAGGAGAAGCAATGAGCAACGAAAACCACCAAACCTCGCACGGAAAGGCGCTGACCGCGACGATCATCGTCATCGCCCTCATCCTTGTGGGCGGATTTACCTATGAATTGGGTAGACGAGCCGGCATCAAGGAAGCGTCAGGCGGAAAAGCCACCAACCAATCGGTGCAATCGGCACCGAGCGCCAATGGCATGAAACGTGTCGGCATTCTTCAATATGTCAGCCATCCGGCATTGAACCAGATTCATAAAGGTGTGGTCGACGAGCTAAAAAAAGAGGGATTCGTCGATGGTAAGAACATTCAGATTCTTGATCAGAACGGACAGGCCGACCAGAGCAAGCTCGCGACTATGAGTGAGCAGCTGGTCAACAAGAAGTCCGACGTCCTGGTCGGCATCGCCACCCCGGCTGCACAGGCACTGGCCAATGCCACCGGCACCACCCCGATCGTGCTCGGCGCGGTCACCGATCCCGTCGCCGCAGGACTGGTGAAAGACATGAAGGCTCCTGGCAAGAACATCACCGGCGTCTCCGATCAGCCACCCGTCGCCGCCGAAATCAAGCTCGGCAGAGAACTGATGCCTCAGGCCAAGACGGTCGGTATGCTCTACTCCTCCACCGAAGACAATTCCAAGTCGCAAGTCGATACCGCCACCAAGGCAGCCGAAGCGCTCGGGCTGCAGGTCAAGAAATTCGCGGTGCCATCCAGCAATGAGATCGCCCAGACCGTGCAGGTGATGAGCGATCAGTGCGACTTCATCTATACCCCGCTTGACAACACCATCGCCAACGCCATGCCCACGGTGACGCAGGAGGCCAACAAGAAGAAGCGGCCGGTCATCAACTCGGTGGACACGATGGTCAAGCAGGGCGGGCTGGCCACCATCGGCGTCAACCAGTACCAGCTCGGGATCCAGACTGGAAAGATGGCGGCGAACATCCTCAAAGGCAAGAGCAAGCCGGCCACCACACCCGTCTATACCTTCACCACCGGCGACACCATCATCAACAAGGAACAGGCACAGCTGCTGGGCATCACCATTCCCGACGACCTGATGAAAAACGCCAAACTCGTCACCACAGAGGTGGGCAAGCAATGATCATCTCATCGATCGGCCAGGGCATGCTCTGGAGCATGCTCGGCCTCGGCATCTTCATGACCTACCGCATCCTGGGCTTCCCCGATATGACGACGGAAGGTTCGTTCCCGCTGGGAGGCGCGGTGTGCGTCGCGGCGATTACCGCGGGTGTCAACCCGTTCCTGGCCACCCTGCTCGGCGTCTTGGCTGGCATGTGTGCAGGACTGGTGACCGGCCTGCTCTATACGAAAGGCAAGATTCCCGTGGTGCTGGCCGGCATTCTCGTGATGTCAGCACTGAATTCCGTAATGCTTTTCGTGATGAAGTCGCCGAACCTTTCCCTGCTGAACCTGCCGAAGATCCAGGACGTCTTCATCCCACTGAACCTGCCGGAAAACTACGACACTGTTTTCATCGGTCTGCTGGCGGTAACCATCGTCATCGGGCTGATGTCGCTATTCTTCAATACCGAATTCGGCCAGGCCTACATCGCCACCGGCGACAACGAGTCCATGGCAAAATCGCTTGGCATTCACACTGAACGTATGACAAATGTAGGGCTCATGCTTTCCAATGGTCTGATTGCGCTTTCCGGCGCGCTCATCTCCCAACACGACGGCTACGCCGACGTGAGCAAGGGCGTGGGCACCATCGTCATCGGCCTCTCCTCCATCATCATCGGCGAGGTCCTTTTCGGCGAGCTTTCCTTCTTCCAGCGCATGCTCGCCACTGTGGTCGGCAGCATTATCTATCAGCTCCTGATTCTGCTGGTCATCCGGCTCGGCTTCGACACCACGTACCTGAAGTTCTTCTCGGCCGTCGTGCTCTCGCTGTGCATGCTCATCCCGCAGTTCAAGCGGGCGCTGCACCTGACTACAGGATTCGAGAAATACTTCAAGAAGAACGACGTGGTGGCAACCAGCGGAAAGGCGGAAGCATGAAAGACGAAACCATGACCAAGCCGAATGCAACCGACGCCATGTCAACTGCCAGCGAGGCTGAAGCTGAAGCTGAAAACGCTGCCAGCCCTAAAGATATCCGCCTTGCGGTCGAGCACTGCTCGGTGGTCGTCGACAATGGGATGGACGACACCAAGGAAATCCTAAGCGACGCGAACCTCGCGGTGAAACCCGCTGATTTTATTACCGTGCTCGGCGGCAATGGTGCAGGCAAAAGCACGCTGTTCAACGTCATCGCCGGTGGCATTCACCCCACCAAAGGACGCGTACTGCTCAATGGTGAGGACATTACTTCAACTTCACAGGAAACTCGCGCCAAGTACATCGCCCGCGTCTTCCAGGATCCGAAAATGGGTACCGCCCCACGTATGACAGTTGCGGAAAACCTGCTGCTGGCTACTCGTCGTGGGCAACCTAGACGCTTTAAAATGCGCGAAATGGCCTCTAACCATGACCGGTTCTACGAACTATGCAAAGGCATCGGCAACGGGCTTGAGGAACATCTGAACACCCCTGCCGGCAATCTTTCCGGTGGTCAACGTCAGGCGTTGAGCCTCATTATGGCGACCATCACCAAGCCCGACTTGCTACTGCTCGACGAGCATACGGCCGCGTTGGATCCTAAAACTTCCAAACAGCTCATGGCGATTACCGCCAGCACCATCACCGAGCAGCACTTGACCTGCCTGATGATCACGCACCGCCTCGATGACGCGCTGAAGTATGGCAACCGGCTTATCGTGCTGCAAAAAGGCCAGATCGTCCGCGATCTCAACGCCGAAGAGAAGCAGAAACTCAGCATGAGCGACCTGCTCGAGTTCTTCGAGGACGGATTCTAAAGACGCAGAACAGTCGCCATCGAAATCGACCTGTGGATAATCGTTCAGAACTTGGTAACGGTAACAAGTATACGAATGTCAATTCACAGGTCGATTTTTATCCGGTTCACTCTGCCATTTCACAACATCATCAATTTCGTAACATATACAGACCGGACGTTTGACCGCCTATTGATGCATCGTCAAGCGGCATGTGACTTCACTGCCGAGAAAGAAAACCCTACGGAACACTTACTGCCATAAAGTGTAACAGCCAATAAAAAGCCCACTTTCTGACGTTAACTCCGGTTCAACCATTGGCGAAGCACTTGAAAATGTTCTGAAAACAGCGGTCTATAATCGTTTCTTCTTTGCCATACTGGTTTCATGACACGATTTTTCACCCGCTGGATCATCCTGACCATCGCGGCCGCCGCCATGGTGTTGCTCATCCCCAGCATGCAGCCCATCGGCACTCCCCCGATTCTCGGCATCGCCGTATTCGCGCTGTTTCTGGCGCTGGTCAACGCCGTCGTCAAGCCTGTTTTGAACTGGGTGACACAGATTTTGGCGTTGCCGTTTTCAATCATGACATTAGGCGTTATTTCGATCATTCTGCTCTTGGTCGTCAACTGGCTGTGCATGCGGCTTGCCTCGTGGCTCGCAGTATCGCTTTTCGGCGTAGGCGTTTACATTTCTGGTTTCTTCGCATCCATCATCGGCACCATCATCATGTCGATCGTCTCCGCCATTGTCGACGCCGTCATCGGCGAGTGACTTACCGAGAAACTCGAAAACCTAATCCGGAAAATCCTACGGTTTGAATCTTTCCAAAGAGTAATCCAATCTGATAATCCAACCCAACAACGCCAAGGGCCCTGTGAGCTTGAAACTCACAGGGCCCTTGCGGTATGTCCTAAAAGGAATGGGATTCAGAAATCAGCGAGCGTAGAACTCGACGACATACTGAATGTTGACCTCGACCGGAATCTCTTTGGTTTCCGGCTTACGGGTGAGAGTCGCCTTGAGCGAAGGCAGGTTGACGTCCAGGTATCCGGGGACGGCGGGCAGCACATCGCGGTGCACGCCCTCAGCGGCGATCTGGAAGGGAACCATGGTCTGGCTCTTCGGCTTGACCTGAATGGTCTGGCCGGGCTTGACGCGGTAGGACGGACGGTCCACCACGTTGCCGTCGACCATGATGTGACGGTGCACGACATACTGGCGTGCCTGGGCGGTCGTGCGGGCGAAGCCTGCGCGAAGCACCAGGGCGTCGAGACGGGTCTCGAGATCGACGAGCATTGCATCGCCGGTCTGGCCCTTGGTGTGGGTGCCCTTTTCATAAGCTGCACGAAGCTGCTTCTCGGAGACGCCGTACTGGGCGCGCAGACGCTGCTTCTCGCGCAGACGAACCGCATAATCGGATTCGGTGCGGCGACGCGTGCGGCCATGCTCACCAGGAGCGTACGGACGCTTCTCGAAGATGCGCTGAGCCTTGGGAGTCAGTGCGATGCCGAGGGCACGCGAAAGGCGCACCTGACGGCGAGAACGCTGAATGTTGGTCATTGCATTGTTCCTTTGTATTCTGTCGTTATCTGAACGGAACGCGGAATCTTGAAGAAACCGCGCTGAGCCGGGCCTCTCCAGTGCTTCATGGCGCCAAACGCCAACGATGTCCATCACTTACGCGAGGAACCGCCGACCCACTGATGGGCTAAGACTCCAGATAATGCCCGCCTTATGGCAGGCACAAAATGCCATTTTACTCTCAGGCTGTGGACGAGGCTCGCATTTTTCCAGACCTTTGAAAAAATGCGAGTCGGAATCAAACATTCACCGGCAGCTGAATTACCATAACTGTTGAAATATCAGCGTTTCATGAGCATTCGGCAAATTTGACAATGTTCATTTGGCTCACATTTTTATTCTTGCTCAAAAAATGTGAGCCTCGCGTTATCTACAGCTTCTCAATCGGGGCAACGCGGAGCATCAGACGTTTGACTCCGTCGGAACCGAAATCGACGGTGATGATCGAGTTGCGGCCCTTGTCCTGGGTGTCGACGACCGTGCCCAAGCCGTACTGGTCGTGGGTGATCTTGTCGCCGATTTTGAAATCGGAGATGTCGAGCTTATTGTCTTTTTTGAGAGATGACGCCGGAACCGCGCGCGAGGCGGATTTCGGAGAAGTGTGGCGCGTCGTCACTTTCCCGCCGCGGGTAGAACCGGAACCATAGGATGACGAACCATAGCCAGAACGCGAGCCGTATGAGGAACCGCCAGAAGAATGGGAACCGTAACCTGAACGGGAAGAAGAACCGCGGTAGCCGGAGCCGGAACCATATAAGGAGCGGGAACCTGAACGCGAACTTTGAGCAGAACCGGAACGGGAACCGTACGAAGAACCCGAATGAGATCTGTACGACGAACCTGAGCCATACGAACCGGATCGCGAGCCATGCGAAGAACCATAACCCGAACGTCCGGAGCCATATCCGGAACCGTGTGAACCGCCATACGAAGATGATGAACCGGAACCACCGAAGGTGGAACCGGATGAGAAGCCGTCGTCATCTTCCCAACCGCCGAACTCATCGTCGAAATCGCTGTCACCTCCGTCCGAGCTCCAACCGGAATGCATACGCTCTACGCCGGCCTCGCGCCGCTTCCAGTCGATGAGGTTGTCGGGAATCTCGTCAAGGAACTGGCTGGGCAGCATGTCGGCGGTCTGGCCCCACTGCGAGCGCACCGCCGCGCGGGTGACATAAAGGCGCTGCTTGGCGCGTGTAATACCAACGTAAGCCAAACGCCGTTCCTCGGAAAGTTCCTGCTCGTCCTCAAGCGAGCGCGAGTGCGGGAACGTGCCCTGCTCCATACCGGTAAGGAAAACGACCGGATATTCAAGGCCCTTGGCCGTATGCAGGGTCATCAGTGTGACCTTGCCTGTGTCTTCCCCCTCGCTGGGCAATTGGTCGGAATCCGCGACCAACGCCGTGGTCTCGAGGAATCCGGCAAGGGTGGCATCCGGCGTTTTCTGCTCGAATTCGGCGGCCACGGACTGCAACTGCGAAAGGTTCTCGACACGCGACTCGTCCTGCGGGTCAGTGGAACGCTGCAATTCCTCAAGCAGTTTGGATTGGCTGAGCACTTCCGCCACGATCTCGGAAGGCTTGGAATCATGGTCGGCAGCGAATTGCATCAGTCCGCGCATCAGGTCACGGAATTCGGCAAGCTTCGTGCGGGTGCGTGTCGGAAGGTCGGGAATTTCGTCCATGTGCTCGATGCCGCCCCAGAACGGCACGTTGTGTGTATCGGCATAGTCGGCGACCAGAGCCTCAGCCCGTGCTCCAAGCCCGCGTTTCGGCGTGTTCATGATCCGGCGCATGTTGACGCTGTCGGCCGGGTTGGTGATGGCTTGCAGGTAGGCGATGGCGTCCTTGACCTCACGGCGTTCGTAGAACTTCGTGCCGCCGACCAGCTGGTAGGGAATGCCCGCGTTGATCAGCGCTTCCTCAAGCGCCCGCGACTGCGCGTTGGCGCGGTACATGATGGCCATGTCGGCATAGCGGTACCCGTTTTCACTCTTGAGGTTGGCGATCTCGTTGGCGATCCAAGCGCCTTCCTGCTGGGCGTTGTCGGCGGCGTAACCGACGATCGGCTCCCCCTTGCCAAGCGAGGTCCAGAGCTTCTTGGGTTTGCGTCCGGTGTTCTTGGAAATGACGGCATTGGCTGCGTCGAGGATGGTCTGGGTGGAACGGTAGTTCTGTTCCAGCATGATGGTCAGTGCCCCCGGGAAGTCCTTCTCAAAGTCCTGAATGTTGCTGATGTCCGCCCCGCGGAAGGCATAAATGGACTGGTCGGAATCACCGACCACCGTCACCCAAGCCGGCCCTTCGCGTCCGGCTGTCGGCTGGTTCGGGGCAGGCACGGCCTTCTTGTCGTCAACGCCGGAAAGCTCACGTACCAGCTCATATTGGGCGTGGTTGGTGTCCTGGTATTCGTCGACCAGAATGTAACGGAACTTGTGGTGATAGTAATCTGTGACTTCGGGATGGTCGTGCAAAAGCTCGACGGTACGCACAATCAGGTCATCGAAATCGACGGCGTTCGCGGCGGCAAGCCGGTGCTGGTACTCGGCGTACACAACAGCGTAGAGCGCTTCCGTATTGTCGTAACGGCCTATCTGATAGCCCTGTTGGCCGGGTGTGTAGTCCGGCGCGTAGGTCTTGAGCAGTTCCTGCCAACCGACGAGTTTGTTTTTATAGTCGGAAATCTGGCCCAGGATGGCGCGGGGCGTATAGCGTTTCAGATCGATGTTGAGGCTGGTGCCGATGAGCTTGATAAGCCGCTGGCTGTCGGCGGTGTCGTAGATGGAGAAGCCTGAATTGAGGCCGATGGCCTTGCCGTCACGCCGCAAAATGCGCACGCACGCGGAATGGAAGGTCGAAATCCACATGCGTTGCGCGACCGGACCGATCAGCGTCTCCAGACGTTCCCGCATTTCTGCTGCGGCCTTGTTGGTGAAGGTGATAGCAAGAATCTGGCTGGGGTAGGCACCGAAGTGCGAAAGAATCCATGCCACGCGGCGGGTCAGCACACGGGTCTTGCCCGATCCGGCGCCCGCGCCGATCAGCAGCGCCGGGCCGCGATACTGCACCGCCTTGGCCTGTTGCCCGTTGAGGTCGCCGAGAAGTTCCTCGGCGCTTCGTGCAATGAAATCCGGATCCTGTGCCACACCTGTTCCCTTCGAAAAAGCCGCCTGCGAGCGCCTTAGTTTCACTTTTGCGCGCCCACTATAGGTCTTCATTTTTACCACACCCAGTTGTCATCAAATCGCCCACCCTGAACGGAATCCGGCATCAATCGGCCGCAAATCGGACATTGGTGATTTCGGAATATTCACGTTTTGAGTAGCCTATGAGAGCTTATGGGCAGCATCTTTATATCTCTAATGAAATTATTTAAAAGCAACGAATATAAATAGAATATATTACTGACCACAAGTCTGTCTTATGTTCGTCACCTCCCGTGATTATGCTCGTAGACCATATATACGCGTTGCAAGAGGCATCGCCGAGAACTAACCGACGGAAATGAGAGGATGACATGAAGGAACTTGAAGACAGGATTCGTCGGGATGGAACCGTAAAGCCGGGCGACGTGCTCAAGGTCGATGCCTTCCTCAACCACCAGTGCGACGTGACGCTGTTCGACCATATGGGAGCCGAATGGGCGCGCATCTTCGCTGGCAAGAAAATCGACAAGATTTTGACCATCGAGGCCAGTGGTATCGGCATTGCCTGCATCGCGGCGCAGCATTTCGGCAATGTCCCCGTGGTTTTCGCCAAGAAATCGCAATCCATCAACCTTGACGGCGACCAGTATGCCGCCAAAGTCTATTCCTACACCAAGCAAAAGGAATTCCCCGTCATCGTTTCCAAGCGCTTCCTCACCAAAGGAGAACATGTCCTCCTGATCGATGATTTCCTCGCCAATGGCAAGGCCATGCACGGCCTCATCGACATCTGCAACGAGGCTGGTGTGGTCATTGAAGGCATTGGCATCGCCATCGAAAAAGGTTTCCAGCGTGGTGGCAAGGAACTGCGTGGGGCCGGCTATGATGTCGCTTCACTTGCGATTGTCAAAGCGATGGACGGCGAAAGCGGCACCATCGAATTCGACTGAGTTTCCATATTTATTATTCATTCAACTCACTGCGGCCTGCCTGAAAGATATTGTATCCGGCGGCCGCTTTTTTATTATCGATTTGGATGTCTACGTTACGTTCCGGCGCTTATTTATATTTCAGCGCTTATTGCTGGATTCACTGATTCCAAAACGGTATGCGGCCGAACAAATCCTAACAGTTTCATATCGGAACAAACCGCGTCACCTTAGAGAAACACCCTGAACCCCGTCTGCCCACTGCCGGGCGTACAATTTTCAGCTGTCAGCACTATCTCAATTTCACCAGGAAAAGAGACCCTTTGAGCACTGATCAGCACGACATCCAGAACGATGCCAAATCTTCGAATATCAATCCATCACATGATGAACATATGGCTGCCGACAGACCTGCACCGGCTTCATCGAATCCGCAGGCGACTTCATCGAGCAATCACGATTCAGGATTCGCCTCTCATCTGCCTTGGCGAAAACACAGCAGCGGTGACTCTTCCGATAGTTCCAAACAGCCGAAACCCAGTACCGAAGAGGCTCTGACCAATCTTGACGGGCAGATTTCCTTCTGGCGCGGCATCCCCTTCGGTTTGCAGCACGTCATGGCGATGTTCGTCGCCAACCTCGCCCCAATCTTCCTGGTGACGGCCGCCGCGCATCTGACGCCCGCGCAATCGGCAATGATCATTCAGAACGGCCTTCTGGTGGCTGGCCTCGGCACTTGCCTGCAACTCTACCCGCTGTGGCGTGTCGGCAGCCGTCTGCCCATGGTCACCGGCATCTCCTTCACCTACGTCGCCGCGGCCACCGCCATCGTCGGCAAACAGGGCTACGGTGCGCTTGTCGGAGCCGTTATCGTCGGTGGCCTGCTTGAGTTGATACTTGGCTTGACCGCACAATTCTGGAAGAAATACGTGCCGCCGATCGTCTCCGCCATCGTCGTGACTTCGATTGGTTTTTCATTGCTTTCCACCGGTGCCTCATCGTTCGGCGGCGGCGCGGGAGCCAAGGACTTCGGCAGCTGGCAGAATCTTACGCTCGGTCTCATCTCGCTGGTCGCCTGCCTTGCCTTCCAGCTGTTGATGAAGGGTACCGTCAAGCAGCTTTCGATTCTCTTCGGTCTGGTCGTGGGCTATATCGTCGCCATTTTCTTCGGCAAGGTCGATTTCTCCGGCTTCCAGCACCTGCAGGTGGTAAGCATCCCGCATTTCATGCCGTTCGCGCCGACCTTCGACATCGGTTCCATCATTTCCTTCGCCCTGCTCTATGTCGTCTCTTCCGTTGAGGTTCTGGGTGACACCGCCGCACTTTCCCAAGTAGGTCTGAATCGTCTGCCTACCGACAGAGAGACTTCGGGGGCCATCGCCGGCGACGGTCTTATCTCCACCATCTCCGGTTTGTTTGGCTGCCTGCCGCTAACCTCGTTCGCCCAGAACATCGGACTGGTGGCGGTCACCAAGGTCGTCAACCGCAAGGTCATACTTTCCGGCGGGCTCATTCTGATTCTCGCCAGTTTCGTACCGGCTGTCGCACAGCTCTTCAACTCCATGCCGCAGGCCGTGCTCGGCGGCTGCACCATCATGATGTTCGGCAACATCATCCTCTCCGGCTTCCAGATGATCGCGGAGGCGGGCTTCAGCCAGCGCAACACCACCATCGCGGCGCTTTCGCTTACGATCGGCATCGGTTTCACGCAGGTCGGCGGCATTTTCGCCCAGTTCCCGCAACTCTTCCAGTCGATCTTCGCCACCAACTGCATCGCCGTCTCGTTCGTGGTCGCGGTCATTTTGAACGCCGTGCTCCCCAGCGAGGAACATTTCCTGGTCAACACGCATGCCGGTTCCGAAGACAAGAACACATCCGAATGAACGATGCGTCTTATTCAGCAGCAACAACAAATCTGACTGCTGAATAAGACCTTAATTGCCGACATAATTGCGTATTTGCGTCTTTTCCAGCATTAACCACGGTATATCTGCTGGAAAAGACGTAAATAGAACGTTTAAATGCGCTTTTTCCAGCAGATATGCACCTGTTAGTGCTGGAAAAAGCGCATTTTTATTCAATGAGGACAAGCGAGACTCGAAAAATAAGACCGGCGGCCTTACGCATTACGTAAAACTACCGGTCTTATCCATGTATTGCACCACTTATGCCTGTAAAACATTAAACTTTGGCGGGCATGCAATCACCTCACTTTTTGATGCCCATGTACTCGTCGATGATGTCCTTATAGATGCCGATGAAATCGAAGTACATCGCTTTCGGCAGGCTTTCGTTGACACAGTGCATGGTGTTGTTGCCCGGTCCGAACATCACGTAGGCCGTGTCCTTGGGGCTCTGAAGCAGCAGCACGCTGCCGTCGGTACCGCCGGAGACGCCGAACATCGGAATCTCGGCCGGTTTGCCCTGCGCCTGTAGGTGACGCTCCCCCACGGACTTGACGATGTCGACGAGCCTTGCATCTTTGGGTCCGATCACCGGGATGATATCCATGCCCACGGTGTAAGAAACGATGGCCTTGTGGCTCTTGTTGAACTTGTCCACTTCCTCGTCCAAGATTGCCAGGATCTCCTTGTTGCGCAACTCGGGGATGATGCGGATATTAATCTCGGCACTGGCGGATTCGGGGATGGCGTTGACCTGCTGGCCGCCACGGATGACGTCGATGTTATAGACGGTGTCGCCGAGATCGGCGTTGCTCTTGCCAGCCGCCGCGGCCTTGATGCGCTTGGAGATGATATCAAGGAACTCAAGCAGATTCTCCACCGCGTTGATGCCGAGCGCCGGAGTCGAGCTGTGTGCGGCCTTGCCCTTCATATTGATGTTGAGATTGAGTTCGCCCTTGGTGGCGTAAACGATGTTGTATCCGGAAGGCTCGCCGACGAGTAGCGCCTCGACCCCTTTCATATACCCCTGCTTTTCAAGCGCAGCGGCACCCGGCATACCGACTTCTTCGCCTGCAGTCACCAGGAAACGCACGGTGCCGTGCATCTGATCTTCATGCTTCTTCAAGTCGAGCATGGCAAAGACCATGGCGGCAAGCCCAGCCTTCATATCGGTCACGCCTCGTCCGTAGATCAGATCGCCGTCTTCGGTGACCTTGAACGGGTCCGTCTTCCATCCTTCCTGCTGGGCCGAGACGGTATCCATATGGCCAGTGATACCCAGCACTGGCTCGCCGTGGCCAAGTTCGGCGACCAGATTGGCGCGGGTCGGATCCTCTTCCAGCGGCAGAACCTTGCAGGGTACACCGGCACGATCGAAGATGGCTTTGATCTCATCGGCGACTATCTTCTCATTGCCGTTCTCGGTGTGCATCCCGACGAACTTGCGCAGCAGGTCCATGGCTTCGTTTTCATTCATAGTGTTTCCTTTCGAGACAGCGGGCTGTTCCGACTTCATTAAATCACGTTTTCCGTCCGCTCATATTTCGGAAAAGAAAACATGGTTCCGCATCGAAACAGTGATGGGATTCGTTTTGCATCCGGCGTTTCCTCAAGGTGTACACTTCATGAGTTGCTGTTTGACTAAAAAGAAAAGTTGGTGATCATTTATGGAAATCGGTTCAGTTGCCGATTGGGCCACTGCCGTCGCCGAGACCGCAGCGGTTATCGTCGCATTGTTTTTGCCCTATATCGACAGGCGTAAAAAAGACAGGAAAGATTCACGTAACATCAAACTCATGCTGCGAGGACTTGTCACACGAGCACTTCAAGACGACAATCCCAATTCCCTTGAATCGTTTTTGAACGTTGCCGCCTTCACCGATGCAGGCGAACGTGACAAAGAGACCCTTGCCACCGCTCGTCAGATTCTCGAACTGTTCAACATTGACAATACTGATATCGAACAGCGAAACAACGAAATCCGGGCGTTGCTTGAAACCATTCATCCTTAAATTTCTCACGAAAAGAGCAATAAATGGCTGAAATCGGCCGATAACACCATCGCCGATAGCTGAAATTCCATTCAACACAGCCGTGATTCCGACAATCAAAATCAGGATCACGGCTGTGTTTTAGCATAATTTCCCCGAACCACCCATATTGAAAGGAACTCAGCGCTGGCTGGGATTGTGGTTGTCGGGATCCGGATCGGCGAAGGCTTTCAGCGTCGTCATATCAGCGTCGCTGATGGTGAAATCAACCTGCGCATTGGCTTCGATATGTTCATGATGTGTCGCCTTGGGCAATGGCAGCACTCCGTTTTGCAGGCAGAAGCGAATCGCCAGCTGAGCGGTGGAGACCTCATACTTCTCCGCCATCGTCTTAAGTTCCGGCGAACCGAGCAGCCCACCGGTGGCAAGCGGCGAATACGCCTCAATGAGCAGACCGTGGGATTGCGCGAACGTCCGGTTTCTGGGTTCGGTAGCACCAACGTAATACTGAATCTGATTGACCGCAGGTGTCACTTCCGCGTGATCGAGGATGTTCCTAAGATCATGGTCATCGAAATTCGATACACCGATGGCACGCACACGGCCGGAACGGTAGATTCTCTCCATTTCATTCCAAACAGACAGGTTCTCGTCATCCATACGCATCGTCCCGGCGTGACTCCACGGCCATGGGGCATGAATCAGGTAAAGGTCAAGCGTGTCAAGCCCCAGATTTTCCATAGTCTCTTCAAAACGAGGGAACACGGCGTCAGCCTTTTTCACGTCGGCCGGCAGCTTCGAGGTCACGAAAATCTCGTCGCGTTCAATACCAGATTCACGGATGGCACGTCCGACGCTGCGTTCGTTGCCATAGACATAGGCGGTATCGATATGGCGATAGCCAACATCCAACGCCATCCGTACAGAATCGTAAGCCACCTCGCCGTCGGGAATCTGCCAGGTGCCGAATCCGATCTTAGGAATCTTCACACCGTTGTTGAGCGTATAGGTATCGGTAAGAATCGTCATTGCTTCAGCCTTTCATATACGATAATCAGCAATTCCATGGTATCGTGACAGGTCTCCATCAACGTGCCAATATTCTTTGCAAAAGCAGGACGATCATCAGAATAATCAGCATTCTTACCACGCACAATAAAACGTGTTCCTTCGACTTTTCGACGGAAGCAATAACGTTTTGCGGCTTTTGTGGATCGACTTTCGACCGCCGGCCGGCGACAAAGCATACCGCAAAAGACATATAACGACTCGTAGCTATTATTAAAAGAATGGAACTCCAAGTAAGGCTTGCCGATGACACGGCGAAAATGCTCAAAATGCTCAAAGAAAAATATGAGAAGGAAAACGGCATCAAATTCTCAAAGGGCGAGGTGTTGTCGAAAGCGATCAACGACACCTATGGCTCTTGGTCCAAAACGGATTGGAAAACCATTGCACAGGCCAAGGTTCCTCTTCCTCAGAAAAATCCTACACAGAGCGAAAAACGCCCCAAATTTCAGGTTTCGAATACCGTCAAATCGAAAATCGACGAGCTTGAAGAAGGAATCAGAAAAAACGTTGATGCCTCATATGTGACCACAGGGGCCGCCATCAAGTTCGTTCTCAAACTGGCGATCCTTCAAGCCCAAAAGGACAACGACGTTTCAGTTGGGTCAATAATCGACAACACCCTGGCAAATACACTGAAAAAAACAACGGACCGTGAAACCAAGAAAGCCCTTGAGAAATTCGCCGATGAAGTGAAAACAAGGTTAAAAATTGCTGATTTACTATAACCTGAATGATAGGAGAATTGCTGGCTCATAAAAATTGACATCAATGCTCCCCTATGTTAATCTCTTCAATTGTCAGAAGTCAATGAAAGAGGTTAGCAAATGTCAGTCAATATCATCGGTCTCAACGAAATCCAGGATTCTCGATATGCAACGAAGCTGCAAAGCACATTAGGAAACTACCTGGGCTCCTACCTTCTCAACGACAACCATAAGGTGGAAGACCGGGTCGAAGATCAGACCGTGAATCTGCTTAAAGAATGCAACGGTTTCCTTGCCGAAAACCACCTGCCCAAGCTCTGCGAGATCTATGACGTCTTCGGTTTGGAACAGGACGCGTTCATCATCTACCAAGGCGTCGTGAATCACTTGATCGAAAAGCAGCAGGACCAACGCTTCGAAATCACCGTCAGGGAAGTAAAGTAGTTTCTTCAAAAACCGAATAAAAAGAGCCTGGCCTTTAGGTCAACCGCCAGGCTCCTGACAAAGGAGTCCGATGTGGATAACAGCAAAACATGGGTGCGCAAATGGTTGGAATACTGCGAAGAGGAGAGTATCAAACCTTGGAATTTCGATTTCAAACGGTGCTATACCAGTGAAGATATTTCCAGTTTGCAATTGGAGCTCAAGTACAAATACACAAAATCTTTAGACACTGTCGACGCCAATAACGAAGATTTCCGTTTACGCGTAGATAAAAACGGCAACAGTAGAAACAAGCAGCCAATATATGACGCAATCTACAAAAAAAGAGATTGCGACAAGCGAGCTTCCTATATTTACCAGGTTTTAAGATGGCAATCTGACGCAGAAGACCAAATTCGTGGCGATACCATGAACTCCTTCACCACAACGTTTACCCAACTATTGGCAGCCAAAAAGAAAGGTTCTTTCG
The DNA here is from genome assembly GCF_029433335.1 of Bifidobacterium sp. ESL0745. Classification (NCBI taxonomy): domain Bacteria; kingdom Bacillati; phylum Actinomycetota; class Actinomycetes; order Bifidobacteriales; family Bifidobacteriaceae; genus Bifidobacterium; species Bifidobacterium sp. ESL0745. The sequence continues at coordinate 901,410 of NZ_JAQTHX010000001.1, forward strand.
GCAGAGAAAATGAAAGCGCATGGGAAGCTATATATAAAGCCAAAAATACGCAAATGCCGAAGTTAATAATCATTCTAAAAGAATGGGCAGGTACCAGAGATTGCGAAAAGACACTAGGGAATTTTCTTCAAGACGCACATAATATCGAGGAAAAATCAACAGACAACCTCGTTGGCGAAATCAGTACATTTGCCAGTTTGACTCATTCCATCGGCAATTTCACTGTTCTGCCGTCATGGATGAATACAGGGCGCGGAAGCTATGTCAGCACAACGAAAGATTATTGGGATATTACACTAATGGACGTATACGACTTTCTCACGCAGCTCACCCATGGATCAGCTGTATGCGATGAAATCATCAAAAAATACTATCTGCAACCGTACTTTAAAAGTGATGGAAAAGTAGCAGAACTTTGGAAGGGACACTGCGCCAATAACGTTTTTCCTAAGAATCTTCGAGACTTTCAGCAGTTCTATCACAATGCCAACATTCTGATTGAAGAACGCGGCAAATGGATGACCAAAATCCTTTGCGAAAAAGTGGGCAAGACCGATTTAGACTTCTATCAGAAAGATCTGGCAGTTATAAAGAACCTGAAAGATGAAAATGATAAAAATGAGAACGATAAGAGGGAAAAAGGGCACCCTAAATACTTCGATGAGCTTCCAACCGAAAGGGAAACGTCCAATTAATAGCAATAAAGATTAAGAATTGTTGCTCGACAAAGCAACCGGCTGATTTCAACATCAAGGAATATCAATTCGGTTCTGAAGATTTTGAATCTGGCAGGGTGCTACTCTCTAAAGATTTTCGTAGATGTTGCGATGGCGGATGATGACCAGGCCGGCGGTGAACATCACGAAGATGACGACGAGGACAAGCACGACGATGGGCGTCCACGTGTGGAGCAGACCGTTCAGAGCCCCTAGGGCAACCGGGCCGATAGCAGCGAAGAGATAGCCGCCTGATTGCGCCATTCCAGACAAACGGGCGGTGTCAGCAGCCGAAGTCGTGCGCTTCTGGAAGAAGACGATGCAGATGCTGAATGACGCGGCCGTCGCCAGGCCCATGCATACCGCCGAAATCACGTTAATCGGCAGATTCGCGCCGGGAACGAGGATTCCCAGTATCCCCAGTGCAAAGCCTCCCCCGGCGATGCCGTTGACTATCGCCAACCCGTGCTTACGTTCAGCGATCAGCGGCACTGTCATCGTTAGTGGCATGCCGCTCAACTGGAACAGCGTGGCGAGATTGCCGGCGACCATGGCACTGAAGCCAGCTGCCTGCCATATCGACGGCAGCCATGTCAGAAGCGAATAATACAACATTGATTGCATACCGAAATAAGCAAGAATCACCCAAGCCAGCGGCGAGCGCCACGGCGTCCTGTCCACAAGCGGACGGGCATCCGCCTTCGTCTCGACCGCAGGTTTGCGGGAAGGGCCGGAAAGCCAAATAACCAACCAGGCAACGAGTGCGATTGGCCCCAGCAGGGCAAACAATCCCATGCTGCCTTTGATGCCGATATGAGCAGCGATGATGCCGGAGGTGGCGGTGCCCAACGAGGCGACCAGCACCTGCGCGGTGGTATACAGCGTGGTTTTCCCGGCAATGCTTTTGGGGAAACGTTCCTTGATGACCGCAGGCAGAAGCACATTCCCGCCGGCGATGCCGATTCCAAGCGCCGCGGTGCCGATAAACAACGCCCAGACCGAAGGAATGATACGCAGGTAGCTGCCAAGACTCAATATGACAAGTGCCATCACCAGCACCTTTTCGCTGCCATGCCGCGCTCCGAACCTGCCCATCAGTGGTGAGGCAAGCGCGAATGCGAGAAGCGGAATGGTGGTCAGGAGTCCGGCAAGGGATGTCGGCAGGCCGATTTCCGCTTTGAGATTCGGCAGAAGCGGCGGCATCATCGTAATCGGCATCCGCAGGTTCGCGCCGGCCAACACCAGCCCAAGCACCACCAACCAGGTGCGTTTACGCTTGCTCACCACTGCCCTTTCTTTCTACGCTTATCAAGCTCGAATATATGAATCAGACAACTATTCCTTTATCAAGCCATTATCGCCAAGATAATTTACGAAAGAATCAATAATTTTGGACGTCCTGGTCGTGATGTCGTCTTCAGTAAAATCATCCTTCTGCGCGGCAAAGTCTTGCAGTTCATGGATATTGGTGCCCGCATGTGGCCTGTTATGCGCATCGGTAAAACCAGTATAGTATTTCCGCTTGTCTGCAAAACGGTAATCGGATGCCCTGATATTGATTCTCTTCTCCAAAAGCGCCTTATTGCCCAAAGAATCAAGATTGGCCTGATCGGCCAAAGGCGTCAGCTCATTACGTTTTTTCGCATAGATATGTTCTATTTCCAATTTAGTATCCATCGACAGCAGTGATTGCTGGGGATCGCTATACGCCCACCACGTAAGCATTGATTTTGTTATCGGCCTTCCATTGGTAAACACATACGCATGGAAACGATTGGTGATCTCATCTCGAGTAAATTGATAATTTGAGAATGTCACCGGACTGTGATTGACGATATTGATCATTTCCGGATAGACCGGCGAACGCAAGGCATTGACGCCTGGACGCTCGATCGAATACGCATAGATGAAGGCAATGATTACATTAAGGAAATTATATAAAGACTCCTCATCAAGTTCATTGTTTTCATCCCTGTTGGCAAGGAACCAAACGCTCAAAAGATAGGTCCACATGCCATTCGGCGCATATGACAACACGAACAAACACCGCAAGACACGGTCCGAAAAACCGTCTTGGGTGTCCACTTGTTGCCAGAATCCAAGCAGCGCCTCAAGATCGCTGAGCGTTTCGTCGCTTTTGAGCATGGCATAGGAATCCCGGCTAAAGAAATCCCTTAAGCTCTGTGTGGTGGTATCCCTTATTCCCATTTTTGCACGCCTGAAATACATATACCGCGTAAATAATTCATCCATCGGGGTACCGCGCAAAGGAGTAAAAACGGAACTCGCCCCATCTTCGAGCACCTTCCAACGCTGTACAAACGAGTCCTTCATCCCTTCTGAAGAGAAATACTTATAGAACTGGCTTTTAAAAATATCCGCATCGGATAGAGGGAGACCACGATCATTAAGTGTCGAAAAAATGCGTAGTGCGGTGTCTTGAGACTCCGCTTCTATGGGAAGCAAAATTACATTACGAATAATTCGAGTGGCGAAAATAGCCAGATACGTCGGAGCCGAATTGACCAGCTGACTTATCCTCTCCTGGAAATAGGAAAAGTTTTTAGCATAGTTGCTCGTCCAGCCAAGTTCGACCATGCCGGTTCTCAGAATTTGCAGGAACTCGTTTTTATCGTTGTCGGAGGCAACTTCGGAATCTATTTTCAGTCTCGTCATATCCGGTTCGTCGAACTCATTGGTCTTCCAAACGCAGCAGGCGATGTCACTGTGCATCTTCGTTGAAGGTTTGTCCTTCATATTCGCGAATTTATCGTAAAAAGCGCGAAGCAAAAGCATTATGGTTGTCAGCCGCTGTTGGCCATCTATGATTTCCAGTTGATTGTTTTGGTTCTTGAAAGTGACAATAGGTCCGAGAAAATACTCATCATTTGCATCAAATTGATCACAGTCATCATTGGGGAACGCAAAAGCGAAAAGGTCATCCCATAATGTCGCGCACTCATCTTCTCCCCAAGCGTATGGGCGCTGATAATCAGGAATAAGAAAATCTGTTCTCTTATTGGTCAACAACTCACGAATTGATTTCTGGTCGATATTCAACTTTGACATATCTATTACCCGCTTCACTTTCTACGTGATCAGTCCGAAGTTCCTTGCACGACCCAAGAACAGCTAAGATTCTGAGGCCCAGATGAAATTCACAGGATACAATCCGACAATACTCGCAGCTTATGTCAACAATGCAAAAATTGAGCTTTAGAGACGGGAAACAAGCCTGTACCCACTTCTCTAAAGCTCAAAACCAGATATCTGAACATCACTCCCACTCGATGGTGGCCGGCGGCTTGGAGGTGCAGTCAAGCACCACACGATTGATGCCACGACACTCGTTGGTGATGCGCGTGGAAATCGTGGCGAGCACATCATAGGGCAGACGGTACCAGTCGGCGGTCATCGCGTCGTCGGAGGAAATCGGGCGCAGCACGATCGGAGAGCCGTACGTACGTTCATCGCCTTGCACACCTACGGAATGAACATTGGCGAGCAACACCACCGGGCACTGCCAGATGTCTCGGTCGAGACCGGCCTTGGTCATTTCCTCACGGGCGATGGCATCGGCTTCACGCAACAGGTCGAGACGCTCCTTGGTGACCTCGCCGATGATGCGGATGCCTAGACCCGGACCCGGGAACGGCTGGCGCCACACGATATTGTCCGGCAGGCCGAGCTTGGTGCCGATGGCACGGACCTCGTCCTTGAACAAACTGCGCAGCGGCTCGATCAGCTTGAATTTGACATCCTTCGGCAGACCGCCGACGTTGTGATGCGACTTGATGTTGGCCGCGCCATCACCCCCGCCGGATTCGACAACGTCCGGATAGAGTGTGCCTTGCACCAGGAACTTGACTTCCTTGCCGCGGGCACCGGCCTCTTCGAGCACCTGTTTCTGCGCTTTTTCAAAGGTTCGAATGAATTTCTCGCCAATGATCTTGCGCTTGCGCTCCGGTTCGGTAACACCTTTCAGAGCCGTCAGGAACTCCTCGGAAGCGTCCACTTCGATGAGACGGATGCCAGTGGCATCTATGAAATCATGGCGGACCTGCTCGGCCTCGCCCTTACGCAGCATGCCATGGTCGACGAAAACGCAGGTGAGCTGGTCGCCGATGGCCTTGTGGACCAAGGTCGCCGCAACGGCGGAATCCACACCACCCGAAAGACCGCAGATGACTTCGGCGTCACCGACCTCTTCACGGATCTTCTTGACTTGTGTGTCAATGATGTTGTCGGCATCCCAATCGCTGGGCAGATCCGCGCACTTGTGAAGGAATGTGGAGAACAGTTCGTCGCCAAGCGGGGTGTGCTTGACTTCGGGATGCCACTGCACGCCGTAGAGCCTTCGGGACTCGTCCTCCATCGCAGCCACCGGTGCTCCCTCGGTATGAGCGAGCACCTTGAAACCCTTCGGCGCTTCTTCGACGGCCACACCGTGGCTCATCCATGTCGTCTGTTCTGCGGGTGAACCGGCCAAAACGCCCTCGGCATCGTCAATCACGGCTTCGGTCTTGCCGTATTCGCCAAGCGCCGCCTTGTCGACCTTGCCACCCAACTCGTTGGCCATGACCTGGAAGCCGTAGCAGATACCAAGCACCGGCACCCCAGCGTCGAAGATCTTCTTGTCGATGCCCGGAGCGCCGGGCTCGTAGACAGAAGCCGGGCCACCTGAAAGGATGATGGCCTTCGGGTCCTTGGCCAGCATCTCGTCCACCGGCATGGAATGCGGCACCAATTCGGAATAGACATGCGCTTCGCGCACGCGGCGCGCGATAAGCTGAGCGTATTGCGCACCGAAGTCAACGACAAGCACTGGACCTTTTGCCATGGATTCTCCCTATAAATATTACCGGTATGAAACAGATACAAAGTAGTGTCCATTCTCGTGGTTCAAGGCGACAAAATCAAGTGTTTTCCTGGTTCAAGCGGAACAAACAAAAAACAACAATACAAAAAACAACACGCCGCGTGAACTTTCTGTGAATCGAACATCGATAAGCGTTGATAGACCGAGGTTTTTGGCTCAGTTTCAACGTTTGCAAGTCGTTGCATTACGTTCGAAAATCTCACAAATTTTTTGTAGAATAAAACATTATCTAACAAAAACATCTCAGAAATGCACATAGATGCAAAAAAACGTCCAAAAGGTCTGAGTCGGCACGTAAAATCAACATCGATTGGGCACGAACCCTGAACATCAATAGTAACAAGGGTTTGCGCCTGAAGAAAATAATCAATTGCACACAAATGTGTACAGGAGTACAGGAGCATAAATGACTAGTCCTGTTATTGGCACCCCGTGGAAGAAGCTCGGCAAGCCGGTTTCTGATGAGGCTCTTGAAGGAGTCGACAAGTATTGGCGTACCGCCAACTATCTTTCCATCGGTCAGATTTATCTGCGTAGCAACCCTCTGATGAAGGAACCCTTCACCCGCAAGGACGTCAAGTACCGTCTCGTGGGTCACTGGGGCACCACCCCTGGCCTGAACTTCCTGTTCGGCCACATCAACCGTCTTATTGCTGATCACCAGCAGAACACCGTATTCATCATGGGCCCCGGCCACGGCGGCCCTGCAGGCACGTCGCAGTCCTACCTCGACGGCACCTACACCGAATATTATCCGAACATCACCAAGGATGAGACCGGACTGCAGAAGTTCTTCCGTCAGTTCTCCTATCCTGGCGGCATTCCTTCCCACTACGCACCGGAGACCCCGGGCTCCATCCATGAAGGCGGCGAACTCGGTTACGCGCTGAGCCATGCATACGGCGCCATCATGAACAATCCAAGCCTCTTCGTGCCCGCAGTGGTCGGCGACGGCGAAGCCGAGACCGGCCCGCTGGCGACCAGCTGGCAGTCCAACAAGCTTGTCAACCCCCGCACCGACGGCATCGTTCTGCCGATCCTGCACCTGAACGGCTACAAGATCGCCAACCCATCCATTCTTTCCCGTATCCCCGATGAAGAGCTCCACGAGTTCTTCGAGGGCATGGGCTATGAGCCTTACGAATTCGTCGCCGGCTTCGATGATGAGGACCACATGTCCATTCACCGTCGCTTCGCCGACATGCTCGAAGAGGTCTTCGACAAGATCTGCGACATCAAGGCAAAGGCGCAGACCGACGATATGGATCGTCCGACCTACCCGATGATCATCTTCCGCACGCCGAAGGGCTGGACCTGCCCGAAGTACATCGACGGCAAGAAGACCGAAGGTTCCTGGCGCGCTCACCAGGTGCCACTGGCCAGCGCCCGCGACACCGAGGCCCACTTCCAGGTCCTCAAGGGCTGGCTCGAATCCTACAAGCCGGAAGAGCTCTTCGATGAGAAGGGCGCCATCCGCCCCGAAGTCACCGCGTTCATGCCCAAGGGCGAACTGCGTCTGGGCCAGAACCCGAACGCCAACGGCGGCCGTATCCGCGAGGATCTGAAGCTCCCCGATCTCGACGCTTACGAAGTCAAGGGCGTCAAGGAGTTCGGCCACGGCTGGGGTCAGCTCGAAGCCACCCGTCAGCTGGGCAACTACACCCGCGACATCATCAAGATGAACCCGGATTCGTTCCGTATCTTCGGACCTGACGAAACCGCGTCCAACCGTCTGCAGGCCGCCTATGAGGTCACCAACAAGCAATGGGACAACGGCTATCTCTCCGAGCAGACCGATGAGCACATGGCCGTCACCGGCCAGGTCACCGAGCAGCTTTCCGAGCACCAGATGGAAGGCTTCCTCGAAGGCTATGTCCTGACCGGCCGTCATGGCATCTGGAGCACCTACGAGTCCTTCGCCCATGTGATTGACTCCATGTTGAACCAGCACGCCAAGTGGCTCGAAGCCACGGTTCGCCACATCCCATGGCGCAAGCCTGTCGCTTCGATCAACATGCTGATCTCCTCGCACGTGTGGCGTCAGGATCACAACGGATTCTCCCACCAGGATCCGGGCGTGAGCTCCGTGCTGCTCAACAAGACGTTCAACAACGATCACGTTGTGGCCGAGTACTTCCCCGCCGACGCCAACATGCTGCTGGCCGTCGCCGAGAAGTCCTTCAAGTCCACCAACAAGATCAACGCCATCTTCGCCGGCAAGCAGCCTGCCGCCACCTGGCAGACCCTTGACGAGGCTCGTGCCGAGCTCGAGAAGGGCGCAGCCGAATGGAAGTGGGCCTCCACCGCCAAGAACAACGACGAAGCGCAGATCGTACTCGCCTCCGTCGGCGACGTCCCCACGCTGGAGACCATGGCCGCCAGCGAGAAGCTCAAGGAATTCGGCATCAAGTTCAAGGTCGTCAACGTTGTTGACATCCTGAAGCTGCAGAGCCCCAAGGACAACGACGAGGCCCTTTCCGACGCCGAGTTCACCGAACTCTTCACCGCCGACAAGCCGGTTCTCTTCGCATATCATTCCTATGCCCACGACATCCAGTCCATCATCTTCAGCCGCCCGAACCACGACAACTTCAACGTTCACGGCTACAAGGAGCAGGGCTCGACCACCACGCCGTATGACATGGTGCGCGTCAACGACATGGACCGTTACGAGCTGACCGCCGAGGTGCTGCGCACCCTCGACGCCGACAAGTACGCCCATGAGATCGACAAGCTGGAGCAGTTCCGCAAGGACGCTTTCCAGTTCGCCGTCGACGAAGGATACGATCACCCGGATTACACCGGTTTCGTGTACTCCGACGTGAAGAACCAGGACGCCAAGGCGACCGCAAAGGCTGCCATGAGCACCGGTAGCGACAACGAGTGAGCTGATTCTCATTCGGTTATGCTTGACGTAACCACGTAATAAAAGGGACATCGGGTTTCGACCTGATGTCCCTTTTGTTGTTTATGGACTCGATAGAAACCAATGAACTCGTCACACCTTCGCATAAAATGGAGGTGATCGATATCGTTGTTGATCACAAAGATCGTGCGCATAATGCACAAAGGAGTTACATCGTGACAAACGAAGTCATTTATATCGCAAGTCCTGAAGGCAAGAACGGCCGCAATGTAGTGGCCTATGGTGTTGTGGAAGCCCTCGCCGCGCAAGGTAAGACGGCGGTGTTCCGTCCGGTGGCATGCAAAAAGGAGGACTTCACCGACGAACTGCTCAAGGCGGCCAATGCCGGTCAGTCCATCGACAATGTTCGCGCTATTTGCCCCAAGTGCGCACGCAAAGACAAGAGCACCGCACGCGGTGATATCGTGGCCGCGTACAGCGCCGAGCTGGAACGCACCGATCCCGATGCCATGGTCATCGTCGGCAGCGACGGTTCCGCCGTATACGACCCGGAAGCGTTCACGTTCAACGCCGAAATCGCTTCAGACCTCAAGGCCAAGACCTTCCTGGCCATCTGTACCATTCCCCGTAACGGCGAACAGGTGAAAGCCAGCGTCGACGTCTGCACGGCTGAAGTGGAACAGGCCGGCGGAAAAGTCGCCGGAATCTTCGTCACCGGTTGCACCGATACCAAGGCGGCCGACGCCAAGGAAGCGTTGAAGGACTCCCCCGTACCGGTCTGGACCATTCCCGCCGTAGAGTTCCCATCCGACACCGATCCCGATGCCGCCGACAAGGCCGCCAAGGCGTTTGCCGACAACGCGCCGGCCAATGAGGTCGTGGCTGCCGCCCGTGCCCCATTTGAGGCCCCGACCACTCCGTATGCCTTCCAGAACGACCTGCTGGTCAAGGCCAAGGCCGGCAAGAAGACCATCGTGCTTCCCGAAGGCTCGGAAGACCGCATCATCAAGGCTGCGGATTATCTGCTGCAGCGCGACATCGTCAAGCTTATTATCGTCGGCGATAAGAATGCCATCCTTGCCCGCGGCAAGGAACTCGGCCTCAATTCGCTTGACAAGGCCTCTTACCAGCCGATGGATGATGAGGAAGTCTTGAAGCCGATGGTCTCCAAGCTTTGCGAACTTCGCGCCAAGAAGGGCATGACCGAGGAACAGGCCCGCAAGCAACTGACCGACCCAAGCTACTTCGGCACCATGCTGGTCGTGCTTGGCAAGGCCGACGGCCTTGTCTCCGGTTCGATCAATTCCACTGCCAACACCGTTCGCCCCGCGTTGCAGGTCATCAAGACCAAACCTGGTGCTTCGCTGGTTTCCGGCGCGTTCCTGATGTGCTTCAAGGACCATGTCGCCGTCTTTGCCGATTGCGCTATCAACCTCAACCCGAACGCCGAGCAGCTGGCCGACATCGCCATCCAGTCCGCCGACACCGCACGTGCCTTCGGTGTGGATCCCAAGGTGGGCATGCTCTGCTACTCCACCCTCGGTAGCGGCAAAGGCCCGGATGTCGACCTGGTCGAGGAAGCCACGAAGCTCGTCCACGAGAAGGCTCCGGATCTGCCGGCCGTCGGCTCGATCCAGTTCGACGCCGCCTGGTCGCCCACTGTGGCCGCCACGAAGGCCAAGGGCAACGACGTGGCAGGTCATGTCAACGTCTTCGTCTTCCCGAGCCTTGCTGCCGGCAACATCGCCTACAAGGCCGTACAACGCACCTCCGGCGCCATCGCCATCGGACCGGTACTGCAAGGCCTCAACAAGCCCGTCAACGACCTCTCGCGCGGTGCCTTGGTAGAAGACATCATCAACACGGTAGCCTTGACCGCCGTAGAAGCTCAGCAGTAATGATATAGATTCCTTAGAGTACGGAAAAGTTTGATGATTACATTACTTTAAGTGGTTGGTCGTTGGAGGCTGGGATAAACTTTCACGGGACACTCAAGGCCGTTCGGCCAAGCTTACGCCCGAGAAAGTTCATCCCAGCTTCCAACTCATGTTCCGACAGAATTTATTCGAGTTGTTATTCAAAGAATTGAAATCTCTATTTGATTAGTTGGGGGTTTGGATAAACTTTCTGTGACGTAAGACACGGCCGTGCAAAATCATAGATTTTGTCTTCGCGCGATTTACGCGCTCACTTCGCCTACAGGCAATCCACTGGATTGCCCGCTTAACGGCTCAGCCGCAGTGTCCCGTGAAAGTTTATTCCAACCCCACACGACCAACTACGAGACTGCAGATACAGCTAAAAACAAGCCAAACCTAAACTGAATTCAGGAATATCTTTGTAACAGCTCTTGAGTAAGCTAGAAACTTGGTAGCCGTGGTAACATCCACGGGTCAATTAATCTATTTGGAGGATGCACACAATGGCGAAAACCGTCCTTGTCATCAATTCCGGTTCCAGCTCAATCAAGTATCAGCTGGTGGATCTCGAAAACGGAGAAGCTCTCGCAAGCGGCCTCGTAGAGAAGATCGGCGAACCCATCGATGGCCATTACAAGCACGAATACAAGGGTGAGAAGCACGAGCTCGAGGAGCCCATCAAGACCCACGCCGACGGCTTGAAGCGCGTCCTCGGTTTCTTCAAGGAATACGGCCCTGATCTTCAGGAGTCCGGCATCGTCGCTGTCGGCCACCGCGTGGTGCAAGGCGGCTCCGTCTTCCCGCAGCCGGCGCTCGTCAATGCCAAGACCATCCAGCAGGTCAAGGACCTCGCCGTACTTGCCCCGCTCCACAACGGCCCTGAGGCCACCGGCGCCGAGGTCATGGAACAGCTTCTGCCTGATGTCCCGCAGATTTTCGTCTTCGATTCCTCCTTCTTCTTCCAGCTGCCGAAAGAAGCCAGCACCTACGCACTGAACAAGGAAGTCGCGGAGAAGTACAAGATTCGTCGCTACGGCGCCCATGGCACCAGCCATGAGTACATCGGCTCCGTCGTCCCCGGCATTGTCGGCAAGCCCGCCGAAGGCCTGAAGCAGATCGTGCTGCACATCGGCAACGGCGCTTCCGCCTCCGCGCAGATCTCCGGCCGTCCGATCGACACCTCGATGGGCCTGACCCCGCTTGAAGGTCTGATGATGGGCGGACGCACCGGTGACATCGACCCGGCCGCCGTCTTCCACCTCATCCGCAATGCCCACATGAACGTGGACGAGATCGACGAGCTCTTCAACAAGAAGTCCGGCATGACCGGCATGACCGGTTACGGCGACATGCGTGAGGTCGATCGCCTCATCAGCGAAGGCAACGAGGACGCCATTCTTGCGATGGACGTCTACATCCACCGCATCGTCGGCTACATCGGCAACTACACCGCCCAAATGGGTGGCGTCGACGTCATCACCTTCACCGCCGGCGTCGGCGAGAATGACAGCAACGTGCGTGCCCGCGTCTGCGAGCGTCTCGCGCCGTTCGGCGTGAAGCTTGACAAGGCGAAGAACGATGCCCGTTCCAAAGAACCGCGCATCATCTCCACGCCTGACAGCTCAGTGATCATCGCCGTCATCCCCACCAACGAGGAGCTGGCGATTGCTCACAAGGCCGACAAGATCGCCACCGAAGGCAAGGACAGCTACGGCAACGTCTTCAAGAAGTGAATCTGTTGTGTTTCGTTGGATTTTAAATCCTGCGTAAACGGAAAGGCCGGAACCGAATATTTCAATCGGTTCCGGCCTTTTCATATCCATAATCGGATGTTTCAGGCGTCAAGCATGTTCCGCCACATCCCCGGAAAATCGGGAATGGTCTTGCGCGTGGTGGCAACGTTACGAATGCGGGTATTGGGCACAACCAAGCCGATCATCGCTGCGAAGGTCGCCATTCGATGGTCAGCATACGTTTCCATGATCTTACCATGCAATTGGTCGTGAGCCACTGGTGTGATGGCTAGCCCATCCGGCAATTCCTTGGCTCCGGCACCAATGCGGGTGATTTCCGAGACAAGCGCGGCCAGACGGTTCGTCTCATGACCACGCAAATGGCCGATGCCGACGAGCTCACTGGGACTGTCCGCCAACGTCGCCAAAGCGGCGATGCTAGGCGTTATCTCCCCTGCCGCCGACAGATCGAAATCATTGCCCAGCCCGTGAATCGAACCGTTCATCGACACCGTCAACGTCCCGTTCTTGGGCACAGAACCCTGATTGCGCCGATGTACATCCGCAATGACATCATCAAATGGCTGTCCGTCCAAGGTGACACTTGCACCCATTTTCTGCAGGATATCGGGAAGCAGACCTCCAGGCTGGGTGGTGGAAGTCGGCCAGTTAGGGACGCTCACTCGACCGCCGGCAATCATCGCGGCACCGAGGAATGGCGCGGCATTCGAAAGATCCGGTTCGACCACTACCCCATCCGGCAATTGCAAATCTCGATGTGCCACACACCAGTGGCCGATTTCAGGCATGTCGACCTGTCCACCTGCACCATTGACATCGGCCATGGTCATGCGGATGTGCGGCATGCTGGGAAGCTTGTTGCCGGTGTGCCTCAAATCCAAACCATGCTGCAGACGCGAGCCAATCAACAGCAGGCTGGAAATGAACTGAGATGACGATGACGAATCAATCGCAACCTTTGCCAGCCCAGAGTTCAACGAGCTGTCACAATTACTTGAAAGGCTCAATTCTCCATGATTTTGCTGCCCAGCGTCGGATTTCTCGGTTTTCGGGGGTGTAATAGTGAACGGCAGGAAACCTGCCTTGCCTTCGTATTCAATCGAGGCACCCAACTGCTCAAGCCCATCGAGCACCGGATGCATCGGACGTGCATAGGCTTGCTCATCACCATCGAAACGCACCGGACCATCAGCGAACAGCGCCAGACCCGGCACGAAGCGCATCACCGTACCGGCAAGGCCGCAGAAAACGGTGACATTGCCATTGAACCGGCCATTTGCAGGAGGTGTCACCGTGACGCGAGTTTCCTCATCCTTATCGAATTCGACACCGACTCCGAGCGTTCTCAATGCAGCGGCCATCAGTTCGGTGTCACGCGAGCGCAATAGGCCCGCAATAGTAACGGGCTTGTGCCCCAAGGCGGCCAAAATCAGGTACCGATTCGACAGCGACTTGCTCCCGGGAATCACCACTGTGGCTTCCAACGACCGAACAGCCACAGGCGCAGGCCAAGGGTCAGGCGGATCAACCGCCTCGGCATACGAAGTTGTACCCGCATACCCGGATTTGCCACTTCCTGATAGTCCACGGCCGGACGTGCCACCATCAGCACGATCACGATAACTGCCGTCTTGCTTGTCATCAAAGACTTCAACGCTTGTCATAGAAGAAATTTTAAAGGGACTCCCCTACACCTTTTTCTTCGAGACGTGGAAAATGACCTTGGATATCCATCATCTGCCTTATGCGTTGCCCACCCCAAAGCATCCCACCCGCAACCGTGACATCACATGTCACACGCATATCATGAAATTGGATCAGTTCGACCAAACCCAAGACGCGACCATGAACACGTTTCCATCAATCATCCCCGTAACCGCCGCCCTGCAATTGGTACAGCGCGCCCGACGCCCCGGATTGGGTACGACTATTGGCGAAGGCGTGGGTGTATTCGTCGAATATCCGCTCACGTTCACCGACCTGGTCGTAAGTCAGTTGATGGCCCAGTTGCTCGTATGCCTTGCTTTGTTTGCCAGCCTCGGCATCATGGTAAGAGCCAAATGCCTTCATTTTATCAATGACTGAGCCATTCTTGTCCAGATTGGCCGTCATCTTGGTGACCAGCCGGTGCAAGCGCTGGTCTTGGGGATTGTCCAGCGGCTTCAACACCGCACGGCAGGAATCAAGAGCGCCAATATAAGTGGCATAGGTCGGATCCGACTCATCAAGCTGGGGGAACGTGACGCACACCGATTTGGCTTGGGAAACCGGAAGCATCGTTGGAATGTATGCGCCAACGGTCACTTTTTCCTTGTCGTATGCGGTCACGAAATCCTTGAATGGCCGGTAATCCCCGTTCCCGCTCGCGCTCAATTGGTCGGCGAGCGTCTGATTGGCCTTGTCCGCAGTACTAATTACATCATTGATGTCATCGATATCGGCCTGTTCCAGATTGCCCATGCCTTTGAAACTGCGATCATAGACCGTCGAATCCATCAAGCTCCATCGTTTGGCCACCTCGGCCATGGCATCGGTGATCTTCTTTGCCGTATCCCCCTTGAACGCCTTGCCCGGACCCTTGGGGAAACCTTCATGCACACTCTTTTCCCAGTCCTCGGCGCTTTTCTGCGACTGGGCAACATCATAGGCGCGGTCGAAGGCCCAATCGAGATGCAGCGCATCACGTTTTTTCTGCAAAGCCCAGCTGTACCGGTAGCTATAATCCTGCACTCTGGTGGAAATATCGATACTCTTGTTAAGCTGGTCTTCCTGTTGTTCAACGGATCTGTCGTTTGTCGCACTTGCATGGAGCACAGCGAGCTGCCCGGCGGCCTTGCCGCTTTCTTCCAATGCGCCGGTAACGGAGGAAACGAACGTTTTCATGGCTTCGTCATCTGAGCCGGACAGTGGTTGCAACGCCGCGGTGCATGACGCCGAATGCTTGTCGTAACTTTGTTTCTCGGATTCGCCACCGAATATGTAGGTCCAGGATTCGCCGCAGGCCTTGTTCACCGCAGACAGCGCCTTGGCTTTTCCGACAAAATCGTTCAGGATTGTCTTGTCGGCCTGTGTGGCCTTCGTATAGCGGTCAAGTTGCCGCTTCACTTCAGCGTTGTTCATGATTGGCAGGCTTGCAAAGGCGGCGTTATCCTTGTCGGTTTTGTCGATTAGCGAGGTGAGCTTGGCGATATCCTTATCGCCGGTTTGGGAACCGGTGGCCAGACTCTCCAGACTGTAGACGAGGTGGCGGTGATCGTCATGGATGTCTTCAATCCCCTTGCTCACTTTGTCTACGGGCACGGGATCCTTGTGATGCGTATCAGGGTTAGCGATATGTCGCAATTGGCTGGAACCCTGCAATGATGACGTTATTGTCCTGATGAGCGGATTCGCGGTTACAACCAGCGCCACGACGACGACTATACAGACGATAAATACTACTGCCTTCGATTTCCCAGACCGAAGACGGCGCCCATCCGACGGTGCCCACGCAACCTGATCGGAACCTGGGGCACCGTCGGCAGACACCGAGCTGGATGTCGCGATGTCGTCATCCACGTCAGAGAAAACCTGATCATTGCCTTGGTCAAAAGGCTTTTGCCCTGTATCACGCCCCATAATCAACCCCGTTCAATGACAATCTTCTTTCAACACCGTACCATTCGGCGCTGCAGCTTCCGAAACATGCGAACGCCTAATGTTTCGAGACCATGTTCCAGATGGCTGTAGACAGATCCGGATCACCGCTGTCTTTGTCGTCCGCATCATTCATCCCCTTCGTCAATGTCTGGAGAGGCTTGACCGTTACTTCGCGTTCGTTTTCTTCGGTTTGAGACAGCGTGCGCTCCAGATTGTCGTAACGTTCCTGCTGGTTGGAGGAGAATTGGTCACTCGGCCCGAGCGCTTGTATGGCCGCATAGGCCTCACTGGTCTTGGCGGCATAAGCGTTCCACGACGCCTTATAACTCGCCACGTCAGCGTTTTTCACGTCCGGAATCGCATCGACGGCGGCCTTGCAAGTTGTCAGATAATTGCTCTGCTCCGACCAGGTAGGGTCCATGGGCACGTACAGCGGCGTCTTCCCGCAGATACGATTGGCTTGGGAAGCGGCAGGAGCCACCGTCATGATGTCACGCGCATAGGCGATCTTGCGTTCATAACGTGCTTTATATTGTGTGAATGCTTTTTTCACACCGACGTTGTCCATCGCCGGCAGCTTTTCGAATTCCCCACCTACCTTTTCGACCTTGGCGATGCTCTTGGCCACGGCATCCACGTCGCTTTGCTTGACACTTTGCCTATCCGCCGTGGTCATATCATCAATCAGGTCACGCAATTTGGAGTCCATGTCGTATGTGGCACGATTCAGGTCCTGACGTTTGTCTTCCGCGTCGCATTGGACCTTGCCTTGGCATATCGGCATCGGATGCCTTGCCTCGTTGATTTTGGAAATGGCGACAAGCACGCCGACCACGACTACGACAAGAACGATGACAATCAGCACGACACAAAGAGCAACCTTAAGCACATGCGCGCCCCCGCTGTGACCGTTGCCTCTGGCTGCTTTGCGATAGGCCGCCCGCCGCCTTCTCTCCTCACGTTTGAGCAAACGTTGCGTACCGTCGTCATCGGCAACGTCGGACCAAGAGTCATCAACATCTTCGAATACCTTGGGGTCCGACGACATTGACGTGGACGACATATCACTGGAGAAATCTATTTGGTCATCCTGGCCTTTATCGTTTTTTGCAAACATTTTTCTCCAACTCCACCCGACTTTATCTTCTCTGCCTTCGAAAAGTCCACTATGAAAACTTCTCCGGAAACAAGTCCTGATAATTCATGTTATTGCAAGGCAATAACCTTGGCACCGGCGAAGAGAAACGTCTGATGCCACCAACAAGCGAGGGAGAATCCGGCCGACTGATCGATACCGTCTACGTCTGATCAATTATCCCTCAATAGTAATAAAAGCAAGCGGCAACTGCTCCTAAAAATCTGCGACACGCCGATGGTTGTTGACCCTGACATATTGTCAGGGCATAGCTTTTCTCTTGCGACCGGCAAACCGGCCGCAGACAAGACAACGAAAGAGGAACGGAATGCACGGGACAAACGCAGCTAACACTCGTTGGACACCGGACAAGCCATTCGGCCTGACCATTGGCGAAGTCTCAATGATGTTCCACGTCAGTGTACGCATGCTTCGGCACTGGGAAGACCTCGGTCTGCTCACTCCGGCTCGCGATGCCAGCGGGTACCGGGTCTACTGCCCCGGCGATCTGAACCGCCTCCGCCGTCTGCTCGTCTACAAAGAGCTGGGTGTACCAGCCACGCGCATCGGGCGGCTGCTCGACGCGCCGGCGCCAGTTGTCATCAAGGAACTCAAAGCGGGACGGACCAACCTCGAAAAGAAGCTGCGGCATTTGCAGCAAACCCTTGAAAACATCAACCGGCTCATCGACATGGCAGAGAAAGGAACGACCATGGCAAATGCAGAAACACTCGACCCAAGGCAAAGCGAGGCCAAGGACCGTTGGGGTGACACCAAGCAGTGGATGGAGTTCGCCGAACGGCAGACCACGATGGACGGAAAGACCAAAATGCAGAAAGAACAACGCATGCGCGACGTTGAAGCAAAACTGGCCGACGCCAAGCGTCGGGGCGTGGAACCTGGCAGCGATGAAGCCAACGCGTTTGCCGAAGAACACCGAGCGTCACTTTACTATTACGAGGTCAGCCCATCCATGCAGGTCTGTCTGGGCCGGCTGTACGTCGCCGACCAGCGTTTCAAGAAACACTATGACGACATCGAACCGGGACTCGCCCAGTGGCTTCACGACATCATTGATGCCAACGCCAAGACCCAAGGTATCGATCTAGACAATGTGCAATGGGAGTAGACGGTAGTTGGGGAAATGGAAGGCAAACCAATTAACTGGTTTGCCTTCCATTTCCCCAACTAATACAAAATCTCAAATCATCGATTTATTTAATGAATAATCACAAAAACAAAGCCCATTACTCATCTTCAACAACCACGTTGATGACATCACCATCACCGGTCTCGCCGGTGATCTCATTAATACGATCTTCTTTCTCGGTAAGGAAACGTTTGTGATAGAAGATGTCAGCATATTGCAAAACACTGCTCATCTGTCCAGAATCCACAAGTGCACTAAAACCAGCGGATAGAATCGGCACGGCTTTATCGATCGTCTTAAGAGTTAAACCTCTTCCAATCTGTTCGAACATAGTCTTGAAAATACTGTTTTCCAATCCATTTTTACCCGCTTTTTGTAACGCTTTTTTAGCAGCCACATTCGCAAGTGCTCTCATCTGAACGAGCAATAAAGCAGGACCACCTTTGTCGGCCATCGCAACCCAGCCTTTTTTAGAGGCTTGTTTGATTCCTTGTGAAGCAGAAATTGTCATAAATTTTGCGACAAAATCAGACACATCGGAAGCACCTGTAGCCACACCTTTAGGATTCAAAGCATCTGAAAAGACGCTGCTGGCTATATACAATTCACTGGGATCATTTTTCACGTCATACCCGTATGCCATCGCCACTGTTTGTACGGCACGATATTCAAGAAATGTAATAAATACAAAACTTAAGGGAATTCCCGCCACACCTATCGCTCCCGTTCCAGCACCCTCAGCAACCGCCGCCACAATATTATGCGAGGTGTATTTGTTCGCCGCCTTACTGACGTCATAACTTCTCATAAAACAAATATCATCGAGACAACTTATCGTTTCTTGGTTCAACACAGCATTGAGGTTCTTTACAATAGTTGTCTCATCAACACTGTATTTAGCGGCTTGTTCCTCGAGAGTATGAAAACCTTTTGAAGCTATTTCCATCGCCCTCTTATAGATTTCCTGTTCGGAAATATCATCTTTTAGAGTGGAGGCTTTGTTTTTTATATTTTCCGGTATGCGCTCAACAATCTTTTTACCTGCCTGAGCGATATGTCCTGGAGTCGTCAGCTTTTCAAACCTTTTGTTCAATTCCTCAAACTCATTGCATTCTTTGACATCCAATATTGGATCTGGCACCGTTGGTGTTTTTCTACTTTTCTCTTCCATAACCGACTCCTTTAGCGGTCGAGATGAGTATTTTCTAAAAATGATAACATTTCAAACAGGCATTATAAATGACATTGTTTGAGCAACAAGAAGCATTTCAGTGTGACAATTACACGACTACAAGGGAAAACTTATGACAAGCTCATACAAAGCCATTGATATAGGCCATAAATTCGACAATAGTGAAGACGTTTGCAAATATTTTGATATGGACATCCCATCTATAATCTGCGAGAATAAGCCGATAGTAAGGTGAATCTGACCTTGACCGGACGGGTGATGGAACGTTTGGACAGCGAAGCTGGCAACATCATGATAAACCGTAATACACTAATCAATGTTTGACCCGTTGAGCGTATCGATGACGAAGACAGTCAGCGCCGGCTTGTTTATTAAAAATCCTGGCTTCCCGATTCTACTCGTCATAAACCTATGCGGACAGTATCAGAGCCCAGTCGGCACTAAAACAAGACGACAAATATTATCTTCTGCCTCGACACTCACCATACCGAGGGTGCGGGCGACCTCATCTACGGGTTGAGTTGGGGCGTCGAGTAGGGCTCTCGTTAGTAAGCCTCGGTAGTGCTTGGCCATGTGCGAGATAGTTTTGCTTTGGGAATTGGCGATGCGGACATCCCACCATTGGACATTGTTGTTTGACTGATTTGGCTTTGTGACACGATAAAGTTCGGATCGCAAATCAACCGCGACATTATCGTTATCACCGGAGCTTATTGACGAGTTTCGGATTCCCCTATCATTATCAACTTTTGCTCGATTCGGACTCCACTGCGCAAACTGCTTGCGCCAGAATGACTTTAACGGACCGACGCCGGGAAGCGAGACGTTCATCGAAAGACGATAGGAGGGTATCAAGTCCTCGCCTGTGGTCACGCCGAATAAACCTGAGAAGATCAGCACGTCATCACCCTTGTGCAACTGCGCCGCCTCGTATAGCACGCCTGTATACACCTCGCGCGCCGGTGCACAGGGTGCCGAAAGAATGTCACATTGCGCGACAATTTCATGGGCACCCTTGGCCCCGACCTTCAATATTCTGGCTGCGTCATCACGTTTCGATACTTCAATTAACGCTGAGAGAACCGCTCCTCTGGCTTCGTTCAGTTCTGGGAAAGACAGACGTTCCAAGTCGAACGTCGGGCCTCCCCTGGGTGTGGCCTTGCCTTCGGACGGCGGTAAAAGGAGATGCATGATCCCAAGTCTATCGAACCGGCGATCCCAAACTCAACATGAATCGAGTCCGCACCGTCGAGACAAACGGAACATCGTCTGCAAACACCACATTGAACATTCGAATCAATTAACGAACTTTTGTAAGCCAACAATCAGCCTTTAGAACCGCTACAAACGTTTTCAACACGTTCACTAGTTGTAAATCCAAATCCAATTTAATGATCCCAGAACTTCTGTAAATAAACGAAAATCACAATGTAAAGACTTTACAGACAAAATGTCGCAAAGCCCACAAAACGATATAAAACCATTGTTTTATGCAAATGAAATTGTTATCTTCTTCTTACATTGCCACAAAATAAGGAGTTTCATGACCAACAATCTCAATACCGCGTCCGGCCAGCCTTGGGCCGACAACACCCATTCGCAGACCGCCGGCGTGCGCGGCCCGGTGCTGCTACAGGACTACCAGCTGGTCGAAAAGCTCGCCCACTTCAACCGCGAGCGCATCCCGGACCGCGTAGTGCACGCCAAGGGCGCCGGTGCTTACGGCACCTTCAAGCTCACTCGCGACATGAGCGAATACACGAAGGCGGACGTCTTCAACGGCGTCGGCAAGAAGACCCCGATCTTCCTGCGCTTCTCCCAGGTGGCCGGCGAGCTCGGCTACCCCGACACCCTGCGCGACGTGCGCGGCTTCGCGTTGCGTTTCTACACCCAGCAAGGCAACTACGACATCGTCGGCAACAACACGCCGACCTTCTTCATCCAGGACCCGCTGAAGTTCCCCGACTTCATCCACTCCCAGAAGCGCGACCTGCGCACCCACCTGCGCAATCAGACCCGCCAGTGGGATTTCTGGGCGCACTCCCCCGAGAGCGTGCACCAGGTCACCTATCTGATGGGCGACCGCGGCAACCCGGCCAGCTACCGCACCATGAACGGCTATGGCAGCCATACCTTCAAGTGGGTCACCGCCGACGGCACCGCCTTCTGGGTCAAGTACCACTTCATGAGCGAGCAGGGTGTGGTCAACATGAGCGAAGAGACCGCCACCAAAGCCGCCAGCGAAGACACCGACTACCTGCTGCACGAGCTCTTCGACGCCATCGAGTCCAAGAACTACCCGTCCTGGAAGGTCTGCGTGCAGATCCTGCCTTACGAAGAGGGTCTGAACTACAAGCACGACATCTTCGACATCACCAAGGTCGTCTCCCACAAGGACTACCCGCTGATCAAGATCGGCGAGTTCACCCTGAACCGCAACCCCGACAACTACTTCGAGGACGTCGAGGAATCCGCGTTCGCGCCGGCCAACTTCGTGCCGGGCATCGAGCCAACACCTGACAAAATGCTGCAGGGCCGCCTCTTCGCTTATAAGGACGCCGCGCGCTACCGCCTCGGTGCCAACTACGAACAGCTCAAGGTTAACCGCCCCATCAATGGGGTACACAACTACGAGCGTGACGGCAACATGACCAACAACGCGCAGGATGGCTCCGTTGACTATGAGCCGAACAGCTTCGACGGCCCGACCGAGGACACCTCCGCCCGCAACCACGGCGACCAGCTGGAAGGTAAGACCGGAAACTATGCCGCCTACGAGCCCGACAACTTCTCTGCCGCCGGCGCGCTTTACAATGTGCTGAGCGAGGAAGAGAAGCAGCGTCTGGTCGCCACCATCGCCTCCAACCTAGGTCAGGTCGAAGGCGAGCATGCCGAAGAAATCAAAGTCCTCGAGACCAAGCAGTTCTATCAGGCCGACCCCGATTACGGCACCCGCGTTGCCGAGGCGCTCGGGCTGAATCTTGACGACATCAAGTGAAACGGAGCAACTGACCTGACGCGTTCAATGCGAGTCTGAACAGTTCAGAGTGGAGTCCTTCTTGTGTACAACGCATGAGGAGGGCTCCACTTTTGTATGTTCACACCATCAAAATCCTTCAAGGATATTTGGAAAAATAAAAGGTATCCCTCTCAGCTCTTGGCGAGGAATACCTTTTGCGATATTCAGGCTATCAGCCGACAGAACTCGTCGCTGACAGCCTGAGTCCAATTCCAATGCGGTTTACAAGTACATTTCAGCCAAATACTTGTATGTGTTCTTGCGCGCTTCAAGGCTGTAGACCGGAACATGAACCATTAGCTCGTCAATCTGGTAGGCGGCGATTTCATCGTCCAAAATCTCCTTGACCTGCTGCTTTGTGCCCTTAATCAGTATCCGGTTATCATAGGCGTGCTTCAAGCGTTCCTCATCGGATTCGGTATAGACATACGATTCGGCCCTATCCGGAGACACCAACGTGGCTTGCGGATGGCCGAGCGTCAAATACGACAGTTCAAATGACTTCTCATGGCGGCGCAGCTCCTCCTCGGTTTCGGTGATGAGCACCCGGTAGTCCATACTCACGATTGGACGGTCAAAGAAGACGCTCGGTTTGAAGGATTCACGGTACTCGCGGAAGACGCTCGGCGAAATGCCAGGGTTGTAGCCGAACCATTTCACGAAGCTGTAACCTAGACCAAGCTGCGCGGCTTTCAACGCCGACTGCCCGCTTGACCCCAGCATCCATGGCTCCGGCACGTCTTCACCGGTGTTAGGAGCCGCGAAAACATTACGATACAGCGGACTGGCCTCGGTGGCCTGCGTGTCCTTGAGCAGCGCAAGGATATCGTTGATTTTGCCGTACATCTGCGGGTCCCGGTCCAGCTGCGACTGACCTTCCGACAACGCCATGATTTCCGCAGGCCCGCCGCCCGGAGCCCTGCCCAACCCCAAATCGATGCGTCCAGGAGCGATGGCTTCGAGTGTCTTGAAGGTTTCGGCGATTTTCAACGGCGAATAATGCATGATCATGGTGCCACCGGTGCCAAGCCGGATATTCTTCGTGGCAGCTGCATAGTAGGCTACCAGCAGTTCCGGCGCGATGCTGGCACTGGCCGGGAAACCATGGTGCTCGGAGAACCAATAGCGGCTGTAGCCAAGGCTTTCAACATATTGAACAAGCCCCTTGGTCTTTTGCACGTTCTCTTTCGGCGTTTCCCCGGTGTTGAGCATCAACAAATCATGAACGGCTAATCTCAAGGCTGGTCTCCCATCTGTTACTCGTATAGGAACATTTTCAATGTTGCGCTATAGTGGAATTTCTTTGCAACATCAATAACCAAACCGGTCAGACAGCTGCATTTCCTTATTTTCAACGCTACAACAATCAAGACGCAGGAATCAATGATTTCCGCTTTAGCCCGAAAAGATGCCGTTCCTAACTCAAGCGAGCTTATCGAACTTGGACACCAGGAGATAAGAAAACTTGAAATCCATAGTTTTTGACTATTCGTTCAAAAACTGGTATAGTGCCAGGTATGGCAAGACCAAGAAGTTTTGATGAACACAAGGTGCTCGAACAATGTCGCGAGATTTTCTGTATGCACGGCTACGACGCCACTTCGATCGATGACCTCGTAGCCGCTGCCGGGCTGAAACGCGGGAGTCTCTACCAGGCGTTTGGCAGCAAACGCGGGGTGTTTCTGAAAGTATTGCAAGGAACATTGGACGCTACTACGACCGGGAGCAGGGTAGCAGACAAATCTGAAACTGACGGGCATGATGAAATTCCTGCCGAAACCACTTCCGTTCCAGACCGATCCGCATCTACCGAAAAAATTATCCGAGCCGAACCGCAATCCCCCACAAACAACCTATTCTCGAAGGATGTTCTGAACCTTGTCACCATCGCCTGCTTGGAACTTGCACCACATGACGCGAAGGTCCGCGACACCATCGCACAGTGGCAATCTCTGATTCCGCCCGAACAAGCCGCACTGCTATCGCAAGCCCTCGGAGACAATCTGCTTAACCGTGCGGGCATTGTCGCAGGGCAGACAACAGACTCAATCAATTCAATCCGCATATATCCGAATTAATCAAACTTTTTAAAACCAAGATCACAAAAGGAAGTATCACTATGTCCGAAACACAGAATAAGCAGGAAAACGACAACGACGCAAGCCGTAACGATTCTAGGAATACGGGTAGCAACACCGTAACGATCGAAGGAAGGACCCTGAAAGTCGTGCCGAATGGTCTTAACAAACTTTGGTCGTTCAAGGGCAATCTCGAGATTCCGCTGAGCCACGTGGCAGGCGCGACGCTCGACCCCGGATTCAACATGTCCGGACGCCGTGCGTTCCGCAATCCCGGCCTAGCCACTCCCGGCAAAAAAGCCGGAACGTTCAAGTTTCCCGACGGAGACACTGAGTTTTGGAACATTGCCCAGCCCGAACAACCGCTGGTCGTTCAGCTGCACGATGAGAAATTCGACCGGTTGGTTCTGGGCATAGCCGACCCGAGACAGGTTGCAGATGCCATCAATGCTGCGATTGAATAAAAGACCGGGCTACGATATTCAATCGGTTTCCTGATAAGCTTGTCTCTATTGAAAAGAGACAACCGGAAGAAAGCCGATTATTTATGACTGCCAATGTTGACAACCCACAGGCGCAGGATCCCGCGAAACGCGATTCACAGGAGATCGAAGACAATCGCGAGAATTGGGACGACCGCGCCGCAGTCCATTTCAACGGCAGCTACGGGGATATTGACGCGCGGATCAATGCCTCTCCCTTGTCAAATCCCATCGTCCGGCGCGATTATGAAGTCCTGAAACCGTACCTGCCAAATCACTCAGTCGAAGGCCAGCGGCTGCTGCATTTGCAATGCCATATCGGCACCGACACTGTCTGCTGGGCCCAGCTGGGCGCGAAAGACGTCTGCGGGCTGGACTTCTCCCCCGCCTCGCTGCGTTACGCCCGTCAGATAGCCAAAAAGGCCGGAGAAGATATCACCTATGTTGAGGCCGACGCTCGTAAAGCGGCCGAAGCACTTCCCGGCAAACAATTCGACGTCATTGTCACCAGTGTCGGAACGGTGACGTGGCTTCCGACGTTGGATCAATGGGCGCAATCCATCTCCAAGCTTCTCGCCCCGAACGGCGTCTTCATGATCCGCGACAACCATCCGCTGCAGTTTGCGCTCGGCGATGACGGCTTGAGCATTGGCAACAGCTACTTCCCGGGCACCGAGGATTCGTACGATACCGAAAACACCTACACTCTGGCACCTCAGAACGAAGATTCCGACAACACCAATTCGGACAAGCCCGAAAACGAAGGCTCAGCAACACCGAAAATCACCCATACCCACAACCACAACTGGGCCCATGATTTCGATGAGATGACCACGGTGCTGATTGACGCTGGCCTACGCATTGAGAAGATCAGCGAATACGACATCTCCGACTGGCAGGCGACGCCGCTCCTCGAATTCGATGAACAAGACCAATCGTGGCATATGCCGCAAGGTTATCCGAAAATTCCACTTACGTTCTCCATTGTGGCGCGAAAAGCCTGAGCTGCATAATGATACCCACAAGTTCTACCAAGCCATCGACTACACGCTAGATAAGCTGCAGACACAATTCGGTAAAAGGCTGAAGTAAGCAGCGGTCAGTTCAGTTTGGCGTATTCTTCTGGGTCGACCGGTTCAAGCCACTCGTTCGAGGCGCTTTCCTGCGGCACCATCACGGCTACGTGAGAGAACGGTTCGTTCGGGCTGGCGCCGTGCCAGTGCTTGGTTTCCGGAGGCACGACCACCACGTCGCCGGGGCGCAGTTCGCGCACCGGCTCGCCCTCGAACTGGCAGTATCCGCGCCCGCCGACGGCGATGAGGATCTGCGTGGCCTTGTGGTGAATATGCCAATGGTTCCTGCAACAGGCCTCGAAGGTCACGTTGGCGACCCTGGCCTGATCCGTGCCACCCAGCGGGGCATTGTAGCTCTGGCCGTCAAAATACTGGGCGTAGGCATCGTTGGGATGACCCATCGGGAACGGGCTTGGATTCGTAAATGTTGTTGCCATTTTCTTTTTCTCTTTCTATCGAAATTGTTCGTAAGTGATATGCGACTCGGTTTATTAGCCTTCCGATAAGCTAAGTCAGATATCAATCGAGGTATCTGCAATTGCTGATAAAGCCGCCGGCACAATCAGCGGCCACTAAACACCGGGAAATCGCTGGCCTCGCCGTAATCTTTGACCTTCGGCATATTGCGCAGTGTCTGCATGTCTTCGGTGCTGATGCTGAAATCGACTTCGGCGTTGGCCCTGATGTGCGCTTCGGAAGAGGCCTTGGGAAGCGGCAACGTGCCAAGTTCCAAACAGTAGCGAATCATAAGTTGCGGCACCGAGACATCGTAACGTTCCGCCATCCTGGTAAGCGTCGGGTTGCCCGCCATCTCACCGTGGGCAATCGGCGAATAAGCCTCAACCAAGATGTCGTCTTTCTTCGCGGTGTCCAGCAGGTCGAAGCGCGTATTACCCACGTGCGTGAGCAGCTGGTTGACCACCGGCTTGATCTCGCCGTGCTGCAGGATGTTGTCAAGGTCGACGTCCTCGAAATTCGAGACGCCGATGGCACGCACGTTACCGGCCTTCACAGCTTCCTCCATCGCCCGCCATGCCTCAAGATTACCTTCGAAGCAATGGTCGCCCTCATGGAAGTGGCTCCACGGTTCGGGTGCATGGATGAGCAACAGATCGATGTAGTCGACGTCGAGGGCCTTGAGCGAGGCCTCAATGGAATCCTTGGCGGACTGGTAATCCTTGTGTTCGGCCCTTACCTTCGTGCTGACGAACACATCCTCGCGCTTCAAGCCCGAGGCGCGAACACCTTCGCCCACGCCACGCTCGTTCTCGTATGCCTGAGCCGTATCAACGTAACGGTATCCGCACGCGAGCGCCGTCTGCACTGCCGCCCCGGCCTTGTCATCATCAATCAGCCAGGTCCCGAATCCCAGCTTGGGAATTTTCACCCCGTTGTTCAATGTGTAATCTTCGTCGAGTATTGTCATCTTTGTTCCTTTCGAATCGCATCTATCGTCGTATAACGACATCTATCGCCAACTATAAAAACTTCAAGTGCTTGAACACCAAATTACGCCAGCAAAGTATTGGTCAGGTTCCGTCTATCGAGGCAACGGCAACCGCTTCCTCCGCCTGAATTTCGTCTGCCCGCCCGCCATGCTCTAGGACGGACTGCACAGACTAAAGGAATCCGTGGAAAGTTACAAAACTACCAACCATCAGAAAATAACGAAATCAGCAGATAAAAACTAAAGGGATATTGTTGCATCGACAGTATTTCGTGCTCACTAGGGAATTTGAAGACAAACCCACGAAACAATAAACACGGATCATTGATACGGACGTTCTAAGATTGCTGGTATGTGTGAAATTTCCATACGTCAAGCCGTCAGAAACGATGCGGCCGCACTGCAGAAGCTCAATAAGAACTGCCTCGGATATGACTATCCCCTTGACCGCACGAGTGAGCGACTTGCCGAGCTGCTGGCTAATCCGGATTGTCGCATTTTCGTCGCCGAAAAGAACGGGAATGCTGTCGGCTACGTTCAAGCCAATACTTATAAGGCGACTTATGGCGACCCTGCGGTCAACGTCATGGGACTTGCAGTTTCGCAGGACGCGCGCGGCAACCACGCAGGACGTCGACTTATGGAAGCCGTCGAGGCCTGGGCGCGCAACATCAATGCCAAAGAGGTGCGGCTCAACTCCGCCGAATTCCGCAAGGACGCCCACAAGTTCTATCAGGCCATCGGTTACACGCTAGACAAGATGCAGACCAGATTCGGAAAACGGCTCCGTTAGTGTGCATCGTATTTATCAAAACGTGACATTCAACAAAACTATTCGAATGTTCCTTCGACACGGCCGGCACCTAGTACTTTGCCATCCAACTCGGCTGCGAGTCTACGATAAGATGCCATCGGCCCACGATTGAATTTCCGACCCACAACAAAAGAAGCATCGTTCAGCTATTTTTCTTTTCTTTCCTTGTCGATATAGAGCTGATACAGTTTGGCAGACTGTGTCTCATCGATTCGGATTCCACTAGTTTGAGACGGCACATATTCCCCATGACTCAATGCCTGTAGATCAGGACCAGCGACAAGAGGCTCATCCAGAGGTTTGACAATCGTGTCGAACATTCGCTTAAGCAATGACAGGTCATCATCGTGCATAGCAGCGATTGATGCTTGATCATTGAAACTCTTTGTCACCAAGCCCCAGTCAAAATGCCAACCGGCATCATGAGCCACCAGTTCCCAGAAAATTCGTTGTGCACGTCCGTTGCCTTCACGAAAAGGATGCAGGTTGTTGAGATTGTCATAATTGACACTCAACCGCTGAATGAATGTCTTGCGGTCCATGCCCTTTAACATGGCATCTTTTTGTAAAACAGACTCAACATGGTGCGACCCGGTCGCCAGAAAAGCCACTGGCAGGAACGTTGAACCTCCCTTGGAGATATCGACGGTACGAAATTCACCGGCCCATGGATAAACTTCGAAGAATAACGACCGATGGATAGAACATAGCTGGCTGATTGTTCCTTCAGCATGCAACTGCTTGCTACGCAAAATAGCACTGGAATAAGTAACAAGCATACTTTCAGCGTGCAGCAAATCCTTCTGAGTCTTTGCACCAACCAGATTTTTCAGGACATCAGTGCCAGCAATAAGATATGGATCAACAAATCTGCCGCATTCAGGCATGGGCTAGATCCCGCCGGACACGGTCTTTAACTCGTTGGCCCCATTCCTCAACATCTATTTTGCCGAAAATGTATTCTTTCGCGTCGGCCATAAATTGCTCATCAACGTGTTGCCCTTCCATCTCAGTGGAATGAACGGCTTGATACACGTCTTGCGCACGCTTCTCGACAACAGTCATAGCGCCAGCATCTTCCTTTCAGAACAACACATCTCGAATAAATCCAGATTATCTCATCAAAGGTATATCAACTTGGGAAACTTGTATCGTTTAGATTGTTCCTGTCTTCAATTTTTAGAATCGAAATCCCCTTATACGCCGGCCGATAAAACAATGCCGGAGGAATACCCCCGGCGACTTGGAGCCTCTCCCTTTCAGAGTGAAGCAATATTCATTTTGACAGAAAACACCGTAATACGCAAATTATCTAAAATGACATATACCAGTAACTTTATGGCTCATTATCAATAACTATGTTGTCGTTTCAAAGGAGAAGATCTTCCAACAGTACCCACGAAACTTAAAATTGAATCTGGTTTACAAAGCCGGATAGGGATAAGCCAGCAAACGACGCTAAAAGCGACTACACAACAGTCCCAGAATTTCTCAATTTCGGAAAGCTTGCTGATATTATTCAGAAGTAGCATTTTTGTTGAGAGGAGCATGATGCTGACGCCAGACCACGAGGACGTGAAAACCGGAAAGAAGCAGGCCGCTGCCCGGACGCTGGTGCATTTTCTCGCCTTCATCCTGATATTCCTTGTGCTCTATGTGCCCGCCTTCATGCTGGTCAAACATGTTCTGCACATCCAGCGCCACGCCAGCGGCGAGAACCGTTGGATGCAGTCCATGTCGGTATCGGCCCCGCTGGAAGTCGCGGCGGTCGTCATCGCCTACCTCGTAGTGGTGATGTTGCTCGAAAAGCGCAGAAACCCTTACGAACTGTGGCTCTCCCGGCTCCCAGGCCTGCTGGTCGGAATGCTCGCGGGCTTCGGTGTCATTGCCCTGTGCGTCGGTATCCTCTTCCTTACCGGCAGCTATCACGTCATCGACTTCAACCCGGACTACTCGCCGTGGATGGATATCTTCGTCATGGGCGTCTGCGGCGGCATCGGCGAGGAAATCGCGTGCCGCGGCATCATCTTCAGGCTGCTCGAGGAATGGATCGGAACCTGGGGCGGCGTTCTGGTTTCCGCTCTGCTGTTTGGACTCATGCACCTGAACAACCCCGGAGCGACGCTGTGGGGAGCACTCGCCCTCGCGATAGAGTCCGGCGTACTGTTCGCGGCCATTTACGCATGGACCAGATCATTGTGGTGGGTCATCGGCTTCCATGCCATGTGGAACGTCGCCGAGGGACCGATATTCGGTTCCGTCGTCTCCGGCACCGGCAAGCAATCGTCATGGCTCATCGCGAGTTGGCAAGGCCCCGCGATCCTGACCGGCGGCGCTTTCGGCTTCGAAGCCAGCATCGTTCCAGTCGTGGTGTGCGGTGCGATTGCGATGTTTCTCTTGGTGTTTCTACAGAAGGAAGGAAAAATGGTAAAACCTTTGTGGAAACGAAGCATAAGCAGCCTATAAACGAACAGCAAAGATTATCTAAACTCACTCCTCGCTAATGATTTTAGAACCAAGTTTTATACAAAGACGCAAGAGTGAAAGCGAAATCACCTCTTACCTATATAATGATGATATACATGTAAATTTTCATGCAAATATGAGGTTGAAATGAGTATTGAAGTACCTTTGGACACGATGGTTCCTATCAGCACGTTTAGCCGCGGAGGCGCAAGCAAAGCTTTCGCGCGGGTCA
Source organism: Bifidobacterium sp. ESL0745 (assembly GCF_029433335.1). NCBI lineage: Bacteria > Bacillati > Actinomycetota > Actinomycetes > Bifidobacteriales > Bifidobacteriaceae > Bifidobacterium > Bifidobacterium sp. ESL0745. The sequence continues at coordinate 932,271 of NZ_JAQTHX010000001.1, forward strand.
AGGATGGCAGGCCAGTTACTGTGCTGCGCAACAATGAACCCACTTACGTTATCGTCGACCGACACGATTACGAAGAGCTTCGTCAGGCGCAAATCGAGCAGGAAAACGCTGAAGCACGACGTCAAGTGGAAGCCGGCGAAGGCCACACCTTCTCCAGCGTCCAAGAGATGAGGAATTTCCTCGATGCTTAAGAACATCCACTCAATACCAGCTTTCGAAAAAGACTATCGAGTCCTGAAAAAAACATCGCGACATGGATAAGTTGTGGGCTGCAGTCGACGCAATCATGACCGAAAACCGAGCGAAGCTCGATACATAATACCGTGACCACGCGCTCAAAGGGAACTGGCTGGGCTACCGAGAGCTGCACATCGAAGGCGATTGGCTTCTCATCTACCGTATCGAGGAAAACGGCATCTCATTAGTTCTGACCCGGACGGACACCCACGACAATTTATTTTCGGCCAAAATCTCGAAAAAGATCATAAGACAATACGGAAAGTCATCACGTCATTCTGGCAAAATTGGCAACTAGTCTGTAAGGCCGCAGAATAGAAGCTTTGAATAAATCTATATTTGAACTGAAACATATCTCGTAATCGAATACAACGTTTCAAATCTAAAATTCGGCATGAAGGATTTAAATCTGTGACAGCTTGTTTAGTTGACATATAAAACAACTAGTAACAGACAATACCGGAAATCACCGGAAACATTGGTATTTCAGGGGTTAAAAGCGAAAATATATGTCCGAACGGCTGCCAGTATCTCTCAGCTTTCTGCACGCACGCCCCGTTCCATGTGCTGGGTTTCATTCCGCTTCTTTAGGCACCTTGATAATTGGTTTTCGGTTGCCTTTGACTGCAAACGGGAGGCTGTTGGCCTGCTCGTAGATGTTCTGAACGAGCTTCTCGATTTCATCCGCATGGCCGGTCGTAGACAGAAACTGAGAAACGGCTTGGTCGTAGTGGTTTTTGTTGTCGGTATTCAGCCGCTTCCAATTGATGTTTTTAAAATGCTCCAACAGCGGTTGGGAATTCGGTGGAAGGCTGACCCTTCCCTGCTCGACGAGCACCGCGATGATGGGATATCCCGCATAATGCTGCCAGTACGTCGCGTTGTCGTTGGAGGAATACAGTCCGTCGGAAATCATCACCGTATAGCGTTTCATGTGGGCCGATGAAGTCACGATGGCCTTCGATTCCGGACCGCACAATTGAACACGGCCATCCGCCACCGCACTCAAAGCCTCGTATATCTTTGCAATCGGGGTTGGTTTTCTGAGAATATCAGGCATATGGAGACTTCCTTTCGATACGTCATTGACAAGGGCTAAATTTCTGAACCGGCAGCAACCAGATTACGGTTGCGACCAGACCGTCGCGATTACACTGAATACGTATGCGAAATTGCGGCCAGAGCGGTTGGATGAGTTTGCCGACGCCGTTGTTAGGGCGCGGGCTTCGGAGATGGAAAGATGACCTACAGTGTTGACTGGATGTTGACTGTAGCAGGGCATGTGCGGCAATATTGACTAATGTTAACTGTTTTGTTTTTCCATTGTTTTGGCGATACCTTGGAACCCCAGTGTTTCCAATGGCTCTAAGTCGGGATGACAGGATTTGAACCTGCGACATCCTGCTCCCAAAGCAGGCGCGCTACCAAACTGCGCTACATCCCGATGTGCCAAGCAAAACAAAGCACAATCAACAAGTATAGCGCAACCCCGGCCACACGACTCGCTAGAATGGGCAATAGCAAAAACAATAAACAAACATGAGTGCAACAGGCGTGACGAATTCTGAACCCCAATCGCTAAGCAGGCATAACGGAAACGTCCACGGCGACAGATAATAATCACAAGTTACGTGGCCATCGCCAACGTGTATCGGTCACCAACCAACAGCAAACCGAAAATCGGCACTCATCTGAAACACGAAAAACGACAACACACGAAGGGCAACAATGGGACTGCATCAGCGCACGGAGACCTCGGGACTCATCTCCTTCCTTATCTGCGCGATTACCGGAGCAAGCGGCATGGCGCTATGCGTCTCGGCACTGCCGGCCTCGTGGATGATCAGCCGACGCCAGTTCGTCATCGCCTCCATCATCATCGCTGCGTGCGGCACCATCTCCTTCATTTTCGGCTACGCACGACGCTCAAGTTCGTTCAACACGCACAACCGTTGGATAGCGATTCTCCGACGCCTGGTCGAAATCCTCGCACTCGCGACGGTCTACGCCTCCACACTGTTCCTCACCTCGTTTGCGATTCTGAGCATGGCCAACAACCTCATGGGTACGATGTTCCTCGAATACATCGTGGCAGTCTGCGCCGGTTTCTCAGGCGTCGCAGGCTACGTCACCTTCGTACAGGCCGAACTGATGGACGCGAAGACATTGGCCGGCTTATTGCCGCTTTTCGTGGTCGCCGGCGTCAGCGTCGCAGGCCTGACGACGGACGATCCGAACTGGTACACCAACAATTTCTCGCAACTTGGCGACCGCACCACCTTCGCCGCGCGCATGTTCAACTCGACCCTGGTTCTGGCCGGCATCTGCATCATTATCATCAGCTACTTCGCCATTTCCGAGCTGGTCACCTCATATCGTCAACGCCAGGAATGGAATCAGGAACAGGGCCCGCTGCACTCTAGTCATATCAAGCACTATAAGGCACGTCTGATCTGTCTTTCAGTGATGCTCGCTTTCTCCGGTATCGCCTTCATCGGTATCGGCACGTTCCGCTATACGCCGCATCCTATCCTACACAACGTATTCGCCCGTGGCATCGTCGTCGTCATGGGGCTGCTTCTGCTGACGCTCCCCTGGCTCGCCCCACAGCTTTCCCTCGCCATTTATGCGGCCGGTTACCTCGCCATCGCCGTTTGCGGATTTGTGCTTATCCAATGGCTCAACGGCGCCAATACGATGACTAACGTCGAGGCCTTGGCCGGGCTCGTCTTCCTTGGCTGGTTCATCATGTTCTCTCGTCAGATAGCCGCCATCGAGGCCGACCGTATCGCCGAGCAGGTTTTACATGCCGACGAAGAACAGTCTAAAACCGACTTGGATACGGCCAATATCGCCGAAACAATCCCGTCTTCGGTTGAGAAGAACCATCGCATGCATTCACGTATCGCGGCCACCCAGTAAGGCAACGCAACGATAAGATTACCGACTATTTAATATTTGTCACTGTGCTAAGAGTTTGTTTCATTGACAAATATTTGTAATGCGTGTGATTGAGAATCTAAAACTCACACATTCCTCGTGAAACCAACAGCACAAGAATTATGACATCAATCTTTCGCTGCCAACCGTTCATGCAAACGGCGAATCTGCTCATGCTGGATGGCGATGGTGGAATCGGCGGCCTGAATGCCGATGCCGGTGAGTTCCTGCCACGTCACCCAAGTGGACTGCACATGCTCGTCTTTGTCAAAACGACGTGGCTCCTGCGTCCAAGAAGACAAATGAACCACGAAAATATGCGCCAGCTCGTTGGTCATGCCGCCTGAGGAATAAAAATCGCCGACAAGTTCCAAACGCACCGACTGCTCGTCTTTCGGCGTCACGCCGGTTTCCTCCCGCAGCTCACGCAGCGCAGAGGTTTCGGGCTTTTCGCCGTCTTCCATCAACCCTGCCGGGAAACCGTACGTGAACCTGTCGGGTCCGACACGGTACTCACGCTCCAGCAGATATTTGTCTTGAACCTCATCGTGAACCAACATCACCACGGCCTGCGGATGGACCAGAATCTGCCTGCGGACAGGCACTTCCCTGCCGTCGGTTTTCGCGAGCGCCAACTGGCGGTCATCAATATGGAAGATGGCCCCGCGATAGACGGTCTCACTGGAAATCAAACGCACGGGTGCTTCCATGTCAACGCCGTCAGTCGAATCTTGCAGCCGCTTATTGACCTCGGCACGAATACGCTCCATCGCTTCTAAACCCATATTCCCCAACTTCCCCTACTGCAGTCCTTGACCGCAACAAATTATCACACGCCGACATATTGTTTCCGGCTAATTTCAGATTCTTCTTATTCCAAGATTCAAAGTAAGTCGGATGACATAGCCTAATTGTCAGACGCCATATTCTCATTCACGAGCGTGAATTCGTCGCGCCCCAGCACCAGTTGCCAAGGATCGGTGACGATACCGATGCGCTTGGTCTCGGGACGGAAACCGGTGGTCTTCTCCACGATATCCGCAACATCATCAAGCGCGTATCTGAACCACATCGACTCGATGGCCGAATGTGGCGTGTTGATCAGCGCCGGTTTCATGGTCGTATGATTGAGCGCCGCCTCGTACCAAGCCTGCTGCAGCGCGTCCGTGGCAGGATGGTGGCGCAAATCACTGGTGACATAGACATCGGCACCCGATATACGCACATCATTAAAATTCGAATCACCGGAACCCGGTAACACGGCAATGCGCTGCACCTCGGCATCAAGATCACCCGCCACCTGAATGCCGTACTTGGTTTTCGGCACCTCGTCGGCCACACGCTGCGCAAACGCACGTAGCGTCATCGGTTCCTTCAAGGTACCAACCCGGCCCAAACCCACCGGACGACCATCGTCCTGGCCGGTGGTAACCAGCGGTTGTTGCTTGCGCAATCCGAACGCATCGGCGGCGGCCTGGGCGACCCCGCGGTAGGCGACATCGGCGTTGGTGTGGCCGACCCACAGCCCGCAGTGTGCCCGATACAGTTTCCCGGTGATGGCGCCATGCACCCCGTAGCCCGAAACCTCGTGCACCGCACGGAAGAAGAGCGGGTGGTGGCAGACAAGCAGGTCAGCGCCCATCGCAATGGCCTTGTCGACCACGGCCATGGTCGGGTCGGCGGCGAAAACGATTTTGCCGACGGCATCGTTCAAATCGCCGACGATCAGCCCGGGATGATCCCAATCCTCGGCGAATTCGAGCGGGTAAAGCTGCTCCAACGCTCCGGCGACCTGCCTGAGATTCGGTTTCTGACCAGTCATATTGTCCTCCGTTTGTTGCTTCTTATCGCTGATATCGTTTATAACGTTTTCGTGCCAAACACGTCAGTTCGCACCGACATCACCCGGATTGACGGCCGGTATCAGTGCGCGGCGGCCTGCCAGTCGGAGCCGATGCCGATGGAAACATCCAGCGGCACGGCCAGGTCGACGGCGTGCTCCATGGCGTCACGCACCAAAACGCTGACCTGCTCGCTCTCTCCCGGCGCGACTTCCAGCACGAGTTCATCGTGAATCTGCAGGATGACGCGGCTCTTGACACCAGCCTTGCGCAGCGCATAGTCGGCGCGAATCATCGCGATCTTCATGATGTCGGCTGCCGAGCCCTGAATCGGCGCATTGAGCGCGCCACGTTCGGCGGCGTCCCGCACCTGACGACGCTGGGATTTGAGTCCCGGGAAGTAGCGTCGGCGTCCGAACATCGTCTCCGTATAGCCTTTTTCACGGGCGGTGGCGACCAGCGACTCCAGATAATCGTGCACCTTACCAAACGTGGCGAAATACTTGGTTTTCAGGACGTCCGCCTCAGCCGGGCTGATCTTAAGCTGCTGCGAAAGCCCATACGTGCTCAACCCGTAGGCAAGCCCGTAGCTCATCGCCTTGACGTGGCTGCGCTGGTCGGAAGTGATCTCATCCATTGGAATGTCATACACAAGGCTGGCCACGTAGCGATGGAAGTCCGCACCTGACTTGAACGCCTCGATCAACGATTCGTCGCCGGAAAGGTCGGCCATGATGCGCAGCTCAACCTGCGAGTAATCGCAGCTCAGCAACGATTCGAAGCCCTCACCCGGCACGAACGCGGAGCGGATCTCGCGGCCGGTGGCGTTGCGGTTGGGGATGTTCTGCAGATTCGGATCGACCGAACTCAGGCGTCCGGTGGCCGCGACGGTCTGCTCGAAGGTCGTGTGGATCCTGCCGTCCTTGCGGTTGGTGGAGTCCAGCAGCGTCTGCGCGATCTGCTTGAGCTTATTGGTCTCGCGGTGGCGCAGCAGCGCCCCGATGAAATTGCTCGCCTGCTCGTCTTGTGCGTACTTGACATACAGATCCTGCAATGTGGCAGCGTTGGTGGTGTATGAACCGGACTTGGTCTTCCGCGAAGGTTTGAGTCCCATTTCGTCGAACAGTACCGTCTGAAGCTGTTTGGGACTTTGCAGGTTGAGCTCGTGTCCGGCGGCGTCGAAGGCGATCTGCTGGGCCTGATCGGCATCGGCCGCGAATCCGTCAAGCAGCTCGTGCAACCGTCCCATATCGACCTTTGCACCTGCGTCTTCAATGCCATAAAGCACCTGCGAGACCGGCAATTCGATGGATCGCAGCAGCCCGTATTGCTTGCGCTGGTCGATCGGGGTCTTGAGGAAATCAGCGAGCGCCCGCACGATAGCGGCATCGTTCACGGCTGCCTGCCGAATTTCCCTTGAAGCGTCATCGTCGCCGGCGGAATCGCCTTCGTCACCAAAATCAAGTTCGCCCTGTGCCTGTTTAGGCTTGCTTTCGGCGATGTCGAGCTTGAGGAAATGTTCAGCGGCCTTTTGCAGCGTTTCGGCATGGAAATCGGGATGGACCAAGTAGCCGGCAAGTTTGGTGTCGAACAACGGCCGACGCAACGTCACACCAGCAGAAGCCAGCATATGCAGGTGTTCCTTGTAGCCGTGCACCACCATTGAGGTGTGGAAAATGTCCAACAAGGACTGCAAGACGGAACGCATGGCATTATCAATGGTTTCCGCGCCGAATGCGGCTGCCTCGTTATCGGCCAACAGCGCCACGGCTTCCAGTTTCGCGTTCCCCGGTTTGGAACGCCCGGAAGCGTAAAGAACCCACGAATGATTGACCTTTTCGGAACAACACATATCACGATCGACCAATTCTGGCCCTTTGGCACCGTCGATAATCGCCTGCTCGTCCGTCTTTTCGGCAGCGGCTACCTCAGCATCGTAACTGTTCTGTCTTTCCGCAAACGTCCGGCCTGAATTGTCACCCGGTTTGTCGCCCGCATGGTCGGCGCGTTCTGAGCCATCATCTTTTTCGCCAAAAGTCTGAATAATGCAATCAGGGTTGATCTTACCCGCCGGATACACTGGCGCGATGTGCTCGTTGATCCAGTTCCCCAGCTCGCCGGCATCGTGGATTTCGGTGATTTGCGGAACCTTCACACTAACTTCGTCATGACTCGCCTCGTCGGAAGTCACCGAATCCGCGTCCCCTGGCATGACCCCGCCATTGAAGGATTTGACCAGCCGGTTCTTGGAACGGTTGCCGAACTCGAGCTTTGAGAAGATCACGTTGACCTTGTCCATGTCCATGCCGCCAAGGGTAAAATCGTCAATGGTGGCACCGAGGTCAAGGTCGCGCAACACAGCGTTGACACGACGGTTGAGCTTGACCTGGTCGATGTTGTCGCGCAGCGCCTGCCCTTTTTTGCCGGGCAGTTCGTCGGCGTGTTCGATGATGCCGTCAAGCCCGCCGTACTGGTTAATCCACTTGGCCGCGTACCCGTCGCCCACGCCTGGCACACCGGGGATATTGTCGGCGGTCTCGCCTCGCATGGCCGCCAAATCCGGGTATTGCTGCGGGGTGACATGGTATTTCTCAACAATGGCATCGGGGGTCATGTGCTTCAAGTCCTTGAAGTGATGGCCAGGATAGAGCACAGTGATATCGTCATCGATCAGCTGGAAGGCATCGCGGTCACCGGAAAGCACCAGCGTCTTATATCCAGCATCCTCGCCCATCGAGGCCATGGTGCCGATGATGTCATCGCCCTCGTAGCCCTTCTTTTCCACATACTTGACGCCCAGAGCCTTCAGCAGGTCCTGAATAATCGGCAGCTGGCTCAGCAGCTCTTCGGGAGCAGCATCCCTAGTTCCTTTGTATTGCGGCAGCATCTTATTGCGGAACGTACCGCCGGCCATGTCGAAGGCAACGGCGAGATGGTCGGGCTTTTCATTATCAAGCACTTGCGCAAGCATGGTCGAAAATCCCCATACGGCATTTGTCGGTTGGCCGGCGGAAGTCGAGAAGCTTTCGACGGGCAGCGCAAAGTAAGCGCGAAAAGCAAGGGAATGGCCGTCGACTACCAGCAAAGTGCCTTTTGATTTTTCGGAACCGTTTGATTCCGTGATATCACTGGCTTTTGCGGCACCATTGGATTCTGCGCTATCACTCGCCACCGTAGCACCCTTCGATTGTTTTGTATCGCTTACTTTTGCGCTGCTTTCCGCCGCCGCGGCACCGTTCAGGTTCTTCGTGCTCTCGCTATCACTCATAAGACCGTTGTTCCTCGTTCTGTCGTTGCGTACGCCGTGTTGTCTCCACTATACAAATATCGCCTGCCGATTCATAGGCGAATCGACAGGCGACTTCATCAAAACTCAGTAATTTGGCTTAGCGCTGCTGGGGTTCCGGCTTCGGGTCGCCGTACTTGGCGATGATGGCCATAGCCAAGCGCTTCTTGGGGATACGCTGATCCATCGAGGTCTTCTGAATCCAGCGGAAGGCACCCTGTTCGGAGAAGTCCGCCTTGTCCATCAACAGGCCTTTGGCGCGATCGACGAGCTTGCGCTCTTCGAGCGTGTCCTCAGCCTTCTTGAGCTTTTCTTCGGCTTCCTTGAGCTGGGACTGGGTTTCCTTGAGCTTGCCTTCGTTCACCTCGACCGTGTCGAGCAAATCATTGATTTCGGCGAAGCGACCCATGGCGACTTCGAGCGCCGGCAGCAGCTTGGATTCCTCGTACGGCTTGGTGACGTAAGCCATGGCACCAGCGCCGGTGGCTTGTTTGACCAGGTCGGGCTGCGAATAGGCAGTGAGCATGACGACCGGCGCGATGTTCTCGTCGCAAATCGTTCCTGCAGCAGCAATACCATCCATACGCGGCATCTTGACATCCATGCAAACGACGTCGGGACGGAACTTGCGGGTAAGCTCGACGGCTTCCTCACCATTGGCGGCCTCGCCGACGACTTTGTAGCCATTGTCTTCAAGCATGGCCACCAGGTCCATACGATTCACCGACTCGTCTTCGGCCACGACAACGGTACGCTGGCGCGGCTTGCCATCATCCTCAGCCTTCTGCGGCTTGGCTTCATCGGCGACGGCATCGATGTCATCGGTGGCCGCAGCCTTCAATTCTTCATCTGTCAGAATCTGATCCATATCATTATCCATTTCTGTATTCACTTCCGCACCTGTTGTCTTCATGCCTTCTCAGTCTCTTACAACAATATGTCAAGTACAGAGCACATTAATACTATGATATATCAATCATTAAAAAGTGATAAACCCACTCAACGTGCCCTTGGTGGGACTCGAACCCACACTGCACAGATTTTGAGGCTGTTTCCTCTACCAATTGGGATACAAGGGCTTGTATCGGGCCGCAACCCAAGGGATTGCAACCATTCAAAAATAGCATAATCAAGCGACGTAGGAGTGTTGATTTCGTCATCTGCGTGTCTTCTCGCATATTCCGAACGATCCTAGCGACTTAACACAAACGGCAATCTCCGGCCCCTCAAACGTTCCCGTTTTACAAAGCCGAAAATTGCCGTTCAAGAAACGGTCAAGCCTTCAGCGAACGGCTATGTAACCGAACCAAAAAGCCTTTCCTCATGATTTTCAGTCAGTGTCGCAAGCGCCGACAGTGTGCACGTAAAGCGAGTCGGTGCGACCGGCCTTATGCTCACCTTGAGCAGAGCTCAGCACGACGATCTTGTCGCCATTGACGACCTTGCCGGCATCGCGGAGCAGCTTGTCGGTGAAGACCATCAGCTCATGACGGTTCATGTCGTGATAATCGGCATCAGTGCAGAATCCTTCGGTACCCCAGCTCAGAGCCAGCCAATGATAGGTGTGCTCGTTGTTGGTGATGCCATAAATCGGGGCTGCCGGACGTTCGCGGGAGACGCGGTGCACGGTGGAACCGGTCTGCGTGTAAGCCACGATGGCCTTGGCATTGATCTTGTCGGCCAGGTCGACGGCGGCGGAGGAAACAGCGCCGGTGCTCGACATGTCGAGGTTGTTCAAAGAGGGGATGCGGTTGAAACCATGCTCAGTGGCATAGCCGGAGATACGGGCCATCGTGTTGACGGTCTGTGCCGGATACTTGCCGACGGCGGTTTCGTTGGAGGTCATGGTGGCATCGGCACCGTCGAGGACGGCGTTGGCGCAATCGGAGGCTTCTGCACGTGTCGGGATCGGGGAATTGACCATGGATCCCAGGACTTCGGTGGCAACGATGACGGGCTTGGCGTATTCGCGGGACAGCTCGATGCAGCGCTTGGTGACCAGCGGAACCTCTTCGAACGGCATTTCAACGGCCATATCGCCACGGGCGACCATGATGCCATCAAACGCCTTGACGATCTCTTCGAGGTTCTCGACAGCCTGCGGCTTCTCGATCTTCGCGATGATCGGGATGCGACGGCCTTCCTCGTCCATGATCTCATGGGCGCGGTCGATGTCGGTGGCAAAACGCACGAAGGACATGGCGATGATATCGGCACCGGTTTGGATGGCCCAACGCAGGTCGGCCTCATCCTTCTCGGTCAATGCCGGCAGGCTCACGGCCACACCCGGCAGGTTGATGCCCTTGTGGCTGGAAACCGGTCCACCGACCAGAACCTTGGTGTAGACCTTGTTGCCCTCGACCTTGGTGACCTCGAGACGAACCTTGCCATCATCGATGAGGACGGGATCGCCGGCATGGCAATCGCCAGGCAGACCCTTGAAGGTGGTCGACGTGATATGCTCGTCACCCTCGATGTCTTCGGTGGTGATGACGAATTCCTGACCGGTCTCAAGCTGGACCTTATCTTCGCCATCGGCGTTCTTCTTGAACCAGCCGCAGCGAATCTTCGGACCCTGCAGATCGACCAAGGCAGCGACATTGCGGCCCGTGGTCTTGGAAGCCTGACGAACGTTGTTGTAGACCTTCAGATGATCTTCGGTAGTGCCGTGCGAACGGTTGAGACGCGCGACATCCATGCCGTTCTTGACCAGCTCGGTCAAGTTCTCCAGCGATTCGCTCGCTGGACCGATGGTGTCTACGATTTTTGCTTTCCTCATGAAATACCTGCCTATCTTAACTGACATGTTGATGGCGGGAATTGACCCGCAACAACTCTTCAGTCTACTAGCATTCACAAGTGTTTGTTGCCGTTACGCTGACTTTTCTGTGAGCGTTCACATTTATATGAGGTTAGTGATTATCGCTGCACCGCTTTGGCTTCATCTGATTTCATCTTGATGACGCTGACCAGCGCTGCCGTGCCGATAGCCACGATGATGACGCAAAGCGAGACCCAAGTCGGGATTTCGGGAACCTGTGCAAGTGGCCGGCCACCATTGATGAACGGCAACGAATTGCCGTGCAATGCCTCCATCACCAGTTTGACGCCGATGAATCCGAGGACAACCGCCAAACCATATGGCAAATATTCCAGCTTGTCGAGCAGCGCGCCGAGCAGGAAGTAAAGCTGCTGCAAGCCGAGAAGGGCAAAGATGTTGGAAGTGAAGACGATGAAAGGGTCTTTGGTAAGGCCAAATATCGCCGGAATCGAATCGAAGGCGAACATCACGTCCGTGGTGCCGATGGTCAGGAAAACGATGAGCATCGGAGTGAAGAACTTCTTGCCGTCACGCTCCGTACGGATTTTCTCGCCGTCATATTCGTCAGTGATCTTTACCACCTTACGAAGCGCGCGGATGATGATGTTTTCGTGGTATTCCTCTTCCTCATCGTCGCCTGTCACCAGTTTGACGGCGGTATAGATGAGGAATGCACCGAAAATGAAGAAGACCCAGGTGAACCGCTGAACAACGGCCGCACCGACAAGAATGAAGAGCCCGCGCAAAAGAAGCGCGATGGTGATGCCAACGCTCAACACATATTTCTGCAGTTTTTTGGGCACAGCGAAATTCGTCATGATAATTACAAAGACGAAAAGGTTGTCAATGCTCAGCGAGTATTCGGTAAGCCATCCCGAATAGAACTCAAGTGCCGGCTTCGAACCGGAAACCAACCAGACCAATCCGCCGAAAATAAGTGCCGCAACGACGAAGAAGGCGATGTGCTGCACGCATTCCTTGGTGGAGGGGACATGTGGCCTTCGGCCGATGACAAACAAATCGACAACAAAGAAAATCGCCAGCACCACGTATGTGACGATCATAAACGCAAGGGGTGTTTCGGCCATATTCATAGCCTACGGGGTAGCGATGACTGAACGGACCATTACCAACATAGCTCAAATTCAACGTTAAAACCCACGGCCCATCTTCACTTCGAATGGACCAAACAGAAGAAGGGCACCTTCAAAAAGCGAAACTCACGCATTTGAAGATGCCTTATATTACCGACAAACTCGCCAGAGCGAATGGTTGTCAGACGGACTGTTTGATGGCCTTCTCTTTCTTCAGGGTGAAGATGTGCAGGAAAACCGCGCAGACGGTGCAGAGCACCACAGCGACCAGCAACATGATCAAGCCGGCGTTCCAACCATAATGGTCAACGGCGACGCCGAGCAGGCTGGTGCCGAAGGTGGAACCGAGGACGTAGCTCATGAACCCACGCAGGCCGACCGTCGAACCGACGGCGAAGGGCGGGACGACTTCCATGGTCTGAACGGAATCAAGGAACTGCGGGATGTAGACCATGCAGCCGGCCAAAGCGGCGAATACGGTGACCGCCACGACCGAGGAACTCGTCCAATATCCGATGATGCAGAAGACAATGATCACCAAAGCGATAATGGCCGGAGGCATACGGTGCCCCTTGAAAAGCTTGTCGGAGATGATGCCGGCGAGCAGCGTCGAGGGGATGGCAGCCCACTCGAAGAAGGTGAAGGCCACCATCATCTGGCTATGGCTGAAGCCTTTGGCCTGGGTGAGGAAGATCGGAATCCAGGTGAGGATGCCGAAGCGGATCATATAGACGAAGGTGTCCATGAACGAGACTAGCCAGGCACCGACATTGGTGAAGACATACTTGGTGAGAATCTGCCAGGACGAAAGATCCTTGTAATCCACATCACCCTGTTCCTCCTTGGTCTCCTCAAGAGGCTCAAGACCCTCTTCCTCAGGACGGCCTTTGATGAGGAACCAGATCACCACCGCGAGGATGATCGCGATGATGGCTGGGAAGATGTAGTAGGCGAAACGCCAGTTTCCGGTTCCGACGACACCCAGCATGAAACCGGCGATGGGAGAAACCAGGCCGCCGCCGACATTATGGGAGCAGTTCCAGATCGAAGTGATGAAGCCACGATCCTTCTTCTTGAACCAGGTCGATAAAATGATGAATGCAGGCCCGACGCCCATCCCTTGGAACAGGCCCAAAAGAATAAGGATAAAGGCGATTGCCCAGATATTGACGCCGAAGAACGCCAAGCCGATGTTGAGGATGGCGCAGATGACCAGACCGGTTACCATGAAACGCTTCGGGTTGGCTTTGTCGGCCAAGGCGCTCATGAAGCCTTTGCCCAGACCGTAGGAAATCAACAGGCAACTGGAGAGCATGCCGATCTGGCCTTTGGTCAGATGCAGCTGTCCTTGAAGCTCAGGAGTGGAAAGCGTGAAGTTGTTACGCACGATGTAGAACGCAGCATAGCCAACGAACACGCCCACCAGCGACAGCCATTTATATCTGGCAAACACTGACTCGGCTTTTTCAGCAGGCACCGGCGGCTTATGCTGGATTTTCAGAAAACCTATCATATTGCTTTTCTCCCTATTTGTTTCCCATTTCCCAGTCTGTTTTGCTTTGCAAAAGACACAAAACAGCCATCATTTGCACTACCCTTCTATGGATATAGGCAAACAGACAAGAATAAATTTTATTATGGGATACTAATTAATCAATAGAGAAAAATTGGTGTGTCCAAAACCAATTGATAGAAAACAAAGATCTTTGAACGAAAATTGTCGTCTGAAATCAACAATTACAAGGTTCAACACCATATTATGAAACGCTTATAAAAGCAATCTGCATCGAGCAACGAAACAGCCAGCTAAAACAAGCCCGACGTATCAGAGGCTGTTATTTCTGGGCCTCCGTGATCTGACGAAGCTCTTTCTTGAGGTCTCGGATCTCGTCACGCAGGCGGGCGGCAAGTTCGAACTGAAGCTGCTCGGCCGCTGTGTGCATCTGATCGCTCATCTGGCGGATGAGGTCAGCCAGATCCTGCGCGGGCAGACCGGCGTTGATGATCTCGTCATGGTGCTTCTGCAAGTCGGCCTCGTCAAGCCCGGTGATGGCGATGCGTTTGTTGCTGCCGGCGCGCTTCTCATCGCGGTATCCACCAGCCAAAAGTGTTTCGGTATCGACATCTTCCTTCGCAAGCATGTCGGTGACATCACTAATCTTCTTGACCAACGGCTTCGGGTCGATGCCGTGCTTCTTATTATATTTGATCTGCTTTTCCCGTCGACGATTGGTCTCGCTGATGGCCGTTTCCATCGCGTCGGTGACCTCATCGGCGTACATGATGACAGTGCCGGAAACGTTACGGGCGGCACGGCCAATGGTCTGGATAAGCGAACGGTGCGAGCGCAGGAAGCCTTCCTTGTCAGCATCAAGAATCGCAACCAAGGAAACTTCAGGCAGATCAAGGCCCTCACGCAGCAGATTGATGCCGACAATGACGTCGATCTTGCCTTCTCGCAGTTCGCGCAGCAGCTCGACGCGACGGAGTGTGTCGACGTCGGAGTGCAGGTATTCGACCTTGATATCGCGTTCCAGCAGGTAGTCAGTCAGGTCTTCGGCCATTTTCTTGGTCAGTGTGGTGACCAGCACGCGCTCATGCCTGGCCACACGGTCCTTGATCTCACCGAGCAGATCGTCGATCTGCCCCTTGACCGGGCGCACGATGATTTTGGGATCCAGTAGACCGGTAGGCCGGATGATCTGTTCGACCACGCCGTCGGAAAGCCCCAGCTCATAGTCGCCGGGGGTCGCGGAAAGATAAACCGTCTGGCCGACACGGTCAAGGAATTCCGGCCATTTCAGCGGTCTGTTGTCCATCGCGGAGGGCAGACGGAACCCGTTCTCGACCAATGTACGCTTACGATTGGAATCACCTTCATACATGGCGCCGATTTGCGGGACCGTGACGTGCGATTCATCGATGACCAGCAGAAAATCGTCGGGGAAGAAATCGAGTAGGGTATGCGGCGGGCTGCCGGGCTCGCGTTCGTCGAAATGACGCGAATAGTTCTCGATGCCAGAACAGAAGCCGACCTGCTGGATCATCTCGAGATCATAGTTGGTACGCATTTCCAGACGCTGAGCTTCCAGCTCCTTACCCTGCTTGCGCAATTCGGCCGTACGGTCGACCAGCTCCTCCTTAATGGTCTTCAATGCATGTTCGGTGCGCTCAGGGCCGGCGATATAGTGCGATGCGGGGAAGATATGGACCTGCGGCTCGTGGGCGATCACATCGCCGGTCAACGGGTGCAGCGTGGAGATGCGGTCGATCTCGTCGCCGAAAAACTCGATGCGGATGGCCAGCTCCTCGTAGACGGGGATGATCTCGACAGTGTCGCCACGCACACGGAAGGTGCCACGGGTGAAGGCGATGTCGTTGCGCTTGTATTGCATCGCGACGAACTTGCGCAGGAGCGCATCGCGGTTGATCTCCTCCCCCTCGTGCAGGAAGAGCATGCGCCCGGCGTATTCCTCCGGCGTGCCCAGGCCGTAGATGCAGGAGACGGTGGCCACCACCACGCAGTCGTCCCGGGTCAAGAGGTTCGCGGTGGCGGCGTGACGCAGACGCTCCACGTCGTCGTTGACGTTCGAGTCCTTTTCGATATAGGTATCGGTTTGCGGAATATAGGCCTCGGGCTGGTAATAATCGTAATATGACACGAAGTAACTGACGGCATTGTCCGGCATCAGCTCGCGGAACTCGGCACACAGCTGCGCCGCCAAAGTCTTGTTGGGTTCCAGAATGAGGGTCGGGCGTTGCAGCTTTTCGATCAGCCATGCGGTGGTCGCGGTCTTGCCGGTGCCGGTGGCACCCATCAGCACCACGTCGTTCTCACCGTTCTCGATGCGTCGAGCGATCTCGTCAATGGCCTCCGGCTGGTCGCCGGATGGCTTGTACGGCGCCTTCACCACAAACGGATGATGCGTACGCTCGATATTGAACCCCATGCCTGTCTCAATTCCTTTCGTCTGCCCGGCAGCTCTCGAATCGCCTTAAAACGGAACCCTTCCCTCGGTTTTATTTTGAAAGCTTGTTCCAGGCCATTCAGCCAGATTCCCAAAACTTACTTTATGGCGAATCCGACCCCTTTCACTTCCATTGTGCGAACAGCATATCAATATGATCGAACATTTGTTCGATTGGCTGTGTCGAGTCGATGACCGCGTCAGAGATGGCCTCACGTTGCCGGCGGCTCGACTGATGGCGTATCCTGCCTTCGGCCTGCTCCCGACTCATGCTTCGTGTATCCATCATCCGCTGGATACGAATCTCCTCCGGCGCCTCGACAGTAAGAACATGGTCGAAAGTGAACGGAATGGTATCGATGACCTCGGCCAGCAGCGGCACGTCGTGGACGACAACGGGGCTTGGCAGAAGTTGCCTGACAGAAAGCTGATGGATTTCATCCACGTTAGCAGCGTTTTCAACATTGCCGGCGCTGCCAGTTTCGCTATTATGACCATCACCCTGTTTGTTGGATTCAGATTCATGTTTCTTTGCGATCTGCCGTTCCAATTTCTGGGCACGACGATAAATCAGTGGGTGCTCTATATCGTCAAGGCGTTGTTTGGCATCAGGCGCGGCTTGGGATGAAAAAACATGCGCAGCCATCCATCGGCGATTCAATGAGCCGTCAGGATTTATTGCATCAGTACCGAATTCCTCAACGATTTCGCGGATTCCTTCGCTGCCAGGCTCGACAACCTCGTGAGCCAGCTGATCGTAATCGATCAGATAGGCCCCACGTTCCTTCAAATGAGCGGCCACGGTACTTTTACCCGCTGCAATGCCCCCGGTCAATCCGATTCTCATCTATCCCCCGTTATCGCCGACCCTTGCAACAAAACGAAAAGGTCGGTGCAAGCCTAAAACCTGCACCGACCTCATTCACGAAATCACCGTGAAATCACCGAAGGCGATCTCACTTCTTCTCCTTGAGGAGCTCCTCGCGAAGAGCGGCGAGCTTGTCGGAACCGGCAAGCGTGCCTTCGGAAGCATTCTCGGAAGAGTACTTGGTGGATTCCTCGGCAGGAGCCTTCTCAGCATGGGCACCCTGACCGTCCTCAGCCGCGGATTCCTCAGCGTTGTCGAGTTCCTTGGCGACGAAGGCCTTATGCTGCTCCCACAAATCGTGGGCAGCCGCATACTGGTTCTCCCACTCCTCGCGCTGCTTCTCGTAGCCGGCGATCCATTCGTTGGTCTGCGGGTCGAAGCCTTCGGGGTACTTGTAGTTGCCGTCCTCGTCGTAATCGGCGGGCATGCCGTAGAGCGCCGGATCGAAGTCCTCGCTGGCGGGATCGACGGAGTCGTTGGCCTGCTTCAAAGACAGGGAGATGCGGCGACGGTCGAGATCGACGTCGATGACCTTGACGAAGATCTCCTCGCCCTGCTTGACGACGGTCTCCGGGTTGTCGACGTGACGGTTGGCGAGCTCGGAGATGTGGACCAGGCCCTCGATGCCGTCTTCGACGGAAACGAACACGCCGAACTGCACGATCTTGGTGACCTTGCCCTTGACGATCTGTCCGGGAACGTGGGTGCGTGCGAAGCGCTGCCACGGATCTTCCTGAGTCGCCTTGAGGGACAGCGAGATACGCTCGCGGTCCATATCGACGTCGAGCACCTCAACGGTGACCTTGTCGCCGACCTTGACGACCTCGGACGGATGGTCGATGTGCTTCCAGGAAAGCTCGGAAACGTGGATGAGGCCGTCCACCCCGCCGAGATCGACGAACGCGCCGAAGTTGACGATGGAGGAAACGGTGCCTTCACGAATCTGGCCCTTCTTGAGCTGCGCCAGGAAGGTCTCGCGGACCTCGGACTGGGTCTCCTCAAGATACTGACGGCGGGAAAGCACCACATTGTTGCGGTTCTTGTCAAGCTCAAGGATCTTGGCCTTGATCTTCTGGCCGATGTAAGGCGAAAGGTCGCGGACGCGGCGCATTTCAACGAGCGATGCAGGCAGGAAGCCACGCAGGCCGATGTCGACGATCAGGCCGCCCTTGACAGCTTCGATGACGGTGCCTTCGACAACGCCGTCGTCGTTCTTGATCTTCTCGATATCGCCCCAGGCGCGCTCATACTGGGCACGCTTCTTGGACAGGATAAGACGTCCTTCCTTGTCTTCCTTGGTGACGACAAGGGCCTCGACAGTGTCGCCGACCTGGACGACCTCATCGGGATTGACATCCTTCTTGATGGAAAGTTCGCGGGAGGGAATGACGCCCTCGGTCTTGTAGCCGATGTCGAGCAGCACTTCGTCGTGATCGACCTTGACGACCGTGCCCGTGACCAGATCACCATCATCGAAATTCTTGATGGTGGAATCGACTGCCTTGATGAAGTCTTCTTCGGTGCCGATATCGTTGATCGCGACCTTGGTGACTTCGTTATTGTTCTCTGCCATTAAACGTGGTTTCTTTGTTATTAGTTGGATGGATATTACCTATTAAGTTATGTTGGCGGCCTTGCGGCCACGCAAGTCATAAGATTACTAGTCGCCCTAGTCAAACCGTCCCGACGAATCCGGGCGTGTCGCCAGCGGCTCAATCCAGTTTCCGCTCGGCCATCTCCACGACGTTCGCCAGAAGCATCGCACGGGTCATCGGCCCCACTCCCCCCGGGTTCGGTGTATAGGCTGAGCTCAGGGCATGGCAGGCCTTGTCGATGTCGCCGCGCACGCGGTAGCGCCCGGCCTCTTCGTCATAGACTCTCGATACACCGACATCGACGAGCACGGCTCCGGGTTTGATGTCTTCGGGCTTGACAAATCCCGCGCGACCGACGGCGGCAACGATGACGTCGGCACGTTTCAGGTGCTGCCGGATATCCGTGGTACCAGTGTGACAAAGTGTCACCGTCGCGTTCACGTCCTTTGCCGTGAGCATGAGGCCAATGGTGCGCCCCACGGTGATTCCGCGACCGATGACGCAGACATCCTTCCCGTTCAGATCGATGCCGTAGTGCTTCAGCAACGTGATGATGCCACGAGGCGTACAGGGTCGCGGCGCGGGGTTCCTGCCATCGATATGCGTGACAAGCTCGCCGAGATTGGCAGGGTGCATGCCATCGGCGTCTTTGGCCGGATCAACATGGGCAATGACAGCGTTGGCATCAATGCCTTTCGGCAGAGGCAGTTGGACAATATAACCAGTACACTTCGGGTCGGCGTTGAGCCGTTCCACGGCATCGATGATCTCCTGCTGGCTGGCGGTTCCGGGCAGCTCGACGGCGATCGAAGCGATGCCGACTTCGGCGCAATCCTTGTGTTTACCGGCCACATATTTACGCGAGCCGACATCATCACCGACAAGAATAGTACCCAGTCCCGGCTCTATTCCTTGGTTTTTAAGATGTTCCACCCGTTCGCTCAAATCCTGTTTGATCGCAGCCGCAGCGGCCTTCCCATCAAGTTTAAGAGGATTGTGTTCCCCGTCAGTCATACCGATTCCTTAATAATAGAAATTTTCATCATTCTGCCCGAACACCGCAAATCGGACAACATAGTTACCGATTTTAAGGTAACGGTCGCCATACGGCCCAAGCGTGTCTATTAACGACATAGCGTTTGCTTATAACCACTTATCAAACGCGTGAAACGACAGGAATCAAGTCCCCTAAAGGCGAACGGGGCAATAGACACATGACTCAATGGGGGAGCATTCGAATCCTTTGTCTGATGGCATAGCTGCTTGCGTTCGTCAATGTCATGGCTATGATTTTATTTGACAATGATTTTCATTTTCAGTATATTACCGTGACGGTATACTAAATTAAAAACAATGTGGCTTCACGGCAAACACTATCGATTTTAGGGGGTCGTCATGAAACGATTCGGATGGCAGACCAAAACCGCAGCTCTTCTGGGTTCGCTCTGCATGATTTTCACTCTGACAGGATGCGGAGCCGGTAACGACTCCCAAACTCCGACAAAAAACAGCACTACGTCCAAGCAGGCAACCGGCCCTATCGATGTGGTCGCCTCCATCAACCAATGGGGATCGCTGGCCAAGGAAATCGGCGGGGACGACGTCAATGTCACCTCGATCGTCAATACCGTTTCCGTGGACGCCCATGATTTCGAACCGAAGACCACCGATATGGCCAAGCTGCAAAGCGCCCAAATCGTAGTGGTCAACGGCGCCGGATACGACAATTGGGCCAGCAAGTCCATCGCCAAAGGCACCACAAGCGTTTCTGCAGCCACAGCAGTGGGAGCCAGCACTGGCGACAACCCCCACCTTTGGTTCTCAAAAGACGCACGCAAGGCCACCGCCACGGAGCTCGAGGATGCCTTCGCCAAGGCGCGTCCAGCCAAAGCCAAGCAATTTGCGGCACGTCTTAAGACTTGGAAGGCCAACGAAGCCAAGCTTGAAGACTCCATGAAGACGTTCTCACAACAGCATAAGAACGTCACTTACGGTGCAACGGAACCGGTCGCCTACTATCTTATGGACGATCTCGGCTTCACCGACAAGACGCCCAAAGGCTATACGCAATCGGTCAGTTCCGAAGGCGAACCGGCGCCAAGCGACCTGCAGAAATTCGAGCACCTGATCTCGGGTCGTGAGGTCAATCTGCTTATCAACAACACGCAGGAGGCGAGCAACACCACCAATCTGCTCACCGGGACGGCCGGACGTACCGAAGTTCCCGTCGTGGACGTCAGCGAGCAGATGCCACACGACCAGACGACGCTCACCGGATGGATCACGACGTTGATGACGAGCATCAACAAGGCAATGGCTGATTTCAAAGCCAGCGAAGCCGACCATCAGAAAACGGGAAGCGGCGAGAATTCAGGTCAATCCCCTCAACCGACTCAACCGGGCACCGGATCCGGTACGAACTCAAACCAGCAGGCTCCTTCAACACCAAATAGCAGCACAGTGCCTTCGAACGAGGGACAGACCGACCCGGGCAAGTGATCGACCCTATAGAAGATAACCAAATCATTGAAAATATAAACGCGCAGTTCCAGGCCAACCATAGAAGGCGGTTTGGGGCTGCGTTTTCTTATTGTCGCGAATAATCCGATATCACGCCATCGCAAGCATAGCCGCACCGGAACACTTCGTGACCGGCCACCAGTACGGGTGCAAAATACGGTGTCAAATAACATTATTCGAGATTACCATTCGTCGATGGAGGTTGCCTATAAAACCGGCGCTTTCGCGGAAGGAACAATTGCACCACTAATTGAGAATGATTCTCAATTTCAGTTATAATATAAAAGCAGCCACTTTTCAGTGACATTTTATTATTCGCGGCACCAAGAGAGAACCATGAAAAAACAGCCGAAAGCGAGAAACCCACAACAGGGCGCAACAGTCGAGGATAGATCTGCTCTGGTCTTTAAAGACGCCAGCATCAAACGCGGCGAAAAGACCATCTGGCAGCACGGGAACTTCTCCATCCCATCGGGCTCCATCACCGCAATCGTCGGCACCAACGGCGCCGGCAAAACCACCATGATGAAAGCCGAACTCGGTCTGCTTCCTTTGGATAGCGGCAGCTTGACCGTACTCGGCAACCCTGCCGGCACAGCCAATCATCTGATCGGCTACGTACCGCAGAACTACGCCAGCGATATCGAATCGAACCTCACCGCCGAACAATCCGTTCTGCTGGGGCTTACGGGGACGCAATTCGGCATTCACGTCACCACGCACGAACAGCGGCAACGCGCACGCGAGGCCATGGCTTTCACCGGAGTCGAAAACAAACGTCATTACCGGCTCTCGCAGCTTTCAGGAGGGTTACGCCAACGCGTCGCCATCGCCCAAGCGCTTGTCAGTGGACCCAAGCTCCTGATGCTCGATGAACCGCTTGCCAACCTCGATCTAGCCGCCCAACGCGAAACGGTACACGTCCTGGCCAAACTCAACCACAAAATGGGCATGACCATTCAGGTGGTGGCCCACGACCTCAATATGCTGCTGCCCATCCTCGACGGCGCGGTCTACCTGCTCGATGGCCACCCGCATTACGCTCGCATGAACGAGGTCCTGGACGCCAACTTGCTGACCCATCTGTACGGCACGAAAGTACAGGTCGTCACAACTCCACAGGGCGATATGTTCGTTACACCAGGACCCGACGAGCCGGAAGACGTGACGCCGGACATCCACAAGCCTGACGAAGTGGCACGGTTCCATCGGCACGAAGCCGCGAACCGAAACGCCAACAAGGTTCACCTTGACCACACAGGCGGGGATGGGGAACCGCAATATTCCAGAAGTACGCCCCCTCCCAACTCCGGTCATCCAGAAGTACAGGCAGACGGAAACCAAGGAAATCAAGGTCAGGAGGAGACGCAGCTATGAACCATATCCAATTCGGCTTCAACCACGAATGGTTGGAAACGCTTTCCGTGCCCTTCATGCACAATGCATTCATCGCCGGCCTGTGCATCGCCCTGGCAGCAGGGGTTATGGGCTATTTCACCATCGCGCGCCACTCGACGTTCGCCGCGCACGCGCTCGCTCACATCGGACTTCCCGGAGCCACAGGAGCCGTTCTGCTCGGACTTCCGGTTTCGCTTGGACTCGGCATTTTTGCACTTGGCGGTGCGCTGACCATCGGAGCGTTGGGTAAAAAGGCGTCACAACGCGAAATTGCCACAGGTACCGTGCTCGCCTTTGCCACAGGCCTCGGCCTTTTCTTCTCTCGAATGTCAAGTTCGGCCTCACAGCAGATGCAAGCCATCCTTTTCGGTTCGATTCTGACCATCACAAACGATCAGGTACTGGGCTTTGCGATTTTTGATGTGCTGCTGCTCGCGGTGATGGCCGTTGTCTACCGACCACTGCTGTTCAGCTCCGTGGATGAGCAAGTGGCACAGGCCAAGGGCGTGCCGATCGGTGTGATGAACGTGCTGTTCATGGCCATCATGGCCGGTGTGATCACGATTGCGGTACCTGCGGTAGGCACGCTGCTGATCTTTGCGCTAGTGGTCACCCCGGCTGCCACGGCAAACATCCTCACCAGCACGCCGTTGCGTTCGATGGTATTGGCGAGCGTCTTGTGCCTGGTCTCCATCTGGGGCGGGCTCGTCATCTCCGCGATGTTCCCCGCTCCTCCGAGCTTCATCATCGTCACGATCTCGACGCTCTTCTGGGTCATTGCCAAGGGACTTGAGACATTACGCCGCCGCTGATGGGTAGGAACAAGGAACATGATATCTGTCAATATTTTATTGTCGTGTAAAGTTTCTTATTGCCTCATAACAAAAAGTTTCGTGCCATAGAAACTGATTGGGCCGAAAAGAAAGAATACTGGCAACAATACGATTGAGGGTTCCGGCCAATCAATGGGCAGGAACCCTCAATGTTTAAAAATTCGGTAGCAACTAGCCAACTGAGAAGCTCAATACCCTCTGCTCAATTCGTTGGACGCTATTCGTCACTTCTTCTTCTTGGCCTTCTTGGCGTCCTTGTTTTCGGCTTCAATCCTTGCCAGCGTCTTGCTCGCCGGTTCCTCAGGGGCCTGAGAATGATGTTTGGCGTCCTCCGGTGTCGGCTCAGCATACCCGAGATTGACATCAAGCAGGTGTTGGGCCTCATCCTCGTCGATATGCTCCGAAAGCGCGATTTCGGAAGTCAGGATGTTGCGTGCACGGGTCAGCATACGCTTCTCCCCCGCCGAAAGACCATGCTCATCGACATCGCGCTGCGCCAGGTCACGCACGACTTCGGCGATCTTGTTGACCTCGCCTGTGGCGATCTTCTCGACATTGAGCTTGTAACGCCTCGACCAATTCATTTTCTCGTTGTCGACAATCGGCGTGCGCAGGATCTCGAAGACCTTGGCCACCTCCTTGCCGTCGACGATATTACGGATGCCCACTTTTTTGGCGTTTTCAACAGGTACCTCAATGACCAACCCGTCGCTGGAAAGCACCGAAAGCTGCAGGTAGTCGCGCGTGACGCCTTTCACCGTACGTTTTTCAAAGGCTGTCACCTTCGCCGCGCCGTGGCGCGGATAAACGACCACATCTCCAACTTTGTAATCCATGGAACCTCCGAGAATGCTCATAAACGAATGTGTTCAGTTTTTCACGCGCCAAGGACGTTTATACCCGCCGCGAACCCGCACAACCAAAGGAAAACCGCCGAAAACCTTGGTTCTTCACCAATTGGGTGCGCCGGAACCTATAATGAATTGTTTGTAGAAATATTTTTTAAAAAGGCGGAGGATACATGCTCAACACTTCGGCACATCAGAAGACGCCGCGCACCATCCTGGTAGTCGAGGATGAACCGGATCTCGCCACGGCGATTGCCCAGCGCATCACAGCCAACGGATGGACCGCACGTGTGGCAGGAGATGGGGCCAGCGCGGTACGAGCCGCTAGCCAGATCAAGCCCGACCTGGTCATCATGGACATCATGCTGCCTGTTATGGATGGTATCGAGGCCACCAAACGTATCATCGCCGAGCGCCCGGTGCCGGTGCTTATGCTCACCGCCCGCGATTCGGAAGCCGACAAGGTGATGGGCCTTTCCGCCGGCGCGGATGACTACATGACCAAGCCGTTCTCCCCCCGCGAGCTCATCGCCCGCTGTGAGGCGCTGCTGCGCCGTGTGGAGCGTGCCACTCTCATCGCCAAGAACAACGAGAACGAGAAGGTACTCGATTTTGGCACGCTGGTCATCGACCCGCGTCAACGTATTGTGACCCAAGACGGCAAGCAGGTGCATCTGACCCCAACGGAATTCGACCTTTTGGCCACACTGGCACGTAAGCCAAAGTCGGTGTTCAAGCGCGAAAAGCTGCTCGAAGAGGTGTGGGACTGGCCGGACGCCTCCGGCACCCGCACCGTCGATTCGCATGTAAAGGCGCTGCGCCACAAGCTTGGCAGCGATCTGATCCGCACCGCGCATGGTGTCGGCTACGCCTTTGAGCCTCCAGAGGATGGGAACGCTGCAGCGCCCGCCTCGCACCAGTGACACCAATAAATCCTATTGGGCTGTTTTAAATAAAATTTGTTTTATAAGAGAATATAGTGACCACAGCGATGACGAATCATGAACATCAATCCGGCAAGAAGATATTGGACAATGAGCGTCCGATAGGATTCTTCTCATCGTTGAAGGTCGAGCTGAGCATCATCATCGTCATCGCCACTGCCATCGCCTTCGTCATGGCGTGGTTCCTGCTGAAAATGGGGCTGAGCGGATGGATCGCCATGCCGCTGACGCTTGTGGTGGCGCTGGGAATCACCTATTTCTTCTCGCGGGGTCTGACCGCTCCCCTGCGTCAGATGCGCGACGCCGCCAAAGCGATGAGCGAGGGTGACTACACGGTGCGAGTCAAGGTCGATGACCAAAGCCACGACGAGGTCGGACAGCTCGCTCGCTCATTCAATGAGATGGCCGAGGAACTCCAGTACGCTGACCAGATGCGCCGCGATATGATCGCCAACGTCTCACACGAATTACGCACCCCGGTCTCGGCGTTGCAGGCGATGATCGAGAACCTCGCCGACGGCGTGGTGGAGCCGACACCCGCCAATCTTGAAGGCATCCTCAACCAGACGCACCGTCTTTCCGACCTCATCGCGTTCCTGCTGGACCTTTCACGCATGGAAGCGGGGGCAGCCAGTCTTAACATCGAACAGTTCAATTTCGCCGACTTTATCGATGAGACACTGGAACCGCTGGAAATCGCGGATGCTGGGCATGCCCACGACGTCGATGTCCACGTGCCCGATTCCATCGAGCTCGAAGGCGACCAAGACAGGCTTCGCCAGCTTTTCACGAACATCATCTCGAACGCTTTCAAACATTCGCCGGATAACACGACCGTTTTGATCGAAGCCCATGAAGATAAGGTCCACGGCACTGTGGTCACCAACGTCGTCAATTTCGGCTCACAGATACCCGAAGAGGCCCGCTCGGATATCTTCCGTCGCTTCGTTAAAGGCAAATCCGGTCCAGGCACCGAATCGGGAGGCACCGGACTCGGCCTGTCAATCGCCCGCTGGGCGGCACAGCTGCACGGTGGCAATGTCAAAGTCGTGGACGACAACCGCGGCACCGATTTCGAAATCACTTTGCCGAAGTATCATATCGACGCCGATAGTCAGGTGAACAAAGCAAATCTCTGAGATCATTTTGGCTTTCCAGCACCTCTCATTATTCGAACTGATGTTCGAAATAGTATTGTCTCGACCTTTTGAAACAATATTATTCGAACAAACGTTCGAATAATGGAAGGTGTGCGATGACAGCAACAGCATCATGCAGATCAGTGCGCAACGATTCAGGACAGGACTGCAGGGTCACTCAGGTGTTCCGTTCAACGCTCGCCCCGACACCGATACCCATAGCCCTTGAAGCGGTGCATGCAGGATTTCCCTCTGTGGCGCAGGATTACTTTGCGGGCGATTTCAGCTTCGACGAGCACATCATCCGCAATCCGGATACGACCTTCATCATCACTGTGGCCGGGGACTCGATGGAAGGGGCCGGCATTTGGGACGGCGACCTTCTCGTGGTCGACCGTTCACTTGAACCGCAGGCCGATGACGTGGTGGTGGCGGTCCTCGATGACGAGCTGACCGTCAAGCGTCTTATCATGCGAGGATCCACGCCAATCCTGCATCCGGAGAATCCGAATTATCCTGATTTCTCACCAAATAATGCTGAGGAACTGGTGATTTGGGGCGTCGTCACCGGTAATTTCCACACGCAGAGCCGTTCAAACCGATTCGGCTCTTCCTTGCCTGGCATTACCCGACCGGGCATGTCAAGCCCGCCTATGCATAACCCCGATACCGCTGACAAAGCCAATGGAACCACAGGACTTGCAGCGCATAGCCAAGGATGGTCTGGTGGCGCCACCATCTACCCTTTCCCGCAGCGTCATCGTTAGCAGGCCGACATGGCGGAACCGCTCAAGGTCTTGGCTGACGCGAACAGTTTCTTCGCCTCATGCGAACGTGTTTTCGACCCCAAACTGGCCAACAAACCGGTCGTCGTGCTTTCCAACAATGACGGGTGCGTAGTGGCCCGCAGCGCCGAAGCGAAGCAGTTGGGCATCAAGGAAGGCACACCATGGTTCAGTATCCGCGATGAGGCACAACGTGCCGGCGTGGTGGCTCGCAGTTCGAATTACGAACTGTACGCCAGTCTGTCGGCACGGATGATATCGGTGATGAGCCGATTCATGCCCGGTCAGGAAATCTATTCCATCGATGAGTGTTTCCTCTCCCCTACAACGGATACGGCGCAGACGGTCCACGCCTCGGCGGCCATGCGCAAAGCCGTGCTGGAAGGCGTAGGCGTACCGGTAAGCATCGGAATCGCACCGACCAAAACACTGGCCAAGGTGGCGAATCATTGGGCCAAACGACATCCGTCAAGTGGCGGGGTGAGCCTGTGGAGCGACATCGAGACACAGTACGGCGATGCCGCCCTCGCCTCTGTGCCAATCAACGACATATGGGGCGTCGGCAGAAGACTCACCCGCAAATTACAGGCCATGGGCATCCTCACCGCGCTTGACCTGCGCCGTCAGGATCCGGTGACCATCAGGCATCGTTTCTCCATCACTTTGGAGCGTACCGTGCTCGAACTCAAAGGTATTGCCTGCATCGTCGACGATGCGAGCGCCAACGATGGCAAACGCAAATCCGAAATATTGTGTTCACGCATGTTCTCGACACCGATCACCGACATGACGCAGATGGACCAGGCACTGAGTGTTTACGCGCAGAAAGCCTGCCGACGGCTGCGTCGCCAGTCGAGCCTGTGTTCGTACGTCTCCGCGTTCTGTGCCACCAGCCCATTCGGGCCGGAAAACAGCTATCAGTCGTTCCATGCCACCACCACATTGCGCGATCCCAGTGACGATCCGCTTGTCATCGCCAAAGCCGCATGTCAGGCCATACGAGGTAAAGCCGATCCCCACGCGCGTTATATCCGCGCAGGTGTACTGTTGCTTGGGCTTCAGGACGCTAAGAATTTCACCACATTACATGGATTCGAAGCCAAACGCGACACCCATGATCTGGGGGCGGTGATCGATACCGTCAACAAAAAATTCGGCACCTCCCGGGTAGGCATCGGCTACGGCGGCATACGGGGCGAAGGGCGCGGTGACGAGGATACGGGAGCCGCATGGACGATGAGACGGGAGATGCTTTCCCCACGTTGCACCACACGTTGGGATGAGATGGCCATAGCACACGCCGACTGATGCCGAATCTCCGCGTGAAGGTCATGAGGAGCAGAGCAAAAACTAAGCAGGTCTTAAAATTCGAAAATCTCATCGATCCGACTTGTTTGGTGTACAGGCGAGTGCAAAACCCATGACATGGCGAGCACCGGCATCACGCAAAGCGGCCACGCAATGACTCATGGTGGCACCGGTGGTGACGATGTCGTCGATGACAAGGAACACGGCATCGTCATTATCCAGGTGCTGCGTAGCACGAACGTGGCCGGCAATTCGTTGTGTGCGACCTGAACCACCCGACATCTGCACGGATTTGCCGTGTACTCCTTCCAACCGCAACACCGGTCTGACCGTGGCCACATACCCATGCGCACGCAAATCACGCGCAACGCGCCTGGCCAACGGCAACATCTGCCAGCGTCCCCGATGACGCATTGACTCAGGCGACGAGGGCGCCGGAACCAGAACAAGATTGTATGAACGGTCGCATTTCCCGTATCTGGCTTGCAGTTCGAGGACATTGACGAGCAAACCGGCCAGCAACGAAGCGAAAACGACATCACACTGCTCATCACCGTGATCCTTCCATGCCAGAATCGCGCGGCGCACAGCCCCTTGGTACCATCCGCAGGCATAGCAACACCCGACATCACCCGACAACGGTTTCCGACATGATTGTTCGAAAAGCCTGTAGCAGGAAGGGCAGAGCACCTCGTCCGGCATATCGCATCCGGCACAGCCCCTGGGCAACAACAGATCGATGGCGGCACCAAACCATGCACCAAGCACCTCAAAATTCTGCCGCACAAAAGTATTCATGTCCTGAAACTATCCGATTTTTAAAACCTGTCGGCAGAAAACAAGCCACTGTGGTCGAACGCCCACGGTTATACACATTCCGGGCGTGTCACATTCTGGTTATCCACAACCCTTCGGAAACACCGATATCGAAACGATACTGCCTTCGACATCAGAGCAGCGTCGGAAGACTCATACCGTATGTAGCAAAGCATCACACAAAACGCTTTATTGGCATCGATTGACCAACCGCTTGCCCACATAAAACAAAGCATCGCGTTCGATATCGTCCACCGTCTTCAGCTCACCAGCCGTTATCGAGCGCAATGCAAAAATTGTTCGAGATGTCCGACGCTTCCGACCAATCGACGATCAAGTTTTAACGTAATACATAACAGAATACGCGCCGATTCAACATCTGACCGCACTCTTTGTCATGTTCATGTGCTTTGCCTATGACAAGGCGGCGATGAGCCGATCACAGACCTGCAGGGTATCAGAGGGCCCGGCGACCTGAATCGGCCTTGTACCGATGACGGCCGCAGGATAATCATTGCCGTCCGGATCCATACGGTCGCCGACGAAGACGATTTGGTCGACCACACAATCCAATATCTTGCACAGCTTGCGAACGGCATAGGCCTTGTCGATGCCGAGAGCGGAGATGTCAATGCTCGTCGACCCCCCGGAGCGCACCATCAGGTTGGGCAGGTCCGCGCCCACCGCCTCCGCCAGCCGATTCTTCTTGCGATTGTCGGGGTCCCAACGTTCCTTGTCTTCGAGCGGAGCCTGCTGCCCCAGTGCCGAAAACGTGATTTGGCTGCCCCGATCCTCGATACGCGGCCCCCAAGTGTGTTCCACCCAGATACCCTGCTCCTTGGCGTGGCGCTCGATCGATGCAATGGCGCTTTTGCGGTCAGCCATGTCAAGGTCGTTGGAATAAAGACATTTCCATCGCCCATCTCGCCAGCGGAAATAGCGCGTGCCGCTGGTCGGCATGATATGGATATTCGGACGGCACGCATCCGGTTCGAGGACATCAAGCACCTGGCTTTTGACCAGCTGAAAACTCCCCCCGGTAATGACGGCAACATCAATGAGACGTGTCAATGCAGAGAAACGCACGGCCATGTCGGCATGCATGGGCTTTTTCGAACGCGCCAGCGTGTTGTCCAGATCGAAGGCGATCACCTTGGCGTCGCGCGCAAAAGAAGAAAGCCCATGATCCTGCCACATCGGTATCGCCGCATCTGCATATGCTGCCATAGGTCGCTCCGTTCACTTCACCGATTGTCTGCCATTACCAAATATTCCTTCATGCTTAGACACCATTGCCCATGCCGGACCATAGAATGAAACCATGTTGCGACCACCTTGGCAGACCCATATCTATCGGAATCGTCACGGACGCGGTCCAAGAACACCGATGTTCGGCGTGCGTTTGCCTCGATACCGCACTCGTAGTGGCATGTTCGACGATATGGTCTCCTCGGAAATCAGGCGCCTTCTGGCGGCGTGGCCCGATTTGGTACGGCCTGTGCAGTTCGCCGTCGAGGATGTGCCGCCTTCCACACCCGCACCTTGGGAGCCCAAACGCAGCGCCACATCCCAAAGTTTCACTGCCAATCACGGTATCCCCGCTCGCATCGTGCTGTATCGCATGCCCATGCAAATGCACCATCCCGATAAAACGGAGCTCGAATGGGCCATCCGCGACGCATTGGTCGCCCGGCTCGCCGATCTTTACGGCCGTCGACCCGAAGAAATAGACCCCGAATGGGGCGGCACCGAATTGTAGCGGCTGGTGTCTGATCGCATAAGCGCGTACGGTATCGCTGAATCATAACCACACACGATATCGCTCCCGCCTATTTCAGAAACCTTTCAGCGCACGATACCGGCATCCGCTTTTGTATGTACCATCATGGTTCGTGGTTCGAGACGAGAAGACGGAAGATAGGCGACCGAGGCGATTTTGGCGTTTTGGACATCGGACTGGGTGATTCTCATGCCCAAAGAAACGTTTTTACCACCTTCCAGTGTGAACATCACAGCATTTTCGTCCACGTCCTTGGCCGATATGCTCACGCCTGCGTTACCCGGAATATCAACCGGCTTGTTCCCCGCCGACTTACCTGAGGCGTCGAAGCCGTGCAACGTGGCCTTGGTGGCGGTGCCCGAAGTATTGAGCAGTATCAGCGTGCCTTCGGTGTGATCGGGAAGCACAACCGCCGACTGTGCAAATGTCTGCGAAGGCG
Source organism: Bifidobacterium sp. ESL0745 (assembly GCF_029433335.1). Taxonomy (NCBI): domain Bacteria; kingdom Bacillati; phylum Actinomycetota; class Actinomycetes; order Bifidobacteriales; family Bifidobacteriaceae; genus Bifidobacterium; species Bifidobacterium sp. ESL0745. Next base: position 963,731 of record NZ_JAQTHX010000001.1, read on the forward strand.
TGACATAGGCGAAATCGTCACCGGAATCCATGTTCTGGGTCACTTTTGCCATGACATTGACCGGGCTGACGGCAGTGGCTCGAAGTCCGACCACATCTTCAGGGCCCTTGCCCAAATCGACCAGGGCGACCTTGCCTGCCTCAAGGTGCTGTGTTTTTGCCTGAGATGCCCCGTTGCCGTCAACCCAGGAAAAATTGAGATCTGTGTCATGTTCGGCACGGGCGAATGCCGTCACGTCGTCATCGGCAGTGATTCCGGGCAGATAGGCCGTTTTCGAAGCCGTGGGAAGCGGAATCGCATAATCGGAACCTTTTGTGGAGAGGCCGTTGACTTCGATGCTGCGCACCAGCGCGGCGATGGGTGTTTCCGTGCTTTTCACCTTGACGAAAAGGGCATTGTTGCCGGAAGCCGCTGCCGACAGCTCCACACTCGCCTCACCGTTGGCGCCGACATTGACGACGTTGCCGGTAGCAAGCTGCAGAGGCGCCCCCTGCTTAGTGCTCCAGACCTGGATATGCAGCGATGTGGCCTTCGCCGAAAAATTGGCGACGGACAGCTGCTGCGTCGAACCGGTGGTGGTCGGTCCAAGCAGGAAATCCTGTTCAAGCGCAGGCGCCACACATGTGGAGGCGGCCAACCCCTTCAGATCGCCGTCGCTCGCCCACGATGCCACTGAAGCTGCGGCACCCGTACCGGGCTTCGTCTCCAACAGGCGGGTTTCAAAGGATCGTGAGCCTTGATCGGCCGAACCTGAATAGGTCTTCACGTTTGCACTGTCCAGTGCATCATCGCCCTTCAACTGCTTGTTGTCGGCTTCGCTGCCATTGGTGACCGCGCCGACACTGGCCTGATAGACGGAACCGAAAGCGGCATAACGGGCCGATGACGCGACATTGCCCTCCGAAGGCTGAAACGCGCTGTCACCGTACTTTCCATTGTCTGAAAGTGCCATACGAGACGGACAGTAATAGGTCAGGTCTGTTTGGCTCACCTGTTTGGTCGCGACAGTATTTCCGGCATTTGCAGGGTCGACGAGCCAGTGGGGCAAAGGCAGAAGCACCACTGCCGCCAGCAAAACAGCCATAAGAACCACGGTGATTACCGCCCACGTGACCCGCCGAACAGCCTTCACCGATGAAGCGCTGGCATGCGCTCCCACCGAATGGCTCATATGACGGTGTGTCTCACCACCGTTAGAGGTTTGCGGGAAACCAGAACCGTCAGCATTCCCGGATGCCGTCGAGGAAAACTGTGGGGCAACACCTGCAGCTTCGCGTTTGGAGACATTAGATTGGCGCTTGTTGTCATCCATACCATTGCTCATAGTTTCATCAACGTCTTTCATGCCTGTTCCTGTCCATACCTGCGTGCCCGGGGAATCGCCACCAGAACATAGACGACCATCACGATCGCAAGACACCACAACCATGTCTGTCGCCATGCACTATGCTGTGCGACGCCCTGCGCCTGAGTCGATATCCCTTGTTTGTCTTCGTCCACCTTGGTAAGCCGATAGTAGGTCCCCGACGAACTGGTCACCATGGATTGCGCACCGTCGCTGGAATTGATATTGCTGATCAGGCGCAGCGTGGCATCCTTATCGGTGGAGGTTTTGTCCGCAGAGACATAGATGCCGCCAAAGCCCAGTCTGGCGATGGAATCGACAGCGTTATCATTGCCGTTGGACAACAGTTCGGCACTGGCTTTTTCGATAAGATCAACGGAAAGATCACTGGCACCTGAGACGACGCTGGCTTCCCAAGCCGGTGAGACATCGACAAGATCACCACGACGCGAACGCATGACGGAGAAATCTATGCTGTCGTCATCTGTGGCCTGAAGCGCAAGTATACGATGGCTCTCTTTGCCTTGCAGATAGTCCGTAGCCACCATAGGCAACCCTGCATTGCTTGTTCGCACCGAATTGGTCCGCGAGAGCATACCAAACGCACCGATAAGAACCATTGATAGCATCAACAGCACGACCAGTACCGCACGACCGAATTTGGCGGCCACGCTTTTGGTCTTGCCGCTCATGCCATTTGATTGAAGGCTCTGCTTTTCCTGATCGCCTTCCGAAATCCTCAAAGGAACAAACCGTTTGACCGCTCCGCCGGAGGCGATACAAGTGCAGGAGAGCAACGCCAAAAGCGTCAGCACAACACCGGGAAGCACTGAAGCGGCAAAAGCCGCATCATCCTCAACGGCCACACAGATACGGGAAGCGGAAATGGCCAGTAACAAACCGGTAATGGCGACGAACCACATCATGCGTGAAGCCCGTAAGCTGAAAGGCAGGAAAAGCGCCAGAAGTGCTACGACCACAATAACGACGAGCGCAAGCAAAAGCCCCAGGCTTTCCATCCCCTGTCGGCTCAGCCACTGACCCATACCGGTTTGTTGCGGCAAAGCGAAGGCGCGGGCGATCACCTGTCCCAAAGAAAGCGGAGCCGGCGACAAACCGGCAGAAGGTTGAAGGACATCGCCGAACAACTGCCGCCAAGCCCCTGCACTTGCGTAGTGGACGCTGTTAACCATTGTCGGCAACATCAGAGCCAGTGCCGGGATGGGGATAAGCAACAGCATCAGCCGATGCGAACTGACAGACACCATGAAAAACACCAGGCAGATAATCAGGGGGAACATCAGCTGAGGTTCACACGCCACCGTGATGGCGAAGCACAGTGCGGAACAGGCGGCCGACTGCACCGAGGCGTGAGAGCGCACCAGATCCTCTGTTTCGTACATCCCCACAGCCCGGAACGTGAATGCGAATGCGGCCGGCAAAAACACCATCATCATCAGCAAAGGCAGGTTCGCGCTGCCGAACCCACCTAGTGCGAACGCCATGGCCACCCACAGCAGACCAGTGGCCACTCTGATGAAATCGGAACGGGTGAACACTCCCGCCAAGGCCCAGAACGCCAATGCCATGGCCGGAGCGGATACGAAGAACATCAATGACAGGGCGGCGACCGGATGACCAAGCGTGATGACGGAAGCGACCAGCCATACCATCAGCCACGGCGCAGGTGGTGCAGGCACGCCGGTGCCGATTCCGAACGCCCAGGAAGTGGTTGCCGAGGAAAGCAATGTCGAAAAACTCGCACCGCTGGGGACGAGCGATGTCGAATAGAGGCTGACACCGCCCCATATCTCGCGGAAGACATGCCATTGGAATGCCACAACAACCGCAAAGGCCACAACCGCCATTGCAGCGGCAATGCCGAAGCGCCGTATGGCGCGGGAGCGCAGATGGTTTTTCGCCAATGGGCTCAGCAGCGCAGTGTGCCGCTGATCGTCGAAGGCACGGCTGCGTTTACGCCATTCGGCTATCTGTCTGCGGTCGGCCGAAAGCAACTGCATCGCAGCAGATTGAGGCCCGTGACGCCTCTTTTGCTGATGTCTGGCGTGTACCATCTGCGGTAATATGCCCAAGGCGCGCCATGGCAGGCACAATATACACCACGCCCGCCAGGGGCTTTTGGCCAGAAGCGCCCCGACGGCATACCAGAGCGCCCGGAAGAGATTGAGCACCCACAACAACGGCCAGAACAAAGTGCGGATATCGGTGTAATAGTATTTCTGCGCCGCATCGAGGATCGACAATGTGGAATCCAAGGGATTCTCCTCGTCGACCGGCTGACCCGAACGGGTCCTTATGCCTTCAAACCGTGCACGCCGATGGGCGATATGCGCCTGCGGCACGACGATGACACGTCCCCCGCCCTCGCAGGTACGACGCGAGAAATCAGCGCTTTCAGCGAATGTGGTGAACCACGGATTGATCTCGCCTACGTCTTTTTTCGTCTGTAACGGCACCAATGCACCGGCCAAAGAGACGGCAAAGACATCGTTTCGCCCGTCGTACTGTTCCTGATCGGGTTCGCCGTCGACCACAAGGCTTTCCAAGCGATGTTTGGCAGCGTAGCTGCCGACGTCGTGCAGAGCGGTGCCGGCCCAATCCAATTGTTTGGCGCCAATCAACGAGACCGTAGGGGTGTTGTGCCAGGCCTCGGTCAGCATTTCCAGACAGTCAGCACCCGCAGGCCGGGAATCGTCATGCAACAGCCAGAGCGCCCGGACCGAGGCGGGAAGGCTGGCATAGCGGAAGGCCTTCATGATCGCATCGGAAAACGATTTGGCGCCCGCGGCACGCACCAGCTGGACATCGACCCGTTCGGGAGGTTCGGGAACAAGCTGTTTTGCGGCACCATGGCCAAGCTGTGGCATCGCCGAAACGGTGAAGCTTGTGCGCATGGGCTGAGACGTGCCACCGCTGCAGTCGGCGATGACAATGGTGCGTGGCAGAACCCTCTGTGCAAGGACGGCGTGCAATGTTTCCGGGAAAAAACGGACATCCTGCTCAACGGCGATAATCGCGGCGACACTTCGGTCGACCGTCTGTCCCTTCACCGCAGGTCGTTCACCTACCACACCGGCCACGATCTGCTGAATATCCACACTGCCATTGAGACTCATGTTCACCAGTGTAGACGAAGGCCTCGCTCGCCAAGAGGAAAACCAATGCAAAGGAGCCGGGTTTATTGGGGTCCGACAAGACCTTATGCCAAACTCTCAGGAAAAATTCAACCTCTAGGCATACAATGCCCTCTAGGAATAGTGAATTGGCAGTCCCGCGGCGGCCTTTGAGGCTTCGGCAGGCGGGTAAACAGAAAGGTAAGATATGGCTTCACACCGTATCAAAGACCTCAAGATACCTAACCTCAACGGATGGCATACCCCCAAACCCATGCACGGCACCGCCTATATCGTCCATCACCGCCTGCGCAGCGGCATCATCATGGCCATGGTCGGCATCCTGGTATTCGTATCCACTGCTGTGGGTGTAGCCGCGTTTACTCTGGCACGTGCGCCGAAATCAGTCAAATCCATTGTGCAGACCAACGGCAAGGAAGAAAAACTCGTCGACCCCAATGAAGGCAAGTCCATCGAATTCCTGGTTCTGGGACAGGATACACGAGACGGCGGGGACAATGCCTCCCTCGGCGGTACCGACGAAAAAGGCTCGCACAACGCCGACACCACCATGGTGGTGCAGATCAGCGCCGACCGTTCCTACATCAATCTCGTCTCCATACCCCGCGACTCTTTGGTCAACGCACCCAGTTGCCAGACTACCAAAGGCACCGTTCCCGCGCAGCACAACGTGATGTTCAACTCCATTTTCGCCACCGGCTGGAACGTCGGCGGCGACGTCGCCAGCGCCGCGAGCTGCACCATGAACGCGGTCAACGCCTTGACCGGCCTCAAACTCGAGCATTTCATCGTAGTCGACTTCCAAGGCCTCCAAGGCATGATCAACGCCATCGGCGGGGTCAACGTGTGCCTGCCCACCGATGTAAAGGACGGTTACACCGGCCTCGACCTGAAGCAGGGCCTGCAGCATCTCGATGGCACGCAGGCCACAGAATATGCCCGCATGCGCCACGGCTTGGGCACCGATGGCAGCGACGTGATGCGCACGGCACGCCAACAATACCTGGTCAAGGAAATCCTTACCGAGGCATTGTCGAAAAACATCCTCACCAACAGTGCACAGCTGTACCGACTGGCCAATGAGGCTTTGAAGTCCCTCAATATTTCCAGCGGCCTTTCCAACGCCACCACACTGGCAGGGCTTGCGTTGAGTTTGCACAGTCTCAAATCCGATCACATCTATGCCCGTACCATACCCGTCGTTCCGGCTCCCAGCGATCCCGGCAACCGCGTTGTCTGGGCCAGCAATGCCGATGAGGTCTGGAGTGTGTTGCGTAGCTTCAAACCGCTGGTCCAACAGGAGATTCCATTGGATACTACATCCGGCCAAAGCACCACAGGCAAGACCAAGAGCAAAAACGGACAGAGCCAGGACTCCACCGGCACACAAGCTCCGGTGGAAGGCACGCCCGATCCCGTCACCGGCCTGATCACAACCCCCGACGGCAGGCTTATCGACCCCATTACCGGAGGAAACGTCGACAAAAAGAACGGCATGATCCACGATCCGGTCACTGGCCAGTATATGGGTGTCGCCAATCAGTACCTCAACGCGACCGTATGTGCGGTTCCTGCACAGAAGTAAGGCTATCTATCACCTTATGAGCTTTCTGGCGAGTAAAAGTAGTAACTGCTTTTAGCGTTCGGGGGTGCACATGGTCAAGCAGTCTGGTGGGTACGACACACAAGGCAATCCACCCAGCTTTATACCGGCCGGTGCGCGCAAGCGTCCCGATACCGGGCGTCTGCCGCTCGCCTCGAACACGCAGGTTCCTCCCGCATTTTCACCGTCGGCACCCCGGAAAAAACAATCATCCCGCCAGACTCCGCCACAACCGGTTCAAACGGGGCAGCCTCGGACACCGCGTCAAAGCGGCGGTTCCTCTCGTGTCGCCTCCCCCGCACGTTCATATTCCTCTGCTGGCCAACCAGGCAGATATAGCGGGACAGGCACGCCGCCGAGGCGCCCCAACCGAGCAAAACCGTCAAACTTCAATGAAGCAGCCAAACCGCATAAGAAACGCCACTGGGTGCCCACCATCCTCCTGGCCATTCTTCTTGTCATCGTTCTGGCGCTTTTCGGATGCTGGAACTGGGCGAACTCCCAACTTGATAAAGCCGACTGGTTGACCGGCAAAGCCAACACCGGCGGAACCTCATGGCTCGTCCTGGGCTCTGACCAACGTGACGGTTCCGGTGTCGGCGGCAGCGCTGACGATACTCCAGGCTTCCGCACCGATACCATGCTTGTGCTCACCAAGCCCTCACACGGCAACTCCTCATTGATTTCAATCCCGCGCGATTCACTGGTCAAGGTCAACGGCGCCAGCATGAAAATCAACGCCGTAGCGGAGACACAGAGCAAAAAGACGCTGACCGGCGAAGTCGAGGATATCACCGGCAAGAAAATCGACCATGTCGCCGAAATAAAATTCAACGGCCTGACCAAAGTCGTCGACGCTTTGGGCGGCGTGAACCTGTGCTACGACCGTACCGTCAACGATAACCTTTCCGGCCTCAACTGGCAGGCCGGTTGCCATCAGGCCGACGGTGCAACAGCGTTGGCTTTCTCCCGTATGCGCTACTCCGATCCAAAGGGCGATTTCGGCCGCGCCGAACGGCAGCGCCAGGTCATTGCAGCCATCATGAGCAAAGCCTCATCTGGCAGCGCCATGAAAACCCCAAGCGGTCTGCAGAAAGTGGCCAAGGCCGCCCTCTCCTCCATCGAGGTGGACAAGAAGACCGATCCGCTGACGTTGGTGTCGATGGCCACGGCGTTCAAGGCCGCGACCGGCAAGAACGGCATTTCGGGCTCGGTCTACTGGACCGATCCAAACCATTACGTGCGCGGGGTCGGTTCGACGGTGTTGCTGGACGACGCCAAGAACCTTGAACTGTTCGACCAGCTTGCCGCCGGCACACATGCGCCCGGCACGGTGGGCACGTTGGCTGGCTAGCAACATTGACAAGCTAGCCACCAGGACGGATTTGGATTAAAACGTATTCGTAAGCTGACGCAGGATTTTTCTCATCGCTGCTGCGCGGACATTCGTGGGTTCGCGAAATAATCATTTCGGAACGTTTTCAAAGCTAGAAGTGAATGAAAAAAAATAGTACTATTTTTCTGGCAAAAACTCTTGAAAAAATGCGTGTTTCGTGATTATCTAGGTAGTGAAATGCAGTCGAGGACAACTAGGAAGGTCGTTTGCTTCTATGAGTAATGCTTTTGATTGGCGGGCCAAAGCCGCATGCCGTGACAAGGATCCGGAGCTTTTCTTCCCCGTCGGCAACACGGGCGCTGCCTATCAGCAAATCGAGGAGGCCAAGGCCATCTGCCGTACCTGCAAGGTCATCGATGCGTGCCTCAAGTGTGCGCTTGACACCAACCAGGATTACGGTGTCTGGGGCGGACTGAGCGAAGACGAGCGTCGCGCGCTGAAGCGTCGCGCCATGCGTGCACGTCGTAGCCAGAACATGCAGATGCAAGTCTGAATTTCATTTTGTGTTTCTAAAAGATATAAAGATGAAATAATTTCTATTTTTGTCGAATAGAAATGTCCTTCCGGTTTTTAAGCCGGGAGGACATTTCTATATACGCGATAAAACACTTAATCGGCATGTCAATCAAATCTCATCAACACAGCCAGTGACGCATTGACGGGAAACGGGTATAACGCGGATGAACCACACCTAGCCGCTATTCCATAGACGTATCAGTATTCGGGTTCATCACTTTCCTGTGCCGCGCGCAGATTGATATCGAGAATGACCCGTGTACCACCGCCATGACGCGCGTCCCAGCGCACGGTGCCATTGAAATCGTTGGTTACAAAGGTGTTGATGATCTGTGTCCCCAGGCCAGAACCGGAAGAACGGGCCATGCCGTTATCTTCCTCCGCGGCGAGGCCGGAGCCGTCATCTTCGACCACGACATTCAGATGATTGCCGCTACGCCCCACGGAAATGGTGATATTGCCTTCCTTACGGCCCTCGAAGCCATGCTCGACCGCGTTGGTGATGAGCTCGGTGAGTACCAGAGAAAGCGGTGTTGCGTCCTGTGCCGGCATCATGCCGAACTTGCCGATGTAGCGGATGTGAATATGCTGGTCGTCCATTGTGGCCAGGTCGACGCTCATTTTCAAAAGGTTCGAGATCACGGCGTCGTAATCGACAATCTCGTTGACGGTCTGGCTCAGTCCCTCATGGACAGTGGCGATGGTCTGGATGCGCCGTTGCGCCTCCTTAAGCTCAGTTTTCACCTCCTGAGACTTCGTCTTTCGCGCCTGCAGGCGGAGCAATGCAGACACTGTCTGGAGATTGTTCTTTACCCTGTGGTGAATTTCGGAGATCGTTGCATCCTTTGTCTGTAGTTCCTGTTCGCGGCGACGCAGTTCCGTGACATCACGGCACAGCACGATGGCGCCCGAACGTCCTGTTTCGCTGTAGAGCGGCAGCGAATGCATGGACACCATGGAGTTGTTGGCGTCAAGCTCACAGTCGGCGGCCGCTTTGCCGCTCAGGACCAGCGGCAGGGTCTCGGGGACCGGGTCGTTGGGATGAAGTAGTTGCGTTCCTATTTCGCTCAGGTAATGTCCTTCCATTGCGGTGATGGCACCAAGCCTGCGGAAGCAGCTGATGGCATTGGGAGCGGCATATTGCACGATGCCGTCAGCGCCGAGGATAATGAATCCGTCAGAGACTCTCGCATTGTGCCGCTGGCTCATGATCGCATCATGATACGGGAATTGGCCGCGCGGAATCATCTCGAAGAGCATTTTGCCAGCGTTGATGCTTTCGGATTCATAGCGGCCATTGGATTCGCGCGTGGACATGTTGGTCTCACGCACCACCACGCCAAGGGTTTTGTTGCCACAACGCACCGGCGCGTAAACGTTGCAAACACTTGATTTGCCGACTTGATGCAGCGTCGTGGTGTGCAGAACGCCGTTGGCGCTCATGGCAGTGTCGATTTCTTCGACAAGATTCTCGGCCACCTCATCGCCGACGGCATCATCACTGCGCATCGTCATCACGGTGGAGGGACGGCACTGTTCGGCGACAATGTATTTGCCATCGTCGCGGCGAAGCACCAAAAGAAGGTCAGCGAAACTCAGATCGGCGATAACCTGCCAATCCGCCACCAACAAATGCAGCCATTCACGATCGCCCGCGTCAAAATCGGATTGCGCGGCGAGAATCTCATCAAAATCAGCCATGCTTCAATGATACTATCGGGTCGGTTTTCAGAGTGTCGCAAGGCTGAATACTATGTCATCAATATAGGTTACGATAACGTAAGTTACGTTCGCGTAGGCAATCGTTTCATAAGGCTTTAGACTTTGGGTTGCCTGCTATACAAATATTTGAGACTCTGGAGGCGCCATGTCCGAAAAGCCTGTCGACAAGGCGATCGACGACGCCATCGCTATCAAGGCCCCCAACGATGGCCCGCTGAGCGGCGACTCAATACACCAATCTGCGAAAGACCTTGGTCAGAGTGCCGGCAATGCTGATTCGCAAGTCTCTGATAAAGACCCCAATGCTATTACGACAACCGTCAGCAAAGCCCAACAACAGGCCATGGAAGCCAAGGCCGAAGCCATACGCACTGAGGCGCACAACAAAGCCGACACCATTCGGCGCAAAGCCGAAGAACGCGCGACATATGTCATCGCACGCGGCGAGGTGAAGGCCGCACAAGCGCTGGGAATCACTCCCCCGTCGATGCCCGGACGCAAGGTGCGCCTCGACGTGCACGGCCGACCGAAACCGTTGCTGCGTGGCTGGATCCACGCAGTGGCTGCCCCGCTCGCCCTGGCCGCCGGTATCGTGCTCATCTGCCTGGCACACGGAACCGCGCTCAAATGGGCGTGTGCGGTCTTTATGGTCTGCTCGCTGATATTGTTCACCAATTCGGCCGCCTACCATCTGGGCGACTGGTCACCCAAGACCACTGATATCCTGCGGCGCATCGACCATATGAACATCTTCCTCCTGATCGCCGGCACCTATACCCCGGTCTCCTTCGCCCTGACGCCCAACTGGCGCAACGGGGTGATCGGCGGGATGTGGGCCTGCACACTGGTGGCGCTCCTGATCCACGTCATCTGGATCAACGCCCCACGTTGGCTTTATACGGCCGTCTACATCGTCTTCGGCGTCTCCGGCGTCGCCTTCCTCGACCTCTTCTGGTTCTCGCCATATGCCGGCCCGGCGGTAGTCGTTCTGCTGGCTGCGGGCGGTGCCTGCTATATCGCCGGCGCCATCGTCTATGCGCTGCGCAGGCCCGATCCGTGGCCGCGCGTCTTCGGCTTCCACGAGATCTTCCACCTCGGCACGGTGGCCGGTTACGCCTGCCACATGGTGGCCATTTATATGGTCATCGTCAACCTTTCGCAAATACATCCATAAGCCGATTGCACGATTACACATCCGCCTTTCAAAAACCGGGACATGAAAAGGTCCGAACCCATGATTTTATGGATTCGGACCTTTTACGATTCAACGGGCGAAGCGCAGGACCAAGCTCAAACCGACTACTTCATCGGCTTGGAATCCTTGATCTTCACCTTAATCTCACGGCCGTTCGGGGCCTTGTAGCTCACTTCGTCACCCTTCTTGGCGCCCATGATGGCGGCACCGATCGGCGATTCCGGGCTGATGACGTCATAGTCGGTGGCCACGGCGATATCGCGGGAACCAAGCACATACTTCATTTCCTTGCCGGCAAGCTCGAGCGTGACCAGCGAACCGTTGCCGACCTTGCCAGCCGGCGGTGCCTTCAGAATCTTCGTATTGCGCAGCTTGACGATGAGCTCGTTGATGCGCCCCTCGTTCTTGCCCTGTTCCTCGCGGGCGGCCTGGTAGCCGCCGTTTTCGGACAAATCGCCTTCGGCGCGGGCCGTGGCGATACGCTGGGTGATCTCGTCGCGATAATCGCCCTGACGATAGGCCAGCTCCTTCTGGAGCTTGTCATAGGCCTCCTGCGTGAGCAGAACGGTCTTTTCTTCCTCTGCCATGATTCCTCCTTGCCTTTTATCGGTTTGTGTTCCTGCCATGTCCGGCGGGTGCCAAACGTTCAAAAAAACAAATAAGACCGGCACGCTGGCCGGTCACCGTATTGGATTTCCTTGCCTTAGCGCGTGGCGATGATGTCGATGACAAACACCAGCGTGTCATCGCCGCCTATGCCGGCCTGCGGCATGCCCTGCCTGCCATATCCGTATTCCGGCGGAATCGAGACCACCAGGCGCGAACCCACGTTGTGACCGGGAACGGTACGATCCCAGCCCTTGATGACCTGGCCGACACCGATGCCGAAACTGGCCGGCTGATGGCGGTCGAAACTCGAATCGAAAGGTTCGTCCTTGCCCCAGACCACGCCATGATAGTTCACGGTGACATTGTCGCCGGAACGAACCATTGGACCATTGCCCTCGACCAGCTCGACGGCTTTCAGTCCGGTCGGTGCCGGGGCATCGGGAAATTCAATGACAGGCTTTGCACCGAACTCGGCATTTACCTCGGGCATATTCGCAGCCATACGTAGACCTCCTTGTTATTTTACAATGTTAATAGGTTAGCACTGCCGTACCCCCGCAACATCCATTGCGCTTAAAGTGCACAGAACTTGCGGAAAACCGAATTGATAAAAAACGATAATTATTACCGAAAAATAGCAACAATGCCGGCTTCAGCATTCGACCATATTGACAGCAAGACCACCTTCCGAGGTTTCTTTGTATTTGGACATCATGTCGGCGCCGGTGTCCTTCATCGTCTTGATGACCTGATCAAGGCTGACCATGTGCTGGCCGTTGCCCAACAAGGCCATTCGCACGGCATTGATGGCCGTGTTGGCGGCCATTGCGTTGCGCTCGATGCAGGGAATCTGGACAAGCCCGGCCACCGGATCGCAAGTCAGGCCCAAATGGTGTTCCATGGCGACCTCGGCCGCGTTCTCGACCTGCCGGGGCGTGCCCTGCATCACTTCGCACAGCCCTGCCGCCGCCATCGATGCGGCCGAACCAACCTCACCCTGGCAACCGACCTCAGCGCCGGAAATGGACGCGTTGCGCTTAAAAAGGTAGCCAACGGCCCCTGCCGCCAAAAGGAAACGGATGATGCCTTCCTCATCGGCGGAACCGGCGAAATGCCAATAATATTCAAGCACTGCGGGAATGATTCCCGCCGATCCGTTGGTCGGGGCAGTGACGATGCGGCCTCCTCCGGCGTTTTCCTCGTTGACCGCGAGCGCAAAAAGGTCGACCCAGGTGCATTCGGAGGATTCCAGCACAGAGGCGGGCCTACGCACATTATGGGAGAGGATGTCGGCATTGCCGGAAAGCTCACGGTAGATCTTGGGCGCACGCCGGGGCACGTCAAGCCCGCCGGGAAGGATGGTCTGGGTGCTCATGCAGCCGTTCTTGACACAATCGTCCATATGCCGCCAGACGTTGAGCAACGCATCCTTGATTTCCTTGGGCGTTCGCGTGGCCGTTTCGTTGGCCCAGACGATTTCGGAGATGCTTTTGTCCTCCCGCTTGCATATTTCAAGTAGCTCATTGCCACTGGCGAAGGGATACGGTGCCTCGGGCGGAAAATCATTGCTGCTGTCCACGCTTGCCTCTTCAGCAAAGGTGCTGCCCTTGGGTGCTTTTTCGTGGATGCCGATCAACAGATCACCAGGATGGCCCTCTCGTACGAAACCGCCGCCGATTGAATACCAGACTTGCTCGTCGATTTTCTCACCGTGCTCGTTGAATGCCTCGAAACGCATGCCGTTGGGGTGCGCAGCCAGCATCTTCCACTTTTCGAAAATCATGTCCGTGTCGTAATCGAACGCGATGTTGTGCCTGCCGCCAAGATTGAGCGTACCGGCGCTTTCGCATTCTTCCCTGATATTGAGCAGGTGATCCGTATTGACCGTAGCCGGCACGTTGCCTTCAAGCCCCGCCATGGTGGCCCTGTCGGTGCCGTGCCCCAGCCCGGTCATGGACAATGACCCGTACAACGTGCTTTTCACGCGGCCCACACGCCCGATCAAATCGCGATTTTGCAGCGACGCCACGAAATTCGAAGCGGCGATCATCGGGCCGACGGTATGCGAGGAGCTTGGCCCCACGCCGATCTTGAACATGTCGAGAATACTGAACATAGCCAATAGTCTAACGGAAAAGTGTGTGCAACGTATTTCTTTTCAGCAAAAACCATAAAATGAGACATTTTTCTTAAGTTGCTCTCACCCCACAACGCTTATGACTAATACCATCCAATATGACCGATACAAGCAACTTCCGCTTTTGGTATGTCAACAGCAATTGAGTTGCTTTCGTCCCTGCACAATAGTGTTGCGAGACAATCCCCTAAAGGGATTGAGTGCCCCCCTAAAGGGATTGAGTGCTACAGACAATAATCGTGTAAGAGGCAAGGTCTAAACGCCAACGAACATATCGCATTTCGTCCGGTAGAGCCGGCATGGCATAATAATGCCTTGTCGATTGATTCGATGTGCTCCCGTGGCGGAATCGGTAGACGCAGCTGACTTAAAATCAGCCGCCTTTGGCTTGTGGGTTCGAGTCCCACCGGGAGTACTTTTCTTCTTTGTTTTTACTTTTTCTTCAACAATCTGGTGCCATAGTCCAAGACGATGCCGTCGAGAAGGCCGTGGTCGCTGGAAATGAAGGAATCGATCGGCGTGCCATGGTCGCGTTGTGCGGCTTCGGATACTTTGACAAGAATACGGTTCCAGATCAGTGCTCCGCCGCCGACCACATCGATACGTCCGGGATGGATGGTCTTGTACATGGAACGTTCGGCACGTGTCATGCGCAGGAAACGATTGTTGACCCTGAAAATATCCTCGTACGACACCCGCACGCCATCGACAGATCGGTGATCGTATTCCTTCAGCCCCAGCGCCAACGCCGTCATCGTGGTCACGGAACCGGAAACGCCGATAATGGTCCGGGTCTTCCCTGCCGGAATATGTTCGAACGCTTCATCGATATGCCGGTCGATGTCCCCGCTCGCCTCGGCAATCTCGGTCTCGGTCGGTGGGTCGGTATGCAGATGACGTTCTGTCATACGAACAGAACCTATGTTCATCGAAAACGCCGATTGCACGCTAGTGGCCGGCGCGGATTTGCCATCCCCACCCATCACCATTTCGGTCGATCCGCCGCCAAGGTCGACCACCAGATAAGGCGCTTCAAGCCCAGTGCGCGGTACGCTGCCGATGGCTCCCAGGAAACTCAGCGAGGCTTCTTCCGTCCCCGGTATCACCTCAGGACGCACGCCAAGAATCGACTCGATCCCATCCTCGAAATCCTTGCGGTTCTCGGCGTCTCTGGTGGCGGAGGTGGCCACGAAACGCAGACCGTCGACCGGATGCTCCTTGAGTATCCCCGCGAATTCCCTCGCCGCCTCGTAAGCGCGTTGAAGTGCATCGTCAGCAAAACGATGGGTCTTGTCGACATCCTGGCCAAGCCTGATGACACGAAGGACGCGGGGCACGACATCTTCCACGGTTGTGTCGCCATACACCCTGGATACTTTGAGCCTGATGGAGTTGGTACCACAATCGATGCCCGCAACGGTCACGTAATTCTTGGTTTCGTCTTTCATTTCAGTACCATCCACCATCCATGTCATCTTGTTTTCCTGTATCTGACATTATCCTTGAGACGCAACATTATCCGCACAACAATCTATTGTCGAAGACCACATTCAAGCCGCGACACGCGTGGCCATTGCTACAGCACCGTAGTCCCGTCACCGCAATGATAACAATACCGTTTTATTCAGCCGAGCTCGGTGGTGCAGCGGCAGACCTTCGGATTGAACTCGTCGGTGATGCGCTCCATCACCAGGTCGCCGATAGGATTGACACCGTGGCCCATCACCAACGTCTGGGCAATCAGGGCGTGCAAGCACTTGACACGCACGGGCATGCCTCCCGCGCTTGTGCCGGCGATATGTTCCTCACTGTCGCCGAGTCTGGCTGCCAGCTCATGACGAAAAGCGAGATACAGCCGATGGGCGTACTGGTACTGGCTCCGAAGCGTTTCGTCATGCACCACCAGATCGGTATAGTGCTGCATGGACCCGTCAGCTTCGACCCGTGAAACGGCCTTGACCGCCTCAGGGCTGGTCAGGTAGCAGGTGGTGGGGAACGGTGTGCCATCAGGCAGCACAGGACGGGTCACCACGGCCAGCGGCCGCCCACAAACGCAACGCGCCCCTATTGCTACCATACCGCGCGGGAAACGGCCAAGCTGACGCGTCACTATGGCGATATCTTCGTCACCGGCCTTGTCTGCCATCACACGGTCGATCAGATTTTTGGCACGAAGCGAAAGATCGGTATCGGAGTCTTTGGCGACATCGACGAATCGCACTGAATTGCCATCCTCTGAAGTGCGTCGGTCTTCGTCCTTCCTCTCGTTCGCTTCCTGGTAGCTCTCGGATTGGTCCTGTTCCACGTTGATCCTTATCAAATATTACTTAATATTACTTAATATTATTTATTATCACTTATCGTATCGGTGAGCGGGGCGTGATATCCGACTTGAAACTCTGGACGTTTCCCTTCACCGCATATCAAATGAAGCTTGCCCTTGAGTTTCAGCGTTTTACGGTTTTCGTTCCGGATTTGCCGTTCCCGCCATTTTGATTGCCTGTACCGGTGTTCTGACCTGGTTTGTTCTGCTGACCCGTACCGGTTTTGCTGTTATCGTTAACATTCGTCTGACCGTCGTTGGCACCGGAGTTCTGAGCGTCCCTTGGCTGATTGCTTACAGCGCCAGGAGTTGTGACCTGCGACTTGTCTTTTTTCAGCGGTTCGTCGGCCTTTTTGAACCCATATGCCAGCTCGCGGTACCAAGGCAGAATCTGCTTGTCGGAATTGACATCGGTTTGGTCGGTGTTATCGGACTTCGGCTTGACTCCGGTGACGGCCTCCGGATGCTCGACATGAATGGCCTGTTCGCCTGGAAAGACAAAGCCCAGCCGTTCGCGTGCCTGTGCGGTGACATAGGCATTGTCGTTCCAGCGGGAAATGTCGTTTTCCAAATCCTGTTTCTTTGCGCTCAAAGCGGCTTCCTGACGTTTGAGCCCGTTAAGTTCGGAAAGGTTCATGGCATAGTTGTATATGGACGACACCAATTGGATGGCTCCAACCACAACGATAAGGAACGCAACGAAAAAAGCTATCGGGCCGGAACCCCGACGTTTGACGCGCTTCTTGGCGCTGTCGGTTTTTTCTTTGTTTCTTGTGGTTCCCATAAGACACGAAAATACCCGTCACATTCGACTTACACAAGCGAATGTGACGGGTAGAAGCTCACAGTGCAACAGCACTGCGATGACTTTAGTTGAAGTTACTTGATGTACTTCTTGCAGGCCTTGAAAGCGGAATAGCCGGCATACTCAGCAGCGGAGCCAAGCTCTTCCTCGATCTCGAGCAGACGGTTGTACTTCGCGATGCGCTCGCCACGGGCAGGAGCACCGGTCTTAATCTGACGGGTGTTCTTGGCGACGGCGAGGTCGGCGATGGTGGTGTCCGAGGTCTCACCGGAACGGTGGGAGACCATGGAGGTGAAGCCGTTGGCCGTGGCGAGCTCGATGGCGTCGAGCGTCTCGGTGACGGTGCCGATCTGATTGAGCTTAACCAGCAGGCTGTTGGCGGCCTTGAGATCGATGCCCTTCTGCAGACGCTTCGGGTTGGTCACCAGCAGATCGTCGCCGACGAACTGGAGCTTGTCGCCCATTTCGGCGGTGATCTTCTGCCATGCAGGCCAATCCTCTTCGGCGAACGGATCCTCGATGGAGACCAGCGGATACTTGGAGACGAGCTCCTTGTAGTAATCTAGCATGTAGTCGGCATCGCGATCGGCGCCGTCGAAGTGATACTTGTTGGTTTCCTTGTTGTAGAATTCGGAGGAAGCCACGTCAAGGCACAGGCCGATCTGGCGGCCAGGCTCATAGCCGGCGGCCTCAATGGCCTTCACGACGTACTTGAGGGAATCCTCGTTGGTCTTCATCTTCGGGGCGAAGCCGCCTTCGTCGCCGAGACCCGTGTCGTGGCCATCCTTCTTGAGGATGCCCTTGAGGGTGTGATAGACCTCGACGCCGGCACGCAGCGCATCGCTGTAGGTGTCGAAGCCGTACGGGGAAATCATGTATTCCTGAATGTCGGTGGCGAAATCAGCATGCGCACCGCCGTTCATGATGTTCATGTTCGGAACTGGCAGAATGTGGCCGTTGGTGCCGCCGATGTAGCGGTAGAGCGGCAGTTCCGCGGATTCCGCGGCGGCATAGAGGGCCGCGAGGGAAACGCCGAGGATGGCGTTGGCGCCGAGCTTGCCCTTGTTGGGGGTGCCGTCGAGCTCGATCATGGTCTCATCGAGGGCGCGCTGGTCGGTGGCATCCATGCCGATGACCTTGGGCGCGATGGTCTCGTTGACGGCCTTGACCGCGTCGAGAACACCCTTGCCGTTGTAACGGGACTTATCGCCATCGCGACGCTCCCAAGCTTCGGCTTCGCCGGTCGAAGCGCCGGAAGGAACCAAGCCGATACCTTCGGCGCCATCAACGGTGTCGAGGACTACCTTCACGGTCGGGTTTCCACGGGAATCGAGAATCTCGCTGGCATATACGCTTTCAATTGCTGCCACAATTACTCCTTAAAGATGGACTTACATTACCACTTCTAAGGTTAATGCTTTTGATGGACGTAGACCAGTGAAGATAGAGACATAATTGTGAACGTTCACATGTCAGAATAGAAAAAATGTTCTCCTACCCGCTCGATAAGAGACGTGTGAATACCAAAGTTCCGATTGCTTGCAAACCCATCCCTCGCAATTCGATAGAGGTCATCCATCTACCATTGCCGCTATTGCCCTCAAACTGCATCCGCACCGAATATAATGGTCCTTAAATTATTAGGGAATGGAGTTTTATGTTCGAATCGCACTACCTTGACACTCCATATGGGGACTTCCATTATTGCATTTGCAATACCCACGAAGCACAAAGAACCATGGTCGCCTTTACCTGCATGGGAATCAACAGTGCGGAATACGACTTCTACGGTCTGGCCAATGCAATTTCGCCCACAACACGTCTGATATTGGTCGATCTGCTGGGGTCCGGGAAAAGCGGACAACCCAAAAACGCGGAACGAAACCTGGAAAACATACGAGCCGAAATAGCCGGTTTCCTTAATGGCCTGCATCTTGATAGATACTATCTGTGCA
Source organism: Bifidobacterium sp. ESL0745 (assembly GCF_029433335.1). Lineage (NCBI taxonomy): Bacteria > Bacillati > Actinomycetota > Actinomycetes > Bifidobacteriales > Bifidobacteriaceae > Bifidobacterium > Bifidobacterium sp. ESL0745. Next base: position 982,492 of record NZ_JAQTHX010000001.1, read on the forward strand.
CCCACAGTTTCACTGCCATCTATCTGCTCAAGTGCCTGTCCGTCCCCTCGATCAGATCCTCCGTCACGGGGTTTATCGCCATCGATCCGTCGATTCCCGCCATGATGTGCTCCCATACCGATGATTTCACAAGCAATCTTGAAGAGGCTGAGGCCAACAGGAAAAGACACGCATCGGGTATGGCCATAGCAATGCCCGATGCGGATATCAACCCTTTGCTACCCGATACGGCAAGAAAAGACTGCTTTGAGTTGTACTGCAACCTTTCAGGCAATCCTTCGGAAATTTCGGAATTGCATGAGGCAACGGCGACAGCGGAAAAGACCCAAAACCTGAAATTGGATGACGATATCCCTTCTTTGTCCTTTCTTTCGACACTGAATCTGCCTCATTTTCTTGAATTCGGGAACCCTTATTTCAACTCGAACCAGAAATCGGCGGAAGTTGTACTGCAAGGCCATCATTTTCTACATTGGCTGCATCCCGATATGATGGGCAGAATCATCAATGGCTTCATTGATGAAACAGCTGCTGTCGAGTCTGAAGAATCCGATAACTAGAAAACGTCATCGGATTCTTCAGAAATCAGTGGTTTGCCGGTTTAGGGCCACCGGTCCACGCAAGGTCTTCGAGCAACTGGTCGGTCCAGCCCATCACTTCGGGGCTGGTCATCGGTTTGCCGCCAAGAGAACCACCGAACGGCGCGGGAATCAGGAGTGTATGCGTCACCGGACGATATTGAGCGCCGCGATAGATGCGCGAGATGCGCATTTGCAGAGATTCAGGCGGATCAATCTTGGCGATGCGCACACGGCTGCCCTGCGTGACGATCTCCGAGATGCCAAGCGCACGGGCTTTGCTACGAAGGCGGGCGACGTCAAAGAGCGTGTCGAATTCCTCAGGGAGCGGGCCATAGCGGTCCGTAAGTTCCTCGCGCAAGTCGGTAAGGTCCTGCTCGGTTCGTGCGCTGGCCAGCTTGCGGTAGGCCTCAAGGCGCAGCTTGTCGGAATCGATGTAATCGACCGGGATGGAAGCCTCGATGGGCAGATCGATGGTGACGGAAACGGATTCCTTGCGCTCCGGTTCCTTGTATTTTTCCACGGCATCGGAGACCATACGCACGTAGAGGTCGAAGCCGACGCCTTCGATGTGGCCGCTCTGTTCGCCACCGAGAAGATTGCCGGTGCCGCGCAGCTCAAGGTCCTTCATGGCCACGTCGAAGCCGGAACCCAGCGCCGTGTTCTGCGCGATGGTGGCGAGCCGGTCGTGCGACTGCTGGGTCATGGGCTTGGACGGATCGTAGAGGAAGTAGGCGTATGCACGTTCGCGGCCACGGCCGACGCGGCCTCGCAGCTGGTGAAGCTGGCTCAAGCCAAAGCGGTCGGCATGGTCGACGATCAGTGTGTTCGCGTTGGTGATATCGAGGCCGGTTTCAATGATGGTGGTACACACGAGCACGTCGATGTCACGGTGCCAGAAGTCCTGGATGATGTTGTCGAGCTGCTTCTCCCCCATCTTGCCATGGGCGATGCCTATTTTTGCCTCGGGCACCAATTCATGGATTTTCGCAGCTGTCTTGTCGATGTCGTTGACGCGGTTGTGCACGTAGAAGACCTGTCCGCCGCGCAAAAGCTCGCGCCGTATCGCGGCGGTGACCTGCGCATCCTCGTAGGCACCGACATAGGTGAGTACCGGCAGACGGTCTTCGGGAGGCGTGGCAAGCGTCGACATCTCGCGGATGCCGGTGACCGCCATCTCAAGCGTTCTGGGGATAGGCGTCGCCGAAAGGGAAAGCACATCGATATTGGTGCGCAGCGCCTTCAGCGTCTCCTTGTGTTCGACGCCGAAACGCTGTTCCTCGTCAATAATCAGCAAGCCCAAATCCCTGAACTTGATTTTCGGATTCAAGAGCTTGTGGGTACCGATGACGACATCGACCTTGCCGGATTCCAGACCCTTAAGCGTTTCGTCGATCTCCTTTTTGCTCTGGAATCGGCTCATCGCCGCCACTGTGACCGGGAAATTTTCATACCTCTCGGTGAACGTCTCATAATGCTGTTGCACCAGAAGCGTGGTCGGTGCCAAAATGGCGACCTGTTTGCCATCCTGCACGGCCTTGAAAGCGGCACGCACGGCGATCTCGGTCTTACCGAAACCAACATCGCCGCAGATCAGGCGATCCATCGGCACGGGCTTTTCCATGTCGGCCTTGACCTCGTCGATGGTGGTGAGTTGGTCGGCCGTTTCCTGGTACGGGAAAGAATCCTCCAGCTCCTTCTGCCAAGGGGTGTCGGGGCTGAAGGCGAAACCTTTGGCCTGCTGGCGGGCGGAATAGAGCTTGACCAGGTCGTCGGCGATCTCGTGGACGTGTTTGCGGGCCTTGGCCTTGGTCTGGGCCCAGTCGGAGCCACCGAGCTTGTTGAGCTTGGGTTTGTCGGCACCGATGTATTTGGAGACCTGATCGAGCTGATCGGTGGGAATGAAAAGCTTGTCCGGCGGCGCGTTGCGCTTGGACGGGGCGTATTCGATGACCAGATATTCACGGGTGGCACGATTGGCGCCGACACCGGTGGTGCGCTGACGCATCTCTACGAACTTGCCGATGCCGTGCTGCTCGTGGACAATGTAATCGCCGGCCTTGAGTTCCATCAGGTCGATGGCCTTGTGGCGTCGACGGGACGTCTTCTGCTGAGCGACGGCACTGGTCTTGCCTGTCAGATCACGTTCGGTGAGCAAGGCGAATTTGGCGGACGAATCGATGAAGCCGTCCATGGCCTGCGAGCGCACGGTGTCGAATCTGGTTACACCGGTCTGGCCCAACGCACGCTTGAGCCTTGACAACGTACCGTTGGCCGCAGCCGTGATGGTCACTTCGAAACCGTCGTCAATCAGACCTTCGACGCCAGTGGTTGCGCGTTTTTCGTCGCCGCGATACTCCTCGGGAACCTTCGCGTCAAGCTGGACATGACCGGCCAAAGCCTTGTCCACACCAAAACTAGTAAGCCTCCACACGTCGTGGTTGGAAAATTCCAGCGAACGGATGGTCTCATCGAAGTCAAGGAAACTCGCCTGATCAAAGCTGATTGGTGCACCGGCCCCGTGACCGCTGGCGGCCACATGCCAGCTCGCGGCGAGGAATTCGTTGGCGGTTTTGGCCAGATCGGCTGCGGCGCGACGCAGCTTTTCGGGGTCGGAAAGCATGATGACCGCGTCACGGGGCAGCATCGTGGCCACCGGCTGCATGTCGTCGATCAGTGCGGGAATCAGCGATTCCATGCCTTCCACGGGAATGGAGTCGGCGATGGATTGCAACATGTCGTCGGCGTTGGGAATCCTGCCGATCAAGGATTTTGCACGTGCCCGCACCTTGTCGGTCAGCTGAAGCTCGCGGCATGGCGTAGCCCAAACGGTCTCGATGCCGTCGCCGTACGTGCGCTGGTCGGAGGCATGGAACTCCTTGATGGTGTCGATTTCATCGCCGAAGAATTCGATACGCACCGGGTGCGGAAGCGTCGGCGGAAAGACGTCGACAATGCCGCCACGCACCGCGAACTCGCCACGGTTGACGACCAGATCGACGCGTGTATAGGCGTTCTCGACCAGACGTATGGAAACCTCATCCAGCGGAATCTCACTGCCAGTCTTGAACACCAACGGTTCCACGTCACCCAGGCCAGCCACCACAGGCTGAATGAGCGAGCGCACCGGCATCACGAGAATGCGAATGGGACCAAACATCTCGCTGTGGACTTGTGGATGGCAAAGCCTTCGGAAGACGGCCATACGGCTGGCCACGGTATCGGCACGCGGCGAAAGGCGCTCGTGTGGAAGCGTTTCCCAAGCCTCAAGCTGACTCACCTCATTGGGGTCTCCCCCGTACCAAGAACGTATGGAATTGACGGTTTCCTCGGCCTCGCGGCTTGAAGACACCACCATCACCACGGAAGAATATTGTGCTCTTGCAGCCGCAAGTGCAGATCGAATACCTTCAGGCGCACCGACGGTCAATGCCTGATCGGCGTCACCTTCCGGGGCTTCGATCTGATCGGCAAGCAGGTCACGGAATGCCCCGTCATCATCAAGTCTGGGTAGAAAACCCGCGAGCGAACCGGACGTATCCCATGCAGCGCGGTCATCGGCACTATTTGCAGCCTGACTCTGCTGCTTTACCGGTGGAACATTTGTATGGGCATCGGAACCCTCGGTAGACGAAGCCGGTTTTACTGATTTTGCCGATTCTGACGTATTACCACGTCGTTGCGAACTTTTGGCATTACCTTTTGTTGTTTTCAAATCTGACGTATTGACTTCGCTCTTAACTGATGGCTTTGTTCCACCAAGACGGTCTTTACCCCTGCTACGGCCATGACCCTTCGCTTCAGCGGCCATTGAAGCGCTCCTGAGCCTCGCTCATGCCTTCGAACATGATGGTTTCCACCGCGTCGGCACCGTCGGCGAGAAATTCAGGAAGTTCCTTGCGCTGCTGGGCCGAGAAACCGCCAAGTACCCAATTGACCGTGTTCTCATGGGCATGCGGACCACGGGCGGCATGACCGGTGCCCATGCGCACGCGCGAATATTTGTTTGTTCCCAGCGACTTGTCGATCGAACGGATACCGTTGTGCCCGCCTGCCGAGCCACCGGTCTTGACCTTGATGCGTCCGAAATCAAGGTCCATATCGTCATGAATGGCAATGACACGGCTGGGGTCGATGTCGTAATACTCTGAGATCGACGAGACGGCATCGCCGGAATCGTTCATATACGTCAAGGGTTTGGCCAAGAAGAACTTCATGCTTTTGCCACTAAGGTTCATCACGCCTTTACCCAGCTCAGCCAGCCCCTTGTGATCGCTCAGAGACACCGACCAGCGTTCCGCCAATACATCGGCTACCATGAACCCCATGTTGTGGCGGGTACCTTCGTATTTCTTGCCTGGATTTCCCAGCCCAGCAATCAGCCAGAATTGTGATGCCATAAATTCTCTTCCCAACATACTTCATTCATTCGGCAAGCTGCCGTCTGCATTCGCTTCATACCGTAGTCAATCTGCATTCAGGCATGACAAAACATGTCGAAACACGGCTATCCGGTACATTATGATACCGGAATCAACAGACTCGCGACTTGCGCCTTGCGTAAAAGCGCCAACTTAGCTTCAAATGTTAATTCTGATTCACAAATCCAAGTACCAATAAGACATATCCAAATAACCATGACCGTTCCAACAGGCTTGCGGAAGGAAGCCGTAACGGGTGAAACCAAAATGGTGCATCAGGGCGATGGAACCGGAGTTGCTGGCGAAAATCAGGCCGATGGCCTTGCGATTGCCAAGTTCCCTGGCTTTGGCAAGCAACCACGAGACAATCTGGGTACCGTAACCCTGATGCTGGGCGGAAGTGGCGACATAATAGCTCAGCTCCACCACCCCGTCGTAACCGATTCGTGGATGGAAACGCGACAATGAACCAAAGCCGACCACGTTGCCGGTTTCGTCTTCCATGACCACCACAGGAAAATCATGGCGAGGCTTATGCTCGGCCACCCACTCGTGCCTCTGCTCAAGGGTGCGAGGGGTGAGGTCAGCCGTCGAGCCACCCGCGATGACGGCCTCGTTGTATATATCGGTGATTGCTTGCAAATCTTCATCGGAAGCCGATCGAATCATTGTTGCCCCTGTTCAACACGTTAAGAAAACTATCTACATATAGTAACGGCGTTATATGAACACAAAACTAAATGCTATTGTTCATATAACGCCATTATCGTTGTCTACCGACTTATTGGTGTTGGTCTTCCAACTGCAGCGCGCGGTTCAGCTGGTCGTTGAGCTGCTGCTGAGCTTGGCCATAGGCCGTCCAGTCGCCCTTCTTCATGGCGGCATCAGAGTCCTTCATGGCCTGACCCGCCTTGTTCAAGGCGTCTTTGAGCTCAGGATTGTTGGAAGTCGCCCCGGACGTGCCGGTGGTCCCGTTCTTGTCATTGGCCTTGCCGGAATTGTCGCCTTGGGCAGCGGTACCGCCGGACGAATTGTCGCTGGCTGCAGCACTATTCTTGTTTTCGGCGTCGCCTGCGGACGCACCGGAATCACCGCCAAAGACCTGATCGAGCGCCTCGTCCAACGTATCGGCAAAGCCGACCTGATCGCCAAAGGCGACAAGGACCTTCTTCAGCAGCGGGAAGCTGGTAGCACCGCTCGATTTGACATAAACCGGCTCGACGTAGACCAAGCCACCGCCCAAGGGCAAGGTGAGCAGGTTGCCACGTACCACCTTCGTGGATCCGGATTCCAGAAGGTTCAGTTCCTTGGAAACGTCGGCGTTCGAGTTGAAGTTGTTCTGTGCCTGACCGGGACCCGGCACGTTGGCATCCTTGGGCAGCTCCTGCAATCGCAAGGTGCCGTAGTTCGGCCCGATCTTGCCCTTTGTGTTCCCCGCGTCGGAATCGACGGAAAGAAAACCGGTCAGGATCTCACGGGTCGAGTTCGGGTCGCCTGCGGGGATGAAGGTCGACGTCAGCGAGAAAAGCGGACGTTGGGATCCGCCGGTCTTCAACGTCAGGTAGTACGGAGGCTGGAGCACGTCATGGTTTTGGGCGTCCTTGGACTCAGTCGGGTCGACCGGTGTCTGCCAGAAATCCTCGCCTGAGAAGAACTGGCCTGGGCTGGTGACGTGGTACTTGGTCAAAAGCTGACGTTGCACCTTGAAGAGGCTTTCCGGGTAACGCAAATGGCTCATCAGCTGGCCCGAGATGTCGGAAATCGGATGATACTGCCCCGGGAAGATCTTCTGCCAGGCTTTGATGACCGGATCCTTCGTGTCCCAGGTGTAGAGATTCACCGACCCGTCATAGGCATCGACCGTGGCCTTGACTGAATTACGAATGTAGTTGGCCGGCTGGGAGTTCAAGCCTTGAATGGTGTTCGAGGAAACCGTGGTGGAATCCTGCGTGGCCACGCCCAGATCGGTGGTCTGCGAATACGGATAGGCGTTGGAGGTAGTGTAACCGTCAACGATCCACTTCACTCTGCCATCGATGACAGCAGGATAGACGCGGCCATCGAGCGTCAGATACGGGGCGACTTTGGCGACCCGGTCACGCGGGCTGCGATCGTAAAGAATCTGAGAATCGGGGGTGACACGGTCGGAGAAGAAAATCTGATCGCTGCCGAAACGGATTGCGTACAGCAAGCGGGTCAGCATATTGCCAACCTTCGGACCGCCGTTGCCTTCAAAGGTGTTGGAAGCGCCGGTGGAACCCTTCGGGTAATCGAACTCCCATGATGAGGTGCCCTTGGGCGCGCCCACAATGGAATATTCCGGCGAGTTCGGCGAGAAGTAAATACGAGGCTCATAGTGCTGGGTATCGGTGAGCTTGCCCTGGGTGGGAATGCCGGATTCAAAGAATTCCGGGTTGCCATCACTGGTCACCTTGTTGCCGTAAGCCGCCACCACGCCATAACCATGGGTATACACCGTGTGGTCATTGACCCAGTTGCGATTGTCGTTGCCGTCGAGGTTAAGCTCGCGTGCGGCGATGACCGTGTCCTGGCTCTTGCCGTCAATATCATACTTATCGACAGCCAGCGAATCGGCAAATGTGTAATACTGCTTGGACTGCTGCAGCTGCTTGAATGTGGGAGATGTGATCAGCGGATCAAGCAGACGAATCTGCGCAGTGGTTTCCGGATCGCTGGCAAGCGCACCGGACTGGCCATGAGTTGTGGCGTTGTAGCCGCCCACCTTGACCTTGTCAAGGCCGTAAGCCTGCTGGGTCGCCTTGATATTGCGGGCGATATAGGCCGATTCCATTTCCTGCTCATTGGGGCTGACCTTGAAGCGCTGCAACAGCATCGGCCAAAGCATGCCAAGCACAATGGCCACCACCACTACAGCGGCGACGGCGATCATGGGCACACGCCACGCCTTCACAGCCGCGACCACGCGCACATCCGGCGAGGCAGGCCCGTCAAAGGAATGGGAACGCATAAGCCAGATGCCGAGCAACAAGCCGAGAATCGCGGTCAGCGCGGCAAGAATGAAGGTTACCGGCACATTGGCGTGGACGGTGGTGTAATCGGCACCGGTGAAACGGTCACCGGTCTGGGTCAACGTGTTAAAGACACCGATGACCTGGCGAACCGACCAAGCAAGCATATTGAGAATGAACCAGACGCTGATCTGGCGACGCGCGTACTTGGTCATTGTCATGATGCCATGGCCATCGACCGGCATGGTGATGCGGATGCCCCCCATGGCGAAGTGCGTGACGATCGAGAAGAGCAGACCGAAGAAGAGGAGCATCCTCAGCGCGGAAAGCATGAGGTTGACACCGGGAAGGATGAAGACATAGAAGCCGTTGTCGATGCCGAATTGGGGATCGGTGACGCCGAACGGCTGAGCATGGAACATCAAGAGGACTTCGGACCAGTTTGAATTGAACTGTGCGCCGAAGATCAGGCCGACGATCAGCGAGACCACCACGGCGACGCGTCGAGCCGATTTGGAACTGACGGACTTGCCGACCTCGACAACGTCACCCTTGATGCGAATCTTGGAACCGTCGGCGGAATCCGGACGTTTGCGAATGGCCATGGTAGCAGCGAAGTAGCTGACCAGCGCCATCAAAACCGCGAATGCAACCCACAGGCCGATCTTGGTCCACAACTGTGTCCAAACCACCGATTGGAAACCGAGCTGGCCGTACCACATCAAATCGGTGACAAAATGGTCAAGACCAAACAACAGGGCCAACACGACCGCTACAACTGCAACCACACCAATGAAGACCTTCGTCCCCTTTGAGGAACCTTGTGGCTTCTTGCTCGGCCGACGGGTCAGACGCGGATTGCCGTTACGCGGCGGCCAGAAGTTGTTGCCTGAGAAACCAGAGGTGCCATGACCTGCATTGGAGTCATCATCGCCATCCGTGTGGATATGAAGGACTCTCGGATCATCGTCATCGTCTTGCTGACGGTATCGGTTAGCGCCGTTTCGCGGATCCGGGAATCCGCCAAAAAAGTCAAAAAAGGACATACCTCAATCGTAGCGAAAGGTGTCGCCCGTCACCTTTCGGCGATAAAGCACATTGAATCGAACCAGCAATCCAAATCAATTTATATATATACATATGTCTCTATTCTGACTGGAAAACACCATATAATCAGCGGTTTTTCGATGATTTATTATCACATGCCTTAAGGCTAAACCCTACGGAAACGTTCAGCCGTCCCTTGATATATAGTGAGCGTCGTCAAAGCACATCATGCCGATGACCAATCATGTTAAGAAGTATTGAGGAGCAAACATGTTGCAAAAAGCAACCCGTGACATCGCGCCACAAGCAGACGATGGAACGCAGCAGACACCGCGACAGGCGAAACCGATGAGGCTTTCGGGCAAACACCGGCTGATTACCGCGTTTACTTTCTTCTCCATGTTTTTTGGGGCCGGAAACCTCATCTTTCCGCCGCTGATGGGCGCGCAGGCGCAAACCGCGGCACTGCCGGCCACCATCGGGTTCATCGTCTCGGCCGTGGGTCTGCCGATCCTGGGCGTGCTGGCCGTGGCTTCGGCCGGCGGTTTCGAACATCTCGCCTCACGCGTCTCACCCAAGTTCGCGGCGGTTCTGGCATTCGTCATCATCATGGCCATCGGCCCCTGCTTCGCGATTCCACGCACGGCAACGACCTCATATGAAATGGCGATCGCCCCGTTTGCCGGGGAGAACAACCGATTGGCGCTGCTGCTGTACTCCATCGTCTTCTTCACATTGTCGTTCATCCTGAGCCAGCACCCGGAAAAGCTTTCGAAATCGCTGGGACGATTCATGGGACCGTTGTTGCTTGTGCTGATCGTCGTCATGTTCGTGGCCTGCATCTTCATCAGCCACGCCCCGCTCGGCAAGCCATTCGGCGAGTATGCGCACGGTTCGCTGATTTACGGATTCATCAATGGCTACCAAACCATGGACCTTCTAGCCGCCCTATATTTCGGTATCGTCATCTCCGCCAACATCTCTGAGTTCGGCGTCACCGATACCAAGGCCAACCGCCGCGAAACCGGCATCGCCGGTACCGGCGCCGGCATACTGCTTATCCTCATCTACGCCGCGCTTTCCTTCATCGGCGCGGTGAGCGGTTCCATCAAATCCGCCAATGGCAAGGACGATACCGGAGCCACCGTGCTGACCAACCTCACCACCTCGGCTTTTGGTTCCATCGGAACCGCCTTCGTCGGCCTGATCTTCGTACTTGCCTGCTTCAACGTGTGCACCGGCCTCATCTCGACCTGCGCTACGTATTTTGAAGACACTTTCCCCACCGTTTTCGGCCATACGGTAAAATACCGCGTCTGGAGCGTCGTCTTCGCCGTCTTCAGCTTCATCGTTTCCAACGCCGGTCTGAGCGCCATCATCACCGTCTCGCTGCCGGTGCTGGGAGCCCTCTACCCCATCGCCATCGTGCTGGTGCTGCTGAACCTCGTTCAAAAGCCGTTCTCGTCGAAGTTTCCGCGAGTCTATTTCTGGACCGTTCTGCTGGTAGCCTTCTTCGCCATCTTCGACTGCATCGTCAAACTGCTCGCCGTGTTCGGGCTTTCGGTTACCGTACTGAGCAACGCCTTGGCAGCCCTGCCGCTTTATGGCGCCCAGCTTACCTGGCTCATCCCCGCTGCGGCCGGTCTGGTCATCGGCGTCATCGATAGCCTGATTCGTCGCCGGAACTGAACGCATAATCAATCAGAAAAGTTATGGGCGTGTAATCCATTAACGGTCGCACGCCCACAATCATGCAAGATCCCTTTGCTGCGGCAAAAGTGCAAAAACTCAGGAATTCATCGCTTCAACCATTGCTCCACAGCATCTGCGGCGGCTGCCTCGACCTGTTCGGGCAAGGCATCGATGGAAACGTCGACCCCACCTTCGTCGGACTGCAAAGGCTCAAGATCTGCGAACTGGCTGGGAAGCAAGGAAACCGGCATGTAGTGCCCCTTGCGCTGCTTCATTCTTGAGCCGATCAGGTCTTCGCTACCTACAAGATGGATGAAAAGAACGTCGAGATCCTTACGCAGCACGTCACGATATACACGTTTCAATGCCGAGCAGGAAACGACGGTGGACACACCTTTGGCATCCTTGTCGCGCATCCATTCGTTGATGGTCTTAAGCCAGGGCCAGCGATCCTCGTCGTTGAGCGGGATGCCGTGGCTCATCTTGTCGACATTGGCCTGGGGATGAAAATCATCGCCTTCTGCCATCTCAAAACCGAATTTTTTGGCAAGGGCCTGCGCCACTGTGGTTTTCCCGCATCCCGAAACGCCCATGACGATGATATGTGTGCTCATGGCCAATCCTCCTGTTTGTCCTGCCGCCAACTGTAGAAACGGGCGGCCGACGAGTCAATGAGATGTCACTATTTGCCATGATGCCAACACCCTATCGAACCGTTTCGCTCTTGTTTCAGGAAGGTCGGTTACCTATCGGATTTTTCAATACCACAATCCACAAGCCGCCTTCGAAGCCGGTATTCAATTGTCTAGATCAGTAATTCAGATACAGGAAAGGGTCCAGCCGAAAATCGACCGGACCCTTTTCGTATAGTGCCGAGAGCAGTAAAAATCAGCCCTTGACAGCACCGGAGGTGACACCCTCGACCACATAACGCTGCAGGAAGAGGTAGAGCACCAGGATCGGCAGCATCGCAAGCAGCAAAGCCGCCATGACCAGGCCGATATCGGTGGAATACGTGCCGTAGAAGATCTGCGTAGCGATAGGAATCGTGTAGAGCTCCCTGCGCCCGAGCACCAGGGACGGCAGCAGGTAGTCGTTCCAGAACGCCATGGCCTCGATGATGGTCACCGTGGCTGTGGTGGGCTTCAAGAGCGGGAAGACGACCGTCCAGAAGGTGCGCCACTTGCTGCATCCATCAAGCTCCGAGGCTTCCTCAAGCTCAAGCGGAATGTTGGTCTTGATCGCGCCGTGGAACATGAACGTCGCCAACGACACGGAGAAGCCGGTGTGCATCAGGATCAGCGTGATACGGCTGTTGAGCACATGCAGGATGCCACCGTAGACGGAAACCAACGGGACCATGACCACCTGGAAGGGGATGACCATGGAGGCGACCATCAGCGTGAAGAAGATGGCGCTGGCCTTCCATTTCGGGTTGCGCACGAGCACATAAGCGGCCATCGCGGAGAACAGCACCGTGAGGATAGTGGCGCATACCGTGACCATCAGCGAATTGCCGAAGACGGTCCAGAAGTCCATGGCATCCATCGCATTGGGGAAGTTATCCAGCGTGAAGCCATGCTTGCCGACCAGCGAAAGCGGGTTGCTGGTAATGTCGGCCTTGGTCTTGAAGACGTTGATGATCACCAGGATGAACGGGGCCAGGAAGGCGAGCAAAAGCAGGATCAGCAGCACCCAGACAAGGGCGTGACCTACCCTCTGAAGCGGAGTAATACGTTTGGCGGATTCAGTCATCAGGCTTCCACCTCACCTTTCTTGCCGAAGTAGACCTGCAACAGGCCGATCACGGCGCACACGATGAACAGCACCAGCGCCTCGGCCTGACCCGTGCCATAGTCCTTGTAGACGAACGCCTGGTTGTAGACATGCATGGCGGCCATGACCGATGAGTTGAACGGCTCGCCGTTGGTCAGCGAAAGGTTGACGTCATAGACCATGAAGCAGCGGGTCGTGCTCAGGAAGATGCACTGCACGAACGAGGAACGCATCAGCGGGATGACCACATGGAACGTGGCCTGCGTGGTGGAGCAGCCGTCGATGAGCGCCGCCTCCTTGAGCGAATTGTCGACGCCCATGAAACCGGCCACGTAGATCAGCATCATATAGCCCGCATACTGCCACACCGACACCAGAATCAGACAGAACATGGCCCCGTTCGGCGTGGAAAGCAACGACGGTATGTCGTGATGGGTCAGGAATGTGCCGATGGCGACGAAGGCGCGGTTGAAGACGAACTTCCAGACGTAGCCCAGAACGATGCCGCCGATGAGATTGGGGATGAAGAACGCGGCGCGGAAGAAATTCTGGCCTTTGATGCCGCTGGTGACGAGGTACGCCAGCAGGAATGCGACGATATTGACCAAGATCACCGAGATGATCGAGTAGACGAACGTGCGCCCGAGCGACTGCCAGTAGGCGGTATCGGCGAACGCCTTCTTGTAGTTGGCAAGACCGACGAACGGCTTCGTCGCCGAAACGCCGTCCCAACTGGTGAATGTCAGGTAGAGGCCATAGACGAACGGGACGGCGACCACGGCGGTGAACAGAATCGCCGCCGGCCCTGCAAACATCGTGAACTGGCCCAACTTGTAGGAAAACTTGTTATGTTTCATTGTTGGCAAGACCTTTCATCTTCAAGGGCGATGACGCCCGGCCGCAAGGATTTCAGTATCCAGGCGACCGGACGCCATGCTTTTGAAGAGACGTTACTTGGCGACCGGTTGGGTGATCTTCGCACCCTTCCAATAGGTCTGAACGTCGTTGGCGAAGGTCTGGCGGTCTTCCTGGCCGGCGAGGTACTTCTGGAACTTGGCACCCACCACGGAGAGGTGGTCGTCAGGAAGGAAGCTGTAGTTGGGGATGAGCTTGCTGTCGGCCGCGTACTTCTGGACGGACTGGCCGAGAGGATCCTTGACCGGAAGCTTGTTGTTGCTGAACGGGGAGACGAGCGAGCAGTCGTTGACGATGAAGGACTGGCCCTCCTTGGAGCTGACGAGCCAGTTGAGGAAGTCCTTGGCCGCCTTGCGCTGGGCGTCGGAGGTGTTCTTCGAGGAGTCGATGAAGATGAACTTCGAGCCGCCGCCGACAAGCTTCTGGTTGCTGCCGTCCGTGGTGTCCTGGGGCACCGGCATCTCGCCGATGTTCTTGGTGTAGTCATAGGCGTTCATGACCGACCAATCCCAGTTGCCGCCGAACATGAAGGCGATCTTGCCTTCGGCGAGCTTCTGCTCGGTCACCTCGCGCTCGGCGGAGATGGCCGAGTTCTTGGCGTAGTTGTTATCCTTCAGGACATCGAACGTGTTCATCAGCGAGGTGAACTTGGCGTCCTTGTCGAGGTCGACCTTGCCATCGTGCAGATCGTTGATGAACTGGGCGGGGTCTTTCTGCTCTTCATAGACCTGGGCCATATAGTGGGCCGCGAGCGACCAGTCTTCCTTGATGACACCGGTGGGCTGTGCCATACCGCCGGCCTTGAGCTGATTGATGAGCGCCTTGAAGGAATCCAGGGTCTGATAGTCTGCGGGGTTGAAGGTCTTTCCGGTGATCTTCTTGATGGCGTCGCCGTTGTAGATCAGTCCGCGGGCTTCCACGGAAACCGGGAAGCCATAGGTCTTGCCGCCCATGGTGAGGGCGTACTTGGTGTCCTTGGTCCAGGCCTGGTCGCTCAGGTCGATGGCATGCTGCTTGCCGAGCGTGTAGACGTCCTTGTCGTCCACCATGGAGAGGGTGTACGGATCGTTGGAAGCATATTTCGTGGCCAGGTGCGAGGAGACGGTATCGGTCGAGCTGTAGACCTCAAGGTCGACGCCCTTCTCCTTCGAATACTGCTTGGCCATCTTCTCCATTTGCTTTTCAATCTCGGACTTCGAGTTGAACAGCGTGATCTTCACTCCGCTTTTGCTGGCCGAACCGCTTGACGAGCCGCAGGCGCCCAGCATGCTCAGCGACAATACCGAGGCGAGCGCTACAGCACCGACCCGCTTCCATGTATGTTTTGTTGTTCCGTTACGCATGATTACCTTCCTTGTTCCTTCCGCGGCGAACTGCACAACTTGGCAGCCCAGCCGCTACGAGGCCGATGATCCGTCAGCACTGAAGGCGCTAACATCGAACCGGTTTAGTACGAGACAAACAATGTCTCTAACCGGTTCGATAATAACGCGCTGTTTTCTACTTGTCAATTTGGAGTAAGTTTATGGTCATTTATAATAAAAACGTATAATTAACGGAGTTATAATTATTCAATTGATATAAAATTACTTTATTTTAAGATCATTATGTCGAATCAACTATGCAATCAATAAAGAATCATATAATTGTCTATCCGACCATGAACGCCGCATTGACTGTTCGATGAATAAAAAAAGATGGAGCATTTCCGGCTTGAGTCGGAAATGCTCCATCTTTCACAATTTTTCCGATTTTCAACAGCAAGGCCACCAGTTTACGATGAACCGGCAATCAATGGCAGCAAGACTTATATCTCAGACATCTAATTTTTTGAAAATCGGGTTATAGAGCCACGCGCAACAATACTGCGGCAAGGAAAAACCGAGCAACACGAACAGCGGGAACGCATAGACGACATAGCGCAACAGCACCAGCGCAAAGGCGACGAGAATAACCAGCATGGCGATCGTCCTTGGGAAAAACGCGACCGCACACCTGACGGCATTCGCAAGCTGGATTTTTGTGGGGTTGTCATAACGGGAAAGAAGAATGAAAAAATACTGCCCTATCACCGCAGCGACCACCGCAACAAGCGCCACAAGCGTTTCAATGGCGTATCTGAGGCTTGATGAAAGCCCCAAGGCGTACCTTATATCGAACACCACGATCAGCGCGACCAATAGCAACACAAGCCACACCGGCGTGGCCTGCTTCCAGTTGCGTTTGAAGGAATCGAGGAATTGGCGCCACACATAGGTTTCTTCACCTCGAACCATGTGCCAAAGCACCGAATGCATCGCCGTGAAAGCAGCGCCTGCCGTGACCACTGGCAGGCAAAAAATCAATGTGATCAGGTTGAGCACGATCAGGTCGCCCAAAATGCCCATGAAACGAAAGAACAGATTGTCCTGATTGAAAAGATTCGACACGATGTTCCTTTCGGTTCGAGGTCTGGACTTCGCCCATGACAATCCACGTGCAAAGCCCAAACCCCACTCAGACCATTATCGGTAAAGGCATTTTCAGCCCAGATCACACACTCGCAACGGGAGGATTGGACAGCAGATCCTCGGTAGCGTGCTCCCCTGCCGCGTCTCTCCAGACGAGCTTGACGACGGACTTGTCGCTGTCGGCCTGCGGGGCGCGACCCGGCGCAAAATCGAGCGTAGCCTCGCTGCCCTCGCCCTTCCACTGAAGCGAGATCAGTTTGCCGTTCTTGCCCGACTTCTCGTCGTTACGGACTTCGTAGGAGAATTTGCCATTGAACGCATCCAGCGTGTTGCGCAGGCGGCAGAGCGCATTGAGTGCCTTGACCACCGGACGCTGAAGATTTTCGTCGATTTCCTTGGTCGAGTAATAATGACGGTTGATGTCACGGCCGTTGTTGGTGCGGTGCAACAACTCCATATCGTTCTTTCCAGCCAATGCCCCGACGTAATAGACCTGCGGCACGCCTGGCAGGAAGAACTGGACGGCGCGGGCGGCCAGATAATGTTGGTCGTTGCAGCCGAGAGCCGCGTAATACGTGGAGTTGATCTGGTAAAGATCAAGGTTGCTCGCCGCCGCCCCGGTGGCGGCCTTGGCCTCGCCATGGGTGTTGCGGTCGATGGTCTCGACCAGCGCATCCACGGCCTCGTCGCTTACCAGACCCTTGAGGCTATGGTCGAGCTGGTCGCTGCCGATGTCGATGACGCCGATGCCGTCGTGCGTGTCGAGCACAGTGACCGCGTTGTTGGGCCGGATCTGCGTCCAATGCGCCAGCGATTCGACGTCGCCGGTGGAAAGTGCGTGCAGCAGCAGCGGCGGCAAGGCGAAATCGTAGACACGATCGACCTTGGAAGCGATTTCAACCTGCTTCTTGTAATAGGAATGGACCTCAATCAGCGTCTCCAATCCACGGGAGGCTGCTTCGGCCTTGATGCGGCCGATAAGGTCGAAGGTCTTCGGCGTCATGAAGCAGCTAGTATCGGCCTGCTTGGCGCCGTATCCGACGGCATCGAGACGGATGAACTTGACATGGCTTTGCGCAAGCCGGTCGAGGATCGAGGTGAGATAGCCCCAGCCCTCAGGCGAATCCGTGTTGATGTCGACCTGCTGGGGGGTGAACGTCGTCCAGACCAGACGTGTCTTGCCGCCCCAATCGTAGTGGGTGAACGGCAGACCTGGCCGAGGGCGATAAATGCCGGCGAGCTCTTCTTCGGTGGCCCCATCCGGGAACACCGAAGACATCGTCAGGAACATCCCGTAATAGGGGCTCTTTTCGCCGCGTGCCATGACATCCTGGAACTGCTTGGATTTCCACGACATGTGGTTGACGATGGTGTCGACCATGATGTCATGAGTGCGACTCAAGTCGGTGATGTCATTCCAGGTGCCAAGCCTGGGATCGACCTGCGTATGATCGATGGGGTCGAAACCGGCATCCGCTCCGTCGAAGGGAGTGAAGAACGGGAGAATATGAACGCCCGTATAGACGCCGTCAAACCGTGTGCGCAGTACCTCGGTCATCGAGGCAAGCGTACCTTCACCGAGCCTGTCGGCATATGTGATGAGCTGGACCGTGTTGTCCATGGAACCTCCCTGCTGTTTCCGTGTTGCCGTGTTCATTGCCGGCATTGTTGTCGCCTGAACGCTTCGACTTCGAGCGTTCTGTGGCGTCGGGGACATCGCACCTGCGGTGTGGCTGCCCCTTCGAGCCCAACGGCATACCGAACAATTACTAAAACCGGTTCGATACTATCACACGTTTATACGACAGGCTTGTCGAAACCGGAATTTATCTGAAAAAATGAAAACGATAGCATCTCGTTGTCCGTCTCTCTGTGGCACAAACAGCAATCAAGACCGCTCAATTACCGGGAGAGAGAAAGACTAACGGCGTTGAATTAAAACTAGCGTCCACTTGCTTTACGGCATTTTCAACCAATTAGCCGCCAATCATCCGGTTCTATCGCGTCGTTTCGGCCACACGCAAGGTGATGGGAACAACATCGCCGACATCATGCGGATACATACGCAGTTTATCCGCCGTCGTCGCATCTTGAACCGTTTTACGAAGCGTCGAGGCCGCAGCGGACCGCTTCTCGCTCTGCTTGGTTTTCTTGCTGTCCTCATCCTCGACACTTGCGTCAAGTGCGATCGAATCGAGCAGCCGCTTCACCAGCAGGTTCGCGATGCCATCGAAGTTTTGGCAAACAGCGGTCATCCTCATGCCAGCCACATTGGCCAGGTACGTCCCGTCATAGGCGATGATCTGCAGGTCGTGCGGCACGTCGATGCCGCGTCTGATGGCCTCCTGCACACATTCCGCCGCTTCAAGATCAGAGCCGACAATGGCATCGACGTCATCGAACCGGTCAAAGACCGACCGCGCCGCCTGCAACGAACTTTGCATATCCGCGACATCTCCGGCTTCCACATAATCAAACCTGACGTTATGCTTGCCAAGCTCCTCTTCAAGTCGCAGATAATAGCGAATGGTAGGGAATGTGGTGTCGGCATCGCCGCTGTCAAGACGAAAGGCGGTTGAATTCTTCGTCTTCTTGTCGCTCCCGCTTTCATCGCTTTGCCGATACCGAGCCAAATCATGGAACTGCGTCTGCGGGCCACCGATCATGACGACATGACGGGCTTTGGTCTTAAGAAGGATTTTGGCGATCTGAGCGCCACCTTCCTCATGGTCGGAGAACACAGCCGGTACACCGGGCCCCAGGTAACGGTCGAAAGCGACAACCGGCCGTTCGATGGAACTCCAATAATCAAGGTCGTGCACGGTGTGGGCGGCCATGATGATGCCGTCCATGATGTGCCGGCGCAGCATGTCAACATATTCGGCTTCACCGGTGTCCGCATCGACCGCAGAGCAGAGAAGCACCTGGTAGCCGCGCTCGGCCAGCTCGTGCTGTACCGAAGCCGTGAGACGGGCAAAGAAGGGATGGCGTATGGTGGGCACGATCATGCCAATCATGTGGGTGCTGTCGTTGTGAAAATTACGCGCAAGCTCATTGGGCACATAATCCAACGCCTTCATCGCCGCCTCGACTTTGGTGCGCATCTTTTTGGATACGTAACCGGTGTGGTTGACGACCAACGAGACCGTACTCAGCGAGACTTTCGCCTTCTTCGCGACATCGCGCATTCCGACCATTGTTCAGCTTCCATCCTTCCGCCATACTATGGCGATAATGTATCCTTGCATTTGTTTGCGGAGCCCCGAATCGTACTGGGGTTCCCACTGTCCTTGCAATCGTATTCAGACGTAATTGCGATCAATGCGGATATCCGAAACGGTGAGATTCTCCTCGTACACCAGGTTGCGAAGAATCACTGCGGCCAACTCGCCGGCATCCATGAAGGAATGCTGCTTGTCGACCGACACGTAATCGTGACTTTCCTTGTAAAAATCAGTGTCGATACCGCCGGGATAAACGCCGACGACTTTGACGCTGGAGCCTTTGTACGCCGCTTTGAGGCTTTCTGTGTACCCCTTCTCCCCCCATTTCGCGGCACAATAGACGGATTCATTGGCATTGCCACGCGTTGCGGCGGTGCTCATGACATTGGCGATCTTGAGATGTTCTTCGCCGTCGGCCTTCAGCGCCGCGACGCAGCACAGCACCATGCCTTTAAGCCCTTTAAGACACTTGTCGACATCGGCCCCGACATAGGCGGTCGGGACTTTGAAGGAAGGTTGGCCGGCATTATTGATCAAAAGATCAATATGACCGGTGGCACCAATTGACGAGAAAGCCTGGTCGATAAAAGTTTCGTCGGTGATGTCGCCCACGTAGCCCTTGTAGGAACCAGCATCAAAACGGTTGTCGAGCTCAGCCATCCGCTTGTCGTCAAAATCGATGGTATTGACCATCCATCCCTGTTCAATCAGTCCGCGGACCAACTCAAAACCAAGTCCTGCCGCCCCGCCGGTGACCACTGCGATTTTCTTGCCCATACTCGGAGTCCCTTCGCCTGTGACAAGTTACTTATACGAAGTGTATGGGTTGGTTACGACTCCATCAAACTGTTCGATATTACAACTCTGATTTTCAAACACGAATTGCGCACTTTCCCGGACCTATAAAATAAAATACATTTCGATAATCGATGTTGCCTGACGAAAAGAAAAACCGGGTGACGAATTGTCATCACCCGGCACACATCGCCAATATCGTTTTATGGCGATTTTGGCTCA
This sequence comes from Bifidobacterium sp. ESL0745, assembly GCF_029433335.1. Lineage (NCBI taxonomy): Bacteria > Bacillati > Actinomycetota > Actinomycetes > Bifidobacteriales > Bifidobacteriaceae > Bifidobacterium > Bifidobacterium sp. ESL0745. The sequence goes on from NZ_JAQTHX010000001.1 coordinate 1,002,602, forward strand.
AATCAAACGCTCAGTCGTCTTCATCCTTGGGGATGGCACCGGTGGCGTGGCCGATGGCACGCAGACCATGGTACATCACGAGCACCGCGACGGTGCCGATGGCGATGCCGTTGAACTTGACACCGGAGATGGCGAAGCCGAAATCAGCGATGCCGATGATCATCGTCACGGCGGCGGTCATGTTGTTCAGGGGCTTGCCGAAATCGACGTGGTTGTCGACCCAGATGCGCACGCCGACCATGCCGATCATGCCGTAAAGCAGGGTGGTCACGCCGCCGAGCACGCCGGCGGGAATCGTGTTGATGATGGCTCCGAACTTCGGGCACAGGCTCAAGATCAGCGCGAAGGCGGCGGCGCACCAGTAGGCGGCGGTTGAGTAGACGCGGGTGGCAGCCATCACGCCGATGTTCTCGCCGTAGGTGGTGGTGCCGGAGCCGCCGCCGAAGCCGGCGATGGTGGTCCCCAGGCCGTCGGCGAAGAGGGCGGTGCCGATGTGGTCGTCATAGTTGCGGCCGGTCATCTGCGCGACGGACTTGACATGACCGACGTTCTCGGCAATCAGGACCATGACCACCGGGATGAACATGGGCAGCACGGAGAAGTCGACCTGCGGCAGATGGAAATGCGGGAAGCCGATCCATGCGGCCCTGCCCACGGCGGCGAAATCGACCTGACCGCGGAAGCAGGCGTAGGCGTAGCCGACCAGCACACCGAGCAGAATGTTGAGGCGGCCGAGCAGGCCTTTGAAGAGGACCGCGATCAACAGAACGGCGACCAGCGTAACCGCAGCGGTATCGGGGGCCTTCTGGAAGTTGTTCCACACCGATGGGGCGAGGTTGAAACCGATGATGGCGACGATGGCACCGTTGACCACCGGCGGCATGATGATGTCAATCCATTTCGCGCCGGCGAAGTGGACGAGGATGCCGATGAGTGCCAGCAGCATGCCGGTGACCATGATGCCGAAGCTGGCCACCGCTATGCCCTTATGCGCAGTGGTGACCGCGACGATCGGGGCTATAAAACCAAATGAGCTACCCAAATAACTGGGGAGCTCATTTTTATTGATCAACAGGAACAACGCCGTCGACATCGCCGTGAAGAACAATGTCGTGGACGGATCGAAGCCCGTCAGAATCGGAACGAGGAACGTCGCGCCGAACATCGCGATCACGTGCTGAGCACCAATGCCCGCCGTACGGCCCCACGTCATGCGTTCGTCGGGGTCGACCACCTCTCCGGGGTTCAACGTCTTGCCGTCACCATGCAGTTTCCAGGTGAACATGTTGCTCATCCTTGACTCTCCTTTTGGGCATACTTTGGCCACTACTAGAAAATAGGGGATTCACCGCGCGGCCTTGCTTTTACTTTGCTTTCGTCGTGCGCCTTGGGACATTTTAGCGGCCCCTTTGACATTGGCGTGTCGGACATCGTATATCCCAGCCCCAAACACGTCAGTAAAATTAACATCACAGATGCGGGGTGACGGACTGGACCACGTCTACCAGGTCACCGTTGGAGAGCAGGGGGCGCTGGAACTCGCGCCACGGGTCGACCTTCACCGTCCAACGGCCGGTGTCTTTGTCGTAGACGGGACGGGCGGTCTGCTCGTAGCGGATGCGCTCGTCGGTACGGCCGGTGTTGGGGTCGCGGCGCGAATAGTGCAGGCAGGTGCAGTTGGTGATCTTCCAGTTGTCGCTGTCGGCGCGGCGCAGGAATTCCTCGTCGGAAAGGTCCTCAAGCGTCAGCATCAGCGAAAGCATGAAATCGCCGTGGGTGACCGCGATGACGGATTGAGCTTCGGCGCGACGGTTCAGTGACGTCAGCAGGTTATGGGCGCGGTTCTCGGCAACGTCGGCAATGGATTCTCCGGCCGGCGGACGCCAGTAGAGCGGGTCGGTTTTCTTGAACATCCAGTTGCGCTCGTAGTTGTTCTTGAACATGTCCTGGGTCACCGTGCTAATCTCACCCCACGAACGTTCACGCAAGACGCGGGTCTCCTCCCATTTGGCCTTGGGCAGCGCCATGGTCGCCGCAGTCTCACGCGTGCGTACGTAGGGCGAAACCAAATAGCGATCAAACAGCTGCTGCTGCTCGACCAACCAGCGGCCGATGCAATAGGCCTGCTTGCGCCCTGTCGCTGTCAGTCTCCACGAGCGATCGGGAACCGTGACGTTATCCTGTGTAAAAAGCGAATTGTCGCCGTGCTCCCCCGCCTTGACGATGACGTTCGCCTCCGACTCCCCATGTCGGATCACATACAAATCCAATGGCATACCCATAAACGCTTACCTCTGCTTTCTCACACACTCTTCATCAACAAATACTGTTATCAATCATAAACCCATAGTAAATGGCCACACGAAAACATAGGCCATTGCCGATCATTTACACCGCAGAAAAAACTACGATACTTTTCAAAATGTACGATTCAACCCCAAACGTGAGTTACACTACTTATGAAGCCTTGATAAAAGGCCATAAACAACGCCGCTAATCTCACGTTCATCTATCCGCTGAAGATACCTTTTAAAGCCTCGTACAGCAACAACGAAGTCGTTAAAGTTGAGAGAACACAACTTAGTACTAAAAATCCAAGAGAGAAAAGGTCGTCTACATGTCCACTAGAAAAACCCTCAAAACCGCCATCGCAGGCTTGGCACTGATTCTCAGTGCGTCCATGGCTTTGGCCGGTTGCGGCGGATCGACCGGTGGCGCAAAACAGACCGGGGCCTCATCCGAATCAGGCCAGCCGGTCGTGGTCAACAACGTCGAACCCGCAGTAGGCCTCGTCCCCTCCAATACCGATGACACCGCCGGTTGGAAAGTCGTCACCCAACTGTTCGAGGGCCTGGTGACTTTCGGCAAGGACGGAAAAGCGGTCAACGCCGGAGCGCAATCGATCACGCCCAACGACGACGCCTCCCAATACACCATCACTTTGAAGCCGGGACTCACCTTCTCCACCGGCGAGCGTATCACCGCCGAAACCTATGCCAAATCTTGGTCATTCGCTGCGAACGCCGCCAACGGCATGATGGGCGCCTCCATCTTCTCCACCATCGCCGGCTACGATGCGCTGCAGAACGAAAAAGGCGACCCCAAGGCCCAGCTTTCCGGCCTTCACGCCGTCGATGACAATACGCTCAAGGTTGATATCAATGGACACGATTCCTCATTCGGCTACAAAGTCGGCGATGTAGCGTTCCTGCCGATGCCTTCTAACGCATACGCCGACATCAAGGCTTTCGGAGAACATCCAATCGGCAACGGCCCTTACAAACTCGCGTCCTGGACCCATGACCGCGAGATACGACTTGTGCCAAATAAGTCATACAACGGACCGCGGAAACCAGCCAACAAGGGCCTTATCTTCAAGCTTTATACAAACGTCGATTCGGCATATTCGGATCTGGAAGGCGGCAATCTCGATGTACTCGACGCCATTCCCAACTCCGCGCTGACCACGTTTAGAAACGACAAGGACATCACCCCCTACGTCAAGCCTGGCCCGGCCTTCAAATCATTTACCATTCCTCAGAACCTCAAGCATTTCACCGGCGAGGAAGGCCGTCTGCGCCGCGAGGCGATTTCGCTTTCCATCGATCGCAAAGACATCACGACCAAGGTGCTGCATGGCACCGCCACGGTAGCCACGGACTTCACCGCACCGACTATCGCCGGCCACAGTGCCAAACTCGCCGGAGGCGACGCCATCGGCTACAACCAGAAAGAAGCACAGGAACTTTGGAAGAAGGCCGATACCATCGCCCCCTTTGATGGACAGTTCCGCCTGGCTTACAGCGCCGACAGCGGCTTCAAGCCATGGGTAGAGGCCATCATCAATTCCATCAAGAACACGCTGGAAATCGATGCAGCTCCTTATGCACTACCCACCCAGAAGGAATTCAGCGGTGCCGTGCACAACAGGACCATCAACGCCGCCTTCGTGCAAGGGCTTCAGTCGGATTATCCCCACCCGGAAGGCTACCTCGTGCAAGCCTACGATTCTTCGGCAGCCGACGGCAAGGGGCTCAACAACGGCGATTACAAGAGCAAGGAATTTGATGGCCTGATTGACAAAGCCGCGGCGCAACCTGAATTGTCGGACTCGATTACGACCTATCAGCAGGCCGAAGAGACGCTGCTGCACGATCTGCCGGTGATACCACTCTGGTATGCAAACGTCGCCGCCGGCAGTTCGAAAAACGTCGAACACGTCGATTTCAACTATATGGGACTTCCTGAATACGAGAAAATTACCAAGTGATACATATTAATTTAAGAATAAATAAAGAATGTTTGGGTCTGTAAATAAATTCATATCGGCCCAAACGTCAAAATGCCGCCGTGCCAAGCAGAACTTCGAGAAAAACTATTCTTTCTATCCTGCCGGCACGACGGCATCGGCATTCCGCCGGACGCTGGTTTCAAACGGATATCAATCCGTATATCCCCACTGTCCGCAATCGGTCAATCAGCCTTCAATGGCGATCTGATGCTTCGGTTCGACCTTCGGCAGCGGCTGCGGCTTTGCAATTTCAAGGCTGAGCGTGCCATCCTTGTAGCTGGCATGCACGTCAGGTTCCTTGACATCGTCGCCGACGTAGAAGCTACGCGAGCAGGTGCCGGCGTAACGTTCGCGACGAAGCCACTTGCCCTCATCGTTCTTCTCGTCATGATGCTCATCGCGCTTGGCGGAGACGGTCAGATAGCCGTCATGCAGTTCAAGGGAGATATCGTCCTTCTTGAAGCCAGGCATATCGATGGAGACATCATAGCCCTTGTCGGTCTCACGAACATCGGTCTTCATCATGTTGGCCGAAGAAATCGGATTGCCCATGCGGCTGCTCGAATCTCCCCAACCGGCGAAGAACGGATCGTCGAACATATCAGAGAACGCATCATGCATCAAAGCCGGAAACATAGCCATAATCAATACTCCTAAGTATCTGAGGCAAGCCGTGACGCCCACGGCCGGAAGCCGAACCGGCCGAGTGACGAGACGCTCCGGAACCTTACGACTCCAAGTCTTTATCTTGTCACTATGTCCAACCGTTATTCCCGCTTTGGCTTCCCAAATTTAACCTGCAGTGAACAAAACTTGAGTCTACCTGACTCAAGTTTTGAAAATTGGCTTGATTGCTACGAATAGTCAAAGATTAAAAAGGGGTTCGTGAACAAGAATCTGGGATAACAGCCAAAATGCGTATCCAAAATTAGCCTTGAGACATTGAGAAAATAGCGGAAAAGGGAATTCGAATCTCTGCGCCCTAATCTTAAACAGCTTTTATTCCATATAGCAGAACACTTTTAAGCCTACTTTGGACACACAATGAGACCTATAACCCAAGAATCTGAACGAATTCACTGTTTATACCCGCATATCCGAATCCACAATGGCAAGTAAACAGAAACAGATCAATCGACCTTGACAACAATCGATTCGCTCCCCGCTTCGTTCCGCTAAAGCATCAAACCTATGAACACCTACTCGCTTTTGTACGGGTAATCGCGGCGACGCTTGGCCTGGAATTCACGGACACGCCTGATCTTGTTCTGCCGATTGAACTCGATGACCGAAACGCCATCGAAATCGTAGGCTTCTCCGTCGTTTTCCTTGGCCGCGAACGTCCAGAACACGGTAATCGAAGGCTGCCCTTCACGACCACGGGCGTGAGTGAAATTGGCTATCTTCCACATCGAGACGATCTGATGCCCCATCAAATCCTCAATCCAGTGATGAATCTGGTTGCGGTTTTCATAGATATGCCCGTTGCATTCCTCATATTCACAATCAGGGGCGAAAATCGCGTCGAACTTGTCGAAATCACGCATCACCCACATGTGGAAATAGTCGGAAATGGCACGCTCACGTTTGCGTGCTCTCGGTATCGATAACGTCACTGTCGCCATATTTATTATCATACGCCATGCAAACCGCACCACACGGCACAAATATCGATTTTCCTATGACATTCATGACACAAAATACACACGCGCCTGAAGCCGTTCTCAATAGCTTTGACCATTTTGCTGCCGCTCCTATAGACAAGCCGCAAAATATCGTATTACGAAAGACGCTCTTCGAGATACTCTTTCAGAACCACTGCCTGATTGTGCTCTGGATCCTTGGCTCCATAAAGCAACGTGACCCTTGACTGCTCGCGGCAGACGGCGACCAACTTGCCGACCGTTTCCGCATTGGCATCCAGTTCCATGCGATACTTCTCGGCAAACTCCTCGAACTTGGCCGGATCATGGCCAAACCACTTGCGCAATTCGGTGGTCGGTCCAATCTCCTTGAGCCACAGATCGAGCTTCGCTTTTACCTTCGAAATGCCACGCGGCCAAAGCCTGTCGACCAGCACGCGATACCCATCCGAATCCTCGGCCGCCTCATATACCCGTTTCAACGCAATCGTCATCATTCCCGCTCCTTTGGTTTTATATGCCCAGACTAGCGCAGGCAGGAACGGAATAACAGATATCAGTTCATCAGGAAATCGAGGATGTTCATACCCGCGTCAGTCTCGGCACGATAGAGCTCCGTATAGCCACATTGCGTGCAGCTGACAGTGATGAACTTCTTGTTCTGCACGTTGAACAGTTTGGCGACATCACCGCCCGTCGCCTGGAATTGGTCGGAAATATAATGCTGACAACCGCACTTCTCGCATACGTACTGTTTCTGTTCCATCGTCGGGCCTTTCTTTATATTTGTATATCCCTCAATAATCTATCTAACCATATGCGTTGGCATAAAAATCGCCACCTCCGAAACCCGTGCTTTCGGAAGCGGCGATATGTCACAATGAGATTTCGACTTGGCCTCAGACCAGAATCTCGTCAATCGGTTTGTCGCCATCGTAGAAGTCGATGGTCTTGCGCTTGGCGATATCTGCCGAAAGCACGCGGGCAATGACTGCTGCGACGTTGCCGCGCGAGGTCGCGCGCTGTTCGTCAGTTGCTGGCTTGCCGTCGATTATCGTATGGTCATCGGTCAAGACAATCTTGTCGGTTTCCGGCTCAAGCGTAAGCAGACCGGGACCGAGAATCGTATACTCGAGCGAAGAATCACGCAAGTGGGCGTCTGCATCGTGTTTGGACTGCGCATACGTGATGAACGAGTCGGGCCAGCCCATCTCCTGCGGGTCACGGTCAGACGTATCATACGAAACCATAACAAAGCGTCGAACACCAGCCCTTTCGGCCGCATCCATCGCGTTGACCGCAGCCTGGTAGTCGACGGCGTGGGTACGAACGTCATCCCCACCACCGGCGCCCGCCGAAAAGACCACCGCAACGGCGCCTTCGAAGAGCCCCGCGAAGTTGTCGACATTGGCATGCTCCATATCGAAGACCACCGGATTCGCGCCGGCCTTGCGCACATCATCCGATTGTGCCGGATTGCGGATGACCGCGTCCACTACAAATCCGGCCTCTTTCAGCTTCGGTTCGGCAAGCAACGCCACCTTGCCATGCCCACCGAGAACAACCACTCGTCTTTGATCAACCATATCGATTCCTTTCAAAAGGTTTAGATACCCATCATTGTTGATGAACCCCAATCACCATTACTATGCCATAAAAACCGATCTATGCGGACAAAGCAAATAATCGAACGTACCATTGCAAGATTTAGAGCTCAGCCAACTGTTGCTGTGCGTGCCGGAATCTTGATTCCATAAACGAAACGGAATGATTATCGATATGACGCAACCTAGCTCTTGCAATGGCCTGCTTGATAACAGAACCCAGCGTTCCCGCGTAATCCCGCGCTTCCTGCCGCGAAATGGCCTGGCAAAAACCGTTACTTTGCGTTTTCTCTCAAGGAATTCGAATAATGATTATCTCACTCGCTTGGGCAGAAGTTGACCGGCACGAACCATGCCCAGATCATGCGAATACGGGTCGGCCGCCTTGACCATGTAATCGGCCAGTTGAAGTATGCGGGCGACAGTAATCAGCGCGTCAGAGCGCACCGGCCTCCCGTGCTCGAGATTGGTCACCGTAGTCTCGCTGATCCCCGCGCGCTTGGCCACGTCGTTGACTCGCAGTCCCAGCAGCTTGCGCTGTGCCGCAAAGTGCTCCCCGATAATCCGCAAGTCTCGTTTGGTAGTCGTCGGCGTATATTTCATTTCTTACCTAACGCTTTAATCATTAGCATTCTACTGATTAAGTAGATTATACTATGACATACTAGTGCTTATAGATAAAGTCATAGCACAAAATACAACACTAATTTTCAAACCATTGGTTTAAGTGTCATTACAAAAACATTGTCGACAGTTTTAGTTAAGAATTGTAAATTATTTTGTCGTAGGCCTCCAATCTCAGCACTTTCTTTAATGAAACGTTCCGGAGATATATTCATCTGCGTTGCAAAGCAGCTAACTTCCGTATCATATAGTTGACTCGGTTTTGTTACCTTAAAAGTCATCTCTATTTGATTTTCTGAAAGCTGATATCTGAAATTTGGATCTTCCTGAGTTGGTGTTGGAGCACATTTCCAAAAAATTTTAGCAACTTTAGAAGTAACGGATGTAGAAGTTGCCCCAGCTGGAACATACCATTGAGCTGAAGACCCATAGCCACCCTCAAGATTCCTTTGTTTCACCATAAGATCGAGCCAACCGGTTGAACCATCAGAAGCTTGGGTACCAGTATCCATAATTTTGGATTGAATATTATAATTACCTTCAGAATTTACACGCCAGCCATGCTCTATTGTGCCGGCCTTTGTCAACTCAGCAGTTCCTAACCCAAGTTTTGAAGCAAAGCAGCCAACAATCTGGTCAGACCAAGCAGAGGGATAACTCACCCTCAACCATAATTCAGACTGATCATCAGATAAATCATAATAAAAATTATCATCATTTGGCTGAGACTGTGGAGAGCATTCCCAAAAAACACGTGCTATATCAGTCTTCTGACTCAATTGTGAGTCTTTGGGAGCATAAAATCGATTGTTGAATGAACCAAAACCCCCACCATCTTTCGTTGTCTCTGGATTGTTTAGCTTTTCCCCATTATCAGGAGTAGTCGTTTTTTTACCAGTATTTTTCTTCACACCATTAGTATTAGAAGATTGTTTTTCCGCAGAACTGTTGGAAGACCCTCCTACTATCGAAGAAGTAAGCCCTGTATAAATCCCTACAATCATCAGTACTGCCGAAAGAAGTAATCCCAAAACGGAAATGATTTTGATACGATTTTTATCCATTTTTTATCTCACTCCTTTCCATAATCATTAATATGCACAAGAAGCACTTGATTTTCTTCATCCAAACGTGTTGCATCATTCTGAAGTTGAGAAATTTTAGTTTCAATCATTCCCAACGCCAACTTTGCTGCCTCATAATCTGATTCTGCTTGATCCGCAAGACTTGTTAATTGATTCAGATATTTCAGCTCCTGTTGTTCTTCATCAAAACGCTTCTGACAAATATCTTGATATTCTTTTGCATCCTCAGGTGTGGTTGCGAGACCAGTCAACAAAGCTCGTAACATATTTTGAACAGCAAAATGGCTTTTATATCCGGTCGGAAGTTCAGATTCCAATTGATTAAATTCTTCCGAAAAATCGCTTAAACTTTCCTGCGATTGTTTATATGACTGAGCAAGCTTGGGCACCGCACGCTGAGCCTCTTTATACCGAGTATCCTGAATTACTGCACTTAGGAAAAGAAAGAATCCCAAAGCTCCGCCAACGGCAGCGATGTTCCATTGACTTGTGAAGATACACGCCAGCAGAGTAAACGCAAGAACGATAAAAGCAACAACAATTTCAACCTTCGAACTCGTTGAAAATGAATTACTCCTAGCAACGGCAAAGTCCTGACGCTGCTTCTTTTTGTCTGTCTCTTCAAGAGTCTCAAAATCCTGGTTAAGGGTAGAAAGCTTTCCAATCAATTGAGAACGGCTGAGATCATTCACTTCCATCATTGAACCTCCCTTAAAACGTCATCAGGATTTTCGTTGTGCCGGCTAACGATATTTCTTAAGTCGTTGTTTCTGTCCTTAATCGGCTTATACCGACCACGCCATTCTTCGAGCGCACGAGTTGCCTCAACAATTTTTACAGTTCTAAGAATTTCAGTTTTTCGCTCATAATCTGCTCGACGTTCTTGCTGTTCAGCTTGTCGCTGCTGGAGGTCCTGAATGATTTGTGTATGCTTTTCAATCTCATATTCTTCAGCGATATCAGCAATTGAATCGTTGCTATTCTTTAAATGCTCGATGAAATAGCTCAATTCATTTGCATGACGATACTCATTCGGGATCAATCTCAACTCTTCGCCATATTCCTCTCGCATCTGGCCCAAGCCTTCAGTGAGTTCTTCGGATTTCTTTTCCATTCCCGGAATTTCGTTGAGTAGAGTTTCGCTTGTCTGTTTCTTTTTTAACGCAATAGGTATCAAGATAAGACCAGTACAGATTGGGATCAAACAAATCCACAGGTATCGTTGAGGAAGAACCCCGAGGATGCCAACACCCGTCACTATCAAGAAAATGGCAAAAGTTAGCGAGCGATAATAAGAATCTCGTTTGCCCTCGTAATCTTTACGAGCCTTGTCAGTCATTGAATCCGCAGCATTTTTCACCTTGTCAAAAACGGTGACTACGGGAATCATGCTCGTCAAAAACTGAATCAACTCGTCATGAGAGTATCGATCAATAGTCTCAACTTTTCGTAACGCAGCTGCCAAGGGAATCTCCTATTCTAAAAATTCGAAAATCAGTCTGTAGTCTGCTCCATATCATCAAGCTCATGACCATCATTGTCAGAAAGAGCCTGCTTGCTTTTCAGATATTCAAACATGTCATTTTCGAAACTAAGCATTTTTCAACAGCATTGCGAAGTTTCTTGGCATTATCTTCCTCATCCTTTCCCAACTCATTAACTCTCAATTTGTCGGTTTCATCGATGCCGGTATCAATCGTGTATATTCTGCGCAAGTCCAATTCTTTGTTACTTGTCTTTTCTATTCCTCCTCGTTCAGAGCAATAGTGTTGCAGCATATCCATCTTGTTAAGAATCCGTGTTGGTTGGCCGGCACGGTGTATTTCAAAAACAATACTGGGCTTTTGAAGTCCACCCGGCCCTGGATAAACCCAATAGTTATAACTCGCATATGGCTCCGTCCACGCACCCGAATGTGTCTTATTCTCCAGGTACTCATTCATTCTCGAAGTAGTAAAGAACAGATAATCACTAGTTGAATCTTCCGGCTCACAATCGTTAATATCAATATCATCCTTCTGTTTAAATTCATTCAAAACCTTTAGATACATTTGTCTTAATTCAGTGTTTATCCCATCATTATCCGGCACAGCCCGATCATGGACAAGATCAAAAACAGCAGGATATTTCCTATAGAGATTTAAAGCCAAGTCATCAAGTTCGTCGTTTTTCACAAGATTCTCCTTCTCCAAAAAGTCAATGTAATCATCAATGAGTTCTTTTGCTCGACCTCGTGCCAAGGTCTCGATGGATTTCAAAACCGTGACTATGGATGTATACGAAAGCGTCAACCAACTATCAGGTTCATCACTTTGATCTTCAGGAACCCGCTCACCTTTGGGAGTAAGGAAGATATATATTTTATGTGCGTATCCTGCATAGGTGTTTTCAACATATTCTCGATAGCGAAACAGCTGATTATCATGCAGCCACGCATCAACCTTGTTCTCGATGCATATCACCATACGATTATCAAGTGTTTTCACCAAAATATCTATGTGCGCTTCTCGTTCACGAACCACCTCAATCTCAGTAAGATCATCGGCAGCTAACGATGCAAAATCATTCGCAAGCTCATCTGAATGGTGATTTTGAATGTTTTCTCGATACAACTGGGCAAGAAGACGACGTATAAACAGGTCCCCCAGTCCATGTGGAGATGCCGGATCCATCAGCCAAGCCAAAAACGCCGAATGCTTAATCTCCTGACGCCCCATGTCAATAACATCAAAAACATTCACACGGCTTAATCTTTGGCTAAGTTTGTTAAATTGCGGATCCGAAAGCAACTTCATTGCCTGCACCATGACAGAATCCTCTTCAGCCATCAGCGTTCGCTCCTTTGCTCTGGTTTTGAAATGGTTACGATGAACTTTCTTGTTCTTAAAGTCGTAACCAATCAAACACTTTAATTATTATCCCGCTTTACTCAGTTATCTGTATTGGCATTAAACCTCTAATACAGATTTTACATTTTAGAAAACCAAAAACTCTGCTCTAGCCTACGAATCAATCCCCGTTCTTTAAATACCTCATTGCAGCAGGGAAGAGCCTCGATTCTCGGATTTTATGTTTATACAATTAATTCTTCTTTCCTTTATCTTTCATAAAAGTTATCTTATATAAAAGATAATAAGATTATAGATGTACAAACTATTTCTTTTAACTTGCATTTGCCAATTATTCGCGATTGAGAATCTTGATATTTTTCTTCACTTCATCAGGAGCAAGAATATCGTACTCATCAAAATATGCAATCGGATTTTTGGAATTGTTGCGCTTAAGAGTCTTACCTAACCATGCATCATATTTATGTTCTACCGGTTCACCAATGAAACCCATGCGCAAATCCTCGCGCTTAATCAGGCCACGAATCTTGGCCACACAAACGACGACGTTTTCAGGATTGAGAATGACCGCCAAATCGCAGCGTACAGCGCGACCTGGCTCAAGCTTCCACCAGCTGTTGCCAGCATGCCACACTTCTTTGGGTGACATACCCTCCTGCCAGCCTACGAATTCGCGGTAGCCACCTTCGGGCAACTCTTCATGACGAACTGGCCTGCGAGGACCAAGTTTCATAGTAACAATCTCGCTCAAAGAAACCTACCTTGTTGAATCAAAACTTTTATACTAGTTTCCACGATAGTAAGCAAGCTGCACAGATTTAGAGACAAAACTTAATCAAGCAGAAACCAACTCTCCGTGAGAATCATATTCGTAGGAGTGATCGTATAAGTAGGCTGGAGAAATATCGATACTACCGTTTTGCCACATCGGAATGCCATGTATGACCTTGACGTTCTCAAAGACGGCTTCATCACGTAATGGTTCAAAAGCTGGGACTTTGTCAAATAGTTCGGTAAAATCACACAAACGAGTTTCACCAGTGGAAAAGGTGACCAGCATAATATGGTCATCGGTCACACGTACCGACTCGGCCTTCAACTCCTTTGTAGGAGCATCCGCATACACGATGCCATTTACTTCAAACATTTGGCGTCTCCTTATGAGAGCGGCTTAATCCGGTCAAACGAATGCCCGGCTACTGCTTTGTTCCACGCTTCATACAGCTCATCTTCATGCAATACTAGCCAAGCTGCCACTAGCTTATACTGCTTTGCAGGAAGAGAACCAGCCAAAAGCTGTCCATCGAGGCCAATAGACGCTTCAAAATCACCGTAATAGACATGAACATGCGGACGATGATGCTCTTTCTCGTCCTGATACATCATTCGTATCACGATCCCGAAAAATCTACTTACCTCCGGCATTTTGTCACCCGCCTCGTCTTGCTTTCAGGTTCTATTGTATAAGAAAACTGTAAGCCTTAAACATTTAAACTAGTTTTATAATTGCGAATCCTCGTCACTGCGCTGTACAAGACCAGCATCGAAGAATTGCACCAGTGACGTTGCAAGACCAACCGCAACTGTTGCTTCCTCAACGGTGACCGGCTGAGATTCGACACCGCCATGCCTGTCATGTTGACCGCGCCATAATAAACCAATCATATCGAGCAGCGTTTGTGAAGAAGTAGAACGTTGATCTTCCTTCAGCATGGGCAATCGCCAATTTTTTTGATCACTCATCTGGTTCAAAACCGTCCCAAGAGTGGCCTTTGAGTTTTGAGGGGAAACCACAGGAATTGCAGCATCTTCCACAGATTTAATTGCATGGGAATAAGCCTCACCAGGCTTTGGATCTATTCCATAAAGACATTCCCAAGCTTTGGACAATTCGATACCAGCATTACCCGAATGGGTCATCACCGCATTTGCGACCTCTTGAACTCCCTTTGGCACTCGTCGTATAAGACCAGGACGGCCAGCTCTTGCATGTTCCGATACAAGCCAAGCGGACTTACTCCGTTCTAGAATCTTATCCAACTTGCCTGCGTCTACATTATCAAAAAACGCAAGAATATAATCAGCAAGAATTAATGGATTCGAAACACGTTCAAGTTCAAACATCGCCTGATCCAATTGGTCAGTTCCATCACTTTCATAGTGAATTTCTTTGTTTAAATCAGGAAAACGAATTTGCAAAATTTGGCACATTTGCTCTGTCTCGGCTACCCTCAATCCATAAATCGGGTGTCGGCCCCCATACAAATCTTCTCTATACGTAGCAAGACAAGTTATGCTTTCTCTTACCCAAGCCCAAAATGGTGCGCTCATCCAATCTGGTACACCATCATGCAGCGCATCATATTCGGCTATTTCTTCTTCGGAGTCCACACCCAAAGGTCTCCAAACCTCTTCATCCATCAATGTAACCTCCTGTCTAAAGCATTACGATAATTATCTTTAAGATACAACAAGGTGGTTCATTACTCGAATACAATGAACCACCTTGAAAATATAACTAAGTTTTTCAGCTCACACGTTGAACTTGAAGTCTACGATGTCGCCGTCCTGCATCACGTAGTCGCGGCCTTCCTGGCGGAGCTTGCCTTCCTCCTTGATCTCGTTCATGCTGCCGTTGGCGGCGACGAAATCGTCGTAGGAGACGATGTCGGCCTTGATGAAGCCACGCTCGAAATCGCTGTGGATCACGCCGGCGGCCTGCGGGGCGGTCCAGCCCTGATGGATCTGCCAGGCGCGCACCTCCTTGACACCAGCGGTGAGGAAGGTCTGCAAACCGAGCACGTCGAAGCCAACGCGTGCCAACTGGTCGAGGCCGGATTCCTTCAGCCCGGCATCGGTCAACATCTCGCGGGCGTCGGCCTCGTCGAGGTCGGTCAGGTCGGACTCGAACTGGGCGTTCAAGAAAATCGACTGCGCTGGAGCAACGGAATCGGCAAGTTGCTTCTGATAATCCTTGTCGGAAAGCTCGTTGTCGTCGACGTTGAAGACGTAGATGAACGGCTTGGCGGTCATCAGGTGCAGGTCGTAGATGTCGGCCTTGTCGATCTTGCCGGCGGATGCGGCGTGGTCGATGGTCTCTCCCTCGCTCAGGATCGACTGCGCCTTCTTGACCGCGTCCATGTATTCCTGCGTGACCTTCTTGCCGCGCAGCTCCTTCTCGAGCTTGGGCAGCGCATTCTCGATGGTCTGCAGATCGGCGAGCATCAGCTCGGTGTTGATGGTGTCGATGTCGTCGGACGGGTCAACCTTGCCGTTGACGTGGACGATGTCATCATCCTTGAAGGCGCGCACGACCTCACAGATCGCGTCGGCCTCGCGGATGTTGGCCAGGAACTTGTTGCCCAAACCTTCACCCTCGGAAGCACCCTTGACGATGCCGGCGATGTCGACGAACGTGACGGTAGCCGGCACGATCTTCTCGGTGCCCACCAGCTTGGCGAGGACGGGAAGCCGCTTGTCGGGCAACGGCACGATGCCGGTGTTGGGCTCGATGGTGGCGAACGGGTAGTTTTCCGCAAGCACGTTGTTGCGGGTCAGGGCATTGAACATGGTGGACTTGCCGACGTTGGGCAGACCGACGATTCCGATAGTTAAAGACATACCTCAAGTCTACCGGCGAACCGGACGAAGAAACTCAATCCTGCAGCGGTACGAACGCCTCGAAAATGAAATAATCGAAATCGGAACGGCATTGGGCGAGTTCCTCGGCGCTGCGCGGGGTCCAAGCCACGGGGGTAGCGCCAAGCGCACGCGCCGCCCGGACTTGCGCCGAACGCCCACCATGCCAGTCATAAGCCACGAAATCAGGGCGCGAAACCCAGTTGAATCCGAATTTTCCGGCGATCCAAGTCAGCAAACCGTCAACAGACTTGGCCGAGAAAGGTGCTGACGCCGAAAGCTGCCCGCGGAAAACCTCGGGACGGCAGTGCCGATACCAGCGCATGGCCATAGGGTTGAACGATTCCACCACATACGGGCCATCGTAGGCACGCAGCAGCGCGTCGCCGCTTTCCATCAGCAATCGTTGGCGAGCGCCCCACGTGGTGCCTTCGAACTTGTATTCGACGATAATCGGTACACGTCCGGCGACGACTTTGAGCACGTCGGAAAACAGGGGGACATGCTGGTATTGGCTTTGCTGCGGCAACGGCATGATTTTCTCGGCCTGAACCTCGGCAGGCGTGAGGATTTCTGCCTTGGCATCACCATAAACGCTGGGGTTGGGGAACAGCGGAATATGGCGCAGTTGGTCATACGTGAGATCCGCTATACGTTGGTCGCAGCCGGCCACGCGAAGCAAATCCGGGTCGTGGACCACCACAACCTTGTCGTCGGCGGTGAGCTGGAGGTCGAGTTCGATGCCATAGCCGGCCTCGCAAGCGGCAGCGAAAGCAGCAAGCGAATTTTCAGGAGCAATGGACCGGTCGTCATTCCCCGAACCCAAACCGTAGCCCGCCCGACGTGCCATACGACGAGCAAGCCGGATATAATCACCGTCGGTTTGGCCGTACTGCTTGGTCAACCCCGATCCGGCATCGTGAAGACCACGATGGGCATACCAGACGTTTGGCATTCCGGGAACGTTGTTCGTCTCCCTGTCTTTTTGCGAACGCGGGGCCAACACCCACGCCGCCGCCCCGGCAAACGCCGCACCGCCCACCAACGCCCGAGACAGCCAGGAAGCAACCCCTTTCTTGGACGCTTTCGACTTGGTAACCTGCCGATTTGTGGCATGCTTTGACATTATCGTTCTCCTGCCGTTACTTCAACCATACGTCTCGTTTTATCGTATATGATGCGCGTGAAATAGATGATGGAAGCTGACCTGCCGAAAAAGAACAAGGCTAGTTTACCGGATTGTTCAACATTTCATACCTGACATGATTCAAGGTTTCAACAGCAGTTTGGAAAATCCAAATCTTCTGCAATCTGTATTTTTGAAAGCCATGTTTGTACCCGCGCCTTTACCGACGATCACGGTGATGGATATGGATATGCGGTATTCTTCCTTTGACGATAACCGTCAACGCATCGGTCAGGGTATGAATGAAGTGTCCTTCTTCACGTTCGGCGGCGACGATAGCACGCGCGGCCGGCCCCATGATCGGGTTGTCAAGATGCGGGACGAGACGGAAATCGACCAGATGGAGCCCCGTCATATCATGCAGCGAAGGGGCCGCGCTACGCTCGTCCATTTCGCTGATATAGCCGATGTCAGGCCCGGCGACAACGGCACCCGCGGAGACCCCTACATAGGTTTTGCCTTTGGCCACTTGCTGGACAATGATGTCGGCGGCCCCGGAGCGCCGCAGCTCATGAAGCAGGAAAAAGCTGTTGCCGCCACCCACCCAAATGATGTCACAGGTGGACAGAATATATCGAATCTCCTTGTAACTCGCACGGGCCACTTCAAGCAGGTGCACGCGGAATCCGGAGGCACGCAGCATCCATCGGACCAAGGGCCGAAGGTAACGGGACATCTCCTTGTTATCCGCCGTAGGTATATAGGCGATGCGCGGATGGGAATGACGGGCATGACGTCTGGGAACCATAGTGAGCAGTGAACGGAGGGCGGGGATAGCACTTGATGCCAAAAGTACCCTACCCATATTGGTTCACCTTCGATCCTTGCTCGTTTTCCGCTTCACCTTTCGACGCGATAATCCGCCGATTGTTTCATCATAACGCCAAAAGCAAGCGATACTCCGTGAGATTAACTATACAAATATCAATAGTCTTTCCTATCGATGTCCTCCTCATATCACGAAACCGAATCGCCGGGAACACTTTGCCATTCAGCCGTTTTGAATGGCGTCGACCCCGGAAATCACCGCACCACGGAACCCTTGCTTTTCCAGCTCGGTAACGCCTTTGATGGTGGTGCCGCCCGGCGAGCAGACCGCGTCCTTCATCGCACCAGGATTGGTGCCGGTGGCCATGTAGAGCGCGCCGACACCCTCGGTCATCTTGGCGGCAAGACGATAGGCGGTTTCACGCTTGAGACCATACTTCACACCGGCATCGGCAAGCGCCTCGATATACATGGCGGTGAACGCGGGCGCACAGCCGGCCACGGACGAACCGATGTCCATCAACGGGGTGTCGACACGCTCAATCAGCGCAATCGGCGAGAACAACGCCTCGAAAGTCTCGCGCTGGGCATCGGTCAAGGTGTTGGCGTTTTCGGTGACGAGGATGCCCTGACCGACCTCGATGGGAGTGTTGGGGATGACGCACTGCACATGCGCGCCATCGCCCAGAAGCTCCTGAAAATAATCGAGGTCGCGGCCGGCGGCGATGGAAACGATGAATTTGCCATCGGTTTTCAGCTCGTCCAGCACATCGGCGAGCGCAGTTTCGATCTGGTTGGGCTTAACCGCTATGACCACCACATCCGCGGCGGCGACCGTTTCCACAGCACTGTGCGCGGCTTTGGCGCCAATGACTGCCGTGGCTTGTTCGGCCTTATCGAAATGGCCGGAATTCGCCACGATATGTGCGCCGTCAACGACTCCCCCGTTGACCAGGCCTTTGGCGATACCCTGCGCCATATTGCCGAAACCGATGAATCCGACCGTCACGTCCTGTGCCATGAAAGCTCCTTGCCGAAAAGAATGATTGGAACCGATACTTCCCTAATCCTAAACCATCAGCAAAAGCGACGCACTGCCGAAAAACCGATAACACGGGCAAAAACAGGGATTGCGGCATACAATAATGGGAAATCCCACTATCCGTCTGCCGCAATCCCTGTCAACAACAACCCATATATATGCCATGTCTTCTAGAACAGACTCTCCAGATCGCCGCGGTCAAGGGCCTCGCGATACAGATGATCGAAAACCTTGCCACCATGATGGATGCCGTCATGCTGGTATTCGTTGGTAACCCAGGCGTGCGAGTTGCCCACGCGAGAAAGCGTGTCGAGCTGCATGCCGGAGTCGACGTACATGTCGTCGAAATAAACCGCCGCCTGAAGCGGGACGTCGTTGCGCTTGAGCTGGTTGGTGTCATAGATCTTGCCGAAATGGGTCTCGCCCATCAGCTCCTCAACCGCCGGCTTGAACGGCCTCAAGGCACGTTCCTGCTCGAACATCCATGGGAACATCGCCTCGCCGGTGAACAACAGCGGGCGATGGCCGACATCGAATTCCGGATGCTCGTCGCGAACCTGCTGGGCAGCCCAGCCGATAGGTTCGTCGAGTTCACCGTCGGCATAGATGAACTCCTGCAGCGGCCAATACAGTGGATTGGACGACGTGGCTTCCATCACGGACTCAAGGAACTGGTCGGAAAGCGGGGAACGCTTGTTTTCAGATCCGTCACCGGCACTAAAGGCGATATCCATCAGCCAGTGCAGGCGCTCCGGGCTGGGCTGCATGCCGAAATCGCTTCCCAAGGTCTGCAGGCGTTCAACGGTCAACGGGTCGCCGTTGGGCAGGGTGATGGCGGACTTGCCTTTATGCGCGGCAAGTTTGTCGGCAACGGCGGCCACCCGTTCGACATCCTGCGGATAGCGCTGATAATACAGACGTGTTTTCTGTGCCATTCGCGGGAACGTATGCTCATAGACTTCACGCGCATTGGCTGGGACATGCGGAATCCCACCCATCGTGAAGCTGGCGTTCACGCCTTCCGAATACGAGGAAAGATAGACGAGGGTGAGGAACCCGCCGTAGCTCTGGCCAAGGGTCACCCATTTCTTGCCGCCGAATTCGGTGCGACGCAGATGTTCGAAATCGCGCACAATGGAACCCGCCAGAAAAGCCCTGAGATAGTCGGCCTGCGCCCGCGCTCCTTCGATGCGACGCATCGCATTGGAATCAACGCAGGAGGAACGGCCGGTACCACGCTGGTCGGGCAGAATGACACGGAAATGCTTGATAGCCTCAGCGATCCATCCATCGCTTGATGGGTTCAACGGACGAGGACCGGCACCACCGGGCCCGCCCTGCAGGAAAATCAGCAGCGGCAGATCATCGTGGACATGCTCCGGAGCCGTGACCACGCGGTAAAACAGGCTCAACGACTCCCCCGCGAATCCCTTGCCGGGGTCGTTGCCGCGCCAATCAAGCGGCACTTTGATGGAACGGTCCTCAACCGCGAGTCCCGGTACATAATATTTGGTCAGCAATGTCATGTTGCCCTCTTCTCCACATCGAAACACCTATGAAATCACTGTATAACACACCTATGGCATACGAAGGGCAAACTACTGAAATTTGTCTGGAAATTTTTTTATATCAATAATTTGTATTGCAGATACGAAACAGGCAAGAGACACCTGAGGGTGACAGCAAGACAAGCGCAGCAAATGCGGAGTCCTGCTGCCCGCTGCCAGAGCACATTCCCATCTCCCCAATCATTCCTGAGCACGATACCGGAGACAACCGCCCTGCGATAGGCTTGAGCCATGAGCAAGATACGGCGGTTCGGCAAGTGGCTGGCACGGAACCCGGTGGCCGGTGACTCCCTATTGGCACTGGCGGCGCTCTTCTTCGCCTGCATCAGCACGACCACCGATGAAGGCGGGCTGTGGGTCGGCTACAGCGAAAGCTGGCAGATTCTGTGGTCGTGCGGGCTAATTATCCCTGTAATTTTCCGTCGAAGCCATACGCAAGGTGCGGCGCTCGTTTTCGCTTCTCTTGCCGTTTTGCAGCTTCTCACCGGACCAAGCTACGTATTCGGCGACCTGCTTGCGTTGGTGATGCTGTATTCAGTTATTGTTTACGGCGATCCCGCACGCAGCAAGGTCTTCATCACTCTGGCGTTTGTTATCGGCATCGCTGCAGCGCCAATCATCACCTGGGGCTCGGAGGTCGGGCCGCTATACAATTCTGGGAACGCGGGCGACTCGGCAAGTCAGGTCTACTATTCTTGCCATACCGTTTATACTTCTGGACTGAGCGGATCCTGCAGCAAAAACCTCGCCGGAACCGCATTTTTCCTGCTCGCCTGCATCGTCACCGCGCTTGCCGCCACATGTTTTATGGGTTATCGCTCACGCACGAGGCTGGCCACCGCGTCCTTGCTGCGTGAACGCAACGAGGCGCTGGCCGCGCGCGAGCAGGAGGATCTTGACATCGCCCGCACCGCCGAGCGCGCCCGCATCGCCCGCGACATGCACGACGTAGTGGCCCACACGCTTTCCACCATCATTGTCCAGTCGGACGGCGGCAGGTATGCAGGCGCGAAAGACCCCGCAAAAGCGCGGGAAATCATGGAGACCATCAGACACGAATCGCAGCGTGCACAGCACGATATGGATGGTCTGCTGAGCACGTTCGGTGGGAACTCACACGCCGGTTATGGCGATATCCCAGCGCTTGTTGCACAGGCCGACACAACCGCCTGCGCCGCCGACGGAAACGTAATACGCACTATCGGCAACGACACCAAACCGCAGCCAGAACGCTTAAGCGACAAAGCCCAATCCGCGCTGTACCACGCCGTACAGGAGGCACTGACCAACGCTCGCAAATACGCCGGCACTGGCGTTATCGTTGAAGTCTCGGAAGCCTGGAACGACAACGGTCTGCATTTGACCGTGCGAGATAACGGCAACGGGACCTCCGCCTCACTTGACGGCCACCGTCCCGGCTACGGGATCACCGGTATGCGCGAACGCATCGAGGCTGTGGGTGGAACGGTTGTCGCCGGACCTCGCGTGGGCGGCGGTTTCGAGGTCGACGTCACTTTGCCGTTTGATACAACCGCGAAAATATCGCACGATACAGCGGTATCAGCACAGGCAATATCTTCCCCTCACACAGAAGCTTCATTGCAGACTGCTGACGGATCAATCGATGACCAAACGACAAATCGGGAGCTTGGCGATCGGGAAACCGTCAACGAGTATACAAACCATAGCAAAGGCAGCAATAACGAAGCAGGCAATCGTCAAGTCGACAATCATGAACCCATAACAACGGAATCGAACGATCAACAATACATAAATACGTTATCGGTCAATCACAAAATCGATAATGACAAACCTGTCAACACCCAATCAGCCAATCGCGGGCCCAACAACGAGGAACCGGCCAAACAGAGCGCCGATACTCGCAAATCCTTCAATGCCACAGCAAACAATCACCCAACCGACAATAACGAATCCGATAATCACTATGCTAGCCTCGCTAATTCATCTTCCGACGGCAGCGAGCGCAACAAACCAAATGGCATAGAGACACATCACCATCCCCTTTTTGCAAAGCTCTTGGCAAATACGAACAGCTCCACAACAAAACCGGCAACCAGACAGGCATCGGCCGATCTCAATTGGGCGGAACGGGTATCCCGCTTCTTTGCACAGCATTACATATTGGCCGATGCCATCATCGCGCTGGTTTTAATGGGCCTGATTTTCCCTTGGACTGTGCTGACGTTCCGCTACAACGACGGCACCCACATCATGGTGTTCGGCTCTTCGGCGCGTGCCTCGAGCGCCACACTGAAGCTCGCGGACTTCGTTGTCAGTCTCATCGTATTTATCGCCCTGGTGCTTCGCCGACGTTTCCCGCAGTCCGCCGCGGCTGTCATGGTCGTTGCGGCGACTTTCTCACTCTGCTTTCTGGAAGAAATACCTTCGGCCGTGCTATACGCTCCGCTCTCGTTGTATTCCGTATGCCTTTATGGCAAAAATCACTCACGCCGGTGGGCAAGCATCGCCGCAATCGTGGATTCCATACTGTTCGGCCTCCGTTTCGCCGGATCGTTTGTCGGCTATCCGACGCTGGTGGATTGGGTGTTGAACCGGCAACACTATTCGGGGGTTTACGCGACACGAGGCAGCTACCCGCACGAAATCATCGGACTGATATTCCTCGCATTGGCCATATGCGCCGTAGCCATCGGAGCCGCGCTGTGGGTTCGCGCCAACGGCACGAACGCCATGGTGCTCGAGGCACGGCACGAGGCTTTGGAAGCGGAAAGTGTCAAGAAACAGGTTCAGGCGGCCAACAGCGAACGAGAACGGATCGGTGCGCAGATACGCGGCGAAGTGAGCGAGACGCTGGCCGGCGTTATCTCCAAAGCCGACGCGGGGCTTGCCATGCTGGATGCCGATGCAGCCTCTGACGTAACCACTTCCCCACAAGCCATTACCGATGCCTTCCGTGCCATAGGCGAACAAGGTCGCGAAGCGCTGGCTCATATGCGCGAACTGCTACGCGTCCTGCGCGAAACCGGCGGCAGCGATGACAATCCAGCCACGTCCCAGCTACTGTTGCATCCTGTTGTCGGAATGGAGAACAGAGAAAAATGAATTGGGTTTTCTGCGTTTACTCGTAATAGTGAAATAAAATCATCGAAATCATAAATTATTTTTGATAATGTTTCATACACTCACTGACTATAGAATCCCATGGGTTTGCCGCCGCGTCTTGCTAACCTTGAGGTATGAGTGAAACACAGCCTATCCGAGTCCTTATCGCCGATGATCAGGAGCTGGTGAGGGCGGGTTTCGCCATGGTCATCGATTCGCAGGACGATATGGAAGTGGTCGGCCAAGCCTCCAACGGCGACGAAGCGGTGTCGCTGAGCCTCGATCTGAAGCCAGATGTGGTACTGATGGACGTGCGCATGCCCGGCACCGACGGCATCGAGGCGACGAAGCTCATCATCGACGCGGAACGCGAGACGGGGAACGAAGCTACAAAAACCCATGTCATTATTCTGACGACATTTGATCTGGACGAGTACGTGATGAGCGCCATCGACGCCGGTGCCTCCGGATTCTTGTTGAAAGACACCGAACCGGAAACGTTGCTCTCCTCAATTCGCACGGTCTATCAAGGCAACGCCATCATCGCGCCGAGCGCCACCAAGCGGCTTATTGAGAAAATGGTCGACGGCGAGCTAGGTGCGACGCGGGCCACAGCAAAGAGTTCCGGCGGTGTTATCAATGCAGGGAATGCCCGAAATGCCGGCAATTTTAATACTGCCGAGAATGCTCAAAACAACGAAAATCTCAACAATGACAGCTTCCACCACAATGGAAGTATTAGTAATGCAAATAATGCTGATTATTCCAACACGATAACTGGCAGCAATACCGCCAGCAGTGCCGACAACGATAATTCCAACGTTCAAGTTCCACAGCAAACCGCCGATAACGCACCACTTCCCTACCACGACCCGGCGGTCGATACACTGACCGATCGCGAGCGCGAGGTGCTGGTCGAAATCGCGCACGGCCTGTCCAATCAGGAAATTGCGGACAAGTTGTGCATCAGCCTGCCGACGGTCAAAACCCACGTCGCCCACATCCTGCAGAAGACCTACTCGCGCGACCGCGTGCAGGCCGTCGTCTTCGCCTACGACAACAAACTGGTATAAATTTCAGAAAAATATAAAAAATCCGTTCACTTTCGTACTGACAAGCGAACGGATTTTTTATTGGCTGA
Source organism: Bifidobacterium sp. ESL0745 (assembly GCF_029433335.1). Taxonomy (NCBI): domain Bacteria; kingdom Bacillati; phylum Actinomycetota; class Actinomycetes; order Bifidobacteriales; family Bifidobacteriaceae; genus Bifidobacterium; species Bifidobacterium sp. ESL0745. The sequence goes on from NZ_JAQTHX010000001.1 coordinate 1,027,126, forward strand.
CGACGCTACGGCCTCACTACGCCTCGGCGAGGGCGGCGACGGGCGGGGTCTTCACCGCACGACGGGCCGGGAAGATGCTCGAGACCAGAGCGGCGAGCGCAGCAATCAAAAGCACCGCACCGTTGAACTTCCAGTCGAAGAGGTAGGCCGTCTTGCCGTAGAGACTGAAGACCATGTAGGAGCCGAGCCAGCCGAACGCGGTGCCGAGGATGACGCCGACCACGCCGGAGACCAGCGAGATGAGCAGCGCCTCACAGGCCAAGGAACGCTTGAGCTGGCCGCGCGTCATGCCGATGGCGCGCAAGGTGGCCGATTCGCGGGTGCGTTCGATCACCGACAGACTCAGCGTGTTGGCTACGCCGATCAGTGCGATGAGCACGGCGACGGCGAGCAGTGCGATGAGCACCTTCATGATGGTGTCGATCTGCGTGTCCCAGGTGACACGATCAGCGATCGGGCCGGAGACGTTGATGCCGTCGGTGGAGCCCAAGGCGCTTCGCACGGCGTCGAATGTGTCACTGACGCTCGCTGCATTCGTATCGAACTTGGTCAGGAGCATGTGGCCGTCGGTTTTGACGTTGCTATTGGCAAGCGTCGACTGGTCGACGAAGACGACCATGGAATACATGCCGGTGAGCTTGCGGTAATCGACCTGCGTGACCTTCATTGCGGGCAGGCTGATATGGTTCTTGGAACCATCCTTGCCGACATTGATGAAATCGACGGTGTTGTTCGCGAAACTCAGCTTTTCGCCGGTTTGGGCGTTGTTGAGGGGAGCAAGCACCGTTCCAGAGGCGATAGTGCCGGAAGAGAGATCCGTGCGCATTACCTTCTGCAAGGCCTGCTTGTCGTTGACGCCGACCAAAAGAGCGCTGAGATTCTTGCCTTTGACATTCGCCGTAGCGGTGGGCAGGAAGAGGGTATCCGAAATACCCTTGACCTTGGCGACCTTATCGGCGGTGTGCTTGGTCAGGCCGTTGCCTTCGGCAACCATGTCGACGCTGTAATGCGAATCGAGGGTGGAATCCATGGTCTGTTTGCCGCAGGCCGCGCCGGTGGCGATGGTGGAGACCAAGGTGACACCAATTAGCAGGGCGACGCCGGTGGCGGCCACGCGACGCGGGTTCTTCTGGATGTTCGCGTTGGCGATGTTGGCGGACGGGCCGATATGGGCGACCAATGCACCAATGCCGCGCATCAGCACCGGCAGCCAGAACGTGGCGGTGATGGCCAGGCCGATGAAGAGCAAGGCGCAGCCGCCCATGGCGGAGAACAGCGCATATTCGTAAGTGGTATCACTGCCGTTGCTTGGTGATGGAGTGTTGATGATGGAAGGCATACGGCTCGCGCCGAGTGCGCAGCAGACCACACCGAGCACAATCATCAAAGTGCCCAGCACACCACGCACCCTGCCGGCCTTGCGCGTATCGGTGACCTCGATCGGACGCAGAGCCTCAAGCGGGGTGACGGCCGTCGCGGAACGCGCGGAGCCGATGGAGGCAAGCACCGTCATGACGATGCCGAAAGCCAGCGGCACTACGATGACCGGCCAAGTGACGATAATGCGCATCGCCTGACCGTTGATACTTCCGGCCTTCGTGACACCCAGCAGCGCCATGAGCCCGATGGCCGCGAGAATGCCAAGAACAGAAGCGATAAGGCCCAGTACGCCAGCCTCGAAAAGCACGGAACGGTAGAGCTGGCCTTTCTTGGCCCCGATGGTGCGCAGCAGGGCAAGCGTACGACGGCGCTGGGCAATCATGACCTGGAAGGTGTTGGCGATGACCAAGGCCGCGACGAACATGGCAAGGATGCCGAAGACCATGAGGAAGATCTTCACCGGCGAGCTGCCGTTGGCGCTCAGGGACTTCATCTCCTCGTCGCCGATATGCTGGCGGGTGTCGACGCTCATCTTCTTGCCGAGGATCTGCTTGACCTGGGGTATGGCCGTTGCGGCCTTGGCCGGGTCGACATTGAAAACGAGCCCGTTGGACGGTACGTCATTGAAGGAACCCACATTGTATAGCGTCGCCAGCACTTGCGGCGAGACCAAGGTGACGCCGCCATAGACGGTATAGCTGCCGTTTTGGTCGCGGGTCAGACCCACCAACGTCGCGTCGGCGGTAGGAACATTGCCGGAACCACCCTCGGAAAGGGTGAGTTTGAACGTATCGCCGATCTTCATATGCATCTTGTCGGCCATCTTCTCAGGAATCGCGGCCTCATCGGCCTTGAGCGGGCTATGCCCCTTGACCACCTCGACCGGCTGGAGCCTGTCGCTGGCGGAGCCCAGACCGTACATGGTTGTGGACGAGCTGTCGCCCTTCTTAACATGGCCGTCGCCGTAGACCACGGGCTGTGTGGCGGTGACGCCATCGACCTTTTCAATTTCGTCGGCCTTGAAGGTGCCGACCGTCGGCGGGGCGTCGTCGCTGTAGGTGCTGCTGTCGCCACCGTTCGAGCCTTTCAGCACCGCGACATAGTCGGCCTGCATAAATCGCGAGGTCAGCTGCGTGCGCAACGAGTCGTCCATCGAGTTGCCGAACAGGAAGGTCGCGGCGATGAACGCGGTGCCGATGAGGATGGCGATGCCGGCGGGAATGAGCATCTTCCCGCTCTTTTTCATAAGTTTGAGTGTTACCGAGAGCATTTTGGTTCCTTTTGCTTTTCGTCTGCAAGTTCGTTTTCCGGGTGATTGATGGAGGTCGCTCGCTGTGTTTCGCTTCGGCTTTTGAATGTCAGCTGGATTGTTTGCAGCTACAACTGCTACTATTTGACGATTTTCATCATTGCGTCAATATGAATCCAGCTGCCAAGCACAAACGAAACCACTACGATTCCATCAATTCACTGCGCGACTTGTGCGTGCCTGGGCTTGTCGTTCATCAGCTGGTCCATCGTGGGTGCCGCGCTCTGGCGGGCGGCGCGTTCGCTCTCCTCCATCAACAGGTCACTCATGTGCTCGGCGGTGGGGTGCTCAACATCGGCCACAATACGGCCGTCGGCGAAGACGATGGCGCGGTCGGCGTAGGAGGCGGCCACCGCGTCGTGGGTGACCATGACCACGGTCTGGCCGAACTCGCGCACGGAACGCTTGAGGAAGCTCAGCACCTCGGCGCTGGAGACGGAATCAAGGTTGCCGGTCGGTTCGTCGGCGAAGACCACCTGCGGCTTGGAAATCAGCGCACGGGCGATGGCGACGCGCTGCTGCTGGCCGCCGGAAAGCTCGTTAGGGCGGTGTTTGAGGCGCTGGGTGAGGCCGAGGGTTTCGACCAGTGTGTTGAACCATTTCCTGTCGACCTTGGAGCCGGCGAGGGTCAGGGGCATCAGGATGTTCTGCTCGGCGGTGAACATCGGCAGGAGGTTGAAGCTTTGGAAGATGAAGCCGATCTCGTTGCGGCGCAGCATCGTCAGCTGGTTGTCGTTCATCTTGGTGATATCCTGCCCGCCGAGGATGACCTTGCCGCTCGTGACGGAATCGAGGCCGGCGAGCGTGTGCATCATCGTCGACTTGCCGGAACCGGACGGGCCCATGATAGCGGTGAACTTGCCTTTTTCGAAGCCGACGTTGACGTTGCGCAACGCGTGCACGACGTTCTCGCCCGTACCGTAGTCCTTGACCAGGTCGATGGCCTCGACGGCGAATTGCTTGGGCTGCTGCGGCTGTTGGGTCTGGACGGGAGTCTGCTGTACCGGCTGTTGGGTTTGTTGCGGCTGCGCCGACGGGAACAACGGTGATTGCGCTGGTGTCTGCTGGAATTGCTGCGGCTGTGCCGGCTGCGTGGGCTGCTGGTAGACCGGAGGATAGGATTCCGCCGGTTGCTGCGAGTACTGCCTAGACTCGGATCCCGTCGTCTGCTGCGGGCGCTGCTGAGGTTGAGATGCCGATGGCATCTGCTGTGGACGCTGCTGAGGTTGCGGCGGAATGAAGGAAGGTGCCGGAACGTCGGCATTCGGCGTGGTTCCGGTGTTGGCAGCATTCGCATCTGTGCCGTCGCCACCGCCCAGGTCCGGGTTGATGATGCTGCGGAAATCGTTGCCGGCACTGTTGCCGTAGATGTTGTTAGGGTTCATGTGGACTCCTTTGTTTTGAGGTCACTGCTTGTCTGTTACCTCAAATTCTAAAAGAATCCGCCGGTCTTCCCCATCGTGCGCAGGAATGAATTATTACCCCCGTTACACAAGACCAAGAAATTCATACCTCATCCTTGAGGATGATTCCTGTCCGACCTACCCACAACCCACATTAATGCTGGGAAACCGCACATAACTGATAACCAGAGTCCGTTTACCAGCACCCAAGTGTGAAAAACACGTAAGATGCAGGAAAACCGCATATAACAAATCCCCAGATGCCGTTTACCAGCACCAAAGCACAACCATTCATGCTGGAAAACTGCATATAACTAACTTTTAAAGTCCGTCTACCAGCAGCAAAATGGCGTCAAACCGACAAAAAGCCCGTCTACCGACCCAACATCAAAAATGCAGGCGGCAAACGGGTTTGGTTAGCACGTGCGCGAATTACTTGGCGAGTCCGGAGGCGCGCAGGGCCTCGAAGCCGCCCTTCAGATCGTCGAGGATGTCGTCGATGTACTCGGTGCCGATCGACAGACGGATGGTGCCCTGATGGATGCCCTGGCTTTCCAGCTCCTCGCGGGTCTCCTGCGCGTGGGTGGTGGAGGCCGGGTGCACGACCAGGCTCTTCACGTCCGCGACGTTGGCGAGCAGGCTGAACAGGTGCAGGTTGTTGATGAACACGCGCGCCGCGTCCTTGCCGCCCTTGATGTCGAAGGTGAAGATCGAGCCGGCGCCGTTCGGGAAGTACTTCTCGTAACGCTCATGGTCGGGACGGCCGGGGATCGAGGGGTGTGAGACGGATTCGACCTCGGGCACAGTCCGGAGGTATTCGACCACCTTGAGGGCGTTCTGCACATGGCGTTCGACGCGCAGCGACAACGTTTCAGTACCCTGCAGCAGGAGCCACGCGGCGAACGGGCTGATGCAGGCGCCGGTGTCGCGCAGGAAGATGGCGCGAGCGCGGGTGACGAAGGCCGTCTCGCCCAGCGCCTCATAGAAGTTCATACCGTGATAGGAAGGATCCGGCTCGGTGAGTGTCGGGAACTTGCCCGGCACCGCGGCCCAATTGAAGTGGCCTCCTTCGACGATGACGCCGCCCAACGTCGTGCCGTGGCCGCCGATGAACTTGGTGGCCGATTCCACGACGATGTCCGCGCCGTTCTCCAGCGGACGGAAAAGATACGGGGTGGCGAAGGTGTTGTCGACGAAAACCGGCAGGTTATGCTTGTGCGCGATCTTGGAGATGGCCTCGAAATCGGGCAGGTCGGCGTTCGGATTGCCGAAGGTCTCGAAGTAGACGAGCTTCGTGTTCTCCTGGATGGCATCCTCGAAATTCTGCGGGTCGGCCGGGTCGACGAACGTGGTGGTGATGCCGTCGCGCGGCAGGGTGTGGCGCATCAGGTTGAAGGTGCCGCCGTAGATGTGCGAGGAAGAGACGATGTGGTCGCCGGTCTGCGTGATGTTGCGCAGCGCGGCCTCGACCGCCGCCGCACCGCTGGCCAAGGCGAGTGCCGCAGTGCCGCCTTCGAGCGCGGCCATGCGACGTTCGAACACATCCTCGGTGGAGTTGGTCAGGCGGCCGTAGATATTGCCCGGATCTTGCAGGGCAAAACGCGCCTCGGCGTGATCGAAGTCGTGGAAGACGTAGCTGGTGGTGGCGTAGATCGGCACGGTGCGCGCGTCGGTGGCGGGGTCGGCCTTCTCCTGGCCCACGTGCAGCTGGAGGGTCTCGAAATGGTACTTCTTCGGTGTGGTCTCATCGGTCATGTCCGGCTCCTTTATATACGAATATCCAATGTGGTATTTCCCAAGTTCGAGCGTAAACCGGCGGAACGTGCGCGGCAAGCGCGACGCTATCCCGGTAATCTATAACGGCTTGAAAATCTTTGGAATTCAGCCGTTCTATTAGTCACGCATTGATCAAAATCGACTATTCACAATCTTTGGCAATTATTGCCGTGACTTGTTCGGCTTGCGTTTCAGATGGAATCGGTACCCAATTCTCATTTTTCGGGGGTCTTGGCGCGCCAAGTCCCCCATTTTGGACAGAATTGATGGCAAATCCTCTAATTTTGGGCAACTTGGCGCGCCAAGAGGCCCGTTTTCGACAGAATTGATGATCAATCTCCCGATTTCGGGCAACTTGGCGCACCAAGCCCCCCCCTGATTCAGGCAAATTCGGCCATGCCCCTTTCACCACAAACAGCGTATAGCGAATAACTCAAGCAGAGATTTGCGAATTATTTCTCACAAACCCAAGCCACCGCGTCACCTTGCGGACGAAACGGGGCGTGTTTGTCGCCACGAGGTCTACAGTCGTTACCAGCGACGCACCGAGCATTCCCGCCCGGCGACGGACGCCGATATTATTCATAGACTTTCTGAAAGGTCATGAAATGCAAGAAGATACGACGCTCTATGAGCGCGACCCCAAATATATCCCTCGCGTCGCGGCAGTGCACGACATGTGCGGCTACGGCAAATGTTCGCTGACCGCTGCGATTCCGATTCTTTCGGCGTGCGGCTGCGACGTGTGCCCGGTGCCGACGGCCCTGTTTTCGGCGCACACCAAGTTCCCGGTCTATACCTTCCACGACACCACGGATATGCTTTCCGGCTATCTCGACGCGTGGCAGAAGGTCGACGTCCAGCTTGACGGCATCTATTCCGGCTTCCTCGGCTCGGCCGAGCAGGTGGACATCATCAAGCGCATGTACCGCGAATACCCGAAAGCGCTGCGGCTGGTCGACCCCGTGATGGGCGACGGCGGGCAGATGTACCCGACGTATTCCAAGGAAATGTGCGACGCGGTCAAGACGCTCGTGGACGGCGCGGACGTCTTGATGCCAAACCTCACCGAGGCCAGCATTTTGACCGGACGCGATTATCCGGGACAGAACCTCGACGAAGACCAGGCGACCGATTGGGTCGGCGCGCTGCTCGACATGGGCGCGAAGAACGTCGTATTGAAGGGCATCGACCGCGGCGACGGCAAGCTGCGCAACTTCGTGGGCAGCGCGAGCGCCGGGGCTTCCGCACGCGTCGAGCTCGCGCACGACAAGCTCCCCTACATGATCCACGGCACCGGTGACGCCTTCGCTTCAGCGCTGTGCGGCGCGGTGATGGCCGGCAAGACGCTCGGCGAATCGGCGCAGGTGGCCGGCGAATTCGTGCGTCACGCCATGGAATCCACGCGCAACCAGCCCGATTTCGAAGAGCGCGGCGTGAGCTTCGAACTCAACCTCGGCGAGTTGACCGGACTCGTCGGTTGAATGTTTCATTTTCGGCATTAATTATTGGCCGGCCCGCTGCGTTTTCGTTCTGATTTCAAAACTCGCAGCTTGACGGCTTGAAATCGATATCGTCCCTATATTTCGGCAATTTCTTGTTATTCCGCCGAGATATGGGGACGATTTTTATCTCGCTTTAATCTGGCGGAATGCTAGGCGCACAAAACGGACATATTGCATTCCCCGATCTCGCCATTTGCGATATCACGACGAACTGCCGAAACGACTTCATTATCAAGTCTTAAATATCGTTCCAATTTTCGCAGCACCTTTCAACGATGACGGTTCAATCGTCAACTCGATTGTCAACGGCTGACGATTTCAAGGTGTGGATGGATTTGTGGGTGTTCTTGCTTCCACTCACAGAGTTCTCCACCACGAACGCAGCCACTGGCAAAGTTTTCCACCGTTCAAGTCACGACTTGTACACATAGCTATGAAACCATCCACAACGTTAATCACAATTGCATTACAATTATGCCGAATTATCCAGAGAAACGCCGAGAAAAACGAAAAGGCCCATCATTCGACCACAGCACCCGTTTTTTACACGGTAAAAGCACGAACCATGCAACACTCAACTACATGGACACACAAATTTCAGCAGCACAAAGGCGTCGATCCACCACATGCTTCGGAAGCGACACCGATCTTGAAGATACCGACCTTGCCGACACCGCCTCGGTTGGTCTGTTGGCCGAGCTTGAAGAACAACTGATCATGCCCGATCTTTCAGCAAAGCAGCTCGGAAAGATAGGCGAGCAGTACGCAGCGGCATGGCTAGCTCAGCTCGGCTGGCGTGTCTTAGCCAGAAATTGGAGCACCCGTTTCGGCGAGCTCGACATCATCATGATGACCTCTGAACATATCGTCGTGTTCGTCGAAGTGAAAACACGTCGAACTGCACGTTATGGTTCCCCGCAGGAGGCCATCACCCCACACAAACAGGCCAATCTCCACCACGCCGCGGCGCTTTGGCTGGCCGGTCCCGGCAAATCGATACGACGAACCGGCATACGCTTCGACGCCATGTCCATTTTGCTGGAAGGCAACCGGCCGAGAGTCCAACACATACCGGGGGCATTCTGATGGCCATCGGGACGGCGATGTCAGTAGGACTGGTGGGGCTGAAAGCCAACGCCATTCAGATGCAGGCCTTCATCTCACCGGGACTGCCGTATTTCTCCATCATCGGACTGCCAGACACTTCACTGAGCGAGGCACGCGAACGGGTGAAGTCCGCCTGCCAAGCCAGCGGCTTCAGCTGGCCCGAAACACGGGTGACGGTCAACCTCTCCCCGGCCTCCTTGCCCAAACGCGGCTCCTCACATGATTTGGCCATTGCCGTTTCTGTGCTGAGTGCGGCGGGAGTCATCCCCCACAACTGTCTGGCCGACACCATCGTGCTCGGCGAGCTCAACCTCGACGGATCGGTACTGCCGGTCACCGGCGTGCTTCCAATCGCACTCTACGCCCGCGAGCACGGTATCGACCAGATTATCGTGCCACAATGCAATATCAAGGAAGCCCAACTGGTGGAAGGGCTCAGCGTCATCGGAATCCGCCATTTGGGAGAGCTCATCGAGCTGATGGGCGGCAAAGCGAAATACATAATCGACGAAAACCGTAATTCTTCTGAACAATCAGGCAACGACGATGAGGCGAGCCTCGCACCGTCCGTCGGCGATATGGCCGAAGTCATCGGCCAGGAACGTACAAAATGGGCGCTTGAAGTGGCGGCTGCAGGTGGCCATCACCTGCTGATGACCGGACCTCCCGGTTCCGGAAAGACCATGCTCGCTTCACGTATGCCCGGCATCATGTGCCCGTTGAACGAACAGGAACAGCTTGAAGTGGCTTCGATACGCTCGCTGTGCGGCACGCTACAAAGCTATGGCATCAGCGACATTCCACCATTCGAGTCCCCGCACCACACTGCTTCAACGGCTTCGCTCGTCGGCGGCGGTTCGGGCATCGCTGCCCCAGGGGCCATCACCCGCGCCCACCGCGGCGTGCTTTTCATGGACGAGGCACCGGAATTCTCACCACGCGCGCTGCAGACCTTACGTGAACCGTTGGAGTCGGGATATGTTGCGCTTTCACGCTCCAAAGGAACCACCTACTACCCTGCCAATTTCCAGCTCATCATGGCCGCCAACCCCTGTCCATGCGGCTACGGGTATGGCGACGGCTCACGCTGCACCTGTAAGGAAAAGGACCGAATCCGCTATTTCTCAAGACTTTCCGGACCTATCCTCGACCGCATTGACATTCAAGTTGAAGTGCCGCCAGTGGAGCATCTGATGACGGAAAACTCGCGCCCACAGACCACCAGCGAACAGATGAGACACAAGGTCAGCAATGCCCGGCACACCGCCCAGCAGCGTTTCGCCGCCTATCACTGGACATGCAACGCACAGGCCTCAGGCACCTGGCTGCGCGCGAACACCTCGAAGACCGCACTCACCCTTATCGACGAAGCGCTGGAGAACGAGCGATTGAGCCTGCGCGGAGCCGACCGGGCGCTGCGCCTGGCGTGGACGCTGGCTGATCTGGGCGGCAAGATGTCACCCGGTCACGTCGAAATGATGCAAGGCATTGCCTTGCGGACAAGGGAGTCGTGATGAGCACCGACAAGACGAAAAAACTTCTGCCGGACCCCTCAACAGTCTCGGCATCAAAAGACACAATCGAAGCACCCCCTCAAATGATGCGGGAACCAGAGACAACGACAACATCATCTTCAATATCGATAGGAACGATGCCTGAACCGCCATTCACTGCAGAAGCCAGTCCTCAAAAATCGTCTATGACTGATATCGATGACGATACGCTGGCCCGGGCGATCCTCACTTTCTGCATCGACAGCGCCGATGCGCTGCTGTTCGCCACCATCAAAGGAGCCGGAGATGCCGTGACCGCACTGCGGCTTATCGCGGATGAAAAAGGTGGTGCCGCCAACCGTAACAGGCTTGATAAGACGTTCGCCATAGGCACCGCCAAATGGGGAAGAAAAGTCAATGCGCGAGGCATGGGTTCCTTCCATCACGGACTGGAACGTTGGCGAGAACGTCTGCATCAACTGCCGTCAAACGACGTTCATGAGCTCAAAGAATGGTTCACCGTAGACGGGACGCAATGGATCATCGGGCCAGCCAGCCCTTATTGGCCTGTCCAACTTGACGATCTGTCCATCAGAAAAGACTGGGCCTCCCCCTTGTGTCTATGGGGCATCGGCGACCCTGCAGTCTTGACCAGTTGCGCGCATCCGCTGGCCATCGTCGGCTCGCGTGGAGCCGACGACTACGGGCGGTATGCAGCCAAAACCATCGCCAAAAAGGCTGCGGAACAAGGGCATCTGGTGGTCTCCGGAGGTGCGTTCGGCATCGACGCCGCAGCCCATTGGGGAGCCCTGGATGCCATGAGCGGCATCGGCGAAAACGAAAGCGGGCGAACGGTGGCGATCTTTGCCGGAGGTCTCAACCACATCGGCCCCGAACGCAACCAACCCCTGTTCGAACGCATCAAAGCCAGTGACGGAGCCCTTATCAGCGAACTGTGTCCGAACACTATCCCCGAAGCACGACGATTCCTGCTGCGAAACCGCATCATCGCAGCTTTGGCATCCACGGTTGTCGTCGCCCAGGCACGCAGTCGATCAGGCGCTCTCAATACAGCCAATTGGGCGGCGGAGCTCGGCCGCGAAGTCTACGCCGTCCCTGGCAACATCAACATGCCCAGCAATACCGGATGCAATTGGCTCATCCGCGATCAGCGAGCGACCATCCTGACCACAGTCAACGCCATCGACGAAATATGCCACGAGGGACATGCTCCAAAAATAATGCGTTTTGAGCAGAGGACGCTGACACCCAACGCCGATGCAACTGCGGAAAACCAAACATCAATGCCGATATCCGATGCCCCCTTACGTTCCAAGGAGACCAGCCACGATTATGCCAATCAACCACGGCAGCATTCCGATAACCCCACTGTCAACCGAACAAATAGCGTCCTGCGAGTCCCTTTGCCAGACGCGACCAAGACTTCGCAACCTTGCCAAGGCAACGTCACGATGGCAGAATGCACATCCCTACACCCCAAGCCACAACCGGCAGCGCACGAGGCCAAGCCCTCCGACACACAAAAGGAGGTGCTGACAGCCATTCGTCGTTGCAGAAGGCAGGGTGGAACAGCCACTCATGAAACCATTCTTGCGATGCTCAACATGCCAAATCCTAAACTCAAAAATCAATCGAAAACGCCGAACCCCGCCAATACGACAATGCAGCAACAACCATGGGATATCGGCAGACTGGAAAGCGAACTCGGAGAAATGGAACTGTTGGGCATGGTGCGTCTGGAAGCGGGCATGGTGCGTATCACTATCTCGAATAACAGGAAAGTGAACGATCAACAAGCGATCACTTGACCATGTTTGTCCAGATAAGGAATCCGCTAGATACACCTCATCTGCATAAATGCAAGCAGGAATTCAGTCAGTTATCCGCAATCCTAATGGAATGAGAAGGCCCAAGCACTAAGCAGATCGATCGCACAAACCGAAAGGAAAACGTATGGAATCGAACCACTATAATCGAAATGGTCTCAGTTTTGCCACTGGCAACGCTTCAAATCAACGACCCATCCTTTTTCGCCGGCGTTCTCATGTTTGGGGGCAGGAGGCACAAATGAAACACCTTCATCCTCAAGCAACGCCCGTTGCCGATCCGGTCCTCCGAACGCAAATCCGGGAGCCAATGACCCGTCGCGAAAAACCACGCGATGACATGGAATCACGCCGGGTTCAGGATTGGAATGAAGTGCATAGCCCACAAACCTCGCGTTGTGCGGCTTGCCCGCGAGCGCCGCCACCTGGCCATATGTGGCCACCTTGCCTTCAGGTATTTCCTTGACGACATCGTAGACACGTGCATTGAATGTTCCGCTCATACCCTCATAGTAAGAGTGCCTCGCCCATATGGGAAGAGCCAACCTACCCCGCTTCTGCAATGCTCTTGCTGGCCTTGTGCCATAATCGGGGGTATGAGTCCAGAACAAGTTGAAGACATCTACGATGTGGTGATCATCGGCGCGGGGGCGGCCGGATTGTCGGCAGCATTGGGAATCCTCAGGTCCAATGAGGTCAAGACGATGAATGCACGGGGACGAAGTCCGAAGCTGCTGGTCATCTCGAAATTACAGGCGCTGCGTTCACACACCGGTTCAGCTGAAGGCGGCATCGCGGCGAGCCTGGGCAACATCGAGCACGACGATTGGCGTTGGCATTATTACGACACCGTCAAAGGCGGCGATTGGCTGGTCGACCAGGACGCGGCAAAGATATTGGCCGAATACGCCCCGCAGACCGTCGTCAACCTCGAACGCAGTGGCGTGGCATTCTCACGTACCGAAAATGGACATATCGCCCAGCGCAAGTTCGGTGGGCATACGAAAGACTACGGAAAGGCGCCCATACGTCGTGCGGCCTATGCCGCCGATCGTATCGGCCATCAGATCCTCTATGCGCTGTGGCAACAATGCATCGGCGCAGGAGTGGAGTTCGCCGAAGAATGGTATGTCACCGACCTGGTGCTTGACGAGGCTAACAACAGGGCTTGCGGCGTGGTCGCGTTTGACACGCACACCGGAAAGACGCATGCCATCGCCTCCCGCAACGTCGTTGTGGCGACAGGCGGCGCTGGGCGGCTTTTCCACACGACCTCGAACTCATGGGATCTGACTGGAGACGGAATGGCATTGGCACTGAAGGCTGGCCTGCAGCTTGAGGATTCGGAATTCGTGCAGTTCCACCCTACGGGTCTGGCGCATACCGGTATCCTGCTTTCTGAAGCCTCACGTGGCGAAGGCGGTATCCTGCGCAACGCCGACGGCGAGGCCTTTATGGCCCGCTATGCCCCCGAACACAAGGACTTGGCGGCACGTGACGTGGTCAGCCGGTGCATCATGGCTGAAGTCGATGCGGGACGCGGCGTAGCCGACCCAAAGGATCCGGATGGTCCCAAGGATTGCGTGTGGCTGGATATGACCGGCATCGACAAGACACATATGCAGGAGGTGCTTCCCCAAGTACTCGAAACCATTCATGATTACGCAGGGTTGGACCCCAGCAAGGACTGGGTGCCTGTCAAGCCCACCGCGCATTACACTATGGGCGGTATTCCCATCACCACCAGCGGCGAGGTCTACCGCTGGCAGGACGGCAAGCGCCATATTGTCAACGGCCTGTATGCAGCCGGCGAATGCTCCTGCGTCAGCGTTCACGGCGCGAACCGCTTGGGGGGCAACAGTCTGCTCGACGCGTGCCTTTTCGGCACACGCTGCGGCGAATCCATCGCCAGAAACATTGCCGATGAAACCGATGAAGCCGCTGACGCTGAAGAACGGTCTTTGGATATGCAGAGCCAAAGCGCAACCCGTAGCACAGCGGACCAACGCCAACAGTCGATCAAAGACCTGCTGATTTCATCCAATAGCGATCATGCCACAGCCGAAAATGAAAGAAACAGCACTATCACAACATCAACAGCCCAATCAGCTGAAACCAAAGATGGCTCGCTTTCCGTTGCGGATTCACAGACCGCCACATTTACGGTCAAAGAATCAGATAAGGACAACCCGTACCAACTGTTGGCTGACCTTGGAACGACGATGGAGCACGCCGTAGCGGTTCGTTGCGACGCAGACAGCATTGCAAAAGCGCAACGAACAATCACCGACAAGCTGCTTCCTCAGGCACATGCCTTGCATTCCCATTCAGACAGCCCAGCTTTCAATCAGGAGTTAACGGCCATTTTCGAGGTCGACAACCTTATTGAACTGGCACAAGCCATGCTCAACGCCTCGGCTGCACGGCATGAATCCCGCGGCGCATTTTCCCGCACCGATTTTCCGAAACGCGACGATGAACATTTCCTGACCCATTCGATGGCCGATGACAACGGCAACGTGACGTGGCAACCGGTCCACATCGTCGACATTCCGCCGAAATCACGTGCATACTGATTTATCGGGCAAACCGAAACCCATCGGCGAATGGACATCCAACAGGCCACGGTTCGTGGCAGACTGGCAGACGAAAAACACAACGAAGGCAGTGACAATGAGTGAAGATGCGATGCAGGGCATGAATGTGACCATACGAATCCAACGGTTCGCCCCGGCACAGGAGCGTGAGCGCCCCCGCCGCCATTCTTCAAGCCCGTTCGGCAGCAAGGCGCGAGGCGGCAGTCCGTTCGGTTCTTCGCCTTCGTCACGTCGAGTACGCGGCAAACACTGGACGCAAGACTACACCATTGGCACCCGCCCCGGGCAGACCTTGCTCGACTGCCTGCTGAACATCAAACGTGATATCGACCCCACACTTGCATTCCGCTATTCCTGTGGTCACGGCATCTGCGGTTCAGACGCGGTATCCATCAACGGCACACCCACGCTGCTGTGCACTGCCAAAGTCGAGGACTACGCCAAGGCCGAATCGAATCCAGGCAGCGACGCCAATGCAATAGCCGACGCGGGATTCCGCTCCACCACATCCACGGGCAGCAAAAACACTGCCGGCACTGGCGTTTCAAATCCAGACACCAACGCACCATTTGACGGCAATACATATTCACATCCCGATCTCAACGCGGGCGGTAACCAAAGTTCCACCGATGTCAACAAGTCAAGCTCCCTCGCAACGAACCAAGACGTTCAATCAAGCCTCGATATCATCGAAATCGCCCCGCTTCCGGGCTTTCAAGTCCAACGCGATCTCATTGTCGATATCGATCAGATGATGAATCAGATCAAAAGGCTCGAACCCTATCTCAAGGCGGACGGCAAGCTGGCCACCACCAAAGACGGCAAAATCGACATGTTCGAATATCTGCAACGCCCTGAAGCGCTCAAACGATACGAGCTCTTGAGCAACTGCATCTCGTGCGGGGTATGCGAAGGCAGCTGCCCGGTCTACGCCGGCGGAGAGGCATTCATCGGCCCAGCAGCGCTTATTGCGGCTTCCCGGTTCATCAACGACTCACGAGACAATGCTACCGGCGAACGGCTCGATGCCATCGCCACCGTCGACGGCATCACCGCCTGCCAGTCCGTGCGTGCCTGCAGCCGCAAGTGCCCGCGCGGCATCGATGTGGGCGAGGAAATGTGGCAGCTCACCGAACGGGTCAAAAACCGGCAAAACTAGTTCTCTTCATTGGCTTCACTACACCACCTGTGTTTATTATTCAAAGAGACAACCGGTAATACTGGGATGCCTGTGAAGACCAGCATATCGGAAAGTTAACTGTCGCCGCAAAAAAGTACAACACAGGTGGCATCACGAGATTCCGCAATCAGACCTAGCCAAACTTGCTGAAACATACATGTCTCAAGACACCATTTTTCAAAATATTTGCACGACAAAATCGTTGATCGGCCGCCCATCCCCGCCTTTCATTGGGTTTTGGCGATTGCTCGCCGTATCATGAAGACCAGTAATCGGTTGTCGCTATACACGACAAACACTAGAACTGCAGGGTGAAGATGAACAAGACGACATACACGAATATGGCCAAGGTCTGGCAATTCGCCGAAGAATACGCATTGGGGCTCGAAAACGACACTGTGCGCAAAGCCCGCGCCGATGCCGAGGCGGCCGGCCTTCCGCAAGGTTCCGCAGCCCAGGCCAATCTGCTGCGTTTCATCACCCAGACATTGAATGCGACCTCGATCATCAGCGTCGGCACCGGCTCGATCGTCGAAACGTTGCAACTGGTAGATGGTCTGGGCGGTGCGGGCCAGCTGACGGCTGTGGATTCCTCAGCTCGAGGCATCACCATGATCCGTAACCTGTTTTCGGGTTTTTCGGATTCGGCTGACAACCGCACCACGCTGCGCGCCGTCAACACTTCCCCGACTGTGTTCTTACCGCGCCTCAACGCTGGAACCTATGATCTGATCGTCGTTTCCGGCATCGTCTCAAACTACGAGCCTTCCTTCGTTGAAGCAGCGAATCTTCTGAAAGTCGGCGGGCGCATCATTTTCACTGATATGTCAGGCCTCGCCTATCCCAATGACAACAAGCCGGATGTGATGCGCACGTTGCTGACCAATGTAGAGGATGACGAACACTTCGAACAAGCTCTGACCCCGACTGGAACCGGCATGCTTATCGCCGTCAAGCGCTGAATATGAACACTTTTAAAGTCCCGATCTTGACCTATTAGATTCCAAGTTGTCTGAGCCTCAAAAAGAGCAAAGAAGGATGCCTCCGTCCAAAGCCGGATACGCATCCTTCTTTTTGTTTACCATTGGCATTTTGTCAT
This sequence comes from Bifidobacterium sp. ESL0745, assembly GCF_029433335.1. Classification (NCBI taxonomy): domain Bacteria; kingdom Bacillati; phylum Actinomycetota; class Actinomycetes; order Bifidobacteriales; family Bifidobacteriaceae; genus Bifidobacterium; species Bifidobacterium sp. ESL0745. The sequence goes on from NZ_JAQTHX010000001.1 coordinate 1,043,822, forward strand.
ATCGCTATTTTGTCACTCGACTATTTCGTCATTCCGCCGATTGCCAGCCGTACCGCCTCCTCAGGATCATCGGTGAACTGCACCTTTTTCAGATCGTCTTTCGAAATGAGCCCACGGTCGAGCATCGGCCCCTGAACCCAGTCGAACAGTCCCTTCCAGTATTGCGTATCGAAAAGCACCACCGGCTTTGGCGAGGTCTTGCCGGTCTGCACCAACGTCAGGATCTCGAACATCTCGTCAAGCGTGCCAAACCCACCGGGGCAAACGATAAGTGCCGAAGAATACTTGACGAACATCATCTTACGCACGAAGAAGTAGCGGAAATTCATGCCGAGGTTCACCCACTGGTTGAGCCCTTCCTCGTGCGGTAACTCAATGCCCAGACCCACGGAAACTCCACCTGCTTCGGCCGCACCACGGTTCGCGGCTTCCATGATGCCAGGGCCACCACCGGTGATGACGTTAATACCGTTCTGTGCAGCCATCTGGCCCATGCGCATGGCCTGGTGGTATTCCGGCTCGTCCCTTTTCACACGGGCCGAACCGAAAATGCACAACGCCCGTCCAAGGTCGGCAAGTGCATCGAAGCCTTCCACAAATTCAGATTGGATACGCAGCACCCGCCACGGGTCGCCATGCCGCCAATCCTTGCTGTTATGCGTTTTGGCCATATGAGAATCAGCGAAAACGTTATGGGCCGCTTCCTTTGCACCACCGGTATCGAAAGCATCAGCATCATCCGTACCGTCGGAAGCGGCAAGCAGCGCCTGATCCGGGGTCTGCTTCGGAATCATCGACCCGCGCATAAGTACCGATCCGCTGCGATGCGTCTCTCCCAATGGCGAGTGTTCGTCGGTTCCCTTGTCCATTTCACATCCTTTTCGTTATTCGCCGGCCATCTTTCATGCAACCAGACGCGACCAATATTCACACCGGTCATGCTGTAATGCAACAGAACCGGTACCTGATGTATAGCATTCTGCCACACACCGGCAACCAAGGCATCCGTTTCTCTTTCACGAAAGATAACAAAACCACGGAACCGACGATGGCGGCAGAGATGCGAATACAAACACCAACACTTCTTCCGGCGAATTTCTTCAATGACCAATAACCATCGGAACTTCCAGACGTATGGAATCGAGATCAACATCAAAATCGCACGATGATACTTCTGCCAGCCTGCATGAGTTGTTGTAGATTGCCAATGCCAACCGATGCCTGGCGCGGATGGTCCAATCCGTGGCCAGCAAATCGAAACCGATCTCATAGAACTGCCCCACCGGCGTCGGTTCAAAAGACTCGAACGAATCCTTGTGCGCGGTCGCGATCCAGCCACGTGTCACCATGTTCTCCATCTCGCGCGATTTTCGCGGCACACAGACCGGATAGACGGACTTGTCGTCGGCGGACTGGCTGCCCACTGCCTCCCGTTTTTCCTCAAGCGGCACCAGCGCACTCAGATCTCTGCTGACCTGCACGTAATTGCCTTCGCCGTATTCTATCAGCGAGGCGCAGAGATTCGTGTCCCCTGCCGTCGATTTGATGCGCAGGCTGATGTACGGGGTGCCGGAAACGTGGCAATCGTACGGCAGAGGTTCCGAAACGTATAGCAGGCGCTTGTCATTAGGCTTGTCGGATTGAGAGAACGGCACCAGCTCGGGGATTCGCCCGCCCTTGATCGTGGCGATATGAAGGGGCTTTGGCGTATCGGAGATATCGTTCTGCGCGTCTGCAGATACGTTCGCAAAGCTGTTCGTGGACGTTTTCGCCCCTGTAGCATCTTCCGCCACAAGACCAAACACAGTACCGAACTCTGTCTTGGCACCGCCCGCATTGTTGGCTTGCCCCTCAGCAGATGTATCCGTTCCGACATCTGCCACAACATCGGCATCCGCATCATTCAGCACGTTGAGTGTCCCGAGACGCGCGTCTCCGACTCCACTGCGAACCCCGAACTTGCGAATCCGCGTCCCCGGCACCGGCCAACTCGCGTAATTCTGCCAGTTGCCGTTGTCGTCCTCCACACAGACTTGAGGCTCATCCATAATGCCGTTGTCGATGCCTTTGAGCCAGTAGTCGAACCAACGTTCCAGCGTCTTGAGCCAGACAACATTACGCACGTCGAACGGGTCATCGTGGCCATACTGGTGCAGCCACATCTTGCGCGGGACATCCGCCTGCCCCAGCGCCTTCCAGTAGCCGCTGACCTGGTTCATCATCACATTGAGGTCGTGGGTGCCGTGCACCAGGAACACGCTGGCCTTGAAATCCTTGACATGGCTTCGGTAGTCGCGTTCCCGCCAGAATTCGTTGTAGGAGCGGTGCAGCTTGTCCGCACCGTCATGCAACCGCTGCCATCCTCCGTGCGAATTGAACCGCTGCAACCGTCCTTCGGCCGCGGTCTGCAAGGTGACGGCGAAATTGTCCGGCTCGAACCAGCCGCCGTCCGCATCGTCGCCGTCGAGCAACGCACCTTGGGGATGATACCAGTCGTATTGGCTGGAAATGGCGGAGATCGGCACGATGGTTCTAAGCCCTTCCACCCCGGTGGCGGCCATGCCGTTGGCCACCGACCCGTCGTAGGATTTGCCGATCGCCCCGACCAGGCCGGAAGCCCAATCCGCTTTCATCTCGCTTTGCGGCGAGCGCACATCACGTGTCGAATAGCCCTTGAGCCTGCCGTTGACCCAGTCGACCACGGCGTTGGCGCTGGCCACGTCCTGCGGCCCGCCGATATCACAGAAACCTGCGGAACGCGAGGTGCCGGCGGTGCTTAAGAGCACGACGGCATAGCCACGCGGCACGAAATAGTTGTCATACAGGAACGGGAACCGTACCAACGGGCTGTTCCATGGGTCTTCAGGATGGGCATATACGATTTTCTCGCCATGCCGATCATAAAGTTCGTAATACGGACTTGCGTCCATGATGACCGGTATCTTCGCGGTGCCATCCAGTTCGCGCGGCCGGATGATATCGGCTCGGATCAGATCATTGCGGCCATCCTTGTCCTCATCGCCCGGCAACTCGATGTAGACGAACTCACGAATGGCATCCTCAAACGAAAACCGTGCCTCACTCATATCTCTTGTCCTTCGCTCGTCGCGACTTCTTCGTATTTAAAGAATACAGGACGCCCTTCCGATTAGTCATACTCTATTAATATGACTAATAGATAATTATTTCGTTGGCACCTGTAAACGACCGACACTTCGAATTTCGACACTGCGAAGGATAAAATCACGCTTCGATTCGCCTGCTGACGCTCAAACCTTTTCACAGGACCCCATAAACAACCCACAATTACGAATTCAGCACTTTAATAAGTGCCGGGATCGAAGGAATCGCGCCTCGTCGGCCGAATCATCTCGCCAATAACCGGTCCAGATCTTTGACGACTTGCGCATTGCCGCCGGCTTCGCGCATATCTCGGCTCATCACCTTGACACGTTCGGCAATTCCCCTGTCGGCCATGGCTTTCGTCGCAGCTTCATCGACGGATTGCGCCGAAATCGACCGCTTATCGAGACGAACGCCCAAACCCAGCTCTTCGAGCCTTGCAGCAACCGTCGGCTGGTCGTCCGCCATCGGCATCGCAACCAGCGGAACGCCGTAATACAGAGCCTCATTGACGCTGTTCATCCCGCCGTGAGTCAGGAACACCGAGGCCTTACGAAGCACAGAAAGCTGATCCACCGATTCGTAGATATGGATATTGGACGGAATCTCGCCCAACTTGCCACGATTGAAATTATGGCCGACGGAAAGGATGACCGTGACATCCTTGCCTCCGAATGCGCCGACAACGGCACGATAGAACGGCAGGAACGTATTGAAAATGGTGCCAAGCGAAGCGTAAATAATCGGCTTTCCATCGCTTTTCTCCAGTACCGATGCCAAATCGGCGCTCGGCTTCTGGTCTTCTCTGCCGTCCAACGAAGGGCCAATGAATTTATATTGTTCCGACGGGAAGGAATCGCCGTCGATCTGGAAGGAACGTGACGTGTACGTATAGGTTAACGTCGGCGGGTTGTCGACCATTTCGCTGATGAAATCCTCGGTCTTCATCAGTCCCCTGCGCCGAGTACTTGCCGACATGAGGCGCAGGAACTTCTTGCTGCGCAACACCGATGTCAAATGGAATCCCTTGCTGGCACCGGCGAGTCGGTTGAGAATGTCGCGATTGTAGCAGAACGTCGAATACAGACGGATTGACGGAAGCCCCAGTTTATCCGCCAACGCCTTGCCGGCAACCAGCAGACCCTCATAGAGAAATGCGTCGAAATGCGATTCGCGGCCTACCCGCAATACCGTATTGTCGGCCTTTTCAGGTGCCTGAATCGTACGTTCGAACTTGCCGGGATTGGCAGAATAATCGTCATAAGGCACAAACGTCGCCCCTGACGCTTGAACCTGCCGCTTCCATCGTGGATCACAGATATAGGTGACTTCCCAGCCGTCGGCGACCAACGCCCGGACCGTTGCCAGCGTCGGGTTGATATGCCCCTGATACGGCATGCACACCATCAAGAGCTTGCCGCGGACAGGCTGTTTGGACTCCACCACTTCCCCATCTTCCTCGACAGGATTTCCCGATGCGTTCATGCGTGATCTTTCTATCTCTAATTGACCTATTCATTGTTAACAATAACTTCTTCATCGTAGCATTACCGAGTTGGGCAATCGTCATGATTCCCGATTACGAAAGCATATCTTTTCTTGCCCATACGCTTGTCAACCCCAGTTACGAACGCCGTCAATATCAACAGAATCAACCTTTCGGGCATTGCAGAACATCAATGCAATTGAAAAATCAAGGCTTCTCGATATGAGATTTGAGATTCTGCCAATTTTTATTCATTGCAGTTCATCCATGCCGGATTTGTACCAGAGAACGGCTATGTTGACGCGTTCTCGTGCATCGAGCTTGGCGAGGATACGGCTGACTGTCTTTTTGACGGAATCCGGCTGGATACTCAAGCGTTCCGCGATTTCGGCATTTGACAAACCCTCACTTACCAACGAGGCGACCTCGAGCTCGCGCTTACCCAACGTCATGAATCGGGCGCGCAGTTCGGCTTGTTCGGCTTTGACATTGGCTTTGGGAATCCCACGTTTGATCACCTCGCCGGTGATGCGCGGCGTCAGAATCGCGTCGCCTTCGTAGACCGAATGGATTGCGCGGCACAGATCGGCCGTATGCACATCCTTCAGTAGAAAACCGGAAGCGCCCGCGCCCAACGCCCCGAACGCGTAATCGTCCTGATCGTAGGTGGTCAGCATCAGAATCTTGATATTCGGACAACGCTGTTTGATGGCTGCAGTCGCGTCGATACCGTCCATAACCGGCATCCGCACATCCATAAGTATTACATCAGGCAATGGCTCATTGGCCGCACTCAACGAAGCGAGCATATCGAGTGCCGTCTGCCCGTTTTCCACTTGTCCGACCACCTGGAGCTCGCGGTCTTTGGCGACCATCAGCGCGAACCCCATTCTGGCCGGACGCTGGTCGTCGACGATCATGACGCGAATCATCTCTGCTCACCACCTTGCGACTGCTTACTGGCGAAACCCATCAACGAAGGAATGTAGGCCTTCACCGTCCAGCCATCGGCATCCGGACCAGCGGCAAACGTGCCGCCTACCCTTTTGACGCTTTTCTTAAGTCTTGCCAATCCCGTTCCGTCACTATATTCGCCGGACTTTGGCCTGTTTTTGCCGCTTTGGCGAGATTCCACCTCACCGATATTTTCATCGTTGAATTGCGCAGGCACATGCTTGTCGCTCTGATCGAATTCTACAGAGCCATCTCCGTCACCAAGTTCAGAATGAACTGTTTCCGCTTTGCCATCTTGCTTGACGGATGCGACGGAATCCTTTCCAGCCTCGATATCAGAACGTGACTTGTCAGTTGATTTCCCGTTGTCACGCACAGCAATGGCAATGCCGCCTTGCCCGTCGTGATCCCAAGAAACAACGATTCTATCGACTTCCTGCCCATGCCGAATCGCATTGGTAATACACTCACGAGTGATACTGAAACTCAAGTCTGCCTGCTGCGGATTTTGCGGCCGACGTCCGGTTTCCGTCAAAGCCGTGGTGATACCGATTTGTCGGGAATGGTCGAGAACGGGATTGATATCGTCCCAGCCATGAAGTCTGCTCAAAGAAAATGTCGTATAAACACCATTTTTGGGGTTAGGGCTGCAGTCCTGTCTGTCGCTGTTATCTTGAACGATATTCCCGTTTCGCTTACCATCATCAGATTTTTCGATAGTTTTACCTATCGGGGAATCCCCAAACTGGCCATTCCCAGCGATTCCAACATTCTGTTCGACATCCTGCCGATTTCCCGCAAACACATCTTTATCGCTATCACCACGATTATCCGGCTGTAACGCCTTTACAGCAGTTCTCGTATCCGCAAGTCCCTGCCGAGCCAAATCGTTGATCATGCCGATGGCATCGTTCATCTCAGGCTTGTCGCTGACGCCATCCAAGCCTTCGGAAAGGGCGATGATGGCGGTCAGATCGTGGCCGACACTGTCGTGAAGTTCCGCTGCTATACGCGACTGCCTCATGGCCCTATCACGCTCCAAAGCCAATTTTTCGCCACGTTCCTGCGCGTCTTGCAACGCGTGCTCGGATTGCCTGCGTTCTCGAAAGTTCCGCACTATCAGTCCGGTTGCGACGAACACGACATAAAGCAAAATGAATGGATACAAAAAGTTGGTCAATCCGGCATCTTGGTGCCATATGGTCGCCAAAACTACGCCGCCCAACCCAAGTAGGCCGGCAGCAACGAGCCCGCATATCCGCAACGGTAGGCTTTCGATTCCCGCCGCCGCAAAATACAAGGCAATCGCCCACGGCAATGACAGATAGCTGAACGCCGAACCATACAAAGCCGAAACCGACAGGAACAAAGCGGTTTCCAGCAGCAATATCCACACCGGCCAATGGCGGCAGAACCATATCCCGATCACCGCCGCGACGACGATAAGAACGAATGACGACATCGCCCATGCGCTGACTGCCATCGCCGATCGCAATGTCGGATTCGCAATACCGGGCGCCAGAAGCAGGCGGGTCACAATCACAGCCTCGTACAGGGCGCAGAGCACTGCAAGGGCGTGAGCACCATTCATCTGGCCCCAAGCCCGTCGCATTTGACCCGTCAATTTCGTCGCGCTCATATCATCCCTCCCCATCGACTGCCGTTTCATTCCGTCTGTTTTGTTCATTCCGACCGTTCTATCAGTGCCGCCGATTCCATTATGGCGGATTTGGCGTATAACTTCGAGGTTCATCACACAGCTTTACGGGTCAGCTTGCGGAAAATCAGCCCGCCTACGATGACCCAGAACGCGGCCATCAGTGTTGCCGCCATTATGGAGCTGCTCGACACGATATTACCGAGATCGCGTGCGGCCGAAGCACCGGTAATTAACGAGAAAGGATAAATCAGCGTCAACGACGGAACAATAAGCGAAAGCACACATCCGAACAAAGTGAGTACCAACACTACGCTCATGGTGCCGGCAAATGATTCGAATTTCGTCGAAATCGCCTGGGTCAAGGTCATAATCGCCCAGACCGCCAACATCATCGGAACGCCACGAAGCAGGAACGGGCCTACGTCACGCAAGTCGAAACCGAGAATCACCTTGCCGACTATAAGGAATTCGGCCTCGAAAACCGCGACAGTCAGTAACGAGGCCAACAAGCCATGCAGCATCTTGCCAGCAATCGCCGTCGATGCCGTGCCACTGGCGTTGAGACGCTGCCAGTTGCGGCCGACGTGCTCGTTGGATTCAATCTGTGAGGCGAACGCCGCGACCAGAATCGGCATGAACACCATGCTTGGCAACAGGATGGCCTGCCCCCAAACCGCCGCCCACGTCACGCCTTGGGCTTCAAAATCCTTGCGATAGTCGACATATTGGCTGAACCCGTTGAACATGCCGATGAGGTCGAAGAGCACTGTCGCGATCCAGTACCACAAGTTGCCCGCCTTGCGTATTTCCCAGCGGAACGCCGCCATTACGGAAGGTTTGGGTAGACGCTTTGCCGCTTTTCTGTTGCCATCAGTGAATCTCGGAGAGACCACATTAGGCGTATTCTGAGCGTTGCTCATCGGCCCGTTCATTGCCACTTGCCTGTTCATCATCGTATTCCCGTTCATTGCCACTTGCCTGTTCATCATCGTATTCCCGTTCATTGTCGTCTGCCGTTGCGCCGTTGCTGACCTGTTTGCCATCGACAGATTGTCGGAAACGGCCTGTCTATTCGCTTTCAAGGTTCCATTCATAATCGCTCGATTATCCGGTATTGTGTTGTCGCCTGTCACGACGAGCCATCTGCCATTCCGTTTGCATTCATCGTCTTGACTCCTTTATCTTGATCATTAACATCGAAACAATCGTCCAAATCACACAAGCGACAAGACTGGCCACCACGCAAATCCACGGGTTGCCGACCATCGTCACGCTGGCGTATCCGTTAGACAGAGCCTTGCTTACAAAGGGATCAGCGGCAGAACTGATACCGGCGGGAAACAGCCAGCCGAGTTGCGGTTTGCCCATCGGAATCAGTCCAGAACCGACCAGACCGGCAATCACGGCGATGCCAAGCCCCACGGCCTGTTTACCGACGACCATGGAAATCAGCAATTGGACAGCCGTGACCGCCAGCGACGCAAGCAATGCAACCAACGACGGCACCGCCAACAATGTCACAAAACTTCCGACAAAGCTGAAACCCTTCGCTCTCGCTGCCAGTGGGATCCACACCAAGGGAATAATGAAGCACATCGCAAGCGCCAGCCCCGCAACGATAAACTTGGCGAGGAACCTCATTGCTTCCGATTGGCCTAACGACAGCCATTTGAGGTCCATCCGCCCACCCGTTTCCATCACCGACAGGCGACTGGTCAGCAGCGCGGCCAGAATTGGCGCCAACAGACTGATGGAAGTGTACGGATCATTGGCCGCAAGCGCAATGGTTTGAGTCAGCTGATTGCCGCCGGCCCGCTTCATGAATGCCGCGCCCGACCACGCGGAAACCAGAAGCGCCATGCCTGCCGCCATCCACCAGAACGATGACCCTTTGAGCTTGCGCAGTTCCATACGAATCGCCGTGAACAGGCCAGCTTCCCTGCGGATTGCGTTACCAGTTCCGCTTCTTCGTGGATTCCGGATCGGCATATTGTGATACCGATTGTCGAAAGGACTGCAACTCATTGCCTTCTCGTTCATCGCGCACCTCCTAGCATCCGTACGTTGCTTGCCGAATGCGACAGAAAAATCAGAATAGGTTGATTGCAATACCAATTGTTGCGAGTATTGAAATTCATCGCGCACCTCCCAGAACCGGCATCCCGGAATTGTCCAAAGATGACCGGGGTCCAACAACATCATGCTTCGTCACAGTCTGCACATTGCCGCTATACGCCGGCGCATTCCCATATTCCGCCGCCATCGTCCCTTGGCCCATGCGATCAATGCGATCGCTCTGGCTACTTTGCGATTGCTGACCCTGCGGACTTTCCACCAATTCAAGGAACGCCTCCTCAAGGCTTTTGCGCTCGGAAGCGACGCGGTAGACCGCAATGTTTCTATCAACCATTTGCGAGACCAAACCGGCAATCCGCCCATCTGCACATTCCGGAATCTGCAACTCGCTTGTTTGCGGGATGAACCGATAGGCCATGCCGTTTTGGCTGAGCAAGTCCGCGGCACTTTTCGGGTCAGAGACGCGGATGTCGATATGACCCTGTTCGCGCAGATTGTCCAAGGAACCTTGATACAGCAGACGACCGGAAGCGATGATGCCGACCACCGGCGCCATCTTCTCGATTTCGGAGAGGATATGGCTGCTGATGATGACGGTGACCCCTTCACAGGCCGCCAGATTCATGATCATCTCGCGAACCTCGACCACCGCCTCAGCGTCCAAACCGTTCGTGGGCTCGTCAAGCAGCAACAGCTCCGGCCTCGAAATCAGCGCCATGGCGATACCCAAGCGCTGCTTCATGCCCAGCGAATAGTCCTTCGCCTTCTTGTCCTCGTGGCCTTTCAGACCGACCTGAGCCAAAATTTGCGTCGCCGCGGAAGTCGGCAAACCAAGATAGTCCGCCACCATGCGGCAGTTGTCCAAACCGGACAAGCCAGGATAGAAACTCGGCCCTTCGATCATCGAGCCGACGCGGCCGGGCTGGATGCGGTGGTTGGCACCACGTTTGCCGTCAACCTGTTGCCCCAGCATCCACATCTGCCCGGAGGTCGGCGAGGTGAGCCCCAACAGCAGCTTCATCGTAGTGGATTTACCGGCACCATTGGGCCCGAGCAGGCCGTATATGCCTCCCGTCGGTACTTTGAGATTCAGCCCATCCACCGCTCTGAAATCCCCGTATGCCTTCATGAGGTTCTGGGTAGCCACGGCCAGTTTCAGCTGCGTTCCGGATTGCCCGTGATTCTTGTAACCATCGACGTTCATCGTTCCGCCTTTCCAGGTAAGTACTTCGTGCACTTCCCATACAAGACGAGACAGTTCGCTGCGACAACGCAAAACGGAAAACTGTACCCCCAAGTGGACATAAGATCAGTGAGGAAAGTACCTTTTAGACTGTAACTCACCGCTTTTCGCACTGGCTCCTGGTTTCACTGCGGCGAAAAGCACCATTTAAGGCACAATTTAGTGCTTTTCCCACTGAGTCATTATTCCGATGAGATGAGAAGCATTGCGGGGTTATAGGCAAAAATTGAGTATAACCAGAAACATCCGGTGCCCGATAAACCGTCGCAGTACCGTCTGCTGAGCGCAGGAGTGAGTTCGAAACGCATTATAAGAGCTGGACACATGGCACAAGAATTGAAAAATCCGCAGAACCATGCGATTCTGCGGATCAATGTGCGCACGGCAGGATTCGAACCTGTAACCTGCTGATCCGTAGTCAGCTGCTCTAATCCATTGGGCTACGTGCGCAGTGTCAAAAACCTTGTTTTTGACAACTCATCTAATATAACGTTTCATCTCGATTCTCGCAAGCATAGGCGTGTCGCGCAAGCCCATGCATCAGCAGTCGCTTAACGCAATACATCCACTTATCCGAATGCATGTATCTTGCTACGGCGCGACGAACGGCCGTCCGAAGCCGACGAAACCACCATCTTCGGCACGCCTGCACCGTTGACGGCAGAAGCGTCGACGATGACCTGCTCCACATCGTTCATCTCCGGCAGCTGGAACATGGTTTCCTCAAGCGTCTTTTCGATGATAGACCGCAATCCGCGAGCGCCGGTGCCTTCTTTGATAGCCTTGGCAGCGATGGCAGCTATGGCCTCATCAGTGAACGAAAGCCTGACCCCGTCGACGGCGAACAGCTTGCGGTATTGCTTGACCAGCGCATTAGCAGGTCGCACGAGGATATCGCGCAGATCCTGCTCGGTAAGCTCGTCAAGTACGCTGACCACAGGCAACCGACCAATAAACTCCGGCAGCAAGCCAAAATCGCTCAGATCGTCGGCATCGACCTGACGCAACAGGTCGGCCTTGCTCTCGTCATGCTCGTGCAAGGTCGCGGTGAACCCGCTTTCCTGCGCGCCAATCCGCTTGCGCACGATGGCATCGAGACCGACGAACGCGCCGCCGCAAATAAAGAGGATGTCACGCGTATCCATTTTCACCGTGTTCTGGTCACGATGCTTGCGTGTGCCCTCACCTTCCAGCGGCACCGAGGCGATGGTGCCTTCAAGGATCTTCAACAGTGCCTGCTGCACGCCTTCCCCGCTCACATCGCGGGTCAACGATGCGCTCTCTCCGCTTTTGCGTGCGATCTTGTCGATTTCGTCGATATAGACGATGCCATGCTGGGCGCGACTTACGTCGCTGTCGGCGGCCTGCAGGAGCCGTTGCAGCACACTTTCCACGTCGTCACCAATATAACCTGCCTCCGTCAACGTGGTGGCATCAACGATGACGAACGGCACATTCATCACACGGGCGAGCGTCTGGGCCAGGTAGGTCTTGCCGACGCCGGTAGGACCGAGCAACAGGATATTGGATTTGCCAACCTGCACGCCCGACAGCGAATCGGCACTGGGTCTGCCGGAACGTTTGGCATCGCCTGCCTTGGCGCTCCCGACGATACCGGACTTGCCCGTCACGCCGGAAGCGGCCGCGGCTTTGCCCATACCGGCGCCGGTTGCACGCCCGCCTTCACCCATATCCATGTTGACGCGCTTGTAATGGTTGTAGACAGCCACGGAAAGGGTGCGTTTGGCCTGCGGCTGGCCGACGACGTACTGGTCAAGATAAGCATATATCTCCGAGGGTTTTGGCAGGTTCAGCGCGTTGATCTTGACATCTTTGTCGTTGTCGTCCTTGATGAGTTCGACACATTGGGCGATGCATTCGTCGCAAATCGCCGCACCCTGGCCGGTGACCAGCTTGCGCACCTGACGCTCGCTTTTGCCGCAGAATCCGCAGTGCGGGACGGAGTCGTTGTAATCCACCACGTCGCCCATGCCCTCTCCTTACCACATCGTGCGTTTAAGACCAACCCTGTTTTGGTCGTTTGTTCACCGCTCTCTTCCGCTGGCGGCACCCGCTTACGACGATACCCCTCACGCGCGAACGCAAGGGGTACCGAATCGTTTTTGTTATGAATCTACACGGCGAATCGCAGCGCAATCGCTACCACTACTTGCGGTTGGCAAGCACTTCGTCGACCATGCCGTAGTCCTTGGCCTCCTGAGCGGTCAGGAAGGTGTCGACTTCGATGTCCTTGCGGACACGTTCGACCGACTGGCCGGTGTGCTTGGCGAGGGTTTCCTCGAGCCATTCGCGCATGCGCAGCATTTCCTTGGCCTGAATCTCGATCTCGGTGGCCTTGCCGAAGCCCTGGTCAATGGCCGGCTGGTGGATGAGCACGCGGGCGTTCGGGAGCATGAGGCGCTTGCCCTTGGTACCAGCGGCAAGGATGACGGCGGCGGCCGAAGCGGCCTGGCCGAGACAAACGGTCTGCACATCGGGCTTGATGTATTGCATCGTGTCGTAGATGGCCGTCATCGCGGTCATCGAGCCGCCGGGCGAGTTGATATACATCATCACGTCACGGTTCGGATCCTGGCTTTCCAGAACCAATAGCTGGGCCATGATGTCGTCGGCGGAGGTGTCGTCCACCTGCACGCCCATGAAGATGATGCGGTCTTCGAACAGACGGCTATACGCGTCCTGCGTCTTCATGCCGTACGGCGTCTTTTCGCTGAACTGGGGCATCACGTAACGGTTCCGGGGCGCAAAACCAGCCACACCACGCGGACCTGCGAGACGCTCGGCACGAGCTACAAACTTCGCTTCTTCACTTGCCATGTTCACTCCCCGTCCTTCTTGGTGCTCATCGTGCCCGGTGTGGTCACGATCTTATCGAAGAAACCGTATTCCAGCGCCTGCTGCGCGGTGAACCAATGGTCGTACTCGTTGTCGCGGTAAATCTCCTCGAGGGTGTGACCGGTCTGTTCCGCGGTGAGCTTCGAGAGGGTCTGCTTCATATCCATGATCAGCTCGGCGTTGATGCGCACGTCGGTGGCGGTGCCGCCGATGCCGCCGGAAGGCTGGTGCATCAGGATGCGGGCGTGGGACGTGGCGAAACGCTTGCCCTTGGTACCGCTGGAAAGCAGGAACTGACCCATGGAGGCCGCCATGCCGACCGCGACAGTGGCCACGTCAGGCTCGATCAACTGCATGGTGTCGTAAATGGCCATGCCAGCGGTAATCGAGCCACCAGGTGAGTTGATGTAAAGCCAGATGTCCTTCTTCGGGTCTTCGGCCGCAAGCATCAGCATCTGGGCGCAGATGACGTTGGCGTTCTGATCCTTGACCTCGTCGCCAAGCCAGATGATGCGTTCCTTAAGAAGCCTATTGAAAATCGGATCCGTGATGGTGGGGGCGGAATCCTCCCCTTCGTCCATCGACGGCGTAGATGTCAGCAATCCTGCCACCATATCTCCTTGATATTCACGTTTTATTACCGTTATGAATAGTACCGCGACTTATACGACAGCCTTTTGTTTTTTGCGCTGAGAACGAGAAACAAAGCCGAGGAAACCTTGCGAAACCAACGCGGACACGGCCACGCCGACACCGACCGGCACGAAGAAGGCCATCGGTGCCCTCGTCAGCTCCATCACCAGGCACATCGCCATCAACGGAGCCTGTTGCGAAGCGGCGAGCAATGCCGAAGCACCCACCAGCGCGCATGCGGTGACGGTGTCTGCGGGACTGATGATCATCCACACAAAACCAAGCAGTGCGCCCAGCGTCGCACCTATGGAAATGCCGGGTTGGAGCACGCCGCCCGAAGCACCGGAACGAATGGTGGCGAGCGTCAGCACGGCCTTGGCGACCAACAGCGCCAGAAGAATCGGCACAAGCGTATTCCCCTGACCGGCAGTGGCGGCAAAAGCGTATTGCGCCACAGAACGGCCATTGCCCATGACCTGCGGCAGCCATATCGCCACGATGCCGGTCGCCAGCGCGGCCAACGGCATCATCCACAGAATGCCCGTGCCCTTGGGCTTGTTGCCTTCGGCCCATTGCGAACCTTTACGGAACAGCGCACCCGCGATACCGCAGATGATGCCGGCAAGGAAGGCGAACAGCGTCAGGCTCAATGTCGGGATCACGGACTTTCCCATGGCGGCCATGCCATAGAAGGTCCCGCGGCCGCGGATCATCGAGGCGACATAGGCGGACACCGCCGAGGTGCCGAGCGCCATCGCGACGGTTTCGATTCCGACATCGGCAAGCAGGATCTCCACGGCGAAAAAGGCACCGGCAAGCGGCGCGTCGTAGACACCGGCAAGACCTGCGGCGGCAGCCACCGCAACGATGATCTTGCTGTCTTTTTCATCGCTCAGATGGATAAGCTGCGAAAAACGCTGGCCCAGCATCGCGCCGAACTCACGCGGAGCCACCTCGCGGCCGATGGACGAGCCGGAACCCACGATGAAAATCTGCAGCAGAACATGGACGGTCGTTTGCCAGACCGGCATCCGCTCCCCTGCGACGGCTTTCTTCACCGACGGCACCTTGGTGGTCTTTGTACGCAGCAGCCACCAGATGATCGCCGCAAACACCGATCCGCCGACGACCGAAGCGACCCTCCGCCACGCCACGACCTGATAGGGGCTGGGATCCTTCGGATTCTCGATATAGCCCAGCATCAGCCGTTCGACGCCGCTCAGCATCAGGCCCAGCAGACCGGAGCTCACGCCGACGACCCCGCCTAGCAGGAATATGACGGCGGCAATCATGCCCAACCGTTTCAATCCGCTATCGTTCTCTTGTTCCACCACCACTTCCGACTTTCTGCAACAAATCACATAGTATTTCTACTAAACATAACCATACTATTCAGGATCGGTCCGATTCGCACAAAAGAACTCTTCAGATTTCGGCGAAGCATGAACTCTGCAGGATTTCCCTACTCAATTCTTCATCCTAATCGGTTCTTGGCGCGCCAAGAGGGCCGAAAAAATCAGATTCGACTCTCTCATCCCTCCATTTTGAGGCTCCTGACACGCCAAGTACCACAAAAATCGATACATTTGCAACAATTCTTCAAAAAATAGGTCTCTTGGTGCGCCAAGAAGTCGAAAAAATCAAAAAAAGAGCGACATTCCCATGAAAAGGACGCACTTGGCGCACCAAGAGACACGCTGAATCAACATTGATGGATGCTTGACAAGTTTTACAACCATATATCAAACAAAAGGGAGCCAAGGCGAACCCTGTACTCCCTTTTAGCAATTTTGATCAGAGATTAATGATTACTTCGAAATCACTCGGCCTCATCCTTGTCGGAAAGCTCGTCGGCAACGGCGGCAGCGGCGGACGCAGCCTCTACGCTTTCGTTCTCTTCGGCATCTTCAACGGCCTCATCCTCACCCAGGAACGGGGTCAGATCGAGATCCTTGCCGTCGCAGGTGAACTTGACGGCGCGCATGCCGGCAAGCAGACCCTTGGAACGGCCGACTTCCTGAACGGCGGAGCCAAGCTGGCCGTTCTGGACGATGGCGTTGATGAAGGCACTCGGATCCATGCCATACTGCTGAGCGATGGAAGCGAGGAAGTTGGTGACATCGGCTTGGGAGACCTTGACGTCGAGCTGCTCGGCCAAGGTATCGAGCACGATCTGGTCCTGAAGCTCCTTGTCGGTGGCCTCTTCGGCTTCCTTCTTCTGTTCGTCGGTGGCCTTGTCGGGATCGGCGGTGACCTGCTTCAGGTGATCCTCAATCATTCCCTTGCGGACACCTTGGGGCAGTGGAATCTCCACGTCCTTCTTCAGGGCGTCAAGGAACGCATCGCGTGCCTCATTGGCCTGACGGCCTTCGCTGTCGCGCTCGCACTGCTTTCGGATATCAGCCTTGAGCTCGTCCAACGTGTCGAACTCGGAGGCTTCCTGAGCGAAGTCGTCATCGAGCTTCGGCAGCTCCTCAGCCTTGACAGAATTGACCTTGACCTTGATCTGGGCCTTCTCACCTTCGTGGTCGCCGCTTTCCAGCGTGCCTTCGAACGTGGTCTCCTCGCCTGCGGACAGGCCATCGAGCGCTTCGTCGATGCCGTCAAGCAGTTTGCCACTGCCGAGCTCGTAGCTCACGCCTTCCTGGGAATCGACAGACTCGCCGTCAATCTGAGCATCGAGATCGATGTTGGCAAAGTCGCCCTTCTTGGCAGGACGATCGACGCCCACGAGGGTGCCGAAACGCTGGCGAAGGTTGTCAAGACGCTTGTCGACGTCCGCGTCGCTGACCTCGGTCTTCGGGACTTCAAGAGTCATGCCGTCAAGCTTCGGCAGCTCGATTTCCGGACGGCGCTCAACGGTGGCGATGAACTTCACCTTGGTGTCGTCCTTTTCGCTGGTCGGCAGCTCCTTGACATCCAGCTCGGGCTGGGCCATCGGGCGAATTTTCTTCTCCTCGAGAGCCTTGGAGTAAAGCTCCGGGACGGCGCTGTTGACGGCCTCACCGGCGACGGCACCGAAGCCGACGCGCTGGTCGATGATCTTTCCGGGGACATGGCCCTTACGGAAGCCCGGGACGTTGATCTGCTTGGCGATTTCCTTGCGGGCCTCAACAAGATACGGGTCGAACTCTTCCGGGTCGACGGTGACGGTGAGCTTCACCTTGGTGGGCTCGAGATTCCTCACGCTGATTTTCACGCTAGTACTCCTGACGATTATTCCAACTACTTCTGCACTTAGGCAACCCTCATATGATAGCGCGACTTACGGACTCGGATATCAGCGCAATCTGCCATTTCCGGGCCCCTTGCTCACGCAGAAATTCCTGAATGTCAAGCTTGTCGGCATCATCGCGCCAACAAAGGTTGCGAATGATCTGCGGTTTGATGACCACGTCGGGCGGGGTCCTTGTGTCCTGAGCAATCTGGGCGATGACGGCACGGACTTTTTTAAGACGCGCAAAGCGGTCAGGATGGTGAACGGACCAATATTTCATGGAACGTGGGGCGTTGACCTGAACCTCCTGCGGTGGGCTCGGCGGCTCCGGCCAATCCTTCGGCCTGAGTTTGAGGGCTTCCTGAATGGTATCTTTCCACACGCTCGGCTTGATGGAACGTTGGATAGGGGCGTAACGCTCGAACATCTTGTCCTGTTCGTTGCCCATGTGAATACGCACCCGCTCGTTCAGGCTGCGGATGGCGCGGAATTGCCGGGCGTTGTGCGGTTTTTTCTGGGAGGCCTCGATGATGGCGACGTCGCTTAAGAGCAAAGTCGGAGCGATATCGTGTTCGCGGGCAAGCTCGTCGCGCTTCTCCCAAAGGGCTTTGGCGACAGCCTGACCCCGCCTATCATGGCCAAGTACGGTGAAATGGGAAATGCGCATCCACGGCACTGGATGTCCAAGTTGCGGACCTGTCCCTTCTTGAAGCGCATGGCTGAATTCCTCATTGGCCCATTCCATTTTGCCGGCTTTTTTCAAGTCAACACGCATTTTCTGCTCGAGTTCGATAAGAAGTTCGACGTCAAGAGCCGCATAATTGCGCCAATCACGCGGCAAAGGACGGTACGACCAGTCGGCTGCGGAATGCTCCTTGGCCAATGTAATACCAAGATAGTGTTCAGTGACCGCGGCGAGGCCGAAACGCTTGAGGCCCAAGAGTCTTGCGGCGATTTCGGTATCGAAAAGATTGCGGACTTTCATACCCAAATCGGTAAAACCAGGCAGATCCTGCAACGAATCGTGAATGATCCACATGGCATCGCCGACTGCACGATTGAATTCGTTCCAGTCCACGCCTGCCTTGTTAAGGGCTATCGGATCGAAAAGGACAATGCCTGAACCGGTGCGTTTGAACTGCACGAGCCAATCCTCGTGGCCATAACGGTAGCCGGAAGCACGTTCGGCATCGGCGGCAAGAGAGCCATTCCCCGCAGCCAGCCTGTCACATGCCTCACGGAATCCGTTGAGCGTATCGGTGACCTCAGGGACGCCCTCTCGCGGCTCCTCCTGCAATCGTGGCTCGCTGCTCAACCAAGCTCCTACTCCGCCCACCATAAGTTTCGTCGCTCTGCGTTTCGCCAAGGCGCCGTAGACTCTTGATACGGTGAACACTGCTATACACTAAATCCGGCGTCCACCATATCGCGAGCCTTGGGCAGCGCTTCCTGCGTACCGATCAAAACTCAATCATTCCAGCCGCCGACCGGCAACCGCCTACTTAAAGTCGCTTGACCACGCTGAATCGCTCACAGACGACTTCCGTGTCGTCACTGACTTGGAAGTCGCAATCACCCAATTCTTCCAGAAATTCATTACTTTGCCAAAACTGTTCATGCGCCTTGCGCCAGCCCGCAACATCGTCGTATTCTTCGCCTTCGCCACGGGCATGCTCATCGGCGATGTCGCTTATTTTGCAAACCGTCACTCCCATCAGCCGGGTCACGCACACCGGTTTATCTTCGGAATCAATTACCACGGCCAGCTTTCCTACCTGCGGCAACGGCTCGTGGTCGTGCTGATATTCGGCAAGCAATGAGGTTGTCCTTGTTTTGCGACCATCAAGAATCGCCTCGACCAAACGGTCCCGCATAGGGCCAGGAAAGCCATACTCATCACGTTCGAGGGTTGTTAGATCGATAGCATCGTCTTTCATGTCCGCGCTATCGTCTGATTTATGATGACTGGTCATTACTTCTCATTTCTTTGCCTTGTTAGTCTTGGCGGGCCTGGTATCCGCTATTAATCCTTAATAGACGGGCTCGTTTTCGATTCGTTTATTTCCGTTTTTACTGCGAACGTACCACGTCCATGAAACGGGGACCGTAGAGATGCAGCTTGTTCTCTCCCACACCGTTGACCGCAAGGAACTGGGCATCGGTGACCGGCTTGATGCGGGCCATATCGCGCAGGGTCTTATCGGAGAAAACGATGTAGGGCGGCTTGCCGATTTCCTGGGCGATGGTACGCCGCAGCTCGCGGAACTTCTGGAACAATGCTTCATCTTCATCTGTGGGTTCGTAATTACCGTAAGCGCCATTATTCATTCTAGCCGCATTGCCATTTGAAGCGTCAGCATCATATGAGCCGAAAGCGGCACCGGACGAAGCAACCGGCTTCTTTCGCAGGATACGTTTGATTTCATAGTGGAAATCAGGTTTGACCGTATCCGCCGCACGCGCACCGAAGCGAACAATCGGCAATCTTCCTTCCGAAACGAAGAGATAGCCGTCGGTCGCCATCTGGTTGATGACATCGCGGATTCGCGCATCCGGCACATCGTGAAGCGCACCATAGCTCGGCATACGGTCGAGGTGACGATTAATGAGATCCTGAGCTTTCGAGCCTCGCAGCACCGAAACAATCTTGCCCATGCCAAAACTCTGGTTGATGTCATGCACACAGCGGCTGACGGCACGTGCCACATCGGAGACGTCAATGGTTTCGAAGGTGCTTTCACAATTGGCACAATTACCGCATTTGAACGCCCCGTCATCAGCGTTACCGTCGTCTTTTCCATCCTGTTTCCGGTCACTTTCTGAAGCATCGCCATCATTGGCAGCTACACCCGAATCAGACCGGTTGATATTAGAATCAGGCCTTTTTTCGCTCTCATTCCGGGCGCCAACCGTAGCATCAACGCTGGTGGGATCGGCGAAATACCGCATGATATAGCGGTGCAGGCATTCGGTGGTGCGGCAGTAACCAATCATCGCGTTCAACAAACGCCGATGGCTCTGACGAACAATCTCCTGCTCCTCGGGGCTCATGCGGTCGTTGTCAGAATCCATGTCCAGAAGTCTGCGGCGGGTGACGATATCCGATTCGTTCCAGAGCAGCGTGCAACGCCCAGGTTCTCCGTCTCGTCCTGCTCGTCCGGCTTCCTGATAGTAGGCTTCGATGCTTTCCGGCATATTGTGATGGATGACGTAACGCACGTTCGACTTGTCGATACCCATCCCGAAGGCATTGGTGGCCACGACCACCGGCACCCGATCGGTGACGAAATCGCGTTGCGCTTTGTCGCGCGCCTCGGCAGACATGCCGCCGTGATAGGCAGCTGTGCCAATACCATGGCGGTTAAGTTCGTCGGCGAGCGCCTCGGTCTCCTTGCGAGTGGCGCAGTAAACAATGCCGGATTCGTCGGGATGCTTGGCTGCATACTCCGTAATCCATGTGTTTTTGCGTTTCGTCGGCATGTTGATGATGTCGAAATACAGGTTTGGCCGGTCAAAGCCGGTAACGGTGATTTTAGGTGACTTAAGCCGCAGCAAACGGACGATATCACGACGTACTTTTTCGGTCGCGGTCGCGGTGAACGCGGCGACGGTCGGCCGTACCGGCAAGCTGTCAATGAACTCACCGATACCCAGATACGACGAACGAAAATCCTGCCCCCATTGCGAGACGCAATGTGCCTCGTCAACGGTAATCAACGAAATCTTGACCTGCGAGGCAAAGCTGCGGAATCGTTCGGTTTCCAAGCGTTCGGGGGCGATGTAGAGCATTTTCACATCGCCGCGCCGGGCTTGGGCGAAGACCATGGATTGCTCGTCGCTTTCCTGTGTGGTGTTGATGAACGCTGCTTTGATACCCGCATCGTTCAGGGCATCGACCTGATCGCGCATCAGCGAAATCAATGGGGAGATGACGATGGTCAGACCCGGCAGCATGGTGGCCGGCACCTGATAGCAGATGGATTTCCCGGCACCGGTCGGCATCACGCCCAGCACGTCATGACCAGCGAGAATGGCATTGACCAGATTCTCCTGACCTTCTCGGAACGAATCGTAACCAAAATACTGCTTCAGTGCCGCAAGCGCACCACTGGACGGCCATGACGTCAGAGGTTCCGTTTTGGTTGGAGACTCTGCAGATTCAGATTCCGCTTGGCTTGGCGAGAAGGACGATTCCGACATCAGTCACCCAGTCCGTTCTTCAGTTCGATGCCAGTTTCGTTCATCTGCTTACGAGCGCTCACACCCTGATCCTCACTGACCGGTTCGGTCATGTCTTCAAAGACGGTGACGGAATATCCCAGCTTTTTAGCGTCAAGCGCGGTTTCCTTGACGCAGTGCGATTCGGCCAGACCGACCACATCGACATGGTTGACACCGGCATCTTTCAAGCCTTGAGCCAAGGTTTTGCCGTCTTTCTGCATCTGGGCGAATTCCTCGCGGGTCTGCACACAATCGGTGTTGTCTTCGATGCCTTCGAAGCCGGAATACGCCGAGGCGTACTGGCCCTTCTTGAAATGATGGTTGAGTCCGAGAGCCGCAATCTGCGGCATCAGTTCGGCATTCGGCGTGCCCGCCACACCGTGCTTCGGCCATGAGTCAACGAAATCGGGATGGTCGGAGAAATGCGAACCCGGTTCGATATGCCAGTCCTGAGTGGTGGCGATATAGGCGTACTCATCGCCCTGCGCTTTTACATACTCGGCGATGCGATCGGCCACAGCCGTGCCGCCTTCGACCCCAAGTTCCCCACCTTCGCAGAACGTGGGCTGCACGTCCACGATAATCAATGCCTTGTCTGCCATATCGACTCCTGCCACTACTCGAATCCGACCAATCCTCGAATCCTAAAATAACACTACAAAGAATGCCCCACTTGCCTGACCAAGCGCGAATCACTCAACTCAAATCCCAGATTGGTCCCCATCAACCTGCTTCAACGCGTCTTCGACGCTGACGCACAGATCCGGAAAATGCTTGATCAAATCCTGATCACCGGTCACCACCATGTCGGCATTGGCTTGGCGCGACGCGGCAATGATGAGATCATCCTCATAATCGTTATGAATAGGCCGCAAGGCCACTGCATTTCGGCATACTTGATCATCCACGGCAATAACCGTCATAATGCGCAATAAGGTCTGTATACAATTCCAACCGAACTGTGAAACCAGCACGGTAATAGTCGCCCATACCAGAACAGATTCATCATTGCGGAATTTCCTTTTCATGGCAATTTTCGCAAGATAATCAACATCTTTGAGTGACAAAGAAACGCACATCATCGTTGTGTTCATCCCTGCAAATGCATTAAACAACGATTCGGCTTTTTTATGACCTTCTCTTGTTTCCAAAAGGTAATCCAGAAGAACATTAGTGTCACAAACTAATTTCAGATTCTGCGCCATTATTTCCGCTCCTTTTGTTCATGAAGATATTCATCGTACTGTTCGTCATACATCAAATCTCGAATTTCCTTATAGCTCATGCCCTCAAAGGGATCTTTGCCGTCATCGGGCAAACCTGCCTCTTTCAATGTTCGAGACCACAAAGTCGCACCATCCTCTATCGCTTTGAGTCTGCGTTGTTTTTCGGCTTCCTTATCAGCTTTTTCAGCTTTGGTCTGCAAATCCGGAGTATCGCCATAATCCTTGATAAAATCCCATAACTCACGAACGACGGAACTAGGTGTCTTCCCTTTGCTTTCGAGTATCTTGTCGACGTCATCTTTTACATCAGCATCGATACGGACATTCATCTGCACCATCGACATGGTTTCTCCTTCAACGATTATTCATCAATTCAAGAGTGCTATACGTTATAGCATATAATATAACGCTATATTCGTCAAATAAAGAGCAAACAATAAAAAAATTCTGATTTTTTTAGTTAATGTGATATATTTGCAACATAGTGATAAATACATCACCTACTTTGTACTTATCGCCAAGAAACAGCCGTTGAAAGGAATCAAAGATGCCAGCCTTCTCACATCGTTTCAACCCTCGCAACTGGTCGTTGAACCGGATAAGAGAGGTGCAGTTCTTCTGCATGCTTATCGCCACGCTCGTCTCGCTTCCCGGCGCGTTTCTTCCAGTCACTTGGCTATGGCTGCATCTTCTGAGTCTAGTTGCTTTCACTATTTTGGCAGGAATCGATACCGCCCTCAATAAATTCATCTCACCGGGACCAAACGGAATTTTTTCCATGGGTTCGAATGGCAATTTGGACAATCCTTCGGAAACGGGGTTACGCGACGAAAGCGCTCTGACTCATGAGAATCAAGCCAATACCACAGCCATTTTTATCCTGTTTTGCGTGCTTATCTGCGTTGCCATGATCAACCAATATTGTCTGGATAATCAACTGCGCTTCACCCTCTATCTTCTGTTGTTCATCGCCTCGTTAATGCCGACATTGCAACTGGGCTGTTACCTTTACCTTGAACATCGTGATATGACTCGTTCGGAAACGGCTGTCGATGTCGAGGCTTAACACCACCCTCAAGCAGGTCCGGCAGAACGCCGGCATGACGCAATCAGAACTTGCCGCACAGGTCGGTGTGCGACGTGAGACCATTATCCGGCTGGAGGCAGGGGCTTACAATCCCTCGCTCAAGTTGGCACTGGACATTGCGCACACCTTCGATACCACTGTCGAAAAGCTGTTCTCTTTCGATGGCTGAACACAGCAATACATATATTTGCGATACACAACACGGCAAATCTACAATATTTTCCAAACCTTGATAGCCGCATTCCCATAGGCCAGAGGCACAATTATCCTTGGGATTATGGAGTATATCGAAACGCAATCCGAACGCACCGAGCTGCCGCTGGTGGTCATCCCCACAATGTTCGAGTCCATGTACCAGCCTATCGCCATGAGCATGCGGATACTGCACAACGTCGCCCGTGTGCGAATATACAAAGATTTCAACATCGAGCCAGACACCATCGTTGAACGTTGCAAAAACGCCGATATCGTTGTCGTCATCGGTTTCCATGTCAACGGCAAGCTGCTTGAGGAGCTCAGCAGTCACGTGCGTTGCTTTGTATTCGGCGGCACCGGCGTCGCCAATTTCATCGATCTCAACCGCACGCGTAAACTGGGAATACGCGTGTGCAACACCGTCCATTATGGCGACGAAACCGTCGCGGAATATACGTTTGCACTGATTTTCGAACTTGCTCGTGGCGTCGGTGCCATGGATCGCAGCATTCGGGAAGGCAACTGGAGCGGGCTGGAAGGCACGTCGCTGAAAGACAAGACCATCGGACTTGTCGGCTTCGGCGGCATCGGCCAGACCGTCGCCCGCATCGCCGACGGATTCGGCATGCACACACTGGTCTGGAACTCGCATGTCAATGCTGCCACCGCACGTTCGCTACGGGCGACACTCGTTGACAGTATCGGCGAGCTTATGGCCCATTCGGATATCGTAAGTCTGCATCTGCCTTTGAATGAAGAGACGCAAGGAATCATCACATCCACCGATCTAGACCAGCTCAAACCTGGCAGCTACTTCATCAACACGGCACGCGCCGAACTCATCAAGCCAGGCGCGCTGGTCAATAGGCTCGAACAAGGTGACATCAAGGCAGCCATCGACGTCTACGACACCGAACCACTGCCAGCCGATGATCCGCTGCGTTCGGTTCCCGATACGATCCTTACCCCGCATGTCGCATGGCGCGCCGATGACGCCTATCGCGATCTTTCGCGCCAAATTGCGCGTTCGATCCATGCCTTCTGCAACGGCGAACGTTTCAACGTGGTGGAGTAGACGGACCACATCAGCGTCACCGAGAGCGGCTTCGACCAACTTTTACGCTCGATTTCCGCTTCCTAAGCGCAGGTGACCATAGTCGACGCGACCAAAAGCACGTTTTTCCATGCTTTTCGTCGCACCAAACCACTCAATGCGACCAAAAGCACGAATCGGCTTGCTTTTTGTCGCACCAATTCACTCGTCACGACGAAAAGCACACCGTAACATGCTTTTCGTCGCAGTTGTTGGTCACGACAGTCCGCGGAACCTATAATGACGCGGCGGCAACCAAATCACGGGTATAGTCGGCTTTCGGACGGTTCAGTACATCATCGGTGCTGCCGCCTTCCACCACTTTGCCGTCGTGAAGGACAACGATACGGTCGGCGATGTGCTGGACGACACCCAAATCGTGCGAAATCATGATGATGGCCGTTTCCGGACGCGATTTACGGATGGCGGCAAACGCCTCAAGTATCTGCAGGCGGGCCGCCACATCGATGGCACTCATCGGCTCATCGGCAACGATGAGTTCGGGATCGGTGATCAAGGCGCGGGCGATGGCAACGCGTTGCGCCTGTCCGCCGGAAAGATCAACAGGATAGCGATTCAGAAATTCATCAGGGTCAAGGCCAACCAGGGACAAGGATTCACGCACCTTGCAATCAGCATCCGAGTTCTCGGTTTTCGAATGGTTGCGTTGGATCTTCAACGGTTCCGCGACCGACTTGGCCACCGTCCAACGAGGGTCAAGTGAGGAGAACGGACTTTGAAAGACGAGACTCGATTTTTGCCGCAAGGCCTCATAACCGGCCGATTTTCTGCCGTCGACAGGTTCACCCTCGAACGTCACCGTCCCCGAAGTCGGTTTGTCAAGCCCCAACACAATCCGCGTCAGCGTGGACTTGCCCGACCCGGATCCGCCAATAAGCGCAAGACACTCCCCCGAACGCACTTCGACACTTACATCGTCGAGCGCAGTCTGGCGGTCTTTGCCATGGCCGAATATCTTGCCAACATGTTGGCCCCACAATAATACAGAGTCATGGTCATCGACCTTGAATGGATTTCCCTCAACCATTCGAATCCTCGTTTTCATATTGTCGCTCACACTAGCCCATGGTTACCAAAAGATAGTGCACGAATATCCATGGTTTCTTTTGGTAGCCATGGGTTAGCGCGAGCCTTCCCCGGCAAGCGTCAACTCGCGCGCCGCACCCACCAACTTTTCCGTCTGTTCGTTTTGCGGATTATCCAATAAATCAGCAGTGTTTCCCGATTCGATAATCCGGCCGTCATCAAGCACATAGCAGCGCGTCGTTGCACGGGCGAGCACCGAGAAATCATGCGTAATAAAGAGCATCGACGCGCCGGATTTGTCGACCAATGAAACCAGCAGATCAACGATCTGGCGCTGGGTGATGGAGTCGAGCGCCGTTGTGGGTTCGTCGGCAATGATCAGGCGAGGCGAGGTAATCAACGCCGTAGCGATACCGACACGTTGCTGCTGCCCGCCAGAAAGTTCGCTCGGATATTTTTTCGCCGTGGCTTCGTCAAGCCCGACCTTTTCGAGCATCGCGACAACGCGCGTCTGACGGTCAGTTTTATTCAGGTTATAGTGAAGTTTCAGTGGCAGTTCGACCTGTTTGCCAACGGTCAGAACCGGATTTAATGATGACGCCGGGTTCTGGAACACCGTGCCCACATAACGCCCTCGCAGACTTGCGAGGACGGTTTCGTCCGCTCCGATAACCTGGGTATCACCAAGCAATACGGAGCCAGACACCTGCGCATTCGTCGGCAATAGACCAAGCAAGGCCTTGGAAATCATGGATTTTCCCGAACCGGATGAGCCGATGAGACCAACCCGTTCTCCATCGTCGATACGTAAATCGACACCATGCACAATCGGCTTTCCGCCTACGGAAACACCAAGTTGTTTGACATCAACGCTCATGACCATCTCCACCCCTTGAGGACCTTAAGAAAAACAAATACTGCCATTAAGGTCCAAAAAATATACGGCCAGATTCCTGCCTTGTAAAACAATCCTGTTATACAACGAGCATGAATATTGCCACCTCTTGATCTAAATGACGTAGCCAGGATTTCGCCGTATAAACCAGCCAAGGCATATCCGGCTGAGCGATCTTTGCCACAGTTCCCTTCACCGAAACCCACCAAAACCGGAGAAGCCGGCGAAAGCGATGCAGAAACCAGCATCTCACGACCTCCGCAATTCGGGATTGGTCACCGGGTCGACGGCATCGCGCAGCACATCGCCGAAGATGTTCAGCGCCACCACCACGATGGTGACGATCAGACCCGGCCAAAGCACGGTCAGCGGGTAGACGTTGATGAACTTGACCGACGTGGCCAGCGAATGGCCCCAGCTCGGCACGCCGCTCGGCACGCCGACGCCGAGGTAGGTCAGGCCGGACTCAGCGAGTACCGCGGTGCCTGCGGAGAGCGAGAGCTGGACCATAATGGTCGGCATCGCATTGGGCAGGATATGGTGCAACATCACTGAAAATCCGGAAGCGCCATAGGAAAGCGCGGAAGCAACATAGTCGGAATTGGCCGCGAGCAGCGCCTGTGGCCGTGCTATACGCGCCAGATTGAGACCATAGCCGATGCCACAAGCAATGATGATGACCGCGACGGAAGCCCCCATCGGAACCGCCAGAATCAAGGCAATAAGCACGGTCGGAATGGAAATCAGCGCGTCCACCGCCACCACCGAAACATTCGACAATGCCGAATCGCGCGAGACCATCGCGCTCATCAGCAATATGCCCAACGCTCCAGCGAAAACCACGGCCAAAATCGCAATGAAAAGATTCGTACGCGCCCCGGCCATCAGCCAGCTGAACACATCCGCTCCGGTTCCGTCGGTGCCGAGCCAATGCGCGGCGGACGGCTTGGTCCAGACGTGATAGCCATCGGTTTTCCACAGCGATTGCGGTGTCCAAACGAGCGATGCCAGCGAAACCAAGCCCCACAGCGCCAAAACGATGAGCGCGAATTTTCCTTCGCCACGCCTCCATATAGAACGCAATACAATCGCAAATTTGTTCTTCGTCATTGCGCACCTCCTTGTACAGCGTGCTTCAGTCGGGGGTCAAGGAAGCGGTGCAGCAGGTCAACAAGGAAGCCGACGAACAGGAAGAACGCAGCCAGCATGAACAGCTCGCTTTGCACCGCGATAAGGTCACGATTGCCGAGGTCGGTGACCAGACCCGCGCCGATGCCGGGCAACGCGAAGAGATTTTCGATGACCATGACGCCGGTGATCATGCCGGCGAACATCAGTCCGACCACGCTCACCAGCTGCGGTGTCGCCAATCTCAACCCAACTTTGAGTGCGGCCTGACGGCGTGTATAGCCGCAGGCCATTGCCTGATCCATATAGCCGCTGTTCATCACGTCACCCAGCGCCGAACGCGTATAGCGCATCAGGCTCGCGCCGTCGATGATGCCGACCGTCAGCGCCGGCAACACCAGCGAGGCCAGCGCCGGACCGAAACTGGACCAGCCAGCCTCGGGAAACCCTTGCGAGGGCAGGATTCCCAACAATCCGGTACCGCGCCCGAAGAGGAGAATCAGCAACAGCCCTCCCCACAGCGCGGGGATGGCACCGCCGACAATGGCGACGAAATGAAACGCGGAACGCACCGCCGGACGTGTGGCCAGAGTGGCAACAACGCCAAGGGTCAGGCCGATGGCGAGCGCCACGACAAGCCCCAGCACAATCAGCGGGAAGGTGACGGAAGCACGCATGGCGACGGTCTCGCTGATCGAACGGCCGGTCAGAAGCGACGTGCCGAAATCGCCATGCAACAAGCCGCCCATCCAGCTGAAATACTGCACAACCAGCGGCCGGTCAAGCCCCATCTGCGAGCGCAACTGGGCCACCCGTTCCGGCGGCGCGTTGAGCCCTGCCATCACGCTGGCCACGTCGCCCGGCAGAATGCGCAGCGCCGCGAAAATCACCACCGAAATGGCGAGCAGCGCCACCACAAACAGCAGGAAACGTCGAATGACGAATCGCATATGTCACCTTACCTATCAACCTATTGCCGAACATGCGAGCAAAATCAGGATTCCGCACGCTTTTCTTGATTTTCATCGCATCTTCATCTCGCGCCTTGGGCCGCATGTCCTATATCTACCCAGCCCGCTACTTGGCCGGCGTCATATATCTCACGTTGTAGAGCGGCAGTAGCGTCTGGTTCAAGTTGAGCGAGAAGCCCGATACGCCATTCTTCATCGCCGTGGTGATGCGGTAGTTGAAGAGCCAGTCGGCCGGCGCATCCTCGCTCACCAAGCGCGCGGCCTTAGCCAGCAACGCGTCACGCTCGGAATCGCTGGAGGCGGCCATCGCCTGATTGTAGTAGTCCTTGACTTTCTGATTGCTGTAGTTGTAGTAGTACGTGTCCTGAGTCCACTGCGAGAAGTCGTGGCTTTCGTTGTGGTCGACCAGCGATAGGTCGTAGTCCTTGTTCTTGAGCACGTCCTGCAGCCAAGTGGAGAACTCGACCACGTTGACCTTCAAATCGATGCCGATGGGTTTGAGCTGGCTGCGCAACTGGTCGCCAAGCTCAGTGCCGTAGGTGTTGGCATAGGTCAGCCGCAATTGAAGCGGATGGTCGGGGGTATAGCCGGCCTCCTTCATCAGCGTTTTGGCCTTGTCGACGTTGTGCGGGTAAAGACCGGTCAGATCCTCGTATCCTGGGTCGAGCGAGGGAATCGGCCCGCCCAGCGGTTTGTCGGCCCCGCCGCGCGAGGCGATAAGCTGCTTGTGGTCAATGGCATAGCGAATGGCCTGACGCACACGCACGTCCGAGGTCTTGGCACCCTTGGAATTCATGGCGAGCACGTACTTGTCGGTGTCGTCACCGGCCGCGACGCGATAATGAGCACTGTCTTTTACAAAAGGTTCCGCGAGGTTCTCGGTCACCGGCGCAAGAACCTGAACATCGCCGGATTTCAGCGCATTGACGGCCGCATTGTCATCGCCGAAAAAGCGCAGAACGATGGTCGGGGTGACGGCCTTGTGCGCACCCCAGTATTTCGGATTGGCCTTCAACGTGATGGAATCGTTCGGTACGAATTTGACGACGGTATACGGCCCCGATCCCATCGCTTGCGTCTTCATGTCATAGTGGGCGTTCTTGTCGAACACGAGTCCTGGTCGGCAAGCCAGCTCCCACAGAAGATTGGCATAAGGCGCGGTCAAATCGAGTTTCACCGTATCGGCATCCGTGGCCGTCACCGACTTGAAGTTCATGAGCGATTCGGAATCGTGATAATGTTTGGACACCAGTTCGTTGATGGACCACGCCACGTCATTGGCATCGAGTGTGTCGCCGTTGGAGAAGTTCATGCCGCGGTTGAGATGGAACGTATAGCTCGTGCCGTCGGCGCTCTTCTCCCAGCTTTTGGCCAGCCCCGGCACGACCTTGTTATTGGAATCGCGGGTGACAAGCCCTTCGTAGACGTTGCCGACGAGTACCTGGTCGAGCGATGAGCCGGACTGGTTGCGGATATCGAGGTTCGTGGGGGCAAGTTTGAGCCCGATGGTCACGGAATCAGCTTTATGCCACCTGGGCACGCCATCACTGACCTTTTGATTGCCGCGAATCACCACGAAAGCGACGATAAGCGCCACCACGACGACTACCGCGACAATCACCCAGACCCAGCCCTTTTTCTTGTTTTTTCCAGCCTTGCTGCCATTGCTACCGGAACCGTGGCCAGCGTTGCCGCCTTTGACGTGCGCGTTGAGCGTCTCATCGGTGCTGCCCGCATTGTTTACGCCAGCTTTGTTATCGGAGCTATTACTAGCGCCCTCGTTTGCGACGGCATTTCCCGAATTCGAAGGCTCGTCGGCAATATTCGTCTGAGTGCCGCTTGCATTCATGGAGGTACCGGTAACGTTGTCGTCTCCGACTCTTTCCGAATCATCAGCGATA
This sequence comes from Bifidobacterium sp. ESL0745, assembly GCF_029433335.1. Classification (NCBI taxonomy): domain Bacteria; kingdom Bacillati; phylum Actinomycetota; class Actinomycetes; order Bifidobacteriales; family Bifidobacteriaceae; genus Bifidobacterium; species Bifidobacterium sp. ESL0745. The sequence continues at coordinate 1,074,834 of NZ_JAQTHX010000001.1, forward strand.
TTGGTATTCCCAGCGTTTTGCGAACTACCGACAGCATTCGCCGAACTTCTGTCAGCGTTTGCCGCCGTTCCGCTTTCGTTGGTGCCTGTTACGTTGTTATCGGTTGCGTCGTTTTCGCTGTACGCACCTGAGTTGGTAGGCATACTTTCCTCTTTGATAGATATTATTAACTTCGCTAGCCGCCCTTACGGGTCGTCTGCGGTTTCCATCATACGAATACCGATAGATTTACGCCTCCGGCAGCGTATGATGGAAACGCAACACCGGCGACAAAGCGTTCGTTGCATTGTGCCAATGAAACGAAGGGAAGGCGGGCGAAATGTTACTCGCGATTGATATCGGCAACACGAACATCGAAATCGGCGTGGTGGACGACAGCTCTCCCGCCGCCACCATCACCGACACCTGGCGCATCACCACCAAGACCTTCCGTACCAGCGACGAATATGGCCTGCTTCTGCTTCAGTTCCTTGAATCGGGTGGCTACACTCCCGATGACGTCGAGGACGTCATCATCGCTTCGGTGGTGCCGCAGATCATGCATTCCTTCCGTTCCAGCATCGTCAAATTCCTTGATATCGATCCGATCATCGTCGGCCCGGGCGTCAAATCCGGGCTTTCCATCCGCCTGGATGACCCGAAATCATTGGGCGCGGATTGCTTGGCGGACTGCGTCGGCGCGTTCGAAATATACGGTGGCCCTGTTTTGGTCGCGGATTTCGGTACGGCGACCACGTTCAATTACGTCGATGTCAACAAGGCCATCACCGCCGGCCTGATCAGCCCCGGATTGCAGACCTCGATTAGTTCGTTGGTTTCCGGCACCGCCCAACTTCCAGAAGTGGAAATCACCAGACCGGATTCCATACTGGCCAAAGGCACCAAAACGGCCATGCAGGCGGGGTTATATTACAACTTCCTTGGTGGCATCGAACACACCGTCGAGCAGTTCCATCGTGAGATAGATGAGGATTTCAAAGTAATCGCCACGGGTGGCCTCGGCTCGATTTTCAAGGATGACACCGACGCCATCGACGTTTACGACCCTGATCTGATCTTCAAGGGCATGTCGGCCATCTATCGACTCAACGCCTGAACGGCACGCTAACCGCTAACCGGCATCATTGCATCATAAAGCCCTGATTCGTGCCGTACTCCTTGATGTCCTTCTGCCATAGCGTAATTCCGTACATCAGGCTGATCTTGGGACCAGGGTCCTCCGGAAGCTTCAGCGGGCTTCCGTCGGTGTTCACCTGTCCGACGTTGATCTGATTCTGGACTTTCTGCAAGGCACGATCGGCATTCGTCCACTTGTAGGACTGCCCCACCGTCGCACGGAAATCTCCTCGTGCGTAGACCTCGAACGGCAAATACTGATAACCCAACGACACGTTCTCGGCAGCACGCGAAAGCACGCGGTTGAACTGCTGACCCCCGAAATACGGAACATCAATGCCGCGCGAATCCTGAATCGTGGTTTTGGTAAGGAACTGATGGCTATTCAACGTCGCCTTGTCGGCGGGGAACGCACCGCCATCCACACGTTTGGATATGCCGGACTGGTCCAGGCAGACATAGCGGATGAAACGCATCGCAGCTTCGGGCTTGCGTGTCAGATGCAGCACGGCGAGCGCCGATCCCCCGTTCTCTGCATTGGTCTGCGAGCCATCGGCCGTCGGCATCGGGGCGACACGCCAAAGTCCCGCGCTTCCGGGCACATCGGAAAGCAGCAACGAAGGCATCCATGCCCCCGAAAACACCGAAGCGACCGACCCTTGGGCAAGCGCGTCTTTCCATCCATCGGACCAGGTGTTGAGCTGGGTGTCGATAAGCCCTTCGTCGATCATTTTCTGCCAGAATGCCGTAAAAGACTGCGTCCCCTGGTCATCGGAAAGGTTGACGGTCACGGTTTTGCCGTCGCCGCTGGTATGGAACGGACGGCCGCCATTGAGCCAGATCATCGCATTGTAGAAGCTCGCGTCCCCGGCGTCCGCCGCGATGTAGACGCCTATGGCCTTGAGCTTTTTGGCGGCTTCGTAATAATCGTTCCACGTGTGTATCTGCGAGGCGTCCACCCCGGCCTGACGGAAGACATCATCATTATAGAAAAAGGCCATGGGTCCGGAATCCATCGGCACCCCGTAGACCCGGCCGTTCATGTGCACGCTCGACCACGTACCCGGCGTGTAGTTGTCGCCGTACCCTTGCGTCTGGTCGGTGATGTCACGCAACTGGCCGCTTACGGCGTACTGCGGCAGGGCGAAATACTCGAGCTGCACCACGTCAGGCATATTATAGCCGTCCTGGATGGCGGAATTGAGATTGTCGTAACCGCTGGTGGCTTTGATATCCACACGGATATCGGGATTGGCGCGCTCGAAATCGCGGGCTTCGGCCTTCATGCTCGGTTCCCACGACCAGACCGTGACCACGGTGCGGTTGTCCTGCTGGCCGCAGGCGGCCGTTGTGGCGAGCAATATGAACATGGAAGTCAACGCCGCAAGCAGCTTCAGGCGCCAACGTGCTTTCATGCCATCACTCCCCGGTCGTTCCATCTTGTCAACATCGAGATTACACCATGGCCGAAAACGTTGAAAACGACGGGCCAAGCACCCGAGCCTCTTTTCGGCTACCTTTGTTTCCGTTGGATTTCGTCGGTCTTTTCCGACTTTCGACGATGCGCGACCTGCTTGGAACCGTACCAATTCAGCCGAGCGGAACCCGTGAAATGAATGTACGCGGTTCATGGCTGACCGGATCGACAAAACGCACCGAACGCGCCACCAGTTGCAGCGGATTCGAAAAATCCGCATAATCAGGTTGCGTGATGTTCGGATACAAATCATCGCCTTTGATTGGCAGGCCCAATGAATTCATGTGAACCCGCAACTGATGCGTTTTCCCGGTTTGGGGACGGAGCAGGTAACGACGATAACCCTGAGTGACGATCCCTCCTTCGGTATCGCCCAGCTCGATGACCGTTTCGGCGTTGACAAGACCCGGAATTTCGTAGGCCTGCAGCCGGCCGCGGTCTTTGACGATATGCGAGCGCCGTTTCAACGGGAAAACTGCGGGAGGACTAAGCTTGCTGAGCGTTCCGGTTTTGGGGACGGCTATAGGCCTGCAGGGTGCAAGACATTCGTAGACTTTCTCTACCCGATGCTCCTGAAACAGCATCTGGTAGTCCCGACGCCTTTCCGGATTGCGCACAAACAGCACCACACCGGCAGTCAGGCGGTCGAGCCGGTGCGCCGGCGTGATCTGCGGCTCCTTAAAGTGCTTGCGCAACCTGACCAACGCCGTCTGCCGGTACCACATTCCCCGCGGCGTAGTGGCCAGGAAATGCGGCTTGTCCACCACGATGATGTTGTCGTCCTCGTAAAGAACCGTCAACGCAAACGGCACTTCCGGTTCATCGAAAACAAAGCGATGTCCTGATTGCAAAATGTATTACTCAACCGTCACAGACTTGGCGAGGTTGCGCGGCTTGTCGACGTCATAGCCTTTGAGCTTGGCCACATCCAGCGCAAAGAGCTGCAACGGCACCACATCGACCAGCGGGCTTAAAAGCGTCGGACATTCGGGCCGCCAGAAGACGATATCCGCATACTTCTCCGCGTCCGGATCGCCGACTTCCGCCACGGCGATGGTGAAGGCACCACGCGCCTTGACCTCTTCGATAGCGGAGATGACTTTGTTGTGCAAGACGTTTCTGCCACGCGAGGACGGAACGATGACCACGACCGGCTCGCCTTCCTCGACCAGCGCGATAGGCCCGTGCTTGAGCTCGCCGGCGGCGAATCCCTCGGTGAAGGTGTAGGCGATCTCCTTGAGTTTCAGCGCGCCCTCCATGGCCACCGGGTAGCCGACATGACGTCCGAGGAAGAGGAACGACTTGGCATTGAGCAGTTTCTTTGCCGCGTCGTTGACGGCTCCCGCTTCGTTGTCGAGCACCCACTGGATCTTGCCCGGCATGGCCTTGAGCTGGTCCAAGATCTGGTGAATCTCGTCACGATACAGCGTGCCTTTGATCTGCGCGAAATAAAGGCCAAGGAGGTAGGCGGCCACGATCTGCGAGACGAAGGCCTTGGTGGAGGCCACGGCTATTTCCGGGCCGGCATGTGTATAGAGCACGGCGTCGGATTCGCGCGGAATCGTGGAACCCTGGGTATTGCAGATGGCGAGCACGCGCGACCCTTGTTCGCGGGCATGGCGCAATGCCATCAGCGTGTCCATGGTCTCGCCGGACTGCGAGATGGCGACCACCAGCGTGCGCGGGGTCAGAATCGGGTCGCGATAGCGGAATTCGTGCGCGAGCTCGACCTCGACGGGAATGCGCACCCAGTGCTCGATGGCGTATTTGGCCACCATCCCTGCGTAACTAGCGGTACCACAAGCCACAACGATGATCTTGTCGATCTGCTTGAACGTCTCTGGATCGATATGCAGCTCGTCGAGCTTGATGTCCCCGTCTTCGTCGAAGCGACCCAGCAACGTATTACGAACTGCCGCAGGGTCCTCGTGGATTTCCTTGTCCATAAAGGAGTCCCAGCCACCCTTTTCGGAAGCGCTGGCGTCCCAGTCGACGGTAAACCGCTTGGAATCGGTGACGGGGTTGCCATCGAAATCGGTGACCGTCACCGTGTCGCCGGAAATGCAGACCGCCTGGTCCTGATCGAGTTCCATCGCCTCTTTGGTATAGGCGACGAACGCCGCGACATCGGAACCAAGGAAGTTCTCGCCGTCGCCAAGGCCGACAACCAATGGCGAATCATGTCGGGCGCCGACCACGATATCGGGCTGGCGAATGTCCACCGCCAGAATGGTGAATGCGCCGGAAAGCATCCGTGCCATACGTCGCAGCGCCTCGAAAAGATCAGGCTTTCCGGTCTCTTCGACGATGATGTTGGCGATTTTGCCCAGTAGTTTCGCAGCGACCTCGGTATCGGTGGCGGAAGCGAAGGTATACCCCTCGCTCTGCAGATCCATCCGCAGTTTCTCGGCATTTTCGATGATGCCGTTATGAATGATGGCGATCTTGCCGTCCTGGCTGGTATGCGGGTGCGCGTTGACGTCGCTGGGCTCACCGTTCGTGGCCCAACGGGTATGGCCGATGCCTACGGTCGCGTCCGGCATGGGGCTGCGTTTGATGTCTTCGGCAAGATTGGCCAGCCGACCTGATTTCTTGCGTACGGCAACGGTTTGCATTCCGGGAGCCGCCAAAGCCACGCCGGCCGAATCATATCCACGATATTCAAGGCGTTCGAGCCCTTGCATACACACTTCCAGCGGTTTCCCGCAAGCTGTCTTGTTTCCTGCAAATCCAACGATTCCACACATAGCTTTCCACTCTACGTGATGCTCGTGAAATGAAACACCCTCCTTGCGAAAGTTTCACTTGGCTGTGCGCAACCGTTTACAGCACATGACTCAGGAAATCCTTGAAACGGGGCTCTTGGGGGTTGTCTATAATTTCGGGGCCGCCGTGTTCGACCACCACGCCTCCATCCATGAAGACGATCTGGTCGCCCACTTCGCGGGCGAATCCGATCTCGTGGGTCACCACGATCATCGTCATGCCGGCGTCGGCAAGCGAGCGCATCACACCGAGCACTTCCCCTACGAGCTCCGGGTCAAGCGCCGATGTCGGCTCGTCGAAAAGCATGATCTTGGGGTTCATGGCCAGCGCGCGGGCGATGGCGACGCGCTGCTGCTGCCCGCCGGAAAGCTGCATCGGATAATAATCGGCACGATCGGCCATACCCACGCGCTCCAGCTCTTTCATGGCCTGTTCGCGGGCCTGTTTCTTGGGCACCTTGGCGACATGCACCGGCGCCTCCATCACGTTTTCAAGCACGGTGCGGTGCGGGAAGAGGTTGAACCGTTGGAAGACCATTCCAAGCTTTTCTCGCTGTTTGGCGATCTCCTTGTCGCTTAGGGTCTGCAGCTCGTCTTTGCCGCCGTGGTTGACGTGCTTGTAGCCGATGAGTTCACCGTCGACCTCGATGCTGCCGCCGGTCAGGGTTTCAAGCTGGTTGATCAGACGCAGGAACGTGGATTTGCCGGATCCGGAAGGACCCAGAATCACGGTCACCGTGCCCGGCATCACCGTCATGTCAATGCCTTTGAGCACATGGAGGCTGCCGAACGCCTTGTGCACCTGCGCCGCTTTGACCGCAGGGACAGCGCCACGTTCCAGAGCGGATTGCACATCATTGTCGTTTGTCATCATAGCCATCGCCGTATCGTCGTTATTCATATTCCTCGCTTCCCCTATGCGTTCAATCCAAGAAACGCCGTCTCGCCACCGGCAGCGGCAGTCTTTGCGGCAGGTTTGTCGACTTCGCCATCGTCGTCGCCAGCGGACGGTCCGTTGGCCCCTTCGTTGAATCCCTTGCCGAAGTAGCGTTCGAGCCAGGCCTGCGCGACCATGAGGATCGAAGTGATCACCAGATACCAGAAGCATGCCACCATGAGCAGCGGAATCGGCTTGTAGATGCGGTTGGCGATGGCGTTGGTGGCGAACTGGATTTCGAGGCTGAACGGCACCGCGGAGACCAGCGAGGTGGTCTTGAGCATGCTGATGACCTCGTTGCCGGTAGGCGGCACGATGATGCGCATGGCCTGCGGCAGAATCACACGACGCATGATCATCGTTCGCGGCATGCCCAGCGCTTCGGCGGCCTCGCTCTGCCCCGGATCGACGGCTTCAAGTCCCGCACGGACGATTTCGGCCAGATAAGCCGATTCGTTCAGGGCCAGGCCGGTCATCGCTGCAAGGAAACCAGGCTGGATGATCTTGTTGAGCTGAGCGGTGTCCATCTGCCAGAAATTGATGTTGGTGAAGGGAATGCCCAGCGAAATCGTTGGGATCAGCACAGCGAAAAGACCCCAAAACACAAGCTGCGTATACACAGGCGTGCCGCGGAAGAACCAGATCCAGAACCAGCTCACGCCACGCAGCACCGGGTTGACGGACTTGCGCATCACCGCCAGCAGCACGGCCAGCACGATGGCAATGAGCATGGAAGTCACCGTCAGGATGAGCGTCCAGCCGATGCCGTTGAGGACATGCTCATTGAATAGGTATTTCCAGACGGTGGGCCAATCGAACTTCTTATTGGTCACCATCCCATGTGCGAGCATCACCGCCAAAAGCGCAACAATGATGCCGGCGATCAGCGATCCGGGACGATGCACCGGCCTCGCGTGAATCCGATTGGGAATATCAAGCCCATCCGATTGACTTTTGTGTGCCATGCCGCACCTTTCCTCTTACTGACGCTTAAAATCCGTTTTGTGTTTCAACAACCGAAACACTCATAGAACATATTTGTATATTATACGAAGCTACGCATAATTGTGTTGTTATCTCATATTCGGAAACGACTAAGACGAATCAATCCCGCACCAGGGCATTACGATGACGAACAATCACCCGTCCGCACCAATTACAACAACGTAAAGAGCCAACAGCACCTGCAATATCAACAATCACCGCAATACCAAGAAGGTCCGGCCGACACCCGCAGGCATCGGCCGAACCTCCCATCCACAACGCCAACTATTTACTTGACGTCGCTGTAATCGTTGATCTTGGCTTCCTTGATGGCGCCGGACTCGTCACCCCAGGACTTGAGGATCTTCATATACGTACCGTCGTCCATCAGCTTCTGCAGCGCGGCCTGCACGGCCTTCGCGGTCTGCATGTCGCCCTTCTTGACCACCACGGCCTCAGGGGTCATGTTGAAGGCCTTGCCCAGCAGCTCAAGCTGGTCGCCGTTCTGTTTGACGGCATAGCCCGAAACCGGGGAGTCGGCACAGAACGCATCGGCCTTGCCGGTGGCCACGTTGGTCGCCACCACGGTCTGTTCCTTCATCGACTGGATATCAATGGCCTTCTTACCGGAAGCGGTGCACTGCTGGCTCAGGTTCTTCACCGTGGTCTCGTGAACGGTGCCGGTCTGCACGGCCACGCTGTGCCCGCAAAGATTGTCGATCGAAAGCTTCTTGGGGTTGCCTTTCTGCACGGCGAAGGAGGCACCAACGTTGAGGAAGGAAACGAATTCGCCGGCATCCTTACGGGCGGGATCCATGGTGAAGCCGGAAATGCCGACATCATATTTCGAGCCGATGCCCGGCATGATGGAATCGAATTCGGCGGAGGTCGGGTCGAATTTCAAGCCGAAGACGGCCGCAAGCGCCTTGGCCACGTCCATGTCATAGCCAATCGGCGTCTTGCCGTCCTTGTCAAGGAATTCGGCAGGCGCATAATCCGGCGAGACTCCGACGGTGAACTTGCCGTCCTTCGTAACCGAATCCGGCAGCATCGCGGCGATCTTGTCGTCCTTTTTGACCGAGCTGGTGTTGGAGGCACTGCTTTTCGGAGTGGCGCTTTTGTCGCTTTCGTCGGTGGTACCGCACGCCGCAACGCTCGCCAACATCGCCGTGGCACAGACTCCAGCCAGAATGCCCTTTATTGTCTTTGAAATATTGAACGACATATCGAATCCTCTCTGAGGCGGATTCGGACGGTCCGCCTTCTTCTTATAAATGAATAATATACTCATTCATGTATTTTATGCAAAATTACCGTCTCAATAAATGGACATTCCAAACATTTATCTGGATTTCAACGCACCAGCTTGTTCTTGTAACGCATCGCACGTAGAGCCTCACGCTTGTCTTCCGCCTCACGCAGGGACTGGCGTTTGTCGTATTCCTTCTTGCCTTGGGCCAGCGCGATTTCGGCTTTGACACGACCATCCTTGAAATAGAGGCTCAACGGCACGATCGTGTAGCCTTTGGCTTCGGTTTGGCGACTGAGTTTGGCGATCTGCGAGGCATGCAGCAACAGCTTGCGTTTGCGCTTTGGCGCGTGGTTGTTCCATGTGCCGTTGAGATATTCGGGAATATTCGCACCTTCCAGCCACATCTCACCATTGCGGTCGATGGAAACGAACGATTCGGCCAATGACGCGCGACCTTCACGCAACGATTTGACCTCAGTGCCGGTCAAGACCAGACCTGCCTCGTAATGATCTTCGATAGTATAGTTGTGCCGCGCCTTGCGGTTCTGCGCAATCATCTGCGTTCCTTGTTCCTTCGCCATGTCTCTCCCCTTTGTCTTTTATCCCGCGTTCTTGCTCATCAATATGACCTGACCATAGCATAGGCGCGTCACCCCCGACTGGGGGAGCGACGCGCCCAAACGATTCAACGATGCAATGCGGTCCTATTCGGTAACCTCACTGCCACCGATGTTTAATAATGCACGTATTCATAGGCACCAGGATTGCTCACCGGTTCCATGAAGCCCTGATTGGCGCCGAAACCGACACCGCCTTCGGAAATCATGATATAGCCGTTGCCTACGGCCTCCACCACAGCGACATGGCCACATGCCGCATTGGCGTGCCAGGTGCCACGCGTCATGCTGGGAATCGCCTGGCCGGGGCGGAAGACCACGGCCGCGCCGACATGCGGCGTGTTGTTGACCAGATAGCCGAGCCTGCGGCCGGTGTCACCCCAGCTGCCGCCGTTGCCCATGTATGAACCCGCGGGAAGCCCCAGCTGGTGACGACGAAGGTAAGCCCACAAGGTGCACTGGCGGGAAGGATAGGCATTGCCCGAATCCCCCGTCGGATGGCCATAGCAGAAGCCTTGCACCCCCCAGCAATTGCCGGGCACGCTGTAGTTCATGCCGCTGGCACTGACCGGAGCGGAGGGCTGATACACAGGGGCAGGCGGCTGGTATGCCGGAGCCGATGGCCTGGAAACAGACGGTTTGTTGTAAACGTGGCTTCCCTGCTGCCCATTGGCACGCGGATCGTAATTGTTGCTGGTCGCCGCCACCGCCGAAGCCATCTGCGCGTGGATCTGCGCCTGCATGGTCACCAATTCTGCCGCGTTGCGGGCGGATTGCGTGGTCAGCTCGCCTTTTTGCGATTCCAGATCATCGCGTTCGCTCATTCCCTTGTTGAGCAGGTCCTGCAGGCTCGCCTGCTTGGCCTGCGCATCCTGAGCGGCCTGCTGTGCGCTAGCGGCCTGGTTGTCGGCCTCGACCTTCAATTTGGAAATCTGTTGCTCGATGGCTTCAAGACGCTGCTTACGGTTCTGCGAGGAATTCAAGGTATTGGCATCCTCGTCGGCCGCATTGGCCTCGCTGCGCTTGACGGCTGCCTGGGATTGCATCTTGTCGACGAAGTCCTGCGTGGTTGACGACTTGGTCACCACATCCATCACCTGTGTGGCCTGTGAAGCATGGAAGCTATCGCGGGCGACTTGCGCGACACCGGCCTTGGCATCGTCATAGTCCATACCGGTCTGCTTGATCTGGGCTTCCAGATCGTCCTTGTCCTTGATGGCCGCATCCAGACGATCGGACGCCGCCTTGGCCGCATCCTGAGCTTGCGAGGCGTTGTTCTGCGCATCATCGGCGGACTGCTGGGCCGCCGGAAGCTGATTGTTGTTCAGGTCGTCCAGCTCGATGATCTTGGAGGCAAGTGTAGAGCTGACTCCGGCGAGCTGGGCCTTGAGATTGTTGGTTTCCTGCTGCTTTCGTTGATAGTCCTGTGAGGTGACGGCCCGGGCCGGGGCGACGCCAAACGTCAGTCCCGCAGTGACACAGGTCGAGAGCATGGCGATAGCAAATACCGATCCTATCAATGCACGTATCCGTCTAGTAGCTTTAAGCACAACTAAAACCTTTCCTAAAGTTCATGACTCTCGCATTATAGCAAACGTATTTCAATGTGTTCAATGAGGGCTATATTTTCAAGACCAAGCGGCATGCACCATCAGACTTGCAGATAGCGATGCAGGGAAATCGTGGAAACGACCGCCGAAAGCAGCATCGCACCCAAAATAAGGGCGGGCGCGATAAGCCATACCGTCGCCTGGTTGACGAACGGCATCCACTGCACCGTCTTGGCCAGCCAATCGGTGATGAACAGTTTGACGATCGCGCTCAGGGCCACGCAAGACAAAAGCGATCCCAGGAACGAGGCCAACACACCTTCGAGTACGAACGGCAATCGAATCGTCCAGTTCGAGGCGCCGACCAGCCGCATGATCTCGGTCTCGTTTTTCCTGCTCGCCGCACTCATGCGAATGGTGATCGCCGTAAGTAGGACGGCCACGACCACCATCACCGCCGCCAGAACCAACGTGACCACGGTCCCCTTGTTGAGCACCGCGAAAACAGGGTCGAAAATCTGGCGTTGATCGAGCACTTCCTCGACGCCCTGACTGCCGGTCAACGTTTCGGAAACTTCTTGGTACTTGGTCGGATCCTTCAATTTAAGCCGCAATGAATCCTGCATATCCGCGGCGGTCAACGTGCGGCCCTGATAGATGCCGTTGGGGTATTGCTTCAGGAACGTGTTCTTGTAGAAATCCTCACGGCTTTCGTAGGTGATCTTCGAGACCACGTTACCCAAATCGTCATGGATCTTGTCCTGCAGCTGGACAATCTCCTGTTTGGTCGGTGCCTTGCCCGCCGAGCAGTTGGCCACCTGACTGGTGCCGTCCGGGCAGAGCCAGACAACAACTTCCACCTCTTTGTACCAATCGCCTTTGGCCTTGGTGATCTGCGCCTGCATCAGGCCGGAAGCCCCGATGAAAAGGAAGGAGATGAAAGTGACCAGCAACACGGAAAGAATCATCGAGACGTTCTGCCTCAGACTTGTCCATGTTTCAGAAAGGATAAACCGTGCTCTCATTTCCGCTCCTCCGAAATGTCGCCGCTTTGGCGGGTTTGGTTGCCCTGGGTCTTGTTGTCTGCGTTGGATTTGTTGTCAACCGGCTTGGACTTGTGTTGCGCAGGCGGTACCGGCGGTGCAGGAATGGCCGGAATCGATTTCGTTGTCTTCGTGCCATTGGTGACATTCTGCGGTTTTCTGGCGTTTTCGGCGTTCTGCGAAGTTGCGCTCGATGCCGAATTTGTGCTGCGGCCTTTGCCGTGTTTGCCATGCTGTTCAGCTTGAGCAGTGCCGGAAGCCGGGTGCGCATCACCCTCGGACTTGCCGGTCTGTGCCTTTGCTGGTAACGATGAGGCGCCGGGCTTGATATGCTCCTTTTGTTTAGAGGCCGCGTTTGAAGACGTATCGTTTTGTTTCGATTCACCATTGTCGGCATCAGGTTCATTCGCACTGGTCATTTCTTCGTGCGTCAGGCCTTTGCCCCAGGTCATCGTGGTCTCAGCCGACTGGAACGCCTCGCCGTATCGTCCCTTCCGTCCTGAATGCATGGCATTGGCAAGACGGGCGATGCCCTCATTTTCGGCGGTTCCGTTGTTCACCGCACTGGCCACGGCATCCATGGCCTGCTTGGCGACGGTGGAACGGTCGCTGACGGTCTCACCGGCCGACACGTTTGGTAATTCACTGATTGCGTGAGCCTGTGAACTTTGCGGCCGTTTGTATTTATTGGTGGCAGGATCAATGACCTGCTTGGCTTTGGACTCCACTTCGGCGTCCGGGAAGTATCGGGCAGAATCGTAACTGCCCTTGGCCTCGTCACGTACGATCTTGCCTGCGTGCAGCTCGACCACACGCTTGCGCATGGAATTGACGATCTCCTCGTTGTGAGTCGCCATCACGATGGTGGTACCAGTGCGGTTGATGGCGTCCAAGACCTCCATGATGCCCAAGGACGTGGTCGGGTCGAGGTTACCGGTGGGCTCGTCGGCCAGAAGGATCTGCGGATGGTTGACATAGGCGCGGGCGATGGCTACACGTTGGGCCTCACCACCGGAAAGCTCGTGCGGGTAATTCTTTTCCTTGCCCGTAAGCCCCACGGTTTCAAGGACTTTGGGAACCAGCGACTTGATGGTCGAACGCCGAGTGCCGATGACTTCAAGGGCAAAGGCGACATTCTCCCAGACCGTCTTGTTGTTCAGAAGCTTGTAGTCCTGGAAAATGAAGCCGATGGAACGGCGGTACTGCGGAATCTGCCGGGAGGTCAGGCGTCGCAAATCGTTTCCGGCCACGCGGATTTCGCCGTCTGTGGCTTCCTCTTCACGCAACAGCAAGCTCAGCAATGTCGTTTTGCCGGAACCCGACGCACCCACGAGGAAGACGAAATCGCCCCGCTCGATATTCAGATTGATGTCTTTGAGAGCCGGCCGTGTGCCCTTCGGATAGATCTTCGTGACCTTGTCCAACGTGATCAACGCCATAATGCCGTTTCCTTACTATGTTCCGATGCATTCAAATCTAAAGACATCGGCACCGCCGACTGTCCTGATTTCCTTGAAATGACTGAAAGTCTTTACTTTTTATCGTTGTCTTCAGCCTGTTCGGCTTCCAAAGCTGCCTGACGGCGCTGTTCGTGGCGCCAACGGATGCCGGCGTCGATGAACCCGTTGATATCGCCGTCAAAGACGGCCTGCGTCTGGCTGGTCTCGTAGCCGGTGCGCAGGTCCTTGACCATCTGGTAAGGATGCAATACATACGAGCGCATCTGATCGCCCCAACTGGCCTTGATGTCACCGGCCAGTTCCTTTTTCTTCTTGGCTTCCTCTTCGTGACGGAGCACCAGAAGACGGGACTGGAGCACGGCCATGGCGGCGGCGCGGTTCTGTATCTGGCTGCGTTCGTCCTGCATGGTCACCACAATGCCGGTGGGCAAATGGGTGATGCGCACCGCAGAATAGGTGGTGTTGACACCCTGTCCGCCGGGGCCGGACGAGCAGTAGGTGTCCACGCGAATATCGGAATCAGGGATGTCGATATGATCGGTCTCCTCAACCAACGGCACCACCTCGACGGCGGCGAAGCTGGTCTGGCGACGGCCCTGGTTGTCGAACGGCGAGATACGAACCAAACGATGTGTGCCGCCTTCCACGGAAAGGCGGCCGTAGGCATACGGTGCGTCGACCTCAAAAGTAGCCGATTTGATGCCGGCCTCTTCGGCGTAGGACGTGTCCATGACCTTGGCCTTGTAACCGTTGCGCTCGGCCCAGCGCAGGTACATGCGCAGCAGCATCTGCGCGAAATCGGCGGCATCAACACCACCGGCGCCGCTTCGGATGGTCACTACGGCACTGCGCTCGTCGTATTCGCCGTCGAGCAGCGTCTGGATCTCCATCTCGTCGAGATCCTTCTGCAGTGCGTCGACGCCGTTCTGCGCCTCTTTCATCGAATCGGGATCATCTTCCTCCTGACCCAACTCGTAAAGCGTCTCAATATCGTCAAGCCTGCTCGAAAGCGAATCGAGCTTCTTGATCAGTCCCTGCTTGTTGGAAAGCCGACTGGTAACCTTCTGCGCGTTGTCAACATCATCCCAGAGATTCGGCGCCGATGCCTCTTTCTCCAGATCCTTGATCTCGGACTTCAACCTGTCGACATCCAGCGCCTTTTCAATGGTCTCGTATTTCGTACGCGCCTCGCCCAAAGCCTGGGAAAAATCAAATTCTGCCATTGCACTCCACCTTATAATTACTCGCTGAAAACTCTCTGACCGTCCGTTTCACGGCAAAACCGCTACATATCGAACCTGGTTGCGGCGATCCTCACTGCCCACGCATTACGGCGTACATGTCATTGCCTCAATGGAATCCAACACCGCAAAACCCGCCGTTCGATACCACCGGTTTGCCGCCAAAACGTATGCAAGGTCGTCAAAGACCGGCATAGATTGCAGGAATCACCAGCGCGAGCAGCATGGCCGCAGCCACGACGATGCAGATCGCGCGCACGATATTGCGGCGACGGCCCTCGCGGCGCTCGCGTTCGTTCCTGTAATCACTCACAATCTTTCATTGTATCGAGCATGTGGGATTTAAGTTCCGACAACTGACATTGTGGGACGGGATATACAATGCTTCGGCACCCTTACCGGCTGAGCCGTCAAGCAGGAAGTCCAATGGACTTCCCGCAGGCGAAGTGAGCGCGATGTATCGAGTGCGAAAGCAAAATCTCCGATTTTGCGTAGGCCAAGCTTTACGCCTCAGCATCGCATATCCCGTCCCACAACTCAACATAGAAAATAGAGCAATATTCTAGCCATCAAATCATGGGTCATATAAGGACAAATATGCGGGTTTGCGCTAGATTAGAAACATATTTATTTCAACAACGAAGCTAAAAGGAGCGAATATGAGTGACGAACGGACGGCTTGGGGCTGGGGGCTGGCCTCGATCGACGAGGCGGGCAACACGCTGGACGTGTGGTATCCGAAATTGGAAATGGGTTCGGCACCAGTCGAAGCCGACCGTCCCCGCCACGAATTCGACGCCCTAGTACGCACCAAAGTCGACGAACGCGGAGTGCGCCGCATGCCTGTGTTTACTGTTTCTTCGTTGGACTCCCCCATTGCCGACGCGGCCGACGCCTACCTGCGCCTGCATCTGCTGAGCATGTGCATGGTCGAGCCAAACACCATCAATCTGGACGGTATCTTTGCCAAGTTGGCCAACGTCGTTTGGACCAATTACGGACCGTTCGCCGCCGAGAGCTTCGCGCTGCGCAAGATGGACGTGATGAATGCGGTCGCGCGTTCCAGCCGGGACGCAAGCGGCATGCCCTCCCCCCACATCGATGTCAACGTGCTCGGCGTCGACAAGTTCCCGCGCATGGTCGACTACGTGGTACCAGAGGGCGTACGCATCGGCGACGCGGACCGGGTACGTCTCGGAGCGCACCTTGCTCCCGGCACTACGGTGATGCACGCCGGTTTCGTCAACTTCAACGCCGGCACGCTCGGTACCTGCATGATCGAAGGCCGGGTCTCACAGGGTGTCACCGTCGGCAACGGATCGGATGTCGGCGGCGGTTCGTCGATCATGGGCACGCTTTCCGGCGGCGGCAAGCTGCGCAACTCCATCGGCGAGCACAGCTTGCTCGGCGCGAACGCCGGCATCGGCATTTCGCTGGGTGACAACTGTGTGGTGGAAGCGGGGCTCTATGTCACGGCCGGCACCAAGATCACCGTTCACGACAAGGCCAGGATCGCCGCCGGTGAACCGCTGGATGTCGTCAAGGGCTCCGAACTTTCAGGCAAAGACAACATTCTCTTCATTCGCAATTCGGTGAGCGGCGCCATTGAGGCCCGCTACCGCAAGGTCGGTATCGCCCTGAACGAGAAGCTGCATAAGAACTCATAATCCAAACCATAGGTCAATAATCCCGTATACGTTCACGATTCTACGTTGAGAGTGCGCATTTTGCCTTCCTCAACGTTTGTTCGTGGCTTATGCGGGATTTTTCTTTCTGTGCAAGCTTCAATCCAAGTTTCCAGCACTCAATTTCATAATCCGTACTTTCGACGTTTAGCGCCGTGTATTCAATACCGTAAAAACAAAAACCTGAGATTCCGCAATTGCTCATTATCGGTCCAGGCTCCTGGACGATACGTAAAAAGCCGCCACCTTGCTTCTTAATTTCAAATCTATAGCTTTTGGCTACACCGGCACATAAAACGGCGTCGACAAACGCTTAACCTTGCGAGCATTGTCGTCAGCGTTGGTCCATCGGCACGTAATCGCGCTCGACCTCGCCGGTATAGACCTGGCGAGGGCGGCCGATCTTGGTCTGTGGATCGGCCAGCATCTCACGGTACTGCGCGATCCATCCGGGGATACGACCAAGTGCAAACAGCGGGGTGAACATCGGGGCATCAAAACCGATGACCCGGTAAATCAGGCCGGTGTAGAAATCGACATTCGGATAAAGGTGACGCGAGACGAAATAATCGTCGTGTGTGGCGATGTCCTCAAGTTCCGTGGCGATGTCGAAAAGCGCACGTTCGTCGGCAGGCAGGCGGCTATCGACATCCCCGCGCGCCATAAGCCGCTCAAGATAGTGCTTGGCAACCACCGCGCGTGGGTCATAACATTTGTAGACACGATGGCCCAAACCGGAAATGCGCACACCGTTCTTTTTCGCGTTTTCGACGAATCGGCCGACGCTTTCACCAGAATCGCGGATGACCTCGAGCTGCTTCAACACGGCCTCATTGGCACCGCCATGAAGAGGACCAGAAAGCGCGTTGACACCTGCGGCCACCGCCGAATACAGGTTGGCATGAGCGCTGCCGGCGATACGTACCACGGAAGTCGAGCAGTTCTGCTCGTGATCAGCATGGATGATCAGCAAACGGCCCAGGGCATGAACGGACAATTCGTCCGATTCGTACGGCTCGTATGGCACCGCGAAGCACATCCGCAGAAAATCGTCGACATAACCACGGGCGATATCGGGATAGAGCATTGGTTCGTCACGCCGGCGACGATAAATATAGCTGACAATGGTACGGGCCTTGGCCATGATGATGCGCGCCGACTCATCCAACTGGTCGGGATCGTTGATATCGGTGGTGTCAGGGTAGAAGGCCGCGAGCGCATTGATTGCGGAGGCGAGCACACTCATGGGTTGGGCGGCACGCGGGAACGAAGCCATGAAGCTGCGGAAGTCCTCGCCTACCATGGTGCGATGGTTCAGATCGGCGCAGAACCGCCCGTATTCGGCTTTACTCGGGAGCTCACCATGCTGCAGCAACCATGCCACCTCAAGAAAATCGGATTGTTCACACAACTGCTCGATCGGATAGCCGCGGTAGCGCAGAATGGAATTCTGACCGTCGATGAAGGTGATTTTCGACTCGCACTGGGCCGTGGTCAAAAAGCCCGGATCAAGGGTGACGAACCCGTCATTCTGAAGGCTGGAAACGACAATGCCATCGGCACCTTCCGTGGCTTTGACTATAGGCAGATCGAACTTGCTCGTATCCACATTGAGTTTTGCCTCTACCATGACTTCCACCTTCCTTTGCCACCCCGATTGCCGGCGTATTCACCATGTTCCTGCATAGTTGCATAAAACAGACAAAATCGAAAACATTGCCGCAGCCAATCAGGGATTGAACATACCTTATTGCATGAATGTAAACTGGCGCAACCGATGTCCACGTTCCGTACATTTGCAAGGTCTCAGGAAACAGACCGGCAGAACAATAAAAAACGGCATCCGCGCTTCACGTTACGAATGCCGCCTGAACAAAGGAGTGTCTTGTCAAGCCAATGACTACTCACGAACCGTCAGGATCTCCGGCCCGTTGTCGGTGATGGCGATGGTATGCTCGCTGTGGGCCCCGTTGGAGCCATCAGAGCTGCGCAGCGTCCAGCCGTCCTTGGCGTCCTGATAGATCTCGTCGGTGGTCTTCATGAACCACGGCTCGATGGCGATCGTCAGACCCGGACGCAGCTTGTAGCCGTGATGGGCCTTGCCGTCGTTGGGAACGAACGGGTCACCGTGCATGACATGGCCGATGCCGTGGCCGCCGAACTCCATGTTGACGGTATAACCGTGTTCGTGGGCCACATCGCCGACGGCTGCGGACACGTCGCCCAGACGGTTGCCGGATTGCGCCGCGGCGATACCGGCCGCGAGTGCTTCTTCGGTGCACTTGATCAATGCGATATCCTCCGGATTCGGGTCTTTGCCGACCACAAAGCTGACTGCCGAATCACCACACCATCCGTCGACGCTGATGGCCAGATCAAGGCTGATCAAGTCGCCGTCTTTCAGGGCATAATCGTACGGAACGCCGTGCAGAACGGCATCGTTGACCGAAGTGCAAATGTAATGCTTGAACGGGCCAGTACCGAAATCGGGGGCGTAATCCACATAGCAGGACTCAGCGCCCTTGCGGCTTTCGATACGACGACGGACAAGGTCGTCAATCTCGAGCAGATTGGTGCCGACCTTGGTGGTTTCCTGCAACTCCTTGAGGATGCTGCCGACGAAGCGGCCGGCCACCTTCATCGAAGCGATTTCCTTTGGCGTTTTCAATTCAATCATGCCTTCACCCTACTTCGCCAACCCAACAAACCTGCGGCCAAAAAGACAATCAAGCCAACATCGAGCGCAATCACGCTCTTTTATGTAAACGGTGGCCTATGTCCAGCGGAATTCGTTTGTTTTCCGTAATTTTCGGGGTATCAAGCCTGTATCGGTGCCTCCAACCCTATGACGAACTTACATTCCAATAAGATTAGGGGCACAAACGTAAGTTTGTACCCCTAATGCACCAGCAAAGTGAATATTCCCATTTGCTAAAGGCACACGTCCGTGTCCTTGCCTAATACACCGGCAAAATAATTGCCAACGAGGAATATTCTGCTATTCACACCCGATTGCGCGCTGTAACCTGCACGAAAGGAAGTAAACCACCCCGTCAGTTCTTACCGAATCAGTTCTTGCCGAAACGGAAGGCGCGGATGATGGCGAGGATGCCCATGATCACCATGGAGATGCCGGCGAATACGACCAGCACAATCACCGAAGTGAACGGCGAGAAGAGCACGACGATGCCGGCGAGGATGGAGATGATCGCATAGAAGATCGCCCAACCGGACTTCGGCAGACGCCAGGTTTCGACCAATGCCATGATGCCTTCCATGATCCAGCCGATGCCAACGGTAAGGGTGACCAGAATCGTCAGCAAGGCGGTGGAAATCGCAGTGTTCTTGAGCATGATCACACCACCGATCACCAAGAGGAGGCCGACAAGGATGTCAAGCACGCGCCAGCCGCCCGGCAATCCGTTTTCGACGATGGCACCGATAACACGGATGACGCCGGAGACCACGAAGTAGGCGCCAAGGACAACAGCCACGGCCACCAGCGTCTTGCCTGGCCAGACCAGCAGCGCGATACCGAGCAACAGGGCAACAATGCCGACAACACCATAGACGATGCGAATGGTCTTCTTGGCCTGATTGGGCAGCCATTCCTCAGCCAGTTTGAAGGGGTTCATACGCCACCACTCATTGCTGCCGGGTTGTGCTTTCCAACTCTTGCTGCTACCTGCGGTCGGCCCGCCATTGTTGGGCTGCTGACCGTTCTGTGCATATTGGTATTGGCCGCTCTGATTGTTGTTGGCGTAAGGATTGCCGTTGGGATACTGCTGACCGTATTGGTTGGGGTTGGCCGCATAAGGGCCATACCCGTTGGAGGCATACCCGTTGTTGTAAGGGCCCTGATTCGGATTCTGGCCTTGTGCGTTGTTGTACATATAGGGATTGGCATTCGGCCCGCCCTGGGGAGCGCCACCTTGGTTGCCCTGATACTGGCCATACTGCGGATTGCCATTTCCTGGTTGGTTCTGGCCGTTCATGCCATTGGACGCATACGCCCCATATTCCGGCTGTCCGTTTGGTTGCGCACGATTATTGTTGTTGCCTTCATTGACGTTTGGATCATTATCGTTCACATTGGCGTCTGACATGTCGACTCCTTATCATCATTCATTCCACCAGAAAATCCCACAGTGGCGGATCACTTCGACTACCGCTTAATCTAACAGATAAACCATAAAGACTATTCCTGAAAACCAGCTGGGTAACAGACGAACAAGCAGCCTACCCAAATCAATCCCCTCGTTTCCTTTCGGTTTTTCTTCGGCTTTTCTTTCAAACTCAACACCCCGTTCTTGTCAGCGAACACCGATACAGTAAAGCCATGTCTACACCTTTGATTTCAGGCCTTGATACGACCTCATTCTCCAGCACCATCAGTCCCGGCGACGACCTTTTCCGATTCGTCAACGGACCATGGATCGACACCTATGAGCTTCCCGACGACCGGTCACGTTATGGCGCTTTTGACAAGCTAGCCGAAGACGCGGAAGACCAAATCCGCGATATCCTCGAAGACGAGAACTGCCCCGCCCACAAATCGCAAAGCCTGTACCGTGCATTCCTCGATACCGATGCCATCGAAGCGGCCGGCATCAGCCCTATCAAGGATGCGCTCAACCGTATCGACAATGCCAGTGACAAGGCCGAGCTCACCAAGGTCTTGGGAGAGCTGAGCACGGTCGGCGGCCCTGACTTCTTCGATTGCGGCGTTTACGGTGACCCGGGCGACCCCGAACACAACATCCTTCATATCGAGCAGGGTGGCATCGGTTTGCCCGATGAAGCCTACTATCGCGAGGATCATTACGCACCGATCCGCGAACAGTACGTGCATATGGTCACCAAGCTGTTGATGCTGGCCGATTACGGCGATAGCGCGAAAAGCGAGGCAGACGCCAAGCGTTTCCTTGAAATCGAGACCAAGATCGCCGCGAACCATTGGGACAATGTGGCCACCCGTGACTCGCAGAAGACCTACAACCCCACTGATTTCGAGAAACTGAGCTCCACGCTTTCGCATTTCGACCTTGCCTCATGGCTTGAGGCGTGGCAGCGATCCTACAATGCACTGCCCGCCGCCAAGGCGCAACCGCTGGATCTCATCGCATCATTCAGGCGCACCATCGTGCACGAGCCGAGCTTCCTTTCGGGATTCGACAAGTTCTGGGATCAGAGCGAGCTTGAAGATCTGAAACTCTGGGCACGCGTGACCATGATCAGCGGTTCGGCAAGCACCCTGAGCAGCGATTTCGACAAGACCCAATTCGACTTCTACGGCAAGGTGCTTTCCGGCGCCAAGCAACAGCGGGACCGCTGGAAGCGCGCTGTCTCCCTGGTCAACGGCATCTGCGGCGAGGAAGTCGGCCGCGAATATGTTCGCCTCCACTTCCCTGAAAGCTCCAAAAAGCGGATGGAACAGCTGGTCTCCAACATCATCGAGGCCTATCGTGTCTCCATCTCTGGCAGCACATGGCTGGGTGAGGCGACCAAGGCCAAGGCTTTGGAAAAGCTCTCGAAGTTCACCCCGATGATCGGCTACACCAATCACTGGCGCGATTACACCGCCCTCGCTATCAAGGCTGAAATGAGCCTGGTCGAAGACCTCAACGCCGCCGTCGCCTATGAGACCGGATTCCAGTTCTCCAAGGTCGGCCAAGTCGTCGACCGCGAAGAATGGCTGATGAACCCACAAACCGTCAACGCCTATTACGAGCCGTCCATGAACGTCATCGTCTTCCCTGCGGCCATTCTCCAGCCCCCGTTCTTTAACCCCGATGCCGATGACGCCGCCAACTATGGTGGCATCGGCGCGGTCATCGGCCACGAGATCGGGCATGGCTTCGACGACCAGGGCAGCCAGTACGACGGCGACGGTAAGCTCAACGACTGGTGGAGCGCCGATGACAAGGCGAACTTCCAAAAGCTCACCACCGCTCTAATCAACCAATACAACGGATTCATCCCTTCCCAACTTCAAGAGAAGTATGCCGATGACTTGGATCAGGCCCCACACGTCAACGGAGCATTGACCATCGGCGAGAACATCGGCGATTTGAGCGGCGTCAATATCAGCCTGAAGGCCTACGCCTTCGCGCTTGACAAGGCCGCTGGCCGACCCGTTGATGGCTCTCCGGAAGCGGTCGCCGCATCACTGGCGAGCGCACCACAAATCGACGGTTATACCGGTCTGCAGCGCTTCTTCCTGAGCTACGCATCCATCTGGCGCACCGCACAACGGGAGGAACTGACCGAACAGTACCTGCAAATCGATCCGCACTCCCCTGCCGAATTCCGCACCAACGGTATCGTGCGCAATGTGGACCTCTACTACAAGGCATTCGATGTGCAGCCCAACAACAAGCTGTGGCTTGACCCGGAGCTTCGCGTATCAATTTGGTAGGAGTAAAACCTCCAGCTTGTTTGTTACCCAACAGCCAATAGCGTCAAACAAGCTGCGTACGAAATAATTCTGCAGATAATTGGCTCATGACGGTCGGAGCGTTGTCAAAAACGTTCCGACCGTCTTGTTTTCTGTTGTGTATTGTTATTCGTAATACGTTTATGCATTCACTTCACAAGCTGACCAAGTACGGCTTGATTGTCGCTATGAACGGTATTCTTCGAAATCATTAAGACCTCTCATTGCCGGAATCCTCCCAAAACGAAAATCAGCGAAACGTGTGAACCAGCGAAGGCTTACCCGACCGCCGCCACCAAACGATCGGCCGTGGCATGCCCCTCAAACACCCCACTGGCATCCCACGGATCTTCTCCGGCTTCATCACCGACGTTATTATCGTTGGGCGTAGTGGTGCGGTCTGAATCTTGACCGACCACATCATCGCTTCGGCTGTCATTCTGTCTGCCAGCAGCTTCTCTGTTGCTGTCTGTGGAAGTATCGTCAGGCATGGAAGCCTGTGGCTCTGCAACAGTATCCATCTCATGATGCCCCGACTCGGCGGAATCGGCATCATGAGCATTCCCCTGTTCCTTCCCTCCAGGTCTGACTCTTTGGAAAACGGAAATACCAAAACTCAGGTCATGACCGACACTCGTCGCTTCCATCACCATCCTGCTATGTTTCGTACCATCACGCACCCATTCCTCGGTCGCCAAGTTTCCTGTGGCGATAACCGGATCTCCTTTATGCAGGCTCGACTGCACATTCTCGGCTAGTTTTCGGAAGACCTTGACAGTGATCCACGTCGTCGGCCGATCCCGCCATTCATTTGCCACAGGATTGAAATAGCTAGTCGTGCAGCCGATTCTGAACGAACTGGCCGCCGGACCTCCCTCCTTGCCGAAACGCTGTGGGTTTGCACCCACAAACCCTGAAACCGTCACCGTACCTTGCTGTGCCATTGTCTCTGCTCCCTGAACGAAATACTTGTCATACGTATATATGTATGTGGACTGCGGGGCACACCGACCGGCATTGGGCTTCAGACACGTCTGCGAATGAAACCCAGTGCTGAAAACCGGCCATAAACGTACCCCGCGGTTTCTCCAGTATGCATGCGTGAAACACGGTTGTTCAAGCCGAAACAGGTCCTGTGGTCGGATGATCGGGGTCTCGGCGTGTTGTGGATACAATGTGGACAAATCGACCTGTATCCACCATGAAATGAGGAATGTGAATAACCGTCGATCTTATGCAAGACCGGACAAGGAGCGATAAGAAAGCGGAAACATCATAAGACGAGAATCAAAAGCGGCAAATCGCATACGCATGTGGCCAAAGCATTAACTTTTCCTCATGAAAGCAGCATCGCCTTCAAAAAGAGATAGATGGTATACACATCAAATCGATGCTTCTTACAAAACATTTTCCAATGCGACAATAAAAAAGGCCTGTCCACACAAATCTGGACAGGCCAACAATCAGAGCGTTATGAAAACGGTTTACTTCATTGCCTCGTAGCGTTCAATCAATGTGTCGACCGCCTGATCGGCAGGAACCTTCACCGCGTTGTCGCCATTGCGATCGCGCACCTCGATGGTGCCGTCGTTGAGGAAGTCGCGGCCGACCACGGCGACCAGCGGCACGCCGAGCAGCTCGGCATCCTTGAACTTGACACCGGGCGAAACCTTCTTGCGATCGTCGTAGATGACCTCGAGACCTTTGGCCTCAAGCTCAGAAACCAGCTTTTCGGCACCGTCGAACGCCTCGTCCTTCTTCCCGGTGGCGACCACATGAACCGCGGCAGGCGCGATGTTGACCGGCCAAGCTAGACCCTTCTCGTCGTGATGAGTCTCGGCGATGCAGGCCATAACGCGCGAAACGCCGATGCCGTAACTGCCCATCCAAACCGGCACGGCCTTGCCGTTCTGATTCAAAACCTTGAGACCCAGCGCCTCAGAATACTTCAAGCCAAGCTGGAAGACCTGTCCGATTTCCACGCCGCGCTCGAAACTCAGCGGGCCAGAGCCGTCCGGGCTCATGTCGCCGTCGCGGACCTCGGTCGCCTCTACAGTGCCATCGGCCTTGAAATCGCGGCCATAGACCATATCGAAGGCGTCCACTCCGTCCTTGTCGCCACCAGTGACCCATGCGGAACCTTCGACGATATGGGCATCGACCAGATAACGAACCGGGTCCTTGACTGCGGTTCCCTCGACGCGGGCTTGTGGGCCCAAAACAGATGGTCCGATATAACCCTTGACCAGTTCAGGATGAGCCTTCAAGTCGGCCTCGTTGGCCTCTTCGATCTCGGCGGGCGCAAACTGCGCTTCGAGGCGCTTCATGTCGATCTGACGGTCGCCTGGCAACGCCACGACGACGACCTCGCGCCACGGCTTGCGATGGTCCTCGTTCTCGTCGTCGGGCTCGCCGGGATGCTTCACCGCGATGACGACGTTCTTGAGCATATCGGTCTGCGCCCAGGCCCGGCCGTCCTCGCGCGGATACAGCGCGTTGCACTGGCTGACCATATCGTCGATGGTCTCCGCATCCGGCAGGTCACGCAGGCTCATCGCCGGGGTCTTGGAGCAATCGATGGCCGGAACCTCTGGCGTGGTCAACGCTTCGACGTTCCAAGCCTTCCCGCTCGGCGCCTTGGCGAAGGTATCCTCGCCAATGGCCATCGGGGAAAGGAACTCTTGCGATTCGAAACCGCCCATCGGGCCGGAGACCGCATGCACCATGATATAACCCAGATCGAGACGCTTAAAGATGCGCTCGTAGGCGTCGCGTTCCTCGACATACGCCTTCTTCAGCCCGTCCTCGTCAATGGTGAACGAATAGCCGTCTTCCATGATAAACTCGCGGCCGCGCACGAGGCCAGCTCGTGGGCGGAACTCGTCGCGGTACTTGGTCTGGATCTGGTAGAGCGTGACCGGCAGATCCTTATAAGAGGAATACATATCCTTGACGAGCAAGGTGAACATTTCCTCGTGGGTCGGCGCGAGCAGGTAATCGGCCTCGTGGCGGTCCTTCAAGCGGAAGATGTTTTCGCCGTATTCTTCCCAGCGATGCGTCGCCTCGTACGGTTCCTTCGGCAGCAATGCCGGGAAATGGACTTCCTGGCCGCCGATGCCGTTCATTTCCTCACGGACCACGGCCTCGATCTTGTTCAAGACGTTGAGACCCAGCGGCAGCCAGGTCCAGATTCCGGGCGCGGCCTTGCGGATATAGCCGGCTCGCTGGAGCAAACGCGCCGAATCGACGTCGGCGTCGGCGGGGTCCTCACGCAGCGTGCGCAGGAACAGGGTGGACATACGAAGTGCTTTAGTCATGACTTCTAAATTATTCGCGCGAGCCGACATTGGCGACGCTACAAATAACAGTGAATATGCGCGCAAAGCCCCCAGAGTATGTTGATTGCGGCCATCACCGCTACCGTCTCCCGCCAATCATGACTTTGCGCCGCTGCCGGCAATCTCAACATATCGATACCCCTCATATCGAAACGGCACGACACGTTTGGCAGAAAGGTTTCAGGACGAATAAGCAATACATGGCCTGACGGCATTCCGACAAATGAATCCACTCAGAATAGTTCGTCCTGTGCGAATTCGTCGGTGTCGTCAGCAAGCTGGCCGGTGGCCTGTTTGGTGAAGGCATCACGACCCTCTGACTCGAGACGGGCGCAGGCGGCCTTGGAATTGTCGCGCAGTTGACCATCGAGGAGGACGGCATCGGACGAGACCATGAAGGCGCGTTCACTGATGTCGTCAAGGTAAAGGCCGTCGAGGTTTTCAACACGAGAAAGCGCTACGTAGCCCATACCTGGCGCAAACGTACGGCGCAGGTTCATCACGGCGCGATCGAGCGTCATGCCCTGCGATTTATGAATGGTGATGGCCCAAGCACAACGCAACGGCACCTGTTTGACGCTGGCCAGCACAGTTTCGCCGTCCATCATGTCCCACGAAGCCGGCTTCATAATAACCGTATTACCATTTTCAAAGGCGACAATCGGCCAACCGCCTTTGGCCTCAGAAACGAAGCCCTCTACCGTGCCGATGGAACCATTGACATACTGGTGGTCGGCGTCATTGCGCAATGCCATCACCGCGGCTCCGGTTTTCAGCTCCAGTGTTTCCGGAGCAAGCATGTTTTTCTTAAGCCGCTTGACCAGCTCGGCGGAACCGGCGGATTCGGCAACGTATTCGTGCGTCTCGTCGTGGATCTGCGAAAGCCGCAGGTCATTCAACGTGTCGGCCTGTTTATTGACCGGGAAAAGATGGACGGCCACTTCCCCGGCTTCCGGGGCCTTGCCCAGGCGCCCGGCGAGCACGTCGTGGTCTTCCTGCGTGACGTCGCCTTCGCGGATATCGGTGAGCACGGTAAGCAATTGGCCGTCATCCTGACGGTGCTGCTCGGTAAGATAGCAGATCACAGGATTGAGTTCGTCCCAGACCAGCGATTCGGTGACGAAACCGTCGGCATCTTTGCCGGCATCGGCATAACGCTGACGTGACATCAAAAATTCTGGACTCGGTGCCATATCATCGCGACGGAACGATTTCTTGACCGGCGGCAACTGGAAAAAGTCGCCGGAAAGCACAACCTGCAACCCGCCGAACGGCTCAGGGCTGTGCCGCAACGTGCGGCAGACGTCGTCGACCATGTCGAACAGCCACGCCGGCAGCATCGAAACCTCATCGATGACGAGGATGTCTGCGGATTCGATCTTGCGCTTGCGACGCGAACGGATCTGTTTCAACAAAGCCGGGGTCATGACCTGCGAGACGCCGACACCACTCCAGGAATGGATGGTCTGTCCGTTGATATGCGTGGCCGCGATGCCGGTGGAAGCGGTGACGGCGACGGAGGCACCTCTGGCACGGGCAGAACGGATGAACTCGTTCAAGACGTAGGTCTTGCCGGCACCGGGGGCACCGGTGATGAACGCGTTCGCCCCTGCGTCAAGAATCGTCAGCACCTCTGCTTGCTTCATACCGTTTCTCCTTCGCTTTCGTCAGCTGTATCGATTCGATGCGACCAAAAGCATCCTATAGCGTGCTTTTCGTCGCGTTGAGATTTTCACTGCGACGAAAAGCACAAAAATCGACAGAAAAACGTGCTTTTGATCGCATCATCTACTTTGCTGCGACGAAAAGCACGCCTCCGTTCCGTAACCTACTTGTTGAGCAGACTTGTGGACTCGATGTCGGCCTCAATCTTCTTGGACTGTGCCTCATCCGGGCCAGGGATCGGCGCCATAAAGGCCTCACGATAGTAGCGCAGCTCGTCAAGCGACTCGATGATGTCGGCGAGCGCACGATGGCCACCATTCTTGGGCGGACGATTCATGTAGACCGCCGGATACCAGCGACGCGCCAGCTCCTTGATGGTGCTCACGTCAATGCTGCGGTAATGCAGATGGCTCATGAAATGAGGCATATAATGATCAAGGAATTTCTTGTCACTGCCGATGGTGTTGCCAGCAAGCAATGGCTTGACCCCGTCGGGAGTGAAGCGGGCGACGTACTCGGTAACTTTCTTTTCGGCATCGGCCAGGCTCAGACCAGTCTCCCACTCATTGATCAGGCCAGAACGGGTGTGCATCGCACGTACGAAGTCGCCCATGTGGTCAACAGCCTTTTGCGACGGCTTGATGACATAGTCCACGCCTTTGTCAAGCACTTTCAGATTGAAGTCAGTCGGCACCACGGAGACCTCGACGAGCTCATCGCCGCCGAAGATATCGAGGCCGGTCATCTCGCAATCGATCCAAATCAGGCGCGAATCCTCCGCCGAATACGTTTCGTCATCCTGAGCATTCACCATAATAATTACCCTTTCGCTGCCAACAACAGAACTCTATACACTATCTCACGCGTGTGACTGGATATCTAA
This sequence comes from Bifidobacterium sp. ESL0745, assembly GCF_029433335.1. NCBI lineage: Bacteria > Bacillati > Actinomycetota > Actinomycetes > Bifidobacteriales > Bifidobacteriaceae > Bifidobacterium > Bifidobacterium sp. ESL0745. The sequence continues at coordinate 1,103,283 of NZ_JAQTHX010000001.1, forward strand.
TCAGTTGATTTGCTGACTGACGTGGCGGGGTCGGAGTATACAACGCTCGACACGCTCCGGGCCGCTCAGGCCAAGTCTTTACGGTCAAGCATCGCATATCCCAGCCCCGCCACGTCAGTCACATGTCACGAAGACCAAGATTATAAAATAATAAATATCAGTCGTTGTGGAAGCCACTGTAGTTCGGGGCCTCGGTGGTCATCACGATGTCGTGAGGATGCGACTCGCGCAGGCCGGCGTCGGTGATGCGGATGAAGCGACCCTTCTCGGCCATTTCCTTGATGTTGTGCGCACCGATGTAGAACATCGACTGGTGCAGGCCGCCGATCATCTGGTAAAGCACTGCGTTCAGGGAGCCGCGATAGGGCACCTCGCCTTCGACGCCTTCGGGGATGACCTTGTCGTTGCTGGTGACATCGGCCTGGAAGTATCGGTCCTTGGAATAGGATTTCTTGCCGCGCGGGGCCATCGCGCCGAGCGATCCCATGCCGCGGTAGATCTTGTACTGCTTGCCGTGCAGCAGCACCTTCTCGCCCGGGGTCTCATCGCAACCGGCAAGCGCGCCGCCAAGCATGACGGTAGAGGCACCGGCCACCAGGGCCTTGGCAATGTCACCGGAATAGTGGATACCGCCATCGGCGATGCAGGGCACGCCAGCCGCGTGGCATACCTGAGCCGCATCGTAGACGGCCGTGAGCTGCGGCACACCGACACCGGCGACCACACGCGTGGTGCAGATGGAGCCGGGACCGACGCCGACCTTGACAGCATCGACACCGGCATCGATCATGGCCTGCGCACCGGAAGCGGTCGCCACGTTGCCGCCGATGACCTGCACACCGTCGAAGGCATGATCGGACTTCAAACGCTTGATCATATCAAGAGCCAATCGAGCCTCGCCGTTTGCGGTATCAACCACCAGCACGTCGACGCCAGCCTCCATCAGTGCGGAGGCACGTTGCCACGCATCGCCCAGGAAGCCGATACCCGCGGCCACACGCAGACGGCCCTGATCGTCCTTGGTAGCGTCAGGATACTGCTCGGTCTTCACGAAGTCCTTGACGGTAATGAGCCCGGCCAGCCTGCCTTCGCTGTCGACCAGCGGCAGCTTTTCGACCTTGTGCTTGGCGAGCAAATCATGGGCGTCCTCCCGCGAGATATCGGCAGGTCCGGTGATGAGCCCGTCCTTGGTCATCACGTCCCTAACCTTAAGCTTGTCGTAATCCTCAGAAGCGATGAAGCGCATATCGCGGTTGGTGATGATGCCAAGCAACCGGTTGTCGTTGTCGACCACGGGAAGGCCCGAAATATGGAAACGGCCACACAGCTTGTCGAGATCGGCAAGGGTGGCCTCGGGGTTGACGGTGAGCGGGTCGGTGATCATACCCGATTCGCTGCGCTTGACGATATCGACCTGCGCGGCCTGATCGTCAATGGAAAGGTTGCGGTGCAGCACGCCGATACCGCCATTGCGAGCCATGGCGATGGCCATATCGGATTCGGTGACGGTGTCCATAGCCGCCGAAAGAACTGGAACCTTCATGGTAATTTCGCGGGTCAGATGCGTGGTGGTGTCCACGTGCGAGGGGATGACGTCGGTTTCGTTGGGAAGCAGGAGGACATCATCGTAAGCCAATCCCATCTTTGCAAAAATAGGAGGCAACGGGTTGAATGATGACTGGATATCAGGTTGAGAATTTAAAGCCATAACACAACTATATGGGCGCGGGGTGACGAGCGTTACCATTGGTTGTGATTACCGGTGCTTTCGGGAATGTCGCGCGTTGCGCACACCCGGGTCCTCTTCTTTCTGTATCTCAAGCCAACGGCGCATCAGGTACGGCGAGAGTGTCAGAATCGTCAGGATCACCGCCGAAATGAGCATGCCAATGGCCACGTATTGCCATTTGAAGAAGAGAATCATGATGGAACCGAAAGAAATCAATGCCGCCCATCCCCATAGGATCAGCACCGCCCCCTGCACAGTGTGGCCGATGCGCAGCATACGGTGATGCAGGTGCATACGATCGGGGTGCATCGGCGACTGGCCTTTGCTCAGGCGCCGGATGATGGCCAGGCACATGTCGAGCACCGGCAGGAAAAGCACGAGAATCGGCAGCAATATCGGCATGAACGCAGGCAGGTAGAGACTGGTATGCACCGAGGCCGGGTCGAGATGGCCGGTCATGATGATCGAGGCGCAGGTAATCATATAGCCCAGCAGCATCGAACCGGAATCCCCCATAAACAGCTTGGCGGGATGCCAGTTATGCAGCAAAAATCCTACGCAAATGCCGACCAAAGCGACATCAAGCAACGTCGCCATCGAAGCGTAGCTCGGTGTGGAGCGCGCGATGACGTAAGAATAGACGGCGAACGCGATGCCGCCAATTGCGACAATGCCTGAAGCGAGGCCGTCGAGCCCGTCGACGAAATTGACCGCGTTGATCGATGCCACAATCAGAAAAGCAGTAATCGCCATGGAAATGCTTGGCGAAGCCGTCACCAAAGAACCAAATGGCAGGAAGATGATCTGTACACCGCCCCACGCCACGAACACGGAAATCAGGAGTTGCCCGGCCAGTTTGAGCATCCAGTCAAGATCCCACAAGTCATCGGCCACACCCAACAGGCAAATCAGCACAGCGCCTGCGAGCACGACCCACGCCTGATTCGAGCCGACAAAAAGGCCTGATATGAACGGCATCTTGCTGGCGAATACTATCGCCACCGCGAGGCCTATCAGCATCGCCAATCCGCCCATGCGCGGAGTGGGCACCGTATGCACATCGCGTGCACGGACTTCCCCCACCGCACCGATCTCGATGGCGATATGACGAATCAAGGGGGTGACCAACCATGTGGCCCCTCCTGCAATCGCGGCGATGAACAGGTAGACTCTCACGCGTTCAGACTCCCGCCTTCGGCGTCCATCAGCGCACTGCGTACCTGCGCCTCGCTGATGACGCCCTCGCGCACAATCGAAATGCCGTCGCGCTCGTTCGCGTCGGCGGCCACGACGGTACTCGCGACGTGGCTCACCGTCGGCCCTCCGTCGAGATAGAGATCGATATCGTCGCCAAGCGCCTCGACCGCTTCCTCCACCGTCTGTGGGCTTTCCCCGCCACTGCGGTTCGCGCTCGAGCAGGCCAGAGGTCCGGTGGCACGCAAAGTTCTGAGGCAGGCTTCAGAATCCGGTACACGTACGGCCTGGGTTTTGCTGCCGTTCATTTCCTTGCGCAACGTGACCAATTTCGAGCCGGCTTCAGCCACGGCAATCGGCGAAAACGGGCCAGGCAGAAATGCCTTGGCAAGACGGTCAAGCGGAACCGGAAGATAAAGACCAAGTCCGTCCAGGTTATCAACCGACGAAAGCAGCACCTGCAGCGCTTTGCTGCGCGGACGACGCTTTGCCTCGTAGATTCGGCTTACCGCTTCGGTGTTGAACGGGCTGGCGGCGACACCATAGACCGTGTCGGTCGGCAATACGACCAATCCGCCGTCTTTGACAATCCTCGTCGCCATCGCCAAAGATTCGTCATCGATTGCCCGTACGTCGCTCATATTGCCTCCAACACAAAATTATGTCTTAATTGCATCATTGCACCCCGACTTCACACGGGCAGTATCACGATTCGATACTGATACATCGATATAATCAAAACGTACATCGGGACTTACAAATCCCGAGCCAATAACGACAAAGGAATCATCACGATGTCTGTACCACCAGTCGAACTACGTACCCCTCGCAAATCGGAACATGAAGAAATGCTCGCCGGCAAGCTGCACAATGCCGCGGATCCGGAGCTTGAGCGTCTACGCAACAAGGCCGCCGACCTGTGCGAGCAGTTCAACAGCACCCCGCACAACGACAGGAAGACACGTGAGGCTATCCTCGACGAGCTGCTGCCCAACCGTGGCGAAGGCGTCGAGATCGTCGGCAATATCGCTTTTGATTATGGTATCCATACCACCATCGGCAACGGGGTGTTCATCAACTTCAACTTCACCGTGCTCGATACGAATTACGTCACCATCGGTGACAACGTGCTTTTCGGCCCGAACGTCTCCCTGCTCCCTCCCATGCATCCGTTGCGTTGGCAGGATCGAAATCTGCGGTTCACCCAAGACGGTGAAGGCTATAACTATGAGTATTCTAAACCGATAACCATCGGCAAAAACTGCTGGTTCGGCGGCAATGTGACTGTGCTGGGCGGAGTACGCATCGGCGAAGGCTCGGTCATCGGCGCCGGTGCCGTGGTCACCCACGATATTCCGGCAAACAGCGTGGCCGTGGGCAATTCGGCGCGAGTCATCCGTACCATTACCGATAACGACGCGGCGGCGAATCAGGATTACGCGAAGTGAATCGTGTACAAGGCCGCGGATAAGTGTTCTGATGCCTCTGCGGCCTTGCTTATTGTTATACATTTAAAATATTCGCTTGTGCCCCAATACCGAGCACGACAACGGCCGAAGCGCGATGGATGGATCTCGCCGACCAACCAAATGCCGCCGTTATTCTTTGATGGCAAAGAGGTAGCGGGGCCGGCCGGTGAGATCATCGCCGGTATGTGCCGCGCGGAACCCATGGGTCCTGGCAAAGTCAGTCAGCAGTTGAGCTTGCGAAATGTCGTGTTCCATCACCAACGCCCCACCGCTGCGAAGCAGTTTTGCCGCACGTAGAATAATGCGCTCTGGAATGTAGGTGCCGTCTGACGAACCGCCATAAAGTGCCGTTTTCGGATCATAATCACGTACTTCAGGTTGTTCGGGAATCTCAGCAAGCGGCACGTAAGGTGGGTTGGTGACTACGGCGTCGATGGTGCCGTCCAGCGATGCCAGCGTCATCGCGCTCGTCGCGTCGGCGTGGGACAAATGATAGTTGTAACCGGCCATCGAATGATCCTTGAACACCTTGGCTTCGTTGCGTTTCGTCCATTCCAGGGCTTCCATGGAACTTTCGACGGCCCAGACCTCGCTGCCCGGCACTTCGGTGACCAGCGCCAGGCCGATTGCGCCGCTGCCGGCGCACAAATCGACCAGGCGGCTGGGTTTGATGGCTTCGCGTGTCAGCCAGTCGATGGCCGCCTGCACCACGGTTTCGGTTTCCGGACGTGGGATGAAAACACCTGGTCCGACCTGAAGATCCAAGTAACGGAAAGGCGCATGGCCGACGATATATTGCAAGGGTTCACGCTGCTTGCGTCTGGCGACCATCACGGCAAAACGACGAATCGCAGCGTCATCGGCGTCGGAACCGCCATCATCGCTGGCACCGCCTGGATTTGAGACAGTCTCATCTGATTCTACTGACACGGAACCTTGCCCCGACATACGTTCGGCATCATGCTCATCATCAATACGATGAACATCAACCCCGTCGGCGGGATCGTCTTTTATCACACTGTGCAACGGCGTATCCAGCAATGCCGATTTTTCGACCTCAGCAGGCGTGACCCCAAACGCCTCGGCAAGCAGCAGTTTCGCATCGTTTCGCGGAGTGTCGACACCAGCCGCCTTGAGCCATTCCACCGCCTGCCGCAAAATCTTGGAAGTCGAACGCGCCACGTTTCCCGCCATTGTCTGAATCCCGAGCTCAGTCCGTCTTGGCCAGACGCGCGGCCTCATCGGCCTGGATATCGCTGTCGATAACGGCCTGCAGGTCGCCGTCGAGCACCTGGTCGAGATTGTAGGCCTTGTAGTTGGTGCGGTGGTCGACGATGCGGTTCTCGGGGAAATTGTAGGTGCGGATGCGTTCGGAACGATCGAGCGAACGCACCTGCGAATGACGCATATCCGCCGCCTCCTCCGCTTCCTTTTCGTGCTTCATCGCCAGCAGGCGGGATTTGAGGACCCGCAGAGCCGCCGCACGGTTCTGAATCTGCGACTTCTCGTCCTGCATGCTCACCACGATGCCAGTGGGAATATGGGTCATACGCACCGCGGAATAGGTGGTGTTCACGGACTGTCCGCCGGGGCCCGAACTCATGAAGATGTCGATTTTAAGGTCTTTGGGATCAATCTCGATCTCGTCGTCGTCCTCATCGGCTTCCGGAAAGACGATGACGCCGGCCGCCGAGGTCTGGATACGGCCCTGCGATTCAGTGACGGGGATACGCTGCACACGATGCACGCCGCCCTCATATTTGAGGCTTGCCCACACCCCGTCCTCGGGTGCCGGATTGCCCTTGGCCCGGATGGCGACCTGCACGTCCTTGACGCCGCCGAGTTCCGTAGAGTTCTCGCTTTGGATGGTGGTGGTCCAGCCGCGTTTTTCGGCATAACGCGTGTACATGCGCAGCAGATCGCCGGCGAACAGCGCCGCTTCTTCCCCACCGGTGCCGGCCTTGATCTCCATGATCGTGTCGCGCACGTCGTCGGGGTCGCGCGGAATCAGCGCACTGCGCAGCTTTTCCTCGGTAGGCGCCACCAACGCTTCGAGCCGTTTGGCTTCTTCGGCGAAGTCGGCGTCCTCGCCGGCCATTTCCTTAGCGGCATCGGCGTCATCGCGAGCGTGCTGCCAGGCACGATAGGCGTCGACGATGCTGCCAAGTTGGGCATGGCGACGCCCCAGCTTGCGAATCGCCTTCGGGTCGGAGGCGACCTCGGGCTGGCTCATCTGCCGCTCGATGTCCTGATACTCCTCCAACGCGCTTTGCGCCGCCGGGAATTGCTCATCTGCCATGCAAAAGTCCTTTTTATAAAATATTGAAAAATTATTAATAATCGAAATCCCGGAAATTGGGTATGAAAAACGCCAGCCCGGATTCGGATCCGCAGACCCGAACCAGCGAGGCTGGCGAATAAGAATGCTACTTGGTTTTCTTGCCGTAGCGCTTCTCGAAGCGGGCGACACGGCCGCCGGTATCGAGAATCTTCTGCTTGCCCGTGTAGAACGGGTGGCAGTTCGCGCATACATCAACCGTCATGTGATCGCCCTTGGCGGTGCTGCGCGTGACGAAAGTATTGCCGCAAGAGCAGGTAACCTGCACTGGGTGATAATCGGGATGAATACCCTGCTTCATAATGTCTCCTAAGGAATTCAGGTGACCCGGGTCGCCTAACCCCAATGGCCAGACGTGAACCGGAACGTTGATATTCTATCAGCGAGCGTTGACTTGACCCTCCTTCAATCCGCCGAAATGGCCGGTATCTCACGAGCGGTTTGAGCCAACAGCACGCTCAGGCAATACAACAGATTACATTGCCGAATCGTCCCGACTTCATCTTTCGGCTGATTGCCTGTGAGCCTATTTCTCCAAGATCGGAATGACGATAACCATCCACCGTCGCAATCTCTTGATAATTTGCTGGTATCAACATTTATGCAAAGGAGCCAGCAATGACCGATATGCTGTATTTTGAAACCCACGGCAAAACCCACACGGTGTACCTTTCCGGCCATGAACGCGCCTTGGAAATCGAAGCTGATATTATGGCCAACCCCTCCGGTATCTTCCCTATTGAGATCGTCTTCGGCAAAAAGACATACACCGTTTACATCAATCCCAAGGACTGGAGCTATTGGCAATTCATGGAAGCAAAGGGCGGATTCAATGTCAAGACCCAGCCGAGTTTCTGAGAAGTAAATACTGTCAAACCGGCAATAAGTGGGGCCGCTCGGGCTTGAACCGAGGACCGACGGATTATGAGTCCGATGCTCTAACCGACTGAGCTACAGCCCCACGCTGGCAAAAGCCAACTTCTTTACTTTATCAAACGCTCTGACCAGCGACACCACACGCCAGCGCCCGGTGGCAGGACATCTTGAAAAAACAAAACAAACGGCACCTTCAGTTCGTTGCAGAACGAAAGATGCCGTTTTATTTTACAGTTTCAGAGTCTTACAGTTTTATATTTTTCTATCGTTATTAACGCAGATCGATAGCTATCGGTTTTCATTTTTTCTTCTCACCGCACGTCCGGACGCGAAATGATCCAACGCACCCGTCCTGGCGATAGCCAAATAAAGGAACCAGCTCATCACCCCGGCAATGAGAATGCCGCCGATGATCTCGCAAGTCATGTGAGTGAGTCCTCGCGGACTGACCAACGCGACGCCTTGCAAACGCGTAAAGAGCACATAAAAGCCATATTCCACCGCAGTCAAAGCGCCCGAAGCAATCGTCAGACCGAGGTTGAACTTCCGGTAACGGAAGATGGCAAACGGTACCTCGGCGAACAAACCTTGCAGCATCGCCGAAATAAAGACAAAAGTAAAGGAATACTGGTTGCCGAACAAGGTCTCGGTCAGGCTGCCGATGATGTCGACATAGATCGCCGCACCGGGTTTGCGGATAATCAGCAATGCCAACGGACCGGAGAAGTACCAGAATGCGTGGAAGAGGCTGGTGATACCGGGAAGAACGGCGCGCAGCAACGGGGCGATCCAAGCGTAGGCGAAGTTGAAGCCCCAGAAGACGATGCCGCAAGCCACTCCCAACGCCGCACCGAGCGCGATGTCGGCAGCCCGCCAGCGAAGGCGGGAGACTTTTTTGACCGATGGCCTTAAAGAAGGATCGGAACCATGACCTTGGCCCGAAGTCCCATTCTGATTATTTGAATTGTTTGAATCAGCGGAAGAAGATTGATTGGTTGATGAAAGTTCTTGTTTTTGGGCATAATCGGCCACGGTCGTTCCTTGTAAACACAACTGCGCACAGCATTTGAATGACGACGCCCCTTGACCTGCGCAGCTCGGGCGGAGACGCCAACCGACACTTTAGCAGCATCCGATTTTCCGGCACACCCCGACGCTATCGACGCTGGTTATGGCTTATACCAGAACCGTGAAACAGCCTCAAAAATCGCAAAAATCAAGTAAATAGCCGCTCCCAATGCACTGGATGAAAATATGTCAGATCACCAGATAACAGCTAGAAACACATGCCAATACTCATGAAATTAGACAAAAGCAACGTGCAAGGAAACGATACCGTAACCTTGCACGCTGCTCTAAAGGCGCACAATCATTTAGCTATACAGCCCTCACAGATCCTGCGCGGCATAGAGGGCACCAGGGGCGTTATTCTTGTCGAAGCGGTCCGCAGTGACGAGCAACTTGTCGTTGGTGAACGCCATCTGGCCCAGGCGAGACATCTCGCGGCCATAGCCGGAGAGCTTCACACCGCCAAACGGGATGTCAGGCAGCGAGGCGAGCGGCGTGTTGACGAACATCATGCCGGTGTAGACCTTCGCGGCCACCTCGGCACCATGGTTCTTGTCGCCACAGAAGAGCATGCCGCCCAAGCCGTACGGGTTGTCGTTGGCGAGCGCCACGGCCTCTTCCTCGCTGTGGACCTTGTAGACCGCGGCGACGGGGCCAAACATCTCGGTCTTGTAGCCGGGATTGTCGGGGGTGATGTCGGTCAAGATGGTCGGACGGAAGAACTGGCCGTCGGAATCGATCTCCGGGAAGCGGTAGGCGACCTTGGCGCCTGCGGCGACCGTAGCGTCATACGTCTTCTGCAGCTTCTCCTTGGCACGCTTCGAGTTCATCGGGGCGATGGTGGTCTTCGGATCCATCGGGTCGCCCGGGGTGACACGCGAGAAGGCGTCGATCAGGCCGTCAAGGAACTCGTCATAGACGTTGTCCATGACGATGAAACGCTTGGCTGAGGTGCAGACCTGGCCGGCGTTGTAAAGGCGGACGCGCCATGCGCACTCGTTGACGTTCTCCATATCCGCGTCACCCAGGACGATGAACGGATCCATGCCCCCGAGCTCCATGGTGCTCTTCTTCAGAGCCTTGCCCGCAGCTCCTGCGACGGCGACGCCGCCACGTTCGGAACCGGTCAACGCCACGCCCTGAACGCGAGGATCCTCGATGGCCTCGGTGACCTGGTCATAGGTCATGAAGAGATTGGTCAACGCACCCTTGGGGGCACCGGCCTCCTCGACGATCTCACAGAAACGCTTGGCCGAGGTCGGGGTGTTGGAAGCGTGCTTCAGGATCATCGTGTTGCCGAGCATGTAGTTCGGGGCAAACACGCGCATGATCTGATAGTACGGGAAGTTCCAAGGCTCCACCATCACGACGACGCCGACGGACTGGTGCAGCACCTGGGCGTCACCGGCGACGATGCTGTCAAGCTTGTCAGGTTTCAACAGTTCCTCGCTGTGGTCGGCAAACCAATCGGCGATGATGGCGCACAGCTCCACCTCGCCAGCGGACTCGCCCACTAGCTTGCCCATATCGACCGTGCAGATCTTCGAAAGCTCTGCGGACTTCTTGCGGAACAGCGCCGCGACGTTATGCAGGATCTTGGCACGTTCGGCAATCGGCTGGCTTTGCATTTCACGATACGTCTTGTCCGCCAGATCGATGGTGCTCTTCAGCTCCGCATCGGTGGTGAATGGATATTCCTTGACCAATTCATTGGTATAAGGATTTACTGTTTGATAAACCATAGCTACCTCCTTGTAGGCATAATCCATTATACTCCATAATTCCCAACAGAGTAAATGTTCTCAGGAGAAATTAAAACGTAAGTAAGCTGACAAAAATGGCGACAAAACAAAGGCCACTTCCAGCCACCGATCAAACGGAGAACGGCAAACAAAATACCGGCCCGTCATCCGAAGACAACGGGCCGGCAGCAAAAGACAGCATTTTAAATGCTTTAAAACTGAGGCCGTATCACCAATTCATATTGTCGTTGGGTTCGTCGACCGGCTCGTGCCGGACCCCGGAAAGCATCAGCGCGCCAAGCTCGCTGGCAGCACGACGTTCGCGGTTTTCAAGTTCTTCGGTATCGAAATCCTCTTTGGTGGCCATAAGGCTTGTGGCCGTGGGTACGGCACGGAAGAACGCGAACAAGCCGCGCATTACCACGTCCGGCACCAAAGCGTGACGATTGGATCCGCCTGTTGCGGCCAGAACCAGCGGCATATTGATGATCGCGTCGCGGGGAACAAGATCCCAGAAGGCCTTGAACAGGCCCGAATACGAGGCCTTATAAATAGGTGAAGCCACGACAAGACCGTCGGCAGCCCTCACCGAAGCGATGGCCTCGGAAAGACGGTTGCTGGATTCGAACGTGACGGAAGCCTTGGCAATGTCGGAAGCCATATCCCTCAGGCTAATCATCTCGACAATGACGTCTTTACCCCTGGCCTCAAGATATGTCTGGGCCTTTTGCGTAATCTCCTTGGCAAGCCGCCGGGTACTGGAAGGCTCCGAAATACCCGCATTGACCACCGTCAAACGGTACTGCTGCACCTCGGTCTCCGCCTTTGCGGCCAACGCCACAATGTCTGTTGTCTCCTCAAGACTCACAGTTTTCCTCCCTGCACCTGACGACTTCACTTTTGGATGTTTTGCCTTCGAGCCGCGACACGCGGACCACAAGGACGCGCCTGCCGGCAATCCGAGTATGCGATAACTACTTGCTAACCTAGCACGTTCATACGTCCGACGCGAGGCTGAAATACGCGGTAGGACCAGGTAAACAGTGATTGTATTCACATTAGCCGGATATCACCGAATTATACTTCAAACGAGCGTCAAACGTTCTATAAACGTGTCGGTTTGTTTTGTTACGTTGCCATGCGGCAGCTCGAACGCATACCTGACGTCGCGATCCGGAAGGGACCGGCATCGCCACGAAACATTATGTGCTGGCTACGTCTAGCAACGATGGCTAGCAACAATATTTATCAACGATAGTTACCGACAATAATTGATAGCGATGGTTAATAACGATGGTTAATAACGATGGTTAATAACCATATTTACTGACCACATTTATTGACGTTATCTGCTGATTATTTGTTGGACTCAACATGCTTGGCGAACGCCTCGGCAAAGCCGCGCAGGAAATCTTCAGAAGCCTCGACAACCTTGCCGTTCTCGTCCAGACCGGAGGCGGCGTTGAAGTAGAGCTCAGGCTGCCCCATAAGCTTCATGTCGAGGAAGAGGGCGACATTGCGCAGAGCCTGCTGCGCCTGGGTGGTGCCCAAAGCTCCCATAGATGCGCCGACGATAGCGACGGGCTTGCCGGTGAACGAGCTCTGGCCCCATGGACGGGAGGCCCAGTCGATGGCGTTCTTGATGACGCCGGAGAAGCTGCGGTTGTATTCGGGGGTGACGAACAGCACGCCGTCCGCATCTTCGATCTGCTGCTTCATCGTGACGACCTTGGCGGGCATGTCACCGTCGAGATCCTGGTTGTAGAGCGGCAGATCCATGTCGATGTAGTCGAATTCGACACCCTCAGGCGAGAGACGCTCGATGTTCTTGGCGAGGCTCTTGTTATAGGAATCCTTGCGCAGCGATCCGACGAAAACAGCGATCTTGGTCATGGTCAATACTCCTTGAGTTTCATTCCTTGCCTATCGAGTTGGAGCGCCGCCGACACAAAATTGCTGTCTAATTATGTTCCCCAAAGCGGAAAGACAACAGCAATGGATGGTACGGTATTCAAGCCCGATAGGTTGATTTGCAATGGCAATACTAAACAGGACTTGGCACGCTGTCATATTTTGCTGGGAGGCAAGCGGGAATAAATCCCCCGATTTGCATTTGTCTAATTATTATCGGATTCCCGTTTCGATGGCTGCCCTTTAACCCCAAACGGCACAAGGGTTCCGGGGACTTCATCAGAGCAAAGTAAGATTGGGACTCAGACATTCACAGATCTTGAATCAAGGACAAAATGGACACTCATTTGACCATCATTTCTCCACTTTCCTGGGTTCAAGACGCATTTAAAAACTATTTCGACAAAGCTCACATGACAGATAGCTCACATTTGGCCACAGTGCAACGACCGGTGACACGTACAGAGGCAACACAGCCGGAATCGGATAATTCCAGCGAGAATGGAAAAGACTGCAACCAGACAACCAGGCATTGGAATGTCACCTATGACTATGGATTTGAGCCGATTCATGCCATTAAAGCCGACGATGTGATATGGATCACCGCCGACCTGTTGATTGCCCAAAATACGTGGCGTGCACGGCATAGCTTGCCGCCGATACTGCTCGAAGCTCCATCCGCCGATTGGCTGGCCAGTCTTCCGAAAACGTTGACAGGACGCACGGTCATCACTACAACGGTTTCCGAAATCCGAAAATGGGACAAGCTGCCGAATGGATTGGGCGAACGACCGTGGTCGCAGCTCAGTCTCGGACGCGTGCCGGAATTCAGGGCGGCACAACGCAGCCTGACAGAGTTGCAACGTGACTTGCGGGATGCTCCCGACGATTCTTCGATCACCGTCAATACGCATGTCGCCGATATCACCGAAGAATGGTGCGTGATTATCCGAAACGGACAAGCTGTCGCATCAAGTGGCTATTGCGTCCATCTCTCCCCTGACGAAGACAGCCACGACATTCTCACCGTATTCGATAACGCCAAGTTCCACGATTCCTATCGTGCAATTGCCGAATCCACTGCCACTGCGGCCGCACAGGCAAGCCAACTTTGTGATGCCAGCATTCTTGTTGGTTTCCGAAATACTAATGTTGCGGATGAAGGAATAACGGACCAGCCGTTGAACGCGAACCCGAACGATTCGCAACCGAAGAAGTTGGTAGTTGAGAAGTCGGCAGTTAAGAAATCAACCGCTGAAAGGTCGGCAGCGGAATCCTCGTCAACGAATACGCAATCGTTAATATCTACGTTGCAAGGCACAGAAGATGCAAGACAATTCCCGATTTCATCTCCTCAAGAACAGCAACCGGTTCAGCAATCTCCAATGATGTCACATTCTTCGACCCTATCGTTGCAACCTCAAGAACCAGTGCCATCATCCTCGGCGGAGCTTCCCGAAGCCCTGATTCTCGAAGCTGATCCCGTTTGGTGCACCACACCTTATCCTTACGAAACCCTCGAAGAGACCAACGCTTTTCTTGACGCAATAGCAGACGCACGGTTGCGGCAAGACGCAGACGGAACGCTGAGGAACCAACTTGGAAACGTCATCGCACCGGTGGATGTCTACTCTTCCGACCCATGGATGGTTCGTCACGCCGCGCATCGCTACGACCGGTTCTAAAAATTCCGGAAAGTACAAAATATAAAGCACAAACGACAGGAAGAAGCGTTCGGACACTCCCCAAAACACTCAAACCTATACAAGAAATGACAAACGGTGGATAAGCAACAAGAAAACAAAACAACGCTTCTCGCCACCTATCCACCGTTTCAAGTCCACGCCGTAAAAAATCGAGCGTTTCAAATCCAACACTCGTTCAGAATCAAGCGTTTCAGGCCGCGCTAACTATCACGCCATGGAGGCGCCCAGCTCCTTGATGCGCTCGATGTGCTTGGCCGCAGCCTTGCGAGCCTCTGCAGAATCGTCGCCCATCTCAAGGTTGTCGACGTACACCAGCTCAGCATCGTCCACGCCGCAATAATGGTGGAACATGTAATAGATAACTTGATTATAAATGGCGTCGTGGATGCCGGAATCGTGGTACCACTGCTCCGAGCTGCCAGTGAGCATGATGAAACGGAACTTCTTGTCGGCGATTACCGACTTGCTGTGGTCAGGATTGTAGCCGAAGTGGCGGCACAGCACGCGCTCGGTGAAGCCCTTCATCATCGCAGGCATCGAGCACCAGTAAATCGGGCAGACCAACGCAATGACGTCGGCGTCGAGAATCTTCTTCTGCAACGCGACGGCATCATCGGGCATCGGACCTTCGGCGAGGTACTGCTTGCGGTCGGCCATGCGATAGGTCGGGTCAAAACCAATGGCGTGCAGATCGACAAACTCGGTGTTCGCGCCCTTGCTAGCGGCGCCTTCGAGGAAGGCCTTACCGATGTATTGCGTCAACGATTCCGGATCAGGATTGGCGGTAAATGCTAGGAATTTGGTCATGGTTATATTGTACGGACGCAAGCAGATTTTTGAACGTTCACGCTTCATTTGTTGTGTATACTGCGACAAATGAAGCAACAAAGATAAAATCATTGAACTTAACACTCTGACCTATAAACAACATGTATAGTACATGAAAATATTTATGCTCAAACATCTCAAAAAAAGACACAACAGCGAACAAACAATCAATATACTCATTGCAAGATATCCAATGCACCTGTCATATCAATAATCAATAGCCCTCTAAAGTTTATTAACAATGCTCAAATCAAGGGTCCAGTCCCTCTTACAATAGATAGAGGCCAACTACATAGAAATAACATACATTTCAACATGCCTACTTACATTGCTGTGAAGAAGAGCATACAAACGAAAGTTGGAAACACTTTGTCCGGTTCTGGTTTCGGTCAGGCGGATTGGAGCTTGTTTCAGCTCATTTATAGAACTACCAGATTCCCGAAAATACACCGAAACATCTCCGAATCAGACTACATCGATAATTACGATAGACCGACACTATTCCCTACGTGAGCTAAGATGCGGGTATCGATATGACCTAAGAATGTGCAATATACTTCAATTAATGGAGACGACCACGATACAGTCAACTACGCAAACTTCGAGTTACAGTACTGAAGAAAACACACCAAGCAGAAAGTCCATTATTTTAGAATGAAGACATTTCAATACTATGCACAATGGAGGAACCTCCTCATCAAACAATAGACAATCAAGACAGGAAGCATATTCTTCACTTCAACCACATGACAGGTGACAAGCAAAAATGTAATTATCATTGGCATTCATCTAACGGCTGCACTAATCAGTCTTTACCAATAGGTAATGTTAAAACGTCGAAGGCAACGAAGATTCTGGGGTGTAGGTTATGACTGCGCTAAATCCTATTATCAATCTGAATCCAGATGTTCCTAACATTCGAAGAGATACTCGGGCACGAATTTCAGATTTCATGGAGATTTTTCAACGCGGTATAGTAACCTCTATTGCAGCAGCAGCCGGTTTCGGGACTTCAATTCCAAACCCTGATAATGGCGTTGACATACAAATCCAGTCAGACGCTAATACGGATGATTTCCCACAAATATTACAACTCCAGTTAAAGGCAACAAGTACCGGCTTCGATTCTCATGGATACATTCATACACGTTTATCAACAGACCGTTATAATCAATTTTGCAAATTTCGAAAAATAACGCCGCGGCTGATTGTCATTATGGATTTACCAAGGAATCAAGAAGATTGGTATCATCTCCTAGATGATGATTCGTCACTGATTAAGAATTCTTGTTATTGGGTGAGTATCATGGGGTATCCTCAGAAGCAACCAAGTAGTGACAAAGTAGATGTAAAAGCTTCAAGAGCGAATCACTTCGATGATGCAACCCTTTGCATGTTAATGGCCAAAATTAGAGGAGGCATGGACTTATGAGTGAATTTGATCCCAAATTGCTACCTCTTGTTTTGAAAGATCTTGGTTGGCGTATGAAATCTGAAAAAAACGGGCTCGCCCAGATGTGGTTCCCTAAAGAAGCATTTTCATACGAATCCTTTAACAGTTCACCTTCCATTATTTTGCCTATTGAAAATGGGACAAGCAAGACAGAATACAATTCTCTCATCAGAGATGCCTATCTTTCTTTGGAAAAGGAATATGGGGATAGGTTCGAAACAACTTATGCTTTCCAATACACCAAGACTTCTGAAAGCCTTGACACAATTAAAACACACGTAGATACAGGCTCTAAATCTGGTCTGATTCGTTGGGAAGACGGGAAACGTCTTTTTGATTCGACTAGAAACATGTTGATTTCCGCAGCAAAAGCATCTGACAAGCGCAAATCCTATTATGGTAACGGCTCAGCTACGATTGCCGAATCGGTGTTAAAAGGTAGCTACATGGGGCAAACTCAGATAGGTAGTTATATCGTGACTGCCTATGTTCCTGCATACAAACAATTCCAACTTAACCGCACAACCAAAAAGAATAAAATGAAGAGCATTCCAGGACGTACGATAATTCATACCTTGGATAGAGCTTTAGAGGGATTATTATCGGGAGTAGAGGACGGTATAAAAGAAGAAGAAGACAAGATTCCAGAAATTTTCAGTCCCCTCGTTCAGCAAGGAGTCTCTTTCGAACTTGTAAGCTCAATATCTGAGATGGTAGAGTCTTCGCCTACGTCTAAAGCAACGACTATTCAAATAAATCTTGAGACCCGTCCGATGCAACCCAAAATTAAGCCTAAAGTATTCGAACTTGAGCACAGACAACTTCCCGTCCTCAAAAAAGCTGAACAAGTGCTTAAAGAAACCAAGGACAAACAATCTGCAAAACTATTGGGAGAAGTCATTCTTCTAAAACATTCCAGTCATGAGAATGATCACGAGATAAAGTTATCTGCTATCCGAGATAACAAACTGCGCCAAATACAAATCGTTGCATTAGACAGTGACCAATACGAACAAGCTCTGGAAGCACATGGAAACGGGAAACTTCTGGAAGTGGCAGGAACTTTAATCCCACAGACTCGTGGATACTTTATGGAGCATCCGACTCACGTATCAATCAGCAAAACAGACATATAGGTAATTGTAATTGTTTTAGCAAAACAATTACAATTACCTATATTGGAAGTGTGGTTTCAGAGAATCGGAAAGGCACTAATGAACTAGCCATAACTTGTTCGATTATTATGTATCGGCAATAATCGAGGAATGACACATCATTGGAGATTTCATAGTTCGAAACTCAACAAGATAACACCAACGAGAAGAGCACCCTCTGCTCGTCACCGCGAGAATCAGGAACGTCACCAGAACTGGATCAAACGCCGCTATCTGGACTTGTCCCTACTCGAACCCAAAAACGAAGTAACGGCCGAATCGCCACACACAGACAATCAAAGTTGAAAACCCAAAGTGCACAAACTACCGGACACTACCTCAACTCTATCCAATCTCGCGTGTAGCAAATTGAAAAATCCGTGCGAACATTGAATAAATACAATCTGCAGCTACATTAAAATCATCAACGATTGCCTGCAACTCTTCATCGGAGAAATATTTATTCCTGGTTGCAGTATGGACAATATGATTTCTCTCTTCAACTAATTCGTCTATTTTTTCAAACAAAGTCTTACCATCTTCCGTATAAGGCTCACTTAAGCAACGTTTTACATCAATTCGTTCATCAATATCTTTAAAGTTTTTGTCAATAATGGAAGGCCGCTGGAAAGATAAATTCTCAGCAAGCTCCTGTTCTAGAGATGTCTTGCGTCCAATAATCTTTTTTACTGCGGTTGAATTCAATCTTGACAGATTTTTCGTATATGCCTTGTTCCCACAATTTTGATACTTGAGAAATACGATATAAGACTCCCGGCAATATTGCTCCCAAGCGCCAATAATGTACGGGAGAATCAAACTATTAGCAAGAAAGCGGGGATTGATATCATTCATAAAACCCAGATCAGACAATTCATCCTCTGCAAAGTCTGCGTTGAAAGATCTTGTGGTAAGCTGAATCAAAACCATTTGAAGCTGTCCATAAAAAACATCTCTAGCGTGATATAACCCAGCATCTAGAAAAGATGGAGCTCCCTCATCAAGTTCATTATATTCACTCTCACCACTATCCGTAACAAAGTTCCCACCTAAAAAAGAATTGAAATAACGAATAGTCTCATTTTGATGTAATGCATCCCAGTAGCTACATGAAGATCTTGTTCGCGTATGAACAATAAATTTCCCTTCTTCCTTATAAACTATCAGCTCAACTCCTGTATATGATATTTGAGGATACACTGCCCTCCATGAATAAAAGCCTATTGCATTTGGAAGCGATAGCCAAGGTTCTTTCTCTACATATCCAAGTAATTTTAATAAATCTTTGATAGATTCCTCTGAGACACATTCATCTAAAGTATTTTCACTTTCAAAACTCATAACCAATCCTCTCAAGAATTCATTATCACCATAGGATATACTGGCGTCAAACTCTTGTAGCGGCTGTAGAACGCTGTCAATGAATCGACTACATCTTGGCGCTGCTCGGCGTAGGGATTGCCCTTGGCAAAACGGGATATCGGTTTCATGATGCAGCGGATTGCTGTGCCCGCATCGGTTACTCCACCCGAAATGAAAGCTTCTGACATGAAGGATCTTGTTTCGGATGGCTTCAAATTATGGCTTTCTATTATCGAATCGAGTTCTTTCTCCATGGAGTCAGCGATGAAAGTCTTCCATTGATCTGAAATCACCTCATGCCGTTCTTGGCTAGTGAGGGACTTAAGAAGAATGATTGGATCTTTGTCGCCAAAACCAACCAACTGAAGGAACGCATCTATAAGGTCGGCCTTGTCTCGCAGTTCCGGCGAAGAGGCCACAGAACTTCGAATCGTGTCAGCTATCTGCTTGTCCTCAGTATTCTCGCCATGATACTGCTCGACCAACATGAGGATGTAGTCAATATTGACTTCAACCTGTTTCACAAGCTCCATTTCGAAGACCAAGTCATCGCCAATACTGACTCGTTCGCCTTGATCACGCCGTTTGTACTTATCCGCAAGATCAAGATAATGGCTCTGATAATCCTGCAATTCACGATCATGACCCTTCAAAGGGTCGTCGGCTGCGAATTGATCAAAACACGTAAGAATGTTCCGAAGCCTGAGCAAAGCACCAAAGGTCTTGATGAAGTCTTTTTCTGCCTTCTCTCCCAGCCCAGAAAAATCACTATCTAATGGGAAATCATCACGCAAGTGAGTCAAAGCTTCAGCATATTTTGAGAAATAATCCTCATACGGTTTAAGCAGAACAATACCTGCTGCATCGGGATCGCCAAAAAGTCCAAGTGCCTCGTCAACCTCATCAGACAAATCGCGAAAACAAACTATATTCCCAAAAGTCTTGACTGAATTGAGAATGCGGTTAGTCCGGCTGAAGGCCTGAATCAATCCGTGAAGCCGGAGATTCTTATCAACCCACAATGTATTGAGGGTCTTGGCGTCAAAGCCAGTAAGGAACATATCGACAACAATCAGCAAATCCAAATCCCGGTTTTTCATACGCCGAGAAACATCTTTGTAATAGCTATCGAAGCCTCTGCCATCAGTACCGAAATTGCTTTTGAACATCATATTGTAATCAGCAATGGCAGAGTCAAGAAAGTCTCGATCAGCCGGTTCCATACCAGCAGTGTCCATCTGCTCTTCGGTAAGCATGCCTTGAGCGTCGTCGTCCTCACCATTCGGTGCATAGGTAAAAATCGTTGCCACCTTAAGATTCAACTCAGGATAGTTAGCTAGTAATGATTGAATCTCGCTATAGTACGCCTTAGCCGATGAGATGGAATCGCAAGCCAAAATCGAGTTTAACCCCATGTGATAGGTATCTTTGTATTGATATGCCGAATCCCTCTTGGTTTTCTGGGCATAATGATTGAGTATATATTCAGAAACAAGCCGGATACGCTTTGGATTTTGCCAAGCTGTATTGGTATCGATACCTTCAACCTGTTCATCTGGACGTCCGTCTTTGTGGCTAAAAGTCTTAACGTAATCGACTTTAAACGGTAAGACATTGCCATCGTCTATCGCATTGACAACAGTGTATTTATGCAAACAATCACCGAATGCTTGCTGAGTCGTCTTCAGCTCGGGATCCCCACCAGCTTGCGCATTTTTTGCGAAAATGGGAGTTCCCGTAAAACCAAACAAATGATAATTCTTGAACGCTGAAGTTATAGCCTTATGCATCTTGCCAAATTGCGAACGATGGCATTCATCGAATATGAAAACAACATGTTCAGCAAATAAAGGATTACCTTTCTGAGCATGTGAAAGATACACTGCCAGCTTCTGAATAGTGGTAACGCAGATACGTTTATCGGGATCATTCGATTCAAGGTTCTCTGTCAACGCTGCAGTATTTGTCGAGCCGTTCACGGCTCCAGGCTGGAATTTGTTGTATTCCTTCATCGTCTGATAATCGAGATCCTTACGATCTACGACAAACAGTACCTTATTGATTCCTTCCATCTGGGAAGCAAGAATAGCGGTCTTGAATGAGGTAAGCGTTTTACCTGAACCAGTAGTATGCCAAATATAACCGCCTGCAGCACTTGTTCCAAGACGTTTCTTGCTGATTTCAGAAATCAGAATTCGGTTAAGAATACGTTCCGTAGCGCAAATCTGATACGGACGCATAACCAACAGATTGTCATCGACATCAAGCACACAATAATGCGTCAATATCATCAACAATGTGCCACGAGAAAGAAACGAAGCAGTAAAAGGTACAAGATCCATAATCCGATGATTTTTGGCATCAGTCCACCAGCTGGTGAACTGATAAGATGCACTCGTCTTTTTGCCTCGCTCATCATGCGTCTTTTGCCAACGCGTTGTGTTGGAATAGTATTTGGTCAGTGAGCCGTTTGAAATGATAAAGAGTTGGACATATTCGAAGAGACCTGATTGCGACCAAAAGCTTTCACGTTGATAACGTTCAATCTGGTTGAACGCCTGTCGTAGATCAACGCCCCGTCGTTTGAGTTCAATATGAACAAGTGGCAGCCCATTGACAAGAATTGTGACGTCATAACGATTCTTATGCGTACCTTCATTGGCTTCGTATTGGTTGAGCACCTGTAACTGATTGCGGTGGATATGATTACGGTCAAGAAGCATGACGTTGTGAAGTGTACCGTCGCTAGTCGTAAAATCAATCACCGGCGAATGCTGGATAAGACGCGTCTTTTCTACAATGCCATCGGAAGCATTCGCAATTTTCATTTGAAAAAATGTTTCCCAATCCGCATCAGTAAATGCGAAACCGTTGAGATTTTCGATCTGATGACGCAAATTAGCAATCAACTCATTTTGGGTATGGACTTGCACATGCTCATATCCCTGTGCGCACAGCTGCTTGATAAGTTGAGCTTCCAGTTCTGCCTCAGACTGATAAGCAGCAGAGTTATTCGGGACGTTTGGAGTTTCAGTACAAACTGTCTCTTCTGGTCCTTCCAACAAGATGGAATATGTTTTATCCAAATGATCCGTCGCAGAGGTTATCTGGTCATCAACGATCATGCCTCAGTCTTCTTTCTTGGAAAATCTAGCAACTTATCCCGATAATACTCATATTGCTGATGGCGTGCCCAAATCTCAGCCGGCATTCCGTCAGAAGAAGAAGATGTTAATGAATTAAATTTGTCTAGAATATTTACAATCCGTTGCTGTTCATCAAGCGAAGGCACAGGAATCTTGATACTTCTTAGATTTTTTTGGGTAAGCTTAGGAGGCGTGCCATGAACTAATTCAGAAATATCAATCAAACTGAGAGCATACATAATGTATCTCAACATGGGTTTGTTTTGTTTCTGAGTAAGTATATGGGCATGATTATTTACCCAGATTTGCCCTCTTGCCCAATTCAATACCGGTTTATTCGTTTCTGTGAGTACCGATCCGTCTTCGCCGACAAGTAAAAATGTGCCATCAAAAATAAAGCTTCTAACATAATCTTGAATTCCGTTGGCACCATAATAAGGTATCAAGCCAGATTCTCGGTCTCCCTTTGTGATTGGCTTTCGACGGGAATCAAGAATATTGACTAAATCGCCTAATTCCAACCATTCAGCATTTGTTACAAAAACAAATAATTTATTCTTATAATAGTTGTATTGAATCTTCCTTAACTCAAGTTCCGATTCAAGTTCCAATTCCAATCTAGTAAATTTCTCTAAGATTTCTACAATCTTTTGCTGAATTTCTAATGGAGGAACTGGAATCTGTAGAGTCGCCAAATCACTCGGCTTCACTTCAATAACTTTCGTTCCTCGGGCAATTTTTTTCTTCTGTTTCCAAAATGAATTGGAACTTAGAACATAAGCTACATAATATGAATTCAGTTCTGAATGAAAGATGCAAGCATGTGCACTGACTGCGACAGGTTCTTTTCCTTCCCAAACAAGCGGAGTACATACATCTTCAACATTCTCGCTAGTAATAGTAATAATGACGTCACCCATAACGGCCTTTTGTGAGCGTTTAAATTGCTCATACGAAATTTTTGATATAGCGTAGTTTGTAGTCATTCCGAAATAAGTATAAATTTGGCCGTAATGGATACAGGGAGATCCTTCATTGACAAAATCTCTTTTGATTATGCCCGTACCTCTAGTGAAAGTCCCCACATCGCCTAAAGCTTTATATTCGACTCCATCAGGGCAAAGTTTCTCAATTATTTCATTAATTGTGCTCATTGTTCTGTTTTTCTCTTATCACTTTTTGCATTCTGAGCGTATTTCCTTGCCCTGTCAACCAAAGTAGGATTTGAATATAAATCATCAATGACTGAATCTAATATTCCAATAACAATTTCTGCGAAATCATGATCAATCTTCTCTTCTGGATAGTGGACAGAAATATTCCCCGATAATCTAATTGCAGCTGCTGCCTCTGCCGTTCTCGATTTTATTTTTCCTGATTTTACTAAATCTTGAATTCTCTGATATAGCTGTTTACTAGAGGGATTAGGATTCTCCTGTTCTCCTACTATTCCTTCCAAAGTTGCACGTGACAATGCCACAGCAGCACGATAGGCGCCTATCTGAAAACATTTATGAGCTTCACAAGCAATCGACCCGATTTCTTTTGGAGCATCTGGATATCTCTTGCCCATTGGTTGAACAGGGAGCCAACGCTCAATTTGTTCACTTGGATCATGATACGCAAGTTGTCCTGACATAGGAATGGGTGCATCAAACTCATCTTCATCGTGTAATCTGTCGAAAATTTCCAATTGAGCAATATTGGGGTAACCACAAGCGGTACAAGAAAAAATCACTAATTTATGCTGTCTAAACTCTACACTGTACTCAGCTACAAATCGAATATCCGGAAATTCAGGAAGCCGGATAATAGGATCCCGCGAATATGTCCCATTCGGCTCCTCCTCTGGTCGCACCATCTGTGCAAAAGTCTGGCAATGCCAACAAGTTGTAGATACCATTATTATTTTCATCCCTCCAAATCTTCGATAATAAAATCAATTTGCTGACGCAAATCATTTTCACGATGAACAATGTTCCCGATGCGTTGGTTAAGTTCAACAATATCGACTTTCTCTGTCGTGTCTTTTTTCTCCACCCAAGTACCAACAGAAAGATTGTAATGATTGGTACTGTTACCGATTTCATCGATACCAACCAACTTCGAGAAATATTTTTCTTCATTCCGTTCAACTACGGTTGAGGCAATTTTGTCGATGTTTTCGGGCATAAGTTTATTTTTGTTGCCGACATGCCCAAACTGCTCGGAAGCATCCACAAACAATACTTTGTCATCAGACTTTGATTTGCTTAGTACCAGAATGCAAGTTGCAATGGTAACTCCGAAGAAAAGATTTGCCGGCAATTGGATAACCGCACTGACATAATTTCCGTGAACCAGATATTCTCTAATTTTTTCTTCTGCACCGCCCCGATAAAGCACACCAGGAAACTCAACTATCGCTGCAGTCCCATCTGTAGATAACCACGAGAACATGTGCATAGTGAAAGCTAAATCTGCGTATCCCTTTGGCGCCAGCACTCCGGCGGGAGCAAATCGAGGGTCGTTGATCAGTGTCGGGTCACTATCACCCTTCCAATGGGTCGAATATGGCGGATTGGAAACAATCGCATCGAACGGTTGCTTATCCCAGTGCTTGGGATTAATAAGCGTATCACCTTGTGCGATGTCGAAACGATCGAAATTAATATGGTGAAGGAACATATTGATTCGAGCAAGGTTATATGTAGTCGGGTTCTTTTCCTGGCCGAAGAAACCCTGACGCACGTTCTCTTGTCCGAGAATTTTGGCGAAACGCAACAACAACGAACCTGACCCACATGCCGGATCATAAACTTTGTTGACATAGGTTCGATGCCCTATCACGATGCGGGCAAGCAACTCGGCAACTTCCTGAGGTGTAAAGTATTCGCCGCCAGATTTACCAGCATTGCTGGCGTACATATTCATGAGGTATTCGTAAGCATCACCGAACAAATCAATATCAGCATCTCGAATGTTTCCAAAATCTAAATCTCGAATGCCGCTGATTATGCCGGCAAGCCTCGCATTACGTTCAGTAAGGTTAGCGCCCAACTTGGTGCTGGTAACATCGACATCGTCAAACAACCCCTTGAAATCATCTTCGGAAGCCGTACCAACGCTGGACCGCTCTATCTCAGAAAAGATATTCTTAACCGTTATATTGAGCTTGTCGTCTTTTTCAGGATTTTTCGCAACGTTCTGAAACAGCTGAGAAGGCAACATAAAGAAGCCCTTCTCCTTTGTCACGTCTTCACGTGCTACTTCAGCTTCTTCGTCACTTAAATCAACGTATGAAAAGCTTTCGTTGCCGGTTTCATGCTCACCTTTATCGATATATTCGGCAAGATCTTCGGAAATGAAACGGTAGAACAGAAAGCAGAAGATATATGCCTTGAAATCCCAGCTGTCAACAGCATTACGTTCCTTCTCAGCGATATTCCAAATCGCCTTATGCAACTCATCGCGTTGGTTCTTGCTATCCTGCGTCGCCATGCCCCTGCATTCCCTTCATTTCACAACTATTCTGTTGTCTGAATCAAATCTATACGTTTAGTCTACTGTAGATAAGATATTCCACGATTTAAAACATCAACACGGCATTTGTATTCAAGCAGCAATACTCCTCAAAAGTCATCACAATATTTCGGCTATTTATAATTCTGAATCCCAATCGAACAGGTAAGCCGCCAAGCCGAAAACAACCAATAAAGCTTTAGCCGTGTCTTCTTTAGTTGGTTTCGTCTTCGCGCCAAAGTATTCCGTGCAAACCACTCAGGTGCTTGGTCTCTGGAAGGGTAGTGAATGAAAACAGATGAAACAGCGCCCAATGCCAGCATCTTACGGAAGTCCTGACTTTCTTCAAACATCTTGTTCTCGTATTGTGCGTAACCCTTTGGATTTCTTAATGCGTTCTGTGTCTTCTTATCATCGATTTCATTGATTAATGAATCTAAGATGCTGGCCAACAAAGCCTCAGCAGTACCAAAACAACCCGCTTCCGAAACGCTCAATGCCTCTGTAAGTAATTTGACATATTCGTTGCCTTGATCATTTGAGGTTCTTTTCCCCAGAGCATTTCGACAATCATCAATTATCGTTTCAAATGATGAAGTCAGCAGTTCTCTTCTTTCATCCTTCGAATCTGACGTTATTATCCGTTCGGACAATTCACTGTCCAGAATAAAGAACAAAGAAATACCTTCCTCATGTTCTATCCACATAACTGTCTTATCAAGATCAGTTTCAATAACTCTTAGATTCCGAGGAAACCAATAATTCGGATGCCATTGATTGCCTATAACACTAAGCCCAGATGCAAAACCAGGAATATTCTGGATGAATGTAGGAGTGACACTTGGCAAGAATTGTTTAGCCATTTCAGAAGCCGTTTTGCCAAGTTGAAGAAAATCAGTATTGCCTAATAATTTTGAATCTGCAGTAAAATTCTTAGCGAAGTTAGTGGTGCCAAATTGCCCGATAATTGAAGGAGCAATAATTGATTGCAGAGGTTTCATCGAATTAGCAATGCCAACCAAAGGCGAATAGAATGCATGCTGCATTTTCAAAGCTTCGGAGGCCTGTGCAGCTTGCATAATAGATTGAAAATTTGAAAAATAAACTGTCAAATTTAAACTACTTTGTTGTGCAACTGTAGCTACCGTTTCAGAAAGTAGTTTGGCTGCTTGACTTGCAATTGGAAATTGGCTCCATACATTATTCAAGATTTCACGGCTTACAGAAGGAAACATATTAACATTGGTGAGTGAACTATCCATTCTTACTCCTCTTTCAGATACCCATAAAGCCATAATTCTTCTTTACTTACCCATGCAAAGAATTAGGTGAACATACCTCTTATCAGTAATCAGTTCTTAGTATTTTCTCATTGCTTTCCTTGACAGGAACAAATTCGTAATCAATTTTTTCAGGTAAAACTTCCTGCACAATTCGATGAAAATCAGGCGCACAGCCTAAATCGCAGAGCGAAGCAAGAGCTTCTCCAACTTTTGAGAATGTTCGATTGACAGGGCACGCTTCAATTTCTTTGTCCATAGAATTGTAAAGAATTACAAGTTCTTTACTCGTCTGGAGTATTTCTTTACTTTTAGGAAGGATATGTACCGACATACCCACGGTGGTATCCATGAGCCCTAATTCAAAAAGACAACTCAAATCAGAAAGAGCGATTGCTTTATGGTTATAAAAAGTTCCAGATGAATTATCAACAGACATAAAAGAATAGACCTCTTTATGCCCAGTTATAACTGAATATGAGCACACCTTTTTAAAGATCTCTGCTTCACTTTTTTCAAGTGTCGACACAATGGATAAAAACCTTTTACTAAAACGTCCCGGTTCATCAATTTCTCCAGCAAGAATTTGTGACCAAATAATTTGTAAATCTGAGTTACTACATTTACCAGCTTTATCTTGAAAATCATCAACCCAATCGGGATCAATTCCCTTAACGTTTTCTGGCTTATGAACAAGAGGAACGCTGCCATCGATAATATCAGTTAGATTGTCGATATGCCCTAAAGTCCGATAAGACGAGTAACGAAATACAGCTTTTTCGTCATCATTAAGAGTCCGGTTACTATCAATACTCGCAATCTCTTTTTGCAGCTCTTTCATATCCCGTCTGTGGGCACGTCTACGACTGCCGCTTGCAATCTCAGGAAATAAAGTGTCTAAAGCAGATACAGATTTCGCTATCAATTCTGACGAAGGCATAGGTGATCCTTTCATATCTTCTAAACTCATGTGTGTCGCATACCTCAATTCCAGATAAATTAGTGTCGTATTTCAGCTAACCTTTTAACCGTTTAATCACCTGCGGCATATCGGTCCAGGGAGCGTAGGCTTGCTCGCGATTTGGAGTTAGTAACTGGCGTTCACGGCGCTTGATGTTGTGACGATTTGCGTGGATGATTGCAGTATCTGTTTGACCCTTAATTGCTGGCCGAACTATGTCTTTGTGATTGCGGCCGGAGGTAAGGCCCAACTTCGCTGCACGGTTTTCAGCGTCTTTGGTTCTTGTACAGCTCGGAGGGCATTGGTTGTGGTGGTCGATGAGCCAGACTTCGAAGCACGGGTTTGAGATAATCAGGCTGATTCCATGATCTTTGCAAGTCTTTTCGGCCTGTTTGTGGTCATGGTAATTATCAACGTCAACGACTACCCATACTGCACTGTATGAATCTACAGACTCTCTGTCTTTTTCGGCTTTCTCTTTTAGGGTAACTGCATAATCAGCCAATTGCGACGGACTCTTTTTACCCGGCCTAAAGTCGATGACAACATTGAACTCTGCCTCGCAAAACTCGAAATACTGTCGTTCAGTCTTTTCTCCCCCACAAACTACCAGATATCGTTTCTTACGTGTATGAAGCTGAGAATGGCTTCCGCGGCCATGTCTGGGAGAGGAAGATCGGCCTTTTGATCTATTCATGAGTATCCTCCCCACTCACGGAGGATCCGGATTCATCCTCTTCCCCATCTTCACCATTGATAATCTGCGCAAACAACGAGTGGAACGTGGGCCTAGGAACTGCACCATAAACACCATTCATATAGTTCTTCCCGATGTTTTCTTTGCTACGAAGTTTCATATCCGTTGCCGGATAAATCTCCGAAGCCCCATCCTGACCCTTTTCCACGAACCATATTTGGTCACCTTTAAGCAAACGATTGCTGTCGCCAGAGGCATTGATCAATGTTGTGTCGTGCGTAGTAAATATAAGCTGAGAACCGTGCGGATTCGTTTCTGGATCGACGAATAATGAAACCAATTCCTTGACCAAAGTCGGATGAAGACTCGTATCAATCTCGTCAACCAACGTAACCGACTGATGAGAAAGCTGTCGCAATGCCACGGAGAAGAACGACATCGCGCCAATAGTGCCTTGCGATTCCTGTCCTTGAATAAACTGTCTCTTTATACCGTTCGCACCAGTATGTTCAAACTGTAACTGAATCTGCTTGGGATTCTGTCCCAGAAGTTGATCCAATTTCTCTTCGTCCGCGCCAATACTTTCATGCATTTGCTTCTTAAACTGGCTAAAGCTGTCCGAAATGGAATTGAAATTTACCGGAACTGCGCGAACATTATTTATGCCGAAATCAGCATATCGAAGTAATTTAGTAAGATTCTTAGAAAACTTGGTATGTTGCTCCAGTTGCTGAGCAACATAATTCATTTCCATTTGCGATTGAGAAGCCTCACCGTAAAAATAATTATCAGGCATAAAAAAATCAAAAACCGTTTGTATAGAAGGAATACCGGCAGCTGCTGCCGCAGATAATACTAAAGCGTTGGGTCTGTTATTCATGGTCTGCTGGAGCAATCCACTTGGCCCAAATGCGTTTCCAAAATCAATATTTGTTTGGTCTTCGCCACGCTCAAAAAGCTTGGTAGAACGCGTAGAAAGACGACCATTCAATTTCTTATAAACACTCAATGATTCACTAAGAATTTTTTGTGAATCAAATGTGAACCAATAGTTATATTTCTGCCCATCTGCTGCCACAAATTCAGCTAAAAACATTGAAGGCTCGCCTTGGCCATTCTGAAAATCAGATAACAAGAAAGGTTCACGGGGCACACCGGAAATCTGCGAACCTTGGCTATAGCTGAGCCTCACCAACGTCGCCATAGAACCCATTGCTTTGAGAAAGTTCGACTTACCGGATGCATTCGCTCCATACACGGCTGTAACCGTTGAAGGCGGAAGTTTCGTGTCGCTGCTAGACATCGAGAAAGCCTGCTCATCTCGGAAACTGCGGAAGTTTGAGAATGAAAAATCTATCAGCATCGATACCTCACCTTATTTTTGGTGTTCCTATTCATTTCGTTTACTAAGATTAGCACGAAATTGCTTGTTTCAGCAATTTTATGTCAGAATCAGCTATTTCAATTGCTTTTCGGTATTTTTCCCGGCTTATCGAAGTGACTCATTAACAAAAAATGCTTGGTTTCGTATCGAAATAAATCTGATACAAAACCAAGCGTTAATTCTTAAGTTATCAGGTAAGCTCCTACCACTCTTACTCCTGCCCACGCAAGCGGTGAAGCTGTTCTCTGCGCTCGCGCTGCTGGCGCGGGTCGGGGACCGGGAGCGAGGCTAGGAGCTTTTGGGTGTAGGGGTCTTGGGGATGCTCGATGATTTGGCTGGCGTCGCCGTGCTCGACGATTTGGCCCTTGTGCATCACCATGATGCGGTCGGCGAGCATGTCGACCACCGCGAGGTCGTGGGTGATGAAGAGGCACGCGAAACCGATCTCGACCTGAAGGCGCTTGAAGAGTTCCAAGACTTTGGCCTGTACGGACACATCCAATGCACTTGTCGGCTCGTCGGCAATCAGCAGCGACGGCTTCAGGGCAAGCGCCCTGGCGAGCGATGCACGCTGGCGCTGGCCACCGGAAAGCTCGTGCGGGAAGCGGTCCATGTAGACGCGCGGCAGCTGCACCATCTCCATCAGCTCGCCGACGTAATTCCTCGCATCGGCAACCGACGAATACTTCTTGTGCACGATCAGCGGCTCGGCCACGTTCTCGGCGATGGTCATGAGCGGGTCGAACGAGCTTCCTGGGTCCTGGAAGACGAAGCCGATGTCGGCACGCTTGGATTTGAAGTCGCGCTCCTTGACGTGGTTCATCTGAACGCCGAAGACCTTCAAAGACCCGTCACTGATCCTCTGCAAGCCGGCGATGGCGCGGCCCGTGGTGGACTTGCCGGAGCCGGACTCCCCCACCAGTCCCAGAACCTCGGAACGGTGAATCTCGAAGTCGACCTTATTGACGGCCACGAAATCGGGCTGCATCAGACGGCCAGGATAGGTGACGCTCATGCCCTTGGCCTCAACGACCACGGGCTCCTTGCGCCAGTCCACGGAACGCCTGACGACGCTGCCGTCCTTGTTCTTGACAACAAGCTTCTCGCCGATACGCGGCACGGAAGCCAGCAGACGCTGGGTGTACGGGTCCTTCGGGTGATAGAAAATCTGTTCTACATCGCCCTGCTCGACGACGTGGCCCTGATACATCACAACCACTTGATCGGCGATGTCGGCGATCACGCCCATGTTGTGGGTGATGATGAGCACCGAGGCACCAAATTCGTCGCGCGCGAGGCGCAGCAGGTCGAGAATCTCCATCTGCACGGTCACGTCGAGCGCCGTGGTGGGCTCATCCGCGAGAATCAGGCCGGGGTTCAAGGCCAGCGCCATCGCGATGACGATACGCTGCTTCTGGCCGCCGGAGAACTGATGCGGATAGTAGTCGATGCGAGTTTCGGCATCAGGGATGCCGACCTTTTTCAAAATCTCGATGGATTTGGCACGAAGTTCTTTCTTGTCCTTCATGCCGTGGGCGCGCAGGCCCTCCTCAATCTGCCAGCCGATGGTGAACACCGGGTTCAGCACAGAGTTGGGCTCTTGGAAAACCATGGCGGCCTCGCCACCACGCAGCTGACGCAAATCCTCGCCGGAAAGCTTCAGTACGTCGAGTTCGCCAGTGCCTTCCTTGTTGGAGATGTAGATTGCGCCGGAAGTTGAAGCCGTTTCGGGCAGCAACTTGATGATCGAGCGGGCCGTGACAGACTTGCCAGAACCGGATTCACCGACCACGCCGACCACGGTCTTGCGCGGAATGGTGAAAGTGATGTCGTCAACGGCCTTGATGGGGCCCGCGTCGGTGACGAAGGAGACGCCCAGCTTGTCGACCGAAGCCAGCATATTCTTGGAAAGGTGCGGCATCACAGCGTTCGCTGCGGCCTGACCATAGGAAGTGCCGGAACCGTTAACATCATTCTTGGCATCGTTGGCGGCTTGGGCGGTTTGCATATTGTTCGTTTCGCTCATTATCGTTCATCTCCCTGACCCTGAGTATTCGAACGTTGCCCGTTGGAACCACCGGAAGAACCGGCAGGACCAGCAGAACCGGCGTCACCCGAAGCATTCGCAGCGCCTGCAGCACCTGCAGATTTCGCAGAATCCGCAGATTTCACAGACCCCGACGAACCGGGAACAACAGGATCTTGCACAACAGCACTTGCGATACCCCTCGTATCATTCGCATCAATGGTTTTGCCATCGATTTCCACCGCCACGTCGTCACTCTTGTTCGGATCGACGGACGTGTCCTCAATGGAACCGATGACTTCGGCTGCGGACTTGCGTGCACGCAGACGCGGGTCGGCAAGGTCGTTCAGGGACTCGCCCACCAAT
Source organism: Bifidobacterium sp. ESL0745 (assembly GCF_029433335.1). Taxonomy (NCBI): domain Bacteria; kingdom Bacillati; phylum Actinomycetota; class Actinomycetes; order Bifidobacteriales; family Bifidobacteriaceae; genus Bifidobacterium; species Bifidobacterium sp. ESL0745. The sequence goes on from NZ_JAQTHX010000001.1 coordinate 1,135,474, forward strand.
GTAATACCAAGAACGATAAGCACGATGGCCAGGCCAGGGAAAATCGCGGTCCACCAGATACCGGCGGTGACGTCGGCGACGGAACGGTTCAGATCGTAGCCCCATTCGGCAGCTGCGGTCGGCTCAATGCCGAAGCCGAGGAATCCGAGGCCTGCGAGTGTGGAGACCGCTTCCGACGAGTTCAACGTCAAAATAACCGGCAGCGTACGCGTCGAGTTCTTGAGCAAGTGCTTGGTCATAATCCTCCATGTAGAGGCGCCGACCACACGCGCGGACTCAATGTAGGCGGATTCCTTGATACGCATCACTTCAGCGCGGATGGTGCGGAAATACTGCGGAATGTAGACCACGGTAATCGAGATGCCAGAGGCGAGAATGCCGCCCCACAGGCTGGATTGGCCGCCAGAAATGACAATGGCCATCAGGATGGCGAGCAGCAGTGACGGGAAGGAATAGATGGCGTCGGCGATCACGACGAGCACGCGGTCGATCCAACCGCCGAAATAACCGGAGACCAGGCCGAGCAGTACGCCGACGAAGATGGAAAGCACGACCGCAACGATAATGGCGATCACGGCGGTGCGCGCGCCCCAGATGGTGCGGCTCAGCACGTCGAAACCAGCGACTGTGGTACCCCACGGATGGGCGGCGCTCGGCGGAGCTTGCGTCGGGAACGCGGTGCCATTGGCTGACTTGATCTGTGCGAAGCTATACGGCGCAAGTACCGGCGCGAAAATGGCCACGAGAATAAAGAAAATGGTGATGATCAATCCAGTGACCAGCATGCCGCGCTGCCAGCCGACCGACATGCGCAGTTCGCTAATCAACGGCAGCTTGGAGAACCAGGACTGCTTTTTCTTGTTATTGAGATGTTCCAAGCGCTCGTCGTGCGAGAGCGAAACGGTGCTGGAAGCGGAAGTTCCTCTAGACAAATCAGTACCTCACTCTCGGGTCGATCAACGCGCTGACGACGTCGACGATGAAATTGACCACGGCCACGATGATGGCAATCAGGATCACGATGCCCTGAACGGCCACGAAATCGCGGGCTTTCAGATATTGCGAAAGCATGAAGCCCAGGCCCTTCCATTCAAAGGTGGTCTCGGTCAAGACCGCCCCGGCCAGCATCGTCGCGATCTGCATGCCCATCACGGTGATGATCGGGATGAGCGCGGGACGCCAGGCGTGCTTGGAAAGCAGACGTTTTTCGGAGACGCCGCGCGAACGTGCCGCCTCGACGTAACCGGAATTGTACGTGGAAATGACGTTGGTACGCACCAAGCGGATGAACACACCCGCCGTCAGAAGGCCGAGCGCGATGGCCGGAAGGATGGCGTGCTGAAGCACATCGCCAAGCACGTGCATATCCCCCAGTTGCAGGGCATCGATGATGTAGAAACCGGTCGGCGAAACGAGGCGGCTGAACTGCATTTCGCTACCCAGCGAGGAACGCCCGGAGCTGGGGAGCACCCCAAGCCACGAGGAGAAGATGAGTTTCAAAACAAGTCCGAGGAAGAATACCGGGGTGGCATAGCAGAGAATGGCGAAGACCCTGATGCCGGCGTCGGAAGCGTGGTCACGATGCTTGGCGGCGATGCGGCCGAGGCTGATGCCGACCACCAGCGCGACGATCAGCGCCAAAAAGGCAAGTTCAAAGGTCGCGGCACCATAGTGCATAAGAATCGAGCTGACCGGCTGGTTGTCGGTCAAGGTTGTGCCGAGGTCGCCGTGCAACAGTTTCCACAGATAGTCGCCGTACTGCACAATCAGCGGGCGGTCGTAGCCGGCGGCGTGGATGCGCCGGTGCAATTCCGCAGGACTCAGCCTGCCGCCCTGGGCCGCCGAGATCGGATCGCCGGTGGCACGCATGACGAAGAATACGACGGTGACCAGAATGAACACCGTGGGAATAATCAACAGGAATCTTGTCAGCACGAAGCGGAAGAATCCGCCTGACAACCTGTTTTTCTTAGGTTTCTTTGCCTTTGATGGCGTTTTCGCGTCCACCTGCTCGGCAGTCTTTTCGGACATATCTTATCAATTCCTCAAATCAATGACATGTAGATAACGTTGATACCGGCCACACCTAAAAAGCCATAACCGGTATCAACGTTGAGATGTCAAATCCCGTGATAAAAAAATCAGGACTTGACGATAGAGGCGTAACGGAAGCGGAACGAACCGTCCAAAACCACGCCTTTGATGTTCGGGGAGGTCACGGCAATCTGGTCGCCCTGCAGCAGCGGGATGACGGAAAGATCCTTCGTGGCCATGTCCTGAATCTGCTTCAACATAGCGACACGCTTGTCCTTGTCCTGCTCACCGGCCTGCTTGGCGATCAGCGCGTTGATCTCATCGTTCTTGTAGCCGTTGTTGACGAAGTTGCCATCGCGGAAGAACGGGGAGAGATAGTCGTCGGGATCCGGATAATCCGGGAACCAACCGAGCTGGTAGGCCGGGTAGGAACCGTCGGAATCCTTGGTGACCACACGCTCCTTGTTGTACTGGGTCCATTCGGTCTGCTGAAGATCAACCTTGAAGACACCGTCGGTTTCGAGCTGGGACTTGACGGCCGCATACTCGTCCGCCGAAGACGGGCCGTAATGGTCACCATTGTATTGCAACTTCAGATCGACCGGCATCTTGACTCCGGCCGCTTCAAGCTCCTTCTTGGCCTTCTCGCTGCTGGGCTTGCCCTTGCCATCGCCGTAGGCGCTCTTCAGAGTGTCATCGTGACCGGTCAGGCCGTCGGGAATGAAGGAATACATCGGGGTGTAAGTGTTCTTGTAGACACGGCTGGCGATTGCCTGACGATCGAGCATATCGGCGAACGCATACCGTACCGCGGTGGCCTTCTTCGGGTCGGGATTAGCCGTCTTCTCGCCGTAAGGCTGCAACTTCATGTTGAAGACGATGAAACGCTCCTCACCACCTGGGCCCTTGACGACCTTGACCTTGCCGCCCTTCTTCAAATCCTGGATATCGGTCGGGGTCAGCGAGCGCGAGGCGACTTCCACGGATCCCTGCTGCACGGCCATCTTGAGGTTCGAACCGTCGGCGAAGTACTTGACCTGCACGGTCTTGTTCTTGGCCGGGGTCAGGCCCTTGTAGTTGGGGTTCTTGATGAACTGCGCGGACTCGTTCTGCTTGAACTGGCTGAGCTTGTACGGGCCGGCGAAGCCTTGGCCCTTCATCATTTCGTCGCTGGTCGCCAGTTTGTCGGCCGGATAGACCTGATGGTCGACGATGGGGCCAGCAGGGCTGGAAAGCACCTGCTTCAACGTCACGTCGTTCGGCACGGCGGCGGTGAAGACCACGGTGGTATCGTCAGGCGCATCGACGGACTTGATATTGGCGAGCAACGAGGACGGGCCGTTGGGATCATTGATTTTCTGGACACGGTCGAAGCTGTACTTGACGTCCTTGGCGGTCAGCGCGTGCCCGTTGGCGAACTTCAGACCGGGTTTGATCTTGACGGTGAACTTGGTGCCGTCGGCGCTCCAACTTCCGCCGTCGGCCGCGATGTCCGGGCTCATTTGCGAGGAATTGTAGTTCTGCGAATACAGGAACGGATATACCTGGAACTCGACGCCATACGAACCGTTGTCGAAGGAACCTGCGGGATCGATGGTGACGACCTTATCGGTGGTGCCGACGGTGATGGTCGACGCGTCCGAGGCAGACCCGGAACCCTTTTTCACGCCGCCGCAAGCCGCAAGCGACGCCAAAGCGGCCACCACGGTAAACGCGGCCAATATCTTCTTATATTTCATATAAGGAAACCTCTCTTTGTATCAACAACCGGGAATATCAGATTATGCAAAACAATGAATATTTATGTTCCAAAAATACGAAAGTCACAAATCCCCAAAAGACAAATGCTTATGACATTCCCAATTACTGCTCATTATGGAGCAGACTCCATACCACCAGACGATTATTTCACGATGTGAAACAGAAATTTTCAAAATGACATGAATATTCATAGATTATTCATAGATTATTCAACTAATTTTGTATAATTTTATAGTCATAAAAAGTCGCCACTGCCATAAAACGGACCGCGAACCGGTAGTTTTTAAAATTTACAAAAAAATTTACAAAGTATCGGCTCACGGCCCGATTGATCGCCTCATTCAACAGTGCGCACGATCCATTCGGATCAGGTGCACCGCCGCAAAATCAGGACTTGGTGATGGGCGCATAGCGGAAGCGGAACGAGGGATCGAGCACGACGCCCTTGACACCCTTGCCCATGACGGCCACCTGATTGCCTTGCAGCAGAGGCAGGGTCGAGAGGTCCTTGGTCTCAAGCTGCTGAATCTGCTTCAAGAGGTCCATGCGCTTGGAGTGGTCCTGCTCGCCCGCCTGCTTGACGATCAGATCGTTGATTTCCTTGTTGGCATAGCCGTTGTTGACGAAGTTGCCATCGCGGAAGAACGGGGAAAGGTAGTTGTCGGGGTCGGAGTAGTCCGGATACCAGGAAAGCTGGTAGGCCGGGTAGGTGCCGTCCGAATCCTTGTTGACGTTGCGCTGCTTGTTGTACTGCGTCCATTCGGTCTGCTGAATGTCGACCTTGAACAGGCCGCCCGATTCGAGCTGGGACTTGATGGCCGCATATTCGTCGGCGGAGGAAGCGCCGTAATGGTCGCTGTTGTATTGCAGCTTCAGATCGATCGGGGTCTTGACGCCGACAGCCTCAAGTGTCTTCTTGGCCTTGTCAAGGCTCGGCTTGCCGTTGCCGTCGCCGTAAGCGCTCTTCAACGTGTCCTGCGTGCCGTCCAGATCGCTGGGAATGTAGGAGTACATAGGCGTATACGTGCCCTTGTAGACCTTGATCGAAAGCTCCTGGCGATCGACAAGATCGGCAGCGGCCTGACGTACCGCAAGCGCCTTGGCCTTGTCGGCCTCAGGGGTCTTCTCGCCGTACGGCTGGATCTTGAAGTTGAAGGCGATGAAGCGTTCCTCGCCGCCTGGGCCCTTGACGACCTTGACCTTGCCGCCCTTCTGAAGATCCTGGATATCGGTCGGGGTCAGCGTACGCGTGGCGACATCGACCGACCCCTGCTGCACGGCCATCTTGAGGTTGGAGGCATCGGCGAAGTACTTGACCTGCACGTTGCTGTTCTTGGCCGGGGTCAAGCCCTTGTAGGAAGGGTTCTTTTCGTAGGCAGCAAGTTCATTGTCCTTGTATTGCATCAGCTTGTAGGGGCCAGCGAACGCGTTGGCTTTGACGATGTCGGCCGCCGGGGTGAGCTTGTCCGGCGAGAAGACCTGGTCGTCGATGATGGGACCGGCAGGGCTGGAAAGCACCTGCTTCAGCGTCACGTCGTTCGGCACGGAATCCTTGAACACCACCGTGGTGGCATCGGGGGCGGAAACCGAATCGATGTTGGCCAGAAGCGAAGCCGGGCCGTTCTCGTCATTGATCTTCTTGATGCGGTCAAACGTGAACTTCACATCCTTGGAATCAAGCGTGTGGCCGTTGGCGAACTTCAGGCCGGGCTTGAGCTTGACGGTGAATTCGGAGCCGTCGGCGCTCCACTTTCCGCCGTCCGCCGCGATGTCCGGCGAAAGCTTGGCGGTGCCATAGTTCTGCGCATACAGGAACGGGAAAATTTGGAGCTGGACTTCGTACGATCCATTGTCATACGACCCGGCTGGGTCGATGCTCACGACTTTATTGGTGGTGCCGACGGTGACGGTCGAACCACTGGCTACGTCGGAATCTTTCTTCACTCCGCCGCATGCGGCCAACGATGCCACCGCGGCGGCGGTCACAGCAATCGTCAAAATCTTCTTAAATTTCATGTGATGCCCCTTCTAGTTTTATTCCGTTGTTACAAAAAGCATCATTTCATGATAAATATCCAAAACAAGGGGACGCCTCCACATAGCGGACAGCCTGTGTAACGAGTGTTACCGCAATGTAAATAAGCATTGCGGGCCAACCATCGCCAAACCGCTAAATAGCAATGAAAAGCGGGAACGAAACAGTGCTTATGCAGAGCCTATACAAAAATCTTGTAACAAGCTAAATTCCATCACTTCAGAGCACTGATTACGCCTTGGTGCATTAAGCCGAAATCTACATACCGCAAAGTTGGCGCGCTGGGACAAGTCAGAGCACTCGTACAGGTCGCCACGCTTTAGCCAAGCCGAATATACGTTGTCGAGCCGCATTCACTTAAGCCGCTACATTCCGTCAAGCCGGTACGTCAACCAAACCAGCACGTTCAACCGAACTTACTTCTTTAATAAACCATGCAACCGTTAACCAAGCAACTGCAGCAAATCGTCCTTCGTGAGGTTCGAGATGCCGGCTGAGGTGCCGGTGCCGGCGTTGTCGACGAAACGATGGGCCAGGTCGTTCTTGGACTGCTGCATCTTTAGGATGCGCTCCTCGATGGTGTCCTTGGCGACAATCTGGTAGACGTTGACGTCCTGGGTCTGGCCGATGCGGTGGGCGCGGTCGGTGGCCTGCTCCTGCGCGGCGGCGTTCCACCACGGATCGGCGTGCACCACCACGCAGGCACCTGTGAGGTTGAGGCCCGTGTTGCCGGCCTTCAAGGAAATCAGGAAAACCGGGGTATCGTCCGAATTGAACTGGTCGACCAGCTCGAGGCGTTTGCGCTTGGGGGTGGCACCGGTGATGACGTTGTAGGCGACGCCGTTCTTGCGCAGGCGCTCGGCGATCAGGTCGAGGAAGCTGGTGAATTGTGAGAAGATCAGCATCTTGCGACCGGCGTCCTGACAGCTGGAGACCAGCTCCTCGATGGCGTCGAGCTTCGCCGACGTGACTTTGCGAGGCTTAGCGGGGCTTCCAGCCTTCGACGTTTCCGAAACATTGGTGCCAGAAGCACCAGAACCCGCGACCGACAAATCACCATTCCTTACAATTGCGTTCGCAGATTCATCGGCAGTTTCGCTGAGTTCATCAATCGATTCATCGTCGGCACGCTCGACCTCGCGGCTTGGCTCGCCCCAGACGTGCGCATCCTTTTTGACGACGTTGCTGCCGACATTGCTGAAGAGCAGTCGCGGGTCGCAGCAGGCCTGACGCAGGCGGGTGAGCTGGGCCAAAATCTGGATTTTGCCGGTCTTGTATTCGATGTCGCGCTGCTTGTTGAGGGTGGCCCGAAGCTGCTGCTCAAGTGCGGCATACAGCCTGCGCTGCTCCCCCTGAAGCTGGACAGTGATGACGTTTTCAATCTTGTCCGGCAAATCCTTTAGGACCTGCGACTTCAGACGGCGCAGAATGAACGGGCCGACGAACGCCTGCAGCTTGGCCTGCGCGTTTTCGTCGCCGGAAAGAATCGGCATTTCGAAACGGTCACGGAAATGTTTGTAGGCTCCCAACATGCCGGGCATGAGGAAATCAAAGATGCTCCACAGCTCGGAAAGCCGGTTTTCGATCGGCGTGCCGGTCAAGGCAAAACGGTGACGCGCACTAACGGAACGCACGGCATGGGCGGATTTGGTGGCGTGGTTCTTGATATATTGCGCCTCGTCAAGCGTCATACAATAACATTCGAGGCCGTCGTAATCCTCGATATCACGGCGCAGCAAATCGTACGAAGTAATCAGAACATCGGGCGCGACCCATTGTGTCGTATCTGCACCGTCATCATCAATAGGTTGAGGGCTGTTGGCACTTTGCCAACCGTCGTCGGAAGCGCCCATGGAAATATCAAGACTCGGCTGAGCACCATTCGCATTCTTTTGATACTGCGCTTTTCCGCCCGCATACCACGCCTTCGCGTTCTTGAGCGTCGCACGGCGCTCGGCCTTGGAACCGGCGAGCACCTGCACGTTGAGTTCGGGGGCGAACTTGGCGCACTCGGCGGCCCAATTGTAGACCAGCGATGCCGGGCAGACGATGAGGTTCGGCCCGATCTGGCGCTGTTCGCCACGCCTGGCAACCAGATACGAAAGCATCTGCACGGTTTTGCCCAGGCCCATTTCGTCGGCCAGAATACCGCCGAAGCCCTTATCGGCCACGGCATTGAGCCAACGGAAGCCCTCAACCTGATACGGGCGCAGGACATGCGCGAGCGACCTCGGAACCTTATAGGTCTTCGGGTCGATGACGCGCAAATCATTCAAATAGCTGCGGAATTCATCACTTTTATCTTCATCTTCCGCTTCGTTGTCGAGGTAATAGGCCTCGTAAGCGGGCACGGAAACGGCCCCGGAATCGAGGTCGACCGGTTTAAGGCCCAAATCGCTGCTGACCTCGTCCAATTTGCCGGTATCGACGTCGGCCATATTGACGAATGCACCGTTACGCAAACGATGGAACTTGCGACGCTTGCGATAGCTGTTGAGCAATGCCGGCACTTCGGATGGGTCGATTTCGTCGGCGATCGGCGAGATTTCAACCAGGCCGGATTTGACCGACAGACCGATCTTGAAAACGGGGTGCGGTGAGGAGGTGAGCCCGTCGAAACTCGGCGTGGAAAACACTTCTCCGAGACCTCGCAAGACGGGAAGCCCTTCATTCAAGAGCTTGTAGATGGCCTTGTCATTGTCTTCAGGGATGCGCGCTATCGGGCCCTCCGGCATCGGGAAGTACTGGCGCACGGCCTCCACAGCCAGACGCTCGGTTTCGCGATCCCGTGCGACCGGCTCGTTCGGGCCGATACCGGAGAAGACGTGAAAGCGTTCGTCGCCGTAACGCGCCTGCACATCGCAGGTGATGCCGTTCTTGTCACGATCGAGGTATGTCTCGATATGGCAGGGGATGCGGCGCATTTTAATCAATTCCGGCGGCAGTTTGACAGCGATGCCATGATGGGAGGTGCCTCGCGATGTGGCAGGTGTCAAGTCGTCGGTTACTTTGGATTTTGTACCGGAAATCGTGCTTGTTTCGTTTTGCGACGAGCCATCTGATGCCGTATTGTCGGCATCTCCAGACCTACCGGTGTTGCTCGCCTCGCCGGCATCATCGCCACCATCCGCAACGACCGGATCAAGCGCAGGCAGCACCGTACGGGAGAACTCCTCGATGTCATCACCGCTCAAATACAGATCGCCACGTTCGTCACCGGTGCACAGTACCCCGAGCAAATTGCGGTTCGCGGTCATGGCACTGGAGCAACGGTGGATTTCGGGGGTGTCCAAACCGAAAGCGTGATTGGCGGAAGGACTGCCGACGACCACAAACGACGACCCGCGACCGATGATGAATTTTTCGATATTCAAGGAATGAAGGATGACGTAGCTGTGTTTTTGTGATCCGTCATCATCATGTTGCCGCGCGAATCGTCGATCTTGCGAGCTGGTGCCGTTGTTGCTGTTGTCATTCTCGTCATACGCGCGAACGACCTGAAGTCCCAAATCCGGGTCGCCGTCAACCACGCGAACCGGAATGGCTGCAGCGAAACTGCCGTGAACCGGGACATAGTCCAACGTCACATCCGCATCGACGAACAAATCCAGAAGCTCGGCCGTTTCATCGTCGGAAAGCCGCATTTCCTGGGCCTCCGCCTTGCTCTGATAGAACTTGTAATCACCGGAAACGCTTTTGCGAATCTCGATGGCACGCCCGAGAATGGCCAAAATCGAACGCGAGCGCTCGTCGAACGAATCACGGGAATGGACAAACGCGAGTTTTTTGCCATAAGTGACGAATTCGCGACGCTGCACCGCTTCGACAAGGGCACGCACGTCCTTGACAACATAGGAAATACCCTTGGACGGCACAGCGATATGCAGACGCATATACCAGTCGCGACCGGAATTTTCCAGCATCGGGCGCAGTACGACCGAGCCGATCGGCATGTGGCGGCTCAGCGCCACATTGCTGCCGATATCACCTGAAGCACGGCTGCTGACTTCCTTCAGAAGATCCAGCTGGCGGTTCTTGGCCTGGGCCTCAAGCTGGGAATCCTCCTGCTCCATGAAGGAACGCAAGGCCCGCGACGTGCGGCGGACCACCCTGCGCTGGCGGGCGCCGATGCCCGATCCACCCCGCGATCCGGAAGAGGCGGCGACGCCGTTGCCCAGCTCCTCGAACTTCTGCGGAGTATCATTGTATTGCATAATCAGCGCGATGACATGCTTGCAGATCGTGCCGAACCGCCCGAATGCCGGGCAGGTGCAATCCGCCTCGATGATCTCGCCATGGTTCTCGTCGATGCGGGCGCTCACCACGTAATCGTCTGCGAATTCGTCCGCGGGTTCGACGCTTGCGGCCAGCAACGTGCCGTCCTCGCCGGGAGTGCAGGTCAAATCGTGCATGCGCCTGCTGGAAATGACCTCGTAGGCGCGGTAGAAAGCCTTGCCACCGCGCTGGCGCAGGACTTTTTCGGGAACCGCCGGCTCGTTGGCACCGAACGTCACGCCGCCGTCAGGGTCGACAACCCCGCCGAACGTATCGTTGTCGGAACCCGACCCAAGCCCGAATCCCCCCGAGCTCCCGGTTCTTGACCCGTACACCGACGCATGCCAATCCAAATCGCGTTCCCCTTTTTCACTGCCATCTTGCCGACCATTGGACGCTGGTTCTGATATCAACAGACACCAAGACCGCAAACTTCTATTCTACCCCACTTCACTATTTGGTGAAATGCCGTTTCCTTTTTGACGCCCTTGTTGCAGAACCGACGCAAGAACGTACCGGCAAACGCAACCTTTCAGCCTTAGCCGAACGCACGCTGCCCTTTTGCGGTGCCTTGTGGCACACTGACTGAAACGTATGAATAATCAGGTATAACATGATATGAATATGGAGGAGATATGACGAGCATGGACGCTGACACAAACGAAGCATATGAAACTTTTGACACCGGCAAAAACGACAATGACAACGCCGCACGGTACGGGAGCGAATCCGGTTCCGGCACACAAACGCAGACCGCCTATTTCGCAGGCGGCTGCTTCTGGGGCGTCGAACGGTATTTCCAAGGCGTCGACGGGGTCACCGGCACCCAGGTCGGCTATGCGCAATCACACAAGGCAAACCCGACGTATGAAGAGGTCTGTTCCGGGACCACCGATGCGGCGGAAACCGTGCGCGTCACCTATGACCCGGCTCGCGTGACCTTGCGAACGCTGACGCTGCTGTTTCTGGACGTCATCGACCCGTTCTCCGTGGACCGGCAGGGCAATGACACAGGGCGGCAGTATCGCAGCGCGATGTTCTATCTGAACGAGGTGCAGAAAGCGGTATACGAAAAGGCATTGCAACAGCTTGTCACCCGCGAGGGGCGAGAATCCGCGGTAATCGTCGAACCGCTGCACAACTTCTACCCCGCCGAGACCTACCATCAGGATTATCTGGACAAGAACCCCGGCGGATACTGCCATATTCCGGTGCAAAAGCTGATGAACGTCGGCAAGCGCCAGCGCTATATCGAGCGCGTCTGGGACCTCGACCCGGAGCAGTACGCGGTGACGCAGGAAGCCGCCACGGAGCGCCCGTTTACCAACAAATACGACCAGAATTTCGAGCCGGGCATCTATGTGGACATCGTCAGCGGCGAACCGCTGTTCCTTTCCACCGACAAGTTCGACGCAGGCTGCGGCTGGCCGGCGTTCTCCAAGCCGATTGACGCATCTGCTTTGACGGAACACCGCGACATCAAGCTGCCCGGGCGGCCGCGCATTGAGATCCGCACCGCCGACTCGCAGATTCATCTGGGTCACGTCTTCGACGACGGGCCGCGCGACCGCGGAGGACTGCGCTACTGTATGAACTCGGCTTCGCTGCGTTTCGTGCCGCGCGACCAGATGGAGGCGCAAGGATACGGCAAGTATGTGAAAATGCTTGACGACGCACAATGAGTATAGGGATGGGACTGGGCTTAGGCCGAAATTGGAACTCGGCCCAGACCGAGTCTCGACACAAAGCGAACGCAGCTAAGGCGAGACAAAAACCGAAACCCGAATCAGGCGAAACAGGAACCCAATCCAGGTGCAAACGGCAGAATCAGAATCTTGAACCTGACCCGGAACGCAGAATCGAAACCCAGATCGAGCTGGATTCAATATAGCTCAACCGAGGTTTTCGGATTGCGCATGGCGGTGTGGATAAGAAAATAGTTATCCACACCGCTTTTTGATACCAAATCGGCTTTATACCAACGATTTCGAGCATTCGACCACAGTACCCGTTCCAACTTGCATTGAGGTGTATAGCACCAATAGACTTGATAGTTAAGAGAGACGATACGGCTATTGGAAGGTTATTATGGGTGCATTGACAATACAACATACTGCTGCTCGGCCTATACTGAAGATACCCAAAAATACGGTACCGAACTTTAAAGAGGACGATATGGCAAAACTGACGATGAACATCGACCCGGAACTCAAGCAGGACGCGGCGGAGCTGTTCGAGAAAATGGGGCTCAACATGACCACGGCCATCACCATGTTCCTGAAGCAAAGTGTGCGCGACGGCATGCTGCCCTTCCAGCCATCCTCCTACCCCACTGGATTCAAAATCGGCTATCCAAAGCACCAGATGGATCACAAGAAAATGATTGAAGAAGCCAAAGCGGACAGAGACTCTATAAAGTTGCCTTCTTATATAGGAAAACTCACACCAGACGATGTCAAAGAGGAGTTGTCTCGCCGTGAAAAATAAAATTTTCGTAGATACCAATTTTCTGCTCGATATCATGGCCACCGACCGTCCAAATTCTGATGCAGCATTTTCGTTCTTCATGCGAGTCTCCAATAGCCACGAGCCCAATGTCGCGGTTTGTGCGGGGAGTCTTAAAGATGCCTATTACATCTCACGTCGTGACCTGCCAGAAACGAAACGACGCAATTGGATGCGCAGATTTATCGACGCGTTCGAGATCCTCCCAATCGACAATGCAATTTGCAAAACAGCAGTCGATTCTGACGAACCTGACTTTGAAGACGGGATTATCCGAGCTTGTGCCGAGCGTTGGCAGGCCGACTGTCTTGTCTCACGCGATGTCAAGGCATTCCTCAACTCGTCAGTGCCGAAAATCAGCAGTGACGAATTTGTCAGTAACCTTGAAAGCAATCCGCATGAAGGATAAAGCAGTGTTTCACTTTGCTGCCTGGCTACCGCTACCAGCTAAATGTTTGGCCAGATAGCGACCGGTGATGCTGGCTGGATTATTGGCAATCTCGTCCGGGATGCCGGTGGCGACAACCGTGCCGCCTTCCTCGCCTCCGCCCGGACCCATGTCGATGACGTAGTCGGCGTTGGCGATCATGTCAAGGTCGTGCTCAATGAAAACCACCGTGGCACCGCCTTTGATGAGGCGTTGCAGCACGTCGATCAACGTACGAACGTCAAGCGGATGAAGACCGGTCGTCGGCTCGTCAAGGACGAAAAGCGACGTGCTCTGCCGCTTGCCGAGCTCGTTGGAAAGCTTGAGACGCTGCGCTTCGCCGCCGGAAAGATTCGGAGTGTCCTCTCCCAACGTAAGGTAGCCGAGGCCGAGATCATGGAGCGTTCCGAGGGCTTTATGAATGCGTTTCAACAGAGTGGAGGTGATCATATCGCCGGAATCAACAGCATCTAACGATCCATCGAATCCCGCAGAACCGGCTGCGGTGTCAAGTCGTTTCCGATTCGCAGAACCATGAGACGAGGAAGCGGAAACCCGGGCGGAATCCTCATCAAGTGCGAAGACATCAAGGGCGTCGTCTACTTCCAAATCCAGCACTTCGGGCAATGTCAGCCCCTGCGGATGCGTTGGGGTTGAAAGCCGTACATCGTTGACTTCGGGACGATACCGCCGTCCTTCGCAAGTCGGGCAGGTGATGGTGACATCCGGCAAGAACTGGATATCGAGGCTGATCTGACCAGTACCATCACATTGCGGGCAACGCAGGGAACCGGTGTTGTAGGAGAACGCGGAAACCTTAAGCTTACGTTGCTTGGCTGAGGCGGTGGAGGCGAACGCCTTGCGCAGCATGTCCATAATGCCGGTGTAGGTGGCGACCGTGGAGCGCACGTTGATGCCGATCGGCGTAGAATCGACCAGACGCACGCGCGTGATACCGGCGGCACCGAGCGAACGAACGTGAGCCGGCAACGGCGTATTGCTCTCCTGCGCCTGCAACGCGGGAATCAGCGATTCCAAAACCATCGTCGTCTTGCCCGAGCCAGAAACACCGGTGACAGCTGTCATCCGACCACGCGGGATGGCGACATCCAACGGGTGCACGGTATGGATCGCATCCGTTTTCATGCTGATCCAGCCCGTTTCGGAAACCGGCGGCAACGCAAGGCGCTTACGGACAACCACGGGCTCGGAGCCGTCGAGGAAACCGGCGATGCGCGACTTCGAGTTACGCAGTATCTCGGCGGGTGTTCCTTGCGCGAGGATACGTCCGCCTCGGCTGCCGGCACCCGGTCCCATTTCGATGAAGTAGTCGGCGGCGTTGAGCACATGGACGTCATGGTCCACAAACACCACCGAATTTCCGGAAGCCAACAAATCACGCATCACGCCGATAAGCCCCTCGATATTGGCCGGATGAAGGCCAGTGGAAGGCTCATCGAGCACGTAAAGCACGCCCGTGGTCTCGTTGCGCACCGCTCTCGAAAGCTGGGCGCGCTGGCGCTCGCCGGTGGAAAGCGTCGTGCTGGCACGGTCGAGCGTCAAATATCCCAAGCCAAGCTGGATAAGCCTTCGACCCATGTCTTCCAAAGTATCGACCAGACTATCAGCCATCTGCCGCATATCCTGTGGCAACGAATCCGGTACGGTCTTGGCCCAGGAAAGCACCTTGCGCAACGGCCAAGCCGTGACTTCAGCCAGGTTGCGTTCACCGATTTTCGGCGCACGCGCAGCCTCATTAAGACGAGACCCGCCGCAATCCGGGCAAACGCGCTCCACCAGGAATTTCGAGACCTTGGCCAAACGTTTCTCATCATTGGCGCGCTCAAGTTCCTTGGTCACGGTAAGCCGTGCGTTGCGGAATGTGAAGTCGATATGGTGCACGCCTTTGACGGAGGTAAGCGTGATGGGTTTCTTCTCCTCCGGCCCGTTGAAAACGATGTCGCGTTCCTTGTCAGTAAGGTCCTTGAACGGTACATCGGTGCGCACACCGAATTCGCGAACGATATCGGGCTGGACGTTGAACCCGAACGTCCGCCACGGCACCACGGCGCCCTCGTCGATGGTGAGGTTTTTATCGGGAACAATCGCGGCGTCGTTGACCTCGTGAATGGTTCCGGTTCCCTGACATTTCGGGCAGGCACCGGTGGAATTGAATGCCAGTTGTTCGGCACTGGGCGGCTCTACGAGTGCGCCACAAACCGCACAATGAATGGGAATCTCAGCGGCGACATCAAGCGTCGGCTTCTGATAATGCCCATTCGGGCAACGATGCGAAGCCAGACGCGAGAACATCAACCTCAACACATTCAACGTCTCGGTGGAAGTGCCGAAGGTGGAGCGCATGCCGCCAATACCCGGCCGTTGCCGCAACGCCAAAGCCGGCGGAATGAACCTCACCGAATCGACCTGAGGCTTCTCGGCCTGCGTCATTCGACGGCGGGTGTAGGTCGAAAGTGCGTCAAGATAGCGCCGCGAACCCTCTGCATAAAGCACGCCCAGCGCCAGCGACGATTTTCCGGAACCGGAAACTCCAGCGATACCGACGAGTTCGTTCAGCGGAATCGAAACGTCGACATCCTGCAGATTATGGACACGGGCACCGCGTACCTCAATGGCTTGAGGTACCAAAGAAGCCGACGTCGTAGCGTTACCTCGCACCGCTGCATTGTTGCCATTGTTTGCCGCATTCATCTTACGTATTCCATTCTCGCCATCGCTCACGGGCTCAACTCTATTCGCCGTACCCACCCGGTTTCTTATGCGAGCATAATCAGTCGGTTTCCAATAGGAGAAAAGCGGACTTTATCGACTCATCTATGCATATTCCTGATGGAAACGCAAAAGGTGCCATGGAAGTCCACAGCACCTTTTACAAAATTCAAATTCTGAATTTAACAGACAACAGGTCTGAAACCATCACTACCTGTTTCAGCGCGAACGACGGAACGGGGTCGAGTTGCGTTTGCCATGCGAACGGTGAAAACCGTCGGCTTTGCGCGAACGCTGGTTGCGGTTGCCGGAACGACCTTGATATCCATCATTGCGGCCACCGTTGCCGGAACGACCTTCATAGCCCTCGTCACGGCCTTGTCCACTGCCGCTGAACTTGCCATAACCACCGTGGCGGTTGGATTTACGGGAGCCATAGGAATCGCCGTAACCTTGCGAATAACCGCCGTCACGACGGTCGGAACGGTTGCCGTCATAACGACCTTTGCCCTTGCCGCCTCGCACACCGCGATCATCGTAGTCGGAATGACGGGAGCGTTTGCCACTGCCCTTGCGATAATCATCGTCATAGAATTTGCGCGAACGACGGTCGTCACGGCGACCACGCGAGGAACGACCATCAATCGGGCCTTGACCGTCATCGTAACGCGGGTTGCGGTTCTTACGCCCGTCGCGACGACCGCCACGCGAACGTGAATCCTTGAAATCTCGCGAATCGTTAAAATCGCTGTCACGGCCACCGCGAGCACCGGCATCTTCGAACGAATCGTCATGCCCACGCTTGCCGAACGAACGGCCCGGTCCTTCATGCCGATTGTTGCGGTCACGACGTCCACCACGATCCTTACGGCCGTAACCGCCACGACCGCCACGACCCTCGTTGCGACCGCCACGACCGGTGCGCCCTGCCCTGCGATTGACGACCGGCACAGTCAACGTCCAGCCTTCGACCAGCGGGGCGTGCTCCCCCACCAGTTCCTCAAGCTCGGGAGCGCCGGGAACGACCTGCTCGCTCTTGGCCTTGATACCCGCGCGATGCAACATCTGACGGGCGTCACGGCGCTGCTGTGGCAGGACGAGCGTGACCACATCGCCGGATTCGCCGGCACGCGCGGTACGGCCGGAACGATGCAGGAACGATTTTGGATCCTCCGGCGGCTCGGTCTGCACAACCATCGCCACATCACTCACATCGATGCCACGCGCCGCCACATCGGTGGCCACCAGCACGTTGACATCGCCGGAAGTAAAGGCCTCAAGATGCCGGTCACGCTGGTTCTGCGAAAGGTTGCCCTGCAAATCAACGGCCGGAATGCCTTCCTTGACCAGCTTGTCGGCCATTTTCTTGGCCTGATACTTGGTACGGGTGAAGAGGATGCGCTTGCCTTTGCCACTGGCCAGCTCGCGGATGACCTCGTATTTGTTCCCCTGCGAAACCTCGAAAACGTGATGGGTCATGGTGTCGACCTGCGCATCTGCGGGCGCAATCTCGTGGATCTTCGGGTCGTGCAGGAACTGCTTGACGACCTTATCGACGCCGTGATCGAGCGTGGCGGAGAAGAGCATGCGCTGGCCGGTCGGATCGATCTGCTCAAGCAGACGCTGCACGGAAGGCAGGAAGCCCATATCGGCCATTTCATCGGCCTCGTCAAGCACCGCGATCTCGACATTCTCGATGGAAAGTGCGCCTTGACGCAGCAGATCCTCGAGACGCCCTGGGCAGGCGACGATGATTTCAGCACCTGCCTTGAGTTCGGAGATCTGGCGGCTGTATTTGACACCACCGTAAATGGTGGCGGTCTGCATGTCGTAGGCGGCGGCAAGCGGAGCCACAACATCATTGATTTGATTGACCAGTTCACGGGTAGGGGCAAGAATCATTCCATGCGGATGAGGCAACATGGCACGCTTCTGTGCCTTATGGTCGCCGCGATCCATGCGTTCGAAATCGCGCATCGCGCCTTCGCCCTCGCCCTGCTCGCCAAGACGGGCGACGAGCGGAATGGCAAATGCCAACGTTTTGCCGCTGCCAGTCTCACCGCGGCCAAGCACATCACGCCCGGCCAGCGAGTCGTCGAGGGTATCAGCCTGGATCGGGAAAGCGACGGTCTTGCCGTCACGGGCAAGCACGCTCACGAGCGGGCCCGGTACGCCGAGTTCGGCGAAGGTGCGCTCGGGCTGGTCGCCGGTTTTGGCATACGCAGCTGCGCTTTCGGCCGCTTCTTCGGCCTTTTTGGATTCATTTGAGTTATAAGGATTATTCATTTGTGAGCCTGCATAGTCTCCGCCCCTAAAATCGGCAGAGTTTTCTAAATTATTTTTATGAGTACGACGCTTCGGCACAATAGCCTTTCAAAAGATTGAAGCCGACCTGTCTCTCATACGTGCGGACCCCGGCTTCTCAATGGACAATTCACTATATCAGATCCGCCCCACAACCTTGCTAAATGGAATTCATCAAACCCTCATCCGACACCATACGAGGTGACGGCACGCCGGATACTATCGTTGGAACGCAAAGTACGGGAATTTCCAAAGGACATCATCATGCAGCAACCCATCACGACCTCACCGGCGTTCCTGCGCCAACCCAGCGGACCAGCCACGCGGGACGATCTGGCATGCGCGCAGGATCTCAGGGATACGCTCGAAGCCTATGCCGACCGTTGCGTAGGCATGGCCGCAAACATGATCGGCGAACACAAACGAATCATCGTGTTCAACGACGAACTCACCGACCGCATAATGACGATGTTCAATCCGGAAATCATCGAAAAAGACAGCCCCTATCAAACCGAGGAAGGTTGCCTTTCCTTGAAATCCAGAAGGGAAACGACACGCTTTGAAACGATTCGGGTCCGTTATCAGGACAGAAGATTCAAGGAGCACACTGCCAATTTCAGCGGTTGGACGGCGCAGATCATCCAGCACGAAATCGACCATTGCAACGGCGTGCTCATCTAGGATTCAGCCGCCGGACGAAACCTCAACGCCGGTATCGGCAATATCGGTACCGCCGTTCAGTTCGATTCGACGATGGCATCGCTCGGCGGCGCCTGCTTCTTATGGCGCGGGCTGGGCTGCTTGACCGGCGGGACGTCCGTATAGGGGTGGCCCATGGTGGCCGTGGAAGTATAGAAGCTTTTGGCGGTGCCATTGGGATTGACATTGGGCAACGGTGAGCTCGGTGCGTTTTGAGCACCGTCGGCATGGCCGGTTTCGCCGCGACGATAACGATCCATCATTTGCTTTTGTAGGTCGGCGGCGCTTGGTGGCGTCCACGAAAGCGCATTGGCACCGGCCTCAATGGTTTCACGGATTGATTCGGCCGAACCGCCGGAACTGGCGACCACGGGAATCTCCGGGTAACGATCTTTGACACGGGCGACCACCTCGGCGGTGTTCTTGCCCGCGGCGACGTTGATGATCTTGGCTCCCGCCTCGATCTTGCGCTGCACCTTATCGTCCCATTGCACCACCGTCGCCATCACGGGGACATGCACGGTCATGGCGACTTCGCGAACGATCTCGACCTCGCTGGGAGCATTCAACACAACGCCGGCGACGCCCTGCATTTCGGCAAAAACGGCCAATTCAAGTACGCGGGTGCCGGTGGTGGTGCCTCCCCCGACACCGACGAACACCGGAGCCTGTGCCACGGAAAGCACGGCCTGATTGATGACCGGCTGTCCGGTGAACGGATAGACAGCGAGAATGGCGTCGGCGTTGGTGTTGTGGATCACGGCGGCGTCGGTGGTATAGGCGAACGAGCGCAGGCGCCTGCCTTGCAGCAGCAGTCCCGAAGATTGCTCAATCTCCGCCGGAACCCGGGCGTCAGCCGAGCTCAGCGGATTTTCAATAGGCAAAGCCTCGGGCAGATTCGCCTGAAAGTTGGTCATTTCCTGTCCCATCGTGCCGCTCCCTTCACGGGTTTACCAGTACTTCTCAATCCGCCAATCACGTCCGTCAAGTCTAAAACACCATAATCGTATGACGCAACAATACACAGGTTGAAACGAGCACATTACCAGACCCAACATATCACCGCCACCATTTGTTCCCAAGTGAGCGTCATTTCTTTTTGAACATCCCGAAACCGGCATTAAACCGAGCGCAAAGATTCCTTTCAAACGTCTACTCGATATGCCAAAATTGGCTTGACTCCGCGGGTCACGCAAATCCCGCCGGACCTTTGAAACGCAATGAGACAAAGCACACACAAGAACGAAGGAACGAATACTTGGCTGAATTCATTTTCCAGATGATCAATGCTCGCAAGGCCTATGGCGACCGTGTGATCCTTGACGACGTGACCCTGAGCTTTTTGCCGGGCGCGAAAATCGGCGTCGTCGGTCCCAACGGCATGGGCAAGTCCACTCTTTTGAAGATCATGGCCGGACAGGAAACCGTCTCCAATGGCGAGGCGAAGCTGACCCCGGGCTATTCCGTAGGCATTCTGCAGCAGGAACCGCCGCTGGACGAGGACAAAACCGTCGGTGAGAACATCAAGGCGGCTTTCGGCGACATCACCGAAAAGGTCGACCGATTCAACAAGATCGGCGAAGAGATGGCCGACCCCAATGCCGACTACGACGCGCTGATGGCCGAGATGGGCAAGCTGCAGGAAGAAATTGACGCAGCCAACGGCTGGGACATCGACTCGCAGCTCGAACAGGCGATGGATGCCCTGCAGTGCCCCGACCCCGACACGCCTGTCAAGGTCTGCTCGGGCGGCGAGCGCCGTCGCGTGGCCCTGTGCAAGCTGCTGCTTGAAGCCCCAGACCTGCTGCTGCTGGATGAGCCGACCAACCACCTCGATGCCGAATCGATTCTGTGGCTCGAGCAGTTCCTGCATTCCTACAAGGGTGCCGTCATCGCCGTCACCCACGACCGCTACTTCATGGACAACGTGGCCGAATGGATCTGCGAGGTCGACCGCGGCCACCTTTACCCCTACAAGGGCAACTACTCCACGTATCTGGAGACCAAAGAAAAGCGTATGGAAATCCAAGGCGCCAAGGACGCCAAGCTCGCCAAGAGACTCAAGAACGAAATCGCGTGGGTCAAGAGCTCGCCCAAGGCACGTCAGGCCAAGAACAAGGCACGTCTGGCCCGCTACGACGAAATGGAGAACGAGGCGCGCAACTCCAAGAAGCTGGACTTCTCCGAAATCGTCATCCCGCCAGGGCCGCGTCTGGGTTCGCAGGTGCTGGAGGCCGAGCATATCCGCAAGGCGTTCGGCGAGCGCGTACTGATCGACGACCTCTCCTTCACCTTGCCTCGTAACGGCATCGTCGGCATCATCGGCCCCAACGGCGTCGGCAAATCCACCCTGTTCAAGACCATCGTCGGCAAGGAGCCGTTGACCAGCGGCAAGCTCGACATTGGTGAGACCGTCAAGATCTCGTACGTCGACCAGAACCGCGAGGGCCTCGACCCGAACAAGAACCTCTGGGAAGCGGTTTCCGACGGCAACGACTTCATTGAGGTCGCCGGCGTCGAAGTGCCGACCCGCGCCTACGTGGCCAGCTTCGGCTTCAAGGGCAGCGACCAGCAGAAGCTCACCGGCATGCTTTCCGGCGGCGAACGCAACCGCCTGAACCTTGCGTTGACCCTGAAGCAGGGCGGCAATCTGTTGCTGCTCGATGAGCCCACAAACGACCTTGACGTCGAAACGTTGGAATCGCTGGAGAACGCGCTGATCGAATTCCCCGGCTGCGCCGTGGTCATCTCCCACGACCGCTGGTTCCTCGACCGCATCGCCACGCATATCCTCGCGTGGGAGGGCGACGATGACAACCCGGCCAAGTGGCACTGGTTCGAAGGCAACTTCCAGGCGTATCAGGAAGACAAGGTCAAGCGCCTTGGCGAGGAGGCCTCCCGCCCCCATCGCATCCACCGCAAGCTCACGCGCTAGACAACTTCAACTGCCTCGCATTTACTGACGTGGTGGGGGTGGGGTATGCGATGTCCGACACGCTCCGGGCCGCTCAGGCCAAGTCTTTACGGTCTGACATCGCATACCCCACCCCCACCACTCAACTTTGCCAATGTTAAAGACAATATAAATTAATGAGTTGATTCCGTTGAGTATAGATGGCGGGGATATGCGATGCTGTGGCATAAAGCTTGGCCTACCGGCCTGGAGGGTGCCTCAGCATTGTATATCCCCGCCATCTATACGTCATGAAAACATCAATCCGAGAGGCCGGAGAGAAATAATAAATAAATAGGCAGGTTCAGATGGTGGCGAAATTCGGGCGGAAAGTTGGGCGGCGCGGATAGACTCGCATAAGCGTTAATCCGACAGAAACGAGGAATGACATGGCGGAAGTCAAGGTGAACGACCCGGCGCAGCAGGCGGTTGAGGCACTTGAACTCAAACCCGGAGAAAAGCAAGACGGACGCACCGTCTTCCACGACGCCACGAACCTCTACTACCCCACCGAACGCATCTACGGTGGGCAGATGACCGCACAGGCCATCGTTGCCGCTGCCGACACCGCAGACGACGATAAGGTCGCCAATTCCATCCACGCCACGTTCATCAAGGTCGGCAAGCTCGACGAAGAGACCCGCTACGAGGTCGAATCGCTGCGTGACGGCCGCTCATTCTCCACCCGCCGCGTCGACGCCAAACAGGGTGCCGAGCTCCTGTTCACCGCTACGGTAAGCCTACAGAAGGCCGGCCAGTCCGGGGTGGAATTCAACGACGATATGCCCAAAAACCTGCCGGACCCCGAAACACTTACGAGCGCCCAGGATCTGATGAAACCTTACGCTGATCAGTCGAGTTTCGCCAAATACTATGCCTCACAATCGCCGTTCGACATCCGCCACATCGGCTCGACCGTCATGCTCGCTCCTGACAAGGAGAGCGCCGACAAGGATTCGGGCAAGCAGCTGGTGTGGATGCGCATGGCCAGCCCGGTCAAGGCCTCGCAGAACGCCTACCGTGCGTTGCTGGCTCTCGAATGCGACCAGGTGATGATGGAGCCGGATCTGCGCCGTGCGGGCCTGAGCATTTCGACGCCCGGCATCTTCTACGCTTCGATCGACCACTCGATGTGGTGGTATGACGATATCGACATGAACGAATGGCATCTCTACGTTCAGGACGCCCCCGTCGCCGGCCACGGCCGCGCTCTGGGCATCGCCAAGGTCTATTCGGCAGACGGTAGGCTCCTGGCCGCGATGACGCAGGAAGCCACCATCCGCGTGCCGGAAAAGAAAGATGACAAGAAGAAGTAAAAGTCCGAGTTATCGATTAAAAGATCAGATAAAACCTGCTGCACTGTAAAAGCAAATCGCACCCCGATTGTCGAACAGCTTTCACTGTTTATCAATCGGGGTGCGATTTATTTAGGGAACAAGGCCTTTTGGATTTCTTTTACCGATCTTTAAAACCTTTACACCCTCGAAAATCAAATCCCAAAGATGGGGCGCAATAGCTCAATCCTTCTTCTGCTTTGGAATTTTGACGAAAAGCACCGTGACCGCGACGCAGGCCGCCATAGCGGCAAGGAAGAAGAACGCCGGAGTGAAGGAGCCACCGGCCAGCTTCACCAAGTAGCCAATGGTCATTGGGGCCACAAAACCTCCAAGCGTGCCGCCCGTGTTGACAATGCCGATGGCGGAGCCGATGACGCGGGCATCCATGATCTTATGGGGCCAGGTGAAAATACTGGTGAACACCAGCGTGCTGAACATGCTAAGGAAAATCATCAGAATGATGGAAACCACAAGATTCTTGGAAAGCACGAATGCGACAATCAGCGCTGCCACAATCAGAACCGATCCGATGGTGGCCGGACGCTCCTTATGCAGGAAGAACTTGGAAAGGAGTTTCCCTGAGAAAATCGTTGCTACAGTGCCAAATATCGAGTTGAATGCCAAGATGTATCCAGCCTGTCCGACCGTGAGGTGGAAGGTCTTGGTGATGTAGGAAGGCATCCAGGACATATTGCCATACAAAACGATGTTGATCAGGAACATCGCGATGAACAGGACGATGACGTTGCGGTTCGTAATCACCGTGCTGAATTTCGGCTTGTCGTCGGCCTCGGCCTGAGTCTGGACAGCGGCCTGCGCGGGCTTGTCGTCTTTTTTACCATCCGAAACGAAAATCCAAATCAGCAGGAATGCCACGAGATAGAGGCTACCCAGCACGGCGTAGGCGATGCGCCAATTGTGATTGATGAGCTGGGCTCCCAGCGTATAGGCGAGGATGCCTCCGATGCCGCTGGTGGAAAGAATCAGCGATTGGACGAACGTACGCCTTTCCTGAGGGAAGTTTTCGGCGATCGCCTTGGAACAGCTCGGCGGGTAGCCGCCATGTCCGAGACCGGCGCCAAAACGGATGACGATAAAGAGCGCAAGACCACTGACAATGCCAAAGAGATACGAGAAGATCGCGATGATGATCATGGAGGCCATCAGGACCCGTTTGGCGCCGAACCTGTCGGCCAACCAACCACAGGGAATCTGCATAATCGAATAGGCAAGGAAGAACATGGACATAATAAGGCCAGTCTGACCGGTGTCCAGATGGAACTGGGAAGAAATCGGGATAATCGCCGCCGAAATCATGCTCTTATCCATATAGACCACGGAATAGCCAGTCATCAATGCCGCAATCAGCATGACTCCCGCGCCCTTTGAACCGGTTTTCACCTTTTGAGTGCTAGAAGATCCTGTACCTTTAGATTCTGTCATACACCCTCCTTCGAAATCAACATAGCAATTTGTTATCTACCGCAATGCCATAAAACAAAAAACGTCGAAAACAACAGGATTGGCAGAAGATAATTCTTCTTTAACTACTGATTATTTTCGGTTCTCTCTTCTCGTGCCCAACGGTATGAAGATAACGTTACAACGTCGATTCAAAGATTCTGGGATTTTGACCACATTCGTAATCAAATTTTAATATTGCGGAAGCATAAGATCAGAGTCAACGGGATAAGTGAAGCCACCGACACTTTCGAGAAGCTTTCGTGCAAAGCCCAAAGCGAGCAAAATCGATTGGATACCGTCAACACCTGCAATTTCGTTGTTATCCACAGCGTACATCCGAAATATCACAATCGAAAATCGACTACGACAAATCCTCGAAGTTCGCGTTGTTCTTGCCCATCGATCCGGCAGCGAGCTTGCGTTGGCGTTCACGACGTTTGGCGGCTTTGATCTTCGGATTTTCCGCACCTTCGTCAGGCGGCAACTGGCAGAGCCATTCGCCGACAATGCCAACGACCATATCGGCGATGCAGATGAGCGTAGTCACCACGCATTGGATAATCACACTTTGATAATAGGGAACGCCCCAATGGGTCAGGCACAGCAGCAATTGCGCCAGATACCAGCCGGCAAGTCCTGCTCCGGCGATGCCCAATGCTTTGCAAAGCACCAACGTATACACGGCTTTGGTCGGGTCGATCCAGCTTTTGCGTTTGGCGGGGTCGGTGGTGGCGTATTGATGCACCTGCAGCGCCAAGGCCAGAACAACGACACCGAGGAGCACCAGCACGAACGAAACGAACCACGGGGCGCCGATCAGGGAGAGACCGCTCATCTCATCGGATTTGAACAGCATCGCCCCGAAAAGCAGGCCGATCAGCGCCGCTATTACGTAATACCACCAGGGGGTCCGTCGTGCACTCATCGCGTCTCCCCCAGTATCCAGCGGTCATCGACCTTGCCGACGCGGGCGGCATCCGGCGCCATCGCCAAGAGGAATGAGACCGGATCCCCATCAAGCCGCGCATCGGGATCCATGTCAAGCCACGGGGCGAGGATTTCGGCCTGCGTCTTGGCTTCCGCCAACGGCAATTCCATCGCACGGGCGATGTTTCCCACGATATTTTCAGCGCCTTGATTCGTGCCATTGTCTGCAGCATTTCCAACAGCATCATCAACAGTATTGTCAGCCACACCTTGAGTTACGTTCTGCAGGCCCATCGTCTCGCCTTCGACATCGACCAATCGCAACGTGATGGCACCTTCATGTGAGGCAGTTAGGGAATCAAGCAAAGCAACGATGGCCTGCGGCTTCAGTTTGGTAGTCAGCTGGATGACAGCAGCGCTTGCATCGGAGCTGTCGACGCCCATGACGTGATACAACGGCGAAATGCCCTCGACCTGGTTGCCCGGCACCGCATCCAACGAGACGATCACAGAACGGAAACGCTTCTCGGCGTCGTCCATCTTGCTGCGCATGGCGATGATGGCACGACGAGGGACGGCATAGACGTCGTCGGTGGCGTCCTGCTCTTCGACCCGCTTCCTATCGGCTTCATTCCTGCGTTGCCGATCGGCAATCGCCGCACCGGCCAACGAAGCCTTCGTGGGAGCGGCGCTGCCGCCCGCTTCCCCGTTTGCATTATCTTTTCCACCGTCATCGGCTGTCGGGCCAAGGCCGACCGGGACATCAGCAAACCTGAGAGCGCCTACGATAACGCTTTCGGCGACTTCGGTTCCGTAGCCGTTACCGGTTTCAGCATTTTTCCGGTTGCCGGCCTCAACATTAAGCCCGTCATCGAGATAAAGCGTGACCTCGGCATGCACCCTGCCGCCTTTGATGGCTTGGAGCACCCGCTGCCAGACCTCGGCCCCGGACGCGACATCCTCGCTCAAAGTCTCATCGTAGGAGAGCGAAAGCCGTGCTTGGACGCCGAGGGGCGTGCCATCAGCTGTCACGCCCCTCGACTCTTGCGAATCGTCGATCAATGGATTCGACATGTCACTCACTGGATTCTTCCGGCTTCATGCCGACCGAGCGCTTGAGCGATTCGGGAATCGGCACCGGCGGGATGTCGGAATCCGGCCGAGCCGCATCGGAAAGCCAAAGCTTGCGTTCCGGGGCCTTCTTCAGATTGGCGAAGATGACCTTCAGCTCCTTTTCGTTCAGGGTTTCCTTGACCAAGAGCTGACGCACCAGCTCATCGAGCACATCGCGGTTGTCGGTGATGATCTGCCAGGCCTCGGTGTGTGCGGTCTCGATCATGCCGTGAACCTCTTCGTCGATGATGTCCTGCGTACGCTCGGAGTAATCATGGATGAAGTTGTTGGCGGAATCCTCACCATGCTCGGAATCACCCCACTTGACGGCTCCGAGCTTGGAGGACAGGCCGAATTCGATGACCATCTTACGGGCGATCTGCGTGGCCTTCTCGATGTCGTTGGAAGCGCCGGTGGTCGGGTCATGGAAAACGACCTCTTCGGCGGTGCGGCCGCCCATGGCATAGGCCATCTGATCCAAGAGCTCGTTACGGGACTGGGAGTAGCGGTCCTGCGTGGGCATCACAGCGGTATAGCCCAAGGCACGGCCTCGCGGCAGAATCGTCACCTTGGTCACCGGGTCGGTATTGTGCAGTGCGGCGGCGACCAGCGCGTGGCCGCCCTCGTGGTAGGCGGTGTTGCGCATCTCGTCGAGGGCCATGCCGCGCGACTGGCGCTTCGGACCGGACTGGACACGGTCGATGGCCTCGTCGATGGCGCGGTTGTCGATCAGTTGGGCTCCCACACGGGCGCAGAGCAATGCAGCCTCGTTCAGCACATTGGCCAGGTCGGCACCAGTGAAGCCAGGCGTCCGCACGGCCACGGTGTGCAAATCGACATCGGGGACGAACGGCTTGCCTTTGGCGTGCACCTTGAGGATTTCCTCGCGGCCTTCCAGGTCCGGGGCCTCGACGGCCACCTGACGGTCGAAACGACCGGGACGCAACAGCGCCTCGTCCAAAACGTCAGGGCGGTTGGTGGCGGCAATGATGATGAGGTTGGTGTCGTTGTCGAAACCATCCATCTCGACCAGCAGCTGGTTCAGGGTCTGCTCGCGCTCGTCGTGTCCGCCGCTCATGCCGGAGCCACGCTTGCGGCCGACGGCGTCGATCTCATCGATGAAGATGATGGCCGGCGCGTTCTTCTTGGCCTCGTCGAAGAGGTCACGTACACGGGAGGCACCAAGACCGACGAACATCTCGACGAAGTCGGAACCTGCCATGGAGTAGAACGGTACGCCCGCCTCGCCTGCGACGGCTCGCGCGAGCAGCGTCTTACCGGTTCCAGGAGGGCCATAAAGCAGCACGCCGCGCGGAATCCGGGCACCGAGCGCCTTGTATTTGGAAGGATCCTTCAAAAAGTCCTTGATCTCCTCGACTTCGGCCACGGCGGCTTCCTCGCCGGCCACGTCGGAGAACTTGGTGGTCGGGGTCTGCCCGTCCAGAAGCTTGCCGTTGTCCTTCTTGCCACCCATGCCGAGCATGCCGTTCATGCCACCGCTCATCCGACTGAACAGCCACCAGCAGAGCACCAGAAGGATGATAAAGGGCAACAGCGTGGAAATCAGATAGCCCCACACCGAATCGGACTGCATGTCTGAGGTCCAGCCATTCTTCGGATCGGCCTTCTTGACGGCCTTGAGTACTTCCGGCCCTTCGGCAAGCGTGTAGTAAAACTGCACGTCGCGGCCGTAATTGTGGTTGGACTTTGTGTTGGGATCGACCTTGTTGAAGTCCTGGTCAAGCTTCAGCTTCACCATCTGCTTGTTGTCGATGATCTGGATACGGTTGGCCTCGCCCTGTTGGATGAGCTCCATACCGTTCTTCGTATCAATGGTCTGCGTCCCCGTCGAACTGAACAGCTGGAATCCGGCAAATACCAGCAAAACCAACACCACAATCCAGAGAACCGGCGATTGCCAGAACGGCCGCTTCTCATTGGGGTTGCTATCACCCTTGTTGTTGTTATGGCGGTTGTTACCATTGTTGCCGTTGTTGGAATTGTTGCCCCGATTGAACGGGTTGAAAGGATTGTTGTTATTGTTGTTGGATCCGTTCGGGTTGCCCATCGGCCCCATGGGATTACGAGGATTCTGAGGATAGCTCATGCTGCTTCTCCTTGATAGACGGACGGCTTCAGAACTGCGATGGAATCAAGATTGCGGAAATGTTCCTTATAGTCAAGGCCGAAGCCGACAACGAATTCATCGGGAACTTCGTAGCCTTTATATTTCAAGGGCACATCGACCTCACGGCGGGATGGTTTCTCGAGCAGCGCAAACACCTCGACGCTTGCCGCCCCCCGGCCCTTGAGCTCACGGACAAGCCAGTCAAGCGTATAGCCGGAATCGATGATGTCCTCGACAATCAGGACATTACGCCCTTTGACATCGCAGGAAAGATCTTGACGGACGGTGATTTTCCCGCTGCTTTCGAGCCCTTCGCCATAACTGGACAGGCTCATGAAATCCATCTGCACATTGATGCTCAAAGCCTGTGAAAATGCCGCAAGTGTGTTGACAGCCCCCTTGAGTACGGCGACCAGCAAGAGATCCTTGCCTGCATAATCCTTGCTCACTTGCGCCGCCACTTCTTTGATCTTGCGTTCGATTTGTGCTTTTGACACCAATTCATGGTCGATCTGATCTTGTACATCCGCAATTTGCATATCATCCATTTTTACACACGCGAATGACGTGTTTCTGCCTATTGACTGAATATCCGCTGGGAAGTGAGAGCGCACCCTGACCGTGCCAACACGTGACTAGTGCATCGATGGACAGAACGTGCCCGGAATTGAACGCTATTCCTAGCTGTGCGAGCACCCGAGCGATGACTCTGCGGCGAATCGCCGGATGGGCAACAGCCAGCGGTTTTACTTGCAAAACCGCCACTTCCCCGCTTTCTATAGCAGTCGTATTATCGAGATCACCGCTCGTATCAGCTACAACCGGATTGCTTGATTTGGATATTTGTAAATCGTTTATGTTTGATGAAGCGTTTGTCTGCACGGGTGCAGTACTATCACCGATTCGATCAGCTAAAAGTGAAGAGGCAACATCGCCGTTCCAGGAAACGACTGCACGATACAGGTTTTCGCTTGTCTCTTCCAGAAAATCCTTGTCGGTGCGGGCAGTGGCCGAAGCCTTAGCGAGATGCGCCGAAAAATCGCCGCCAAAAAACGACGATAGATATGGCATCAGCGTGTGCCGCACCCGCGAACGGAGCGGGTAGCCTTGAGGCAACAGTTCGTTTGCCGGTACCGAATCCCCGTTCGTCGGATCATCCCACCATTCGATCGAAAGCTCCTGGCAGATACGGGTGGTCTGCCCGCGCGTAATATCAAGGAATGGACGAGTGAACCGGACACCTTCCCTTTCAAAATCGGAAGGCATGCCCGCGAGCGCATCGATACCGCCCGAACGCATCAGGTCCATGATCACGGTTTCGGCCTGATCATCGCGGGTATGCGCCAGCAACACCACACAGTCAGCGATGCCGCGGGCGGTTTGGGCCAACGCCGCATAACGCGCTTCTCGTGCCACTTCCTCTTCGCTTCGTCCGTTTTCGCGGCCTTCAACGCTAATCGTGCGTACCAGAACGGGGTCCAATCCCAAATTCTTGCAACGGTTTGCTGCTTCCTGCACGACTTGGTCGGAACCAGGCTGAAGCCGGTGGTCGACAATAACCGCACCGCAATGAAGCCCCAACATCCCACAGACGATGTGACTCACCGCTGCGAGCGCCATCGAATCTCGTCCGCCCGAACACGCCACCAGAACCGTGGGCGCATCATCGTCGGGGCGATGCCGACCGTGTTCGGCAAAACGTGAACTTTGCCGTTCAAGTCCGGAACGGGCAAGTGCGTTGCGCACGTCGCCAATCGCCTGCTTGATGGTCGCCGAATATGCCATCGTCTCAGAGCCCCGCCAGTGCCGAGATCAGCGTATCAATGGCTTTTCTCGCTGCCCAGTAGTCCTGCGGCTTGTTGACTACCACAGCGAAGGCAAGCACGCCACCGTTCTTGCGTGAGACATTGCCGGCCATCGAGGTGACTTCGTCCAAGGAACCGGTTTTGACGCGCAACAGACCGGCCGCGCTTGGGTCTTTCAGACGGCTTTTTGCCGTACCCACAAAGCCGGGAACCGACAAGCCTTCTCCAGCCGCAGCTCCCGGACCGGAATGCAGATTATGGGTCTGGATCTCCACAAGCGTCTTTACCTCAAGCGCCGACCCTTCGGAAAGCCCGGAGCAATCAGCCATGTGCAGATTCGTCGTCTCGACACCAAGCTTGTCAAGCTCGTTTTTGACGGCTTTGGTGGCCCCTTCCGGACTGTTGCCAGCACCCGTTTTCAACGCCAGGAGCCTTCCGAACTCTTCGATCAGGGTGTTGTCGGAATGGCGCAGGGTGAAGGCCATGACTTCGTTCAACGTGGCGGACTCGACCGTTGCGATGCGCTTGACACCACCTGAGGCTTCTTTGGCGGAGACGTCAGCGTTGACGGCGATGCCCCGTTGCCCCAGCAGCGAGGCAAAAACGACCGCTGCATCATGCGCCGGCGTCACCGACATCTCGGGATAGGCGGTGTACTGATCGGGGTCGTGCGCCGTACCTTTCCATTGCCGCCCGCCGTCTATGGCCATGGAGGCGACACCGGTGAAATTGGTGTTGCCTTCGTTGTGGGAAGCGACATTCGCCGGAGACCGAACCGCCCCGAAAAGCGTGTCGTCATATTGCAGATGAACCTGGCCGATGTTCTGCTTTTTAAGTGTGGCGACGGTTTGGTCGGCAAGTGTGGCAAGACCGGCACGGCCGTTGATGTGGTTGGGGTCGTTTGCCCCGGTACCTAGCAACATGTCGCCATCGGATTTGAGCGTCAACGTGGCCTCGGTGCTCTGACCGGTTTTTGTGGCGGCGGGCAAAGGCTCCAGCAACGCGTCGGTGTGGAAGGTCGATCCCATATCCAGCGTCGACGAAGAGGCAAGAGCGGTGAGAGTCTTCATGGTCGAGGCCGGCTCGCGGGGTGTGTCCGGATTGCGGGAATCGACGATCTTGCCGTCCGCGTCCGCGATGGCCAATGAGAAGTCGCCGCCTACTCCGGGGGTCGCGGCGAAGGCGTCGATGATCGCGTTCACTGCGTTTTTGTCGATTGGCTTACTGAGTTCGGCCGGCCCGGCGATGGCTTTCGCATCACGGACGGAACCGGAAAGCACCGACCCTGTTTTTGCGACGGGGGCAACTGTCAACGGCCCCGGCACCAGGCCGTTGACATCGGCAACAATGTAGCCGGCAGCCAACAGCAATGTCACCAGCGCCGAAATAGCGATGCGCCAAGCTCTATCGCGCTCGATATGCTTGAGCCGGCGCGCGTGCGCCCCATGACCGGAATGGATTTTCGCTGTACTCACAACCGCTCCTCACAACCTGTACAAACCCGGACCTGACCCAAACCTAGCCCTTATGCTCAATGGGTTTCCACTGGGCCTTCGAGAAGATGGCCTGGAAGGAAATCGGAATATAGCTGGCCATATAGATCGGGAAGCTCAACACATAGGCCAGCAGTTCCTTGTTGGTGGCACCGACCTGGTCACGTTCGGCAAAAATCGTGAGCGCGGCAAGCACCATCATACCAAGCAAGCCGAGCACACCACCGACCAGCCAACTCAACAGTGAGTTGAGCTGGCTCGCCCACGAAACGAAGCCGAAGGCCGCGAACAAGATACCAAACACCACACGCAAGGCACCCAGCACCGTGAAGGGACAAATCAGCATCGTGAAATCGACTGCGGAAAAATCGCGTTCCTTGATGGCTCGCTTGATCAGCTGAGGGCCATAATACCGGAAGACCTGCAAAAAGCCTTTGCTCCAACGAAGTCGTTGTCGCCAACTCTGGCCGAACGTATCAGGCTGCTCGTCATAGAGGATGGCGGTGCCACAATAGCCGATGCGGTCGCCGTGCAGGACGGAATCCATCGTGAATTCGAGGTCTTCGGTCAAAAGATGGAATTTCCAGCCCTTGTTGCGTTGCATCACCTCGCGGGAGAACATGAAGCCGGTGCCGCCGACATGGCAGCTGGAGCCGAAAAGCATACGCGAGTTGTTGAGGAAGCGGGATTCGCGGATGAACCACAGGGCCGAACCCGAAGAGACCCAGTTGTCGGAAAGGTTGGTGGAGTTGCGGTAGCTCGTGAGAATCTTGAAACCGGATTGGAAAGCCTTGTTCATTTCCTCGATATAGTGCTTGTCAAGCCGGTTGTCGGCGTCGAAGACGAAGAAGGCGTCGTAGTCGTCGGCGACTTCCCTTTCCCTCATCGCGTCAAGCAGATAGGTCAATGCGTACCCCTTGCCGATCTGCTGCGTATTGTGCCGCTCGACGACGTTGCAACCCATGTTCCGCACCACTTCGGCGGTTTTGTCGGTGCAGTTGTCGGCCACCAGCCAGATGTCGACAAGTTTTGAGGGGTAGGTCTGCGCGCGAATCGAATTGATGAGATTCGGCACGACGGTTTCCTCGTTGCGCGCCGAGATGAGAACCGCATACCGCTTGTCCATCGGCGCCGCCGGAAACGTGATGTGGTGGTGAAAAAGCGAAGCGACGATGCAGACCGCCTGATATCCAAGGCTCACCGCACCCAGAATGAACATCAGGATGTCAAGGATGTTGAGCAATACCATTTCAGTGCCACCTGCTCCTTGGGTTATCACTTGCCCCGTCGGCCGTTCTATCACGGTCCACTTTACCTTGGGTTCCGCCCTTGAGTCCGGTTCCGGATTCCCGGCCGTTGGCAGCATGACCTTTCCCGACATTCTCCTGCTTCGGTTGCAGCGCGTCGGAATCGTTCTCCTCGCTGCCTTTCAGCCCACTTCGTTGCGGCGCGGTGCCATCCAGCACCCCTTTGGGAATGGCGATGGTCGCTGATTCATCGAGGTCATGGCCCGTGGAGACTACATTCGAATCGGAGGACATCCGGTAGAACTCATCGCGCAGGTTGCGCAGCTCGTCATCTGTGGGGACCCTTGCGCTTGAGCCTTTGGCGGCGCGGGGCATGTGCTGCGCCACAGGCTGCACCACATGCTCGTTGAACGCCTCGGCCCCGGCGACGACCTTGGATTTCTTGACCGGCACCGGATCACTCATCAGCGGCGAGTCGACCAGCTCGTACCTCTTGGTGTACACCTTGAAGAGCGCCTGCAGGCTTGCAGTGATCGGCAGGGCGAGGAAAGCTCCGAGAGCCCCGAAGACGGCACCAAGCACCAATACAGAAAGGAAGGCGATGGCCGGATTCAGGTCCATCGTGCGCTGGGAAACCTTCGGCGAGATGATGAGGTTTTCGATCTGCTGATAGATGACGATGAAGACAACCACGGCCACCCCATAGAGGAAACCGCGCGAGCTCCAAGCGAAGATGACCGGAAGCGCACCGCCGATATACGTGCCGATCGTCGGGACGAACTGCGAGACGATGCCGCAGAACAACGCCAACGGCAACCAGTTGGGCACCTTGATGATCATGAGGAATATCGAAGTGAAGAAAGCATTGAACGCGGCAAGAATCGTACGCGAGAACAGGAAGCCGGAGATCTGGTCCTGCACGATGGTCCAAGCCAGCAGAAAACGGCGTTGCGCGCTCGGACCAAGCCATTGGCACAGGCTCCTGCGCATTTTGGGGCCGGCGGCAGAAACGTAATACGTAACCATGACGATGGTCAGGATGTTGATGATGGCGCTTACGAGCCCCATAGTGGTGCTCAGCGCCTGACCGGCGAAATCGGTGACCCAGGAGGTCTGTAGGTTCTTGGCGATTTCGCTGCCCAAGTTGGATATTTCGGGAAGCTTGAAGTCGGTGTATTGCGCGACAAGATGCTGCGCCTGCGCGTAGAGGTCGGGAATGCCCTTGATCATCGAAATCAACTGTTGGACAAACATGTTGCCGAACAACCCAAGCAAGGCAAGCACGACGACGACCAATCCGACCAGGGTGGCGGCGGATGCGGCCCCGCGCTTCCATCCATGTCGCACCAGGCGCACGACCAGCGGCTCCATCGCCAACGCGACGAAAATGGAAATGATGACGTCAAGGACGATGAAGGAGACCTTGCTCCACGACCTGAAGATGAAAATGCAGACAAAAACGGCTATGGCGGTGTACAGCAGCGCCCGCCCCCACCAATCCGGCGGTCTTCTCGAATCGCCCTTCTGGGGAAACACCGATGCGAAATCTATCTTCTGGCTCTCGTTGTTGCCGTCTTCCTGCCCACGTTCCTTCATGATTTCCAATCCTACCTCGCCCCATGTGTAGGCAACTAGGCATATCCTCGTATATCATGGTCAATGTTTCTATTGTGATACCTGCGTACAACGAACAGGATCGTATCGTCAGCTGCCTGGCGAATGCCGTCTGTCAATCCGTTGCACCCTACGAGGTCATCATCGTCGACAACAGGTCGAACGATCGAACCTGCGAACTGGTCGAACGATTCATTGCCAATCATCCTGATTCCATGGTGAAATTGGTCCATCAGGACAAAGAGCAGGGGCTTATCCCCACCCGCAATTTCGGCTTTTCAGTGGCCAAAGGCGACGTGTTCGGCCGTATCGACGCGGACTGCATGCTCAAACCGGACTGGGTCGAAGTCGTCACCGACATCTTCGATAATGATCCCAATGCCATGGGCGCCACCGGACCGGCCGTCTATTACGATATGCCCGCCAAACGATTGGGACTTGAAGGCGACAACAAGGTACGCAAGGTCACCTATCGCGCCGACAACGACAAGGTGCTGCTCTTCGGCTCCAACATGGCGGTGCGCGCCAGCGCTTGGGAGAAGATCAAAGACAAGGTGTGCCGCGACAAGCAGGACATCATGCACGAGGACATCGACATCTCCCTGCATCTGCTCGACCAGGGACTCAAAACCGTCTATTGCGAGCATATGATCACCGGGGTTTCCGCCCGTCGTATGGATACGTCGTTCTCTTCGTTTCGCAAGTACATGCAGCGTTTCCAGAACACCTTTGATGCCCACCCAAACCATTCCAGGGTTCACGATACCGAGCGCACGCTTTATGCGCTCTATCCCGCGCTGCGG
Source organism: Bifidobacterium sp. ESL0745 (assembly GCF_029433335.1). NCBI lineage: Bacteria > Bacillati > Actinomycetota > Actinomycetes > Bifidobacteriales > Bifidobacteriaceae > Bifidobacterium > Bifidobacterium sp. ESL0745. The sequence continues at coordinate 1,171,128 of NZ_JAQTHX010000001.1, forward strand.
GCCTTCTACCCCGTCTACCAGAAATATTTGAGCCACCGTGATGTCAATCCGGCCGAACGCATCTGGAGCAGGGAACAGCACAGCATGAACACCGCGAGCCGCAACCGCGGCGGCAGAAGAACTAAAAACAGATCAATCGGCGAGCACTGATTCGTTGCAGGCTTTCAGAATGACGGCCGTTTATGGACTTGCTTCATGGCTCTTTCCCTTTATGCAAAACATTGTGTTCTAAAAGTTTGCGAACCGCAATTCCGTGAACGCTAACGACCTTTGATGCGAGTTTATCGCGAAATCATAATATAATGACTTTTGTCACAATATTAATCGCTCAAAGAAAAGAGCTCATCATGACAAAAGTCGCAATGGTAACTGGTGCGGCCCAAGGCATCGGCGAGGCAATCGCCAAACGACTGGCCAATGACGGCTTCGCCGTGGCTGTGGCTGATCTCAACGAGACCAAAGCCCAGGAAGTGGCCGATGACATCGAGAAAGCGGGCGGCAAAGCTGTCGCCATTGGACTCGACGTTTCCGACCAGAAGGCGTTCTCCGATGCCGTCAACACCGTGGCCGACAAACTCGGCGGCTTCGATGTAATCGTCAACAACGCAGGTCTCGGACCCACCACCCCAATCGAATCCATCACCCCGGAGCTGTTCGATAAGGTCGTCCATGTCAACGTGGCTGGCACCATCTGGGGTATTCAGGCCGCGGTGCGCAAGTTCCGCGAGAACAAGACCAAGGGCAAGATTATCAACGCCACCAGCCAGGCCGGTGTGGTCGGCAACCCGAACCTGATGCTGTATTCCTCCACCAAGTTCGCCATCCGCGGCATCACCCAGGTCGCAGCTCGCGATCTGGCCGCCGAAGGAATCACCGCCAACGCCTATGCGCCTGGCATCGTCAAGACCCCGATGATGATGGATATCGCCCACAATGTCGGCAAGAACGCCGGCAAGAGCGATGAGTGGGGCATGTCCACCTTCTCCAAGGACATCGCTCTCGGCCGCCTTTCCGAGCCTGAAGACGTCGCTGCGGCGGTCTCCTTCCTCGCCGGACCCGATTCCGACTATGTCACCGGCCAGACGCTGCTGGTCGACGGCGGCATGCAGTTCCAGTGATTCGGGTTTTCCCAACTGAAAATCAATCGTAACGATGTGGATGTCGACTTGATTGCACGGCATCCACATCGTTTTTTACTGTTGGTGTTCATCGTTGAACACTGCCGGCAGTGGCCGTGATTTATCAGATGGCATTCAGCGATTTTCTTGGCCGCTGACCTTCTTGATAGAGTAAAGAACCTTTTATTTGCAAGGCAATGCCGAACATCCGCAATTCCGGCCCGTCGTGCTACAATGTATAACCTATTTGGCGGAATAATCTGCCAGGAATTTGACGGATGTCGCAAGACCGGCAACGCTATTACGCTGAGACGTAAGGGTGTTCGAACAGGCACGAAGATGTCTCTTGAATAATGCCGTTTGTTCGCTGCCGTTGACCAGAATAAAACAGTCTTCGGCAACGGCAATATGTAATAAAGAAGGAACGCAGAAACTCATGGGAACGCAACTGACGATGTGGGGCTGGCAGGCCCTTTATCTTTTCGAGGCGCTGGTTCTGTCAACCGCCATCGGCCTTGAACGTCAGGCCAAGCACAAGGATGCAGGCACACGCACCCATGCCTTGGTGGGTGTCGGATCGGCCCTGTTCGTCATCATCAGCAAATACGGTTTTATCGACATGCTCACGGCTTCGCCCAATGTCAGAGTGGATGTGGCACGTGTGGCCGCACAGATTGTCTCTGGCATCGGCTTTATCGGCGCCGGTGTCGTCTTCACGCAACGCTCGCACGTGCGAGGACTCACCACAGCCGCCTCCATCTGGATGACTGCGGCTATCGGTTCAGCTTGCGGTGCCGGGCTTTTTGTGCCGGCACTGGTATGCACGATTCTCTATTTTATGGCCGTCATGCTCCTGCCATTCCTCACCAGAATCATCGCCCCGGACTACAGCGACGACGACATCCTGCGACTGCGCTACAGCGATGGCCACGGCATCCTGCGTTCAATCCTTTCCGTCTGCGCACAGCATGGGGTTTCCGTAGAAGGCTTTTCTACCAGAAAATCAAAAAATCAGGATAACGATGACCCCGGAAGCCAAAGCCATGTGGTTGCCGCAGACCTTGAAGTGCGTGGACGCGATAGCAAGGAACTGATCAACGACTTGAGCGACATTGACGGCGTGATCTCTGTCACAAGAATCAATAATAACGATTGACGTGAGGTGAATTACCACGAACCTTGCCCCAAAAGCGGAAGACTACGGAATCTCGCCATGATTTAATATCGGCCATCATGCTATATTAGGTACGTTCGTCTCATTACTGAACATTTTCGAGAGGTCGGGTGGGTATGCCAAATCGACAGGAACTCCTGTTGCGCGATGATTTGAAGCGCGTGGTGCAAACGATGCACTCGGAAGAGGATCATGTCACTCCGTATCGCGAAGATTATCGCCACCTGCTCGACAACCATGGCAAGATGATTCGTGCCTCACTGGTATTGCTTTTCTCCTACGTCGTGCAGAACGACAAACCCGCACATGCAAGCGATAAGGTCGTCACCGGCGCCGCCGCCATCGAAATGCTGCACCTGGCTACTCTGGTCCATGACGACGTGCTCGACAACGCTTCCGTACGCCGCAACAAGCCGACGATCCAGACAGTACGTGGCAACAAGGCCGCCATCTACCTGGGCGACCTCATTCTCTCCCGTTATATGGAGATCACCGCAACCATCGCCCCTGACACGGCATTCATCGCCGAACAGGCACATACCGTCAACGAAATCGTCTCCGGCGACCTGCTGCAGGAGTCCGCACGGCACAATATCGGCACCAGCAAGGAATACTACGAGCGTGCGATCACCGGCAAGACAGCGGCGCTGTTCCGTCTGGCGGCCACCACCGGCATCAAGCTGACCACTGATTCCTACTCGACCCAGACACTTGAGCAGGCGGCAGAATTCGGCGAACATCTAGGCATCGCCTTCCAGATCTTGGATGATGTGGAGGATTTTGACGTCGCCCATGACACCGGCAAGCCGAAACTGGAAGACATTCGCGACGGCATCTATACCCTGCCCGTCATTCTGGCGATCGAGGCCGACCCAACGTTTGCACATATCGTCAAACTCGATGACCCGCTCAAGGTGCTCGACTATTTCAAAGCACATCCGCAATTCATCGACAACGCCAAAGACGAGGCACGCGAACACCTTCAAGCCGCCAAAGCCGTAATCACCGATAAGGTCTATCCGCCGATCAACGCCGGCACCGTCACAGCACTGGTCGATGTCATCGATAAGTTCATCGCAACGTTGTAAGCCCCATTTTCGTTTCGTTCCGTTTCATTATCGTTCGCGTTATTTATCGTTCACGTTATCAGGTGGCTTTCGGACGGACATACGATATCCAACATTCAAACCATTTTAAAACAGTGGCGGGTGAACGTGCCTAAAACGCATTCATCCCTCACTTCGTATTTCCCACTGCTTCCGCTTCCGTCATTGATTATGAGACCGGGAGTTTCAGCGCGCCGCTTCCAACTCACCTATATCGAGGCGATAGAGTTCACGGAAACGCTCATTGGTACGGTAAAGCTCTGTCGGTGCGCCCTGCATGGCGATCTTGCCGTTGTCGAGGAAGATGACTTTGTCGGATTCTTCCAGACCCTGCAGATGGTGGGTTACCCAAAGCATCGTGCGGTTTCCGGCGGCCGAGAAAATCATCGACATCAGCTCGCGCTCGGTGATCGGGTCGAGGCCGATGGTCGGCTCATCCAAAAGGATCACCGGGGTGTCCTTCAAAACGATACGCGCGAGGGCGATACGTTGGCGTTGCCCGCCGGAGAAGCGCTGTCCCGCCTCGTCGACGGAAGTGTCGATGCCATAGGGAAGCGCATTAACCGTTTCGTCAAGCTGCACGGCCTTAAGTGCCGCCCACACATCCTCGTCGGTGGCATCCGGTGCGCCCAGACGCACGTTTTCGGCGATGGTGGAGTTGAAAAGAAATGCCTGCTGGTTGAGGTAACCGAAGATACGCGCTCGTTCGTCCTGCAACGCGGCGACCGGAATGCCGTTGATGGCGATGCTTCCTTTTTGCGGAGTCAGATCGCCGAGCAGAAGTTGGAGAATGGTGGTCTTGCCCTCTCCGCTGGGACCCAGCAACGCGACTTTTTGCCCAGCTTTGATATGCAGGGTGAAATCGTCGAGTAGCGTGGGCTGGCCAGGACCATAGGCGAAGGTAACGTGGTCAAAATCGATGGTATCGACAGGACCGTTGAGCTTTTGCTGGGTAACCGGCTCTTGCTGGCGTGCCTCGACGCGATTGGTCAGGTCGTTCAGGTGTTCCAGAGAATCGCTGTACAGCGGTATCTCGGCAGTGGCCTGCGCCACGTTGATGAAGCAATCGACCAGCGGGAAGACCGCGAGCACGATGGACGCCGACCAATCGGCGATGGACTTGGAGCCGGTCATCGTGATTCCCGCACCCACCATCAGTCCGATGGCGATGACACCGAAAATGAGCTGGATGGCGAAATTGCGCCAGCGTTCAAAGGTCTTCTGCTGGTCCTTGCTCTCCTGAATGCTCCGGTATTCGTCGGCGCCGATGGAGACAAATTCCTTGTCTTTATGGGTGATGACCCAGTCGCTCAGGCCAAGGTAGCTTTCGGTGACCTTGGTGTATTCCTGCGCCTGCTGTTGCTTTTCCAGCGCGAAATGGCCGGTTGAGAAGCTCAGCGAGACCAGCGGAATAAGAATCAGGACCAACGCCAGCATCAGGAAAAGCAACAGCGAGGAAACCCAGGAGAAGACGCCCATGACGATGGTGACGACGATCCAAAGGATATAGGCCACCACGGTGGGGAAAATGGTGCGCAGGTAGAAGTTCTCGAGGTGGTCAAGATCGTCGGCCAAAAGGCTCAGCACACTACCGGTGCGCTCGTGCTCGTTAAGGAAGGCCGCGTCTTTGGAAAGGGTGCGATAGAGCTGCACACGCAGCTTGGAGATGACGTGAAGCACCCAGTCGTGGCTTTTAAGCTGCTCGACATATTTGAATACCGGTCGGCCTATGCCGAACGCACGGGTCAGCACGATCGGCACGTAGACCATGAGGATGTTGTATGGCATGCGCGCCGAACGGTTGATGAGATAGCCAGCGGTGAACATCAGGGCCGCGGCGCAGATGAAGGTCATCGAGCCCAGGAAGAAGATCAGAGTGAGGGTGCGCTTGTTCTCCTTCAGATACGGCCAGAACCAGTGGTCGTTGTCCCAGATCCTGAGGTAGTCGCGCAGTTTTGGCTTGCTCTTCGGCAAAGGCGATGACACAGTGGCCACAGCGGTCTCGTTCTCGTCGCTGCCCGCTTTGTCATTCTGGCTGTCCGCAACTTTCGCGTCGTGCAAGACTTCCGTGTCGTTCACAGCTTTCATACCAGCCATGGTTTTCGTACCGGTTGAAGCTTTTGCGTTGCCGTTATCGTTGGTATCAGTCGGGTTCATGGTGGCCTTTGCTGCTGGATTCGAGTTCAGATTGTTTTGCGATTCAGCTAAGGTACTGGTCAATCTGGTTGCCTCCCATCTCGCTGATGAGGTGATCAAGCGGGCCACTTGCTCCGATAAGGTCGTTCGGCGTTCCCGATTCGACCACTTTGCCTTGGTCGAGCACCAGCACCTGATCGACATTGGCCAGCCAGTGCAGACGGTGCGTGGCGAGGATAACCAGATGGTTCTCCATGATTGGCAGCAGCGTCTTTTTCAGGTCGTATTCGGTTTCGATATCGAGGTGTGCGGTGGGCTCATCGAACAGCAGCACCTCGCGCGATTTGTCGAGAAGTACCCGGGCAAGAGCGATGCGCTGTGCCTGACCGCCGCTGATGCCTCGGTTGCCCTCCCCTATCTGGGTGTCGAGCCCGTCGACAAGCTCGGCCAGCCATTCGTCAAGACCGGCTTCATGGACGGCTGCTTTGACATCCTCATCACTGGCGTCGCCCATATAGAAACGGATGTTGTCGGCGATGGAACCGCTGAAGATATACGGGGTCTGCGGAATATAGCTGATATGGCGCTGCCACGCCTCGACATTGAAACTGTCGAGTTTGTGGCCGTCGAGTTCGATGGAACCGGCATGCGGAGCATTGAATCCGGCAAGCAGATTGACCAATGTCGATTTGCCGGCACCCGATCTGCCGATGATGGCGATTTTGCTGTAGCCTTTGAAGTCCATCGAAACGTGATGCAAAGCGTCGGATTGGATTGGCGACGGGACGATGGCGGCTTCTATATCGGTATCGGTGCTGCCATTGGCACGGTTGCCATCGTTGACATCGGAATCAACAGGCATATTCGAAGCAATAGAAACGGTCGATTCTGAGCCTTCCTTTTGCCCGTTGGCCGCCACTTTTCTTGCGCGGCCGTGGCGGTTCTTGGACTTGGAACTGTGCGAGCCTTCGGACTTGGTATCGTCCTCCCCCTCACGCTGCTGCTCGACCGCATTCATAGCTACGTTATGACTCGCTACGGTTCCGGCATCATTGCCGTCCTGTGGCTTGCTGCCGGCAGGATATGCGAAGTCGACGTCCTCAATCCTGAGTTCACTGTCGGCGTTCCAACCGTCCCATTTAGTTTCGGTGTCCTGCGGCGTCTCCGGGCTGTCGATGAAACTCATGATGTCATGCAGAGCGTTTTTGCCATCGAGCGTGGCATGGTAGTTGTCGCCGAACTGGCGCACCGGCAGGAAGTAATCAGGAGCCATGATCAGCGCGAACATGGCCGGGAACAGTGGCATGGTGCCGTTGACCAGTCTCAGGCCAAGGAAGACGGCCATGATGGCGATACCGAGTGTGGTGAACCAATCCAGCGCGAAAGTCGAAGTCATGGCCACCTTGAGCACGTCGACGGTGCGTTTGCGGAATCGCTCGCTGACGCTGTAGATCTCGCCTTCGTATCCCTTGTCGACGCCGAGCATCTTCAGGGTCGGCAGCCCCAGGATGCTGTCAACGAATTTGGTATTGAGAATATTGAATTGTGCATACTGCTTGTTGGAACGGTCGCGGGCGGCAAGCCCCAGGATGACCATGAAGAAGATGATCAGCGGGTACATCAAGAGAAGAATCAGACCGCTGACCCAGTCCTGCCACCAGACGGCAATCAGGATGACCAGCGAAATCAGCATCATGTCGGTCATCTTTGGCAAAAGAATCTCGATGTAGCTTTTGACCTGGTCAAGGCCATCGATCAGCATCGTCACCGTCGAACCGGTGCCGCGCGAAGCCAACGCCTGCGGGCCGAGATGGAAGATCTTTTCCTGTAATTGGGGGCGGATCTGACCGGCTACGTATTTGCCGTATTTGCTGGAAATACGTTGCTTGGCCACATCGCACAAATGACGCAACGCATAAAAAGCAAGAAATTCAATCGCCGGACCGACCAATGTGGAAACTGCATGCAGCTTCCAGATTTCCACCAGTCCGCGAGCCAAGCCGTGAGCCTGCCCGACAATGCACAGCGCCTGCACCAAGGAAAGCAACGCAAGAAGCCCCATGCGCTGTCGCACCCCGTCGAATCTGAATAGACTTTTATCGATCACGACCAGTCCCAACTACTAACGAATAATTCTAAAACATAAAGAAAACCCGATACCCCCGCTACACCAATGAATATTGTTGCACATTCACTGCCGCAGAACAGGAGCATCGGGCATTGATCTAACTTTCAATCGAAAGAACGAACATCAGTCCGTCAGTTATTGGCCAAAGCCGCCTTGATGGCCTCCGGCGAATTGTCCGTAATCAAACGCTTGCGCTGGATGTAATAGGACCAGCTGAAGTAAATCAGGACAATCGGCAGCAGGCAGCACAGCACGATGGTCATGATCTCCAGCGTGTACTGCGAAGACGAGGCCGCCGCCACGGTCATACTCTTGGACGGATCGGTGGCGATCATCACATGCGGGAAAAGCCCGTTGAAGATGAAGGCGATGATACCGGCAAGGGTAATGCCGGAAGCAAGGAAGGCGAAACCTCCGCGCTTCTTGTAAGCCGCGATATGGCCACAGATCGTCGCAGCCAGAATGACCACGGTGATCAGCAGGGTGGACTTGGTACGACGCTGATAGAAATCAGTAAAGACGAACGCCAAAATCACGAACACCACAAGCGCCGGATAGGCGATCCAGTAGGCCTTCTTGGTGGTGTTGAGCATTCTTTCGGATGTCGTCTTGTCGAGCTTCAGGCTCAGGAAGTGAACGCCATGGATAAAGCTGAAGAACACGACAGCCACGCCACCGACTACGGAGAGCCAGTTGACCACGTCGAAGAATCCGGCGTGGACGTTACCCTGCGCATCCATCGGGACGCCCTGGATGACGCTGGTAAGCATCATGCCCAGGCCGAACGGCGCGATGACGCTGCCGGCGAAGTTGGCCCACTGCCATACGCTGCGCTCGCGGTCGGTTTGCGCATGTACCGAGAACTCGAAGGAAACACCACGAAGGATGAGGCCGACAAGGACGATGAACAGCAGCAGATAGTAGCCGGAGAACAGGCTTGCATACCACATCGGGAATGACGCGAACATCGCGCCGCCACCAGTGATGAGCCAGACCTCGTTGCCGTCCCAGTGCGGACCGACCGCACGCATATACAGCGCACGCTCGTCTCCGTTGTGGGCCAGGACACGGGTGGCCATGCCGACACCGAAATCGATGCCTTCAAGGAAGAGGAAGATGGCGAAGACCAATGCAATGACAAAGAACCACAGCAATTGCAGGAAATTGTCACCATCAATCAATGGTTTAGCAAGAAACGTGGTCATGCCAACGCCACCTTTCTATTGGCTGCGTGGGCACCGACGTGTGCAGCCTTTGGTTCCGGCTCAGTTTCGGTACCTGCAGGGTCCGGCTCCGGACCTTGACGAAGCGTACGACGCGAGTAGAAGATCATCACGCCGCCCATGAGGCAGAAGAGCAGGAAGTACACGATGTTGGTGAATAGCAGGCTCGGCACCGTAGCTGTCGGGGAGACGGCATCGGCGATGGTCTGCAGGCCGTAGACGATCCACGGATAGCGGCCAAGCTCGGTGATGAGCCAGCCACCTGTGGTGCCGATGAACGGCAGATAGGTGCAGACACCCAGCACCCAGAGCTTCCAGCGACTGTCCGCCAAAGTGTTCTTGGACTTGCGGGTGAACCACAGCGTGCAAATGGCAAGAATCAACACGGCGAAACCGACGGCGGCCATGAAGCGGAAACTCCAGAACAGCACGTTGGTGGGGACATAGTAATCCGAGATCTCAGGATGGGCGATGCCGTTCTTGATGATCTTGCCGCCTTCACCCTTGAACTGCTCGTTCAAGGTGTTCATACCCAAAATGGTTCCGCCATAAAGCTTGTGGAACGCAAGCAGGGAAAGCATACCAGGAATCTCAATGCCGGCGGACTTGTGGGCGCCTTCATTGATAAGGCCGACGACCATCCATGGTGCCGGGCTCTTCAAATCCTCGTAGATGCCTTCAGTGGCAGCGAACTTCATCGGCTGATCCTTGATGATCTCAAGGGTCTGCAAGTCGCCGGTGATGATGACGAGAATGGAGCCGATCAGCGCGATGATGGCGCCGACGCGGATCGAGCGGGTGAAGAATACCCGATCGGCATTCTTGTGCATGAAGCCGAAAGCGCTCATACCGACCACGACCATGCCGCCGAGCATCAATGCACCGGTGGCCACGTGCGGGAACTCACGCCAAAGCTGAGGATTGCCGATGACCGCGGCGAAATTCGTCATCTCAGCATGTCCTGTTTTCTTGTTGATGCCGTATCCGACAGGATTCTGCATGAAGCTGTTGGCCGCAAGAATCCAGATGGCGGAAACGGTGGAGCCCAACCAGGTCAGCCAGATGAAGACCACATGCAGACCCGGCTTGAACCGGTTCCATGTGAACATCCACACACCGACGAACGTGGATTCCATGAAGAACGCCAGAAGGGCCTCAATGGCCAACGGCGCACCGAAAATGTCGCCCATGAAACGCGAGTAGTTCGACCAGTTCATACCGAACTGGAATTCCTGGATGATGCCGGTCACAATACCGACGGCGAAGCTTAGAAGGAAAATCTTCCCCCAGAACTGGGCCATGCGTTTATAAATGTATTTCCTCTTCGCTACATATAACGTTTCCATTACGGCCACTGTAAACGATAGACCGATAGTCAACGGGACGAAGAAGAAATGGAAGACCGTCGTCATCGCGAACTGGAATCGCGACAACCCTAATATGGTCATTTTTATCCTTTCTTCCCAACTATTCCCCACTCAAAAAAGCACGGAATCAATCGCTTTCCAGCATAGTACGAATATTGGTCAACTCAAAGACTGCACGGTCTGCAACAAACTTTTTGGCGATGGCCGCAAGCCAGCCCTTCAAATTCCAATGTCCAAAGAAGTCAATCGATGCAACCCCTGCAGTCGGTCCTAACGAGCAGACGGTTCCAAGAGCCTTGAAAACGAATTTTTCGGTAGGCTGACCTTTCAACAGTGCAACGATGTTGTTTGCGGCGCAATCGGCCTGGGCAATCGATATCTGCGCGGTGGTTGGGAAGAGACGGCCATTGCCGGGGTTGTTGACGCCGGAGACATCACCGATAAGGAATTGGTCGGGCCGACCATTGACACGCAAATCATCGGCGACAACCACACGGTTACGCTTCTGGTCATAGCCGGAATCCGCGATGACGTGGCTGCCATGCACACCGGTAGTCCAAATAATCGTATTCGCGGGGAATTGCGTACCATTGCTGACAACGGCATTCGGCATCACTTCGGTGATCGGCGTTGAAACGTGGAAAATCACGCCCTTCTTCTCAAGGTATTTGACGGCCCAACCCGCCAGATCCTGATTGAACATACCCAGGATCTTCGGACCCGCTTCAACACATTCGACCTTGACCAGATTCTCCGGGAACCCGTATTCCTTGGCCATTTTTGGCATACGGTGGACGAGCTCGCCCAAGTATTCGATGGACGTGAAGCCAGCGCCGCAGACCACGATATGCAAATCGTTTTCGTCATGGCTGGTCTTGTAGCGCTTGAGCGTATCTTCAAGATGCTTGCGCGCGGCGAGGGCCGTGTTGATATCAACGATCGGCCATCCATTTTCCTCGACTCCGGGGATGCCGAAGGTCTCGGATTCGAAACCCAAGGAGTTGACCAGATAATCGTACCCAATCGGATCGGAGTTCTTGAGCTCGACCTGCTTGGCATCCTGATCGACTTTGGTCACCTCGTCGATGATTACGTGAACGTTTTTCTTATTCGCGAATGCCTGGGTAATGTCAAAGGTAATATCTGACGGTTCCTTCGTCCCCGCAGCCACTTCGTGTAGCTGGGTTGTCTGATAGTGGTATGGATTCTTATTGACCAGGACAATCTCTGCGTCGAGATCTGCACCAGCCAGTTTCTTGACAGCGCGCATACCGCCATAGCCCGCCCCAATAACGAGAATTCTCTTCATTCCGACCACTTTTCCTTATACCATAAACACGAACAATGGCCTTTTCACAATTCGAGCCATCATTACCAACACCTTCAACAATAGATGACAAGCTGAACAAAAAACGATTAAAATCAAGAAAAAAATTATTAAAGGAAGAAAATTAGATGATTTTATGGTTCATTTCACATCAAGGAAGAAACCCAAGCCGAATGGACCCATTTTGTACCATTGCATGATGAGACCGTCGTATTAGCAGACAATTGGTGAATCGACGAAAATTCAAACCAAAAAATACAAAAATGAGACGTATCGAAAGATTGCACCTTCGATACGCCTCAAGATTTTCATCTGGTCCAAAGCAAATGTTCAATCACATCCGTGCCCCATAAAACATACGGTTACGTAACGCAAAAACCTGCACGCACCGGCATCCCTGCCACAAAGACCGATGCCGGCACTGCGGCCGTTATACCCCCAAGGATGTTATCAGCCGCAGCTACGAAAGTATCTTATCTTGTCTTGTTCAGCTATCAATACTTTAGAAAGACAATTGGTGTTCCGGGTGTCCAATACACTACAGTTTTTGGATAATTATCAGTTGGCCAAATCGGTTCAGCAATAAATACACCAGTTCCAGCAGCAGTAGCTTGACGAAGTTGCTCCTGGATATCGACTATCTGTTCGTAACTGAACCCGTTAAGATCCTTACCGCCACAATGGATATACCAATTGTCCATACTTCCGTCCCCTTGCTATACGTATTGCCATCATTATCCCACGAAACTGGTACCACCGCCGCCCGAAGCATGAAATATCAAAATAAAGCAAATCTTAAGACTGAAGTTTGAAACCCTAGAAAAAGTACTTCCCAAGAGAGCCGAACTCTTGTGTTTATGAAAAGACCAGACCTGAAAACCGCTGGAAACATTGGTGTTTCAGATTTTCAGGCAACTTCGAAGACGTCATGTGACCGCATTTTGACCACATACCTGAGCAAAATATCATTCATGGTACTGCGTACCGAGTCCAGATCCTCATCGAACAGATCGCTGTATACGTCCAAGGTCATGCTGGCGCTCGCGTACCCCAACTGCCTTTGGACGGTCGACGTTCGCGCACGACCTGACCGTCAGGCTCATGACTGTGACGCTACCAATGAATTCGCCGTAATTTCTACTTGATTCCTCTTCCTCTACTCGCTTTCAAACGTTAAGCTCGCCCATAATTCACTTTTGCTCGTCCATTGCCACCCCTGTTCTGTTGAAATGAAGCATAACTATCTGGGGCAGTTGGCGGTCTGGTATGAGGCGAGGTTGACATGATATGCGCTCGATTCCGCAGCTCTGCTTTAGAATAGTGTGAGGAACAATTTTATTGAATCTTTAAAATCCATTTTCATCAGCCTTGCCGCGTTGTACCCTAACGGGCATATTTTTCGTCATTTAATATAGCTGCTGTTGACTTATGTGGGCACAAATCACGCCGGAAGAATCCGCCGGGCTTTGGACGGTATCTCCGTGAAGCCAAGCACTTTGACCCCATATCTCGCGAACCCAGTCAACGCCTTTTGGTTCGCTTTACCGCTTCTATCATCAGCAAACACACACAAGACCGCATTCTTGCGTTCTTTCGTATCATGCACATCATTCCACGCAAACATGATTGTGGCAACGGCGGTCTCATCTAGCCGGTTCGGTGCTTGGGCGAAAGTGGTGGGCAACTCCCTGCTCTTTTGGAACAGGAAGCTGAAGTTGTGTAGATAAAGAGACTTACCCTGAATGTTGATATCCTTCATATAAAAGATGCCTTGCTCGGTAAGAGTTTCCGCTACATCTTCCACAAAATACGAAGCAGTACGCTTGGTTATGACTTCCATGAGCGAATCCACATGGATGAGCGCCTGTATATAACGGTTCATGGCATCGCCTGAACGCTCGGGACTCGCCACCATAACTATGGATCCATCGTGATACATTGCCCCGAACTGTCTGGCTATGTCACCCAAACGTTCTTCCCGTTTACCTCGCAGACTGGAACCCATCGTCTCCATGCTGTTGAGCGTATACCCATCATCGTCAAACAGCAGATCGCTATCCTTGACACGCGCATAGAACTGGAAATGACCGCCGCTGTGGTCAAGGAATGGCACGGTTATCTCACGCCACGCATTGACTTTCCGCAACGCTGAATTTTCATGAATCCAGTCGGCATATTCGTCGACAAGCAGGTCGCTCATAGTAGCATTGCATCCTGCATAGAAGCGTCTTGACAACATTAAACCGCTTGAGCAGTAACATGGTATCGTCTATAAAACTGGGTGATTCGATATCAATTGGCTCGGCGAAACGATCATCAAACCCACTGCGGTAGATATGAAGATGTGTGCTCTTGATGACTCTGCTATCAGGGTTGGTATGCGGCTGACTGGGATTAACGCAAAGTCTCATGAGCACGATATCTCCTCCTGATACCCTAGCGTTGATTGAATGTCTTTCAATATCTATTCTGCCACGATACAGGTCTATGCGGAACTGGTCATCGTCGTTTTCCTGCGCCTTGACATCAAACCCCTTGTGCCGTTCATTTCCGGCCGGCATAGTGAACTCGTCGACAAGGGCCTCTTTCTCAGCTCGAGAAGAAGCCGACGGGCTTCAGCTTCATCTAAATCAATCGTCATGTTGCCTCCCTCGATCATTTTCCTAATCACTTGGCCATTTACTCAGAAGCAGGATTAGTAGTTAACGGCGGTTTACTGCTTGCTCATGCGGATGGTCGACGTGGTACCGAGAGCGGACTGTTCATAGGTGAGCTGCTTGCCATCGTAGGTGAACTTCTTCGTCGCATCCTGCGAAGCCATGATTGACGTCTTCATGGTCTCGGTATCACCGTTGCTAGTCCACGAATAGGTGCCGGCCTTGGTCGGTGCAGTAAACGTGCCCTTCCAATACAAGCTCTGCCGGTCGGGCTTTACCCAATTAATCTCGATGGAATCGGCAGTAATTGTGGCCTCCATCAGTTCATCTTTGGAACTCGAGTTCGTTTGCTTCCAAGTGCCCGTGAGATCTGCGGGTTTCGGTGTCGGCTTCGTCTGCGAGGACGATGCGCTATCGCCTGCGTTGTTTTGTGGCGACTGTCCACAGGCAGCGAATCCTATAAGCATCACCAGAGAGGCCGCAACCGCTGCTGTCTTCTTCAGTTTCATAATCCGACCCTTTCCAAACTACATATATCTGAAACTAATAGGTGATCCAGGCGTCCAGTAATCAGTAATAGAACAGCCCGCCCCACCTAGTTCTTTACCACTGATAAATACCCCTGTACCTTCAGAAGTCGCCCTTGTAAGTTGCTTCTTAATCTCGGCAATCTCAACACTGTTAAAAGGGCCGATGATCAATCCATTAAATTTAATGTAACATCTCATGTTTTTGCCTCTCTACTCCGAACGGCGAGCACAACACCATTATCGCACTTTCTACAAAGGAATTATCCGATATCGTATTTACAAGTAAAAAAGAAAAACACGATCAAAAACTCGAAAAACTGCATATTTTTGACAGGAGCTGCCATAATCCCAGTGGTGGATTAAGACAGTCAGTAGGGATGAGCTATTCCACGAGAAAGATAGCGCTCCGCAGCTACTTATCTATTTACTTTTACACAAACAACAGAAAATAATCGAAACACAAAAATATCAATCAGAAATAAATGGAGAAACAGCATTATCGGAAACCCCAGAAAAAGTACCCCCCAAGAGAGTCGAACTCTTGTTGTCAGATTGAAAGTCTGGTGTCCTAACCGTTAGACGAGGGGGGCTAACAACCTACTTAGTTTAAAATACGAACTCGATTCAAGCAAGTACCGGCGTGTTGACCGCACAATAGCGAGCCATTGACCATCTGACGGCATCAACCGACAATCAAACTGACAGTGACATTATGGGGCAATTACTCCAGTAAATCCCCGCAGCCAGTTCGGCAAAGTCACATTCACTCAGCCGATGATGCTCCAGCAGGCGACAATTCCGATACGTTCGATCGACAATTACCTTCGCTCAGCAATCACGATACGTTCGGTTGGCGGTTAACCTTTCATCAAACAATCATCGAGCCTCATAGGTGAAGTCGTGAATCACGCGCCCTGCAGCGAGTCCCTTCTTCTCAAAGTTGGTGAGCACCCTGCCCTCATATCGCTGAGATTCCTTGAAGTCGGCGTGCGGCAGCGACGAAGCCCTATCCGCAGTCCCCTTGCCCACATGCTGCGTCGGCAACGAAACGCTGAACGTACCGATATTGGCGAAATCCTCGCGCCCATCCATCACCTCGTGGACATGCAGGGCATAATCCTCAATATCGGTGGCAATCCGCCACACCTTCCCCATACCCAGCGCCTTATGCACGTCATCGGCGAGCGCCGGTTGGACGATACGCCGTTTGTGGTGCCGCATTTTGGGCCAGGGATCAGGGAAGAACGTCCACACCTCTTCGACCACACCCGGCTCACACACCTTGAACAGTTCCGGCGCATTGACCTGGGCAATACGCAGGTTGGCAAGACCAAGCTTGCCCGCGCGCAGCATCGTATGCGCCACGCCGGGATCGTAGACCTCTACGGCAAGGAAATTGGTTTCGGGATGTTCCTGGGCTGCGGCAACGACGTTCTCGCCCTGCCCGGTGCCGATTTCGATGACCAAAGGATGGTCGTTATCCCAGGTCTCAGCCACAAAATCGTGATCGAACACAAATCCGGGCTTGATATCAAGCGAGCCCCCGCCCGCATTGACATCAAGCAGGAAATCCGGCGAATATTGCTGCCATGCCCGCTTGAGCCGATCGTCAAGACGTCCCGTCCGCCGGACATACGAGAGCACATGATGGATTTTTTTCTTGTCTTCCTGCATGGATTTCAAGTCTAGCCGATGGCGAACCCGTAAATTCAGCTTCCCCGCGTAGACTGTGCGCTATGCACGACAACGATTTCAATGCAAACGCTCAGCAAGACCAGCGCAATCAGCAGAGCCAACAAACGCCGTCTAATCCACAAGAGACCAGTAATACGGCTTTCCCCTACCAGACACCGCAATATACGCAGGCAAACCAGAACCCTTCCTACACCCAGAACACCGTTTGGCAACAATCCGGAAACCCACGGAGCAACGGCTGCCAGAGCCCGCAAGCAGGCCAGCCTCCGTACCAATACGGATACGGATACGGAAACGGGCCGGCATCCGATTATCAGGCATACGGTCCCATTCCTCCGACGGGCCCTCAGGGCTATTACTATGTTCCGGCTCCCAACCAGAAATGGAACACGCTTTGCATCGTCGGATTTATACTCTCATTCCTGATGCCGCTGATCGGCCTGGTAATCTCCGCAGTCGCGCTTGTACAGATCAATCGCAGTAGAGAGAAAAGCAAAGGGATGGCCATCGCCGGAATCGCCATTGGCGCTGTGATGACATTGCTGGAGATCGTCGTGGTCATCGCCCTCGTTTCGATCTTCCATTCTGCGTTGAACAACACGGGCTACGATTACCATGGTTGCGTTGGCTCCGATTGCAATTCAAATCCGTTCGATGACGACGGGGATGACCCGGACGAGGACAATCAGGACACCGGCTATACCTATTATCATTACGACTTTGAGCAAGTGCGACACGCTGAAACCGTTCCAGAGTTGCGTCTCGCCGAATTCTGAGTAATATTAACACTCGGCTGCTTGATGAAAGCAAGCCACGGCTCCGTAGCTCAGTTGGTTAGAGCGCCGCCCTGTCACGGCGGAGGTCACCAGTTCAAGTCTGGCCGGAGTCGCTCGAATGGTCTTAAGCCCGGTTCGCCGGGTTTTTGATTTATTCATGGCTCTGTAGCTCAGTTGGTAGAGCGAACGACTGAAAATCGTTAGGTCAGCGGATCGATGCCGCTCGGAGCCACCACTCAGGTCTCGAAACCAAGTAATCGCAACGGTTTCGAGGCTTTTCCATTTCTTCACCGATAAGCGGATTACGGGGATACCGGCCAAACCCAGCATTTACCCAGCAGATTCAGGTTATAGAAGCGGAAGCGTTAAGATCCCGACACGAATCGCTTCATGCCAGGATCTTAACGCTAGTATCGAAGGCTCGGAACTCAGAGCTGCTTGGCCACCCAATCGACGATGTAGGGGGCGACGCCGTCAATCTGGTCGATGGCAATGTCGAAATCGCGTGGACCGCCGTACCAAGGGTCGACCAGGTCGATATCGCTTTCGTGGCCGGGCGCGGGCTTGGGCAGATTCGGATCGAAGCTGCGGTAAAGGTGCACTTCCGGCTTCTTGTCGGCCGGCAGAAGACGCAGGAGTCCCCTTTCGTGCGACCATGTCATCGGCAGGAACAGGTCGCTCTGCTCGATCTCCTCGGATGTGATGCGGTGCGCGAAATGATGTTTGGGAATCTCATAGCCGCGTTGGCGCAACACACGCACGGCACGTGGGTCGATCGGATGGCTGTATTCCTCGTCGCTGACGCCACTGGACATCACCCGCACCTTGTCCCCCAGCCCGCGTTCCTCGAAATTGGCGCGCAGAATGATCTCGGCCATCGGGGAACGGCAGATATTGCCGGTGCAGACGGTCATGACGGTGTAAGGATGATTGGACATAACTAAAGCAACTTTCCTCTGCAAAAACGGATGATGTTCGATACAGCCATCATAACGAACAGGCTGTAACGGGCTCAATCCGACAGACCACACATCATTTGTTGTCTACGAATATCTACAAACGTAGATGCAACATCGTAAGGACCATTCGTATGTGGATCTATCGTCAGACCCGATATCGATATTATCGGTCAATATTGCCGGTCAAAGGCAAAAGAAACAGGCACTATCATCATAACGTAGCCGTTTGCCGTAACCTATCGGAATCGGACATATCAGTATCAATGCAAATGTGAAAGGTACAGGAACAATCGTCGTAGCATAGTCGTTTACACGTGATTCTCAGAGACAATTGCCAATTCCGGCACAAATACAAAGAACGCAGACACAGCCACAACGGTGGCCATATCTGCGTCAATTATTCAACGCGAATAACGAATCAGGAATTCTTCTTATACGTGACGAAACGATAGGCTTCGACGGCACCTTCGGGTTTGCGCGGCGATGCCCATTGCCCTTCGCTCTCGACGCTCCAGGCCCTGTCGCGCACCAACTCGCCCATATCAGGCGCATAGGTATCAGCGTCGAAACGGCCACGAATATAGGTGACGTAGGCCTTGTTGGCGAACGGCATAATAGCGCGGAACAGCTGCGCTCCCCCGATCACCCAGATTTCGCTGCGATCCAGCCCATCGTCGGGAATGGCCTCCTGACGCGCGAAATCAAGCGCCGCTTCAATGTCGTTGGCGGTGGTCGCACCTGCTGCATGCCAGTTCGGATCGTGCGAAACGACGATATTGTCACGGTTGGGCAACGGACGGTATTTCGGATCAAGCGAATCCCAAGTCTTGCGACCCATGATGACCGGATGGGAAACGGTCAATTCCTTGAAATGCTTCATATCTTCGGCGAGATGCCACGGTATCCCGCCATTGAACCCCAGCGCATCGGGACGCCCCTGCATATCCTCTGCACACGCCCAGATGAGATTCACCGAGAACGTCTTGACGACATCGTCCCCCCAGTCCTCAGTGGTTTTTTGCCCGGCAAGTCCGGGCTCGGGTTCGTGATAGCCGGTACGGCTACTGTCATGCTCCATTTCATATACTCCTTGAATCAGGCAATGTATCCAGTCTAACCAACGGTTGAGACGCGATTTCGCGCCGGTTGAAACCGCATCTCAAGCCAGGAAGCCATTCCGGACCGCAACCAGCACAGACCCTGTTGGCACAAGTCCGCAATACCATTTCAGACCGCAACCGGTGCCTTGATGGCCGGATGATGCTGATAATTGACGATTTTGAAGTCCTCGTACTGGTAGTCGAAAATCGAATCGGCCTTGCGGATCTCAATTTGCGGGTACGGATACGGGTCGCGTGAAAGCTGGGTCAAAACCTGGTCGATGTGGTTGTCGTAAACATGGCAATCGCCACCGGTCCAGACGAACTCCCCCGGCTCAAGGCCGGTCTGCTGAGCCATCATCAAGGTCAAAAGCGAATAGGACGCTATGTTGAAGGGCACCCCGAGGAACATGTCGCAGGAGCGCTGATAAAGCTGGCAGGAAAGCTTGCCATCGGCCACATAGAACTGGAAAAGCGCGTGGCAGGGCGGCAGCGCCATCTGCTCGACTTCGGCCGGGTTCCATGCAGTGACGATCATACGACGGGAATCGGGATGGGTCTTGATGAGATTCAACACGTTGGAGATCTGGTCGATGGTGCGGTTCGGGTCATCCTTGGTCGGTGCCGGCCAGCTGCGCCACTGCACGCCGTAGACCGGGCCCAAATCGCCGTTCTCGTCGGCCCACTCGTCCCAAATGTGCACGTTGTGCCCCTGCAGCCAGCGCACATTGCTCGACCCCTTGAGGAACCACAGCAGTTCGTAGGCGATGCCCTTGAAATAAACCGTCTTGGTGGTCAGCAAGGGAAAACTTTTGGAAAGATCGAAACGCATTTGCCTGCCGAACAGGGAAATCGTGCCCGTGCCGGTACGATCGGTCTTGAGCGTTCCTTGCGTCAGGATATCACGTACCAGATCCTCATAAGGCATGGGAATATCGGTCTTTGGACGCGCGGGAATCTTATGACGAATTTCTTCAAGTTGTTCTTGGTTCAGCATAGTTATTCATTCTAGCAACCTGGGGCGGCCTTACGCTTGCAACAAAGTGATCTGTCTCCATCAAAAATGCCGGGAAGCCATCAATGGCATCCTATTCCCAACGCCAGGCCACATTATGCCAGAAAACGGCCACTAACGAATAATTCGCCCTATTCACGCTCTCATCAAAGTCCTATATTTCTTCATCTTGGCGCACCAAGTTATATAAAATCACTAAGAATTACAACAATTCTCATAAAAATGGGGCTCTTGGCGCACCAAGCAACCCTAAATCGATAAAAATGCCAGCAATTCTTGCAAAAATGAGGCTCTTGGCGCACCAAGAACCCCTAAAAAGATGAAAATGGGGTCAATTCTTCGATAAAATGGGGCTCTTGGCGCACCAAGAGGGTTGAAAAACAGCAATTTAGGAGTTTATTCCTCGAAACCGGGAAAGCGACGCTCCTTATTTGATGTTTTGCACGCTCGACCGGACTTAGCTATACATTGGTAGGGACACGCCTTGAAACAAACAAGGCACAACCGCGAGGAGATAATTATGGCAAAGAAACTGTGGGTGGAGCGTAACAAGGACGGTTCCTGGGACGCGTTCAGCGACGACGGCGCTCACATCAAGTTCGGGCACGGCAAGGGTCTGTTCAACCCCGGCGACCTGATGAAGGTGGCGTTGGCGGGTTGCGGCGCACTTTCCAGCCAGATGACCATCGAGAATTCGCTGGGCGAAGGCAAAGGTGCGAAAATCACCGTCGACGGCGATTACGACCGTGAGGCCGATGGCTACACCTCCTTCCGCGAACAGGTGGTCATTGACGCGCAGAGCGCCGGCATTCATGGCGAGGACGTCGAAAAGCTGAAGGACCGCGTGGAAAAGCACATCGAGAAGTCCTGCACGGTGATGCACACCTATGAGGTCGCCACCCCGGTGACGATGGATGTCAAGGTGCTCACCAAGTAGGCCATCGCTTTATCAATAGTAAAAGGGCGGTGTCGATCATCCATAAGGAGATCGGCACCGCCCTTTTATACGTATTCGGGCAATCAGTCCTTGTGCTGCGGATCGATGGAGGATTCGATTGCCTCGGCGGCCGAGCTGTCGGCGGTTTTGACCGATACCTGCTGTACGCCTTCGATGCCTTCGATGGCACCATCGGAACGGGATTTTTCGGCTTCGACATATTTGCGCGGCACCACGTAGACCGGTCCCGCAGCATGCTGGATAAGGCCCTGGCTAGTGGAACCGACCAGCAGACCGGTGAACCCGCCCTTACCACGCGAACCGACCACGACGATGTCATGGTCATAACTCGCCTTGGTCAAGGCGCTTACCGCGGATTCAGGAACGATGGTCTTGGTGATCTTCAAATCAGGATGCGCCTTACGGATCGGGGCAAGCATTGATTCAAGGTCTTCCATATAGGAATCATAGACACCGTCCTCGTCGCTGACGCCTTGCAAGCCGGGCACCGCGTCAATGACGTCAAGCTCGGCACCGCGGTCGGCCGAAAGATCGGCGGCGATCTGCAACGCCTTCAAGCCCCACTGGCTGGCATCGATGCCGACAGCCACACGCTTGATGGTGTTGTTCAGATGCATGGTCTTGCCGTCATCGTCGGTGTACGGCACCACGATGATCGGGCAATAGGCATAGGCAGGCAGCGAGGAGCTGGTGGTTCCCAACAGACGTTCGGCCAATCCGCCCTTGCCGCGGTTGCCGATGACGATCAGATTGTAATTACGCGAAAGCTCGACGAAAACGGACGAAGGATCGCCGGTGACAATCAATGTCTGCGCTTCGACGCCCTGCTCATCGGCAATGGCCTTGGCCTTGGAAAGAATCTCCTGCGCGTCAATGTGGGCCGCGTTGTCGTCACCCATTGAAGTATAGGTGGAATCGAACGAAACTGCCGCATAGCTCGGCAGCGAATAGGCACAGACAATCTGCAGCATCAATCCCGCGTGCTTGGCGTAATTCGCCGCCCACCAAGTTGCCTTGTAGCTGGCTTGCGATCCATCGACACCTACCAGAATAGCCTTATCGTTTACCATGACTACCTCCTTGACATACGTGACACCGTTAAAGCGGTTCTGTTAAAAGAATACCAGTCTTGGGTTAAAACACCATCATTCTTCGCCGAATATCGAAAATGCGCCTCAAATGAGGCGCATTCCTACCAGAAAATTCGACAAATAAACCATACTTGTCAAACTTACCTATTCTAAAAACATGCCGGTCAGAGAACTCGGCGAATGGCATAGCCACTCTTGAACACATCGACAACACGTGAGCATGAGGTGAGCTTCCCAGGATTGAGAGCGTTGATCACTTGACCGTTGCCGATATAAATCGCAGCGTGACCGGAGCTGGCGAGGATGTCGCCCGGCATCGCCTGTGACAAATCCGGAACGGCGCGACCTGCCGTGGCCTGATCGCCAGAAGTACGAGGCAACGCGATTCCCATTTGACCGAATACATACTGCACGAAGCCGGAGCAATCCCATCCCGCCGGCGTATTGCCACCACGCAGGTAAGGGACTTTTCCATCGAACTGCATTGCAAAGCTGACCAGAGCTGAGGCGGATTCGCCATTCGGAGGCGTTACGGAAACTGCCTGTGGCTGACTTGAAGACTGGTTATTGGAATTCGTCGCCGGGGCTTGAGCCAGCGGAGCGCGAGCCTGAGACCTCGACGCCGCGGCTGCATTGGCAGCCGCCGTAGCGGCGGCTTCGGCGGCACGCTGTTGGGCGACCACTGCGTCCTTTTCGGCCTGTGACTGCGTTTGCGGCACATCCAGCGATTCGATACCACCCCAATCCGACTTGGCATCAACATCGGTGGAGGTCGACTCTTTGAGCAAATCCTTACGTACGACGTTCACCTTGCGGAACGAACGGGAGGAAGTAACCGGCTCGTTGTCTTCATTGGCGGCGAACGCGGAGGGAGACAATGCGCAGAACGCTGAGGCACTAAGAGCGAGAGCTGCTAGAGACGCACAAATCTTCGAAGCTTTTAACATGCCTTCATGTTATCAGATAGCTGTAACATCTACGAGGCGACAAAACCGCAATCTTTGATGGAATAACGCTTGTTCGCACTCATATTCAGCCGGTTGATAGAAGCTTGAAACAAAGGCAAATACGGCATCTTTTACAAGGAACATTCACCACACAACGGCGGGCAAGGCCCACCTGAAATCCAGCGACATATTTGCGCTGACATCGTAATCTGAGAAATAACCTCAGTAATGAATGATCTGATGCTGCGAAACCTGATCGGCCGTGAACGTCCTGGAGAATGTCTTCCCCTGCAAAGTCACCCCGCACTCGGAGGTGACAACGGAACCGTCAGGATTGACCTTTTCAATGATGGCGACATGGCCACAAGTCGGGTTGGAACCGTCCTGGCCAGGAGCGAAAACCATGATATCGCCGGTATGGCGCGCCGTGCGGTCAACCCAATAGCCCATGGAACGCGCAGAAGCCGCCCACTGAGCACCGTTGCCCATCTGCGAACCAGCAGGAAGGCCAAGCTGATGCCGGCGCACATACACCCACCAGGTGCACTGGCTGAAATCATAATTATTGCCCGCATCCCCTGTGGCGTGATTCGGATTGAAACCAGAGGGAAGCGACGAGTAATCCTGATCCATAAGACTTGCGATCTGTGGATTGCCGGCAGTCGACTTCGACATTGCAGAGATATCCAACGAAGTATTGGACGCTCCAAGACTCCACGTGCCATCGTCACTGTTCTGGGGAAGCGGGGTACGGTCTTCTGAACGGGACGCCGCACTGACTGGCCTCAGTGTAGAGGTCGTAGTGGTTTCGGCAGAAGCGGTAAAACTGGGACGACTGGGGTTTCCGGCCATTGCTGCCGTGGCGGTGGCGCCCACCAAAGCGGCCAGAGAAGCCGAGACCACCGCCGCGTGGTGGTGATTCTCACTTTCCCTTGCCAGACGAATGGAACGACGGGTTTCAGGCACAATCTCGTTGAGCTTGTCCATGACTTCAGGGCTCAGGCCGACCATGGCCCCATTGGTGTCCACTGCCTGGGCCTGTCGCACTGCCTTGAGCGAATGCGTTCCCTCGGAAGGAGAAAAAAGCGACGAAACGCTGACAGCACGTCTCGTTCCTCTTTGTGCCCTGTGCGCACCGTGAACCATAAACCAACTCCTTGCGGACAATTTTCAGTGATGCCAGATGCCCGACGAACGTTATCGGTACAACACCGTATCAATAGCGCAGCGCAACGTGCATCTGCCACCCCATGAATTCTGCTACCAGAATACTTCATTCCATGATTTTTTTACAGCCGTTCTGACCACTGTCGTCTCAAAACGGCAATATGTACTCGATTTATCGGCGTGTCACATTTTCTTCACATAAAAGACAAAAACATAGAGGCTGAAAACTTCCTATTTTGAGAACTGAGGCAATACTCCTCAAACCACTTACGAAACCGATAAAACGCTTGAGAAAAACAAGACTCATATCTGCGAGGAAGCCATGATAAACGTACCGATCTCACTGTAGGAATCCATGTGAACCGATCCGTCGGAAGCAGGAACAAAAACCGCCTCACCCTGCTGTAGAACCCTTGATTCCCGTGAACTGGTGACTCTGACCGTGCCCTCGATGCACACCACGATTCTCGGACCGAAATGCCGGGCGGTGAAGGCGACCTTGGTCATCAACCTGCCGTAACGAAGCGACAGGCGTTCGACGATTGGCCACGGGCGCTGAGCCGTGCCGACCCGGCCATAACTGAGCATGAATTCGTCAATCTTCGGCCGATAGACAAGCCTATTGCCCAGCATCGTGCCCAAGTCCCCCATCCAATTGACACTCGGGTCGATAGGCGAGGATGAAGTGCAGTCAAGGCTGCGCAGGAAGTCGGGAATATCCTTGTGCTTGACCGTCATCCCGGCACGCAGCACGTTGTCGGAATTGTTCATGATCTCGACCCCGGTGCCATGGATATAGGCGTGGGGCGTGCCGGCAGGAATGAAAACCGACTCCCCTTGCTGCAGCGAAACCGGATTCATCATCAGCAACGCAAGGACGCTGGGGTCGCCGGGAAACGCCTGTTCGGCCGCCAACGCAAACCGGAAGGCAAGAAGCGAGCGTTCATCACGAATCTGCGTCGCGGCGTTTTCAAGGGCTTTACGCAGGCCGGAGGCACTTTTGGCACTCACGGCAGTGTGGAATGCGCGGAAAATCCGTTTCTGGGATGGCTGCCACACCGCCGAAGCCACTGGCATCATCGCGTCCACATCGGCAAAATCACGGGTTTCCTCCGACGACGCTGCACCGAACACCCCGCGCATGCCATGCAGACCATATAGTCCGTGATGCGATTGCGGGGTAAGCACTTCGACCATACGCTGTGCGATCGGGTGATCGACCAGTGTGAGATTGGAAAGCATGAACGCCGGTGTCGCAAACCCCACGGAAGCCTCAAATGGCTGCAATGCCACAACCATCTCGTTCTTTGCAACCCCATCCTTAAAACAACGTTCAGGGGCATCAATCGGAACATGGTCGATATTCTCCGCGTTGAAACCGGCACGCGCCTGAAAATCGACGGGATGGACCTGAAGAGAAAGCGGGATCCTTGCGGAAATGACTTTTAAGAGGTAAGGCAGAACGGGACCGAATTTATTCGAGCAACGTACGCCAAGCATGCCTTCCGGGTCGTTACGAATGAGGTCGGTCAGCGGCATGGCAACGGTTTGCTGACAGTTTTGCGCGGTTTCGGGCTCTGGCAGACCGTCCGAAAGCGGACTGTGCGATTGCGACGACGTGGCATGTCTTGGTGACCGGACTGGCAATCTTTGCGGATTCACGTCAATGGATGAAGGCCATTGGGTATGGCCGCTGAACCACATCTCGGCGATAGGACCATCGCCGGGGTACGGACGGGCAGCGGTCGCGCCTAGCAGCGATACAGGATCAGTACGCAATTGCGAAGCGAACATGTTCTGCAAATGGGTATAGGACCCCCAGGCATACCGTTTGACGACCGGGTGAATCGAATACACTTGAAAGCTCCTTGTAATTTTACGCTTCCCCTATGTTCTCATAGCTCTTCTACCAGTCCAGAAATCGGAATCAGCGTAAAGCCGCCCCAAGGTTAGCCCCAGAGACTAAAATAAAATATATGAAGTTTACCCCGATCATCAACCCTGATGTCTGTAAGCCTGCGCCCAAGCCTGTCCAGGTTGATCTGCGCAAAACCTTCCTGATCGTCACCAGTTGGTGGCTCATCGCCCTTCTTGTCAGCGTTATATTGTTCGCCTGTGGATTCCACGTGCTCGAAGCCATAATCCTGTGCTCCGCGGGAGTCATCATCGGCGCGTTGATGCTGATCTGGGAACATTTCGACCGCTGGGATTATCGCCGTCTCGGCGCCAACTGATTCCAACCGGCTGCCATCGCATCTATCCGTCAAGCTTTTCCCGACGTCATTTACCAACAAAACCAGAACACAACGCATAACCTGCACATCCAACAACTACGAAAGAGGTTCATATGCGCGTTATCTACAACGAAGAGCTGAAGGCGGTGGCCGACGATCTCGAGCGTATGGCCAACGGGGTCTGTGCGGCTATCCACGGGGCAGGGAAAGCGCTGATGAACGAGGATATGGCCACCGCGAAATCGGTGATTGACGGCGATGCCGACATCGACGCATTGGAAAAGCAGATCCTTGACCAATGCGTGAAGCTGCTGGCCCAGCAGAACCCGGTCGCCACGGACCTGCGCGTGGTCGTGGCCACGCTGCGACTTGCTTCCACCATCGAGCGAATGGGCGATCTTGCACAACATATCGCACAGACGGCCTATCGGGCACGCCCAGGCTCTGCGCTGCCGAATGACGAGAAAACGCGGCAGATCTTCGGTAAGATGCGGCAACTGCTTGACATCACCGCCGACAGGCTGCCGGAAATGCTTGCCGACCGCGACACGACACTTGCCCAGCAGGTCATCGCTGATGACAACAAGCTCGACGAGTTGCATCAGGAATCCTTCGAGCTGGTGCTTGACGACTCGTGGAAAGGCACCAAACAACAGCTCATCGACGTGGTGCTGACCGCGCGCTTCATGGAGCGGCTTGGCGATCACGCCGTCTCCACAGCCCGTCAGGTAGTCTATATCGTCTCCGGCTTCGATCCGAGCAAGGAACCCCGCAATCTCGACGAAGATTGATTTTCGTCTAATGGGAATTTCCTACGCATAGTTCCGGCGACAGGCGTCTGCCTGTACCTCTAACTGGTCAATCGTGCCCCATGACGTGTTTTACCGCGGCGCGTTTTAACAGCAAAAACAAACGGAAAGAGACAGGGATGGCCGTTTAGAGGCAGTAACAGCCGACATTGGAAGTTTCCTTCAGCCGCTTCTGACAACATAAAAGGGCGGTTCATGCGACTTAATATCGCATGAACCGCCCTTTTTAAAAAATCAGTGGCTTACTTCTTGGCTTGGCCCTGTGCAGCCACGGCGGCAGCGCCGGCAGCGGCAGCTTCGGGGTCGAGGTACTCGCCACGAGGCTTGATCGGCTTCATGTTCTCGTCAAGCTCGTAAACCAGCGGTATGGCCGTCGGAATATTGACCTTGGAGATCTCTTCGTCGCTCAGCCCGTCAAGCATCTTGACGATGGCTCGCAGGGAGTTGCCATGCGCGGCGATCAGGACGGTCTTGCCGCTCTTGAGCTCAGGAACAATGTCGGATTCCCAATAGGGGGTGACGCGCGCGACGACGTTGGCCAGAGCCTCGGTCTCGGGCACCGGATCGCCGGCGTAACGCGGATCGTGGTTCTGCGAGAACTTGTCGTCGGGATCGATTTCCGGCGGCGGGGTACCGTAGGAACGACGCCAAATCATGAACTTCTCGTCGCCGTACTTCTCACGGATTTCGGACTTGTTCTTGCCTTGGAGGGCGCCATAATGACGCTCGTTGAGCCTCCAGCTACGCTTGACCGGAATCCAGAGGCGATCGGCCTCATCCAGCGCGTAGTTGGCGGTGTTGATGGCGCGACGCAGCAGCGAAGTGAAGACGATGTCGGGAAGGACATTCTTCTCCTTGAGGAGCTGACCGCCATGCTTGGCTTCTTCGACGCCCTGCTCGGTGAGCGGAACATCGACCCAGCCGGTGAACTGGTTTGTTTTATTCCATGCGCTCTGGCCGTGCCGGAGCAATACTAATCTATAAGACATAGTTCAATTTTAGTTGATGAATGCGACTATGGTGCAATAAAGCTGTGAGCGTTCACAATACCTCGCGCTCAAATAAAAACCACGAAACCGGACCAGTGAACGCTCACAGGGTCAGGGCAATTTCCACAACAATGAAGACTATCGAGAATAACAAAACTGTCATGCTGCACATCGGCAGCGCCTTGACGAAATTGCCAGCGTTCACGCTTTTGACCAAGCCCGTTGCCGCTTTGATGCACACCAACGCAACGAGAATCGCGACAATCGCCCACACAAGGCCGGCAACACTGAAGTTGCGGAAGAGCAACACAACAGGAACGCACGCGCCGATGACCGTGAGCACCAACGGGACCAGGTAGGTCACGAA